>NC_018025.1:1200000-2400000 GCF_000266945.1 Desulfomonile tiedjei DSM 6799
GCGGACACGATCTGGTGCTCTTGTCTGCCATAATTCACAGCAACAGTCGTGACGTGAACCGCATGTTGTACGGGAAAATTTTCAGAAGCCTCGATCCCGGCGGAACCGTGCTGATCCGTGATTACGTCCTGGATGAAAGTCGTACGAACCCTCCGGACGGAGCCATATTCGCAGTGAACATGTTGTGCGCCACATCAGCGGGGGATTCTTACACTCTTAAAGAAATTCGTGAAGATCTGGAGACCTCCGGGTTTGTCAGCGTGAATCTGATTCGCAACGGAGCCAACATGGACCAACTGATCAGCGCGGAAAAGCCCCGGTGAAACGTATGTCGCGTATCGCCGGGAATGCCTCTTCTGGAATGAAAGGCAAAAGACCAGGGAAGAAATGGCTGATTGTTCCAAGCATCCTGATTCTGGCAGGAACTGCAAGTCTTGCATGGTCTTTGTATGTTCCCGGGAGCGCTCTTTCTGGTGAAAAACTCTATTCAAAGCTGATCGTCCCGCTCCTCAAACTGCTTGTGTTGTTATCAGTGGGATTACTGGCCGGTCAGGCACTTGAAAGCCTCGGATGGACCCGTAAACTCGCTCGGCTTGTGCGTCCGTTGACTCGATGGGGCCATCTCAATGATGAAAGCGGTGCAGCATTCGTCTCCAGCTTCGTATCCGGAGTGGTGGCAAATTCCATGCTCGTGGATTTTTATCAGGCCAAGAGAATATCCCGGAAAGAACTCGTACTTACGTATCTCGTGAATAACGGCCTGCCGGTTTACCTTGTTCATTTACCCACAACCTTCTTCGTTGTGGCATCCCTTGCGGGTACTGCAGGGCTCTTGTATCTTGCTCTTACCTTTATTGCCGCATGTCTCAGGAGCATTGGTGTGCTTGCATACACTAGATGGACTCTGCCGGCCCCTTCTCCCGCCTGGAGCGCTCTGGTGGATCACCTGGATGCAAACAACACCTCGGTCATGAGAAAAATCTGGGAAAAATTTCGGGGCCGATTCGTTCGATTGGTACTGTACACAATCCCGATTTACATCCTGGTCTTTCTCGCCGGAGAACGGGGAGTGTTCCAATGGTTGAGGAGCGGAGCCGTCGGTTTCGTTTCCTCCGACGTTTTTCCGATCGAAGCTGCGGGAGTGGTTATCTTTGCGCTTGCAGCCGAGTTCACTTCGGGAATGGCTGCAGCCGGTGCGTTACAGAACACGGGATCGCTTGATGTAAAACAAACCGTCCTGGCGCTCGTTCTCGGAACCATTATTGCGACTCCCTTGCGTGCGGTGCGCCATCAGTTACCTACCTATGCCGGATTGTTTTCCCTCGGGCTGGGGAGTCAACTCCTGTTCATGAGCCAGGCACTCCGCATCCTGAGCCTCGCCGCGGTCGTACTGCCCTATGCAATCTGGGGATGAGGAATATGCAGCTTATACCTATTGCTTTTATAGACCCAATTTTGGCCGGCACGGAGGCACGGCCACTACTGGCTGATGGTAGGGTCCGGCGTCTCTGCAGAACCTTTCGGTTTTTGTCAAATTTATTGGCGAAATGGTGTTACGTGAAGACCGTCGGCCTGAACTTGTGCACTTATAAGCAATACTCTATAGTATAAGTGTCTATTATTCCCCAGGAGGGACTCATGACCACCTCTTTACCGGCAGAAAATCCATCGGGTCGACCGATTCCTCCACCTGCCCGCAGTTGTTGACCGCCCCGTCCCAAGACTCGGACGAGTCTTCCCGGGCTGGATCAACCGTTTGTTACCGGTGCTGTGGACACTTTTGCCGGAAAAATCCCGAAAGTATCTTCCGATCTGACTTTTACCGATAGATTCGGCACGTACAAGGCTCGATGGAAGATCGGTCGCATGAAGTTCGTCGTGGACCCCGGTTTGTATGCGCTCAACGATCCCGACGCTGCTTCTCCGGTGCTGGTGACCGCGAATTACAAGATGAGTTTCGATTCGTTGAGGTCGGCTCTTCCCGGCAGTTCAGCGTGGCTGCTCGTGCTGGATACCCAGGGAATAAATGTCTGGTGTGCAGCGGGGAAGGGGACCTTCGGGACGGACGAACTCGTGAATCGCATTGAGACAAGCGGGTTGACCAAAGTCGTATCACACAAACAATTGATTCTGCCGCAATTGGGTGCTCCTGGAATAGCAGCTCACAGAGTCAAGAAACTTTCAGGATTCAAAGTTGTTTACGGACCTGTGGACTCGTCGGATCTGCCTGAATTCATCGCTTCCGGGTTGGAAGCCACTCCGGAAATGCGCACCAAGACGTTTACTCTGCGGGAAAGGGCTGCGGTCATTCCCGTTGAACTGGTAAGCGCTTCGACAACAGCTCTGTATATAATTCCCGTGTTGCTGATCCTGAGCGCTTTTGGCGGGCCGTACGGCTACTGGACGAACATCACTCATTACGGGCTGGCTGCATCTGCGGGTCTCGTGGCTGCAATCATTGCAGGCACGGTTCTGTTTCCGCTTCTGCTTCCTTGGCTTCCGGGACGTGCCTTTTCCCTCAAGGGATTCGCTATCGGGATAGCGACCTCGTTGGTTTTCATCGCACTCAAAGCTACAATAACCGGAGAGTGGCCGAATACGCTTGAAGCAGGCGCTTGGATCTTGCTCATTACTGTTGTTGTGTCCTATTTGGGCATGAATTTTACCGGTTGTTCCACGTACACGTCGCTTTCTGGGGTCAAGAAAGAGATGAAATGGGCAGTGCCCTTCCAGATTGCAGGAATCGTAGCAGGGATAGCGCTGTGGGTCTCATCCGGATTTCTGGCCTGAAAGGAGATGCCGATGCGGAAACTCGTTTATTTGCATGATGTGGTGACTCTTAATCTCGATGAGACCCGCTGTTCCGGGTGCGGCATGTGCCTGCAGGTATGTCCTCATGGCGTCTTGGCAAAACACAACGGCAGCGTGGAAATCGTCAATCGGGATGCATGCATGGAATGCGGAGCATGTGCGAAGAATTGCCCTACTGCAGCACTTTCCGTTAAAACAGGAGTCGGATGCGCCACCGCAGTAATCAACTACGCGCTCGGGAGGAACTCTTCTTCCTGCTGCTGCGTCATCGAACCGGATGCCGAGAATTCAAACCAAGCGCCGACACAATCCTCCGGGTGTTGCTGAACCTGTGAGAAATTCCTCCGCACCTTCTTTCCAACTGCGAATGTGAATCGTCGATTCGGTCTATTTCTCCAATGACAGCAGCTTCTGCTTGAACACACTTATCGGCTGTGCACCGACCAGCTTTATTGAATCTTCAATGATAAACGTAGGCACTGCAGTGATCGTGTTCGCGACAGCGCTCCGGTGAGCTTCTTCCAGTCTGTCTTTATACATGCCGGTTTTCAGCGCATCCAGAAGCGAGCCGGCATCCATTCCGATCTCCTGCGCCCACGCAGCTAACAGGTCCACGTTTCCGATATCCTGCAGCTCTGTGAAATATGCATGAAAGACTCGTTCGTGAAACTCGTGGAATTTGCCGACGTCTTTCGCATATTCCGCGGCTTCCAGAGCGGACTGAGAATTACGCACCCTTTCGAGATGGGCAAAATGAATGCCGTAAGGCTCGCCTGCACGATTGAGGCTTTCGTATCGTTGGGTGAGATCTGCTCCCGGGAAGAGTGTCGTCAGAAGAATGCCTTCTTTCGGTGTTTCGGGTCGTAGTTGATACGCCAGCCATTCGTCTTCCAGGGAAAACTCTTTCTTCAACTCGTCGACAATACCCTTGCCGATATAACAGTACGGTCAAACGAAATCGGAATATATTCTGATTTTCATTCAGTAACTCCTGCCCGCTGTTCGGGTTGCGCTGCTTTTTTATTGATCCACCCTGAAAAGAAGCCCCAATTCCAGCATAGTATGGTGCCCAGAATGAGGCCTGTAAAGGTGAGACTTTTTGAAACCGATTCAGTTTTCCACAAAAACCATGCAAAGAATAGGGCTGGAAAGACAATCACAAGAAAGGCCGCTGCTGCTTCTCTGCAAAGTGCCGCAAGAAACCCCAAAAAACATACAATCAGCAACGGCGGAATATAGTGGAGCTTACGGAACAATCCGTACTTCATGACCAACGGCCATTGAGAGGCTCCGTATCTTAACATCATGCGACAAAAACCCCTGTACGTGGAGGGTCTGTAATGGAACACCACTGCTGACGGGTTGTACATGAGTTTGTGGCCCTTTCGGACTATCTTCAAATCCAGTTCGACATCTTCCCCGGGCCAGAGCGATTCGTCAAATCCGCCAACGTCCAAGAGGACTTGTTTTCGATACATTGAGTTACAGGAAGGGTTGTGCTCGGTTTCTCTGAGTTGTGCATCGGTCTTTATATATCCAGTGATAAAACCTATGGATTTAAGAAACTCCTGGACAATTCTGCCCGTCTCCGTTTCATCATCGGGACTTTTTTGATCTCCGCCCGTGCCGGCAATGCGAGGGTCCGCAAACGGAACTTCGAGTTCCTTGAGCCACCGAGCGTCCACCAGGCAATCACCATCCGTGAAAGCCACAAATTCGCCCCTTGCTGCGGTGATGCCGATATTCCGCGCGCGGGAAGGGCCTCCTCTTGATAGACGAATTAGCCGTACCTCGGAATATCGATCGCACAGTTCAGGAGTTCCGTCTGTGGAACCATCATCCACGATGATGATTTCAAGACTGTCGTGATCGAGAAGCAAGAGCGATTCAATGCATTTTTCGATCGTCTTTCGGCTGTTGTACACCGGAATAACGATGGAAACTCTGGGTTCTCCTGTCATGTGGCCCGTCTCTCGTTCCAGAGATAAGAGAGAAAATTCCTGGCGCCCCGCAGTTTTCGATAAAGATCGGACATGCTCCGTGTCTGGAACAGAAACTTCAGCATGTAAGACGGGCGAAAATAGAACTTCTTGAGCCCCTCATCCACCGCTTGTTTCACTCTATCTCTGCTGAGGCCCGGATAATCCACCACTGCTGCTTGTTCACCGTCTTCGAGCCACAAATCCCATTGCTCTGTCTTTAAGAGACCGTTTTCTTTGCAGTAGTCGAAATATCGCGTTCCCGGAAACGGAACCGCCCCGGAAAACTGCACAGTGTGCAGACCCAATCCAAGGGCCATATCGATAGTCTTCCCGATCGAATCTTCCGTCTCACCAGGTAAGCCGATGACAAAACACCCATGCACATCCAGTTTGGTTTTGTGAGCGAGCTCCATGAATCGGCGGGCATCATCGACACTCTCTCTTTTTTGCATGTGCGTGAGCACGTTCGAGTCACCGGATTCGAACCCTACCAGCAGCTCCCTGCATCCCGCAGCTTTCAGAATGCGAAACAGCTCCTCATCAGCAGTGTCGGTCCTGGCATTTACGGAAAATTTTACTTTGAGCCCCCGTTTCACAATTTCTTCGCATATGGCAACGGCATTTGATTTGATCAGTGTGAAGGTGTCGTCTTCGAAGAAGAATTCTCCTCCCTGCACGACTTTCGGACACAGTGCAATATCTCGCTCCATCTCGTCCACAACGTTTTCAGGAGATCTCAGCCGGACCTTACGGCCGTGCATTACCTGGGGCCAGAGACAAAACGTGCAGGAATGCGGACATCCTCGACCGGAAAAGATATCCACGTACGGGTAGAGCTTTGAGCCGTCGAAGTATCGCAGGAGGTCCAAATGATGCCATGCAGGAAACGGCAAGGAGTCCAAATCTTCTATGAGAGGTCTGAATACGGTGCGTTTGGGCTTGCCTCGATCCAGGAAACAAATGCCATTGACGGTTTCTAGGTGAGGGTAGTTCTTTACCACGTCCAGGACGGTGTAGTCGTATTCTCCTATGCAAATAGCATCCACAGCACCGTCTGCAAGCTCGATCGTTTCTTCCGGGCGAGCCGACGCATGGGGACCCACCATGAGAACCGTAGCACCTGCCTCTTTGCACATGCGGGCGCATTCGATATCGGAATATATGGAAGGCGTGGTTGAATCCAGAACCACAAAATCAGGGCGTTGTTCGTTCACCAGCCGCCGGAGTCGATCCTTGTCCCAATCCCGGGCAGGGAAGTCGAAGAGTTTGACCGGTATTCCTTCGCGTTCCAGCACTGCGGTTGCGTAGGCGAGCCAGTCCGGAGCACGCAACACTCTCCCTCGGGTTCGAGCAGCCCACCTCTGGGTTCTGTTAAAATCCTTTACGTATGGCTCATTTATGATGAAGACGCTCACGGAGTATCCTGACCGTCCGCCTTGGTTTCAACCGATCTGACCAGAGATAAATGTCTTTGGGGCGGTTTCTCTGCAGCCTCTTTCTTGGACATGCTGATTCTGAACATCCCCAGAAAAAAGGAAGAGAACACGACCTGGAACCCAAGCGCAATTACGGTTGTGGCGACGAAAACCGCATGGGTCGAGCCGAGATTGCCTCTGTCACGTGCGAGCCAGGTTGCCAGAATGGCAGAATCCGCGAGCAATCCTATCCAAATCATGGCAGCGCCAATGACGATTCCAGCCTCAAGGGTGAACCAGTTCATGAGATTGCTGAATATTCTTCCGCTCATCTCGAAGGATTCGTTCATTGCGAAGGCCTTCGCGAAAGCCCCGAGGGAGAGAACCTGAAATCCTAGCAGAGAGAAAAGACATCCCAGTGCCAACCAGTGAACCCCAAAATATTGACCCCACAGCGTGACCGGACCGAAGAGCAGTAACGCCTGAAAAAGGACTCCTAACAGAAACAGGGCGCTTCCGGGAATTACGTACAGATAATCCGGGGCATAAAACAAGAGCAATCGGAGCGTGCGCCACCCGTCTCTGAACGATCTCAGATGAGGGGGTCTCGACCGGCCGTCCGGGTGGAGAGTAATGGGAATTTCCGTGATGCGCATCTGCTTGTTGGAAGCTTTGATGATCATCTCGATGGCGAATTCCATCCCATCCGCCTGCAAGTGCATCCGGTCGAACGCAGCTCGTGAGAATCCCCGCATTCCGCAGTATGCATCCGATGCGCCGGTCCGAAAAAACAGGTTCATGGTTCCGGAAAGAAATGGATTTCCGAAGTACTGATGCAGAGGAGGCATCGCGGAAGGAAGAATGGTACCCTTCAGTCGGGTTCCCATGACGAGATCGTAGCCTTCTCGCAGTTTTTCTATGAACGGGCCCAACCCGCTCCAATCGTACGAATCGTCGGAATCCGCCATGATGCAGTACTTGCCATGAGATGCATAAATGGCCGCTTTCAATGCCGAACCGTAGCCTTTGCGGTTTTCGGGAATCACCCGGGCACCGAGCGACTTGGCTATGAGCACAGACCTGTCGGTCGACCCATTGTCACCTATGACCACCTCGCCTTTGACTCCCAAGGCGGCAAAGCACGCCAAGGCCTTTTCTATACAACGCCCGATGGTCTCCTCTTCATTGAGGCACGGCATGACCGCGGAAACTTCGATTTCCGTATCGGGAAAGAGCATGAGAAAGCTCCGAATTCGTAGACAACGTCATTTGATTTCGCATCTTAGTCAGTTCCGAGCAGAGTCCCTGTGGTTCCGGCTGTTTTGATAGGCCTGGAGCGGAGTATCACAAGACATGCCGCACGGAAACGCTTTATGCGAAATCACTTGCAAGACTGCATCTTTATACCTGTTTTGGGCCCTGGAATCAATAATGAAGAACTAGACGGGTATTGAGCAATAAATGAGAGCCCTTTCACCGAGTCCTCGGATTCTACCTGGAATTCTCATACCATTCTTTTCGAATGTTTTCATATGATGAGCCGGATATTCACCTGTTGACACGCAGTATACTCTTGATACAAATAAATACATATTTTAGATGAAGGGTGCATTAAGGTAAGGACCACACTGAATGTTGACGACAATCTGCTTAAATAGGCATGCGAATTAACAGGGATTAGAGAAAAAACCACATTGGTGAAACTTGGACCTGAAGCTCTGATAGCCAGAGAAAGTGTAAGAGGCTGGTACAATCTGGCGGGACAGGAAAGCAATTGAAAGCCATCCCAAGATGACGAATCACGGAGCAGTGGAGGTGGTCCTTGTGGACACATCAGTGTGGCGAACCTGTGCCATGCGGAGCCCAGGGTGACACGATGGGCTGCGGACTTGATCCCGACTGAATGGTGGGACGGTGAGAGGAGCATTTTGGATTCAGACAAGCTATGTGGCCTATTCAGACCACCGGTCTTGTTCTTTTGGGGAGGTTACCGTGAAAATAAGATTTCAGCCGAAGATAGCCCTTATGGTAGTGTGCGCCTTCTTTTTCTGTTTAACTGCCGCCAATTGCGTCGCGAGTGAATCGGCCACAAAAGCAAAGGCTGCTAAAAACCCTTATCCGTACATCATAAATACACTGCCTGTAGATGGGTACGTCAAAAAACTGATAATCCCGAAAAGTTCTCCCAATTTCCTCTATGCACTGGTTCGGAATGACGGGGGCCCTAAACCTACTGACAAAACTGGTCTGTATATTTTTGACATTTCTGATGTGACCAAAATCGGCCAAATCACATTTTTTCCCGTAACCAGTCCGATAGGAATGGACATGAGTCCCGACGAGAAAACCCTGTTTTTGTACAGTACGTATTTTCAAGGGCAGGATCCGAAAGGTTGGTACGGTGTTATTGCATTGGATATTAACAACCCAAAAGCATTGCGAGAGGTTGGAAGAGTTGAGCTGGATATTCTAAAGGCTCGTCTTTCTGCTGATGGTAAATATCTCTTCGTTTCAGAACGATACCTCACGAAGAAGAATGCAGAACGGTCTATTTTTCACATCTTTCAGGTATTTCATGATAGTGGTCCTAAACTGCTCGCAAGCGTCAAGGACCCGAAAAGGTACTCTACACCCGCATATGAATTTTACCCACTTCCCGACGGCAAACACTTGCTGGTTCAAAATGTGCATAAGAATTTAACGGTCTTTGATATTTCCAATCCGTTGAGTCCAAAAGTGGAGTTAGAGAGAGAAAGTCACATAGGGGACCCCAAGGCTATTCTGCCCAACGGAATTCTTCTCTTGACTGATGAACGGGCCGAAATCTTAGGAAAATTCTTCCCGAAAACTGAGAGATTGGGTGCATTGCAAGGCAACTATTCTGGTGCAGAAGTGACTTTTGTCAGCGACGAGACAATCTATCTTTCTACAGTGGACAATGCACTCCATATTATCGATGTAAGTGACCCGAAATCTCCGAAGGCCATATCCGAATACGTTATGCCCCAGTATATAAGTTCAGCCGCACCGGCACGAAACAGCAACATTGTTTTTGTAGGACTGAATGGATCAATTATGGTGATCGATCCCGACAAAGCGGTCGTCACCTCCGCGCGACTTCGCGCCGCGCATGCTGATGCTTTGAGGCAGTATCACCACAAGGACGTCAAGCAAGACTATGAAAAAACTAGAATCGCAATCAATCTTCTTGAAGCTGCCGGTATCAGAACAGCCGTCAAAGAGCGGCCCCGGGGACTTTCCGATAAGGCATTCGCGAGTATCCTGAACGACTATGGATTCTTCCTGGAAAAAGTATTTCGAATGGCGGAAGCGATTGAGATCTACAAGAAGGCGATCACATTGGACCCGACACGCTCAGTGGCGTACCTGAATCTTGGCGGATGTTTACAGAACCAGTTGCCAGTGGTTGAATCGTTTCAGGAAAAAATTGAACTAACGAAGGAAATAAAGCACGCTTACCTGCAATACAAAAGACTTAAAGGAAAGTCCACACCCGCAATCGATTCCTTTCTCAGCCTTAATATCGTCGATCATCCCATTGATAATTTCTGCGAATACGTGGCGGCCTACGCCAATCAAGGGCGGCTCGGTGAGATATTTGGCTCGGGTAATTCAGTTTTGAAGTCCGATGAAAGTGGAACTATGCACGTAGAGATCGAGTACGGAGGCACCGCACATATTCCTTGGGTCAGCTTGACGGACAACAGCACAAATAAGGGGATTTCAGAGGCTGACGATGGGAATGAAATGGCCGAAGAAGATGGAAATGATGACAATTCATGGACACAGAGAATTGAATTAGTCCCGTTCTCCGATGGGCATCATTTGCTGTATCATAACTATAAGGAATATTTAGTCCGTTCGTCACCTGTTGGTGCGGCACGAAACAAAGGAAATGCCTGCCGCTTTTCTGTGCATGTCACAGAATCGTTCGATAAGAAATCAGTCGACACTGAATTATGTAAACGTATACAGGCTTCGTCGCCTGAATATATCCGTTTCGATCAGCCTCATTCGATCACAAATGAGATGATTGGTAAGAGCGGCTTTTCAGAAACGGGCGTGGGTAAAGCAGGAAAAATAGACTTCGACAACGATGGAAAAGAAGAGACTCTCGTCGAACTCCTATATGCAAGTGGCGCCGGACCGGGTTGTGGATATGATTTCTTTGATTTGTTGAACGCTGAAGAAGACGGATTCTCCAATTCAAAGAAAAGGCAACTATTGCACGAATTACAGGGAATCCGACTCAATGAACGACACCCTGTTCCTCACTGTCAGGGCAATGTCACCGGATGGTTCCGATATAACGGCATTACGTATTACGAAACCAAGTATCCGGGAGAACAGCCGGAATATGAAGGACAAGAATTCCATACTGTCTCGTACATAAAGAATGGGAAGATACATAGGGTCTGCGAAGCATCTTTCAGAGTCCGAATCGAAGGTGAGTATCGGCAAGAAGCGATACAGAATCGGTCGAGAGAATCCCAGGCTGACCTCTCATTGAATGAACGATTGATGCGTGCCGCCGGACAGCATCGTTTGGAAGCGGTGAAGAACCTGCTGGCACAAGGTGCGGACGTGAATGCAAAGTGGGAGGACGGCCGAACAGTCCTCATGCAGGCCGTGCTGTCGACAAATCTCGAACTTGTGAGATTTCTCCTCGATAAGGGAGCTGACGTCAATGCAACAGACCAATCCGGAACGGCCCTGATGTATGCTGCCGAGCGAGGACAATTTGAAATCATGAAAGTCCTCCTCGATAAGGGAGCTGACGTCAATGCCAGAGGTAACAGCGGCATTACGGCTCTCATATACGCTGCAAGGTCGCGAAATGTCGAAGCGGTAAAACTCCTTATTGACAAGGGCGCTGACGTGAAGGCCAAGACCGAATCGGATGAAACGGCCTTTCTTAGCGCTGCCGCCTTAGGAAATCTCGAACTTGTGAAACTCCTCGTTGATAAGGGGGCGAATATACATGACGAGGGCGCATACGGTGGCACGGCCCTCATGTCCGCTGCGTTCCAGGGAAACCTGGAGCTCATGAAATTCCTCGTCGATAAGGGCGTGGACGTGAGAACCAAGAACCAAAAGGGCGACACTGCGCTCATGAGTGCTGTCGTGAGGACCAACTTCGAAGTCCTCCAGTTCCTCATCGATAGAGGTGTAGATGTCAATGCAATGAACAAATACGGAGACACGGCCCTCATGGTGGCTGCCGCGCGGGGACGTATCGAAGTCGTCAAACTCCTGATCTACAAGGGAGCCGATGTCAATGCGATGGGCAGACTCGGGCAAACGCCACTTCTGAAAGCTACCGAAGGGAATCGTCTCGATATCATGAAGCTCCTGATCGACAAAGGAGCTCAGGTCAAAGGCAATATCGGCGCTCCGGTCCTGATAGAGGCTGTCAGAAAGAACAATCTGGATCTCATTAAATTCCTTCTGAATCATGGAGCCGACGTTAATGCCAAAGATCGAAGAGACCAGGGAGTCATCCTGAACGCAACCGTCGAGATCCGCATTGGTGGCGGAGCCGATCCAGATGACGCGACCGACGGAGGCAAGACTGCTCTGATGACCGCTGCTTCGGCGGGAAACCTTGAACTCATCACATTCCTCATCGATCAGGGGGCTGACGTGTATGCCAAAGACCTTTACGGTGGGACGGTCCTCATGTACGCCGCGTCCCAATCAAACATCGAAGTCTTGAAGTTCTTCATCGACAAGGGCCTCGACGTCAAAAGCAAGAACAACAAGGGCGATACCACGCTCATGTCTGCCGCGTCCGGGGGAAACCTGGAAGTCATGAAGTTCCTCGTCGATAATGGCGTGGATGTCAATGCAGCAAACAAGAACGGCGACACAGCGCTCACGGCCCACGCATCGCAGCAAAACCTCGACGTCTTTCAATTCCTGATCGATAGAGGGGCCGATGTGAATGCAAAAAGTAAAGACGGCACAACGGTCCTCATGCGCGTTTCCACGGGTGGAAATCTCCGAGCCGTGAAGTTCCTCATTAGTAAGGGAGCCGATGTAAATGCAGTGGGCAGGCACGGCGAAACGGCACTTCTGTTCGCCACCATGACAGATCGTCTCGAGATTATGAAATTCCTCGTCGACAAGGGAGCTGACGTCAATATCAAAGGAAATAACAGCTACACGCCTTTAATGGAGGCTGCCAGAAATGGACATCTCGAAGCCGTGAAGTTCCTCATCGACAAGGGAGCAGACGTCAATGCGAGAGACGAGCGAGGGCGAATGGTCATCCGGAAGTCTGGTATGTCGATGGAAATTCCTTTCGACGGAGGAACCGATCTCGATGCCAGGACAATGGTAGGAAGCACAGCCCTCATGGCCGCAGTGGAATCAGGAAATCTCGAAGTGGTGAAGGTCCTTATCGCCAATGGGGCCGATCTCAACGTCAGGTGCAGGCACGGCGAAACGGCTCTGGGCCTTGCCTCCGCCCGTAACAAGCCCGAAATTGTCCAATACTTGGAGGCTCATGGCGCAAAACCGTCAGATGAATCTCCTCGCTCGAATCCTCATGGCGCGAAGCCATCAGGCGCACCTCCGCCGCTCCCCCCGATAGAGGGGACGAAGCTCCTCTCAAGATGAAAGCGACTATTTCAGATGTTCTTGAACAGTTGCCGTGGGAATTCTGGGGACATCATGCTTAATTCTGGAACTCCTATCCAATCCTTCCGGGCTAGGATTCCGGAATCGGACGGGGATCTACAGGGGTCGAGCTTGCGTCTCGAGAGAAAGTCATCATTTCCCAGAGACCTGCCGGTGAGCGAAGCGAACCGCGAACGTTTTGCCAGAGTGTCTGAATGACTGTCATTGCGAGCGAAGCGAAGCAATCGCCTGAAATTAAGCGCCTGAGTGCCAGGCGATTGCCACGTCGCTGCGCTCCTCGCAATGACAACGATTAAGTTAGTGCTGAATCGTGGATTCCTAGCTGTTCGCGGACGTTTTCCGTCAACATGGGTCGGCAGAGACGCCGACCTCCACCAGGAAAGTTGAAAGTGGATGCTCTTATTTTAACGCCTATCCCCCTACCCCCCCCTTTATTAAAGGGGGAATTGCAGGTGCCTTCTTCACCCCCCTTTCATAAAGGGGGGAAGGGGGGATTTTTCCCACGAATAACTGAATCGATACTTACCAGGTAACCTCTCAGTTTTGCGCGAGGATATAGATGGCCACGTGGCAAAGATCCTCTGCCGGGGACTCTCGTCGCAGATAGCGTTACAAAAATTTCGTTAGTGCTCCAAAATTTCCACCGGGCACCCTTGACCTTCCCCCATACATGACTTATGGTCATAAAAGACTTGAAGTCATGAGTAGGGGAAGCCTATGGACAATGCTCTTCATCATGCAAATTCGGAGAATTCGCCGTCATGCGGAAAACCGCCCAACAGACGCGAGAAGCGACGAACCGAAACACGCGAACGGATCGTACAGCAGGCTTTAAGGCTTTTCTCCGAACGCGGGGTCATGGCGACTACCGTAGAAGATATTACCAATGCGGCTGATGTCGGCAAAGGGACGTTCTTTAACTATTTTCCCAGTAAAGAAGACATCCTCACCTATCTGTGCCAGTCACAGATGGGAAAGATCAAGGAATTTGTTTCGAAAGCAATTCATTCTACGGAATCAATGGATCAAGTGCTGTATAGACTTGCCTCGATAATTACCGAGGAATTTGCCGACTGTCCAGCGCTGGCACGGAGCCTTCTTGTGCCGTTCTTTGCGAGTGACTCCGCGCGTCAGCGAATGGCAGCCGATTTGAAAAAAGACAGGAAGATGCTTGCAGGTGTCATGGCCGCGAGACAAAAACGCGGCGAGATCCGAGACGATTTGACACCGACTGAATTAGCGCTTCAGTTCCAGCGGGCGCTTTTTGGCACGACTGTCCTGTGGTCGCTGGACCCGTCAAAACCTTTACCCGATTGTCTGAAGGAAATGTCGGATGTCTTATGGTCGGGTATAAGATCTCAGACGAGCAGACAAAATCAATGATACGAGGCACCATCGTCTGAGACGAGACAATTTGGTGTTGGTCCCCATTGTCAGAGAATTCAGAACCAACAATGAAATTCCCTCTCGCGAAGGGTTCATAACGTATGAGCGGAGTATCATCGCATGAAAACACGTTCTGTTAAGGCACTGGTTGTCGTCTGCCTCTTGGCCATTGTGCTGGTGGGCTGTGACAAGAAGCCTCAGTCAGGGTTCGACCGGCCGCCCGCGCCCGTGTCGGTTGTCTCGGCAGTCACGCAGGACGTGCCCGTCTACCTCGACGGGATCGGCAAAACTGTCGCCAGAGAGGTGGTCTCCATCCAACCGCAGGTTTCCGGCCGCATCACCAAAATCCACTTCACCGACGGCGCGGACCTCAAGACCGGCGACCTGCTTTTTACTATCGATCCTCGGCCGTACGAAGCTCAACTCGCCTCGGCCGAAGGCACTCTTGCGGAGAAAAAAGCGCAGTTGGAACTCGCCAAAATCCAGTTCAACCGCTACGCCGACCTGCTCAAGACGAACTCCGTGTCGCAGCAGGAATACGACCAGAGGAAAAACACGCTCGATGTGGCACAGGCCCAGGTGCGACAGAGCGAGGCTGCCGTTGAGACAGCGCGGCTCAATCTGGATTACTGCTCCATCCGCTCACCGATTGACGGTCGAGCAGGACAGAGGCTCGTGGATATCGGGAACGTCGTGGCAGCGAACACAGGCTCGCTCCTGGTCATTGAGCGGTTGGACCCCATCTACGCGGATTTCACAATTGCAGAGACAGACCTTACGGCTGTGCAACGGAACATGCGGCAAGGAACGCTCAAGGTGGAAGTGCGCTTGCCTGACGAGCCCACCAGACCGAGAGACGGGAAGCTTACGTTTCTGGACAATGCCGTTCAGGAAGGTACGGGGACGGTTAAGCTGCGGTCAACGATTGCCAACAGCGATCACTACTTCTGGCCTGGTCGATTCGTCAAGGTTCGGCTTGTGTTGAGCACCTTGAAAGAGGCTGTGCTCGTGCCGGCAGACGCACCTCAAATGTCCGCAAAAGGCGAATTTGTGTACGTAATTAAACAGGATTCCACTGCCGAGCTGCGGCCGGTGAAATTGGGCCAACGTCAAGACGAGTTGGTTGTGGTCGAGCAAGGTCTCAAACCCGATGAGCGAGTAGTAGTCAGCGGCCAGATCGCGGTAACGCCCGGGGCCCAGGTACACGTTCAGGAGTCTCGCTCCGTGCAGACCCGGCCGGCAGGCAACAAGGAGAACGAGTCATGAACCTCTCGGAGCCTTTCATTCGCCGACCGGTTATGACTGCAGTCTTGACGGTCTCAGTGATTTTTTTCGGCGTGCTTAGCTATCTACGACTCCCGGTGAACGACCTTCCGGCCGTTGATTACCCGGTTATTCAGGTTGAGGTGAATTATCCGGGAGCTAGTCCGGACACAATGGCTAACAACATTGCCACGCCTCTGGAACGGGCGTTCATGCAGATTCCAGGACTGGAACTCGTGACATCCAAGAGTTCCCAGGGACACACGAGCCTCACCCTTCAGTTTGTGCTGGAAAAGAGCATAGATGCCGCGGCTACGGACGTGCAGACTGCTATCACTCAGGCTACGGGCAACCTGCCCGTGGACCTGCCTTCGCCACCGACTTTCTCCAAAACCAACCCAAACGACCAGCCGATCCTGTACATCGCGCTCACCAGTGACTCGGTGACTCGAGGCCAGCTCTACGACTACGCGAGTACCCAGGTCGGTCAGCGGATTAGCATTTTGCCGGGTGTGAGCCGAGCGATCGTGTACGGCACGAAGAGCGCGGTCCGTGTCAAGGCGGATCCATCCAAAATGTGGGCACGAAGCATATCCGTGGATGATGTGACTGCCGCGGTCAGAAATGGCACATCGTACGTCGGCGCCGGGCAGTTCGACGATGCAGCGGGCACGGCGTTGTTGCGCCCGCGAGGCCAACTGGAACACGCCCAAGAGTACGGTGATCTTATCGTTGCCACCAGGAACGGCGCTCCGGTGTACCTCCGCGATGTGGCCCAAGTGAAGGACTCCGTCCAGGACGAGCGGATAAACATGCGGTTCTGGCTGCGAGGCTACCCTCTTCCGTCAGCCACCGTGGTCGTCGCTGTCTTCCGTCAAGCCGGGTCCAATGCAGTAGAGGTAGCGAAGAGCATCCGCGATTTGCTTCCGGTGATCAGCCAAGAACTCCCGGGCTCGGTGCGTGTCACGACGATTTACGACCGTTCGCAGACGATTGTCAACAGCGTCCGGGACGTGCAAGAGACGCTCGTGATCGCGTTTGTTCTGGTGGTGATCGTAATCTTCCTGTTTCTTGGGCGAGCCACAGATACTCTGATTCCCGTCGTGGCGCTACCATTGTCGCTTCTGCTTACTTTTGTTGTGATGCACGCGCTCGGGTACAGCCTCGACAACTTGTCGCTCATGGCCCTTACCCTGGCAATCGGGTTTCTCGTTGACGATGCGATCGTGTTCCTGGAGAACACGGTACGTCGTATGGAGCACGGGGAGAAGGCGCTGGAGGCGGCCATCAACGGCGCCCGGGAAATCAGCTTCACAATTCTCTCGATGACCATCTCGTTGGCGGCAGTATTCATCCCTTTGGTCTTCATGTCCGGACTGATGGGTCGCGTATTTCGTGAGTTCGCCATCACGATCGTGGTTGCCATCTTTGCTTCCGGTCTTGTGTCGCTGACGCTCACACCGCTCATGTCCGCAAGGCTGCTTAAAGACCGGGGGCCCGGCGCCAAGAGAACATGGATGGAACGGGTCATCGGTGGCGCGGAGAAAAAGGTTCTCGCCGCTTATGGCAGGTCGCTTTGGTGGTTCTTGCGGCGGCGGTGGATCTCTGCATTGATCTGGGGCGTCTGCCTCGTCGGTACGATATGGCTTTTCATGCTCATCCCAAAGACGTTCCTACCAACCGGTGATAGCAGCTTCATCTGGGGCGTGATGATCGCCCGGGAGGGCTCATCGCCCGAGCAGATGTATCGCCTTCAGGATCAAGCCGACGAGATCCTCAGCGAGGACCCTGCTGTCAACGCCACTTTCACCATGACGGGCAACAATCAGTTTCTGTCATCCAACCAAGGATTGCTGCTCGCGTTCCTCAATCCACCCAATGAGCGTGCGCCCATCCAGGCTGTCGCGGGGCAATTGATGGGAAAATTAGGCGCTATTCCCGGCGTATTCCCCTTCTTGCGTCCCTTCCCTGTGTTGGAGATCAGCACAGGCGCCACAAACCGGAATCAGGGGCAGTATGCATTCTCCCTGTCCGGGGTGAACGCCGGTCAAGTGTACGAGGTGGCCGGAAAGCTTATGGGGAAGCTGAGAGAGTATCAGGGGTTTCAGACCATCTCGTGGGACTACTTCAACAACACGCCCAACGTGGACATCGACATCCGTCGCGATCAGGCCAGAACGTACGGAGTCTCGGAGGCGCGGATTCTTGGTCTTCTGCGGAATGCGTACTCCCAAAACTATCTGTACCTGATCAAGAAGCCCGAAGACCAGTACCAAGTCATTCTAGAGGTCAAAGACGCCGAACGGTCGAAACCCGAAGACCTTTCGCTCTTGTATATCAAGTCCGATGACGGTCGGAATATGGTGCCGCTCAATGCCCTGGTCACGTGGAAGACTACGCTTGGCCCCCAGGCTGTGAACCACCTGAATCAATTTCCGAGTGTTACGTTTTACTTCAACCTCAAGCCGGGGGTTGCAATGGGTGAGGCCACCGATTTCGTCGCCAAGACAGCGGCAGAGATCGTGCCGCCGACCATGCGTGCCAACTTACAGGGCGAGGCCCTGACTTTCAGAGACACGGTCAAGGATTTGACAGTCCTCATGGGTTTGGCTGTGTTTGTGATGTACGTGATACTTGCCATCCTCTACGAGAGCTACGTCCACCCGCTCACGGTGCTTTCGACCCTTCCCACTGCCCTGGTAGGCGGGTTAGTGACCTTGCTCCTGTTTGGAGAGCAGGCGTCCCTCTATGCATTCGTGGGTATGTTCATGCTGATGGGGATCGTCAAAAAAAACGGGATCATGATCGTCGACTTCGCGCGCCAGCGGGTAGAGGCCGGTGAACCGGCCGAAAAAGCTATCCACGACGCGAGCATGGACCGATTCCGTCCTATCATCATGACGACCCTCGCTGCGGTCATTGGCGCCATCCCCATCGCGGTGGGCTTCGGCGCTGATGCGGCATCTCGCCGGCCGCTCGGGCTGGTGATCGTAGGCGGCCTCGTCGTGTCTCAGTTCATCACTCTGTACATTACACCAGTGATCTACCTGTACCTGGAAGAGTTCCAGGAGAAGGTGCTGGATCGCACGTCCTTCTTCCGGTCGGGGCATTCACGGGTCCTTCCGGAACCGTTGCACCAATCACAGCTCGGAGTGCGGAGCACAGACTGAGCGATATACTGTAGAGCAAATTTCTACCGAAACGGTCAATGCTCGGAAAGAAGATTCATGTGTTGTAGGAAATGGCTCTTTTCAGATGCACCGTGCCAAATTTGTCTTCGTCATCATAGGCGCAGACAAGGAGAGTGGAGCCGTCTTTCAACTTTTTGTAAACCTCTTCGGCTGTAATGCGTTCCGGTTCTGACTAATTGTCTTAGTCGCCACATCCCCAGAGATAGCACTCCTACAAGCACATTATCTTTGTCAACGACCAAAATACGATGGATCGTTAAACCGTTAAGCGAACTTTCGCCTTGACTGAATTTCCAAGATGGTATATTTTAATTGTTTCTCTTGAGGTTGGAGCTATGAAGATCAAAATTGAAGAACTTAACGATAAAGATTTAGAATTAAGCTTCTCAGGCCAGGAGAACGTTCTCTCACTCGCCCTGCAAAAATTGCCTCAAAAGGAGGCCCTCAGCCTGGATCCCCGAATTGCGGGTAACGTGAAGCTGACCAGGAGCGGAAAAGAAATATTCCTCACGGGCTCGGTTCGAGGCATATTGCATCTCCAGTGCTCACGCTGTATCAAGGATTTCGATTTGGACAAGGAGATCGACCTGAGCCTCGTCCTGACAACGGAATCCGGATCTTATGCGGAGGAGCATGAGATTCTGGAAGCAGAAGGTGACGAACTCATCATCCAGGGATCTGAAATAGATCTCGGGGAGATTATCGTTAACGAATTCATGCTGAGCATCCCCATGAAACCTTTGTGCACGCCGGATTGCCCGGGTTTGTGCCCGACGTGCGGCGAAATACAAGGATCGGAAAAATGCAAGTGTTCCAAGGAACAGCGCGTTGACCCGAGATGGGAAGCGCTCGCAAAACTGAAAGATAAAACTGCGGATTAAAGGAATCCCGATAGGGAATCCTGACCCCGCAAACCGCACCAGCCAAGCCAAAAAAAGCTCGAGACAGATCTAAAGATATTGAGTTCGAGTCAAGGCCGGTGTATATCTAGAAGATTGTGAATAGAGACGGTCTTCACTCGACTATGTATTCTGCAAAGGATTTGTCATGCCAGTACCAAAGAAGCGGGTCTCGCGGACGAGGCGAGACAAACGGCGCACTCACAAAAAACTGACTCCTGTCAATCTGGTTCAGTGTCCGGAGTGTTCTCAGGCGATGATGCCGCACAGAATCTGCCCGGGCTGCGGTTTCTACAAGGGCAGAACCGTCATAGAAATGGAATAGTAAGCGACTGGTGCTATGCAATCTGTAGCCGTACAGGAATTCAGATCGGTCGCACTTCTGTTTCCGGGGCAAGGATCGCAATTTGCCGGAATGGCACAGGATCTCATTCGAGAGAGTCCGGAAGCGCGTGAACTCCTGGAACGTGCAGACGATATTCTTGGTTATTCCCTGAGCCGTGTCATGGCGGGCGATCTCGGAGACGAGCTGAACAGAACCGTTCACACGCAGCCTGCCGTATTTGTGCATTCCATGGCCCTCCTGGCCGCTTTGCGAAGTCGATACACCTTTGCGCCTATTGTGGCGGCGGGGCATTCTCTTGGAGAATATTCCGCTCTCTGCGCAGCGGGTGTTCTGGAATTCGGTGAGGCGCTCGACATCATTCGCGTCCGCGCAGAGGGAATGGATAACGCGCAACCACTCGGAACCTGTGCCATGGCCGCGCTTATAGGTCCCTCTCGGGATGATGCCAAGAAGATCGTCGACGCGCACAGAGGAGGGCAGGTGCTTGAGGCGGCCAATTTCAATGCGCCCGACCAAACTGTCATTTCCGGTCATGTGGAAGCGGTGAACCGAGTTCTCGAAGCAGTGAAAGAGGAAAGAAGAACCCGAGCGGTTATGCTCCCTGTCTCTTCGGCATTCCATACCAGTCTGATGGAGCCCGCGAGAGAAGCATTGAAAGAGCGCCTTCAAAAGGTGTCTCCTGCCAATGCCGCTTTTCCTGTGGTTGCGAACGTGAACGCCGATTTCTATCCTGATTCCGGCAACAGCATTAAAGATCTTCTCACGGAACAGGTTATTCGCCCGGTTCTTTGGGAAGATTGTGTTCGCACGATGCAGCGATCCGGCGCGAGTCTTTTCATCGAGATAGGGCCGGGAAAGGTTCTGACCGGACTGATGAAACGAATCGACAGGAAAGCTCCTGCAATGAGCATCTCGGATCTTGAAACCCTTCGAGCATTGGAGGCCCCTCCGCAATGATCCCGGAGTTGATTTCCCTCCATGGACAAACTGCACTCGTAACAGGAGGCTCACGCGGAATCGGCAGCGCTATAGCGCTTGAGTTGGCTCGAGCCGGGGCTTATGTCATTATCAACTACCGGACTGATGAGGCTTCCGCAAATCTGGTGGCTGAGAAAATACGGCATTCCGGAGGTCAGGCGACTGTTAAAGGATTTGACGTAAGCGATCCTCAGGCAGTTGACCGGGCAATAGCGGAAACAGTGCAGGAGCGAAACGGAATCGACATACTCGTGAGCAACGCGGGGATCACCCGGGACGGGCTCATAGGGCGCATGAAGGATACCGATTGGAATGAGGTCGTGTCTACGAATCTCAGCGGTGTATTTTACCTGTGCCGCAGTGTGAGCAAGAACATGATCCGCAGGAGAAAAGGCCGGATTATAACTATTTCGTCCACCGCGGGAGAGGCGGGAAATCCCGGTCAGGCAAACTATTCGGCGGCAAAAGCGGGACTTATCGGATTCACTAAAGCACTGGCACGGGAACTGGCTCCGCGGAATATTCTTGTGAACTCCGTTTCACCGGGTATAATCGCCGGCGGCATGACCGATCAGCTCACTGAAGATCAAATGGAGGCAATCCGCTCGCATGTCCCACTGCGCCGGACTGGGAAGCCGGAAGACGTAGCTGCAGCGGTTCTGTTCCTATGCTCGGGAATGTCTGAATACATAACCGGTCAAGTGATTCGGGTAAATGGCGGGCTGTATATGTGACATGGGGAAGCGGGGAGGGCATTCCGGGAATTCAGACCCTTCCACCTCTCTAGGAGCAGCCTGGAAAAAGACTGTGATTTGTCTGGAGGAATACACATGGACGATATCGAAAGCAGAGTAGTAGAACTCGTTGCTGAAGTTCTCGTGGACGTCAATAAAGAAAATATTCAGCTCAGCTCGAAAATCGTGGAAGATCTGGGAGCCGAGTCGCTGGACATCTACGATATGATAGCGCTTCTGGAAGATGAATTCGGGATGGAAATAACCGATGAACAGGTAGAGAAGATTCAAACCGTTCAGGACGTCGCTGATTTCATCAGACAGCAAAAGGCTTCGTAGGCCGACATATTTTACCTATTTTCTCCTGCGGAGGAACCGTGCCGCACAAAGTCGTCGTAACCGGGATGGGAATGGTCACCTGCCTTGGAACGGGAGTTCAGGCAAACTGGGAGGCTGTGCTCAACAGCCGATCCGGAATAGGGCCGATTACACTTTTTGACGCCGGCCTCTTCGCTACTCGCATAGCCGGAGAGGTTCGGGGGGATTTTGACGTTCGCGGACATGTTCCTGCCAAAGAACTGCGGAGAATGGACAGATACCAGCAGTTCTGTCTGGTGGCCGCAGGCGAAGCGATGGAGCAATCCGGGCTTCCTATGCCACCGGAAGACCCGTTTCGATGCGCAATCGTGGTCGGGTCGGGAATGGGTGGACTGTTTACCATTGAAAGCGGCGTATTGGCCTATCATGCCAAAGGTCCGAAAGGCGTACATCCCTTGCTTATTCCCAAGGCGGTTATCAATCTTGCTCCGGGAATGTTGTCCATGAGATATGGCTTCAGGGGGGCGAATTTCGGCCTGGTAAATGCCTGTACTTCCGGCACTTCGGCTATTGGCGAGGGTTTCAGAATCGTTCGGGAAGGACGTGCCGACGTAGTAATTGCAGGAGGCACCGAGGCTGTGGTCACTCCCTTGTCCATTGCGGCTTTCAATGCTCTCAGGGCGTTATCCACGCGCAATGACAATCCTGAGGCAGCATCGAGACCCTTCGATCGAGACAGGGATGGGTTCGTGATATCTGAAGGTGCCGGCATTCTCGTTTTAGAATCCGAAGAACACGCCCGACGTCGCGGAGCAGAGATTCACGGGGAAATAATGGGATATGGAGCTACAGGGGATGCTTATCATTTCGTAATGCCGGACCCGGAAGGCGAGGGCGCTTACAGGGCCATGAAGATGGCCTTGGAAGATGCGGAAATCGATCCCGGTGAAATCGGGTATATTAATGCTCACGGAACATCAACCGATCTCAACGACAAAATGGAAACTCTGGCAATCAAGAAACTTTTCCGTGAGGCAGCATACACGGTGAGTATAAGTTCTACCAAGTCCATGACAGGTCACTTGATCGGAGCGGCAGGTGCTGTTGAAGCAATCTACTCTCTGATGGCTTTAAAGACCGGGAATATACCTCCGACTATCAATCTTGAAAATCCCGATCCGGAATGCGACCTTGACTATACTCCGCATAAATCCATAACCAGGCAGTTGGAATATACTCTTTCCAACAGTTTCGCATTTGGAGGACAAAATGCGAGCCTGGTGTTCAGGCGTGTATCATGACAGAGATGATTCTCATAGGATCGGACCATGCAGGATTCGCTTTGAAGACCTTGGTCCGGCAGTATCTTTCTGACCGGGGAATTCAGGTTAAAGACGTGGGGTGTGAAGGCGAGCAGTCCTGCGATTATCCCGTATTCGCTAAAAACCTCTGCGAGCGAATTCTCGCGGGGGAGGCCGGGCGTGGTATACTGATCTGCGGCACAGGTCTCGGCATGTCCGTTGCTGCAAACCGCTTTGAAGGCATTCGAGCGGCACTGTGCACAACGGAATTCCATGCTCGCATGAGTCGTGCTCATAACGATTCCAACGTATTGGTCCTGGGTGGGCGAGTTACCGGTTCGGAACTGGCCCTGGCCATTTTGAAGGAGTGGCTGGACACGCCTTTCGAAGGCGGGCGCCACAACAGAAGAATAAATCTTATCGATAATTGCTGACTTATTGTCTTTGGATAAGGGTTAAGGAAAAGGAGAATGCATCTTTGCTCTCCAGAATAGGGACAACATGACCGCGCTGCAGCAAACAGATCCGGAAATCTACAAGCTATTGGCCTGCGAGAGGGAAAGGCAAGAGAACCGCCTTGAGTTAATCGCTTCCGAAAATTTCACTTCCCCTGCCGTTATGGAAGCACAGGGTAGTATTTTTACAAACAAGTATGCAGAAGGCTATCCCGGAAAGCGCTATTACGGGGGCTGTGTCCATGCCGATGTGGTTGAAGAACTGGCGAGAACCCGCGGACGGGCTCTTTTCGGTTGCGATCACATAAACGTTCAGCCTCATTCGGGAACGCAAGCGAACATGGCGGTGTACTTTACCGCGATGAAGCCGGGCGACGCGTATCTCGGGATGAATCTCGCTCATGGCGGCCATCTTTCCATGGGACATCCGAAGAATTTCTCCGGGATCATCTATCACGTCATTCCTTACGCGGTTCGTGCCGATGACCACAGGATAGATTACGATCAGGTCCGAGACCTGGCACGCAAACATAAGCCGCGCATGATTATCGCAGGCGCCAGCGCATACCCGCGAATAATACGGTACGATCTCTTTGCCGAGATTGCAGCCGAGGTCGGTGCAATTCTCATGGCCGACATAGCTCATGTGGCCGGACTGGTTGCCGCGGGACAGCATCCTTCACCGTTTCCCCATGCGGATTTCGTCACCACCACCACGCACAAGACACTTCGTGGACCCCGCGGCGGACTCGTGATGTGCAAGCAGCAATATGCTGCGGCTCTTGATTCCTGTATTTTCCCGGGAATGCAAGGCGGGCCGCTTATGCATGTGATTGCGGCAAAAGCGGTTGCCCTGGGTGAAGCCATGACGCAGCAGTTCAAGGAATATCAGGCGCGGGTGGTTCAAAACGCAAAGGCACTGGCTTCCGGTCTTCTGGAAGAGGGCTTTCGATTAATCTCCGGCGGCACTGACAATCACCTCGTTTTAATCGACCTGACCGACAAGGGTATTAATGGAGCCCAGGCACAGGAATATCTGGAGAGCGCCGGGATCACAGTCAACAAGAACTCTATTCCATTCGATCCACTGCCTCCGGGAAAAGCTTCCGGAATCAGGATAGGGACTCCTGCAGTGACCACCCGAAATATGGGCGTAGAGGAAATGCGTCTCATTGCCGGCATGATCTCCAAGGTGTTGACCCAATACGCGAATGAGGACGTTGTTACCCGCACCCGCAACGAAGTCCTTGAATTGTGCCGCCAATTCCCTTTGTATCCTCAAAACGGAAATGGAATTCTTCATGGGTGATAGCAAATTTTTAGCCCGATGTTTTCCCCTCAGACGGTTCGATCCGGATTTTCCGCTTGCCTTATGGTTCGCGGGACTCTGGTTTTACCTGAAGAGCTTCTTGTACGTATGTTACGTTTACATGCTCGGCACGGAACCAGCCCCCTACGATCGCTGGACCTGGATTGAGATCGGCTATTTTGCAGGAGCATTTATTCCGGCACTCTTGCTGGGATACGCGATGTGGAATGAGAAGAAAAATCTCGTCTGGGTCGCAGTGCTTTTCCTGCTTATCGATACGCCTCTTCTCGTGTTTCACGTAATGAAACTCGGTGAGGCAGGATTCCTGGAATCGGGACTGACCAAGTTTCTCGAGTTGGGCAGTCTTGGCCTGAATTTTATGGCCCTGGGCTGGCTCATCGGATATCTCACCACGAAAAATACTAAAGCCTCCCGGAGAGGCTCTGTCTGATACCTATTCACTTTCAAAGAAGTAATTCTCGAGGAACCTTTTTTGTAATTGTAAAAAAGGTTCCTCAAACTCCTCCAAAAAACTTTTAACACTTGTTTAAATCACGGTTTTTCCATCGAAAAACCGTGACTTAAACCAAATGCTAAAAGTTCTTGGGAAGGGGCTTGGGGAAACACTTCTTACCAAGAAGGGTTTCCCCGGTATTTACTGCTTGAAAGTGAATAGGTATCAGAGATGTCGGGAAACACAGTTTTCTCGACATGTTCTTTGTCGAAAATCACATCGTTAACGAGAGCCACCCGAACGAATCTCATCGAATAGTCTCCTCTCTCTGAGAGAAACCGGATTTTTCTGTCTTCTTGCCGCGTAGGTACAATTTTCTCCCGACGAAGCGATGTTTCGTAATTTTATGTTGACAAATTAGTCATATGTTGATATGTTATCTCCAGAACTTAAAGAAACACATTAACAACGAGAACTTCAACACTCCTTTATTTACCTCCTAACGCCGGGTCTGATGCGAACCCGGCTATTTTTTTGGGAGGAGGCTGGAGATTAGAGTCAGTGCCAAAACTTCTGTCGTTCATCCCTCGTGTGAATTACAGGATTGGTAGGAACCGGCGTCCCGAAAGTGTCTCAAAAGTCCAAATTTATCTCAGATCGTGGCACAAATTTCTCATTATCTTTTCTGCCTGAGTGTAGGGGCGGACCTGTAAGCCCGCCCAAATGAGGGCAGACACACAGGTCTGCCCCTACTCGGATGGATAATCGTGGCACGATTTGTTCTGCATTCGAGAATTTTGAGACAGTTTCTCTCTGCCGGTCCATTCTATCGATATCATTGATCATATTGAAGATGTGCCGGCATGGAGGCACGGCACCCACCAATACTCCTAATCTTCAACTGGTCACTAATTTTGGGAACTGCTATAGCGCGGAAAAAGTGAGTGTCATTCGAGTTGCTGAGGAATAGTTGCGGGTGCCGGAAGAATGTGGAAGAAAAAGCCAGGGAACTGCTGAAAAACTGGAAAGGGCTTCAGGCAAACCTGTACAAAACGAATTGATGGAGGGTTCGCAGACAAGTTGAAACGGGTACATTGAACGCGATAAACGCGTTTACATCATTTCTCTGATCCTGCTGGACCGGGTAAAAGACTACGGGTGTGCCCTGTGAGGTGGGGGCGGCATGGTTCCCAGAGTGGCGGGTTTGGGATTCACTATGCCATCGATGATGCGGACCGGGATCATGAGAACCATATAAGGCAGATACAGTACGCTGGCCCGCAGAGAATTCTCTTCGTGAACAAGCGCCGACCAGTACGAACTGTCGGAGACTTCCGGATTAGCTGCATAAGAGCTGACCGGAGAAACACTCATCATGAAGCAGACAATCAAGACAATTCCTAAACGAGCCATTTCCGTCCACCTGAAATTTTGAATAAAATTCTCATACTGAGCGGCTGATGTCAACCAAAATCGGACGCGTGGAGGAAGACTCTCCGTCACCGGAGTCTATGATGAATTGCCCCGAAGGGGCAATCCTATGGTAGCCGTGGGTGTCAACCCACGGAGAGGATGCGCAAAACCGATGCTCTTACAGGACCCTGAAAGGGTCTTCCAGAAGATCGCAATACTTGCTTCTTCGGGTTTCTTCGGGCGACCCCGTCAGGGTCGTTTCATTCGGTGCTGAGACGTAATGCTCCACGGGTTTGCGAAACTGTCTCAAAACTCCATTTTGGGCTCGCGATTTGCCAAGAGATGTACTAGAAAGGAGAGGAATTCAACAACCACGAGGCTGTCATGGGCAAACAGATCCGGGCCGATTACGAACAGATCTTGATGTTTCCGCCGTCAGTGGAAGACTGGGTGGCTAAGGATCACCCGGCGCGCTTTATCCGAGATTTCGTGGATTCCTTGGATCTGTCCGAGTTGGGAATCGAGGTTCCCGACAGCGATACAGGACGTCCTCCGTATGCGCCAGATCTTCTGTTGAAGGTGTGGCTTTTCGGATACTTCAATCGGATCAGGAGTACCCGTAAGCTTGAAAAGGGTTGCCTTGAGAATATGGGGCTGATTTGGCTGACGGGGATGAATGCTCCGGATCATAATTCCTTATGGCGATTCTTCAAGGCGAACAAGAAATCATTGAGGCATCTGTTCAGACAGTCGATTCGTGTTGCTCTGAAGGCCGATCTGATCGGTCTAGCTCTTCATGCCGTGGACGGGACCAAGATCCAAGCCGTCTCATCCAACGACAAGGCTCGGGGTCGTGAGCACCTGGAGAGGTTTCTGGAAAGTGTTTCGGAGAGATTGGACCGCACGATTGCCGATGCGATGACTGAGATAGAGAGAGCCGAGCGGGAAGAGACCGGTGAGTATCGCCTTCCGCAGTCCATGCAAGACGGATTGAAACGGAAACAGCGGATACAAGAGGCTCTGAAGGAGTTGGATGAATCGGACAAGAAGTCAGTTCACCCTTCGGAACCGGAAGCTCGCTTTATGAAGAATCGCCGGACCAAAGACTTGTCGTACAACGCTCAGGCGGTTGCCGACCAAAAGAGCGGCCTTATCGTGGCCGCAGATGTGGTCACGGATGGGGCCGACAACGGGCAATTGGTCCCCATGCTCGACAAGGTGAAAGAGAATCTGGGCGCTGTGGCAGAGGAAAATGTGGCGGACGGGGGATATTTTTCCTCAGGGCAGATAGGTCTGGCCCATGAGCGAGAATACGGCATTCTTATCGGGAAATCGTCAGGGGAAATTGTTTCCGAGAGAGGTGCGGATGAGGATCTCTATCACCGATCCCGGTTCGTCTTTGATCAGGAGCGTGATTGCTTCATATGCCCTGAAGGGCGCTTGTTGCCTTTTCATCAGCGGAAAATTAACGGCAAGAACCACAATGAGGTTCGCAGGTATCACTGCAAGGATTTTCTAACGTGTCCCAATCGCTGGAAATGCTCCAAGAGCAAGAACGGACGCCTCATAGACCTCAGCGTTTACGAGGCGGCCCTAGAACGACACCGCAGCAAGAGGGAAAAACCAGAGAACAAAGAGCGCCTGAAGACTCGAAAGAAGATTATCGAGCCACCGTTTGCCTGGATCAAGAGCGCATTAAGCTTTCGGCGATGGACCGTGGCCGGAATCGACAACGTAAAGGCCCAGTGGGACCTTATTTGCACGACCATAAATCTCAGGAAGCTCTACCACCATTGGGTATCCGGCGAGGTGGCATTCACGTAAGCAGCCGGAGGGAGACCATGACCTTATAACGGACAGTACACTCGGATCGAACCTCGCCTGATCTTCACTTGACGGGACTGCTTTTTTCCCAGAAGCAGGTCCTCCCGTCCGGCTTGCGTGATTCGCCGCAGTGCGCAGGTTTTGAGACGCTTTCTTGCACCCGTGGCTACCTTGGGGTCACCCCTGACGGGGTTCGAATTTTTCTTCTCCCCGGATGCTTGAAATCTAGCGTGATATTCCCGAACAAGAGCCGTCAGCAACTATTTGCAGGCGCGGGGCTTTAGGGTCTTGGAGCAGTTTTCCAATTGGACTATTAATTATCCCAGGGAATGGAATTGAGATATTTGTCGAGCTTATTCAAATACGAACGTGTTTTCCAGTTTCCGCCATGTTTCACCTGAGCAGATTCCCCCATCCAAAGCTCACCGATAACGGCAAAGGGTGTTTCTCCGAAATTCTCCCGGTGAGTGTCACGGATGGCCCTGTGCACGTTCGTATAGATGTACTGCTGATCTTTTTCGAGGAGAAGCGATTTCAGCACTTCACCTCGCATTGATGGAGGAACAATGGAAAGCACGGCTGCCATTGTCTCGGAGTCTTTTCCGACAGGGTTCCCTGAATCGTCATATCGTAGAAAATCGCCGTCAACAGCGATCTTGCGTCCTGAAAGGTCCCTGATCCTGACTTGCTCCATCATGTTTCTGCTGGAAAAAGGACCGTAATGATAGTCCATTCCCACGAAGAACATCCATGAAAGATTCCCAGGAGATCCGTACCTTCCCGAGTACTGTACGAACATAGGCCTCAATGCTGCCACACCAACGTCGATGCCGCCTTTCATGGTGTACATATACTTTGTGAGTTCCGCATCCGTGAACTGTTCACCCCGTTCCCGCATGACCGTTCGGGCTCTGTTGAAATTCAGTTGCATGGAGCCTTTGGTGCGTACCACATTAGCGAGTTTGTCCAACTCCTTGTAGATCGCGTTGCGAATCACTCCGGGCAACCGCTCGGCATCTTTTTTGAGCTCCTCGGCAATTTCTTTTGCCAGGACTTCCACGTCTCCTTCTGTGCGGCATGCACAAAGCCTGGGGTAATACTTCTCCTTGTACAACGCGTAGAGCTGAGGCACCGGAGGTATGGATAGAAGAGGCCCGAATTTCTGAAAGAATTCTGCTTCCGCTCTTTCCAGGACGCTTGCCATGTCTTCACCTTTGGACGAATCGATGGCAACGGGATCCACCTGAAAGCTGCTTTCAATCGAGATCAGGGTTGCAGTGAGCGCAAGAATTTCTTTGCACAGGGGCAGTCGGTTTCTCTCTACGGCATCCAGTATTGCCTCAACCCATTTCTGTTGCGAGTGTACAGGGCAGTTGAGCGGCCTGGCAGACACAAAGGATGACAGCCAACGCACCGCAGAATCCCGATCCAGAAGCTGGACTGTCGATTCCATAAGCCGCTCTTCTTCTTCGATCGCCGGATCGTAGAGCAAGAGTTGCTCCTGCCGCGTGCGAAGCAGCGCCGCAGTCTTCTCATCGGGAATTGCAGTGTTTTTTTGATCTACCGTATTGTCCGGGCCGGATTTTGCCGTGTTTTCTTCCTGATCCGGAAGGACCGAGATTTCGCTGGCTTCGGGAACATTGCACAGGACAAACAAGCTGAAGAGCAGAATGATAAAGCCAATTCTGCTCCAGCCGTGCGCATAAGATGAGTTATCGAGGGGTGTGTGCGGAATCATCTTCCTGAGGGTGATAACGTCTCAGGAAGCGATTGTCAATGGGCTCGCAGGTCATGCTTGACAGTAATTCGCTCTGCGCCTCCTCATGCGGTTAGCTTTTCTGTGTATGCCCCTTCCAGGACGTCCCCGCTCTGCACTATGACCCAGTCGAAGATTTCCGCTTCCGTAATCTGCACTCGGCTGCCTTTGCTGAGATCTTTGCGCAACACGGGAGAGCTCTCCAGATGTCCGACGAGAGACTGACCGCGCCAGGCGTCCAGCGTCACCCACATCCACTCATACTTTCCGCCTTGAGCCGGAAAACCCACCTTCACGGCATGAATGTGCTCGTCTGAATCGATAGACTGCTGAAAGCTTGTTTTGAAAAGCGGTAATCCCTGTCGCGCCCGTTTGTGAGCTTCCACCATGTCCCTTCGCAAAGTGACCGGCACTTTTTCGGGTTCGGCAGCGTCTGCACCTGGTTCGCTTCTCCTGCCGAGCGAGGCATGAGACATTCTGGAGGACACTGACGAAAGAATTCCCCTCGCGTCATCCAAAGTACCTTCAGCATCGGGCACGAGTCGTATTTTGAGACTCCCATTGGGAAAGTGTCCTTCCTGATCGGGGGCTTGAGGTTCCAAATTCAGTATCGCCGGGACACCGGGAATTTCAATTTCAGTCTCAATGCTGCACTCGCCTCGTTTTTTTATGAGTAATTCCGCGACGGCAAGCACCACCATCCTGCCGCGATTCGCCAGATCCTCGGGTATGCCTTCCATCTCGATATCGGGAAGCCCGAATTTCTGCATTCCGTGAGAATGAATCCATACATTCCCGTCATCTGCAAGAATTTCAAAATGGAGATTCGTTTCGACAAGTCTCGATGGCTGTTGAACCTGTTTCTTCCACTGTTCGGTTCCCCATAACACATGGGATGCTGCATCCTGGACTACTCCGTTCACCAGGCTGCGCACAGTCTCAACGAATTTGGCAGCAAAAACGAGGTATTCGATCCCCGCTTCAGTCTCCGCGTGAGTAAGCCTCAACCGCACAATCATCTCAGCTTGAGCTAAGGTTGTCCGATCCTCATCGCTCAATTCTCTGGAATTACAGGGAATCAACTCATCCGGATAGAGAAACAAAGCTTCCGATTCGTGACGAAGAATATACTCGATTGACAGGCTGTTCTTCTCAATGGCATTCTCGAGGAAGCGGAACATCTGCTGCCTCTCGGAGCGTCCTGAACAACAGTCAACGAGTTGCGTCCTCAGATCATCCCACGTGGGGATTACTTTTCCGGGAGTATAGATCCAATATTCAAGAACTGCCGGGCTTGTACCGGAAACTGAAGTCGATACCGTCTCAGCTCGTCGCTGTTTGGTCGGGCTGCTCCCCTGAGGATTGCGCCCTGCGCCTGCGACAAAGTTTCGTGCTCTGTCGCTCAAGGTTTTGAGACTTCCTTTGCCCGCTTCCAGCAGGAGACGCTGGAGAGGTCCCTGTTTACCCAACAAGGACCGAATGCCGGATGCTTCCGATTTGTTCAATGCTTTTCTGGCCTTCTTGACGAGCGGATCTCTGGAATCGATATGAGGATAACTGTCCAAAACTGTTTTCGCCTTCTCCGGATTGTTCATTCCGGCATATGCGAGGGCCAATCTGGCCACGTCTCCACTTCCTATGGCGGACGGGTCCAATGAGGCGAGCGCTTCGCCGAACTGAGCCACCTCATCGAACTTATTGCGCTGAAAAAGCAAGTCCAAAAGACAATGCAAGATCTCTCTGTCGTCCGGGAATTCCTGAGCAGCAGTCCTAAGAAACTCCTCAGCTTTGTTCTTCTCTCCCATGGCCGCATATCCCAGCCCAAGAGCCTTGTTGCTATCTTCGACCGCACCGTAGTGACGGACCAGCGACTCCAGGGCAAAGACGACTTCCCGGGATACTCCGCCACCATTCAGAATTCTGCGAGAAAAGGCGATCATTTTATGATGTGCCTCTTCCGGTACAGAATCTTCCTGCGGTTCCCATTTTTTCGGTACTTGCGCATTGCAATGCGGGCAACCGATGAATTCATCGGAAATAGAAAGAAATCTTTCCTCGGACATGACCTGAAGAAATCCGCATTCGGGACATCGCACATGAACCATTGAACTGCTCCTCGCCATTACCTATGTCAAAGCTGCGTCAAGGCAGCAAGTTACCTTTCGTGGCGAGAGATAGCTTTCATAAATAGATTCAAATGTCAAGAAAAACTAATATATTTCGTAGCAATTCAATTGTTGGAGGGAAGGTTTCCTCTGCCTTGATGAAAGGACATAGGTATCACAGGGGTTGCCAAAAAATTACGACATTTATCCGATGGCCGAATTCAAAGGACTTGGTAGGGGGTCGGCGTCTCGAAAGTGTCTCAAAACCGTATTGACGCTCAGAATCGTGCCACGCTGGCCACCCGGCGCTGAAGCCCCGGGCTATTTTTTGTCGCCCCTTCGAGGCCCAGGAAGCTGACGTCCCAGAGGGACGTAAGATAATAGCCCGGTAATTCATTGGCGGGAAGAAGGATGTCGTGCCACGATTTAGGATAGATTTCGACTTTGAGACAGTCTCTCTCTCCTCAGAGGCCGACATCCACCAACATTCTTAATCTTCAATCGGTCACTAATCTCGGGAATTGTATATCCGGCTCATAGTATACCGATTCTCGAAAGTAATCACGGATTGTGAAGAGCAGTTCCCAGCAATTGGTAGCGCCGGCCTCCGTGCCGGCGAACAATTCACCAAACAAATCAATAAGTTCTCGCCGGCAGGGACGCCGGCGCTACTGATTCTTCTCATTGCAGGCATTGGATTCCGTCAAGACTTTCGATAACCGCTATAGTCCCGGCTTCTCACCCGGGCGCTCGATTTTCATTCTTCTTTTCGCTCAATGTATCATTTGATTCCGAAGGTGCGGTCGGCTGCGGCTTTTCTGCGGTATCCTGTTCAGTCGTTGGCGTAAGAGCCTCAGGTGCAGGAATCAACCGTCTTCGTAAGCGCATATTGAGCATCTCTACACACACGGAGAAAGCCATTGCAAAGTAGATATACCCTTTCGGTACATGATGGCCAAAGCCGTCTGCAATCAAAACGACGCCGACCACGACCAGGAACGACAGCGCCAGCATCTTGATCGTTGGATGACCACTGACAAACTGTCCTATCGGTGTGGCAAAAGCCATCATCAGTCCAACGGAAGCGACCACAGCCGCAATCATTACAGGAAGCTTGTCCACCATTCCCACAGCCGTAATTATGGAATCCAGCGAAAATACGAGATCGACTAACATGATTTGCATGATTACTGCTGAAAAACCGGACTGCAATTGCTTCGTGACTCCTTCTCTTTCTCCCTCCAAGAGATGATGGATTTCCTTGGTGCTTTTCCAGAGCAGGAAGAGACCGCCTCCAATGAGGATAAGGTCTCGGCCGGAAATCTCTTGCTGTAAAATCGTAAATAATGGTGCGGTCAGCCCAATCAGCCATGAGAGCACTGAGAGCAAAGCGATTCGCATGAACATGGCCAGAAACAGACCAAGGCGTCTGCCGAACTCACGCCGCTTTTCGGGCAACCTGTCTACAAGAATCGAGATGAAAATTATATTATCGATTCCCAGGACAAGTTCCAGTGCAGTCAAAGTGATAAACGCAATCCAAGCGTCTGTGCTCGTCAGTAGTTCCAGCATAAATCAAGCCTCGCTATTTGGGGTATTCATCATCCCATCGTCGTTTGCCGGTATTCAGGAGGGGCAGCAGGAGAAACGCAAGGAAGAGAATCGACCAGGAGAAGTTCCCCGGTTCCTGAAGGCCTCCCGAAACCAGCACAAAAACCACTGCGGACACGACAAACAGAGTAAGCAGTGGGAGCATGAGTTTCCAGTAAGCCATAGTAGGGTGCTTCCAAGGGGCAAGAAGAAATATGAGCGCCAGAGCCATTAAGAATGATCCACCCCCCAGTGCGGCGAAAAGGTACTTTCCCTGCCAAAGCCAGACTATACTCGAGATAAGTATCCAGATGAACGATCCCAGCCAACCGCCTATCCAGCCCCATTTTTCCCCTGTGCGTGACATCGTTTCACCTCAGCCGCATTACGTCGGACTTTGATGGTTCGGCCGATTGTGAAACGAAGCAGCGCCTGTGTCAACCGTTAGCGGGAAGCGTCTCCGGATATTTCCGCAAAAAACGTTTTCATTGCTTCCCAGGAACGTTGGCCACACGCCCCTTCTACGCAGCAACGAAGAAACGAACAGCAGAATAATATTTCGTGAATTTGGAAATAAGATAAACGAAGCTACGCAAAAGAACGCGGCGAAATACCCATGTTTTCATGATTTTCAGTGCTTTTGTATTTTCGATGAATTGCCGTGCCCGTTCATCTGCTCGATCATCTCAAGAATCGATTCGAGCCGACCGGAAATGTTCTCAAGAAGTTCGCGATCTGAAGCTTCCATGCTTCCGACCCGCGCGACTACCAGATCCTGCACGCACCTGATCATATCGGGAAGAATATCGCATGAAATCGAGCTGCCGACACCTTCTTCGCTCAAGTACGCTGCAACGGCAAAGAGAGTACGAGGATGAATCTTCTCCGGGCCTATTTCCTGCGATATGCCCGAACGTGCAAGCAGCATTCTTGCTTGTCTCTGCACTCGGCTCAATCTCAGGTGAATACCGTTTTCCCGAAGCTTGGTATGCAATTCTCCCAGCATTTCCGCTCCGGGCAGATCCAAGTCGCTGGTCATCTCGAGATCCAATATTACGGTTTTGATTGGATGGTCAGCACTACGGACATGGTTCAAAATCTCACCTCGAATGGAATCGGCGTTCGCATAAAAGATCCCTTCATCGGCTCGCATAATGGAAAGTCCCGGAATAGTAGCGTTTTCCGGATTATCCTTGAGATTCGTGAACTGGGGGAGACCGGGCACTTTGCCCAGCAGACTCATACGAGATTCTGACGCCCTGCTTATGACGAGAAGCAGGGAAAGGAGCGCACCAATCACCACTCCATCGAGAATGCCCAGCACGAGCACGCCTACAAGCGCTCCCATAGCAGTCCAGAACTCAGTTCTGCGAAGCCGGTATAATCGGATTAACGCTCCAATCTTGAAAAGTCCTCTGACAGCTACGATTACAACCGCGGCAAGGATCGGTTCAGGGAGGTTGGTGAATACTCCGGCAAAGAACAGGACGACTGAGGCAATTAATAACCCGCCGATACCATTGGCAAGTTGACTTCTTCCTCCAATGGCATCATTCAGGGCGCTACGGGAAAAACTGCCCGCCACAGGATATGATTGCGTCAAACCAGCTCCCAAACTTGCACACCCGAGCGCCAGCAATTCCTGATTTGCATCGACCCGGTACTTATTCTTTGCCGCAAATGTTCTCGCCATGCTCATGCCTTCGAGATAGGCAAGCACGAACGCTCCAACTGCAGTGCGCAAAAGATCGGGTATTTCGGCTAAAGTTATCTCGGGGAAAACGAATGCAGGAAGTCCCCTGGGAATTTCTCCAATAATATTAACACCGCGACTCGCCAGACCGGTTACGCTCATGAGAGCCGTTGCGCCGAGCACCACGAGAAGCGCCCAAGGTATTCTACGAAAGAAGTGTTCACCGATAACGAGTATTACTATGCCTCCGACCCCAAGCGCCAATGAGTACACGTTTATGTTCCCGAGATGCTGCACGATGTACAAAACACGTTCCAAGAATTGGCCGTGCGATGCAGGCATTCCAAAAAGCTTACTCAATTGGGTGGACGCTATGTACAGTCCTGCCCCGGTAGCAAATCCGATGAGAACCGATTCTGAGATAAAATTGACCAGAAAACCGAGCCTCAGAAGATATGAGACAATGGCGATGAATCCCACGAGAATAGCCGTTGCAGCGGCAACCGCAGCATATTGCTCCGGTGAGCTTATGGCCAGTCCGGAGAGTCCTGAAGCAATAAGGATAGATACGGCCGATGTGGGGCCCAGTACGAGCTGACGCGAGCTTCCGAACACCGTGTAGAGCAGAGCAGGCAGAATTGAAGCATACAGTCCTGCGGACGGAGGCAAACCGGCCAATTCGGCGTAGGCTATAGCTTCCGGGATCGTGAAGGCCGCGAGAGTAAGACCCGCCATGAGATCCGGCCTCAACCAGGCAGAATCGTACGCGGGCAGCCACTCCAGAATGGGCAAATAGCGCTTTAATCCATGTTTTCTGGGAATTGCGTACGGCATCGACACCTCTGGAATCTTTTCAAAAGCCTGTGTTCAACATCATCTCAACGCTCCTCGGTCACTATATATGATAATTGATATATATGCAAGCCCTAATCTAGTTCGGGTTCCATGAAGTCGGTTACTCTCCATTCCGGGTACGGATTAGCATCTCACAATTCTTTGTGCTTGTGCAGTCGTCGGCGCAAAACCGGACAAGCAGCCGGGATCAGGTCATCGTAGTCGGCATTTTAAATCCGTTAGCATGTCAGGATTGGTGTTTTGCTGGCTTATACAGGAGTTCGGCGTAATATTTTGATTGACCTCTTTACCAAAGTTAATATAGTAGTAGGGTTCAGAACGAACTTCGGTTCTTAAGGCGGGGAACAAATTTACTCGCCGTCGTCTGTACACATCAACAAATATGCAGTGCGACCGCGCCTCCTCAAAGCTAGTTGTCACAGCCTGACATGGCAGTGCTCATTCATGTGCGTCTTTTCCCTGGGCATCAGTAGCGCTTTGAGAGTCGAATGAAAACACCACAACGGATGCCTATTGGGGCCAATGTGAAGTTTGATGGAGATCGAAAATGCCATACAAATGTAACGTATTGCTCATTGAGGATAATCCGGTCGATGCTGATTTTATAAGAGAAGCGTTGAACGAAATTGAATCCAATATTCAGTTGGATTGGGTAGAGGACGGAGAAGCAGGCATCAATTTTCTGTTTCAACACTGTTATTCACGAGATGCGGATCTGCTTTGTCCGGATCTGATTTTGCTGGACTTGAATTTACCAAAGTTGAGCGGACGAGAAGTCCTTGAGGCAATCAAAGAGAATCCTAATACCAAACACATTCCGGTTATTATTCTGACTACCTCTTCAGACCCCAGAGATATAATCGATACGTATTCTCTGCATGCTAATTGCTTCGTCACGAAACCCACTGACTTGGATGAATTCACGGCCGCAGTAAAGTCAATTCGAGAATTCTGGACACGATGTGCTTCACTGCCGAGCCCGGATGATTGCAGCTTCGGAAGGACTCCGGCTCTAGAACATTGATCTGTGCAATATTATCCAAGAATCGCCTTTTTTTCGCAGATACGATTTGGAATGGCAAAATAAAAGGTGGATCCCACACCGACCTCAGATTCCACCCAGACTCTTCCGTGGTGACGCTCGACAATTTTCTTAACGATTGCCAGTCCTATTCCTGTTCCATGAAAAGGACCCTTTTTGCTTAGCTGCTGAAATATTACAAATATCCGATCGAAATATTTTTCTTTTATGCCTGTGCCATTATCCTTGACGGAAAACACCCATTCATTTCCGTTTTGTTGTGCGGACACATGCACCTTCGACGACACGGCAGGACCGAATTTTACGGCATTTCCAATGAGATTTTGTAGAAGTTGCACCAACTGAAGGGGATCGCCCGTGATTGTCGGCATCCGGTCGTACGTTATCTCCGTGCCTTTCTCCTTTATCAGACTTCCGCAATTCTCTATTGACCGGTCCAGTACTTCCGTCATGTCAACTGCTGTAAACGATTGACCCTGGGTGTCCAGGCGGGAATACGTCAGCAGGTCCCGTATGAGGGACCTCATCCTTTTTGCGCCATTAACGGCGAAGTCGATCAGTTGATCGGAATCTTTGTCAAATTTCCCTTTATGCTTCTTCTCGAACATTTGCAGGGCACTCGCCACAGTGCGTAAAGGCTCTTGGAGATCATGCGATGCCACGTAAGCAAAATGCTCAAGGTCAGCATTCGCTCTGATCAGGTCGGTAAGTGTGTGCTCCAACTCTTCGTTCTTTGCTGCTAATTCTGAAGTGCGCTTACTCACCAATTTCTTGAGCATTGCCGACCACAGCATAGCTCCAAAGGCAATTACTATCGCAACTGGCAATCCGAGTAGGAGGTATTTTCGATACCTTAGCCAAGGGTCATCAAACGCAAGCCATTTTTCGTAAATCCTGTCGTACTGGCCGCCGGTCTTTACAATTAACAGCCCTTGGTTGAGCTTTTCCTTAAGCTCATCCTCGCCTTTTCTTATGCCGAACGAAAAAACTCGCTTATAATCGGGGATAGGAGGGCCGGCAGTCAGGCCTCTTATTCCATGGGTTTTGATTGCCAAGATACCGATGAGTTTCGAGCAGAGGAATGCGTCACACTTACCGGCTGCAACCATCGATAACCCTTCCGGTATCGTATCGGCTAGCATCAACTCCCCTTGGAAATTCAGTTCCAGGAGCTCGTGGTGGGCAGCATCCGACCGCATGGCGACTATCGTCTTTCCCTGGGCAGCTTCAATGGTTCCCAAAATAGGGCTCCCGTCACGTACGAAAAACGCATCGAACGTCTCGGTGTGGGCAAGGCTGAAATCTACCAATCTAGCCCGCTCAGTTGACTTCGCCACAATTGGCAAGACGTCCAATTTGCCGGAAACCAAATCGTTCCACATCTTGTTCCAATCGCCCGATTCAAAAACAACCGACAATCCCATGGCTTCGGCTACCGCTTTGATAAGATCTACCGAGAATCCTGAAGGCTGCCCGCTCTCATCAACAAGAGCAAATGGGGGGAATTCAATCTCGCTGCCTACCCGGATCACGGGTCTGTCAGTTTCCGCACTGCAGTTGCCGGGGAAGAAAAATCCGAAGACAAAAAAGGAGACAATCAGGAATAGGCTCAGAAAGCAGCGCAACTCCGATGCTTCAGAGCGGACTGCTTCAAAACAACCCTCGACATTTGCCATAATACTTCGATCAACCGCAGTACGACGTTTCGCTCCGAGATGTTGACATATTCGCGTCAGTACGAAAGCTGAACGAACTACGAACAGCAAAGTAAGGAGAGTTCGAGTCTTCACTTGATATTTTCCTTCAAAGTGGCTCCTCAAAGCCGGTAAACGGTGTATCCACTCGTCGGAAGATATTACGGTTCAAACCCCTATTACGTAATGTTCAGAAATCCCAGTGGTCACACGCAGCCCTGCCATTGACGGACCAAACAAATGCCCTTCAAACATCGTTCGAAAAGTGTCTGACAGGTTGACAGACTAAATTTGTGGAGCAGTCTACCAGAAAAATTCGTATTTTCAACTGATTATTTGACCGGCATTCGTCAGAAGAAAATGCAGAAGCGCTCCGTGCAGTGCTTCTCATTTACAAAGAGCTTATACTACTTCGCTTTCAGGCGTGTAACATTGAAAATGAAGGAGCACTGACCTGCGAAACGCAGGCCAGTGGCACCCAGGACACAGAAACGTCAAAATCAAACGGGTGCCATTGACCTGGGAACCAGGTCAATACGGAAAAAGAAATTTCAATCCGGGATCTTATTTTTTGAAAGCGAATTCGTATTAGAAAACACGGAGAAACGTTTATAATCTTCATAGTTGGGCTCATAATCGCGAACCTTGACCTTATTTTCTGTCTACGCTACCAGTAATTCAACACTAAACTGAAAAAATAACAATTTATTGGAAATATCTCAATTTAGGAAATCAGTTTGTTTTTTGTCCAGTCCAAGATGTTACCAATATGTATTATTATGGCATAGAATACGAAATGCATACATTTTTGTAAGATCAGGTTTAGCAGTTTATGTACAAAAGCATAGTTCAGGTACGAATTATGGAGATCATCAGCACACGCGAAAAACAGTACAGCCCACCGATGAATGTTGACATGAGGTTCGACAATGTTATTATGCATTTGGTGGGCAGCAAACAGCTCTCGAAAAAGAAGCGAATCCTGCCGAATCGTATATGGCTTTATGTTCTCCGCTCAGGGGAACGGTTGTTGATGCGAATGGACTATGTGGGGCAATATTCGGGAATTGAGTAATTTCCCGACCTGCCTTTATGAATCCGACTCTGTGAAAATGAACTACTGAATACGGCACCTTAGTATCTGTGCTCGTGAGGTTCTGCTGCGTATGACCGAGGTGGGCCAAAGGTTCGCAGCCAGTATCTCCGTGTCGCTTTTCCTGGCTAACCCGGATGGAGCGACAGTAAACCATGGACGTCCCCTTCTTGGCGAAAGCTGAGGTAAGTGATGAAAAAATTTATCGATTCCCTGTTTGTCAAATTCATCGAGCCCCTCGAAGTGTTCGAACAGTTGGAGGAGCGCATTGTTCTGGATGCGAGTATTGGGGCCATTACCGATCAAAACGTGCCTGAAGCTTCTACCATGAACGTGGATGTTCAGGCGACTGATGAGGGCGAGACGGGATTCACGTACAGCCTTGAAATTGACTCAGGCAGCGGCCCCCAATCGGTTGCGGATTTCAATGCCGGAGTCGGAGCGGATGTAAGCTTCAACCAGTCTACCGGACTCATCAGTTGGACACCGAACAACCATGATGTCGGCTCTTACACTTTCATTGTTTCTTCAAACGACGGCGGAAATGGATCGGCTCCTCATACCGATCAGCAGTCGTTTCAAGTTACCGTAGATAATATTGCACCGGTAATCACTTCCGTGGCAAACGGCACGTTCACGGAAGACGCCGGGCCTCAAGTCATTAATATTTCCGCTGACTTCAACTTGGGAGGCGCATTCAGTCTTTCCGGTGCTCCTGGATGGCTTTCTCTTACCACTGTGAATGACGGACAGAATGCCATTTTGTCAGCCGATCCGGGAAACGCGGAAACGGGTGTTCATGTCTTCTCGGTTCTCGCTGATGACGGTCACGGCGGTGTTACTTCGCAGATTTTCACTCTTACGGTAAATAATACGCTGGATTTTACCACCGCGGATAACGCTTCCGTTGTTGAGGACACGCAACTGCTGTTCGATGTACATACGGATTCCGAGCAATCCGGTAAACCGGTAACGTACTCTCTGACCGGCGCTCCCGGATGGGTGTCCATCGATCCGTCCACGGGAGTTATCTCCGGCAATCCTGACAACACGCTGGTCGGAAGCTACAATTTCGTGGTAAATGCCCAGAGTGCTGAAGGCAACCAGAGCCAGCCTTTTACTCTCACTGTTCAGAACGATGCTCCAGGCTTTCTCAATTTCGAGACTACAATTCATATGACGGAGAACAGCGGGAATCAGACCTTCGATGTCCAAAATGAGGATGAAGGTATTTCTCTGTCTGCAGTCCCGTACACAATTGTCTCGTTGGACGGAGGAACAGTTCCCTCCTGGTTATCGATTAATCAGTCAACAGGACTTATTACGGCAAACCCGCCACTCGGAACAGTGGGGTCTCACACTCTGGTCGTTCAATTCAATGACGGCAATGCTCCAGATGGAGTTCAACAGCAGACCTTTACGTTGGATATCGGAAATATCCCCAACGAGTTCACTTCTTCGGACGCCACAACCTGGACGGAAGACGTGCAGAATCAAAGTTTCAACGTCCAAACCGTAGAAGAAGGGCTACCGGGTGCGGGAGTTACCTACTCATTCGATTTGAGCGATCCGAAAGTTACCGGTGGAGGTCTGATCTGGGATAATTGGCTCCAGATCGATCCCACTACGGGAGTGATTCGACCGATCGACGACCTGTCTCAGCCTGACAACTCAAGAGTAGGCGATCATCACTTCACCATCGTTTCTACTGAATATACGGGAGCCTCCCCGGTTCTCCAGGATTTCACCCTCACGGTAACGAATACACCGCCGGAGATCGGTCTGCCGAATACGGTGAATGTTCAGGAAGACTCTACCGGCACTACATTCCAGGTGCAACTTACCGATCCTGAACCTGGTGCAGTGTTTTCTCTCATTAATCCTCCTACAATCGCTGGAGTTCAGGTTTCCATAGATCCCAATACCGGACTGATGACGATTCCAACCGGCGGCAACGTCGATGTCGGCGGAATCTACGTATTCAACGTCAGGGTGGACGATCAGCATGGCGGAGTGGCGACTCAGTTCTTTACCATTAATCTTGTGAACAAAGTTCCGGTTTTTACCGAACTTCCGTCTACAGGCGGTTCGGGATATCCCGAACTGAACGTGACCGAAGACTCTCCATTCTCCTTTGATCTGAATGTTGCCAGTCCGTTGAATGACGAAGCCGATGGGCCGACAACGTATTCGCTCCTTGGTGCACCCGGTTTCCTTTCCATAAATTCGGCCACCGGAGTGTTGAGCGGGACTCCTGACAATGGGGATGTCGGTTCATACACTTTTACCGTTCGTCTGAACGACGGTAAGGGTGGTGTTACGGACCAGGTGATGGTAATCAATGTGGCCAATGTTGCGCCGAGTTTCCCGGCCATTCCAAATGTGACCTGGATTGAAGACGGGGGTTATCAGTCATTCAGTGGTATCAATAACACCGACGAAGGCCAGGGCCCGGCAACCTATTCTTTCAGCGATGCGCCTTCCTGGCTGAATATCGATACGAACACCGGGTACATCTGGGCAGTTCCGGAGAATGCTCAGGTAGGAGCCTACTTCATAACGGTTACAGCGAATGACGGGCATGGCGGCGTGGTGTCGCAGAGCTTCACGCTCACCGTTCAGAACGTGGCGCCGTCCTGGGATCCCCTACGAGACCCGAGCAACGGATCTCCGCACTATGATTCCGTCATTGATATCAACGGTTCGACCCAGATTATCGATCTCCATACGACTGACGAGCGCTCGGACAATAATAACGAGTACATCCTGGATCTTCCTGCTCTCCCGAGCTGGCTGAGCATAGCCTGGGACGATAAGACCGGCCAGATCGTCGTCGATCCAACCGGTCCCGGAGTAAAACCTGCTACCTTCGATCTTGACATACCGATCCACTTCTTCGATGGTACGGTCACCATAGATCAAACCTTACAGCTCCATTTCACGGATATACCGCCCATCGACCCGATACAGTACGATCCGGGATTCTATTCACCAAATACCGTCACATGGCTGGAAGATGAACCCGATCAGGTGTTCAATGTACAGTGGCAAAATGAGAACGATGCCGGAGTGAGCTATCAGTTGCTTGCAGGCGCTCCCGATTGGATTTCCATAGACCCTATCACAGGCGTCATCAGTGCAAATTCAGGCTCGCCAACAAACGATCAGGTGACGTACGATCCGGTAAGTGGTTCACACACGCCGTACACCTTTACCGTAAGGGTGTTCGATCCTTCAGCATCCGGCGGATACGTGGACACGGTTATCAGACTCTATGTAGATAATGTCGATCCGATCTGGACCACTCCGCCTATGTCAGTCGTCTTTACCGAAGACGGAACTACTCATCCGGGATACAGTCCGAATAATACGGATGAAAACCACGGAACAGAGACGGAATACACACTTGCTGCAGGAGCCGATGCTGTACCTGACTGGCTGGCCGTCGATCGGTACACAGGGGAAATCTATGCTACCCGGACCCTCACGAACGCCGAAACCATGGGTACATGGAACATTCGAATTGTTTTTGACGACGGTCATGGAGGTGTTATAGATCAGACGCTCACGGTAACTCTGGACAATGTCCTGAATTTCACCACTCCAGGGAGTGCCTACTGGCAGGAGGACAGCTCCACACAATTCTCATTCGACGTCAATACCGATGACGATCCTGCAGTCACATACTCGCTTGTGGCAGGAAGTATTCCTACCTGGTTACAGGGACATCTTACTATCGATCCCTCAACGGGAGTTCTCAGCACAGACGCTGGATTTTCCGCTGATAACACGCTACCTGGAACGCATACGTTTGTGATCCATGCTGAAGACGGTCACGGCGGAGGCAATCAGACGTTTACGCTGATCGTCCCCAATAGAGATCCGGTGTTTACCCAAACGACATTCATTGGCGTTGACGGTATGCACGAAGATTCCGGCACGGATATTATAGACTTGCATACAGACGACGAAGGGCAGGGCACTACCTATTACACCTGGTCGGGAGCGCCGCAGTGGATGCAATTGGACCCGTTGACGGGCATTATAACTGCAGATCCCACGAACAGACACGTAGGCACCTACACCTTCACGGTCACTGCTCATGACCTGAATGGAAGCAGGTCCTTCGGGTATGTCGATCCGAGCGATCCGGACGGAATCACCGGAAGCACCACAGAGACGATCACCATTGAGGTAGTGAACCGCGATCCGGTGTTCTCTTCATCCGACAACACTACTGTCCAAGAAGATACCGCTCTGAGTTTCAACGTCCAGACAGATGATGAATTCGATGACAAAAGCGCACCGGGCACAACTTACAGCCTGGTAGGTTCCGGAGTCCCCTCCTGGATTAGCATCAACTCCAAGACAGGACTCATTACCGGGAATCCCACCAATGCCGAAGTGGGCGACTATACTTTCCTGGTGAGGGTTGATGACGGGAATGGCAGCGTTGTCGATCAGAACTTTACTCTCCACGTTACGAACAAGGCAGTAAGCTTCCTTAATCCACCGGGAACCAGTTACACCTTTACTCTGACAGAGGACGCTACTCCCGTACGATTCAATCTGTTGTCTGATGACGAAGGCCAACACAATCTCAGCGCTGGAACTCAGGTCTACTATTCTCTCGATCCTGCGACTACTCCGCCTGGCGTGCGGTTCGCCGACGACGGGTTCGGCTTCAATGCGGATGCGTATGGGTTCCTGTGCAGCACGAGTGGAGTCGTCGTGGTAAGTCCCACGAATTCCGAAGTGGTGAACGACCCGAACGGGCTGATTGTTCCTATTAAAGTGTTCGATGGCAATGGTGGAGAGGATACCATCAATTTCGTACTCAAGGTGCAGAATACCGATCCTGTGTATACGACGCCCAACGCCGTCATCTGGACTGAAGAGCAGCTTACCAATTTACCTTTTAACGTAAGCACCACGGACGAACCATTCGAACGTTTTTTTGGCGATAAGATCGATTATACGTTGATCGGAGCGCCGTCCTGGTTACAGATCGACGCCAAAACAGGGGAACTCTCGATCGATCCGTTGAGCACTCAGAATGCCGACGGGTCACCAGACAATCATCTGGTAGGAGTGTACACCTTCACCATTGATTTCTTCGATGGAACCGTTCACGCCTACCAACCGTTCACACTTACGGTCAACAACAGTCCGACGGACATTACGACTCACGTATCGGATCAGGTCATTACCGAAGACACGCTCCTCCAGATAACAAACGACATGGTGCATGCCATCGACGAATACTCGATGTACACCGAGGATTATTACACTCTGGAGATATCGCTCAATAACAACGGAACCTGGATCCGCATAGATGATGGAACCTATAATACGACGAACAACGCGTGGAATGGCGCTGATATCATATTCGATACCAAGACCGGAGCCATATCCTGGACTCCCAACAATGCGGATGTGCCCAAGATTCTCGATGCAGGCGTATATCATCATGCATTCAGGATCACGCATCATGACGGCCATGGTAGCTCCGATGTGGACACTTTTTTCATAACGATCGACAACGTCGAACCTACGCTTCCACAGGACCCGATTCCTCCGTTGATCCCGGACTGGGTGCTTACGGAAGATACTCTTTACAGCTACTTGCAAAACTACCTTCAGTCGGATGAAGAAGGTGTCGGGGTCACCTACAGACTACAGATCAGCGTAAAGGGAGATGGTTCCGACTGGACCGATTGGAATGCTTTTGTCGGAAATAAACCCAATGGGACCTACGGCGGAGCGATAAGCTTCAATACCCAAACCGGCGAGATCATCTGGACTCCAACCAATGCTGACGTCACTTTTGATGCGGCAGGCAACCCGACAGTGCCTTACAAGTTTCGTGTTCAGGCCGACGACGGGAATCCCACGAACAATCTTTCACCCTGGCGTGAATTTAGCGTAACGGTCCTCAATGCAGATACTCAAGTCGGTCGGAACACGTCATTTCAACCTCTCCAAGACCGAACCGTGAACGAAGATTCGCCCATGACCCTGGCAAACAATAACGTTGTGGCTCGAGATGAGCAGATTGAGGCTCCGTCAGGTTCTATAAGATTTTCGGATACGTATTTCGAATTGTGGATAGATGTTGACAATACCGGCCCGCTGGCTCCGGTCCTTTACACTGACTACAATGCAAGCAATGACGCTTTGGCAGCGGACATCACCTTCAACAGAGAAAACGGCGCAATCGGGTGGACTCCCAATGACCGCAACCTTGCGCTGAACGAAAACTCTCACCAGTTTCTGTTCATTGTAAAACACTTTGACGGTCGAGGGGATGAGGCTCAGGACGACTTCGTAGTGACGGTGAATAATCAGCCCCCGAGAATTACAAATATCGGTACATGGAATCTTGTTGAAGACGATACTGCGGCCAATTCAACCTACAATATCCAATCCGACGAAGAAAACCTCGGAATTGGCGTCACCTACAAACTGGAATTCTGGGACGGGGTGTCTTGGATTAACGTGACCTCCGGATATCAGCCTAACGGACCCACCGGTGGAATTATCAATTTCGATCCGGTCACCGGAGTAGTCGTATGGCAGACCACCAATGCAGACGTTACAGTTAATTCCCTGGGCGGACAAGATCGTCCTGCGTATCAGTTTCGGGTCTCAGCAGATGATGCTCACCCTGCAACCAGCTATACCAATCCTCCCCTCACATTTAATGTGAACGTGTGGAATACAGCCACGGATATTACTGATACAGGTCCCCAGGCACTCACGGAAGACTCTCCCTGGACGCTTGACGGTGCCTCGGTTTACGCTCGGGACGAGCAGATCGGTACGGGCACCTACTATTCGCTGCAGATCGATGACGGAACCGGGCCTGTTTCTCTTGCCACGTGGAATGCAAACAACGGTACAGGCAACGACATCGTGCTGAACACTTTGACCGGTCAAATCGACTGGACCCCGAACAACGCGGACGTGGGCAATTATACATTCACCTTGACCCATAATGACGGTCACCAGAGCACCGCATCCGACAACTTCACCGTAACGGTGACGAACGATCCGCCAACATTGACAGTCCCCGCCACCTGGGACGTGCATGAAGACACTCTTTTCACCCTGGATCAGTCGCTGGTGGATTCCAGCGATGAAGGTATCGGACCGTCGCAGTACATTTTGTATATAGACGGTGTACTCTGGACTCCGGGGTACAGCCCGAATGCCGGTGGCGGAGCGATCGTCTTCAACACCACGACAGGACAGATTGACTGGCAAAGCACAAACGCAGATGTGACAATCGATACGGGTGGAAACGTGTTCAGAGCGCCATACGAGTTCGTTATCACCATCGACGACGGACACGGAGGAGTACTCACAGCATCTCCTATGTTGGTGACAGTCACCAACGAGCCTACTGTCGTGGGTGATATTCCGAATCAGCCGATTTTGGAAGACGATCATCTGTACATCAATACGACTGCCACCGACGAGCAGGTGGGGCTCGGCACATACTACACTCTTGAAGTGGATGACGGATCGGGCTCGGTCGATGTGGTCACGTACAATCTGAATGCCGGGCTTGGAGACGACATCGATTTCAACGTGCTTACCGGCGAAATCAACTGGGATCCTAATAACGAGGATGTGGGCACGTACACTTTCGTGGTAACGCACTACGACAACCATAACACTTCAAGTTTCGACACGTTCCAGATTACGGTGAACAATAGACCGCCGACCATAACCAATCCCGGTCCTTGGACCTTGATTGAAGACGATACTGCGGCAAACTCAACTCTGGATATCTTCTCCGATGACGAGGCTCTCAGCGGAGGAGTGACATACCTCCTGGAAATCAGCCTGGACAATGGCCTTACCTGGTCAACGGTGACTTCCGGGGACCGGCCGAACGGCCCCACTGGTGGGGAAATTCTCTTTGATGAAAACACCGGCGTAATCGTCTGGCAGACGACCAATGCAGATGTCACCATAAATTCTTTGGGCTTGCAGGACAGAACTCCGTATCTGTTCCGGATATCGGGTGACGACAATCATCCCGGAGTGGATTACACGAATCCGCCGGTTCAATTTTCTGTCAATGTCCGAAACGATCCCACTAACATAACCGATATCGGGCCTCAATCCTTGACCGAACATGTGCCGTTTACACTTGATGGCGCTTCTGTGAACGCCCGTGACGAACAAATAGGGACCGGCACTTCTTACTCGCTCCTGATCGACAATGGTTCTGGATTCGTCACTCTGGCGACATGGAATGCAAATAATGGAACCGGCAGCGACATCTCTCTGAACACTTTGACCGGTCAAATCGATTGGACTCCCAACAATGCAGACGTGGGCAATTACACGTTTCGCATGATCCACAATGACGGCCATCAATCGACAGCTCCGGACGATTTCACCGTTTCCGTAACGAATGTTCCCCCTACACTGGATATTCCAATAAGCTGGGAAGTGCATGAGGATACGCTGTTCACGCTGGATCAGTCGGACGTGGACTCCAGTGATGAGGGGCAGGGGCCGACTCATTACACCTTGTATGTTGATGGCGTTGCATGGTACTCCGGATTCCGTGCGAATGCGGATGGCGGCGAGATAATCTTCAACACACTAACTGGCGAGATCGACTGGCAGAGCACGAATGCTGACGTGACCGTAGACTCGGGTGGTGCACCGTTCAGAGCGCCGTACGTGTTCACCATTGAAGTGGATGACGGTCATGGCGGAGTGACCTCAAAGACCATGGACGTCACGGTGACCAACGAAGCGACCGTAATCAGCGATATCACCAATCAATCGGTAACTGAAGACAATCACCTGACAGTATCCGAGCTGATCGTAACCGCAACGGATGAACAGGTCGGCCCGGGAACCTACTACACTCTTGAAGTAGACGATGGTTCAGGTTTTGTTTCTCTTACCACATGGAATGCGAATAACGGGGTAGGTGACGACATCTCATTCAACGCGACGAACGGTCAAATTGACTGGGATCCTAATAATGAAGATGTGGGAACGTACACGTTTCGCGTAACCCATTATGACAATCACAATACATCCAGCAGTGACACGTTCCAGGTTTCGGTAAACAATAGACCTCCTGCGATCACCAATCCGGGCCCGTGGACATTGATCGAAGACGATACTGCGGCAAACTCCACCCTGGACATTTATTCCGATGACGAGGCGCTCAGCGGAGGGGTGACGTATCTTCTGGAAATTAGTCTGGACAATGGTCTTACCTGGACAACAGTGACTTCCGGAGACCGGCCGAACGGCCCGACTGGTGGGGAGATTCTTTTTGATGAAAACACTGGGGTAATCGTCTGGCAGACCACGAATGCAGATGTTACCATCAATTCTCTGAGTGGCCAGGATAGGATTCCTTATCTATTCCGGATATCCGGTGATGATAGCAATCCCGGAGTCGAATATACGAATCCTCCGGTTCAGTTCTCTGTCAATGTGCTGAACGATCCCACAGATATAACCGACGTGGGGCCTCAATCTTTGACTGAAGATACGCCGTTTACTCTTAACGACTCTCTTGTGCAAGCCCGCGATGAAGAAGTAGGAACGGGAACTTCTTACTCTTTACAGATCGATAATGGATCCGGATTCACTTCCTTGGCCGCGTGGAACGCGAGCAACGGTATGGGAGCTGACATTTCTTTCAACACTTTGACCGGCCAAATCGACTGGACTCCGAACAACGCGGATGTGGGGAATTATACGTTTCGTATAACCCACAATGATGGGCATCAGTCAACAGCTTCGGATGACTTTAGCGTTTCCGTTGCAAATAACGATCCGACACTGGATGTCCCGATTAGCTGGGAAGTGCACGAGGATACGCTGTTCACACTAGATCAGTCGGACGTGAATTCCAGCGATGAAGGCGTAGGCCCCACCCAGTACACGTTATACGTTGACGGCATTGCATGGTACTCCGGATTCCGTGCGAATGCGGATGGCGGCGTAATCGTCTTCAATACCGCGACCGGCGAGATCGACTGGCAGAGCACCAATGCTGACGTGACTATAGATACGGGCGGTGGGGTGTTTAGAGCACCGTACGTGTTCACCATCGAAGTGAACGACGGTCATGGCGGTGTGGTCAGTAAGACCATGAATGTGGACGTGACCAACGAACCCACGATAATCAGCGATATTACGAATCAGACGATAACGGAAGACAGTCACCTGACGGTATCGGATCTGATCGTAACCGCTACTGACGAACAGGTCGGTCCGGGAACCTACTACACGCTGGAAGTAGATGACGGCTCGGGCTTTGTTTCTCTTGTCACCTGGAATGCGAATAACGGGACGGGCAACGACATACTCTTCAACACGATCTCAGGTCAGATCGATTGGGACCCCAACAATGCTGATGTGGGCACGTACACGTTTCGTGTAACCCATTATGACAATCACAATGCATCCAGCAGTGACACGTTCCAGGTTGATGTTGCGAACAACGATCCGACCCTGGATATTCCGATTAGCTGGGAAGTGCACGAGGATACGCTGTTCACTTTGGACGAGTCGGACGTGAATTCCAGCGATGAAGGCGTAGGACCGACCCAGTACACGTTGTACGTTGACGGCATTGCATGGTACTCGGGATTCCGTGCGAATGCGGATGGCGGCGTAATCGACTTCAATACTGCGACCGGTGAGATCGACTGGCAAAGCACCAATGCTGACGTGACTATAGATACGGGCGGTGGGGTGTTTAGAGCACCGTACGTGTTCACCATCGAAGTGAACGACGGTCATGGCGGTGTGGTCAGTAAGACCATGAATGTGGACGTGACCAACGAACCCACGGTAATCAGCGATATTACAAATCAATCGGTAACGGAAGACAGTCACCTGACGGTATCGGATCTGATCGTAACCGCTACTGACGAACAGGTCGGTCCGGGAACCTACTACACGCTGGAAGTAGATGACGGCTCGGGCTTTGTTTCTCTTGTCACCTGGAATGCGAATAACGGGACGGGCAACGACATACTCTTCAACACGATCTCAGGTCAGATCGATTGGGACCCCAACAATGCTGATGTGGGCACGTACACGTTTCGTGTAACCCATTATGACAATCACAATGCATCCAGCAGTGACACGTTCCAGGTTGATGTTGCGAACAACGATCCGACACTTGATGTCCCGATAAGCTGGGAAGTGCACGAAGATACGCTGTTCACTTTGGACGAGTCGGACGTGAATTCCAGCGATGAAGGCGTAGGCCCGACCCAGTACACGTTGTACGTTGACGGCGTTGCGTGGTATTCGGGATTCCGTACTAATGCGGATGGCGGCGAAATCGTCTTCAATACCGCGACCGGCGAGATCGACTGGCAGAGCACCAACGCTGACGTAACCATAGATACGGGCGGTGGAGTATTCCGGGCTCCGTACGTGTTCACCATCGAAGTGAACGACGGTCATGGCGGTGTGGTCAGTAAGACCATGAATGTGGACGTGACCAACGAACCCACCATAATCAGCGATGTTCCCAATCAGACGGTAACTGAAGACACTCATTTGACAGTATCCGATCTGGTGGTCAATGCAACGGATGAACAGGTGGGGCCGGGAACCTATTACACGCTGGAAGTAGACGACGGCTCGGGCTTTGTATCTCTCGGCACCTGGAATGCAAATAACGGAACAGGTAACGACATACTCTTCAACACGATCACAGGTCAGATCGATTGGTACCCCAATAATGCTGATGTGGGCACGTATACATTCCGCGTGACCCATTATGACAATCACAATGCATCCAGCAGTGACACGTTCCAGGTTGATGTTGCGAACAACGATCCAACACTGGATATTCCGATAAGCTGGGAAGTGCACGAAGATACGCTGTTCACGCTTGACCAGTCGGACGTGAATTCCAGCGATGAAGGCGTAGGCCCGACCCAGTACACGTTGTACGTTGACGGCATTGCGTGGTACTCCGGATTCCGTGCGAATGCGGATGGCGGCGTAATCGACTTCAATACTGCGACCGGTGAGATCGACTGGCAAAGCACCAATGCTGACGTAACCATAGATACGGGCGGTGGAGTATTCCGGGCTCCGTACGTGTTCACCATCGAAGTGAACGACGGTCATGGCGGTGTGGTCAGTAAGACCATGAATGTGGACGTGACCAACGAACCCACGATAATCAGCGATATTACGAATCAGACGATAACGGAAGACAGTCACCTGACCGTGTCCGATCTGGTGGTCAATGCAACGGACGAACAGGTCGGTCCGGGAACCTACTACACGCTGGAAGTAGATGACGGCTCCGGCTTCGTATCTCTCGACACCTGGAATGCGAATAACGGAACAGGTAACGACATACTCTTCAATACAACATCAGGGCAGATAGACTGGGACCCCAATAATGCTGATGTGGGCACGTACACGTTCCGCGTGACCCATTACGACAATCACAATACCTCCAACAGCGATACGTTCCAGGTTGACGTTGCGAACAACGATCCAACACTGGATATTCCGATTAGTTGGGAAGTGCACGAAGATACGCTGTTCACTTTGGACGAGTCGGACGTGAATTCCAGCGATGAAGGCGTAGGCCCGACCCAGTACATGTTGTACGTTGACGGCGTTGCGTGGTATTCGGGATTCCGTACTAATGCGGATGGCGGCGAAATCGTCTTCAATACCGCGACCGGCGAGATCGACTGGCAGAGCACCAATGCCGACGTGACTATAGATACGGGCGGTGGGGTATTCCGGGCTCCGTACGTGTTCACCATCGAAGTGAACGACGGTCATGGCGGTGTGGTCAGTAAGACCATGAATGTGGACGTGACCAACGAACCCACCATCATCGGCGATGTTCCCAATCAGACGGTAACTGAAGACACTCATTTGACAGTATCCGATCTGGTGGTCAATGCAACGGATGAACAGGTGGGGCCGGGAACCTATTACACGCTGGAAGTAGACGACGGCTCGGGCTTTGTATCTCTCGGCACCTGGAATGCGAATAACGGGGCAGGAGGAGACATTCTCTTCGACGGGACGTCGGGACAGATCGATTGGGATCCCAATAATGCTGATGTAGGCACGTATACATTCCGCGTGACCCATTATGACAATCACAATACATCCAGCAGTGACACGTTCCAGGTAAGGGTGAACAACGATCCGTCCTCTTTCACTGTACCGAGCCAGTGGACGCTGCACGAGGATGATGGCACAAACAATCCCGGCATTCCGTCATTATGGACTCTGGATGAGACATTGGTCAACTCCAGTGACGAAGGTGTCGGACCGACTCAATATACCTTGTACATAGACGGAGTGCTTTGGACGCCGGGATACAGACCCAATGGGCCCGATGGCGGAGAAGTCGTTTTCAACTCTTTGACCGGCGAAATACAGTGGCAGACCACGAATACGGATGTCACTATTGACACGGGAGGCGATCAGTTCAGGGCTCCGTATCAGTTCACCATCCACCTGGATGACGGTCATGGCGGTACTGCAGATAGAACTATGGACGTGAATGTAACCAACGAGGTCACCGTGATCGGCGCCATTCCGGATCAGGTAATTCAGGAGGACGGCATATCTCTCGATCTGAGTGATGCTGTTGTTCATGCCAATGACGAAAGAGTGGGCCCCGGCACTTTCTACACATTGGAGATTGAGCGTGATGGTGACCCCGGATTTGTCGATGTCAGCACCTATAACGCGACGAACAATCAAGGGTCGGATATCGCTTTCGATGCGACAACAGGCTCCATGAAATGGGATACCACCAATCGGGATGTGGGGCAGTATACGTTTCGGGTAACGCATCACGACGGGCATCAGAGCACGTCAGCCGAAGAATTTAACGTGTCGGTCCTGAATACCGATCCGGTGTTCACAACTCCCCCTCCTGACGGGGAAGTGATACGCGCCACACTGTGGTTCCAATATGACCCGAATACAACCGATGAAGGACAGCATGACTGGCGCGGCGACGACAATGTGACATACTCGCTGTTTCAGGCACCTTCGGGAATGACAATAGATTCGCACACAGGCTTCGTGCAATGGCGAACCGATCCTGCCTTTGCCGGGGACGTGCCCGTCACGATACTTGTTCTGGACGGAAACGGCGGTTCTGCGCTGCAGAGTTTCACGATCACCGTGGATCTGCCTGCCGGAGATATGCCGTACGAACCTCGAAACCCCGAGGTTTTCCCGATCGACAAAGGTCCTGACGAGTATCGCGAATCTCTGGAACGGTTCGATATAGGATCTCCCGATTATAAACAGTTGTTAGACAAGATTGTGTTCCCGGAGGATTTTCTGCGTCTGCCCGGTGGCAGCGTGGTCGGGGACATTTTGCATCCGAGTGATGACAGTCTGGAAGCCGTGTTGAAGAATTTGAGCAACGGTAATCTTCAGCAGCCGATTCCTGAATATCACGGGAGCGTTCCTCCTGTGACAAAGCTGGAAGGCTACACTCGTGAGGTGTTCTTAGGAAAACGGCTTTACTTCGATGCGGAAGAGATCGATTTGTGGGAACGAATGGAAGATTTGGCTCAGCCCAACCTTGGTGCGGCCGGGAGTACTTCACCCGAAACACCTCTGGAAGGTTACTCTGAAGCGGTTGAAGAAGGAAAAAGACTCAATTTCGGGTTCTTCCCCATTCAAGAGGCGGTATCTCTGAAACTGGAAGATCTTAAGATTGCCGATATTCTGGGATTATAAGCGTCGGGTCTCTGGCATTTTCATGAGATGAAGTAGGAAAACCGGATAACACACGAGATCCGGGGGACCGCAAAGAAGTTCGGTTGTCCCCAAGAATCCTCTGACATCTCAGAAATGTTTCATGGTAGAATTCCCGAACCGTATGTCATACCATTTCGCAGTTATGCACATAACATAGCGAAGGATACCTCCAGCCTCTCGGATTACGGAAAGAGAAGCGAATCGGTATCAGACTGATCGGATTGCGGGATTCCGAAATAGGGCGGCTGGTTCGTGCAGCGAATCTTCGGCCGATCGCATAGTTTGGAGGAATAATGAGACTGTTTTTTAGACTTGCGCTTTGTGTAGGAGTGATTGCGTCGTATATGCTGGTTAATTCGGTTGCACCGGCTGATGTTACCGAAAAGCAGGATAATACCGTTGTTGCCGCTTCTCAGACCGAGGCCAAAGATGCGCCGGATTTCGGCGGACTGGGTAAAGAAGATCTGGGAATTTCATCTCCCGAAAGGATCAGTGCTGTCATTTATCCTTACCAGTCCTGCACGGTGTCCACTGAAGTCCGGGGAATCATAGATTTCATGAAGTTCAAAGAAGGCGATACTGTGGACCAGGGTGTCGTCATCGCCGAAATCTCGCGTGCTCGGTACGAAGCTCTTGTTGGAGAGTTCCGGGGCAACTATGAGGCTGTCGAGCGTACTCTGGAACGAGCAAAGGAAAACGTCGCTATTCAGGAAGAGCTTTACAGCAAGAGAGCTTGCACGTACGACGATGTGGTAAAAGCCCGGTCAGAGGTAAGCATTCTCTCGGCGAGAAAAGAAGAAGCCGATTTCAAGCTCAAACAAGCCAAGTTAAATCTTGAAGCCTGCATCATACGAGCACCCTTTTCGGGCAATATTTCCGTTCTGTACCACGAGCCGTACGAAGCAGTGGAAAATCTGGAAAAGCTTTTTGGAGTGATCGACACGAGCAAGGTGTATGCTCGCGTCAATTGGCCCGAAGCGAGGCTCGGTGAACTCGAAATAGGCAAGAAAGCCGCTTTCCATTATGGCAGCCGCACATTTGAAGGAAGAGTGGAAAAAGTGTCGAGTCTGATCGATCCTGCATCCAGGAGCAAACGCGTGCACATCTTGCTGGATAACTCGGACCGCAAGCTTCAAGTGGGTATGTCAGGCGTGGTGAGCTTGCCGGATAAGGCAAAAGCTTCTCTTGAAGGAGAAACACTCAACAATTAAATAGTTCCACAATAATCAACTTGGGCAGGTTTGTACATTTCCTCCACCAGGAAAATTGGGGAAGTTAAAATAGAAAATGTTCCCCATGCTCCAGTAGGGGCCGGTGAATCTGCCAGTCAAAGAACTCCCGTGCATGGTCCCCGTGTAACCGTTCAGTCACGCGGGAAGTATCCCGTGATCAATGCGCTGACTTAGGCTTCATTTGGCTGTTGGTTTCGAAGGAACAGCAGACAATAGGCCGGAGATTCATCGCCGGTAAAAATGAATAGATACCACAAATTCTCTCTGACGGTTGTCCTGCCAAATACAGCGTGTTACAAATAGTACCCTGGAAAAATGACTCGATATGTCGGAGCAAAGCAATGACTCTGGAAGTAAAGAGCCTTTCCCTTCTCGGAAAGGCACTCGAAAAACTTGAGCAGGGGTTCGACGGATTACCTCACTTTGGCCGCTCTGTTGACACAACCGCCCTTGAATCCATTCTCACCGAGGTGGCAGAGCGGATGAAGGACAACTACCCCTATGAGCACCCTCTGTACGTCGGCCAAATGCTGAAACCTCCCCATCCTATCGCTCGACTGGCCTATGCGCTTTCTCTGTGGATTAATCCCAACAATCATGCTCTTGATGGCGGTCGCTGCAGTTCTCACATGGAAAAAGAAGCAGTCGCCGAAATAGCGCGGATTTTCGGATGGGATATTCACCTCGGACATCTCTGCAGCGGCGGAACCATGGCCAACCTTGAAGCCCTATGGATTGCGGGTTCAGTAAATCCGGGCAAAAAAATCGTGGCTTCCGTGCAGGCTCATTACACTCACAGCCGGATCTGCGGAGTACTGAATATCCCCTTCGAGGCCGTGCCGTGTGACAATCTTGCTCGCATGAAAACCGACGATCTTGAAACACTGCTGAAACGAGGCGATGTGGGAACCGTTGTGGCTACTCTGGGGACCACTGCGACAGGCTCCATAGACCCGCTTCCGGAAATTATCGAGCTTCGGAAAAAGTACGGATTCAGACTGCATGTCGATTCTGCGTACGGCGGCTATTTCATCCTGGCACAAAACCTTCGTGATTCTTCCAGAACGGCATACGATAGACTGCACGAAGTCGATTCCATTGTTGTGGATCCGCACAAGCACGGACTTCAACCGTACGGATGCGGATGTGTATTGTTCAAAGATCCGTCCGTAGGAAGATTTTACAAACATGATTCTCCGTACACATATTTCACGTCCTCAGAGCTTCACCTGGGGGAGATAAGTCTGGAGTGTTCGAGACCGGGTGCCTCAGCAGTAGCGCTGTGGGCTACGCAGAAGATGTTTCCCCTCGTTCGTGGAGGACAATTTGCTGACGATCTCGAAAGATGCCGGACCGCTGCTCTCAAGTTCTTTACATTCCTGACAGAAGACTCCCGTTTCATGACGGCAATGGAACCCGAACTGGATATCGTCATATGGGCAGTAGCTGCTCGATCCGCTTCAGAGGCTTCCAGATTGGCTTCGGAACTGTTTGACGGCGCAGCGGCTGAGAATCTCCACCTCGCAAAAGCGAACCTTCCTGCCTACCTGCTCGCAGACCACTGGCCTTCTCTAGAATGGGATCAGGATTATATCACCTGCTTACGGGCATGTATGATGAAACCGGAACACCTGGACTGGATTCCCCAGATTACTTCCGCGCTGAAACGAGCGGCAGAAAAGATCCTGTAATACCAATGTGCTTTCAAAGCAGTAAGATTCGGGGAACCTTTTTGTAAAAGGTTTCCCAAGACCCCTCCCAAAAAGCTCTTATAGCAGATGACATAATTTCAGACTTTTTGAACACATTGTGCTTTAGGTGAACGGTAGGGGTCGGCGTCCCTGCCGACCCGAAACCGGTTGATTTGTATTTGAAAAATGTGCCGGCACGGAGGCACGGCACCTACCAATTGCCGAGAAGTGCTTTTCGCAATTGGACACTGTCTTGTACACTTGCTATAACATTTCGGAATTAAACTTGATTTGCAGAGGGCTCTTTTTTGTCTCGGATAAAATTGAGGAATTCCGAACAGACAGGGGACAGTTGTCGGTTTTTGCGATGGATCAGAAACAACGGTCTCGGGAAGCGGATTCCATCCACCGGAACCGGAGCGAGTGTGCCGTAGCGAAAATCCTCGGCAACAGCTTCACGGGAGAGTATGGATACTCCGATCCGAGCTTTGATTCCCTGCCGTACCGCTTCGGTGCTCCCCATCTCCGCCACAATGTTCAGCCGAGAAGCATCGAAACCCGCCTGTTCGAGAATGCGAGTCATGGCCGTCCGGGTGCCGCTACCGTCTTCCCGCATAATGAACGGTTCCCCAGACAGTTCTTCCAGCTCGATACTGCCTCTTCTCGTCCAGGGATGTTCCGGGGATACTACCAGCACAAGCTCGTCCAGAAAGAATTCTTCCGATGAAAGTCTCCGATCCCCTGGTTTCGAGCCGACGAAGCCTGCCTCCAGATCGTTTTCGACCACGCTGCCTGCGATCTCTGCAGTGTCGGAAATACGAAGTGTGATCTGAATTGCAGGATGAAGAGTCTTGAACAGACCTACGAGCCTTGGAAGCACGTATGTGCCGGGGATAGTGCTTGCTCCCAGCACAAGGGTTCCCGCCAATTTTCCCTTGAAATGCTCCAAAGCCTGGATTGCATCATCACTGAGCTGAATGATATTCCGCGCGTACTGATAGAGGATTCTCCCTGCAGGAGTTGGAAGGACGCCTCTGCTAAGACGATCTATGAGCTTTTCCCCAAGCGATTCCTCGAGGCCTCGAATGTGCTCGCTTATGGTAGGTTGAGCGAGTTTAAGGCTTTCTCCAGCTTTTGTAAAACTTCTCAGTTCAACCACTTTGCAGAAAACTTTCAGCCGATGGATTTCCATGAACAGACCTTATTTTCAATATCGAAGCATATTCCTTCGCAACAGGGTTCTTGGCCAATACCAGAGGTTTCTCGGAGCGCTGACCTCACTCTCCGGTCTCTTCGTCCGGTTGGAACAGAAGGAACGACGGGTGATGCACATGCCAAATGGCATTAATCCTCATCGAAATCGAGATCCAGTGAATTCATATAATGCTTGAGTGAGTAACGGGAAATCCCGAGCAGTCGAGCAGCTCCCTGGCGACTCCCATTGGATCTGCGAAGAGCCTCGTTCACGAGAGCACTCTTCACCTCCCGAGTAATATCATTCAAAGTTCGATCGTGCGGGAAGTTGACAGACATGGACCACTCTTTACTGATGCTTCCATCCAGCCCCAGGTGGCTGAGCGAGATATTCCTATTGTCGGAAAGCATGAGGGCCCGTTCCAGAACATTGCGCAGTTCCCGAACGTTTCCGGGCCAATGATAATTCACGAGCGCATCCATCGCGGCCGGGGAAATATGCGGCATGCCCGGAAGCTGAATTTCGCTCCGCAATTTCGCAATCATCTCTCTCACGAGAATGGGAATGTCCTCGCGTCGTTCACGCAATGGCGGAATACTGATGGAAATCACATTGAGTCTGTAATAAAGGTCCTTTCTGAAACGGCCGCTTTCAACTTCTTTTTCGAGATCCCTGTTGGTGGCGGCAATTAGTCGAGCATTAACGGAAATACTCTTTTCGCCCCCAACACGGTTAAATTGGCGTGTATCCAGAAATGTGAGAAGCTTTGCCTGGAGCGTCAATGATAACTCGCCGATTTCATTTAGAAGAAGAGTCCCGCCTTCTGCTAACTCCAACAGGCCTCGTTTTCTTCCGTGTGCACCCGTGAATGCTCCGCGTTCGTGCCCGAAAAGCTCCGATTCCGCCAATTCAGGCGCAACTGCCGCACAGTTTATGGCGAAAAAAGGTCCGTCGGCTCTCTTCGAATGCACGTGGATGAAACGGGCGAGATAGTCTTTTCCGCAGCCGCTTTCTCCCAGCAGAAGGATAGTCGCTTCGCGTTCGGCAGCCATGATGAGTCTGGCCATGGTTTGCTTCATTACCGGTGAGGAATACTTGTCGATTTGATTGGGAGGTACAAAATCCGTCTTCTTGCGTTCGGTAATATCCCTCGCAATTCCGCAGAGCCCGATTATCTGATTATCAGCATTGCGATTGGGAACTCGGACCTCAATAAAAGTGACCGGAACACCATGTATTCTTCGGGTGTGCTCTTCTTCAATCATCTCGCCTTTCAGCACGCGGGCTTCAATGTCTTTCGTGTAAGCGGATACATCTTCCCCCAAGATTTCCTGTTCCGTTTTGCCGATAAAAGCATTGGCCGGTAAATCGAAAAGCCTTTCCATTGCAGGATTCACTTGAGTATATCTGAGCGAACGATCCTTGAGGTATATGCAGTCCATAGCGCCTTCGAATATGGTCCTGAAGCGCTCCTCACTTTGTCTGAGAGCGTACTCCGCTGTTCGTCTGTCATTGACAAGTCTCTGGCGTTGAATGGCATAATGAATTGCTCTGGCAAGAACGTATCCGTCCGTCTTTCCTTTGACCAGATAATCCTGTGCCCCAAGTTTCACCGCCTCAACGCCCAGTGCTTCGTCATCGAGTCCGGACAGGACAACAATGGGGAGATCGGGTGCGAAGGTGTGCGCCTTGATAAAGGTACCTATTCCGTTGCTGTCCGGAAGGCCAAGATCCAGCAACATAACATCAAAGTTCTGCTCTTCTATCCGTTTAACTGCATCTTTGAGATACTGAACGCGATGACAGGAAAACTGACTGCGTTCCTCTCTCAAAGCTTGTTCCAGGACCAGCGCATCAATCGGATTATCTTCAACTACCAAAATGTTCAGATTTTCGTTTTGCATGTTCGGACCTCAATCGTCAGGTAATTTTACCACGGTAAACCAAAAGTCTTCGATTGATTTCACCACTTCTGTAAACCGATCGAGATCCACGGGTTTTGAGATGAAACAATTTGCATGTAACTCATAGCTTTTTACAATATCTTCCTCTGCTTTTGAAGTCGTTAACACCACAACCGGGATGGTTTTAAGATCTCCATCACTCTTTATCTCTTGAAGCACCTCTCGGCCGCTCTTTTTGGGCAGATTAAGATCCAGGAGAATCAAATCCGGGCGCGGGGTTTTTTCGTACATGCCTGATCTCTTCAAGAACTTTATGGCTTCCACCCCGTCAGTCACCACATTCAAATTGACCTTGATCTTTCCTTCGCGAAGAGCCTGTTTGGTCATCGTCGCGTCAACAGGATTATCTTCAATGAGCAGGATTTCCACTGGCTTGAGATTCAGAGTGACTATAGGCATATCATCTCCTATCGGGTATGGTAAAGAAGAAAGTTGAACCTTTTCCATACTCGGATTCTACCCAAATTTTACCCCCGTGATGGTCCAATATCCTCTTTGTCAAGGCAAGTCCAATGCCGGTGCCGGGATACTCCGCTCGTGTGTGAAGGCGCTGGAAAATAGAAAAAATTCGTTCAAAAAACTCGGGTTCGATTCCTATGCCATTGTCTTGTACGGAAAACACCCATTCACTGTCCCGTTGTTTTGCGGAAACATGGATCTGTAGATCGTCTCTCCCTCTGAATTTAAGAGCATTGGAAAGGAGGTTTTGAAACACCTGGATGAGCAGGATATCATCTGCGAGAATGCGAGGCAAATCATCGCGTGTGATCATCGCTCCACTTTCAATGATTGCAAGCCGAAGATTTGCTGCTGCGGAATCGAATACTCGTGCAGTATCTGTCAATCGGAATTCCTTTACGCGTGCTCCCACTCTCGAATAGACCAGAAGATCGTTAATGAGGTCCTTCATCCGGTTTGCCGAATCCACCGCATAGCAAATGAGCTGTTTCCCCTCAGCTCCAAGACTGTCTCTGTACCATCGTTCGAGCATTTGCATACAGCTCGAAATATTCCGGAGAGGCTCCTGGAGATCGTGAGAAGCGGCATACGCGAATTGCTCCAGGTCGGCGTTCGAACGGGCCAATTCCGCGGCCTGTTCCTGCAACGCCACTTGAGCTTGCCTGCGTTCTTTAATTTCCTGTTCGACCTGAGAAATGGTCTTCTTGAGGTTCGCTGCCATCTGATTGAACGAAGAAGCCACTTTGCCCACTTCATCCTTGCTTTCGATATCGACCGTATGGTCCAAGTTTCCGCTGCCGATAATTTCCGCTCCATGTGCAAGGATGCCCAAGGGATATATTATTGCTCGATGTACCTGTATCCAATTCCCGATTATGAGCAACAGCATGAGGATGAGCAGTACCAGCAATGCGTCCACTGATCTTCTTATTGTGATCAAGACCGCAGATTCTGAAGCTCTGTACGTATTTGATGCCTTACTTGCCATAGACTGGAGCTTCACATTGAGCATCTGCTTGAGATCTTGCTCGACCCGACTCATTTTGGGATTTGAGAGCTCTTCATTTTCCTGTCTTATCTGGACAATATCGCCGAAAATCGTTCTGATTCTGCTGTGGTCCTGGTGCAGCTCATCTATCGATCGACTGTCCGTTCGGCCGGACTCACTGATTCGGCGCAGAAGCTTTGCAAGGGTCGCATTCTTCGCGTTCCATTGCAGCAGAGAGCCTTCTTGTGGATCCGATAGCCATTGATCGGCAAGAACCTGCAAATCGAAAGCACTTCTTACGATCTCCGCATCCAACCTCAGCTCGTTCAATGCCTGTTCGGTATAACGAGCGTCCAGACAAACTTTTCCCACAATGAGCAAACAAAAGACTGCGAAGAGAAGCGAACCTACTTGGAGTCGTCTCCTGATTGTCATGGCGATTCCCTAATGGATAATGGAGACAGTACCGGGTTTCACGTGATTCAAAGCTTCTAATTCCATGAAGTGGAGTAAATTAGGCAATTTCCCGGTAGCTGGTTGCCGTCCGGACGTGAGCCATTGATCCTGACCTTCCATTGTGAGTACCAGGGCTTGATTCACGTTCACTTCGGCAGTGGAACCGGTCGAACGCTTCTCGAGTCCGTATAAGGAGACTCTTGGGCTCAACCGCTTCGGGGCTATTTCTCGACCATCGTCCGGATTGCGCCGGACATAAGTTTTCACCTTCACCATACTTGTCAGGACATTTTTTACAGGATTCGGTTTTGTCCTCGTCAGTTTTTCGGTGCCGATCGGGACACCAAGCATCAATTCTTCACGTTCCGTAGAAACGATACGAGCACGCGAGCCGAGCTTCTCCATTATCTCATGATCGAATAGTTCAAAGATTACCGTTGCATCGACTTCGCCGTGTTCAAGGGCACTGATTTGGTCCTTCGGGTCCGGATCCGGAGTGAGTACATCTTCAGGTTCCATATGGGCCGACGAGTGTGGGCTCAGTATCCGCTCGGCCTCTAGATCCCGCTCCAGTCCGATGCGCTTTCCCTTTAGATCGTAAACAGAATTAACTGCGCGGTCCTTCATCGATATTCTTTTCACATTTCCAAACTCGCGTAATGTCGCCAGGATCTGAATATCGTTGCCATCTACGGCCAATCTCGAAGCGACGAAATCACCGATAACAACCTTATCGAGCTTTCCCCTCAGCATGTCCGATGCTGCATCCGTCTTGGATTTGTACGCGGTAATTGTTGCTTCAACGCGGTTACGCTTAAAAAAAGTCTTTTCTTGAGCCACCGACAAAGGCGTTGATATCTCAGATTCTACACTTCCCAACGATACCGGCTCTGATATTTGGAAACCGGAGAAAAAGGCCGCTGTTATTCCCATGTCGAAAAGAACGAAGAAGAACCCCCAAAGCCCCAGTAAATAATTCCGGATAGCCCCCCTTAGATTCGCGTGCCCCACTCTGTGTCTGAGGGTCAACACGTGTCCGCACCCTTCAGAATGGTCCGACCTCGGCCCATTCTGTCATAACCAACGATTTGCAACGAACGAAAATTTCAATTGATATCAGACTACGCTCTCATTTTTGTAGTGTCAAGTAAAAAACCCCCATTGAGCTGATGGCTCCAAGATGGACTATTGAGGTGACCTTGCTGTTTTCTCAGCATTTCATGCGGGTTCAGATCGTTCACGTTTATACGGTCCTCAGTCTCACATTACACAGTCGTTCGCTTTCTAACAGGAAAACAACAGAAGCAATAACGTGGAGAGACACTTGACAGAAGATTGTCTCATCCCATATGCTTTTTTTGGGTTAGTATTGGATTTATCTGCAAAAGGAGCTTTAGATGCGCATTCTGGTGTCGGGATCACTCGCATACGACAGAATCATGGATTTCCCCGAAAAATTCTCCAGCTATATCCTTCCTGATAAGATTCACGTGCTGAACGTATGTTTCATGGTGAATGGGCTGAAAGAGCAGTTCGGCGGAACTGCGGGCAATATTGCCTACAACTTGGCTCTGTTGGGCGAGAATCCGCTCATTCTTGCGACCGCGGGAAAGGACTTTGACAGTTACAAAGTGTGGTTACAATCTCTCGGTTTGTCCCTGGAAGGAATACGAGCCATTCCCGAAGAGTTCACGGCAGGTGCTTATATCACTACGGACATAGCAGATAATCAGATCACCGGATTCAATCCCGGCGCCATGAAGTATGCGTGCAATTATACAATAGACGGAACAGAACCGTCCGACACCATAGCGATAATCGCCCCCGGCAATCTGGATGACATGTATCTCTACTGCAAAGATTGCAGAGAAAAACAGATTCCTTATATTTTCGATCCGGGCCAATCGATACCCGCACTGAAACCGGACCGTATAGCTGATATGATCAATGGTTCGAAGCTGCTGATCTCCAACGATTACGAACTGGAGATGATTCTGCGAACAACAGGGTTGTCCCAGGAGGACATTCTCGAAAGAACCGAAGCCATTATCACTACCCTGGGAGAAGATGGCGCACTCATCAAGACGCGACAGGGACAGGTTCCCATTCCGGCTGCCAAGGCAGACAAGGTCTCCGATCCTACCGGAGCAGGCGATGCATTCAGAGCGGGTCTGCTGAAAGGACTCGTCACGGGAAATAGCCTCGAGGAATCAGCCAGAATGGGGGCCGTGTGCGCAAGCTTCGGAGTGGAATGCCAAGGCACCCAGTGCCACCGCTTCACTATAGACGAATACTGGCAGCGATACCGGGCAAATTTCGGCGAGCGGTCCTAGAGGGGTGACACCAATGCTATCGCAGTCTTATAGTCAGTGCCAAAAATTTTGTCGTTTGTCCCGCGTGTGGAATTACAGGATATTGGTAGGGACCGGCGTCCCTGCCGGTCCATCTTATCGCTATCATTGATCATATTTAAGACGTGCCGGCACGGAGGCACGGCACCTACCAGTACCCCTGTCCTCAATCGGACATTGGTTCTGGCAATTCCTATAAAGATTGCGGAAGACAGTACCAGCGGATAGAATAATTTATAATCTGGATAACAGTGAGGTGCGAGTGGACGAGCGTTCAGAAATATGTCCTGCGGGAACCTTCAACAGAATTCACGGGATGTTCCATGGCTGGGGATTGCTTGGTAAAGAGTTTCTGATTTCCCATGAAGGAGCGTCTTACAAAGTTTTCTGTGATGAAAAAAGCTTCCTCGTTTATCGCATTAATGGTGACAGCGGCTCCAGGCACCACGTTCCCGGATGGCCCGTGTGCATGGTCAGCCAAAATACGATATTCGAGGAACATGCCCATCCGCATATCGGTGAAGACCACTGTGCTTGCGAACTAAAGCTGGAACACTGGTTGGAGATTATCCGCTCCCACTCCCTACAGGAGTTCGTTTAATTTCCGATAGATGATTTGGCGATTCAGGAAGAGGAAACAATTCCACCCACATCGCATGTCATTAGAATCGCTGTATAAACGTGGCCATTCCCTGAACCATGTCCGTGCCGGAATTGGAGTTGTGCAGTTCGTCTCCGGTTCCCCACATGTTCCCGTTCGAGAGATGTCTCCATTGCACGCCGAGGGAAAATACACCAGAATCACATACATTTTTCTCGAGTCCGAAGCCTCCCAATAGCGACCAGTTCCACCTGGAGCCTGAGTTCCGGTAGGTCTCTGACACGTAGCTGAGGCCTGCTCCACTCTCCAGGTACGGGTTGAGCCCGAACCATACCGGAAACGTGAAGCGCCCTTTCGGCACCCACGCAAGCTCGTATCCGTCATGGAAGTCCAACTTTTTCAACTTTTCAATATTGCCTTCATAGTAAAACACGTACGAAGCCATGAGCGCCACTTGCACCTCGCCGATAGCCGGTCCGAAGTACGTGAGTGCAGGGAAGCTGGAAACTCGTTTGCTCAGTTCAAATGTAGCGTAATCAAGCTGAGTGGAAGTGCCGAAGGTCCGGCCGTACGCGAGCTTCACCAGGTAATCGTTCAACATCTCGGGGGGAACAAAAAGAAAATCGGGGTTATTCTGAGCACATTCGCCAAAAGCGTGCGGCTGTAACGAGAGTCCCGGATTCAAATTTGCCTGCAAGCCCGTGCCCCATCCCTCTGATTGACACCACGCTGATGTGCAGAAAAATACAGTGCAAAAAAGTACAGCAATACATAAGCGACATAGGAAACCCACAAATCCCTCCTTGCACGAAAACACAAAACCAAACGAAACACACAATGAATCGCTCGCTAACACGCCGCGCGCCCGCTGTCAAGCAAGAAATAGGGGAGGGAAGGGGGAAGGAGAGTCAGGGAGGAACTTCTTGTAAGAAGTTCCTCCCCGAACCCCACCTCAAGAACTTTTAATAGCTCGTCGAATCCCGATTTCCTGACGGAAATTCGGGATTCGACGAGCTATTATAGTCAGTGCCAAAAATTCTGTCGTTTATCCCGCGCGTGAATTACAGGATATTGGTAGGGACCGGCGTCTCTGCCGGTCCATTCTATCGATATCATTGATCATATTGAAGATGTGCCGGCACGGAGGCACGGCACCCACCAATATTCCTAATCTTCAATCGGACACTAATTTTGGCACTTACTATAAAATCCTTGAATTGAACTTTGTTTCAATAACTTATCAAAAAACATTCGAGAACGTGAAAAGCTTCTGGTAAGAAAAGGCCTTTCTCGAACTACTGGCAAAAACCTTCAATACGTTTGCTGGATCTGAATTTCCGACAGGAAATGCAGATCCAGCAAACGTATTGAAAGTTCTTGGGAAGGGTTTCCCCGTTCTTCCATCATTCGTCTTCGTCGGTTTTGAGGACTGCGAGGAAGGCTGATTGTGGGATGACGACGTTTCCGACTTGTTTCATACGTTTTTTGCCTTCTTTTTGTTTTTCCAGGAGTTTTTTCTTGCGGGTAATATCTCCACCGTAGCATTTGGCGGTAACGTCTTTTCGGAGAGCGGATACTGTCTCCCGTGCGATGATTTTGCCTCCGATTGCGCCTTGGACTGCAACCTTAAACAATTGGCGAGGTATCTCGTTCTTGAGCCGTTCGCAGGCTCGGCGGGCACGTTGGTACGCTCTGTCTTTGTGTACCAGCATGGAAAGCGCATCCACTTTTTCGCCGGACACGAGAATGTCCACTTTTGCGAGTTCGGTTTCCCTGTACTCGAGGAAATCGTAGTCAAAAGATGCGTATCCTCGGGAGACTGATTTCAAGCGATCGTAAAAGTCGAAAAGCACTTCGGAAAGCGGCAGATCGAAAGTGAGCTCAACTCTGCTGGAATCAAGATAGTGCATGTCTTTTTGAACGCCGCGACGATCGATGGAAAGGCTGATTACAGGCCCGAGGAATTGGTCCGGCAGGATGATGGATGCTCGAATGAACGGTTCTTTGGCTGATTGGATGTACACGGGATCCGGGTACTTGGCAGGATTGTCTATGATTGTTTCCGTTCCATCTTTCAGAACGAGGACGTATTGCACGGATGGAGCGGTTAGAATGAGCGAAAGATTGAATTCCCGTTCAAGCCGTTCCTGAACGATTTCCAGATGTAACAGTCCAAGGAAGCCGCATCTGAATCCGTGGCCGAGAGCTGTCGAATGGTCTTTCTCAAAGGTGAGGGAAGCATCGTTGAGCTTCAGCTTTTCCAATGCAACGGCCAATTCCTCGTAATCGTCAGATGAGATCGGATAAAATGACGAAAATACGACCGGTTTCACAAGCTTGAAGCCTTTGAGGGCTTCCTTGCACGGTCTGTCTTCCAGGGTAACCGTATCTCCGATTCTTGTATCGCTCACCGTTTTGATACCGGCAATCATGTACCCTACCTGACCGGCGTTCAGCTCTTTGCGGGGTTTTCTTTCAATGAGGAAACTCCCGATTTCTTCCACTTTATACGTAGCGTTATTGGACCAGAATTTGATAACCTCACCGGGTTTGAGCTTCCCGTCAAAGAGCCGTAAATGGACGATTGTGCCCCTGTACGGGTCCCAATGGGAATCGAAAATAAGAGCTTTCAGCGGCGCATTCGGGTCCCCTTTCGGGTGAGGAATCCTGTTCACCACGGCTTCAAGCACTTCTTCTATTCCGGTTCCTTCTTTTGCCGAAATAGCCAGAGCATGATCGGAATCCAACCCGAGATCTTTTTCGATCTGGGCCTTTACTCGATCCACATCGGCGGAAGGAAGATCTATTTTGTTGATTACCGGAATCACTTCCAGATCCAATTCCAAAGCCATATAAAAATTGGCCAGCGTCTGCGCCTGAACACCTTGGGCCGCATCGATCACGAGAAGAGCACCTTCGCACGCGACCAGAGCCCGGGATACCTCGTACGAAAAATCGGCATGCCCCGGTGTATCAATGAGATTCAGAACGTAATCTTTGCCGTCTGAAGCACGATAGGGAAGCGCCACACTCTGGCTTTTGATCGTAATCCCTCGTTCACGCTCGATATCCATGGTGTCGAGCATCTGATCCCGAAATTCGTGGTCTCCAACTACACCCGTAATTTGGAGGAGCCGATCTGCCAGAGTAGACTTGCCGTGGTCTATATGAGCAATAATGCTGAAATTTCTAATGTTGTCCATGAACTCTTCGCCATCTCCTTAATGAGGAGTTCTCTTTGAATCCGATTTTTGAGTCGTCACAAGAAAAGCAGCCAGGGGCAATTTGTAAAGCTTACCTTCCGGAGAAAGCACCACGAGACTGTCGCCATAGATAGCCGGTCCGAACACATCATCCCGTGGAGCAAAAAAAGAAGTCTTGGCTGCATCCATCAGGTTCGTTCCTGCAATAACAGATTTCAGAGGAGCAGCATAGATGAGTTTTTGGAGTGGAGAGCGATTGTACTCGATGACTGTACGATCGCGGATTACCATGCCGTGTGGATATCCGGCATTGACGTATGACGCGATAAGCCCACCCAAAAGGTAACCTTTCTTAAGCGCTTTTTCAGGATCTATCACGTAGGTCCTTCGAGTGTATAGATAATTTGCGGCGAGCCACACTTTCTTGCCTTTCCACTCTCCCGTGGTCATTGCCGTCACCCTCAGGTACTTGAACGGCAAAGTCATCACCATCACCGCCTGTCGTGCAGCGAATGAAGCGTCAAGATCGATGCCCATGAGAAGTCTTGTCGTATCGTCCGGGATCAACAGAATGTTCCGATCCACGGGAAAGGTCCCGAACATGGGAGAAACGTATTCCGGAATAGTGAAACTTTGTCCGGCTTGTCCTGATTCGGAAAAACGAGTGACTTCGAGGTGGTCGTCGGGCTTTCGACAGAGCACCAGAAAATCTTTATTCTGAATTCCGAATCCCAGCAATTGTTCGGTCTTCTCTTCAGGAATCAACGGAATTCCTTGAGACCACGAAACAGACTGTTTCGGTATATCGATCATTGCTCGCAGCGGAATCCAATTACCCCAGATCAGGATGATCAACAACACCAGAGCGGGAATGGCCAGGTTAAAGATATAATTCAACTTTCCCGAATACGGATCTCCAGCCGAAAAGCGTACTTCGGAGTCAAATTTCTTTCTGATCCCTCTCTTGAGTCTAAGATAGCCTATGAGCACCTGCAGAGCCATAATTGCAGAGAAAAAGGTCATCATAGGGGCGAAGAGATTCACTTCCCAAATCGCCCATGCAGCGTACGTGAGATACAGGAAATATTTGCTGGTAACCGTGATACGGGTTTTGAGACCTATGGCATTAATAATTACACCGAAAACGACCACCATCAGGTAAAGCGCCATATACACGGCTCCAATGAGCGGCGCCACCATATGGTGGAAGATGACCATCAGCGAGACAACGACCATTCCGAACTGATCGCATACGAGATCGGTGAAAGCACCGGATTGCGATGCTTTGCCCGTGTGCCGAGCATATGCCCCGTCAACTCCGTCAAAAAATACGTGTCCCGCCAGGAAAAGCACTGCCACAACGGGATTTCGCACAAAATAGAGGATTACTCCTGCAAGAAAGGTAATCCCTACGTACGAGATTGTATCGGGTACGATTCCCATTCGGGAAAAGATCGGAACAATGTGTGAAATAAGTCTGGTTCGGAATTCTGCAAATCGGTCATGAACGACACGTTCTTCACCGAAGTAGTTGAAAAAATCTTTATAAGATTTCGACTTCGGAGGATTCGCTCCTGCCGTTTCGTTTTTATTATCAACTGGTTCTAACATTTAGAGACGCCGAATTCTTTCTTATATGATGCACGTTACCGAATAGTTCGCAAACAAGCAAGGACTATTCGAGTCTGCATTCTCCCTCAAAAAATGAATAGTTAAGCAGAGTAGCGAGACTGTCCCGGAGGGATTCGGTGAATCGTCGCAAACAAAATGTCCTTAACTTTGTCGATAGCTAAGTATCGGTTGCGGATATCTCTGGAAGACTGGTTACGGTGCGAATTGAGATGAAAAACAATGGGCGACCACCAGCAGAGTCGAACCGGAATACACTGAAACCATCGGATCATCCATGAGAATCCCCTAACGTCCCGGGAGAGAAGCAAGTTGTCTCGCAGGAAACGGTTTAATAATAGCAAAAATTCTTGTCATCAGGAATCCCCAACATGCCGCGACGAGGATAGTCACGCCGGGTCGACTTGATAACCCCGGTGCACCTGCCTAAAATCAAAGCAATCACCATAATGAGAAATGGTAACTGACGCAAGGAATAGGAACGAATGAACACAAGCAGCGAACCACGAAGAATTATTCTGATGCGACACGGAGAAACCAAAGCAAACCGCGAGGGTCGTGTCTTGGGCTCGGCAGATTCGCCATTGACTGCCGAAGGCTTGGAGGCTGCAAATAAGTTGACTGCATTCGTGTCGCGGCAAGAGGTGGGCACAGTGTTCTCAAGTCCTCTTGGAAGAGCAGTCACCAGTGCCGGGATCTACACACAGGAGAAGAAAACGATCGTCGTCCGACCGGCTCTTGCCGAATTATGCGCGGGAGAATGGGAGCTGAAATTAAGGGCCGATGTAGTCCCCGGCAAGCCTCACATTCGCCCCACATGGTGGGATAGACCTCCGGGGGGGGAGAGTTACGCGGATGCGGAAACCCGAATGAGTCAATTCCTGGAAGAATTGCGGGTTATGGTTCCGGAAGAGCCTGTTCTTCTGGTAGGCCACGCAGGAATTAACAGAGTCTTCCTCAAGCTCTGGCTCGATCTGTCTCCGGACTATGCAGTGAGAGTCGATTGTCCGCACGATACTGCTTACGTCCTGAACGGCAGGTCAGTGTCCGGGTTTTCCGTGAGTAGAGGTCCCATTCACGAACTTCTTGTTTGGGCGAATCCGTCGAGCAGTTAGATCGCCTTTCTTGGCGGGATTTGACAATGTGTAAAAAAAGCTGACATCGCCATGTGAATACGCGATGTGACAGGCTCCGGAAAACCGTTATTTCTTGGGGATCACGAGAACCCTCGTGGAAAACGATTCTCTGGTACATTATTTGCTCTTTTTGAAGATAGCTTTGTCCTCCTTCCAAACTCAGGTGCCACGCTGATCGATGCGCTATCCAAGCCGGCGCATCGTTTACTGTAGGGGTACGCCGGCCGTGCCCCTACTTTAGTATACCATGTCAGAATTTTTGTCCGATTGCGAAAGCGCTTCTCCGAAAATTGGCGGGTGTCGGCCTGCGGTGCCGTTCGGTTTGCCTCACATCTGTTTAGATCTTGTCTTTTTCTACCTGAAGAAACTCGTACGTACGCGGGCAGATTTCAGAATACTTACTCGTGATACCATTTCGCAGTTATGCTCATAAGATAGCGAAGGCTGGGGTGTCCCGAGCGGAGTGATTAGACGGCTTTGCGTCGTCCGGAGCGAAGGATACTCCAGCCTCCCAGATTATGAGAAGATAAGCAAATCGGTATGAGACTCAGCGGCTCATTGTTTTCTCTTTGTGATTATTATACTCGGCAAGAAGCTTCGGTTGTTACGAATTCACTCGGGCACTAATCACAACTTGTCATGCGAGGATTCGGAGCTACATTATTATAAGAAAAGTGCTCAAACAATTAATTATGGATATTCATAGATATTTTCACGTATTAGCAATGTCAGCAAAAAAACAATTTTTCAATAAAGGGGATTTGCATTATGTTTGATCTTATATCGCGTGGAGAAAATGAACGGGAAATTCGGCCCTCCGATCGGATAAGAAAATTATATCAAGAAATGGACGCGTTTATCAGCCGGTTCAAAGAATTCGGGATCGCATCTGCAGAAGGGTTCTTTCCGGCAGTCGACGTTTCGGAAACTGAAAAAGAGATGATCGTCAGGGCGGAATTACCGGGAATGACGTGCGAAGAATTGGACTTAAGCGTTAGCAGTAACGTACTGACCATCCGAGGAGAAAAGAAAGCAGAACATATGGAAAACCAAGAAGATGTACGCATGAATGAGTGCTTCTTCGGCCGTTTTTCCAGATCGGTGACTCTGCCAAGTCAAATTGACCAAGACGCGGTAGAGGCTGAATACAAACAAGGGGTGCTCACGGTAAAGCTTCTGAAGTCTGGGGCCTCCGAACAGGGAGTGTCGCAGATAACAGTTCAATAACATGAAGAAAGGGACTTGGATATGAAAGACAAGCACATTTTTTTCAATCCGTTGAGAATGATCAGCCCAAAATTGGATCACGAAGTTGCCAGAATAGAAGAGCTTCATGAGGCACCGGTGTCTGAATCCGTGACACTGGAAGAAGGCCTGGTGATCATGTTGAGCAAGCTCATTAAGATGACCGGGCTGCTGGAGACCGGATTTGTTCGTGATTGTCCCGACGAATTCGGGACGTGCGATCAGTTGGCTTCGGAAGTGCATCAACAGGAAAAACTGCTTACCAAAAATCTTCTCTGTTCAATAGATGTCGCTCCGGAGCTGTGCAGATTGATTGTGATGTTTCCAGCTCACCTCGAGCGCGTAGGAGATTCGCTCGAGAGCATTCTCAACTGCATACGAATAAAATGCCGAGAACAAGTTCCTTTTGATGACAAAACTATAGAGGAAATCCGTGAAATGTTTGCGGAAACGAGTGGTATTTTAACCGATTTCAGGGACGCAATCATCGCACCCAACAAATTTCTTCTGGAGAGCGTGATTTCACGACAGGCATCCCTGGATCAGAAATGTCAGGATTGGGAACTGGCGCACGTGGATCGTTTGCTCAATGGAACGGCTTCACACCTCAGTTCTTCTATATATTTGGATATGCTCGAGTCCACGCAAAACCTGAGCAGGCACGCAAAAGAAATGGCTGGGCGCATGCTTGAGCTTCTCGCTCGACAGCAGGCGGCGTAGAACGATTCATTGCCTTAACTGCGGTGTGAGTGCTTGAAAGCATTCGCACCGCTTATCCTGCAATGCAGATAGGTGTGAGCGGGTGCCATCATGATTCCCAAGAAAATACTTGTTTGTACAGATTTTTCCGAGAACTCCGTTCCGGCGAGGGTCCTTGCCATCGAATTTGCGCGCGCTTTTCAGGCCGAGCTTTTGATCCTTCATGTCGTAAATACCCGTTTTTTCGGTTATCCTACCTTTGCAGACCGTATTCCTATGGATTTGGCTCTGATTCAACAGAATATCGAAGAAGGGGCTGCTGAAGAATTGGAGTTGCTTGCAAATGATAGCAGCCGGGAAGTAGAGCACGTTCGAGCGTTCCGCCGTTCCGGAGCCCCCGCAGAAGAGATTATCAAATTCGCGGAGGAAGAAGGCGTTGGGCTCATTGTGATGGGCACTCACGGCTGGACCGGTGTGAGACACCTTATACTCGGGAGTACCGCAGAAAATGTGGTTCGGATGGCCAATTGTCCGGTGCTTACCGTACGCGTCGAGTAGACCCCGGGTGATCCTTATCATCCATTCCTTTCAGCCTGTATCGCGCACTGCTAAGTTACGATTCAAATCCTGACAGCCACGGCAAGCGTCCCTGCCGGCCAGAACCAATTGATGTTTATAGTGTTTCTCAACAATTTTGAAGTAAACCGAAAACTGTAAAGAACTGTAAAGAAAAGTATTGGTAGCGCCCGGCGTCTCTGCCGGGCAAAACTAATTGATTTGTTTAGATATTGTCCACCGGCACGGAGGCCGTTGGCTACCAATTTCGAGGAATCGCTGTTCACAATCCGCGATTACTCTCGAGAATTACTATATCCGAAAAATGTACCGGCACAGAGGCACGGCACCTACCAATTGCGAAGAAGTGCTTTCCGCAATTGGACGCTGTTTTATACACTTGCTATAGGAAAGACCAATAAATCGATTCAACGTCATAACCATGACCCTGCTTTGGAGAGTCTGCCTCTCTTGAACGTATTCATCTCATCAAAATTGAACCATTCGGATACTACATTAATATAAGAATACGTGAAATTCACTTCCGAAAAGCTCTCAAACCATTTCGAAATGCATTAAACTATGAGTGGAGTATACGATTGCGAGGGTAATGCGATGCTGGTTATTCGTCCAGTTGAATTAAGAGATTTGGACCGGTTGTATGAGCTGGCTAATCTGGCGGGATTCGGATTGACCTCACTGCCCAAGGATAAGGAAGTACTGAGGAAAAGAATCCTTGAATCTGTGCATACTTTCGAAAAGCCAATACATCGACCGGGAGGAGAGTTGTATATTTTTGTTTTGGAGGATCTGGAGAAAAACATTGTCGCCGGGACCAGTTGTATTGTCTCAAAAGTTGGCGGATTCGAACCCTTTTACGCATACAAATTGCAGACAATGGTGCATCGGTCGAGACCGTTGAACATTTCGAAGGAGATACCCGCTCTTGTGTTGGTTGCTGAACACAACGGGCCCACGGAAATCGGCGGACTGTTTTTGGCTCCGGATTATCGGAAACACGGGGCCGGACGCTTACTGTCTCTGTTTCGTTTTCTCTACATGACCTTGCACGCGGACTCCTTTGAAAAAAAGGTCATTGCCGAGATGCGAGGAGTTGTCGACGACAGCGGATATTCCCCATTCTGGGAAGCTCTGGGGAGACATTTTTTCGATATGGATTATGCAAAAGCCGATCTTCTCAGTGTTGCCGATAAGAGCTTTATTGCAGACCTTATGCCCATATATCCCATTTACGTATCGCTGCTGCCTCCTGAAGCTCGAGAAGTTATCGGAAAAGTTCATGAAAAAGCGCAGCCTGCATTGAGCATGCTCCAGGATGAAGGTTTCACCTTCAGCGGAATGGTAGACATCTTTGAAGCAGGTCCAATCATCGAATGCGCCCTGGATCGGGTCCGCATCATTCGGGAGAGCCGTATTACAGCGATCGACCAAATCACGATTGAAGAGGTTGATTCCCCCACGTTTGTAATTGCACGTGCTGAAGGCAGTTTCCGAGCCGGCATTGCTCCGTTGGATCAGACCCCCCGAGAGGGAATTCGCGTAAACGCCCGCATTGCAAAGGCTCTTGACCTTTCCCTGGGTGCAAAAATCATTGTCTCTCCTTTGCGGCCTTCTGATTCGCTTCAAGGCGGCCCAGGGTAAAAACGGTTGCTCGATTTTTTGCGAGTGAAGAAAATGGAAACACATTACATAGATGACCTTTGGATCGAGGGAAGTGGCGACGAGTTTGTCTCCACCGATCCGGCCACTGAAAGGATCAACTGGAAAGGCCGGGCCGCGACAGGGAAAGAGGTTGATGCAGCATATCGTGCAGCACTCCGGGCATTCGAGAAGTGGTCGGACCTTCCTGCAGAAGAGCGTATCGGGTACTCGCAGTCCTTCAAAGAAAAGGTCATTGAACACAGAGACGAACTCGCCGAGTGTATCAGTCGAGAATCGGGAAAGCCACTGTGGGAATCGTACACTGAGGTAGACGCCATAGTCGGAAAAGTCGGCTTATCGATAGAAGCCCACAAAGAGCGGCGACACGACGCGAAACAAGACCTCGGAGGTGCCGCATCTGCACTCCGATACAGACCCCACGGTGTTATTGCCGTTTTCGGACCGTTCAACTTACCCGGACATCTACCTCACGGACACATTATCCCAGCGCTCATTGCAGGAAATACGGTCGTATTCAAACCAAGCGAACAGGCTCCCCTGGTTGCTCAAAAGCTAATGGAATGCTGGATTGAAGCGGATCTTCCCCCTGGCGTTCTCAATCTGGTTCAGGGTGGCCGCGAAACCGGCATGGCAGTAGCACAGAGTCCGCTGCTCGCCGGACTCTTCTTCACAGGAAGTGTTGCTGCCGGAAGAGCGCTCCACATGTCGTTCGCAGGTCAGCCAGAGAAGATTATTGCGCTGGAATTGGGCGGCAACAATCCTCTGATAGTCACTGAGATAGACGATACTGAATCCGCAGCCTACATTGCCGTTCAATCCACGTACATTACATCAGGGCAGAGATGCACTTGTGCTCGAAGACTGGTCGTCCCCGCGGGAAATGAAGGAGATCTCTTTATCGCGGCACTTATGTCTCTGATAGACAGAATACAAATCGGCCCTTATACGGATACTCCCGAACCGTTCATGGGACCGGTGATCTCCCGAAAGGCTCGGGATGAACTGCTTGCGGCTCAGGAACGGTTGAGTAAGCAAGGTGGACGTATTCTGACGGAAATGACATCGCTCGATAGACCGGGACATTTTCTCACGCCCGGTCTCATAGACGTAACGCAGGTTCCCGATCGGCCGGATGAGGAGATCTTCGGACCGTTGCTCCAGGTCATAAGGGTTGCCAATTTCGAACAGGCTCTGCACGAGGCGAACAATACTGCATTTGGACTGTCAGCCGGTCTGATCAGTAGAAATCCGAAGCTATATGAACGATTTAGGAAGAGAATTCGTGCCGGTGTAGTAAATTGGAACCGCCAGACAACAGGTGCAAGCGGCAGATTACCGTTCGGCGGCCTTGGTAGGAGCGGAAATCACCGTCCCAGCGGTTTTTTCGCTGCTGATTACTGCTCGGACCCTGTTGCCTACCTCGAAGTGGAGCGGCCCGCGACCATGCCGGATCGCAGCATCGGCATCATTCCCCGTTGATAATTCGCGTTTTTAGCCGAGTTTGAGGTCCACTTCCCTTCAAGGCGTTGCCCAAAACGTTTTATGTCCTACATTTATTTAAAAGAATTGAGGTGGATCGAGAATGACACAGGTCAGAATTATGAGGATTATTCTTGAGGGAGCGGGCCCTTCCATGAAGGAAGTAGCCAATCTCTTGGAAGCGTTCGTGGCCAAATCCAAACCTTCACTTTACCTGAAAGAATATGGAGGCAATCCTTACGACCTGAATTTTGACGAAGACGATCGCAACCGTGTGTACGTTCAAATACTGATGACTTCAGAAATTGACAAAAAAGAAATGCAGGACGCTCTTCGCACTTTCCTGATGAATGGAGGCTATCGAATCGTAGACTCAATTGATATTGAAAATGTATCTGAAGACGAATCAGAAGTAGTCCATCTGTTTCAGCAGACTTCCGGCGGAGAAATTCAAAGACCGCTCAAACCGGAGCGGCCTGATTTCAGGGAAATCGACTATCCGAATGCATGACTTCGTCAGGAGAGGTCAAGGCACACGACAAATAGGCTCCAAGAAAGAGTTCTCCGGAATTCCCGAACGTCAAAATTACGAAACACGTTTCAGTGCAGGGTAGGTCGGGATGAAGATTTGGTTCTCTTGAGCCGATTGAGCCACTCTTGCATTCAAGATGCTAACTGCAGTGACCTGGCTCCGCAGGTCAGTCGCACCCCTGTAATCGGGTTCGAATGCTCAATCTTGGGTGCCACGGACCTGCCGTATAGTCCGTGCTACCGCATCAATGAGAAATATCTTGACTGCAAGTCTGTATAAGGGGCTCTCTGCACCCAATTGGATGAGAAAAAATGTGTGTGCGGGTGCGAAAAGGCTCCGGGATATTTTTTATGAATCCTGGAGCTTTCTTCTTTCATAGCGATTGCTCAAAATTCTCGAAGGCAAAGAAACGTGCCACGATTCGCCATCCTGTAGGGGCAGGTCTCGTGCCTGCCCTTCCCAGAATGACCGGCACTGAGGCCGGTCACTACCGGGCACCCACGAGGGGCGCCCCTACAATCAGGTCGTGAAGATGATGAGAACTTCGTGCCACGATCTGGGACAAATTTCGATTTTTGAGACAGTCTCTCCCTGCCGGTACATTCTATTGATATCATGTATTATTTTGAACATGTGCCGACACGGAGGCCGGCACTCACCAATACTCTTATCCTCAATCGGACATTAACTTCGATTGCATAAAAATCATGCGGTACGTTCTTTCATCCGCAAATACAGTTTGGTGAATTCTTCCGTTACCGCGGGGATGAGCGCCAATCCAAGGACCACAGTCCATTCATTCAGGGTCAGTGGCGTGGTGTTAAAGATAGGGTTGAGGAACGGCACAAATACCGTCATCAAGAGGACCGCCACGGAACCCAGAACCGCTGCTATCAGATAAGGATTAGAGAATGGCCCGATCTGGAACAGTGAAAGACGTTCCGAGCGAACAGTAAAGGCACGGAATAACTCACACAAAGAGAGTGTCACGAATGCCATGGTTTCTGCCGTAATAACATCAACTCCAGTCCAGTTAAGATTGAAAACATGTGACAGGGGATTCACACCGGCGGGAACGGCATTACTCTCGCTGAGATGCCAAACAAGTCCTATCACAAAAGCTGTGAGCGTGGCACCGGTCTGGGCTATGGTTTGAACGATAATCCCCAGACGCATGGGGCCGTGAATGATGGGTTCCGATTTGGGACGGGGCTGTTGCTCCATAATATCCGGATCGCCTTTTTCCATTGCCAGAGCGAGTGCCGGAGCTCCATCCGTAACCAGGTTCAACCACAAAAGTTGAATTGCCGTCATCGGGGAGGGCAGGGCGAACAGCGTGGGAAGGAAGATGATCATGATCTCGGCAACATTCGATGAGAGCAGGAAGAATACGAATTTCCGGATATTCGCATAGATGATGCGGCCCTGTTCTACTGCCGAAACAATACTGACATAATTATCGTCGGTAAGCACCATGTCCGCGGTTTCTTTGGCAACATCCGTTCCCGTGATTCCCATGGCAACACCGATGTCCGACCGCTTGAGAGCGGGAGCATCGTTGACGCCGTCTCCCGTCATGGCAACTACCTCCCCGCGCGATTTGAGCCCGTCCACAATACGCATCTTGTGTTCCGGATTCACGCGGGCAAATACGTCTGTAGTCTCCAGAGCCTTGGCCATACCGGCCTCATCCAACCGGTCCAGTGCCGCTCCGGAAAGCACTCCATGACCGGTTTCCAGTAAACCGATGGTGGAGCCGATCGCAGCGGCCGTATCCGGATAATCTCCGGTAATCATGATAGTTCTTATTCCAGCAGTTCTGGCCTTTGCTATTGCAGGAAGCACTTCCGGCCTGGCCGGGTCTATCATTCCGAAGAGTCCGAGAAAAACAAGGCTATGTTCGATTGTCGAAGCTTTTACCTCTGCCGGTGGGCTGTCGGTTATACGATAGGCTACTGCCAATACGCGCAGCGCCTCCCGTGCCATGCTTTCATTTGCCTCAAACATGCGTTGGCGCATTTTGTCCGTCAGCGGCGCCGGCTGGTTGTCGATACGCAGATAATGCGTACACAACTGCATAATAACATCAGGAGCCCCTTTGCATGCGGTAACATACAAATTCCCATTCTCACCCGGAGCAACCTGAAAGACGTTTGCACCCAGTGCGCCCAACGGAGACGGATTGCTCATACTCATAACCGTAGACATACATTTTCGTTCGGAATCGAAAGGAACCTCACAGACTCGGGGGTAACAGATCTCCAACTCTGTCTTGACAGCTCCTACTTTGGCCGCGGCTACTACGAGCGCACCTTCCGTGGGATCCCCGATTATGCGATAAGTCTCGCTTTCATCTGAAGATCCGGACGGTTCTATATAAGCATCTGACGCGAGCACTGAGGACCAGAGCGCAGTAAGCGCGGCCGGATACTCTTTCAGATCGACTGTCTCCCCATTCAATGAGAAATCCCCGCGAGGTTCGTATCCTTTTCCGGTAATTGCGAATGCGTGTTCGTCAACCCATAGACGGACCGTAGTCATCTGGTTCTGTGTGAGGGTGCCTGTCTTATCCGAGCAGATCACACTTGCGGAACCAAGGGTCTCCACTGCAGCCAGCCGCCGGATCAAGGCATGTCTTTTGATCATCTCACGCATACCTAACGCCAGAGTGACGGTAACGACCGCAGGCAAGCCTTCCGGTACTGCTGCTATTGCCAGACTCACAGCCACCATGAACGTTTCGGTGAGCACTGTGGAGAACGTCCGCAGGTACTGCAGGAATCCGCCGTCAGGAGCAAAAATCATACTGAGTTTTGTCTGATTGAACACTGCGACGACGAACACGAGTCCACAAATTGCCAGGCAGGCATACCCGAGCTGTTTTCCGAGCTGATCGAGTCTTTGCTGCAATGGGGTGGGTTCGGCTTCAAGAGTCTGGAGCATCGTAGCGATAAGCCCCATTTGGGTGTGCATCCCGGTCGCGATTACAATTCCCAGGCCGCGGCCGTACGTTATAAGGGTTCCCATAAATGCGGTATTGTGACGGTCGCCTAAAGGAATGTCGGGTTCGAGACAGACTTGGGCATCTTTTTCCACAGGAACCGACTCACCTGTGAGAGCCGCCTCGTCAATCTGCAAATTTATTGCTTGTATCAGACGTAAATCTGCCGGGACGTAATTTCCCGCTTCAAGTACAACGATGTCGCCGGGGACAAGATCACGGCTGGCAACAGTCTCGCGGGTTCCACCACGGATAACCAGCGCATTGGGTGCGGTCATCTTCTTGAGAGCCGCAAGTGCTTCTTCGGCCTTGGATTCCTGGACCACTCCAATTATAGCGTTGAGCAACACGATAGCCATAATTGCAGCCGCTTCGACATAATCACCCAGACAGGCAGAGATAATGCTTGCGACAACAAGCATCATAACGACAAAATTCTGAAATTGTTCAAGAACGAGTCTCCAGAACGGAGGCCTGGGCATTTCCTTTAGTTCATTCGGCCCTATTTCTTTGAGTCGTTTCGCCACAACTTTACGACTGAGGCCCTGTTGCAGGTGTACGGACAATACTTTGGCGCAATCCTCTGCAGTCTGGCTGTGCCAGGCTTGAGCAGAGGGAACTTGTTCTTTGTTCGTCGTACCAGCCGTCATGGAACGCTCCTCGAGAAGGATGGAGACAGGTGCACAAATGTGCAGTTACAGCTTCAACAAATTTACTGGCGTCGTTTTAAACCGAATGATACGCATTCTCCTCAATTCACTGCCGAACCGGGAATGATGCGCTCGTCTTGGCGGCTTGAACTATTTTGCACGATTTGGGTGCGAAGGAATAGCTGCGCTGACATCTAAAGGTTGTAATCTAATTCTACGCCCCGAATCGTAGTAATAGTGTCCAATCGCCGAGCATACCTTACCATCGGCTTATCCGTCAAGTAGGACCTTACGGACGGCTGTACAACACCGTGAAATAGTCGATCAGGTCGGATTGTCAGGTAGAGTGGAACAAGACGGTACTGCTGCCGGTTTGCGCCCGGGATGACCGTTCAGGTATCATTTTAGTGATGGTAATCGTCCAGCACGTTATCTGATAATTGAACAGTCAACTCGGGCTCTATAACAAGACTCGTCCTTTTGAACCCTCAGGACGGGAAGGGGTGACTGGACTTCTAAGCGCGGAAACGGAGATTGATCGTCAAGGGAACCTTCCTGGCCAATAACTGAGCAGCCTCTTCAATTAGCTTGTATTGCTTGGCATTGTGAACGATGCCATGGAGCACCAACCCTGATTCAGTGGATTCGACGTCTAATGTGGGCACATAAAGCTGGGGGTCCGTAATGAGAGCGGACTTGATTCTGGCTGCCGCTGCACGCATCCTGAGAAGCTCCTGGCCCTCGGGTGTATTCAATTTGTCTCTCGCCAGAAGGGCCTCGGTGACTTGCGTCACTATCTCATCGGCAGAGATCTTACCTGTATCGTATATCGCATCATAATTCCGGAGATCGTTCAAATCCTTTCCATACTGGGCATTGATGAATCCTGCCCGATCTCTATCCGTCTCTTTCGCAATTAAGGCTGCCGTCTTTCGGTCGACGGATTTCCATTCAGCAATTCGTTCGATTCTCTGATCCATCGGTGCGATAAACCGAATTCTGTAAGCATGGGGAATACCTTCGAGAAGAAAGTTGGAGCCTCTTCCCGCCAATATCACGTTGTCGCGAAGAGCATGGCTGAGCAATACACTTTGGAGGATGGCCGCAAAGCCTTTGAAAGACCAATCGTGCTTTTCCCAGATACTAGGTGAAGTCTGATCGAACTCTCTCGCCCATTGCTCCCACTTCCCCCCTCTGGTTCGTATTTCATTCAGAATGCTCTCTTTGTCCACATATGCGTAATTCAACGTTGTTGCGATCCGTTGACGGATCTTCCTGATACCGCTTCCGAACTGTCTTGACATGGTCAAGATTGCCATTGAAACCTCCCGACCTCGCAGTCATTCGATCAAGCTCAGCAATCTGCATCTTGATCAAAAACGCGTTGTCTGTCCTACGTAAGTCTATTCATGCTCAGTTAACAATGAGCGGGCATGGTTGACCAGTGAGTGATTGTCTCAAAAATCAAAATTTGTTCCAGATCGTGGCACGAATTCTCGTCGATCCTGACAGCCTGATTGTAGGGGCGGGCCTAGTGTCCGCCCAAATAGGGGCAGGCACGAGGCCTGCCCCTACAGGAATGGCGAATCGTGGCACGATTTGTGTGCATACCACGTGTCCAGTAATCTTGGATCAGTATTCTGAGACAGTTTCGTGCCCCTTGTCCACAATTTCGGCAGATCCCGAATGCCAAGATCCCAATGCACAGAGCCGTTTCGCCAGGGGCCGGTCAACTTCATTCAAAACGGGCAAGTCATCTCCGAGTATGGCAAATGCTAAATCTCGGGAATCGATTCTTCTTACCGAGTAATCTGCACTAGAAGTTCCTCTAAGGTCAATACTTCCATGAAAGCACAGTTGTCTCTGTAGGTAGGTTCCACACTCTACCGATGCAACGGCGCTCACTGAAAGCGCTATCCCTAAGACAGAACACTCCCACGTTGAAGTGGGGCTAACTTTTGGGTCCCTTGTCCTTATAATTCGCCTTAACCGATGGACATGGGGTTGAAGTTGCAGTCGCTACTTTACAGGGTACAGCAGCAGACTCCGGCAGCGTGAAACGAGCCCAGAGCTTTCCTACAATAATGACCCCAACTGCTGCAATCGCCTCTACCCCATACAAGAACGCTTCGCTCTGGGGCAAAACCGTTACCAGCGTGGGATCGGTTACGATCATCTCGGCGCCGACTTTCCCGAGCAGAGCCGCACCTACGTAAACGATTATGGGATATCTGTCCATAAGCATAGACAGAAGGTTACTTGTAAATATCATGATAGGAATGCTTGTGGCCAAACCGAATAACAGCAGGAAAAAGTTTCCTCGAGAAGCAGCTCCGACGCCCAATACGTTGTCCAAAGACATTGTTATATCGGCAATCAGGATCAATTTGACGGCCTGCCAAATGCTATTTGTGTCTTGCTCGTGATTATCTTCTGTATTCACATCAGCGAAGAGTTTGACAGCAAGCCAGACAATAATGAGTCCACCTGCCAATTTGAGATAGGGGGTCTGAAGAAATCGCGCCACAAAGAATGTAAGGATCACCCTGAGAGCCACCGCGAGGGCAGTCCCGATAATGATTCCTTTCTGGCGTTTCGCTCTGGGCAGCGCCCTCACGGCCATAGCAATGACCACTGCGTTATCGCCGGACAACACAATGTTGATAAGGATGATGCTCGCAAAGCCTGAGAAAAATTCCCAATCGAAATTAACAGTTCCAAGTATTCCTAGATCCATAGCACTACATTTTCCTTTCGATAGGAGCGATTACCTGCGCTCCCGTTATATAGTCGATTCGTGATTGCACGAATGTGAAATATGTTGACACTATTCTTGCTCATTTTGCATAGCATTTCTCATGCCAAAATTGAGCGTGAAGCAGGAGGTTGGAAGACCAAAGCCCAGTGATGCTTTGAAACGCAGAGCCTCCCACTATCGCACTATTCTACGACCTGCAAAAAAAATTGCAACTGAAAACAACATCGGCATAACTATCGATTAAATGAGGAGAAATGATTAATGCAGAAATGCAAATTTAGTGACACAGTGTAGTCGTTTTTCTGAGTCCTATTATATTCGATTTTGTTTCACCGTCAAATAAACGCACCAAATGATAGAAAAAACAACTCTTGTTACAGGAAAAGCATAATTTCGTTCAATTTGGTTTTTATTCTCCGGGTCAGGATGAACCAGAGAGATTCGTTTTTTGTATCTATATGTGCTATGCCAAGCATACCCGGTTTGACATCCGGAGGCCGGTCCATCAGCTCTGCTCTGACTCTGAAGACCGCCCCAATTCGCTCCACCGTTTCCGATTTAGGAGCAATGTTCTGCACTTTGATGGCATATGGCTGATCGGGTCGGTAGTTGAAATACACCGAGCCTCTTTGATTCGGCTCTATGTACCCGATATCACTTTCTCGCACAAACACGTCAGTTGCAAGGTTCTCATGAGGTGCAATCCTGCAAAATGGTTCTCCGGCTTTAAAACGCTTTCCCACGAGCGTCTCCACTTTCTTGGTCAATACGATTCCGTCAATGGGCGACTTGATATTGAGAAATTGCCTTTGCCAATCGAGAAACTCTAACTGTTGTCGAGCTCGTATGCTTTTGATCTGGACCAGTTTGCTTTCTGCAAGCTTCAGCGGGTTCTCGGCTCCCATTCCTCGCAAAATTTCAGCTTCAGTCTCCAGGGCCTTTATTGCACGCTTGGCCTCTCTTATTTTGTAATCGATTTCCTGGGATTCCAATTCTGCCAAAATTTGATTCTTCTTAACGGATTCTCCCTCTTTCGTCATAATCTTGCTGATGACACCTTCGATTTCCACAAAAGAGACAAATTCGTGGTCCGGAACAACTTCTGTTTTTCCGCCGATAACCAGCGTGGTCGGGTACCATAGCACCACGAGCAGGAGAAAGAGACCGACTCCTGCGGTTATGAGTCGTATTCGAGACTTCTTCCGGTCTCGAACAGCATTTTCAGGCGACATGGCCTCGAAAAAAGACTTTCTCACCCGGCTGTCATGAGCAAGCAGCCATTTCTCTGCCAGTGCCGACGAAAAGAACGGGACCATATTCATGAACGTATAGGTCTCGATTTGTCCGGGAGGGACTTTTTCAAAGAATTCCAGTATGAGGTGACCGAGCACTTTATCGTAGAGAACAAAAGGAATTAGCATCAAAGACTGGCAACCGGTAGACGCGATGTACTCTCTCAGTTCCTCAGCAGTTTCAGGTGGAATGTCATCAGCAACAGCTCCATTTGAGAACAATACCAGTCCGGTTCGAATATCCCTGAGCTTCGGAGCCAACTCATTTATCTTTTGGACCAGTCCGGCTCGGGTTTCGAGTCTGGGCTGATTGTTCGCGGCTGCCAGGACCGATTTGCCGTTCATGTGAAGAATCAGCATTGAGCGATCGAACGGGAGCAGCGCCCTCGTATCGTTCACAAGAATGAACTGGAACTCGTCGAGAGTCTGGGCCCGAGCGGCGTTCTTTGCCAGTTCCAGCCCTATGGCAAGAGCCTTTCGTAGTCCATCGTGAGGTGCTTCGGTTGTATCCATCTATGAAAATCCTTTGATACCGATTCGCTTTTTTTTCTGGAAGGCTGGAGTATCCTTTGCTCCGGACGACGCAAAGCCGTCTAATCACTCCGCTCAGGACACTCCAGCCTTCGCTGTGTTACGTACAAAACTGCGAAATGGTATGATACGATTTCGCCAGAATGAATAAAACCGAGTGTCCTGTCGGGAAGATCGAGCCCTGTTACAATCCAGTAGTAGTCGGTTTCCGGGCCGATCAAGTCAGATTCAAGAGCGAATTCGTATCGCATTGTCCTTGGAGTACAAAAGTCTTGCCCTCAAAACGGAATGTACCTCAAAAAACGACTTCCCGATGGAATGTGCCGTACGCGGCATCGACAACCCTTCTAAAAATGCTCTTGGGCGGATGCTTCACGACAAGCCTGCCAGTCATTCCGAGAGGTATGCCGGTTGGATTGGGAAAATCCATCCTGCACAGATAGTACGGATCGAGTGGTGCATCTTTACCGATCTGATCCTTGATTTCCGTTGCTATTTCGCCTCCAAAACGGCTCGAAAAAGGAGAACCATCGAGGTTTTCCGTCTTAAACGGGTTGATCTCTCTTACAGTCAGATTGACTGACATGCCCGTGCCCACCGGCCACCAGGCAGATACGGTTCCGTTTTTCATGATTGCGGATACATCGGATTCCGGGAGGAGAGCCTGTACTTCACACGCTGTGCAGTTTGCCATTTCTCCCACGACTGAGCCCTTGCCAGGGCTTGCACCTGGTTGAAACACCGGCGACAACGTGGTTATCGCTCCATCGAACGGAGCTTTCCACTCGATGAGAGCGAGGTCTTCCTCGATTCGCTTTATGGCATCCTCAATCTGAGAAAGCTCGATATACTTCAAATCCAATTTATAGAGGTCCTGTTGACTGTCTCGTATGATGGCAATTTCCGTTCGCACCAGTTGGTGTTCTACTTGCTTGTTTTTCAGTTCGTACTTGAGTGGCAAAGGATTTAGCCGAAAGATGACTTCTCCCGAACGGACCGAATCGCCCTGCTTTACACGTACTTCACTGACCGGTGCTTCCGCTGGAACCACAATTTGCCTCACCAGCGCAGATTCCAAATAGCATGGGTACACGGAATGATCGGACCACGGAAATGAAATCAAGGCAATCACGCTGATCGAAACGATCAGGAACACAGCCACTCCCCCGGGCCGAAAACGCATTTCCGATTTTTTTGTGAAAAGGTTCATTGCTCCCTTGCTCAAGGGCCGTACGATAAACATGAAAAACGCCGTTGCTGCCAGAATTACTCCCAGAGTCTTGTCGAATTTCGTGTAGATTCTCTCCAGTATTCCGGCGTACAACACGAATCGATACAGTACGGCCGATACACCATAACTCACGAGGATACTGAATTCCCGTCCGGAGGAAGGGGGAGCTTCTACGGAATCGATACCAAGGACTCGATTCATGAAAAGATATCTTAGAACAGCGAACGATTTCGCCTGCAAATTCGGCATACGAAGCCAATCGATGAGTACGAAATAGCCGTCGAATTTCAGTAAAGGATTCCCATTAAAGAACAGGGACGATATGACAGAGATTGCCATAAGGTAAAAAGCTACCGAATTTACAATTCCCGGTTTTGTGAAATACCAAATGTAAATGGCAAATACTGCAACAGCGAACTCGGACAAAATGCCCGCCAAACCGATCAGCATGCGCTCCCTTCGATCGGAGAGCTGCCAGGCTGCCGTCGTATTGCAATACAGACAGGGAAAAAAGATGAGAAACGCGATGCCCATCTCAGGAACCCGCAAACCCCGGCTCTTGGCCACGTAAGCATGGGCAAATTCATGGACCAGTTTCACAAGCACGAGAGCAATCCAGAGCACAATGAGATTCTGGATGTTAAAGAAGAATAAGTACTCAAAATCAAAGCGCTGAAATCCCGTTATCAGGAGGTAAAACGCTCCGGGGATCAAACAAGACAGGATCGTAAGCGTGACTCGGTTTACGAGCATCCGCCATAGGAAGAGTGTCTTTTCAAGGAAAGCATCGGGGTTCAAAAGTGGAACGTAGAGATAGTAGAGTTTGAGTATGCTCCTCTTCTGGAGTTCCGTCTCGACCCTCTCCTTCAATTCTTTCTGAACCCCGGAGGTTCCGTAGATCGTTCCCAGGAGGAGTCCGGCTTTCGAGAATTTATCGACGAGTTTGGCCGCGTGATTGAGCGTAAAATATCTGCCGCTCAACTTCAAACGTTCAATCGCATCGCGGAGAGAGCGTGTTCCGTCCAATACTTTGAGGAGTTCGAATTCATATGAGGAGATACGGAAGAATTTATTGGATACAGGGTCTTCGAGAATTATCGATTGACCGCCATATGCCTCATCATGCGCGTGCAGGAGAATGTCCGGTCTGAAACGTGGTCTTGTATCATTCATCGAGATGTTCTGCCAAAGCGGAATGTGCAGAGCATCACCCGGAGATTTTTCCCGAACGGATCTACCAAGGAAGCGCTCTTCGGACGAGTCCGGCTGCACTCTTCAGCGCATTCACCGGATATCGAGAAACACGCGGTGGACTCGATTCGCTTACAGGAATGGCTGTGCTCACGGGATAATTCGTGCCCGCACAAGTGTTCAGGTCTGCTATGGCCGAATGAACTTCACCCACTGCATAGAGCCGGTCCAGTTCCGCCTGAAGCTGGTTCGCTTTAGCTTTTTCTCGAGTTATGCGAATGAGCGATTGATCGGCTCCTCTCATTTTGGCTGTTTCCACATCGACAGCTATCCGCAGAGCTTCACTCGCCTGTTGCGTCAATTCGGATGCTCTCTTGAAACGATCGATTGCCTTCATAGAATCAAGCGTCTTGAGTTTAACCTGAGTCAAAATGCCCATGGAAATAACAGCCCGGTCCTGATCGGTTTTAATGACCCTGTCTTTCGCTGCTCCATGCTCGAGGTAATTCGCTGTGAAATCCATGAGATCCCAGGTGATTCTCATTCCACCGTCAATCCAGTTTTTGTTGAGGAAAAATTTGTTCTCATCGCGAAAATAGCCGATGAATCCATCAACTCGTGGGAAGAATTTCACCATCAGCCGTTTTGCGTCTGCCACGGAATTTGCGAACACTAGATCAGCCTGATAGCATTCGGGTCGATTCACAAGAGCTGCTGCCTCTAATGCACATGAATCCAGCATTGTTGGCGGAAGCGGCAGGAGACTGCCTTCAAGCTTCAAAGTGCTGCAAGGACTGACGTTCATAGCTGCAGCCAATAGCTCCTTTTGCCTTTCAATGTCAGCGTAAACAGCCGCTAACTGGTTCTTGGCCTCAGTATGGAGGCTTTGTGCATTGAGGTATTCCTGGTTATCGATCAGAGCATTCTTCGCAAGGCTTCCGAGATCCTTCACAATGTTCTTGCGGTGATTCTCGAGAGCCTGGGCCTTGGGCAGTGCTTCATACAATGCAAGAAGCCGGTAAAATGCAGAAGTTACTGTTCCCACCAGTTGCTGTGCGACGCGAACACGCTGATAACGCGAGTACAGCGCGTCATTGCTTTTGATCTGCCCGAGGTACCCTGCCATGAGCGCATCCATGGGTGACCAGGCAGCCTGGACATTCCAGTAGCGCTGATTCCGTTCTCGAGCCGTGGAAAAGTTTGTCACACCCGTTGCAGGTCCAGGCCCGACCACTTCCCATGCACCTTCCTGATCGATAACATCACTGCGGCTCCATGCGGGCCGGTCGCGCTGCATGAGTCCATAAAATACGTCCATTCGGGGCAACATTTTGACTTGGCCGGCTCGCGCTATTTTGTCTCTAACCTGCTCTTCCCATAGCACAGCCTGCAAATCGAGACTATTCGCCAACGCTATTCGCGTGCAATCCTGGATTGTTAGAATTGTCTGTCCGCCGCTCACCGCTTCAAGAGGACGCGCACGATACATTGACATCACCGCCGAAGCATTTTCCTGACGGACAAATGACCAATTACTTGTGGTACAGGAAGTGAGACCCAGGAAAGCAACGACCAGCAACGGTAAGCAGGAAAGTAAAGAGCTACCACAACGATGTGGAATACCGAACCACCGGCGCAACTGAAGAATAAGCCTATGACCCACTCCACAAGTCGATCTCTTGTGGAGAACAACATTCCAGCCCATACGACCCTCCTGGAACGAAACTTCCAGAAATTTAAAAACATCAAAAGACAAGGTGAGATAAATCTACATATCAGAAGTCAATTGGGAAAGTCAAACTTATTGGCTGTAAATCGGCATTTTTCGCTTTTGAAGTTGATTTTCTCCTAATGTATGACGTACGTTTACCCAAAATATCGGCATGACTTTATGGGAAAGCTGCCAGGAGCGTGTATGAGTATTTCTTTGGATGCGTGGATGAAAGCCGCTTCAATTCTACCCGTAATAGATTCCCGAACAAGGACGATGATACGATGGCTGGTATTCGGCGTCGGATTGTTGCTGTTTATCTGTGTGCAGTCAGCCGTAATCTACGACCCTATCTGGAACAGGGCCATGCTTCCGGAAGTGGACGATTCCTACACATATCTCGTGAAAACAGCCGAAATGGAGCAATGTTTCTTCCAGGACTGTCCCGCGCTTAAGGACCTTCGAAAGCAGCTTGGGATTGCCTCGGGCGATCGACAAACTGAGATGGAGAAATACCTGGTGGAGGGCAGGATCTTTCTCGTATATCATCCGTTATTTTCATTGCTCATTATAGGATTGAAACAATTTACGGGCACATTGGGAACCGCTTACCAGATCCTGTGGACTCTGGGGCCTCTCTGGTTCGGACTTGGCTTCGGATGTCTGCTTGCGGCGATTTGGGGCCCGATTCCCGCAGGAATTGGCCTCATACTGTTATCATCCAAAGTGTTTCCGGGAAACGGTATTCATTATGTGGTGCCTTCCAACATGGCCATGGTAATTGCTCTATTCGTTTGGGCGCGAATAATTTCGCGTAAGGGAAATGCTCCTTTCACTTTGATAGTGGGCACATTGCTCATGGTAGCCATGCATCCGCTGGGACGCATTTTTTCCGCTATTGCAATTGTACTGTCTCTCTGGATGATATGGCCGACAAGACAACGCCGTGTGTTGATTGCTCTGATCGCTTCCACATGCATTGTTGCTCTGGCATTTTTGCTTCCCCTGTTCATTGACACACCGGTTTTATCCATACCTCCGGAGCCTTTTTTGCATGGTCGCGGTTTTTTCGCAGAAATAGGAATTTCTGTTCTGACGGTGCTCGTTGAAATGGTTCGTTTCGAGCCTGCTATCTTCGGCTCTTTTGTTTTCTTCGCTGCTTCCGTGGTCTTCGGTATTCTGGTACTGAACCCCGAGCGTCGTGATCGTCTCTTCATATTTATGATTCTTTACACGCTCATGTTGGGGGCATCGCTGGTGTACGTCCTGCCGCTCCATCCGGCGGACGTGTTTTTGAGGCTGTGGATACCTTTTTTGGCTGTGCTCGTCGGTGCTGTTGCCACCGCGATCTGGTTTAGTGCTCGCCAGGCAATAACAGCTATTTCAGACGCATGCACCAGGAATGCTCCTTTAACGCTTGAGAATGCATGGCCGTTGATTCTGTTTGCGGCTTTTACGGTATACGGCACACAAATGCTTTTTTCCGGCATTGAAGCTTTCGGTGCAACTCGGGAATACATGAAAGCCCGGCAACCACTACTGCTCGATCCCGAACAACCGAAACTGCTGTTGTCAAAAGCCGCGACAAAAGATCTGGTGCTCTATGACAATGTAACCGTCATCATGCCGTTCTATTTTGTTCATGGAGCCATGGAACTCGGTGCGATCTATTATCCACTCGTCAAGGGTACTGCAGAGGAGCATGCGTGGGTGAATCGGCCCGAGCTGAGATTTGTCGTCACGTACAATCCCATCGTATCGTTGAAGGAATTTCAATCATCAAGGGATGAAGAGTGGTGGATCAGCAGCCCGGAATTCCGTTTCTCGCCCCTCAGCAAACCCAGGAGCACGTACCAGATCGGCAAAGAAGGCAGAATTGACGCTAATCTTTTCAGATCGCTCGAAATAAAGCCAGGGACCCAGTCGATCGAAAACACGCTTCACGTATTCGTACATAATTCGGGCAACGCGAGTCGTTTTCAGGCAATGTTGGTCGATGCTGAAGGAAGGCAGATCTCGGGAACGAGCAGGAGCATCGATATACCGGCTCAATCCAAGAAATGGGTTGATACGGGACTATTGCCAACTCCCGGAACGTCTGTTCGGATCGACTTCCCGCCGAAAACGGATTTTTCCATTGCCGGCTTGAATTTTGGCACCAGTGGCACCATGTGGCCCTGGGCTACCAAATCTTCAATGAGACTGATTTCAAAAGGATCGGGTTCACCTGTAGGGATTCGTTTCGACCCCGAAGAAATTGTGCCGGCTTCATTAGCTGGGCGAGATCCCGTTGTCCTGGATGACAGAGGCTGTTCGGTGCTTGTGGACATCAGAGCGCCGGAAAAAAGTGGACGGCTGACGTTCATTTCTGATTAGCATCATAGAGCGATTGCCAAACATTCTGACGGTTATCCCACGCTCCAACACAAGGTATTACTGGGGACCGGCGTCCCTGTCGGTACAGCCTACCGATATCATTGGCCATATTGAAGATGTGCCGGCACGGAGGCACGGCACCCACCAATACTCCTCTTCAATCGAATAATTCTGGCAATTGTGTTAGGTGCAAAGTTTCTCGCCGGCTCGCAATCAAAGAAGGAAAATTCGGTGAAACTCTTCTTGTAATAAGTGTCTCCCCGAGCCCCGTTATGCGCTAACTTTGCTGTCCAGTCTCCTTCGTCCCGACGGGACGAAAAGAAAATAGCCCGGCGATTCATCGCCGGGAAAGCCCATTAAACAGACTTCCTCGTCCCAGAGGGACGATTGACAGATTAGACTGTCCCATTTGCGGATCAGCCGTTCCTCTGGAACTCAAAAATCCTTAATTTGACCCATTTACCGGCGATGAATCGCCGGCCTATTATCTGCTGTTCCTCTGGAACAAACGGCCAAATGAAGCATAAGTTAGCGCCTATGCCCAAATCTTACTGCTTTGAAAGCGCATTGGTTTGAACCGGCTCCGATGGGGGTACAATTTCCGAGCGTATTGCATATGTCGGGTGTTCCATCATGCGAAAGTGCATGCGAGCCAAGTATTCTCCTATTATGCCGAGGCAAAAGAGCTGGACCCCGGAAAAGATTGCGATTACCGACGCTAAGAAAGGAAATCCCGGCACGCTGCTCCCCTGCAGTAGATATCGGCCGATGACGTAGCAGAGGACTCCTATTCCGAAAAACATGAACCCGAATCCCACAAAGCTGGCCAGCCGTAAAGGAAGCGTGCTGAATCCCGTGATCATGGTCAACGCGTGCATCGCCAGTTTGGCAAAGGTGTAATTGGATACCCCGGCATGCCGAGGCTCAAAACGGACCGTCACTGATGTAAAATCCGAAGTCCCCCAGGTAAGTAACACATCGATGGAAACGAATGAGCCGCGATAATCTGCAAAGGCATTCCTGAGCGCTGTTCTAAAAGCGCGAAACGCACTGGATTGATACGCGATTTCAGATCCCAGTGCTGCTCTGAAGCTGAGTTTTGTTATTTGAGCAGCCAGATTGCGCCACAATCCATGCTGTCGAACGGATGGGGTCCCGTACACAACATCAAAACCTTTGTCCAGAGCGTCGAGAAGCAGAGGTATTTCTTCCGGAGGATTCTGAAGATCGTCGTCCATAGTGATCGTGATATCGAATCGAGCTGCTCTCATGCCGCACAAAAGAGCATTGTGCTGGCCATAATTCCTCATGAGGTTAATGGCTCTGATCCAGCTATGGTCAGATGCAAGAGCATGCATTATATCCCAACTGCGGTCTTTGCTTCCGTCGTTGACCAGAATCAACTCGTAGTTCCTGCCAAGACAATCCAACGCGGGCTTCAATCTCGAAATGAGTGCAAAAAGGCTCTTCTCACTGTTATACACCGGAATGACTATGGAAATTCCGCTTCTCAAATCAGTCATTGGACACCATGCAAAACCTTGCCATGAGAACTCAGATTCCCTAACGAACTGAGTTCAGATGAATCGTATAGTAACTGCGGGTAAGGAAAAAACCTTCTGAAACCCAGACGCGTTGCACAGCCAAATGCTCGAGCTGAGTCGAAAGAACTGTCAGGGGACTCTTTTCATCCATGAACAGCCCTACGGTGAACCGAATCAAATCCCGGTACATTCCCTTTGCCTGGAATTTGGGAATTATTCCGCCGAGCACCCACTGGCTATCGGTTTCGTCTATTTTGATCGCTGCAAATGCGCAGGGTTCGTTGTCGAGATATGCGATAAAACAACGTTTGTTATCGGTGGTCACATGCAGGCGGACCCATTCCTGATACCCTTCAACGAGATTGAAATCCGAGAGACGCGGATTCTTATTGTAATGATTGCGATACCCGGCAAAGATCTCCGCGGTCAAGCGATCGAGGAAAGGAAAATCTGAAATTTCCGCTTTTCTCAATTCTAACGGATTCTTCAAGGGGCGAGGTCGACCGACCTTGAGGTTGTCCCGGGAATAGACTACCAGACAATCCGCCAATACTGACGTCTGACACATAGCCCCCAATGGCTGCAGTAACTCGGACTGCGCAGTGGGAATGCGAACAATTGCAAGATCTGCTCGATCTTTCTGTATTTGCTCCAGCATGAGCGAAGGATCCGACCCTTCCAGTATGTATCGATATACCTCGCACGCGAAACGTTTCGATTCCTCGAGAGAATAGTACGAAACAAAGTCTTGATTAACTAAATGATTTTCATCGCCCATTTTGTCCTGCCTGCGGTTTGTAGAAATTCCAGATCAGCTCTACAACGCGATCGACTTCTTCCGGGGTCATTGCATAGTAGAGCGGCAATCTGACGATGCGTTCACTTAAGTCATCGGTCACTGTCATAGGACCGGCCACTTTGCCGAATTTTCTGCCAGCCTGAGAAGAATGAAGCGGAACGTAATGGAAAATGGCATGAACACCATTGGATTTGAGGCTCTCAATAAGGCCGGATCGCTCCTCGGGAGATCTCGTTATGATATAAAACAGGTGTCCGTTGGAAGAGCACTCTTCACTGATAAAAGGCAACCGTATGTGCCCGCTCCTGGCCAAGGGCTGTAGCTCGGAATAGTACCGATCGAAGATAATGCGCCGGGTTCGGTTGATATGCTCCGCGTGCTCCAATTGCGCGTACAGGAACGCTGCTATCAGTTCACTGGGCAGAAAAGAGGAGCCCAGGTCCACCCAGCTATATTTGTCGATTTCGCCTCGAAAGAACTTGGATCTGTTTGTGCCTTTTTCTCTTATGATTTCCGCACGTTCTGCAAATTCAGGCTGGTTCACCAGCAGTGCGCCGCCTTCACCGCTGATAACATTCTTCGTTTCATGGAAACTCAAACAACCGAAATGGCCCACTGTACCTAAGTACGCATTTTTGTACGTGCTTAACAACGCCTGAGCAGCGTCCTCGATAACAATGAGTTGCTTTGATTCGGCAATACTCATAATTGCATCCATATCGCAGGCTACACCCGCGTAATGCACCGGAACCACTGCTTTTGTTCTGTCGGTTACCGCAGACTCGATTACGCGTTCGTCTATATTCAGATTATCCTGTCGTATATCGACGAAAACAGGCACCGCACCGCGGAGTACGAAAGCGTTTGCCGTGGAAACAAAGGTGAACGACGGCATGATCACCTCGTCGCCCGGTTGAAGATCGCACAATATTGCAGCCATTTCGAGAGCGGCGGTACAGGAGTGGGTGAGGAAAGCCTTCTGCCCGTTTAGTCTCTGTTCAAGCCATTGATGACATAATCGAGTGAATCGGCCGTCTCCGGAAATATGAGAATCGACCATGACGGCCTGAGCCATATAGTACAGCTCTTTTCCTACGCAAAAGGGCTTGTTGAAAGGTATTTGGACCATATGCCGGAATCCGTTTCATATCAATGCGCGATCGACGAAGTGACTTCGTTGAAGCCGGTCCTGGCAAGTCTCCGAAGCGAAGTCAGGACCCACCGTTCGCAGCGGAGGAGACTTGCCAGGACCAGCCAAGAATGCTCATTTCAATATTCCCTGTGTGAAATCGCATTGGTATCAGGGCTGATCGAGAGTTCACCGGGTTTCAAAGCCAATCCATAATCTTATCAAAGGGGAAGTCTTCGGGCAATGTTTATGGCACAATTCGAGAACTTTGACTATTTCAGGATAAGCTGATAATGGTTATCTGTTAGAATAAATCTTTTTGAGTTTGAAATTATAGGCTTATACCGGAAGAAAACAGATGCTGCTCATAGATCTTCTGGAGACATCAATCCGGCAGATATACCGAAACAAGAGGCGCTACAAAGGTGCCGTCATAGGCACCGCCCTGGGAATTGCCGGTCTTATAGTTGTGGCAACCATCGGAGAGTCTGTTGAGAGTGCAATAGGCAGAAATCTGGAAATGCTCGGTAGTGCAACCATTGTAAAAGCAGCCTGGGATCACAGATCCCAGACCTGGCACAAAGGTCAGTACTATGAAAGCGATGTGGTGCAGCTCAGGCAATTGCCGGGAATTATGCAGGTGTCTCCGACCGTCTGGAAGGCCAGAGAGCAGATCGATTTTCAGAAGAGTAATATGAAGGCGCGTATCGGCGGGGTTGAAGCAAACTTCTTCGAAACACTCCACCTGCCCGTTGCCAAAGGAAGAAGCATACTCCCGCCTGATGCGAAGGAACGGCGCCAGATATGCATTATTGGTGAAACTATTGAAAAAGAATTCTTCCATGATGGACATGCCGTGGGGAATGCCATTTTAGTGCAAGGGCTTTCGTTTGAAGTGATCGGGGTACTTGGAGGAACAGAAGATCCTGAATATATGGAAACGGTGCTCATTCCTCTTACCGTTGCCAAAACGAAACTCAAAAATATGACTGAAATTACTGATATATATATCAGAGCAATCGATTGGGATGCAGCCCCGCAGGTGCATCGTGCTGCGACGTATCTCCTCAGGAAGAATCACCCCGGGTACGCGGAGGCAATGCAAATCACCTATTATGCTGACCGGATCTCGGCAATAAAGACTGTCGTGCTCATATTCAAACTGTTTCTCTATGGCGCAATAGCGGTCACGCTGATTCTGGGAGGACTCGGGATTACCAATGTGATGCTCGCGATCGTGAATGAAAGGACCCGCGAGATAGGTCTGAGAGAAGCCCTCGGTGCCACGGAACCCATGATCATGAGACAGTTCTTATGCGAGTCCCTCGCAGTCAGTCTTGTGGGGGCCTCTATCGGAATAACCGTTGGAATCACGATGGTTCAGACGTTGAATTCCGTGATCGGAACGTACGCCAACAATTCCGTATTTGTCATAAGCATTTTCTTGGCGGTCGCCATCGGCATTATACTGGGTGTGGTGTCCGGGTTGATTCCTGCTCGTCGTGCCGGAAAACTCAATGCAGTGGAAGCAATGAAATTCGAATGATTCGAGGGTACACATGATCGTCGGCATACCAAAAGAGATCAAAGAAGATGAATACCGTGTCTCAATGATTCCTTCAGGTGTCTCAGCGCTCGTCGGCCGAGGTCATCGTGTTCTGGTGGAAAAGGGTGCGGGACTTGGATGCCTTATTTCTGACGAGGAATATGTTGCCGCCGGAGCGGAACTTCTGGATTCTCCCGAAGCTGTCTATTCTTTGTCAGAAATGATCGTGAAAGTGAAAGAGCCGCAAGTTCAGGAATACGATCTGCTTCGAGAAGGACAGATACTGTACGCGTACCTGCATCTGGCACCCATGCCGGAACTCACCGCAGCTCTCTTGCGCAACAAGGTTACCTGTATTGCCTATGAGACTATTGCCCTGGATGACGGCACGCTACCGCTCCTGGTTCCCATGAGCCAGGTGGCGGGAAGAATGGCTGTACAGGTTGGAGCTCATTTTCTCGAGAAAACTCAAGGCGGTAGAGGCGTGTTGCTGGGCGGTGTCCCGGGGGTGAGAAGGGGCAGAGTCGCCATTATCGGAGCCGGCGCGGTAGGAAGGGCGGCACTGCAGATGGCTGTGGGAATCGGAGCAGATGTGTACATCCTGGACATAGACAGCAGCCGGCTGGAGCACCTCGATTCCGTGTACGGCAACCGCATAACCACGCTCATGTCAAATCAGGAGAATGTGTCCCAATCAGTGAGAAACTCTCACCTGGTGATAGGATCGGTCCTTATCACAGGAGCATTGGCTCCTCATGTTGTCACCAGAGACATGGTGAGAACCATGAAACCTCGAACAGTCATTGTCGATGTTGCCATAGACCAGGGCGGCTGTATCGAGACTTCCAGACCCACAACTCACAAGCATCCGACGTACATGGTTGATGATGTGATTCATTATTGCGTGCCGAACATGCCGGGTATTGTTGCTCGTACTTCCACGTTTGCGTTGACGAATAATACCTTGCCGTACGCGTTGAAACTTGCGGATCTGGGATTCGATCGAGCCATTAGCCTTGATAAGCCTCTTTCTCGTGGAGTAAACTGCTACAAGGGCTACGTCACATATGAAAATGTGGCCCGATCGCTCAATTACGAGTATATTCCGCTGCAGGAGCTTGGAATTCCCATTTACGACTTACCCTCCGACAGACACACACAAACACGCAAGTGACAGCATTCCCGCTTCAGTGATGATGTTTCGAAATTCGGGTCGATTTTACAGTGAATTATGGATTGTGAAGACTGATTCATTATATGGATTGCAAAAAAATTCTAACGTTTATCCCATGCCCCAATAGAAGCTACAGGTGGGACCGGCGTCCCTGCCGGTCCATTCTATCGATATCATTGATCATATTGAAGATGTGCCGGCACGGAGGCACGGCACCCACCAATATTCCTAATCTTCAATCGGACACTAATTTTGAAAATGGCTACAAGCCGCCGTCTCCGTGAGGGTGGACAACATGTGAATGAATTGATTGTACCAGGCGGGGACGCTGGGTGATTCCTATGGCCTTCCTCATAAATATCGGAATACTTCAAAAATTCGAGAAGCACCTATAGGATCTACTGTCCGATTTCATCTTCCACACATCGTTCTTTTTTTGTAAGAGAGGTTTTCATTCCGCCTCCGATGTAGAAATTTATAGGAATAAGAGCGTGTGGAGGCCGCTGAACAATGCCCAAAACTGTTGCACATCATATGATTCGCAATGTTGTTCATTCAACGCTTCTCATAATCAGTATGCTTCTTCTGAGTTCCGGTTTGGGATGGCTCATGTGGGGTACTGACGGTCTGTTTTGGTTGGGTATTCTTGGTGTAGGATTATTGATACTTGGGCCTGCCGTATCTCCTCAAATCGTGCTCAAGATGTATAAAGCGCGTCAACTTTCGGAACGCGATGCACCATATCTGTTACGAATGGTGAACTTCCTGGCCCGAAAAGCTCAATTGCCCGCGATGCCTCGCGTCTATTATATCCCAAGCAGCATTGCGAATGCCTTCGCAGTCGGCACGCGGAAGAACGGAGCCATAGCAGTAACGGACGGGTTGTTGAGAAATTTTTCATCCAGAGAGCTTCAGGGAGTCTTGGCTCACGAGCTCGGACACCTGAATAGTAACGACGGGTGGGTGATGAGTCTGGCGGATTCGCTCAGTCAACTGGTGAGTCTCATGTCGTGGATAGGCCAGTTTCTCCTCATAATCAATTTGCCGCTGTTCCTGTGGGGAAATTACCAAATCCCCTGGCTTTTTATTCTGATTCTCGTGTTTGCACCAACCGTAAGCGCTCTTCTGCAGTTGGCGCTTTCTCGTACCCGGGAGTTCGAAGCAGACCTGCAAGCGGCAATGCTCACCGGCGATCCAAGAGGATTGGCTTCGGGTCTCGCGAGGCTGGAACGGATATCAGGTAATTGGTTTGAAAATCTTTTTTTGCCGGGAAGAAGAGTACCGGAGCCTTCGCTGCTCAGGACCCATCCGCCCACCGAGGAGCGAGTGCGTCGACTCCTGGAGCTTGAACAAGACTTGACGTCCGAGATAGACCGGAAAGAACACTCCCGAGACCGGCTCCTTTCCAGTCAGGCTCCTGTCATGTCTCCACCGCGTTGGCACGTGAGCAGATTTTGGTATTGAACCATGAATTATCCACGATGCTGTTATTTCGCGATATAGCGGTTATCGAAAGTCTTGACGGAATCCAATGCCTGCAATGAGAAGAATCAGTAGCGCCGGCGTCCCTGCCGGCGAGAACTTATTGATTTGTTTGGTGAATTGTTCGCCGGCACGGAGGCCGGCGCTACCAATTGCTGGGAACTGCTCTTCACAATCCGTGATTACTTTCGAGAATCGGTATAAACGCGTAAGCAGTGTAATCACGGGGCCGTTCACGAATATTTCACATAAGGCTTTCTTGACGAAGTATACGTTATGAATTAATGTCGAGCACAGTACGTCACGGGAGAATACCCTTTGAAAATAGGTCAGGGTTTCGATAGTCACAGATTGGTTCCAGGGAGGCGACTTGTCCTGGGAGGGCAACACATCGAATATCCCCTCGGATTGGAAGGACATTCCGATGCAGATGTGGTGATTCATGCCGTGATTGATGCGCTTCTGGGCGCTGCAGGACTGGGTGACATCGGAATGCATTTTCCCGATTCCGATCCCGCTTACAAAGATGCATCAAGTGTTGCTATGCTGGAGACTGTGGCCCAGGCGATCGATTCCCTGAACTTCGTTATTGTTAATATCGATGTCACTATATGCGCTCAGGCCCCCAAAATAGGTCCGGTGCGACATTTGATGATTGGAAATCTCTCCGCTGCCCTGAAGATAGACCCTGATCGAATAAACATTAAAGCAACGACAACCGAGGGGTTGGGGTTTGTCGGAAGAGGTGAAGGAATAGCCGCCTTTGCAGTAGCGCTGCTGGAAAATAACTCGCCGGAAAAGGTTGATCGCTGAAGCCATCCGACAACGGCGATCAAAGAACTGATATAACGCCCGCTTACGGATCCGAACGGAACTCACCTCGTAAGAGCAGAAAGCGAGTACAAGGGATATACCATTATGGGGCTCAAGATATTTAACACAATGACCAGAAAGAAGGAGGATTTCAAGCCGAGAAATCCGAATCGAACCGGTATGTACGTATGCGGCGTGACAGTGTACGACTATTGTCATATCGGCCATGCACGGTCTCAGGTGCTGTTCGACATTATCTTTCGCTACCTGATGTTCAAAGGTTACGAGGTCACGTACGTGCGGAATTTTACGGACATCGATGACAAGATCATTAACAGGGCAAATGAACTGAAAATCGATTGGAAAGAGCTTGCGGAAAAATTTGTCCGGGAATTCTACGTCGATATGGATGCCTTGGGAGTGCTGAGACCCACCAGAGAACCCAAGGCCACGGAATTTATTGCTCAAATCCAGGCCTTGATAGCGAAACTTGTTGAAGGAAAATACGCTTACACCGTTGATGGCGATGTGATGTTTTCCGTCGCGAGCTTTCCCGAATACGGAAAGTTGTCTGGGAAAAAAGTGGATGAGCTCATGTCGGGTGCACGGGTGGATGTAAATGAAAAGAAGAAAAATCCCCTTGATTTTGCACTCTGGAAGGCTGCCAAACCCGGCGAGCCCTCATGGGAAAGTCCGTGGGGACCGGGACGACCCGGCTGGCACATTGAGTGCTCGGCAATGAGTATGTTCTACTTGGGGCAACACTTCGACATCCATGGTGGCGGGGCAGACCTGACCTTTCCGCATCACGAAAATGAAATCGCCCAATCAGAGGCGGCAACGGGTGAAACTTTCGTAAATTATTGGGTCCATAACGGTTTTGTGAATATACGGGCTGAAAAAATGTCCAAATCGCTGGGAAATGTCCTGAATATTCGAGACATTCTGAAAACCGTACATCCCGAAGCTTTACGTCATTTCCTGCTCACGAGTCATTACAGGAGCCCATTAGATTACAGCGACGCCTTTGTCAAAGAATCTTCGACTGCACTGGAACGGCTGTACGCTGCAATGGCCGCACTGGACGAACTTATTGAAGCCCGCGGCACATCGGACGATCTTCCCCAGGAATTGACGGGAATCGAAGAACGTTTTTCCGAAGCAATGGATGATGACTTTAACACCCCCAGAGCACTTGCGATATTGTTCGAGGCCGCACGGACGATCAACCGAATTTCGGGAACGAATTCGGTTCCCAAGCCTGAATTACTCAGAGAAGTCAAGGATCGCATACTGCATGTAGCACGCGAAGTGCTGGGAATCTTACGTGAGGATCAGACCGAATTTCTCGAACGCGCTCGAAAAGCCGGGGCCCCGGAACTTGGGATCTCGGAGGAGCTGATTCAACAGTACATCGTTGAGAGAGCTGAAGCGAGGAAAAGTAAGAATTTTGCCCGAGCGGATGAGATTCGAAACGAACTCGCTTCCAAGGGAATCGTCCTTGAAGATACCCCTAAGGGCACCATCTGGAAAGTGAAAGAATCCTAACGGAATTCATGCATATCTCTTTCGATCGAGTGACTCATACCTATAATAAAGATACACAGCTCGAGCTTACGGCTCTGAGTGGTATTTCCTTCGAACTGCCCTCTCATCGTTCGCTAGGAATCCTTGGGGGCACAGGCTCCGGAAAAACGACCTTGATAAAATTGTTGAACGGACTTCTGTATCCCACGAGCGGAAGAATATTGATTGACGGGAAAGATACGAGGGATTACGGTTCGGACCTCGCCTTGAGGGTAGGGGTGGTGTTTCAGCGTCCGGAACGCCAGTTATTCGAGGATACAGTTTTCAATGACATTTCTTTTGTACTCAGGAGGTTCTCGGGACTTCCTCACTCTGAAATCCGGGAAATTGCGTGGTCGGCCGGTCGGATGATGGGGTTGAACTTGGATCGTATCGGAGAACGGCATCCCGAATCGCTTTCGGATTCCGAAAAACGGAAAGTCGCCATTGCAGGGATACTGGTCAATCAACCACACATTCTCGTATTGGACGAGCCTGGAGTCGGCCTGGACCCCGCGGCTGTGTCAGATCTGGTACAATTGCTCGGCACTATGAAAACATCAGGAGACAGGTCGGTTATCATCGTATCGCATGACATGGGTCCCTTTCTGCCGATTCTCGATACCCTCCTGGTACTGAATCAGGGAAAGCTTTCAGCAATCGGCACACCGGAAGAGGTTTGTGGAGAGCTCGCTGAAGACCCGGAAATGAGGAACATTTTGCCTCCGATTGCTCTCCTTGTTCATGAACTCCGATTGGCGGGTTTTCCGATTCCTTTTGGAGAATATCGAATACCGGAGCTCGCGGAAGAAATCGCACGACTCGCGGGAGACCATAGAATATGAGAGGATTGATCGCAGGATTAGCATTGTGGCTGTTGTTCGGTCAGGGAATCGCTTCCGCCCAGGATCGCCCTGCTGCAATCGATCAAATTGTAGGAAAATTACAGGAAGTCTATTCGCATCATTGTTGTTTTAAGGCGCGTTTCGATCAGTTGACGGTAAATACGGCAATGGACCTGAGAGATAAGTTTCAAGGCGTCATGTTCGTGAAGAAACCCGGCTCCATTTCATTGGAAGTGGATTTCCCTGAACCACAAAAAGTCGTCGTAAAAGGAAAGACATACGCGATCTATTTTCCCCAGGACGGGACCTCTGCAAACGGTGAAATACCACCCGAGATGAACGTGGAGCAATTTTTCGGCTTTTTCACCAATATCGGAAATCTGGGCCGAAACTTCACAATCACCTTTCCTCCAAAGGCTCTGGACAAAGAAGAGAATATGTATTTTCTGGAATTGACCGATGCAGTCAACCCGAGCAGCACGTACAGGATGGTCCTCGGGATCGATGCTGCAAAATTCACGGTGAAACGTGCAATCATCTACGATGCTCTGGGTAATTACAACCGCTTTGACTTGACGGATTTTACATTTCTCGATTCTCTTCCGGATTCCCGCTTTGAAATATCGAGCGCGCCCCTGCACAAACTCCCCCCTGCACAAGGTTTTTACGGTAATCGTGAGAAACAGTAAGACAGTTCACATCATAAGTCTTGGATGTCCGAAGAACAGGGTGGACACGGAACGTATTCTCTCTACTCTCTTCGACCGGGGATATACACACTCGGACGATCCGTTGACCGCTCGGTATATCATCATCAACACCTGTGCATTCATCGAACCAGCCGTAGAAGAATCCATAGATGCAATTCTCGATGTCAAGTCAGAGCATCCGGATGCATTTGTTGTCGTGGCCGGCTGTCTGCCATTACGATACAGAGAAGACCTGGTGGATTCGCTCCCGGAGATTGACCTTTTTCTCACTCCGGATCGTATCCATGAACTTCCGGACTTGATTGCTGCCAAGACCGCACCAGATCCCCGGGGCGACACGATCTACGGAGCTTCCGTATCCGGACGAGTTCTCACCACCCCTGGCTATGCTTATCTGAAAATCGCTGAAGGATGCTCCAGAAGATGTACGTACTGCACCATTCCTTCCATACGCGGCCCGCTCAGGAGCTATGATAGCGAGATGCTGGCTCAGGAAGCGGAATCTCTGGCTTCCTGCAATGTCAGAGAACTGGTGTTGGTTGCGCAGGATCTCACGGCCTATGGAGTGGAAAAAAACGAGAAACACTCCTTAACCAATCTTCTCAAAAGATTGGAAATTATTCAGGATCTCAGATGGATACGTCTCATGTATCTTCACCCGGACGGCATACCTCGATCTCTTCCGGAACTGATGAAGAATTCCGAGAAAATACTGCCGTACATGGATATTCCGTTTCAGCACGTATCCGACCACGTGCTCAAGTCCATGGGGAGACCCTGGAAAGGAAACCGGATACGCAAATTGGTTGACAATCTGCGGAACGCAATTCCGGGCCTGGTCCTCCGTACGACCTTTATGGTGGGATTTCCGACGGAAAGGGACGAGGACTTTCAAGAATTGAGAGACTTTGTCCAAGAGTTCCGAATCGAACATGTTGGCGTTTTCGCATATTCCCCCGAGGAAGGCACTCCCGCGTTTGACCTGGGGAACCCGATTCCTGATCAGGTGAAAAATGCGCGATCCAGTGAAATACAAAACATACATTCTCGGTTCATAAAACGCAGATTGAAGGAAAAGGTGGGTACAACGCAGGAAAGCATTATCGAAGGAGTATCCTCGGAAACGGATCTATTGCTCCAGGGACGCACCTGGGATCAGGCTCCCGAAGTCGATGGTGTGCTCTATATCACTTCCGGAGATGGTATTGCGGGTGAAATACACAAAGTGAAAATTACTGCCACGCATGGGCCCGATCTTTTCGGGGAAATTATCTGATTTTTGTAGGGAATGCGCTTTCAAAGCAGTAAGATTTGGGGAACCTTTTCTGCAAAAGGTTCTCCAACCCTTTTCAAAAAACTTTTAACACTGGCCTAAGGAAACTGTCTCAAAAGTCGAAATTCATCCCAGATCGTGGCACGAATTCCTCATCTTCCTGCTGGCCTGATTGTAGGGGCGGGCCTCGTGTCCGCCCAAATGAGGGTAGGCACTAGGCCTACCCCTACGAAGATGGCGAATCGTGGCACGATTCTTTATGGATTCATGAGTTTTGAGACAGTCTCTAAGTCCCGGTGCTATAGCCGTTGACATAATTTCTAACCTTTTGACCACATTGTTCTTTGAAAGGACGGTAGGGGCCGGCGTGCCTGCCAGCCCGAACTGGTTGATTTGTATTTGAAAAATGTGCCGGCACGGAGGCACGGCACCCACCAATTGTCGAGCAGTGCTTTTCGCAACTGGATACTATTTTATACACTTGCTATAAATCCTCAGATTTGTTCCCCCTGGGTCGTTGCCTCCCCGCTTCATTTCGAAATGGAAAAAAGAGCCATTGGCGGATTTCCGGCTAGCCCGAGTCTCTGCCGGCCTTCTGCGGAGTGCTCCAGGACTGGAGTTCTTTATCTGTATAAGAACAAATAAAGTCCGACAGCGAGGGTGAATGTGGCAATCACAACGATTCTGATGACGAGATCCGTTTCCATAGGAGTAATGATACCCGAGCAGTGCGAGAAGCCCAAGGACAAAAAATCGTAGAAGTATTAAACAGAAAATTTGGCAGGTTGCAAGCGGTTTTAAATATAGATGTGTAAATTTTATAATCCATCACTTTAGTAAAATTAGCTATCCTCTGGTTTTTTAGGATTTTTTCGTTGACATAGTAGCGGTTCCTTTGCTATGATCCTTGCAGCTTAACATCCGATACAGGAATCGAATACTCGTACTGTATCGGACCATTTCAAACGATAACCCAGAGACGCCGTGGCTCCGCATGGTCTGGATCGCATCCACACGGTCTTCGAGAGAGGACAAAATGAGGTCACCTGAAAAAAGATACAAATCCCTATGGCTTAGCTGCCTTTTGATTGCAATGGTCTGCTCCTATGCTGGGGCCGATCCCGGAGAATTAACCGGTATCGATGTGAATGAAGAGGGGAAAACCCTTGTCATTGCAACCAAAGGAACGGCAGGCAAGCATCTGGCACGTGTCATCGGAAATCCCAATAGACTGGTTTTGGATTTTGAGGGCACCTCGTTAGGTAAAGTGCAGCGGAAAGTGAGTGTGAACAAGCGGGACATTCATGAAATCCGTATTGGCACGCACAAGTCCAATGCACGGATCGTCGTGGATTTTCAGGACCGGCCGGTCCCCCCGTTTACGGTGCGCCGCGAACAGGAAAAAGTCCTCGTCGCATTCGGGACTTCCATATCCGCGGAACTCGGTGAAGCAAACCCTGCGCACGAAGATAAGGAGCAATCAGCCAGAGGAAAAGCTCCATTGGATCCGAAGTTGGTGCCTGCTGCTGCAAAGCCGATAGAAGAGGCACCTGCGCCGCAGGAAAAGAGCATAAGAGTTGCAGTCAAGCCCGATAATTCTTCCGAACGCGGATCAAAGTTCGGTGAACTGCGTCAGGCAGCAGCCTCGAATATCCGACCGCCCGAGGTGAATGGAATCGGCAAGCTGTCCCAGAACATGGAGAGACACATCGCGCCTCCTCCCATGCTCAAGGAATCAGACGTGCAAACCGATGCCCCCGCCCAGGCCGGCGGCGCTTCGAGACGTGGAGGGGGACCTCAGATGGTGAAAGAGGTCCGCCCGCCTGTGACGCCCCCCACGCCCGATCCCAGGTTGTTGGTGCAAGAAATCACGGAACTCAAATTCATCCAGGTGGGACATAACGCTCGGCTTATGGTCATGGGTGGCGATCACCTGGATTATCGAGTGAACAAAATATCCCCCACAAAAGTCAGATTGGATCTCATCAACGCTGAGATTCCCAAGATCCATCAAAAACCCTTGAGAACAGACCTTTTCTCCACTTCGGTCGAGATGATAATTCCGGGAACGCAGAACATCTTCATTCAACTCAAAGACGCGGTGCCATATCAGGTTGAAAAGAAGAAGGGCGTCCTCATGGTTGACTTTCCTCCGCCCCGTTTCGTGATGACTCCGGATCAGAAAGGCCAGAAGGGACCTGATGTTGCCAAACAGCAGGCAGTCTCTCAGGCCAGGGAGTCGCGGCGAGAGGCTATGAGGATTATCAGAGAGGAACAGATCCTCAAAGACAACGAAGCGCGGCGTCGAACTCTGGATTCTCTGCAGAAACAAATAGATGAGCTCCAGAAACAGCGCACAGAGATATTGAAGAAACAGCAGGTTACTCCGGATCCTGAAATATTCAACAAACCGATAACCATGGATTTCCAAGGAATTTCGCTGAAAAATGCCTTCCGGCTCTTGGCGGAACAAGCAGGTATCAACATTATCGTGGGCGATGAAGTGACAGGAACCACCACTCTGAGATTGTTCCAGGTGCCGCTGGGACAGGTGATCGATACCATTCTCAATACGCATAAGCTGGATCGAGAAATGGTCGGCAACGTCATGAGGGTCGGCAAGCGAGAAGAGATGTCAAAGCTCAAAACCGAAAAAGCAGCTCAGGCATCGAAGGACCTTGCTGATTTGGACAACCGTATCGCGGCAATCCGTCAGGATATTCAGAAGAGACGGGAAGAGATGAATAAGGCTCTGGCGGATCTCGAACAAAAAGACGCGGGCGAAATACCGGTTGAGGAAGTCAACACCGAAGAGTTCGGCGAGGCCGGTTGTGTCGATATCGAAGGCGAGACAGTATGCTTCTACTACGCTCTGACGAAGCTCGTTTATCAAAAACCTTCGGATATCATACGAACACTCAACTGCGTGTTCAATCTCAAGTGTGGGGACGCCGGCCCCCGGCCTGGTACCGTAGCGGCTCTCGAAACGGACCGCGCAGAAAAGATGAAGCCGTTCCTCAAGCAAATCGAAGATCAGGGCAGATCTCTCTACGGTAGAGAGGGACGGGAATTGATGGAACGTGCGAGCCGCATGATAAGCGAGCAGCAGACTGCTGAAGCTCAAGCGAGAACTGCGGAAGCCATCCAGCGGGGGCCAAGGGTAGGTGTTGCAGCGCCCGGCGCAGCTCCCATGGATCCACGACTCGCGCAGATTATTGTCAACAGCATGATGTGGGCTGATGACACGAACCGTACCATCTTCATCAAAGACACTGCAGAACGTCTTGCTCAGATCAAGAAGATGATTTACTCCATGGACAAACCATTGCCGCAGGTCCTTATCGAGAGCCGAGTAGTAGTGGCATCCAAAGGTTGGACACGAGGCGTGGGTATCACCTGGGGTGGTAGAAATGCCCAAAGCGGTCCCTTGACCAATAACAGGAAATCATTCTGGGGCATTGCCGGTGGCGGCGCAACAGCAGCGAGCCCTACCACAGGGGTAACGTCTCCGGCGCAGCCTGAAGGAACTCCTGCTACCTCTGCATTCGCTGTCAACCTTCCGGTCTCAGCCGGTCAAGGCGCACTGGACCTGCAGTTCGGATTCCTGTCAGGAAACTACGCGACGGACCTCAACTCTATCATTAATATCGGGGAACTTAACCGACAGGCCAAGACGATCTCCAGACCCAAAGTTCAGGTGCTGGACGGCAAAGAAGCCAAAATCACAATCGGTAGCAACATAGCCTACCCCGGACTCTTTGAAGTGACCTGGGTGAAAGCGGCTCTGGAACTCACGGTCAAACCTCTGATCTATGCAGATGGAAGAGTCCAGATGGACATAAAGATTACGGATGATGCTCCTGGAGCGGTATTGAACGGGTTCACGTCGATCGATACCCGGGCCGCCAATACGGTCATGATAGTAAAAGATGGCGATACGGCCGTAATCGGCGGAATAAATCGAACAATCTCCAGCTCCACACGAGAGGGTTGGCCTGGACTCATGAATGTGCCGGTAATCAACTACCTCTTCTCAAACAGGAACAAAGACAAGTCAGGTGACGACCTGTTGGTCTTCATAACCCCCACCATTGTGAAGCGCCCGCCGCTTGCATCCTGATTGCACCTAATGCCATCACTCCAGGCTTCTCTTCCTTCGGGGAGAGAGGCCTTTTCTTTTCTCCCATCTTACCGTCGGAGCCTTGCTCATCTTTCGTCCCGGAGGAACGCACGAAGAAAGGCTATAGCGATTGCCAAAGATTCTGACGTTTATCCCGCTTGTGAATTACAGGATATTGGTAGGGGCCGGCGTCCCTGTCGGTCCATTCTATCGATATCATTGATCATATTGAAGATGTGTCGGCACGGAGGCACGGCACCCACTAATACTCTTTTTCTGAATCAAACATTAGTTTTGACACTTACCTATATACTTTTGAGAATCATGCATGAAGGGAGGCTTCTTACAAATAGTCAGCTCTACATTTTGCTTTCATTACGAATCGTGCAATTGCGAAGCTCATTCATTCGGGCGAGCATTTGCGCCAGTGCTTGCTTTTGGGCCAAGAATCGGTTCGATCAACACTTCCAGAGATTGCACCGTAGGCAATGTTTGTTCCCACGAGTGGGTGAGCTCGTCTCCCTGGACAACGAGTTCTTCAGCGAGTTTTTTTGCCGCCGCAGCAGCACGCGCAAGTCTCAGAGATGACTCTCTGTCCCCGGAATCGCCTGAAACTGCGATCAGTACATTGGCATGCTGCAATACGGCATCCCACATTTGTTTCGTCCGTTTCCTGTGTGTCTGATCTGCGGTATTGCATGGAAGCACCTGAGTCGCGGAAATTGCTTTCACCACGGCAAGCCTGACTTCCTGCAACTTTCTGTGTATGTCACTTTCATACGATCCCGCATTACGGTAAGGGGAGGGGCTATCGGGGCTGAGGATTTCCAGGAGCTGGGTCGAACGTTTATCGTACGCTCTCCTCAATCGCCGAAAATCGTCCATAGCCTTCAAATCCCGATTGATTATGTCCTGCAGTTTGTGGAAAGCAACTGAAATCTTTGCAAAAGCACTCTTCTGATCGTCATTGCCGATTTGCTTTTCGATAGCTTTCAGGTAGGCGTTCAGGGCCTCATTGTTCTCACGGATCTGCTGGACAAGCACCAGATCCCCGGAATCCAGGTAAGCACTCAGAAGCAAAGGGATAGACTGCACACCGATCTGGAATGAATGAACAAGGTGATCCAGAGGATAAGGCTTGCCATCCGAATCCTCAGCACGCCCGTCAAGAGCAAAAAGGCTGAGTGACATGGCAGTCCCCCATGCAAAAACGACCAGGAGCGTGGAAACCACAAGACCGAATAGGAACTTTTTCATGGGATTCTCCGGCTAGAAAAAATCGGCAATCAGGGTGAGGGAGTAGTCATCAGAAACAGGCAAAACGATCGGCCCGACAACAGCTCGTTCCGAGATCGTCATCCGGACAGGGTTTCACTAACATGCACATATTTGCTTCGTATTAGACGAAGCACCTCACCCCTCAAGATAGGCTTCGCGGCAAGATTCAAGCCACGGCAGAATCAGCCAATTTTTCTCGAAATTCTTCGATGACGGAGACGAAATCGTCTTCTTCAGCTTTTGTACCGATCTTGGGAACGACCGCGCTTCCGGAAATTCCCAGTGCTGACAGACGCTTCCGTTCTTTATGCACAATCTTCTTTTTGTCCGACAAAGAATCCTTCATTTCCGACCTGAAAGCTGCTCTGAATTCCTTCAGAATCGGTGCCTTATGCGGAGCAAGCAATTCCATCACTTCCGTATACTTGAGGACCTCCTCCTTACGCCGCAAATCTTCAACGAGAAGATTCCATAAATTTCGCCGAATCAGCTTCCGATCGGACTCCGGCTCCTGGTTCAAAGCAGCAAGTGCTTCGTCGCGGATTGCGATGTCATCAAGGAGTTTGAGTTTGTAGCCTTTTGCCTTTTTTAGCATTTCTTCACGGCGAATGTCTTCGCGTTCTTCCGCAGACAGAGACATTCCCTTGGTTCTCGCCATAATGAGATCGATAGTACTTGGAATTTCGCTCAATTTTCACCTGCAGCATGTCTGGTAAGGTTTATTCGCGGATTTGACCTTCACCCAAGACGATAAATTTGGTCGTCGTCAGATCTTCAACTCCCATGGGGCCGTAGGAATGGATCTTCGTGGTGCTGATGCCGATTTCCGCTCCGAGCCCATACACATATCCGTCACTCATCCTGGTGGCTGCGTTCACGATGACCGAGGACGAATTCACTTCTTTCAAGAATTTCTGAGCCGCCTCATAATCCCTGGTTACGATGGATTCTGTGTGCAAAGACCCATATTTGGCGATGTGCGAGATAGCCGCGTCGATACTGTCCACTACTTTGACAGCAAGGATCAGATCGAGATATTCAGCGTACCAGTCATCTTCAGTGGCTACTTTCATTGAGTTCACGATAGCCCGGGCTCCATCGCATCCACGCAGCTCCACGCCTGCCGCTCCAAGGGAATCCGCTGCAACGGGAAGGAATCGTGCGGCAATGTCTTTGTGGACGAGCAGAGTTTCCAGAGCATTGCAGACTCCGGGACGTTGCGCTTTGGAATTGACCGTCAGCTTAACGGCCATTTCCAGGTCCGCTTCCTTGTCCACGTACAGATGGCAGACTCCTTTGTAATGCTTGATAACCGGAATCCTGGAATTGGCCGCCACAAAGCGGATCAGTTCCTCTCCTCCTCGCGGAATGATGAGATCGATAAGCTCCTCGAGCTTAAGCATGTGAAGGATGGCATCTCGATCGGTCGTGGGCAGAAGATTTACGACATCTTCATTGACACCGTTTTCTTTCAGAGTTTCCTTGAACAGATTCACAATGGCCTGATTCGATCGATGAGCTTCCGACCCACCCCTGAGGATCACGGCATTTCCCGCTTTGAGGCACAGGGCGCCGGCATCGGCGGTAACATTCGGCCTGGATTCGTAGATGATTCCGATAACTCCCAGGGGAATGCGCATTCTGCCGACTCGCATTCCATTGGGCCTTGTCCACATTCTCACCACTTCTCCCACCGGGTCGGGAAATGCAGCTATTTCTTCAAGGCCCGCAGCAGTCTGCTCGATCACCTTGTCGGATAACGTGAGCCGGTCGATCATTGCCGCGGAAATTCCCTTGTCCTTTGCTGCTCTTACATCTTCTGCATTCTGCTGCTGAAGCTCGCGGCGCTTCTCGCGCAATTTGGCCGCCAGTTCTCTCAGGATTTTTTCTTTAACGCTCATGGGAAGTATCGCTGCTTCTCGGGCAGCGTCATGGGTGAGCGTAGCGATACGAAGCACTTGTTCTTCTAATGACATGGTAACTCCAGGTTGGGAGAGATTTGCCGGAGTTCTCGAGATGTGCCGCAACGCAGAACTATGGAACGGCTTAGGAATCCGGTCCTCTCGTATCCGAACCGCTCAAGCAATGCCGCGGCTGGATGACATCTGAAAGAATCTAGCACCGGATGTCTTCCTGCGTCAATCCCTGAAGAAAATCACAGCCGAATCTCTCGGGTACACTGTTTTGCCGAAGAAGTGAACGTCGGTCCGAAAAGCAAGTACGTATTAGAGGAACGAGAGCGTATATTCTGCCGACATCGTCCAATGTGCGATACGCGATACTCAATAGATTCTGTTTGTCTATGCAACAACAAATTTGATCATATAGTTGAGTCCAAGATCGGTCAGCCCTATCTTCTCGTAGCCGAAAGGCGCTATTGAGATGTCGATATCCTCCGACGCCAGCCGGATGTGCTCTGGTGGTCCCCAATACCAGTGTTCCTTCTTGCACTCGACAATTGCCACACGACCATGCGGTCTTAGAACACGGCGAACCTCCGAGAACAACATATTCTTGCTTCTGGCGACATTAGGAATATGGAGGACAGTCGCTATGAGGCAGACGTCGATGCAGTCGTCCTGTATGGGAAGAGGCGCGGTGATGTCAGTCGCGATAGCCTTGATATTTCGCAGTCCCTGGGCATTAGCCTCCTTGCTCAGGTCGACAATCAGATCCGCGTCTTTGTCCAGCGCGTATACGGTTCCCGACTCCCCGACGATCTTCGAGGCATGGACGGAATACTCTCCTGTACCGCATCCTACATCAAGAAACCAATCACCTTCTTTGAGAGCGAGTTCACGAAAAACACGATCCGGATCATGCGTCCAGAAGCTGCTCGGATGGCGATGTCTAGGTTCCTGCCGTCCATGATGTCGTCGATGATCGCATCCAGGTTTCTCGCTCATGTTGTTCACGTTTTTTGCACTGCCGAAACACTGACGCGGTTCCCGGCCGGAAAGGGTTGCTGTCCGCGGCACGCTGACATCATGACTTTTGTTTCTTCCTAGCCGCCAAAATCAGGTTGATTTCTTCTTGGCTTGTGCTTCCTACCACGAAATCCGCGAATCCTGCGATGCTCAAGGCTGATTCGAGATCGACTCGCGAGATAAAATGGCTGGTCCCTAACACGAGGTACGAGATTAAGTTGACGATGGATCTGTAATTCCTGGCTGCCTCGCTCTCAGGATTCATGTGGTTGGAGACGAACCAGCCTCCTGGCTTGAGACACGTAGCGATTTTCTCAAGCACGCTTCCAAGATCATCCATAAACACATGAAGAACCTCAGAAGTTAACACCAGGTCAAAAGCCTTTTCCGGCAAATCATCTGTGCGCATGTCAGCGGCCAATACCGACAGTCTTTCCCCGTAACCCGCTTCGCGGCACAGGTCCTCGATAGCAGGTGTGACATTGGGGAGGTCCACAATTACAGCGGTCATATGCGGGTTACGATCCAGCAGCGCCATCGTGTAACGACCATGGTTGCCGCCGATATCACACATTGAACGCATGTCCATAAAGCCGGGTAGAGCAACGATGAACTCAGTTGCGTTCTGAAGCGACCCTCGCATGGCATATTGGAGCATACCTTGAAGAGAGGCGGGGGATGCAAATTTCTCGGTGAAGTGATTTCGGACTCTGCCGGGCTTGCTCAGGAGAGAAGGCATTTCACGCACAACAAAGTCGCAAGTTCCCTGGTGAAGTTCGAGTACCTGTCCCTGATAAAAAGGTGAGTTCGTCACGAGAAACTCGGACGCCAGTGCCGTATTTTGATACAGAGCTTCTCTCTTGACAATCAGACCTGTGATTTCGAGTACATTCAGGAGCGCTTCCGTGGCTGACTCTGATGTCTTCATGGAAGCTGATATTTCCTGAATGGTCCGCGGCATCTCCAATGCATCGAATAGCCTCATCCGAACTGATTCCAAGATCGCTTTGGATATGACCGATCCCATAAAGAACGCTTCTATCGATTCAAAGCTATGTTTCGGTTTCAACATTTGCATAGCATCCTCCGTTGTGGTGTTTGTTCGGGCACACGTGGGTCCCTGATAGAATGTTAGGCCTCTCAGAGGCGCCTACCGGCGAATTCTGAAAAATGTGCTATATAGCACGGGTACAACAACGAGAGTCAGTATTGTTGCGAAAGTTAAGCCTCCCATAATGGTCGCTGCCATGGGAGCGAAGAAAGGATCCCACAACAGCGGAGTCATCCCAAGTACCGTGGAGAACGCGGCCATGCTTACAGGTCGCACGCGGCTCACGGCAGCGTCGATGACAGCTCCGTAGCGACTCTTGCCCTCTGCTATTTCAAGGTTTGTCCGATCGAGCAGAACGATTGAGTTTCTTATGAGCATGCCCGACAGGCTGAGAAAGCCCAACATAGCCATGAAGCCAAAAGGTTTTGCGGTAAGGAGCATTCCAGCCGTTACACCGATCACGGCCAACGGAAGGCAGAGGAAAATGATGAGGGGGTGGCGAAATGTATTGAACAACATGATCGAGATGAGGAACATGGCAATGAATGCGATGGGGACGTTTGACATGAGCTTCTGGTTCGCTTCCTCATGCTCCTCGTGTTCACCACCCCATTCAAGCTTATATCCTGGGGGCAATTCGATGCTTTCGATTGGCATGCGCAACTGTCGAAATAATGTATCGGTTGTTCCAGTCACTTGCTTGCAGGACACGCGGATTGTTCGAATGCGATTCAGCCGATGGATCACAGGATCTTCCCAGCAACTCACAGCTCCCTCCGTTACCTGGTCAATAGGAACCCATCTACTCTGCGCAGTACTCCAAACCTGGACGTTATCCACGTTGTCAACGCCGCATCGCTGATCGCGAAGGGGGCGAAGCATGACCGGCAGCAGGTCATCTCCTTTACGGTACAATCCGGCTGCAGAACCTGAAAAGTTCATGGCCAGAGATCGGGCAATGTCTGGACGAGTAACACCAATCTCGCGCGAGCGCGCGTCTGCCAGACGCAGTGATTCGACTTTAACGCGATCTCCCCAATCAGTTCTTATGCTACGGGTGTTGCCATGTGCGTACATGACAGCTCTGACCTTCTCGGCCAAATCACGCAGTGTATTCACATCATGCCCACTGAGACGCGCTACCACAGCTCCACCACCGGGTCCTAGCTTGAATGCATCCACGCTCGTGACAGCGTTGGGATGATGATTTTTCAAGTAGGTTGTGAGCTGCTCCCGCAGTGTCGAGATTCTCTCATAATGATCTACAGTTACAAGCAGTTGACCGTAGGCGCTATTCTGCATTTCCGGTTCGTATGTCAACAGAAATCGCAGTGGGCCGCGTCCGACAAAGCTCGTTACGTCCCTGACGCCATCCAGGGTGCGAACGAACGTTTCAATGGCGGCCACTTGGTTGGAGGTCTCATAAATATGGGTACCTTCCGGCAGCCAAACATCCAACGTGAACTGAGGGCGATTCATGTCCGGCATGAAGTCCTGCTTGACGAATCCGAAACCCCATATGGCAATCAGCAACTGGGCCATCACCACAGCCAGCGTGATCCAGCGATGATCGATGCACCACCCTACCAATTTTCGGTACGAGCGATAGAACGGATTATCATGGGGATCTTTTTCGCTACGTTTTGCTAATGGGAGAAAAGTGACGCACAGGTATGGTGTAACCGTGATTGCGAAGACCCAGCTCAAACCGAGCGACAGGCATATAACTTGGAAAAGGCTTTTCAACCATTCACCGGTCATGTCTTTTGAAAGCGTGATGGCCGCGAATGCAAGGATCGCGATGGCCGTCGCTCCGAGCAGTGGCCATTGGGTTTCTGCCACCGTTTTTTCAGCCGCTTGCGATCTACTCATGCCTTGATGCGATTTGATAACGGTTCCCTCCACTACCACAATGGCGTCGTCAACCAGCATTCCCATTGCAATGATCAACGCGCCCAGCGAGATGCGCTGCAACGTGATACCCAACGTGTACATGCACAAAAACGTGACAAAAACGATGATGAGAAGAACCGCGCCCATGATGCACCCTTCGCGCAGCCCCATAAAGACCACCAGGAGCAGAATCACAATGAGCACACCCTCGAAGAGGCCAAGCACGAACTCTCGCACCGCTTCCCTCACCTTTTCACCCTGGTGCGCGATCGGATGGATTTCGATGCCTACAGGAATCCGTGCCTCCAATTGGGCGAGTCGTTCCTTTATCGCTTCGCCCATGGCAATGACATTTCCCCCGGAACCCGTGGAAACGCCGAGGCCGACAGCGGTGCTTCCGTTCCAGCGCAAGATTTCGTTGGGTGGATCGAGATACCCTCGCTCGATTCGAGCCACATCCTTCAAGCGGATCATGCGTCTTTGCGATCCGCCTTGAACAAGTTGTTCCCCCAGGTCTTCTATGCGCGAATAATCGCCAGTAACGCGGAGACGAACATCTTCGGGGCCTACTTTGACCCGTCCCGCTTCTGTGACCGCGTTCTGTTGGTTGATCGCATCAAAAATCGCCGTGGGCGGCAGTCCGAGTTGGGCAAGCTTGACCCGATCTACTTCGACATATATTGCTTCGCTGTGTATGCCCCAGAAGTCGATACGCCCAACGTTCGGGCATAATAACAGCTCTCGGCGCAGGTCCTCTGAGACCTCTTTCAAGTCATGCTGGGAGTAACCGTCGCCTGTGATGGCAAAGAGGACACCATACACGTCTCCGAAATCGTCGTTAACAACCGAGGCCTTGCAGCCGGGAGGCAAGTGACTCGCAGCTGTGTCGACCCTTCGGCGGAGTTCGTCCCACACTTGCGGAAGAGTTTCTTTGTCATAGATTTCCTGCATCTCAGCGAAGATGATCGAGAGTCCAGGCCGGGAAATGGACCGCACCTCCTTCAACTGTTTTAGTTGTTGGATGGCTGTCTCCAGAGGCTCGGTGACTTCCAGTTCAACTTCCTCGGCGGTGGCCCCCGGATATTCGGTATAAATCACTGCTTCCTTGATCGTGTACTCCGGGTCTTCCAAACGACCGAGTTTTCCGTACGCCAGAATTCCTCCCACGGTGACCAGAATGATGGACACAAGCGTGACGACATTGTGTCGAATGGCATATCCCGCAAGATTCATCCGTCGAGTCCCTTCTTACCTGCGATCATTGGTCGAACCCTGATGTCTTCTCGCAATGTGCGCAGCCCGGCTACGGCTACGTATTGTCCCGGTTGGAGCCCAGAAAGAATCTCGACACCTCCGTCGCGCAACACACCGACCTGAACCCTCGTTTTATGCGGTGGCCCGCCATTGGGTTCTACTACCCAGACGTTCGACTCTCCATTAGTGTCGGCCCAAACCGCTTCAGCAGGAATCAAAGCGACTCGTTGCGGCTGTTGGGATCTCCCCGGAAACGCTGTTACCTCAGCTCGTACCGTCGCTGTCATTCCAGGATAAACTGCTAAATCGGCCGGCGGGTTCAGGCCGACTACAACGTCAAATGTGCGGGTCACGGTATCAGACTGCAAACTGAATTCTCGGATGGAGGCATCAAACCAGCGATCGCCGTCAGCGTCAAAGTGGACCTGTATGCTCCTAAGCACTTCGGCTCCGCCATGAGCAATGAGTCGCTCCGGCAGTTGAATGACGACTTCGATTAGAGAGATGTCCTGGAACGAAAGAATGGGTTGCTTGGCTTGAACATGCTCGTGATTCTCGACATGTCGCTTGGCGACCACGCCATTGAACGGAGCGGACAACACGGTATCTTCCAGGGCTTTTTCACGAATGCGCAATTCTGCCCAGGCAATATTGCAGGCAGCCTCAGCCTTATCAAACTCAGCCTGGCAGACGACTTCCTTGGCTCTCAGGGACTGAGTCCGATCAAAAGCCCGCTTGGCGTCCAAATATTTTGCCTTGGCCGCATCCAAAGCATTCCGATAATCTCGTTGATCCAATTCGGCCAGCACTGCACCTTTTTTGATCTTCTCACCTTCCCGCACTGTCAGCGTTTCCAACAAACCGGGAACTGAGAAGGCCAATTCGGCCCGCCGATTCGCCTGCACCTTGCCTGGAAACGAGCGAACACAACTGTCGGAGAAAGGCTGCACCATGAAGGTCGGAATAGGGCGCACTACCGTCGCTGATACCGAAGGTTCCCCACCTCGTTGGGGTCTCGTCACGAGCGCTCCGCCCCAGGTCGCCACGGCAAGAGCCACGAGTCCAACGGCCCCAATGGTAATGAAACGCATCCTTTTCACAAATTCGCAGGTGGCCGGCGAGGCGATACCTTCAGTTGTCACATTAGTTAAGTAGCTTAACCAACACCACATAAAAAATTATTCCTTGGTCAGGCGCTCGTCCATGATGCTCCCAATAGCTTCCAACAGCACCGATAGAGTCGCGATTTGCTGAAGCGAGAATACGCTCAAGCGGTTCGTTATATAAGTCATGTCCGCGCCGTGAAAATGCTCATGGGCATCAAAGGCCCGCCACCCTAACTGCGTGAGGGAAAGCTCCAACTCCTTATTGCTGTGCGGAGCCTGCCTCTTCTGCAGGAAGCCCTTTCCCGCAAGCTTCGTCGCTAGTTGAGAAGCCGCGCTCTTCGTGACGCCAAAGTGAATCGCCACGTCAGTGACACTCATTTTCTTGTGCTCGCCAACGGCCTGGATCATATGGGCTTCCTGGGTGGTGATTTCTACACCTTCCTCAACGCGGATCGGCAGCTTCTCGATACGCGCGTATTTTTTCGCGACCCGCAAAAGCTCTCGTATCGCTGCCTTGATAAGGTCATCTTTGGTTTCCATACCGAAATGGTACAGGCCATTAACCATTAAGTCAAGGGGAAAATTATCTGTCAAAAGCTCAGTCCGATTCAAATCCTCCCAGCCCCCTTTACGAAAGGGGGTAAGAGGCAACATCTTAATTCCCTCCTAATTTAAAAGAGGCAGGGGGATTTTTCGACCAAACATCTGAACCAAGTTTCGGTCGTTTATCTTAGCAATGACTATGGATGGCTCGTTTTCAGATAGAGATGTGAATGAAGCATTTTCCTCTTATCAACAATATCAATGAGATAAGATTTGTACGATTCAGCGGATTGTGTGGCGATCGGAGGACTCTTTCGAGGAGGTCTCTATGGGTGGCAAAGATGATGCTCTTGAGATGTCGTTGCTTTTGCCCAAGAGCCGATATAAGAAGGATGTAGGCTTTTCTTGAAACAAGACGCATGTCGGAGTAGGCTATATGATCCCAATTGTATCCATTGTCGGCAAATCGGATTCCGGAAAGACTACACTGCTGGAGAAAGTTGTCAGGGAACTGCGATCTCGGGGTTATCGCATCGCGACCATAAAGCATGACGCGCACAGCTTTGAAATCGATCACGAGGGCAAAGATTCATGGAGGCACAAGCAAGCCGGCGCGAATCTGACAATCATATCATCTCCCACGAAAATGGCTCTTGTAGCGGATACCGATCACGATCATTCTCTCTCTGAATTGCGGGAAAAACTTATAAAGGATATGGACCTGATCATCAGCGAAGGATACAAACGAGAAGTCCATCCAAAGATCGAAGTATTCAGGAGTGAAATGAAACGCGACCTGCTTTGCGAGAAAGATGACAATCTCGTGGCAATCGCAGGGGATCCGTCCAATCCTCCGGAAGGAATCCCTGTGTTCGATCTGAACGATCCCGGACCTCTGTGTGATTTTATTGTGAAACGGTTTATCCGAACCTGAACTTGATTATTGCGGTTCCGAATGATTGCTGATCACTTTCGAGAGCGTTTCGCCTGTCAAACGGCTAAGTCGTTCGGCTCGTGCGATACTTTCGCTACTCAATTCAGTATCCAGACTGACGATCCAGAATCCGGCAACCATTCTCCTCCTGGCCTTTTTGCCGTAAAAAATCGGAACAGCCACTGCCCAAACATTGGGAAGATACTCTTCCACATCGTGAGCTATTCCGTTCGATCTCACTTTTTCAAGTTCGGCAAGGTACACGTCAGGCTCGACTATCGAATGTTTCGTAAATCGAGGCAACGGCCTGGAACGTACAATTCTGCTCACCTCGTCAACATCGTGATGTGCCAGGAAGACCTTACCTGCTGCTCCGGCAAACATGGATATCCTCGTTCCCGGTCGCGCTCTTATCTTCAACTCTTTTGAAGACTCGATCTGATCCAGGATAAGCAATTGCTGCCCCGCCCAGATGCCGAGAAAAATATCTTCATCCAACTCCTGTCCCAGCTTTTCGAGGTGCGGCCGTGCAAGCTCCACGAGAGGCATTCTCACGACGGCATTCGATGCCAGATCTTTTACCGCGTGTCCGCAGGTATACTTTCTTGAAATGGGATCCCGTAGCACCCACCCGGACTCTTCCAGCGCAGCCAGAATACCGTGAGTCGTGGATTTCGCGAGAGAGAGCTTGGATGCTATTTCGCTGATTCCGGGATTTGCGGAAGCGCTTATGATCATTTTGAGCACCCGCATTGCCTTGGAAACGATGGGAGCCGAATACACTATATGTGACGAATCCTGTTTTGCAGCCATGAAGTCACCCGATCTTTATCGATTCTTTATCGTTCTTTATCCGAGAACATCATTTCGATCAATTGACAACGACCCGGAAGAGACCCGAATCGATGGTGTGTGAATTTGCAGCAATCAAAGTGCCGTAGAAAATCTTTGCTCGACTGTCGCTTACCGAATCCGGGGACGACAATGTTCCCTCTGGTTCATGGTAGTGAACGAGAGTATTTGTAACTTGTCCTCGCGCAGTTGTCAAATGTTTTCATCAGCTCTCTTCTTTATCACTTGACAAGATGGCTGCTCGAAAGCTATGCTAAAAATGAAAGTTCCTGATACAGAAATTTTATCCGGGCTGCACATGCTCCAGATCAAACTCACTGATATTCATCGGGCCACTCTTCCCGTCAGATGCGGGAATGAAGGTTGGATTGGAATTTCCCCAGCCGGAGATCGATATCACGTCGTTGTTCCTGTTGACGTACAAATTGCCCGAGGAGTATTAGCCTGCAATCTTCCTACAGACGGAACGCCCTTCGGAGGTTATTCCGGCTGGCTTTATTTCAGATGCCCGCCATTTGAGAGTGAATCCGAGAATGAGGACGTCGAACGTCAAGAATGTGTTGCAAGGACGGCCGAAGAACTCATCTGTTTTCTCGAATCGTATGATATTCACGCCGCCTTGATTCCCCATACTGATCCAAATTCCCCTGCGAAACCGAATACCGACACTGAGGCTTGTTCCCACAGTTCGGATGAAGCAGATTCCCCGGCTATCTGCTGTGACGGTTGCGGCAAAGAATGGAATCGGCTTGCACCTTTCTTGAGAGATCCGGATTTGACGTTGATTCGGTACAAGGCATTTTGTGAAGACTTTCAAAAAGGGACCTACGTCTTCTCCCATTCGTGCGGCTCGAACCTCCATGTTCCGGTTTCACGCTTCATTCGACCTCGATCCGGGGGAAAGTCACTGATAGCTTCTCATGCATGCCCCGGATTGTGCTATTACGAGACATCCCTTCTGACCTGTTCCGCAGTATGCGATGGTTCCCCATATAGGAGAATTGCACGAAAAATAAGTTCAAAACCTTAGAAGGTCATTGGCTGTACCGTGACCTTATTCTTAACTGCTTTTCGATGTTTGTTGAAAACATTTCTTAGTCTCAGGAGGAAAAAAGTATGCTCCTGCCGAAATTCGAGTACCACGAGCCCACTACGCTTGAAGAAGCTCTGCAATTACTGTCCGAACTCGGAGGGAATGCAAAGATTCTCGCTGGTGGAACCGATCTTCTCGTGAAGATGAAATTGAAGATAGATCGACCCAAGCACGTAATCTCTATCGCCCGCGTTCCGGGTCTTGATTCAATCGTGCCCAGGGACGGTCATGCGATAACCATAGGTGCCGGCGTGAGTGCTGCAAGTCTCGCCCGTCACGAGAAGCTACGAGACCGATTCACTCCTCTTGCATTGGCTGCCGGTCGTCTTGGTGCTCCCATGATACGCAACCGGGCGACTATCGGGGGAAATCTTGTCAACGGCCGACCTGCTGCAGATCTTTCCCCGGCATGCATGGTACTCAATGCGAAATTCAGGCTTAAGTCCGCATCTGCAGAAAGAGAAATCTCGGCAAACGAATTCTTTCGCGGACCGGGAGACACCGCAATCGAACCGCATGAACTAATGGTGAGCATTCACGCTGAAACACCTCCACCCTGGAGTGGGGGCGCGTACATAAAACTCGGGGCTCGCAAGACGCTGGAGATTTCCATGGTGAACGTTGCGGTGCTCCTGACTTTGAAGGCTCCCGACGGTCCTATTGCGGAAGCAAGAATCGCCCTCGGTTCCGTTGCCCCTACTCCGGTAAGGGCATACGCTGCGGAAGAGTTTCTTGTGGGAAAAGAGCCAAGTGACGAGCTGTTCCAGCAAGCCGGTGAAATCGGAGTAGGGCTTTGCAGCCCGATAACGGATCACCGGGGGACAATGGAGTACCGGTGCATGATGATCGAAGTGCTTACGAAGCGTGCACTGAAACAGGCACTCGAGCGTGCCAAAGTATGGCAGCCGTGACCGTTGCCGCAGAATTCCAGGGGAGACGAATACCTATGAAGACCATCATACAGCTCACAGTAAACGGGCAACCGACAGAAGCCGCTGTGGATTCAAATACAACGCTCCTGCAGTTCTTGAGAGAGGACCTGGGACTCACCGGCACGAAACACGGATGCGGTCTCGGTGATTGCGGCGCTTGCACGGTCATTTTGGATGGAAAGCCTGTAAATGCGTGCCTTGTTCTCGCAGTTCAGGCACGAGGCAGAGAAGTCATCACCATCGAAGGACTCGAAGAAGACGGCCGACTGCATCCCATTCAACAGGCTTTCGTGGACAAGGGCGCAATTCAATGCGGTTTCTGCAGTCCCGGCATGATACTCTCTGCAAAGGCCTTGCTGGACGAAAATCCCAAACCTACGGAAATGGATATACGAACCGCGATCTCGGGTAATCTCTGCCGATGCACTGGTTATCAAAAAATCGTGGAAGCTATCGAGGAAGCGTCCCGCACGCTCCAGGGCACGGAGGTATCCTGACATGAGTGACTACCAGGTTCTCAACTCGAGGGCGCCTCGTTTGGACGGTCCGGTCAAGGCAACAGGTCGGGCAAAGTACGCTGACGATATCAGTATGCCGGGCATGCTCTATGCCGGAATACTGCAAAGTCCGCTGGCACATGCCAAGATACTCCACATCGATACTTCAAAGGCCAAGAAACTGCCTGGAGTAAAAGCGATAATAACGGCCAAGGATGTAGGGCTGATAAAATACGGGGTTTCTCCGGCTCGGTACGACGAGACCCTGTTCGCGTTCGATAAGGTCCGGTACGTGGGAGACGAAATTGCTGCAGTCGCTGCGGTGGATCAAGCTACCGTGCAGGAAGCGTTGAGTCTCATCAAAGTCGATTACGAAGAGCTACCCGCAGTTTTCGATATGTTCGAAGCGATGAAGGAAGGGGCTCCTCAGCTTCATGCAGAGTTTCCCGGCAATTTGAATGCCGAGGTTCATCAGGAATTCGGAGATACGGAAGCAGCTTTGCAGGGATGCGATCTTGTTGTGGACCACACGTTCCTCAACAAACGGCAGGATGCGGCGTTCATAGAGCCCCAGTCCTGTATCGCTGTGTTCGATTTGGACGGCAAACTGACACTGCATACTTCTACCCAGGTTCCTCACTATGTCATGCGGACCGTGGCAATGGTCCTTCAGATCCCTGTGGGTAACGTGCGGGTTGTAAAACCGTACGTGGGCGGAGGATTCGGCCCGAAATGCGAAGCAAACCCAATGGAAATGAGCTGCGGGTTTCTCGCTCGTCAAACAGGGCGGCCTGTGAAAATGACGTACAGCAGGGAACAGGTATTCCTTCACAGCCGCGCAAGACACCAGTTCTACGCGGAAATGAGTCTCGGCGTGAAAAAAGACGGGACCATGGTTGCGCTCAAGAATAAAGCCGTTCTGGATGGCGGAGCGTACACCAGTTTCGGAATAGCGACCGTGTATTATTCAGGTTCGCTCCTTGGTGGACCGTACAAGCTCCAGGCCATGAAATACGACGGAATGAGAGCCTACACGAACAAGCCGGCCTGTGGGGCCCAGCGGGGACACGGAGGAGTTGCCCATCGTGCAGCTTTCGAGCAGCTTCTGGACATGACTGCGGAGAAACTCGGAATGGATCCCGTGGAATTCCGGTTGAAGAACATGATGGTAACGGGAGACATGACGATAAATGAGCTGGATATGTCCAGCCTGGGAATGAAAGAGTGTATAGAAGCCGTGCGCGATGGTTCGGACTGGTCCAATAAGAAAGGAAAACTGCCGAAAGGAAAAGGAATCGGCGTGGCATGCGGATTCTTCGTTTCCGGTGCAGGATATCCCATATACAGGTCCGATACGTATCATTCCACCGTGGTGATCAAAGTCAGTGAAGATGGCGGCATAGTCAACGTGTTGACCGGTTCCGCGGAAATAGGGCAGGGCTCTGACACGACTATGGCCATGATTGCCGCCGAAACCTTGGGAATTCCGCTGGATCATGTCCGGGTGACATCCGGCGATACGGATCTGAGCGTTGACCTGGGAGCATATTCCAGCCGCCAAACTCTTATGACCGGCCATGCCACAAAGGAAGCGGCAGAACAGGTACGCGGCCGAATCGTGGAGTACCTCGCGGAGGCTATGGGATGCGATCCTTCTTCCATAAGCTTCAAGAATGGAAACGTGCTGTTCGATGGCGGTCCGGGCAATTTTGAACAGATCCGAAGCTTTTACATCAAAGAGCATCGCGGCTGGACAGATCCTCCGACAGGCGACTACCTGACTTTCAGAGAGGCAGCCCGGCTCGCATTTATCAAGGGTGGTACACTCGTCGGGACCGGAAAATACAAACCACCCCGACTTGGAGGGTCGTACAAAGGGGCTGCGGTAGGCACTTCCCCTGCGTACGGGTGCTCGGCACAGGTTGTAGAAGTTACAGTCGATCTCGAAACCGGAGAAGTGACTGTGGACAAGATGACTGATGCGCATGACTGCGGCTTGGCCATCAACCGGACTCTGGTGGAAGGGCAGATGCAGGGATCTCTCTCCATGGGACTTGGCGAGTGCCTCTTCGAGGAAGTCAAATTCGATTCCAGAGGCCGTATCTTGAACGCCTCCCTGGGTGAGTATCGTATCCCTACTGCTCTGGACATGCCGAATGTAAAAAGTATCATTGTCGAATCGCATGAGCCCAATGGGCCGTACGGAGCGAAAGAGGTAGGGGAAGGCGCGATCATGCCAACCATCCCGGCGATATTGAATGCCATTTACGATGCGACAGGTGTTCGGGTCACCGAATTGCCGGTCTCCTCTGAACGGCTCTTCATGGGAATAAAAGCCAAAAAGTAATCGGATAGTACGGAAACACAAGACGGGAAACGCTTCTCATAGGAAGTGTTTCCCGAATATCCTTATACTGCATTCCGCCCCAACGAGATTTCGTTATTTCGGAAAGTGTTCCACCCCAGAGGATTCTCTTGCAGTTCTTGTTCAACGGATTTCCGGAAAAAGTCGAAGAATCCAGCCTGACGATTCAGCAGTTGCTCGACCGCACCCATGAGGATGACCCCGCTGTCATTGTGGAACTGAACGGACGGTACGTACACAGAAAAGATTTTGCCATGACAATGATTGCAGAAGGGGATCGCGTCGAATTCATCCACCCCTCTTTCGGCGGCTAAGGATCTGAAATCGGGGAGAACTTCTTGTAATCGTCATGATTAGTCTGCTGCCTCTCCTAAATAACAAATAAACAGATCTTGTTTGGTTCAGCAGTTGCAACATACGTTTCATTCCTCTATATTAATTAGACTAAACTATTGCAGAGGAACGGCATGGAAAAACACGTATGTCCCTGGTGGATAGGGTACCTCTTGGTAAATCCGATTCGCCGCTGGCTCCAAAACCCGGATAAAATTCTGGCTCCCTATGTCCGTGATGGAATGACCGTGCTCGACATCGGTCCGGGAATGGGATTCTTCACTATTCCTGCATCTCGGCTGGTAGGAGCCAATGGAAAGGTCATAGCCGTAGATGTTCAGGAAAGAATGCTTACTGCATTGCAGAGAAGAGCACGCAATGCAGGCATGGCCGAACGCATCGTCACCAGAGTGTGCCGGCAGGATGACATCATGGTTTCCGAACCGATAGACGTATGTCTTGCATTGCACATGGTGCATGAAGTTCCCGATCCGGATCGTTTGTTCTCTCAGATCAAGGACATTCTGAAGCCCGGGGGAATAGTACTTTTGGCTGAGCCGCGGGGGCACGTGTCGAAGGAAGAATTTCAGACTACTCTCGATGTCGCATCTGCGGCAGGCCTGAAAATAATTGACGAACCTGAAATACGTCGCAGTCGGTCGGCAGTCCTTGCCATCAACTAATAGCGACAGGGAGGCTGCCGGGAAGATGGATCGAACAGTCTGGCACAGGATTCGTGAGGTCAGAATTCCGAATCGTCCGGAGGCACAGCCAACCCGTGTCCGGGAATGAATGGAATTGCAGCAACGGGAAACCCTTTGATCCAACGAATGCCGCAGCGAACCACCGATTTAACCGGAGCAGCATGAACAAAGTCTTCAGGGTTGCCCAACAATGCGTCCTGTTCCAACATGGATGGTATTATCCTGATACTGTGTCCCTGGTTCGCATCATAGCTGTAGAACGGCTTTAACTCTTCCGGAATGTACCCGGGATAATCTTCGACCGTCTTCGGTTTGCCGGATCCTTGTGTTCCTTCAGGCCGGAATTCAATGAGTTCCCAGAGGTTTTCTCTCGGATAGGATTGGGCACAGAACCCCCGCACCGCACGGTCAAACTCGATGTCTGTCCAGGGCGCGGTTTTCCTGATCATGGGTTCCAAGTACTTGAAGAATTTTTGAAAAGAGTTCGATGTGGCTATGGAAAATTCTTTGCCACTTTCATCATAGAAATGTACGGTGAGTGTATCTTGTTGTGAAATACGTTTGAAATCCTCATCTTCTTCTTCGGAGTAGAAATTCCACCAGATATCGAATATTTCTTCTATTTCCTCGGAGTACACTCGGATCATGGTCAGCACGAGGAGAACATCGTTGAATTTTATGGCCCCTGCGCGTTGCTGAATGCCTATATTGCCGTTGGATTTGGGGAACTCGGCCACAGAACGGACAAAGAACCCGACCTGACCCGGGGCGTTGGGGCCTGGAGCATACAATCCGTGAAAGCTTTGCCCGGGAAACAATTTAACTTTCTCGGGATTTATCATTTTCATGAATGTCCTCTCCTTCGCTCAAATATTAGCAAAAGGATGAAATCCGGTCCATCGAATTCAAACAACCGGTTTTGAGAAGGTCGCACCTCTCTAATCTGTCCCCTGCTCCAGTTTGAAGTTCCGTATTTGACTTTGGAGTTCATAAACCGACTAAATAAAGTTATTCCTGTTTAGGAAATGGGCAAGAGCTTTGATTCTGAACAAATTTCTCATGTGAATAAGGTAATTTGATCCCAGTGAAAAAGCAGTTGGTTTGCACGGCAGAGATTGACGCAGATCAAGCCTTGTTCCATTATAGTCCCAGGAATTGGGGGGGTGCAGTCGGTTACCAAATAGCATTCCCCGATCGCGAAGTTCCGGGCCTTCTATTACGGGACGGTTTTCTACAACGAGGAGGAGTCCATGTATGCACTCGGTATAATCATATTTCTCATCGTGATTTTCCTGTTCATGGCCATCAAGATCCTGAACGAGTACGAGCGGGCAGTGGTATTCCGTCTCGGAAGGATCATCGATCACAAAGGCCCCGGTCTTATCATTCTGATCCCTATCATCGATCGTATGGTGAGAGTGAGTCTCCGCACTGTTGCCATGGATGTGCCTTCCCAGGACGTGATCACCCGTGACAACGTGTCCGTGAAGGTCAACGCGGTCATTTATTTCCGTGTCATGGACCCCACGAAAGCTGTTATAGAAGTTGAGAACTATTTGTACGCAACTTCGCAGTTGGCTCAGACGACTCTCAGAAGCGTGTGCGGACAATCGGAACTGGATGAGCTCCTTTCCGAGCGGGAAAAGATCAACATGGAGATTCAGGAGATTCTGGACCGGCACACCGATCCCTGGGGGGTTAAGGTGAGCATGGTCGAGGTAAAGCATATCGATCTGCCTTCCGAGATGCAGCGAGCTATTGCCCGCCAGGCGGAAGCCGAAAGAGAGCGACGAGCCAAAGTCATCAATGCCGAGGGCGAATACCAGGCTGCTGCACGCCTTTCCGAAGCAGCTATGATTATAGCCAAGGAACCCACGGCTCTCCAGCTCCGCTATCTCCAGACATTGGTGGAGGTTGCTGCGGAGAAGAATTCTACGACCATCTTCCCCATACCGATTGATCTTCTGGAGCCCTTTATCAAGAAGACCGGCGCAATCGAAGAAAAATGAGGCTTCCCACGGTAGCTTCAAACAATCGGTATTGGACCTGAAATTCGAAGAAAGCTGAAGACCGGGGAGAAGGACCGATCATGCACGGAATAGTGATAAGGTGGCTCATAACTACAGTCTCCATTCTTCTCATCCCGTACATTTTGTCCGGGGTCCGGGTAGAGAGTGTCTGGAGCGCATTATTTGCCGGAGCAATACTCGGAATATTAAACGCAGTGGTGAGACCGGTCCTCATAATACTCACGTTTCCGCTTACAATAGTCACTCTGGGGCTCTTTATTCTCGTTATAAATGCATTGCTCTTCCAACTGGCCGGGGCTATTGTGCCCGGGCTTCACATCGCTTCTTTCTGGTCGGCTCTCTTTGCTTCAATTATCGTCACTATCGTATCCTGGTCCATGAATTCCCTGGTCTCCGGAGGAGGCGGCGAAAGGACAGTTTTCGTACGCCGATGGGAAAGCGGACCGATAGACATGCACAGAGGCCGGTCGGGAAAATGGGAGCGAGATTAGAGTGAATCTTGAGGCACGGCAGGTTGTTCATACGTTTCTCTCAGTCCGAGATCATAGAATAGCTGCATGGTAATTACAGGTCTCGAAAGAATTCTCCGGGAACCTCAGGTGCTCTCGCGCGCCGGGAGACTGGGGCTTTTGTATAATTACGCCTCGGTCAATACTCGGTTCGAGTCGAGCGCGGATCTGATTGCTGCACGATTCCCGGGCAGATTGAGAACATTGTTCGGACCCCAGCATGGTGTGGGCGGAACCGAGCAGGACAATATGCGCGAGACCGGCCACGGGATGCATCCATATTTGAACATTCCCGTGTACAGTTTGTATTCCGAAACGCGAATCCCGCGACCCGACATGCTCGAATCCGTGGACACCGTGCTTGTCGACATCCAGGACGTAGGGACCCGCGTCTATACCTTTGCCACGACAGTGCTGAATCTTATGCACGCGTGTGCAGAGACCGGGAAAGCTGTTTTTATCCTTGACAGGCCGAATCCGATCGACGGTAAAGACGTTGAAGGCAATATCCTGAATCCTGCATTCGCCAGTTTTGTAGGGCCATTTCCCATTCCCATGCGGCACGGCATGACACTGGGTGAACTCATGGCCTTGTATCATGCGGAACTGGACATAGGGTGCGAACTGGAAATAATAACTCTTGGCGGCTGGAATCCGAACACGTATTTCGAGGACACCGGTTTGCCGTGGATTTTACCATCCCCGAACATGCCGCTGGTGGAAACTGCTGTTGTATATCCTGGACAGGTGATTCTGGAGGGGACGAATCTCTCTGAAGGGAGAGGAACCACGAGACCGTTCGAGATATGGGGCGCTCCTTTCATTGAACCCGGACATGTGACAAATCTCCTGGAAAAGAACTGCATTACTGGCGCAGTGTTGCGGGAGACGGATTTCAAGCCGACCTTCAACAAGTGGGCCGGTCAACATTGCAGAGGGTATCAGATTCACGTCACCGATCGAGAGCTGTTTCGACCTTTCCGAGCTACACTGGCCTTTATTTCTGCACTGCTGAAACTCTATCCCGAAGAATTCAGATGGTCTGAACCGCCTTACGAGTACGTCTCGGACAAGCTTCCCGTGGATGTCATTCTCGGGGATGACAGGCTCCGTCTGGACCTGGAGCAGGGACGCTCTATCGAAGACCTTGAGCATAGCTGGTCCGAGGATTTGGACAAATTCCTCTCATTACGGTCCCGATTTCTTCTCTACCCGCGATAATTTATCGGTCCTCTTTCGGAACCCATCTGTAGAACCGTCTCGTTCCGTTCGATAAACAAGAGTTTCCTAAATAACTCTTCTTGCGAGAAAGGGGTTCCCCGATTTTACTCGTCTGGGTGCGGATCGGTATGAATACTTAATCGATAGCTCCCTTTCCCCGATTTTTACCAAGTTTTCTGGTTGACAATCATCCAACCCTTCCCATAACATGCTGGATCGAACTGTGTTCTGCCGGGACGACGTTGTACGTCTTTGGAGGAATGGTGGATTTTCAAGAAATAGCGCGAAAAATTGATGGCCTTTCCAGTGAATGTACCGAATTTCTCGTACGGATCTGTTCTATTCCGGCGCTTGGTCCGGATAACAACGGAACCGGAGAAATGGCAAAGTACCAGGTTGTGAAAGATGCAGTGACAGCGCTGAATCCCGATCTCATCGAGGAAATCCACGCACCGGACGAGCGGGTTCCCGATGGTGTTCGACCTAATCTCCTGGCGGTTTTCCATGGTAGAGACAATGCCAGAACATTATGGATCTTGTCCCATATCGATGTAGTTCCGCCCGGGGAACAGAGATTATGGGAGCATGATCCGTTCAAACCTGAGGTCCGGGACGGGTTTATTTCGGGACGCGGCGTAGAAGACAACGGGCAGGCAGTGGTGGCAAGCATTTTTGCAGCCCGCGCTGTTAAAGAGACCGTTGGATTCGGGATGAATGTGGGCTTGGCTCTCGTCTCTGACGAGGAGACCGGCAGCTTGTACGGACTTGATTACATTTTGCATCAGCGGCCGGACCTTTTCAAACCCGAAGATCTGATTCTCGTTCCTGATGCCGGAAATGCCGATGGTGATGTCATCGAGATAGCGGAAAAACATTTGCTGCATGTGAAGTTCACCATAAAGGGACTTCAGGGACACGCGAGTCGCCCGGACAAGTGCAGGAACACTCTGAGGGCTGCTGCACATTTCGTTGTCGAGCTCGATGAGCTGCTCCACAGCAAGTTCAACAGTAAGAATACTTTTTTCAATCCGCCCGAGAGTACGTTCGAGCCGACTCGTAAAGAAGCGAACGTGCCAAACGTGAACACCATTCCTGGCGAAGACGTCCTGTTCTTTGATTGCAGGATTTTGCCGGATCTGGATCCCAGGCAGGTCTTGGACGAGATGGAACTGGTGGCAGAGTCTGTCCAAGAACGATTCGGCGTCCAAATAGCTGTCGATGAGTTTCTCAGGTCGGATTCCCCGAATCCCACGCCTGCCGATGCACCTGTAGTGTTCGCTCTCGCACAGGCTGTCCAGGAGATCTATGGGGTTCAACCGCGGCCTCATGGAATCGGCGGACAAACAGTTGCGACATTTTTTCGAAAAAGAGGACTGTACGCAGCAGTCTGGGAAAAGATTCTCCAAATGGCACACGCGCCCAACGAAAGAGTGTCAGTGGAAAATCTGATCGGGAATACGAAAGTATTCGCGAGGATGATGGTCTGAAGGAACTCCCTCTGCTGCACTTTTCCGCACGTTTCAGACTCTCGCTTCCGCCTGAAACACGCTCTGCATAAGGAAGCGCTGTATTTTTTCCCGGATGTCCGGGTTTTTGCTTAAGGAGGACGAGGTATGGGTTGTTCGAATGCCTCGAAGTGTCTATTTACAATTGCTATCCTCGGATTGTTGTTGGCCGTCATTCCACTCGCTGCGAATGCAGCCGAGTCTAACAGAAGGAACAGGGCCGACAGCAGACTCTCTCTTGCTCAAGCTGTTTCAATTTCTCTGACCAGAAATCTCAGAATGGCCGATGCCAGATTGGATGTCAGAGAGAAAGAGTCTCAGCGTCGGGAAGCATATTCGGATTTTTTCCCCACAATCGATCTGCAGTACGCCGGGACGGGGTACAGATATCAGAGTTCTACAGCAATTGCTTCGTTGACCGGAACTCACCCAAGCCGATGGGCGATCCGTGGAGACCCCTCTGGCGGTACCGGACTTGCGCCCACTTATCCGTACCGTATCGATCCCTTCAAGCTTTTCAGCATGTCCGCGACGATAACCCAGCCTCTGTATACCGGAGGCAAGTTATTAAATGACTATAAGTACGCCCGTCTCGGGGTGGATTATTCGGCGATTCAATTTGACGTGGAACGCCAGGACCTTACCCTGGATGTGTATGAAGCGTACTATCAGCTCGTGCAAGCGGAAAAATTGTTGGAAGTGGCGGATGCATCGATCCGAGCGCTCGAGGCGCTCCGTAATCAGACTCTGGAGTTTTACAAAGCCGGCGTGGTTCCCAAAGTCGATGTTCTGTCCACCGAAGGCCAGCTTGCCACGGCAAAGATCCAGAGAACCCAAGCTTTGACCGACATAGGCAAATCCAAGGCTACTCTGAATTTTCTATTACGGTATCCTCAAGAGACTCCGATAGATGTCATCCAGGACACGGCATATCGGCCGAACAATTACGCTATTCCCGCTATTTACGGAATAGCGGCAGCGAACAGGGTTGAAATCCGGCAGGCGAATATATCTGTGGAGCAGGCTCTGGCATTGGTAAAATCCGCAAAAGCCGACCTGTTGCCATCCATCCAGGTGCAAGGTCAGGCCTCAAGGATAAATGACGACTGGAACACATTCGATCCTGAAGGCACCAACGATTGGCGGCTCCAGGGAATCCTCTCATGGACTTTCGACATGTTCCGGCAGCGTGAGACCGTCCAGGAAAGGCGAGTCACCCAAGCCCGGGCATTCGTTGCCAGGGAACAATTGGTCGAACAGATTATGGAAGAAGTGAAGACTTCGTTCCTGGACATGAAACGCTCCGAAAGCGACATAGAGAATAACCGCAAGGCAGTTGAATTCAGAAGAGAGAATTTCCGTATCAACCAGGAGCGGTACAAAGAGCAGGTTGCAACGTACATAGAAGTTCTCGATGCGCAAAGGCAGCTTTCGTCGGCAGAAGGCGATCTGATAGTTTCTCTGATCGGGTACAAGACTAACCAGGCAAATTTGGAAAGGCGGCTCGGCACCATACGGTAAAGGTTTCTACAATGTTCCGTCCACTTAAATGCATTTGGGCTACAGCCTATATAGTATTGGCTTTGGCAGTCTCGCCGGTTCTCGGACAGGATGTCCCAGGACAAGCAACACCTACTACTGCTTCTTCCGGCAGGCCCAGCACCATTCGAGTTAAACAGAATATCTTGGTGAAAAAACAGGAAGCGTTGCAGCGACAGGTAAACGACGCTCTCCGCTGTATCGAAAATGCGAGCAATCCTCAAACGCTTCGTGACCCACAGGGTAACATCAACCTGGTTCCTCAAACGGACCTCGTCAACTGCAGAAGGCAATTGGCAACATATCAGCGGGAGCTGCAATCACTTCTACGGCAGAGTACGAGACTCGGCCAAGACGCTACTGCAGCTTCACTGCAGCTTCAACGTCAATTGCAGGTTGTGGAGAGAGCAGCGCGACTGAGATGGCTCAGTGAATAAAAGGTAGGATTTCCGGAAGATAGCAGAAGAACAGTGACGAAAAGCTGTATGCCTCAATGTACACGGAGTCTCCCCGGCAATGGGGGAAGAATCGACACCTCAGCCTGACAGTTCACTTCCCGCGTAAACAACAGTAAATTCGTGCACCCCCAGGAGTGAACACCTCATCTCTGGCTATGGATGGAGCGCACTCCCGGGGAACACACAATTTGCGAAAAACTAAACGCACCCGGTGGGTTTGGGGAGTCCTGCCACTTTACAGGCGCCCTTGGCCGGTCCGGATGGAAACAGCTCATAGATCTTTTTGAGTTTGAAGCCGGTATCTTTGCAGACTTTGCGGATCATCGGAGCAATGTTGAATTCCAGGTAATAATTCCTGAGATAATGGACCACTTTCCAGTGCTCGTCCGTCATTTCCTGGATACCTTCGGTCTTGGCAAACAGTTTTGCAACTTCTTCGTTCCACAGATCCGGATCTTGGAGAAAACCGTCCTCATCAACTTCAAAAGTTCTACCTTCGATTTCGAGCGTAGGCATTCGAAAGACCTCCTTTATCTGGAAAATTTGCCGGGAAATAACCGGGCAAATCGTGTAATCCTACAGATGTTATCACTAGTGCTCCGCAAAAACAACATTCAACATGTTTTTTTTTCCAAGGATTCCTGCACCGAAGGTATCACGCGTCGTTCGGGTGACCCAACCTACATGACAGGTCCGAATGGGCAAGAAATCCTGTCGTCAGCACACGATTTAACTACTTCTTCTTAATCTTTGTCTCCACATCCTGGATGTATTTTTCGAGATTCCTTCTTACTACAGGCCGTTTCTCACGTGTAAGCGCTTCCTGGTAAGCCTTTAGGGCCGAAGGATAATTCTTCTGAATCTCATACACCAGTCCCATGAGGCCGTATGCCTCGGGATAGTTCGGATTCAACTGAACCGCTTTCTGAAGATCCAGTATGCTCTTGTCATATTCCCCCATCTTGGAATACGCAATAGCTCGATTGTGATAGGTGAGATAAAAGTTTGCGTTCTGTTCGATGGATCTGGTGAACAGGTCTATGGCCCGTTCCCATTTTTCCACGCGCAACGCGAATTCCCCCTGCTCATAGAAATCCAGGTAATCGTCGCCCGTTGCAGTTCCGACAAGAACCGCGCACAGAATCACCAGAGCCCAAAGAAATCGCATTGGTTTCGTTCCCATACTTGCCACAACCGGAGCCCCTGAAAGATGTGTATATTAACACAAAATTATCTGAAGAAAACCTTTTCTTTACGGCACATTTATTTTTCTCCGAGCAGACAAACTCCATTGCCCAACGATGCTCGGATCTGATAGCCTCTCTTCACACGAGCCCGCAAAACGAGTATCGACCCGTTTCCCCTCCGCGCGGGCGGATCCATGATATGACTCAGAGGAGGCCCAGGCCGCATATGAACGAATCCGTTAACGGAAAAACCGTTCCGGAACATTTGAGAAACGGTCATTTCACGCATGTTGCAGGGATACTGGACCAAGAACCGCCCTGGATACTACGTAAACTCATCCCGATACTCTCAAAGCAAGTCCGAATTGACGACGAAGTTATTGGCAGGCTCCGTGAGCTCCAGGCTGCCGGGCCTGTCGTCTATGCCATGAAGTATCGCAACATCTACGATTTGCATTTTCTCCGTATGCGATTTGCGGAACTTGGCCTTCCGGTTCCTTCTTTTGTTTTCGATACTTCCGCAGCAGCCACAGGATCGTTCCGGAAATTTTTCAAGGTGTGGGGCGCGACTTTGAGCGGAGTCATCCAGCAGCACCGATTTCCGAGACCATCGGAGGACGTGCTGAAGGAAATACTCGAAAACCGCGGCAGTGCAGCAGTGACATTCCTTGTCGATGAAAAAACGACAAGAGATCGATACGTATATCCTGACAGCGATCCGATAAGAATCCTTCTGGACGTACAGGGCCGGCTTTCCGCTTCCATAGCCATTGTTCCGTTGATCATCCTCTATGATCGCAGCCGTCGCAACGTGGTACCTTCATTCTGGGAAACCCTTCTGGGCGATCCGGATAATCCCGGCTTTGTGCGGAGGATTGCCACGGCATTCAGAACGTGGACCGTCCCGGAACTCTTGATAGGCGAACCGGTTCATCTGGTCGCGGAATTCGAGGAATTCGGTTCCAGTCCGGAATGGGACGAGTTACCCGTTCGAGTGCGGCAGAAGCTTGTCGATTCCATTAACTCACGAATTCGAGTGAACAGGGGGCCTGAAAAGTTATCCCGTACGGAAATGAAAGAACGGGTTCTGCAAGATGCGCGGGTACAGCGGTCGGTCAGGGAAATTGCATCGAAGGAGGGAGAAACCGAGGAGAAGACGAAGAAACTCGCCGAATCCTATGTAGACGAGATTGCCGCGAATCAGCAACTTCAGATTCACCATTTCCTTTATTATGTACTTAGGGCGCTCTTTGCCAAAGTCTTTGACGGCGTAGATAGCCAAGCATCTGATTTTGCGAAGCTGAAAAAAGCGAACGCAGAATCGTCTTTGATCTATGTTTCGTGCCATAAGAGCCATTTTGATTACCTGCTTGTCGGGTATTTCTCATTTATCAACCAAATGGCCATTCCTCACATGGCCGCAGGCAAGAATCTTTCATTTTGGCCCATCGGACCGATACTGCGTCGAGGCGGAGCATTCTTCATTCGACGGACGTTCAGAGGACTGGGGCTGTATACGTATGTTTTTACAGCATATCTCAAAGTCCTTGTTCGGGAAAAAATCAATATAAACTTCTATATAGAAGGCGCCAGGAGCAGAACGGGTAAATTGACGCCCCCTAGAATGGGCATGCTGGCCTTTCTCCTCCAGACCATAGAAGAAGGGGCGGTCCCGGATCTCATTTTTGTGCCGACATACATAGGATACGATCGCGTACCGGAAGAAAAGTCTTATCTCAAAGAATTAGCGGGAAAAGAAAAAGAAAAAGAGAGCTTTTGGCAGTTTCTTCAGGCTCGGACCGTACTCAAGAAGCGATTCGGAAAAGTGTATGTAAGGTTTCGAGATCCGGTTTCCTTTGTGGAATTCTGTTCTCTCGCAGGACATCAAGTGCAACCAGGAAGCTCTTTTCTGAAAGAAAATCGGAAACTGCTCCAGGATTTCGCATACTACCTGATGTATGGAATTGTACGGGCCGGTGTGGTGAGCCATATCGATCTCACCGCAGCAGGGTTGATCTGCAGAGGAGCGGAGCAAGTCACTCGTGAAGAATTGGTTGAAGCGGTACAATGTTTTTGGGACGTATGTAACCATGAAGGTTTCGAGCTTTCTCAGACTGCCAAAGATCCTGAATTCGCAGTAAGAAATGCTCTTGATTCTTTCGTGGCACGAGGGTTCCTGGAAACAGGTGAAGGAGCATCCAATGAGAATACAATATTCAAGGTGAGTCAATCCAGAGTTCCCAATTTAGATTTTTATAGAAATGGAATAGTGAATTGCGTGTGGGACTCGTCGTTGCTAGCCATGATTCTCCTGGGCAGAGGCCCCGAAGCTCTGGAGAACCTCTCGGTGATATCCGAGGAATTTGAACTCTTGAAGGATCTCCTTTCAAAAGAGCTCATCGTTAACCCTCTCCAGAAGACGTCGAATTCGCTTGCAGAAAAGATCCGGTTCTTCAGGGAGCAGAACTGGATTTATTCACAAGGAGAATCGCTCATACTGCGTAAGGCCCCGCTGGAGTGCCTGGCCGGAGTGCTGCGCGACCTCGTTGAAATTTACTATGTTGCTCTGGTTGCTTCGGAAGATGCTCGGGAAGTAAGCCAAAAAGAACTGATGAAAAAAATGGCATTTCTCATGGAAGAAGCCCGAAACACGGAGAATCCTCGTCTCAAACCGGCTCTTGCCGCAGTTCCCGTTAATAACGCGTTGACGCGTTACTCGGAACTGGGGATTCTCGAATATCGGACTTCCAGAAAGTATCTGACCGGAGTAGCGGATCACCAGCAACTGACATCAGTGAAGAACCTGTTGAGCAGCCTTCTGTGAACTCCTGCTCACTTGCCCCGGTGATGTCTTCGATAATTGGCCGCCCAGTTGGTGAAGACATCCTCACCATGGCCGATTACGCCGTACCCGCCGTAAAGGTCGTTCCAATGTTGTGTTGCCTCGAGTGTGGCTTTGAATTCGGCCGATCCGGAGTGTTGAATGGGATTGAGCCATCTGCGAACACCAAAAGTGTATTCGTATGGATCTCCTTTGTGACTGGGATATGGCACATTCCTGGTGAGGGGATATTCCAGGCTATAGGGAAGGACTTTCGTATGCATAGGCTGCATGGCCCATCCACCGCTAAAGCTCAGGAGAACAAGACCTACTGCTGCTATGAGGAGAGATTTTCTCATGGGTGCTCCGCTTAAAGAATGAATACCTCGACGTTTATTGAACAATATCATATATCATTCTGATTTGGCAAGTATAAATTACTGGATAGTCCGAGATTACAAATAGCAACTGGTACTGTATCTTTCGATTTCACAACAAAAATTGCATCCATTTCATGGAATTTTACTCTGGTATTCCATTTCAATCTAAAACAATTCCTTATCATGGTGTCAGTTTCTCTTACAGTTCATCCAAAGAATTTACAGATGCCATTATCGGAAGGATGCGTAATATTGTGTCGTTTTGACGGATATTCCAGAGATGTTACTTGGCACTCTCATTGCATAGTTGTCTTTTTGTCACCTTGAGGACGAGAGGAAATCCACCGAGCGTGGCAGGGCTGAACGAGAACGCCTAAATGTACGAGCATCACGACCCCAAGTAGGAGGTGAGCCATGATAATTCAGAATCACGAACTATTCAGGGAATTGAGCCAGGAAACGATATTCGAGATTTCCAAAGTCATGGTCGAACAACGTTTCAACAAAGGAGCCATAGTTTATACGCAAAAAGATCGTGCTCTCTATTTTTACATTTTGGGCGAAGGAAACGTCCGACTCACCATGGCGGAACAAGCCGAAATCGATTACAGCGTCACCAGGACAGGAGAAGTTTTTGGGTGGTCAAGCATGGTAGGACGTCGTTACTACACTGCGAATGCCGAGTGTCTTCAGCCGAGCAAGGTGTACATGATCGACAAGGAAAAACTTATAACTATTTTTCAGAAGAACCCCAGAGACGGAATGAAGTTTTATGAGCGTCTTGCGGCTGCAGTAGTGCAACGACTGGTAGACAACTACAACGCTTTTATTACAGGCGGGACTCTTCAAGGGGTTACCTACGGCTCCGGTCAGGTCATGGGCGCGGGCGAGGAATAGAGGGAAAGCAAAATTGAAGGGATCTCCGGAAAACAGGGGGTCCCCTATAAGCGTTAAAACAAGAATCCGGCGTAAGATGTGATGACCAAAGCGATCCGCATCTTTTTTGCCAGAGTTTCTGAATGACTGTCATTGCGAGCGAAGCGAAGCAATCGCCTGAAATTGAGAGCCTGAATCCCAGGCGATTGCCACGTCGCTGCGCTCCTCGCAATGACAATTATCTGTTTTCTTTGATGGTTTATGCCCCGCAAACGTAATCATGAAACAGATATTCCTTTCTTTACAGATTACACATAATGACTCCACATGTGTAATCGAGAGTGTATCAACAAAGCAATTGGAATTGCGCCCCCTCTATACGCGAATCAAGCTCGCATTTTGCCGCGCTAAAAAATCGCGTGATACCAATGTGCGTTCAAAGAAGTAATCCCGCCACCGGCGGGACCGGCCCAAAACAGATCTCTCAATACTCCTTCTGTGAAAGTATATTGGTATGACACAGAATTAGAGCAATTTGCGGGCATCTGAAACAGCACAATTTTGTTCTTTGTGCAGGAGAATTGTTATATAGATTAACTGAACGAGAGAAAGCCGGCTGACGTCTGCCGGAGCCTTTGAATCGTTGCTCTATGGCGCTGCGACAGCCTGTTCTACGAGTCAACATACGAAAACGGGTGCCTTTGCTTCATTACATTTTTAGATCGGGGGAGGTGATAAGACCAGTCATTTGCAAAAGTCTCTCTCATACTAATCCATTCAGTTAAAGACTGTGGTCTATGTATCGCGCTCGGACGCACCGAGAAAGGAGCTGACAAGCTATGTCAAACGGCAAACTAGGTTGGTCAGTACTTTGGAAAACAGAAGATTGGCTGGCTGTATGGATAGGATTTCTCATCATCGGTCTGGTGCTCGCAGGACTCACGGTAAAACCGCCGAAGTTCAAATGGGCCACCGAGGGTGAGTTTAAAACGTTTGTCAATGAGATGACTCCTGTAGTGGACAACTTGGCCAAACAGGCTGCTGCCAAAGGCGAACAGGACCTTCAAACCCAAGCTGCAGCTCTGAAAGCGGCCATGGAAAAGGGCGACAGAAAAGCAGTTGGAGACGCGGCGAAAAAACTGGAGTCTACGGCCAAGAACGTCAAAGATAAAGATTTGAAGAAAAAGGGAGCCGATCTGGGCAAGCAGATTTCCGGAAACGCCGGAAACTTGATCGGCAAAGTATTTTCCTCAGACAACATTCTCTGGTCCATATACATAGCAATCGGTATTCTCATTCTGAGCGTCATTGCCCTATCTCTCCTGGGAGTAAATGTAGGGCTCTTTGTGATAGGTTTTCCCATAGTGTTCATTATTGCGTGGATTTCATTACTTCTTGCGGGTAATTACACGATCAATGTATATGGCCTGGAATATGTCCTGTGGTGTCTGTTTCTTGGACTTTTCATAAGTAACGTAATTGGTGTACCTGATTGGCTGAAACCTGCTGTTCAGACCGAGTTTTATATCAAAACAGGTCTCGTGGTTCTCGGTGCAGGTATTCTCTTTGGAGAGATTATCCAGGCGGGAGCGCTCGGCATTCTCCAGGCAGTGTTGGTGGTCGGTGTCGTCTGGTACATGTGCTACTGGATTGCCCGTAAACTTCAAGTAGATGAAGAATTTTCGGCAATTCTGGCAAGTGCCGTTTCCATCTGCGGTGTATCGGCTGCCATTGCAACTTCGGGCGCAATAAAGGGCGATCCCAAGAAATTGAGCTACACAACATCCATCGTGCTCATCTGCGCGGTTCCCATGATGGTTCTGCAGCCAATCATATCGAAGTACTTCGGCATACCGGATGCGGTTGCCGGAGCATGGCTTGGCGGGACTCTCGACACGAGCGGGTCCGTTGTTGCTGCGGGCTCTCTTATCAGCGAAACGGCCATGAAGGTCGGCGTTATCGTCAAAATGTCCCAGAACGTGCTCATCGGTGTTGCCGCCTTCATCTTGGCTGTGGTCTGGACCTTCAAGAAGGCGGAGGAAGTACCTGGCGGCGAAAAACCCGGTGCGATCGAAATATGGAACAGATTTCCCAAGTTCGTTCTCGGGTTCATGATTGCATCGTTGATTTTCTCATTCTTGCTGCCTGAAGCGACAGTGAAGGCAACAAAGGGTGTGCTATCCGGCTTACGGACATACTGGTTCGCTCTGGCCTTCGTTTCTATCGGATTGGAAACCAGATTTGCAGAATTGGCGACTCTTGGCGGCGGCCGACCTGCGATAGCATTCCTTATAGCTCAGGGAATCAACATACTCTGGACCTTACTTCTGGCTTATCTCATTTTTGGCGGAATTCTGTTCGCCGCACCCGCCTTCTAGAATCATCAAAGCTCGAAGCGCGTGCCTGTTTCTGTGGTACGCGCTTACTCTTCTGTGAACCCCTTTTCAGGGCGGAGACGATCATTGTCTTACTTTCATTATTGTGAATCAGTGAGAATGATTTTTTGTTCGGTCGCAGGCTGAAGGCTCAGCGCTTCCGGATGCCGTTCTGAAAAACTGTGGTTCAGCCATTCGGTTGATTCGGGTTCGCCGTGAACCCATACAGCAACTCGGGGATTGAAATGATCCGCGATACTCAGCAGATCGTCGCGAGTTGCATGAGAGGAAAGAGAGAAACGGCGCCGGTGAGGACAAATCACCCGTATGCGGCGGTCACTTTTCAGATCCGGTTGCACAAAGTCGCCGGTGGCCGCTCCGGCGAGTTCGTAGCCGAATTCCTCCGGTGCTACATAGCTCGTGAAAAAGATGCCGTTCTTCTCCGATTGCACCAGTTCTTCCGCAAGCCGTGCAGAAGGGCTTCCTCGCGACAGCATGCCGCTTGTGAACACGAAAATTGAAGGAACCCGCGTGAGTTCCTGGGCTGTCTTGAATTCGTCGTTCACGTTGAATGCAGTTACTCTGCGAGATGCAATGCTGATGATCTTGGGATCGTAACCGTTGAGGTACTCCGGATACATCTCGTACACTTTGTTGATTGCGGAGGAAAGCCCATGATGATAGAGGACCGGAGTATCCACAGGTATCAAACCATCCCATTTCATGGATTCCAGAAGAACGATAAGTTCTTGTGTCTTTCCCAGGGCAAATGAAGGGAGCAACACATGACCGCCTCTCTGGAGTGTGTCGTTGATCTCTTCCGCGAGGGCGTGAGTTTCGGCTTTCCTGTCATTGTTGGGATCGGATTCTATTGAACCTCTGGTGGATTCGATGAGGAGAAAGTCTATGTCATCCGCTAAATCCGGTAGCATGCATCCGTTGTGGATCGTCTGTTTGTGTTTCGCAATGTCGCCCGTGTAGACCAACGAGTGCCCCCCGTCCCACAAGACAACTCCTGCTGCACCGAGAATATGCCCTGACGGAAAGAAGGAACCGAACAGGCCGTCTGCAATGCGGAATTTTTCTCCGAATGTGTGGGCAGCGAAAACACTCCTGGAAGCAAACATCTTTGAAACAGACTGCCTGTCGAGACACCATTCGTACGGATAATCTTCGCTCTGTCCACGCGGACAAACCTGCATTTTGGCCGAATCCATCAACATGAGAGGAATAAGCTTCTTGGACGGGACAGTCACGTGTACGCGGCGTCCGCGGCCCAGGTACGCATCCATAATGATGGGGAGACTGCCGACATGATCGATATGAGCGTGTGTGACAATGACAGCATCCACCCCCCTCTTGCCCAATGCGTCAAAGCGCGGAAGCGATTCGTATCCTTTCTTGGTTACGTCCAGGCCGCAATCCAGGAGAATTCTCGAACCTTTCCAGTCCAGAAGATAGGAATTTGCTCCTATTTCCCGGCCACCCCCTAAGACAGTGATACTGATGGGTTTTCTACTGGTCACCGGCATTTCCTGTTAGTGAAAGTTTCGCGTAAATAAGGCGTCGAATGCTCTCCTAGAATGTGAACGGCACAGTGATCTGTAAAGTCTTTGTACCATATTTTCATACATTTCGTAGCCTCAATCGGACAGTATGGCGATCTCTCTACATCCATATGCACGTGCATGTTGCTTTCGGCGTAGTTCAATTCTAAAATCGGAACGGATTATGTCGTTAGTTCAGTTGAGAGACAGTCAGACATTCTGGTAATGACTGTTCCTGGTGTCGCGGATCACGGCCTCCGTGCACCGGTAGGGGTCCCGCGAACACCCGGGATGGGTGCCCGGTAGCGGACGCAGGGCACCGATACTTTTCGAAACTTTTAGAAGACACGCGGACGGGTTCCGCTTTGATTGACCGTTGTTCCGGCCTCGAGCCGGACTTATTATTAAGGAGGATCGCATGGAAAAGACTCTTTCCATCATCAAACCGGATGGCGTATCGAAGAATCTCATAGGAGAAGTAATCAAGACATTCGAGTCGCAGGGAATCAGAATTGCGGCAGCGAAAATGAAGCTTTTGAGCCGCAAAGAAGCAGAAGGATTCTACTATGTTCATAAAGAACGCCCTTTCTTCGGAGAACTGGTAGAATTCATGATGTCGGGACCCGTGGTCTTGATGGTGTTGGAAGGAGAGGACGTGATTCGACGGAATCGTGAAATCATGGGAGCGACCGATCCTGCAGAAGCGGCGCCTGGAACTATCCGAGCAAAATGGGCTGACAGTAAACAGAACAATATTGTGCACGGATCCGATTCTCCTGAAAGCGCGGCATTTGAGATAGGGTACTTCTTCAGCGGAATAGAAATATTTTGATGAGCGTTTCTCACAAATCTCAACCTGAGACATGCGTTCCGGACCTGGTGGGAATGCCGCATTCCGAGATGGAAGACTTTTTCCGCGGACTCGGAAAAGAACGGTACAGAGCCGCCCAGGTAATGAAGTGGATACACCAGGACTTGTCCGATTCATTCGCGGGCATGACCAATCTGTCCAAGAGACTCAGGGACGAACTGAATGAAAGAGCAGGGTTGTGTATCCCGACGCTGATCGACATGCAGTGTTCGGAGGATGGTACCACCAAGTTTCTCCTGGGCCTGGAAGACGGACTCAGGGTTGAAACGGTGCTGATCCCTTCCGAGGATCACGACACGCTGTGTGTGTCCACTCAGGTGGGATGCGCCATGGGCTGCAGAATTTGCAGAACCGGTTCCATGGGATTTGTGAGAAATCTTACTGCCGGAGAAATCGTTTCTCAGCTTCTGACTGTGCGACGGCGCTTGCCGAGCAGTCGGATCACCAACATAGTCTTTATGGGAATGGGAGAGCCACTCGCGAATTTCGATCAAACCGTGAAAGCGCTGAACATACTGAGCCACCCCAATGGACCCCAGGTTTCCTGGCGCAGGATAACGGTGTCCACTGTTGGGCTGGTTCCTCGAATAACCGAGCTGGGAAACCGGGTGAGAGCCAAGCTTGCGGTCAGTCTCAATGCGGTGACCGACGAACAACGGGATCAGATAATGCCGATCAACAAAAAGTATCCCATCGGCACGCTTATGGAGACGTTGAGAAAATATCCCGTCACCAGAGGTGACCGTATTACCATCGAGTACGTGCTGATACGAGGTCTGAACGACTCCGATGCGGATGCACGACAATTAGTGCGATTGCTCAATCCCATTCGCGCAAAGGTGAATCTCATTCCGCTCAATGATGAGGCAACAGGCGATCTCGAATCACCTTTGCCTGAACGGGTGCTCAAGTTCCAGGACATACTCCTGAACCGTTCGCTCATGGCTATTGTCCGCAAGTCCAGAGGCAGGGATGTTCTCGCGGCATGCGGACAATTAGCGTCCCGTGGGACAGAACTCCCGTGACCGACCATTTCCCGGAACTCATTGCCGCATTATCCAACCCCGCGGTTTATCCTGTGCGGCCTGATTCCGTACAAGTCTTGCAGACCCACATTTCTGTCGTTTTTATAGCAGGAGACCTGGTTTACAAAATCAAGAAGCCGGTGAATTTCGGATTCCTAGATTTCACCACTCGAGAGAAGCGTACATATTACTGTCACCGCGAAGTGGCACTCAATTCCCGATTTTCAAAGGGGATTTACCTTGATGTTGCAACCATTTACCGGACGGATTCCGGAATCGATCTGACAGGGCCGGGTGAAGCGATCGAGTCCGCAGTCGTTATGCGGAGAATTCCGGAAGAGGCACTCTTGATAAGTATGGTTGATCGGGATCGTGTAACTCCGGAACTCCTGGACCGCATTTCCTCCTGTATTGCATATTTCCATGCACAAGCCGAACGAGGCCCGCAAATAGATGCCTTCGGATCTCCCCGGGTGATTCGAAATAATGTGACAGAAAACTTCGTGCAGACAGAACCGTACATTTCCCGAACCATCGATCGTTCCGTGTACGATGAGACGCGAGCGCTCTCCATTCAGTTCCTGGCGGAGAATGAACCACTGTTTACAAAAAGAGTTCAAGAAGGATTCATTCGGGACTGTCACGGAGATCTGCATCTCGATCACGTAATCGTACTGGATGAGATAATGTTGTTGGACTGTATCGAATTCAACGATCGTTTTCGGTACGGAGATACTGCTTCCGATCTTGCATTCCTTCTTATGGACTTTGAATATCGAGGATATCCCGCTTTTGCAGACCGCGTATCAAAGCAGTACGCAGCCGCATCAGGCGATGAGGATGCATTGAAGCTCCTGGGATTCTACAAATCCTATCGTGCCTTTGTTCGAGGTAAAGTGATCGGATTTACTCTGGACGAACCTGAAGTACCGGAGCAGGACAAGGCTGCGGCGGCAATGAGGGCGCGCTCGTATTTCGATCTGGCTCTTGCAAATCTGAAAGCTCCCCCTGAACCGGTGCTGATCGTCACATGCGGGCTTATGGGAAGTGGAAAAAGCTTCATTGCGGAGAAACTCGGGAAACGGCTCGGAATAACCCCTATACGATCGGATGTGCTGAGAAAACGCATGTACGGCCTCTCTCCTGCAGAACATCAGCTTGACAACTATCGCGAGGGGTTCTATACGTCTGGGGCGACGGAAAGGACGTACCAGGCGCTTCTGGCAGACGCTCGGGAAGCTCTTACGCGTGGTTCATCCGTCATTCTCGATGCCTCGTTCGCTCGATACGAGGATCGGGTCAGAGCGGCCCGGTTAGCGCTCGATGCTGGCGCACGTTTCAGAATCGTATGCTGCTGGGCACCGGACAAGACAATTCATGCTAGGCTCGTAGATCGCTCAGCCAAATCGAACGAACCCTCGGATGGTCGGTGGGAAATCTTTTCACAACACAAAAGCGATTTCGAAAACATCCGGGAAGACGAGAAGAAACATTGCAGAACGTGGGATTCTACAGGGGATACGAATACGTTTCTCAGAGAATTTGTCAGAGAATTGACGTTCGACAGGAATATCAGCCGAGGCGTATACGATTAGCAGGTCTTTCCTACCTTTTTTCCACACTCCCTATCTATGAAATGCGAGGAATATGCCATGAGTTGCGGGAAACTCCTTAGGTTTCTTCCATTGGTTTTGGTTCTGCTGGGCTGCGTTCCCCAACAACTCGGACTTTCGTCAGCGGACAAGAAAACCGTTCAGTTCCATTATCAGTTGGGGATCACCTATCTCGGCGAGGGCAAAACACCTCAAGCCATAAAAGAGCTCACTACAGCGCAGAGCTTGTATGCTGGTAGCGCCGATATCGAGCACGCACTCGGATTGGCTTATCAGCAAAAAGGCATGACCGACAAAGCTATCGAACAGTATGAGAAAGCCATAGGACTGGACGAGAAGCTCACGGAAGCCCGAAACAACTACGGAACTGCTCTTCTGGCAAAAGGCGAGTACGATAAAGCTTTGGAGCAGTTTGAAAAATGTTTGGCCGATCTCCAGTACGCAACTCCGGAAAAGGCAGCGTATAATATGGGGGTAGCGTATTTCAACAAGAAGGACCTGGATAAGGCAACAGAATATTACGAGAAAGCCATCAAACTGAAGGACGACAATCCGAACGCACTGTTCAATCTGGGATACATTTACGAGGAAAAGAAGAATTTCGGAAAGGCCCTGGATGCATATAAGAAAGCAGCCACCCTGGATCCGTCTTTTAAAGAAGCTTTCTATCGATTGGGAGTCATCTACGACAACCAGCAGGAATACGGTAAGTCACTGGAAGCACTTAAAAATGCGGTTCAAGTCGATCCGGATTATCTCGCTGCTCAATATCGCCTTGGAATGGTCTTTCTCAAAACCGGCAACATGGAAGGCGGGCTCAAGAAACTGGAGTTCGTTGTGAAAACCGATCCGGAAAGCCAATTCGCGAAGGACGCTTTGGGAGAACTCAACAAACAAAAAATAGTTCCTTTGAAGAAATCCACCAGCCGATAAAGAACGTGTAATGCCATTTCGCAGTTATGCATATAAGATAGCGAAGGCTGGGGTGTTCTGAGCGGAGTGATTAGACGGCTCTGCGTCGTCCGGAGCGAAGGATACTCCAGCCTCTCGGATTATGAGAAGAAGAGCGAATCTGTATAAGGAGTTTCCATGCCGAGAATTCAACGGGCTCTCATAAGTGTGACGGATAAGTCGGGTATCGAAGTTCTGGCTCGCGGTCTAGCGGAATTTGGAGTGGAAATCCTGTCCACAGGGGGAACCGCTGCCGCATTGGGCCGAGCAGGCCTGACAATCCGAGAAGTTTCCGATTTCACAGGCTTTCCGGAAATGCTGGACGGACGGGTAAAGACCCTGCACCCCAAAATCCATGGAGGCATTCTCGGCATCCGGACGCGGCCTGAACATGCTCAAGCTATGGAAAAGCATGGCATTTCACCTATAGACATGGTCGTGGTGAATCTGTACGCGTTCGAAAAGACCATAGCGAAAGAGGGATGCACGTTGGAAGATGCCATTGAAAATATCGATATCGGCGGGCCGACCCTCCTGAGAGCTTCAGCGAAAAATTATCCATTCGTTACTGTTGTGACCGATCCTGCGGATTACTCCTTGATCCTGAACGAAATGCGAAGCTCCGAGGGATCGGTTTCATTGGAAACCAATTTCCGGTTAGCCAAGAAAGTCTTTCAACTCACTTCAGCGTACGATGCAGCGATTACCGATTATTTGAAATCCGCAGAGCTCGATTAGTTTTCCGGCAAGAGAGAAGTTATGGGAAATATTCAAGTTGGAATTTTGATGGGCAGCGATTCTGATTTGCCCGTAATGCAGAGAGCCGCTTCAGTGCTGAGAGAATTCGGGATAGAGTACTTCATGACTGTCGCTTCCGCTCACCGGACGCCGGACAGAGTGATTGAGCTGGCCAAGCGGGCTGAAAATGAAGGATGGAAAATTCTCATAGCAGGTGCAGGAATGGCGGCCCATCTGGCGGGCTTCATCGCTGCGCACACAGTGCTGCCGGTAATCGGAGTTCCCATGGATTCGTCCCCCCTTGGAGGCCTGGACGCACTCTTATCCACTGTGCAGATGCCAGGGGGAGTTCCTGTTGCTACGATGGGCCTGGGGTCTGCAGGAGCCAAAAATGCCGGACTCTTCGCTGTGGAAATTCTCGCTTTGCAGGACCCGGAATTGAAGCAAAAACTCAAAGATTACCGGGAAGAACAGCGCAAGCTCATTGAAGAAAAAGCAGCAGCACTTTCGCAGCAATGACGAGGGACGACAGCGCTCTGCCGACCTTTCTCCTTAATTCCAAACGTGTCAGAACCTGCCGTACATCTTGATCTGCATGCAAATCTATTTTAGAATGACCGGGTGGTCATCACACCGGGAAGCCTGACAAGTAGGTCGCTTTGTCCGGATGAACGACTGACCGATAATGTTGTCTCCTCAGGATTCAGCCTTCCCTCCAGGACTCAAGAATCCTGAGGGCTGTGAACTGGAGAATCGAAATTTATCCCAGACCGTGGCACGTATTTCTCATCACTTTTCCGGTCTGATTGTAGGGGCGGGCCTAGTGCCCGCCCAAATAAAGGGTAGGCACTAGGTCTACCCCTACAAAGATAGCGAATCGTGCCACGATTTGTATGTTTTGGATAATTTTGAGACAGCCTCGCGAGACGCGAGACCTGCCCCTACTGTGGCTTCCATCTGTGAGTAAGAGTCCCAGGTTTGATTTTCTTAACCGAGTGGAGAAATGCACGACCATTCAGAATCCGGAACAGAGCTTTTCAAAAATCTTCCCCTGGAAAAAAGGGAAAAAGTCTTTGACGCTGCTGTGGCAGAATTCGCTTCAAAAGGCTACAGAAATGCTTCCATGAATTCACTGGTGCGAGCTGCTGGAATCAGCAAGGGAAGCATATTTCAATATTTTAGGACCAAGCGGAACCTTTTCGATGCAGTTCTGGAACTCGCTGTGGATCAGGTGAAGAATTATTTACGCAAAGTGCGTTCCGATACTGAAGAGATGCCTTTTCCGGTACGTCTGGGAACACTGCTCAGGTCGGGATTTGCGTTTATAGATAAGCATCCTCTTCTGTCTGCCATCTATTTTCAGCTCCTCCAGTCTGGTGATGCTCCATTCGGCACGGAGAGGATACTTCGGTTGCGCAAGCTCGGAAATGAGTTCCTTACTGAAATGTTGGATGAAGCGATTTCCCGCGGTGAAGTGCGATCGGATCTCGACCGGCAAAAGGCGGCATTCCTGGTGAACTCTCTTATGGAGACTCTCCTGAGGGCTTATTACACGGAATTTCTGGATTCGGGGCTCGGTTTGTACAAAGGGTCTGTTCAGAATCGAGAGGCATGGATAGAAACGGCGGTTGCATTCATTGTGTCCGGTTTGGGTAACGGATCTTCAGATAAAGTCTGTGAACAAGGGAGGAAATAATGCGGATTCGCACAATTTTAACTTTGTCTGCACTGGTGCTTTCAGTTTTCATCCCATACAGTGGGGCCCAGGCACAGGAGAAGATACGCTTCGGCGTGCTTCCCGTACTTCAGGCGCTGCCTTTGTTTGTCGCCCAGGACAACAAACTCTTCGAGAAGAACGGGATCCAAGTGGAATTGATCCCGTTCAACACGGCAACAGAAAAGGACGTGGCACTTACTACGGGAAACATTGACGGCTACTTTGGCGACCTGTTAACTGCTGTCGTCCTCCAGGCGAATCGGCATAACGTAAGAATCGTTGCGACAAGCTATGACACTCGCAAGGATAAGCGCATGTTTGCAGTCCTGGGTAAACCGAAATGCGAGTATAAGTCGGTGAGCGATTTGGCTGGTATTCCGGTGGCCATCTCATCGAATTCCGTTATCGATTTCGTGACGGAGCGGCTCCTCACCGGAAATGGAGTGCCTCAGGATAAAGTAGCAGTGGTTGAAGCCAAGAACATCGGGCTGAGAATGCAGATGTTACTTTCCGGTCAGGTCGAAGCAGCGACGCTCCCGGAACCTCTGGCAACGGCAGCAATCGGGAAAGGGGCCATCCTTCTCGCGGATGACTCGAAACTGGGTGAAAGCCAGACAGTGCTGGTTTTTTCCGGCGGATATCTGGACAAGAAACCTGCTGCGGTCAAAGCGTTTCTTATGGCTCAAAATGAAGCAAGCAAGCTCATAAACGAGAACCCGGATTCCGCCCGGACCACCATGGTCGAGCATGTCAGGCTGCCCGAACATCTCAAGGCGAGTTATCCGGTTCCTCGATTTCCGGAACTCGCAGCGCCTGAAAAAGACAATGTTCAGACGATTATCCAATGGCTTACCAAGAAAGGTGTAATTTCGGAATCGCTCACATACGAGCAGGTTGTGAATGCTTCATACCTCCCATGAACTCATGGGCTGCATTGCGGCAGCCAAAATGTATCTCACTGACAACGGTCCGATTCCGGCACTGAGCGCGACCGATTTTGCCCTATGTCCCGGTGAGACAGCGGCAATTGTAGGGCCGTCAGGTTGTGGCAAATCCACCTTGCTCTTACTCATGGCAGGACTCGAACAACCTACTTCGGGACACCTGCTCTTTAAGGGTGAACCTTTACGCAGGCCTCATCGGGAAATAGCGCTGGTCCTCCAGGATTACGGCCTCTTCCCGTGGAAGTCGGTGCGGGACAATGTGGAACTCGGCCTCAAGATACGCAACGAGCCTATCGAAGAAGACCGGACGAACGAGCTTCTCACCGAACTGGATATCGGAGAAAAAGGCTCGGTTTATCCCCAACAGCTTTCAGGCGGTCAAAAGCAACGGGTCGCACTTGCCCGCGCCCTGATCCTGAAACCGTCACTGCTGTTGCTCGACGAGCCGTTTGCAGCACTGGATACCTTGACCCGAGAGCGGCTTCAGGACCTTGTGGCGGATCTATGGGGTAAGCTCGGATTCGGCATGGTCGTTGTCACGCACAATATTCAGGAAGCGGTGCGGCTCGGTCGAAGAATTCTCGTCATGGGAGGCACTCCGGGCAAGGTGCTCGAAACGGTCGAGAATCCTCTAGGGTGTACAGAAAATTATCGCGGGACCGACATATTTTATGAAATGTACAAACAGGTACGCGGTCTTCTGGAGCAGAACGGATGACGAATTCCCGTACAAGCTACTTCTGGGGAGTTCTCGTTCTGCTGGCGATCTGGCAAATCGGCGCGTGGATAGCTGGAGAAATGGTCCTGGCCGGACCGTTCACGGTCCTGCGAAAACTCGTGAGCGAGGCCGGCACGCGAAAGTTTTGGCTCCATGTGAGCACTTCATGGATGCGGGTGCTTGCCTCGCTGGCGATCTCCTTCATTACTGCAGTACCTCTTGGATTACTGCTCGGGTCGAATCCACGAGCGGATCGTCTTGCCAGTCCATTGATTTATTTGACCTATCCGGTTCCGAAAATCGTTTTGCTCCCCCTGGTGCTGCTGATTTTCGGTCTTGGCGATATGGGCAAAATTGCCATGCTCTCACTGATTCTCTTTTACCAATTGCTTATTACGACACGTGATGCGGCGCGATCCGTGCCCCGTTCAGCCAGATATGCACTTTTTAGCCTGGGGGGAACTAAGCGGCATCTGTTTGCCCACGTGATATGGCCGTCCACGCTTCCGTCGGTATTCACCGCATTGAGAATCGCTACAGGAACCGTCGTTGCCGTGCTATTCTTCGTCGAATCCATCGGTACGCGATACGGCATGGGATTTTACATACTGGACGCATGGGGCAGGGGCGACGTGCCTCAGATATTTGTAGGAATAGTCGTTCTGGCCCTTATGGGCGTTGTTCTGTACGAAACCTTCGATATTCTTGAAAGAGTCTTCTGTAAATGGAACCAGCTTTAGAAAACAAACCTTTGAAACAATGGACGGATCAGGAACGAATTCACGCGGTAAAACGCATTTTCAACACCATCAGCCCGCATTACGACCTCTTGAACAGAATCATGTCCGCGCGAAGGGACGTTTCGTGGAGACGTTTCGTAGTAAAACGATTACCTGAAGATGCTAAGACCATCCTGGACGTTGCCACAGGGACCGGCGATCTTGCCATCGAAATTGCCGCAAGTCGGGACAGGAAGGTTTTCGGGGCCGATTTCGTCGAAAACATGATGCGTCTGGCAATCGAAAAGACCAACGATCGGAATCTATCCGAAAAAATCTCCTATACCGCGGCTGATGCTTTGCATTTGCCGTTTCCGGATAACACGTTCGATGCTGCAACTGTTGCATTCGGCATACGGAACATGCCGGACAGGCTTGCGGCAATTAAGGAGATGAAGCGTGTCGTCCGACCGCAGGGAAAAATCCTCGTTTTGGAAATGACCTTCCCGAGGAACCTGCGTCTCAGGCGCTTCTTTACATGGTACTTGAATAATGTGATCCCTTTTGTTGGTGGATTGATCTCGGGAAACAAGAGCGCGTACACGTACCTGCCCGACTCTATCCAGGATTTCCTCCACCCGGACGATCTGACCGACCTGTTCGACAGGGCCGGACTGAAATCCGTGAAAGCGTTTCCGCTGACCTTTGGTTTGACGTATCTTCACGAGGGATACGTATCGTGACCCACGAGCGTTTAGGTGCATGGATTCAGGCAAGTCGTGTTCCTTTTTTCGTTGCAACGCTCATTCCCCTCACTCTCGGTGGAGTCGTGGCTGCTCGGGCAGGCGCATGGAATACGGGACGCTGGACCATCGTTCTGATTGCTTCTTTTCTTGTCCATCTGTGTACGAATCTGGCGAACGACTATTTCGATTATGAAACCGGCGCGGATTCAGGCGAATCCATCGGGGGAAGCAGAGTCATTCAGGAAGGCAAGATCGCTCCCCAAGAAATCCGGAATGCTCTCATCCTTCTGTACACAATAGCGTTCGCATGCGGAGTCTGGATTGTGTGGGCATCGGGAGTCTGGTGGCTTGCAGGTGTAATGGGGTTTTCTTTTTTCTCAAGCGTTTTCTATACCGCTCCGCCTATTCGATATGGATATCTCGGACTGGGGGAACTCTTTGTAGGGATCAATATGGGACCCATCATGGTCGGGGGAACAGCGGCTGCCGTTGCAGGAGGTTCCATCGAGAAAGCCTGGGCGGTTTCGATCCCCATTGGTCTCATGGTTGCGATGATTCTCTATTACCAATCTCTTCCCGATATCAAGACGGATAAGAGTGTAGGCAAGCGCACCATAGCCGTACGTCTGGGGAACCCGGCCGCAATCTGGGGGTTCAGAGTCTTTGCTGCAGCTTCGTTGATCTCCATTGCCGGGCTCGTACTTTTTGGGGTGGTCCACCCCGTAGCACTCCTGTCCCTTGTGACGATCCTTCAGGTATATGGAATAGACCGTATGATTCGAATGAGCCGGGACTGGCAGGATTTGCACGATCGGGGCGGGCGCATGCGCCTGTTTTATCTCACGAACGGATTGTTGTTGATCCTGGCCGCTGCACTGTCTTGAAAGCAATCGGCCCGTAAAACCCAGCAGGGTGAATGCGACTGTTGAACGATTACTTCGCATCAATTTGCTTTAAAGTTAGACAAAAATTCCCTCTAACTCCCCTTTATTAAAGGAGGGAATGGGGGCGTAGGCGCTAACTTATGGCGTTTTTGGTCGTTTGTTCCGGAGGAACAACTGACAATAGGCCGGTGATTCATCGCCGGATAAGGAAAAACCTAATGATTTTAGAGTCCGGGAGGGACGGCTGATACACAAATTCCCGGCAATGAATTACCGGGCTATTTTCTTTGGTCCCTGCGGGACAAAGAATTGCAGAAAAATTAGCGCCTATGGGGAATGGGGGGTTTTGAACGCAAATTGATTATTAGAGACTACCTTCTCTGGACCAGTGCTCGGATTGCTGTTTCTTGCGCTCGTCCCACTGTTGGCGTGCTTCGGAGGGTGGGGGGATGATATTGGAAAGGGATCTGAGGCCGGGAACTTTTCTCGTGAGCCATCCTTCTTCCTGTTCTGTGTCGAATCCTGCTTTCACAGGGTTTCCAGCCTTCAAAGCGGAACATGAACTGAGCAACGGCATGAAGAGAATGGACATAACCAAGAGCATTGCATGAAATTTCATAAATATCCCCTGTTCATGAAGGGTTGATTAAATGCGACCAACCGGGGATGAGCTTATAACGATTATCGCCTGCGGATACAAGAACTTTTCTCTCATACATTAAAAAAGTTTTTAAATTTTCCGAGTCATAAGGGCAATGATGAGAATCGATGCCAGGAAATTGGATGGATCTATTTGATACCTTTTTGATTCAAAGGTGAATAGCAAGGGGAATCCCCCTGCAAGAAGCCACGATTTCCTATTTGGCGGAATAAACTTCCTGCAATCACATATACCGCTGCTGCAGAAACCAGGAGTGCGTCGAACCCCCACACCATGGCAATCAGGACTGCCGCGCATGCCGATATGACTGATGCGAATCCATTGATCGCCCATGCAAGGGGAACTGCGGGGGCAGCATTTTCGTGCACCTTCATCAATCCGGAGGGGAAGGGCATTCCCATGAAGAAAGCGGGAATCGCCATGACTCCTATTCCAATGGAATATTTGCAGAATTCGGAGGCTCCGGCTGCAGACTCGAGAAGAAGGGGGAATGCAAAAGTAAAAGCGAGCACAAAAAGACTTATAATGCACCCCACGGAAACAATCCCCCCAGGGATACTGCGTGAAACGGAAGACGAACAGAAACTGCCTATTCCTGCAAAAAAGAGAAACGTTCCTACCACCACTCCCGCAGCGATCACGGGATCGCCGAAGAAACGTGTGAAGATCTGAACAAAACTCATCTCCACGAACATGAACCCAATTCCCAGACATCCGAAGTAACCCGCCAAAGAGATCACGTACCTGAACGACGGACCTTCTGCACTTCGAATCAGCAGGATCGCCGGACCGGGAATCAATATCGAAGCGAAAGTGATTGCCCATAACAATGAGATCAGCAGCACGAGAAAACCCATTTCAGCCCGGGCAGGCCACAACGGACCGAATACTTCCGCCAGGCGCGCCAACGATCTCCATTTGAAAAAATCGTAGAAGAAAGGACTGTCGTCACGCGCCGGTTCGATGCGAAAGAGCCAGGTGTCGAGGAATTCTTCACGATTCGTTGGGAGCAGCTTATTGACCGCTTCGTGATACCAGGATTTCCCACCCGGTCCGGGAAGCACGTGAATCTTATTTGTGTCTTCAGGCCGTATTCCAGGAAACCATTCAACTTCCCACGACATTTTTCGAGCTGCCTCTCGGAAAGCATTCACCTCGGTATCGGTGAATTCCGATCTTCCTACCAGGGTCACAAAGGAAAGCTCGTCCCGTGCAAGCAGCAGGTGATTACCGGGCGCCTTTGCTCCCGCTCTCTCCAGAGCTTCTATCCAGGTTGCAATAATCTTGAGATTATCCCGGGCAGGCTCCTGTATTCCCCGTACCACGCAAGCAATTCCCCTTTCCGAAAGCCGGGAGAGGCTCTTGCCATATCCCTCGACGGTAGCCAAATAGTCTTCCCGCAGCCCTCCTATGCCGCCTGAGCCTGCGGCAAATCCTTCCAGTCCGGCAAATTGTATGACATCGAATACCTCATCGGTTGAATCGAGAAACGCCCGAGGTTCCTGTACGCCGATCCGTACACGGGGATCGTCGAACACATGGCTCGCGTGCTCCCGCAGGACTCTGACGATATTGGCATCCGGCTGAACCACGGTAATCGAATCGGCCGGTGTGAGCCGTGCCGCCCAGATGTGAACTCCCCCGGTTTCTCCCAGAATCAGAACTCGTTTGGGTGCGATTATCTTGTAGGGCAGGGAGTAAAGAGCGCTGTCAAGAAACCGTGCGTCCTTCTCTGATTTTATGTCGAGAATGGATCCGACCTGGAATCCGTCCACCAGGAGCATATCCATGGGAGGAGGCGCTTCCCGAGAACTGAGAGCAAGCAGCGAATGGAATAGCGAGCTCGAGAACACATCTATTCGACCTCTCGGACCGGATCGCGATATCAGCCTTTCAGCAGCTCCCTGTTTCTCCAATTGCTGCACGTAAGCCAAGGGTTTGTACTGATCCACGTTGAGCGGGAACGACCGGTCGGGGGGCAGGGCAAACCCAGCCGAAACGATGATTGCCGTCCCTGCAAGAACCCACGAGTACGCAGCACTTCCTGTCCGGGCCGCGAAGAGAAGGAACAAGCCTGATACGAGGACCACAAGCGACAGAACCAGCACAAGCCCGTTGGCTGGAAAACGTGCGAGTAGCACTATGGACCCGATCGCTCCAGCAGCACTCCCGGCGAGATTGGATGCGTAGATTCCCGGTACTTCCTCTTTTCCCGCCATGAGGGCAAGTCCTATGAGCAATCCGGCCAAAAGAAAAGGCAGACTATGGACGACCCAGAAGAGCGTCCACCAGGCAATGGTGCTTCCCCACGCTATAGGCGGAAAATAGACATTCAAAGGGAGCAATTCCCCGACCTTGAAACTGGCCGGAAGACACAAAGCGAAAACGAGAGTCCCCCATCTCAGCACATTCTCAGAGTTCTTCTCAAACCATGCCCCACCCAATGCGAGTATTGCTCCACCCGCACCAAACCCCAGCAGCGCACAACTGATCACGAGAAATGAGAAATGATGATAGCGCGCGATAAGCAGACAGCGCATCAGTACGATCTGCCATCCCACCGCGACGAACGAAATAAGGAAAATCGCGGCAAGAAAAAACCCGTACCGCATCGAAACAGCATTCATTTATCAATGTGTTCCACGGAGCAGGGGAACGAATCGTACGAGTTCCAGAGTCTGTGAAGTACGGCCACCCTGCTGGTCTTTTGACACGAGCAGGAGTCTTTGCGTTTCGAAACCGCCCCCCACCGGGATAATCATTTTGCCTCCGGGCTTGAGCTGATCGAACAGGGGGGCAGGTATGTGCAATGCTGCACAGGTTACAATGATGCGATCATAGGGAGCACCCTCGCTCAGGCCGAAGTATCCATCCCCCTGGCGAACGACGACGGATGAATAGCCCAGATCCTGAAGTCGCTTGGATGCCGACCGGTACAGCTCTTCGATAATTTCCACCGTGTACACGTGAGGCGTAATCTGTGCCAGAACTGCAGCCTGATATCCGGAGCCGGTACCGATTTCGAGAACCTTCATTCCCGGTTCCACTCCCAGCGCCTGAGTCATGAGAGCAACGATGTACGGCTGGGAAATGGTCTGACCGAATCCTATGGGCAAAGGAGTGTCTTCATATGACAACCGCCTGTGACTGCTCGGCACGAACAGATGACGAGGAACCGTGAGCATAGCTTGCAGCACTGCAGCGTTTTCTATGGGAGTGCGGCCGAGACCCTTGAACTGAGTCTCCACCATGCGCTTGCGTTCCTGCTGCATTTCGGAAACGGGTAGAGATTGTGCGGATACAAGGATGTCAATCGAGCAGACGATCAGGAATGCCAATAGTGCGGCAACCCGGGTAAAGCAAAAAACATGTTGTCGATTTTGCGGACAGTTATACATCAGCGCGCAATTTCTTCCGAATTCTGGGGTGCTGATTCTGTCTGGTTACCCAACCATTTTTCCATGACAAAAGCATCGTCATCGACCACTGCATAGTATTTCTTCCGAAACCCGACGGAGTTGAATCCTGCTTTCTTGTAGAGCGCTCGAGCAGCGGAATTCCGTCGTGCGACCTCGAGGATAATACGATTCATGCCGTTCCCCCTGCAGATCTCTTCGAGGTGTTGCATGATCTTGAAACCAATACCGCGGCCTCGCTTTGTGTCGGCAACCGCGATATTGAACAGGTGAGCCTCATCGAGGACTTGCCAGAAACACATGTACCCCACAATTTGCCCGGACTCCCTGAACACGATCAGTCGCGAATGCCTGTGGGCCAGTTCGTCGAGAAACATTTGTCGCGACCAGGGGGTTGGAAAAGAGACAGCCTCGATGCTCAAGACTTCGTCCAGATCTTCGGCAGTCATCGGTTCAGGCGTTATGTCGAGAATGTCGTACATGTACGTGTTTTCAGGCGCTCGCGTTTTCTAGATACCAACCAGCAGCCCTCCCGCCAAAGCAGTTATCAGACCTGCCATAAACAACGCAATATGTCTCTTTTCGGCGAATCCCTGTAATAATTCCATTGCTCCCACCAGAGGGACGGAATAGTAGCCCAACTCGAGCGCACGCTGAGCCGGTACAGGAAACCACGTAATAAAGATATCCACCAGGGTAGCTCCTGCAAGTACCGCCATGAAGATCATACCAAATGCACAGCCGAACCCGAGCAGCAAGCCTCCGAAGAAATATCGGGATAGAGGCGGTCCAAAGCCGTCAGCCAGAGACTTTTCGGCTTTTTGTGCCAGACCGCCCAGTCCGAGCCTGACCAGATAATCCAATCGGGCACCGGCAAATGCCAGGGGAAGAAGGATAAGAAAACTGAGGAAAACCACTGCAGTAATCGAGACAGAAGAGGTCTGTTTTACAATGACTGCAACCGCAGCAGTGGAAACTGAAGCGATGGTGACATCCGGCGGAACATATCCTCCAACCGGCGGCCTGTCCAACCACAAGACCTCATACAGGAGCCCTGCTGCAAGGCCGACTGTGAAATCTCCAAGGGCGAACCCGATCAAAGGCGCTGCCACGAGCGGTCTCGAGATCATGATTTGAAAGACCTGGAACCTGTCCAACCAAAGCAAGCCTCCGAGGGTTCCGGCCAGCAATGCGTCATAAAACATGGCAACAGCCCCAGGATTGAATTGTCACCGGGTGACAATCGGTGCAATCTTCGCCTTCAATACAGCGCCCATGGCAAATGTCCGGATTCTTGTCCGATTGCGGAAAGCGCTTCTCGAAAATTGGTGGGTGCCGGCCTCCGTGCCGGCACATTTTTCAAAATAAATCGACCCGTTCGGCCCTGCAGGGACGTCCGCCCTACCGTTCCTTGTTAAGAGTAGGGTGTTCAAAAAGGTCAGATCATGTCAACTGCTGTAATCGCAAATCGTGAATCCAAGTAGCGTCGGTCCACTATGATGAGGACATGGTTACATCAAAGATCGCTTCTGAGTGGCTTTATGCGTTCCCGAGCACATGCACGGAGAACGTAAGTGTCGATCACCTCTCTTCGGGCAGGCAATCGCACACCTCGCAAAAATCAACAGACTTTTCAAAAGGCACACTCTGAATATGCACGCGCACCCCTTCCTCAACAATGTTCAAAAGTGCCCGAAGACTGTCATTGCCCAGTATCACGGATCTGCTCAAAGAAGCTACAGCGCTGTTTGCAGTTAAGTTGCCCAGGTTGAGGCGGTCGAAGTTCACTCCCAGTTTTTTGAGCCTGAGGGCGTCAAGGGGATTGTCCACGAGGATCATGCGTCTCACGTCTCTCTCGTTTTCACGCATGAGCAACGAGGCAATCCGATCGACACTGTCGATCACGACTTTGACGGAAAATGGGACCGCAGATGAAAGAATTTCCTGTTGTATGAGATCATCGGCCAGGGCATCATTCGCAATGAATAATTCCTCTGCCCTGGTGGAAGGGACCCACCCTTCCAGGACTTGTCCGTGTATGAGCCTCTCGTCAACTCGTACGAGGACTATGGGCATCTATATACCTCGACGGCTTCCAGGCGCAGCGGCACTGTTCTTCATTTCATTCTCCGTCTCAAAAACTCGCCTGCGAGGTATATGTTCTCTTTGCCCGCATCCGCAACGAGTTTTGCCAGGCCGGTCAGATCCTGTTCGTTTCGTGAGTTGACTGCTTTAATGATCATGGGAAGGTTCAATCCGGTGACTACTTCAACGCTTCCCTCCTGGAGAAAAGCCAGCGAGAGATTCGTTGGAGTGCCTCCGAACAAATCCGTTAGAATTAACACACCGTTACCCTGACCGACCTTCTTGATGGAGTCGGCAATCTGATTTCTCAGAGAATCCGGTGAATCACCGGGATCTATACTCAAAGCTATTAACGAATCTTCAGAATTCAATCCTATTAAACGAGCGGTATTGATGAACTGCTGTCCCAACTCGCCATGGGTCAGCACAAGTATTCCAATCATAGTTTACATTCCTGAGGTGTATGAATTAAGTGCCTAATTCCCTATGCTTGACTTCCACTCTCGTATAATCGTTCCGAACGAGCAACTGCGCTATGTGTTCCGCAACGAGCACCGATCTGTGAAATCCACCCGTACATCCGATTGAAATAGTAAAGTACTGCTTCCCTTCCCGTATGTAAAGAGGTAATAGGAACGTCAACAATTCTTCAAATTTATCAAGGAACTTGCGGGTAACTTCATGTCCGAGCAACCAGTTTGCCACACTAGGATCGCGGCCGTCTTTTGCTTTCAACTCCTCGACAAAAAAGGGATTCGGCAAGAAACGCACATCCAGAACCATGTCGGATTCCACGGGGACACCTTTTCCGAATCCGAAAGACATGACCACAACTTTTAAGTAATCGCTTCTATAGCTGTTGAATATTTTCCTGATTTCGTCACGGAGTTGATGAACCGTCATATCGGAGGTATCGATGATCCAGTCCGACCGCTCGCGTATTTCCTGCAGTTCTTTTCGTTCTTTATTGATCCCATCCAGGAGGTTTCCTCTTGGCGCAAGAGGATGCTGACGTCGAGTCTGGCTGTAGCGCCGGACCAACACATCGTCTCTCGAATCCAGGAACAGAACGTCCAGACTCACCCCAGCCAATTCCAACGATTTCATGATGCTGGAATAGCGAGGAAAGAATTCCCTTTGTCTCAGATCTATTATCAAGGCGAGGCGAGCGATTTCGCCCCCCGTGCTGTCCGCCAGTTCCAGGAGTTTGGGGAGAAGGTCCACAGGCAAATTGTCCACACAGAAGAATCCGACATCTTCCAGAGTCTTCGCTGCCGTAGATTTTCCTGAACCGGACATGCCCGTTACAATGACAATTTTCCTATTCATGAGTGTTTCACTGTGTCTGCATCACAAAAACGTCGTGCGAGAATCTCAATGAGGAGCGAAGGGTCAATGCTTTCAGTCACCGGTACGCGGACACTGGGGATCTCCTTGTCCAGGAGATTTGTAGTTCGCGTTTCCGGTTCAACTCGTCCCGAATCCCGCATTGGATCGTAAGCGTCCAAATCGGCAATGAAGTCTATTCGTGCCGATTCGGCCACTCCGTGGGGGAACAGCGAACGGGCTTCAAAAACACCCAATCCCCGGACTTCTATTCTGACGTCTTTCTCCAGTGCCCTGCCCACCAGCGTTCCATCAGGTCCGGCGGTAATGTTGACAAGATCGTCCGCGACCAGACGGTGACCCCGATTCATGAGCTTGATGGCTGTGGCGGATTTGCCCGAACCGGAAAGCCCCCGGATGAATACGCCAACTCCGTAAACTCTGACGAGAGAACCTCGTAATTTCGCGGATACCATGCTCATTCATACCATGTGTTGATTTGCGGATCAAATTATTAGCATTTCACATGCAATGAGAAAATGGTTGACATCCGGCTAAATATACATTAATTGCAATATTGCTGTATATCAATATTGTTCACCCGAAAGGAGCAAACCGAGTGCCTCTCTTCAAAAACATCATGGCAATCCTGACGATCATTCTTATAAGTGTTTCTGCTGCTCATGCCACTGACCTTACCCAGGCTGCAAACATTTTCCTGTATCCCAAGCGGTTCCAGGTCGCGAATATGGAACTGAAGACATCTTCCGGGCAAACGGTATCATTAAAAGACTATCGCGGAAAGGTCGTGCTGTTACATTTCTGGTCTATAAACTGCCCAGCCTGCAAAGTTGAAGAACCGCTGCTCCATCAGTTAAAGAAAAACTTTGGACCACTGGGATTGGAAATTCTGGCAGTCAACTTCGTTGATTCACCTCAGGAAATTATGGGGTATGCAGCCACACACGGATCGCCGTTTCCTGTCCTGTTTGACGCGGGCAAAGGGTTTGGGCTGAAAGTCGTGAACATGAGCGGCCGGAACACCGCATTTGTCGTGAACCCCATGCAAGAGGCAATACTTGAAGTTCCTGGCTTTCCAACAACCTACATTGTAGATTGCACAGGAAACGCTGTGGGATACAGCGTGGGTGTCGCCCGGTGGAACAATCAAGCTGCAGTACAGCTCATTCAGTCTCTCGTGGCTGACAAGAAATTCTGTGTGGCGGCGAATAATACCATTCGATAACCGGTCGCAAGTGAACGTCACACATTTGATCTAAGAAGATGCGATTAGCTGAAGTTTCAGGGTAAAACAACTCCTCTCTCTTCGTCATGACGGGAGAACTGTTCGATAAATGCGTGCAGAGTTGGACCTGTACGCTTGGGGAGTGCCAGTTTTCCCTTGACAAGGGGGGTTTAGATTGTTAGCTTTTTTCGATGAAGGCGCGTAGCTCAGGGGGAGAGCATCACCTTGACGCGGTGAGGGTCTGGGGTTCAAATCCCCACGCGCCTACCAGAGTACGAAGTTTTCCTTCCCGAATAAGAAAGAAAGAGGAGGGTTTTCCATTCAATGATAAACAACGGGTTTCGGTACCCACCTGTTAAGATGTGTTTGCTTAAAGTATGAACCCCTCCGTAGATATCCAAGTACAAGGCGAAAACAAGTCCTATTCTTCCGGAATAACCCCTGGAGACATATTGCAGGATCTTGGCATCGGCAATGGTCGTGAAATCGTTGCAGCGGATTTTAACGGCCACTCCATCGATTTGAGCACTCCGCTTACCGAATCGGGATCTCTCGATTTCATTGCGGTTCGGTCTCCCAGAGGTCTTGACATACTCAGGCATTCAACCGCACACGTGATGGCCCAGGCGGTCAAGGAACTGTTTCCGGATGCGAAAGTTACCATAGGACCGGCAATAGAAGACGGCTTTTACTACGATTTCGACACTTCGAGGCCCTTCACGCCCGAAGATCTGGAGAAAATCGAAACTCGCATGCAGGAGATCGTCAAAGGACGCCTGCCGTTCAGGCGTTTCGTTCTCCCGAGAGATGAAGCGACAAGATTTTTCCAGGAAAAGAACGAAACCTACAAAGTCGAATTGATCCGGGACATTAATGAAGCGGAGCTGAGCCTCTACACGCAGGGGGATTTCACGGATCTTTGCCGCGGACCTCATATTCCCGATTCCGGGTTCATCAAAGGTTTCAAGCTCACGAAAGTAGCAGGGGCTTATTGGCGGGGTGATGAGCGCAATCCCATGCTGCAGCGTATTTATGGTACAGCGTTTCCCTCCAAAGATGAACTCAAGGGTTACCTGCGTCTTCTCGAAGAAGCGAAAAAAAGAGATCACCGCAAAATCGGACGGGAACTGGATCTGTTTTCCATAGTGGATGACGTCGGTCCGGGTTTGGTTATCTGGCATCCGAAAGGTGCCATGCTCAGGTATCTCATCGAAGATTTCGAGCGGGTGGAGCACATTAAACGCGGCTATCAACTGGTCCAGGGACCGCAGATTCTGAAACGGGAGCTTTGGGAAAAATCAGGTCATTTTGATAATTACCGGGACAATATGTATTTCACCACTGTGGACGAGATAGATTACGGTATCAAACCGATGAACTGCCTTGCTCATATGATGATATACCGATCCAAGATCCGGTCTTATCGCGATCTGCCGCTCCGATTTTTCGAATTAGGAACCGTTCACCGGCATGAGAAAAGTGGTGTGCTTCACGGCTTGTTGAGAGTGAGACAGTTCACTCAGGATGATGCACACATCCTGTGTACTCCGGAGCAGCTCAATGACGAGATCCTCGGCATCATCAATTTTGTCCGAGATGTTATGGGCATGTTCGGATTCGAGTACACCATGGAACTGAGCACCCGCCCCGAGAAATCCATCGGTACGGATGAAGATTGGGAACGTGCGACCAATGCCCTGGAGAGCACTTTGAAGCAACTTCAGGTAAACTATGAGATCAATGAAGGCGACGGCGCATTCTATGGACCGAAGATAGACATTAAACTGAAGGACGCTCTGTCACGCTCATGGCAATGTGCGACGATTCAGTGCGATTTCACTTTGCCGGACCGATTCGATCTCACGTACGTCGACTCTGACGGGCAACGGAAACGACCTGTCATGATTCACCGGGTGGTACTTGGAGCCATAGAGAGATTCATAGGAGTGCTTATCGAGCACTATGCAGGAGCATTCCCCCTGTGGCTTTCGCCTGTCCAGGCAATCATTATGACCATCACGGATCGTCAACATGCATATGCCGAAGAAGTTGCACAGAAACTGAAAGATCGGGGTGTCCGGCTCGAAGCGGATTTACGAAATGAGAAGATCGGGTTCAAAATCCGTGAAGCGCGTAATCAGAAGATTCCGTACATGATTGTCATCGGCGATAAAGAAATGGAAACCGGGACGATTGCAGTTCGTAAAAGGGGAGAAGATCAAACGAAAACTTATTCTTTCGAGGAATTCATTGCACAGTTCAGAGACGAGGTAGACAAACGGGTATGAGAAGACTCAGATCGGCACAATCTGAATGGTTTGTTTCCAGGGGGCTTGTGGCATGAAAGGAAGACCGCGAGCGGCCGTTCCTGCGGAACCGAAGGTCCGGGTGAATCAGAGGATCCGCGCTCCAAAAGTTCGGGTAATCGCTCCTGAAGGGGAGCAGTTGGGAATACTCGATGTGATGGAAGCTTTACAGCGGGCCGAAGAATTCGGTCTCGATCTGGTCGAGGTTGCCCCAAACTCTGACCCTCCCGTATGCAAGATTATGGATTACGGGAAATTCCGCTACGAAGAAAGCAAGAAAGAGCACGAACGCAAGAAGAAACAGGCTACGGTTGTACTGAAAGAGATCAAGCTCCGGCCTAAAACGGAAGAACACGATCTCGAGTACAAGGTAAAAAAACTCATAGGCTTCCTGAAAGAAGATTGTAAAGTAAAAGTCACTATCATGTTCCGAGGACGCGAAATTACGCATCCGGAACAGGCTCATGTCCTGATGGACAAGTTGCTGGAACTGGTGGGAGACGAAGCCCAGGTCGAGCAGAATGCGAAATTCGAAGGGCGTAATATGACAATGGTACTCGCTCCGAAGTAATTGCATCATAGCGGAAGCGAGGAAACGGAAGCCGAACACCAATCCGCCTGTGAGCGGGAAGAGCGGACATGCGCTTCTTCCCCCACATTGTTTCCTTCACATCATCTTATTCCAAAGATATTCGTTCTCTCCCTCACCGACTCAAACCCAAAAATAATGTCCGATTGAAGGTCAAGAATATTGGTGGGTGTCGGCCTCCGAGCCGGCACATCTTTCATATGATTATAGCAGTTGACATAATTACTGACCTTTTGACCACATTGTTCTTTGAAAGAACGGTAGGGGCCGGCGTCCCTTGTATGTTTCTGTCCATGAAGTACTGAATCTCTGGAACCGGTACCGAGCTGAGGGGAGGGGCTGATACTGGATCAATGATACGAGGTACTTCAAAAAATAGGACTCTTGGTTGCCAAGATATAAGAGTCCTGATAGAGGGGGGATGCACGTCTGTCAGACTCTCTGCAGGAGTCGGGCAGAGGCACCGGTAGATCGTTCGTCCCTTGGTCCTCTGAGACTGCCCGGCAGCTGGATCACCGGAGGCCTTCGTGTAAAAAGCCCGAACAGTCGCCTGGACTCGTTGAGAAGTCCGTATCCACAAGGGTGGGATGTTACACATGCATGAAGAAGTTTTTGTTGGCATAGATATCTCTAAAGATCAGTTGGATGCGCATGTGCTGCCAAAAGGCATGCACACCACCGTCAAGAATGACACTCAAGGCATCGACTCGCTGATTGAGATCCTCCACGCAGAGACCCCCATGGTAATCGTGATGGAAGCCACCGGAGGCTACGAGATAACCGTTGCGGCCCAGTTAGGTCTCGCCGGCCTGCCGATCGCTGTCGTCAACCCTGGTCAGGTGCGGGACTTTGCTAAAGGCATCGGAAAACTCGCCAAGACAGACGCCATCGATGCTTATGTGCTGGCACGCTTTGCCCAAACGGTTAGGCCCATACCGAAGCCGCTGCCAACGGAGGACGAAAAGCAAATCAAGGAACTCGTAACACGTCGAAAGCAGCTTGTTGATTTGCGTGCATCAGAAAAGAATCGCCTCCATCGAGCCCGTTCCAATCGCGTGCAGCGCAGCATTCAAACGGTCATAGCAGCCCTAGATAAGGAAATCGAAGACATCGATAAAGATGTCGATGACCTTATCAGGAAATCGCCTCTGTGGCGTGAAACAGAGGAACTCCTCCGAACCTTCAAAGGCGTGGGCCCCATAACTGCCAGAGTGCTCATGGCAAAACTGCCCGAACTGGGACATGTCAGCCGTCATGAAATCAGTCGCCTCGTCGGCCTGGCGCCTCTCAACAAAGACAGCGGAAAGAAGAAAGGCAAGCGCGAGATTTCGGGTGGACGGGCGGATGTACGCTCAACCCTGTATATGGCTGCAGTCGCGGCCATAACGTCCAATGTAGTCATCAAGCCTTTCTATCAACGCCTCATTGAGGCTGGAAAACCTTTCAAGGTTGCCATCACGGCTTGTATGCGTAAGATGATCGTCATCCTAAACGCAATGCTCAAGAAAACAGCCTTTCCAGGTAGTTTTTCCTTGACAAGAAACACAGTCGCTGCCGGCCTGAACTAGTTGATTTGTATTTGAAAAACGTGCCGGCACGGAGGCACGGCACCCACCAATTGTCGAGCAGCATCAGTCGAGGCCTTTCGCGACCGATCCGGTTCGAAATTGTCTCAAAAGTCGAAATTGATTTCAAATCGTGGCACGAATTCTCATCGATTCTGACAGTCTGATTGTAGCTGACGTAGGATGTGATGAGCGAAGCGAATCGCATCTGTCGAGAAATACCTCGACTGATGCGGTTATCGCTGGTCACCGCATCCTACATTGGCTACGCCGTCTACCCCACAAGGATGGAGAATCGTGGCACGATGTTGTTGTCTTAAATAGTTTTGCGACAATCTCGGTTCGCTTTGCTCACCACATCGTGAACTGGAATATAGGGGGCCGGGAAAATGCCTCTTACAAAGAAGGATTTCCCCGGTTGTACTCCTTAAGGATAGAGTCGATCCATAAGACGGGGGAAGGGGATAGTCTCTCTTACATGATGGATACCTGCGATCCAGGTGACCGTCCGTTCGATTCCCAGGCCGAACCCTGCGTGTGGAACGGAACCGTACCTGCGCAGGTCGAGATACCATTGCAGCGGCTCTCGATCGAGACCGTGTTGTTCGATTCTGTGTTCGAGTTGCTCTAATGAGTCTTCCCGCTGGCCTCCTCCGATGATCTCGCCGTATCCTTCAGGCGCCAGGAGATCTACTGCCAATGCGAGCCTTGGATCGTGCGGATCTCGTTTCATGTAGAACGCCTTAACATCTGCTGGGTACCGGGTCACAAAGAGCGGCTTGTCGAATGACTCTGAAAGCACGGATTCTTCGTCCGCTCCGAAATCGTCACCCCAGTTGAATTCCACGCCTTTTCCCTTCAACAAATCCACTGCCTCTGAATACGTGATTCTCGGAAACGGCGGCTTTATCTTTTCGAGAAAAGAAGTGTCCCGCTCCAGTATTTTCAGTTCGTCGCGGCTTTTCTCCAAGGAGTCTTCAACGATTTTGCCAATGAGCTGCTCTGCCAGGTCAATGGTTTCGTCGAATTCCCAAAAAGCCATTTCAGGCTCGATCATCCAGAATTCGGTGAGATGTCTTCTCGTTTTGGATTTTTCAGCTCTGAAGGTAGGCCCGTGCACATAAATCTGTCCGAGCGCCATAGCCGCGGCTTCGCCGTACAACTGCCCGGATTGCGTGAGGTACGCGGAACGATCGAAGTATGCCACTTCAAATAGTGACGTGGTTCCTTCGCATGCTGTAGGAGTCAGCACCGGTGCCTCTATGGAAATGAATCCGAGGTCGTCGAAAAAGGTTCGGGCTGTACGGGTGATCTGGGAGCGGAGTTTCAGGAGCGCATGTTGTTTTGAGGATCGAAGCCACAGGTGCCTGTGATCCATGAGAAAACCTACTCCGTGATCCTTCTTCGCTATGGGATATTCTTCGGCCTCGAAGAGCATCTCCATATCCGTGACGCTTATTTCATACCCAATGGGGGATCTCGGTTCTTTTTTTGCGATTCCTCGAATGACCACCGACGATTCGTAGGGAATTCGATCAGACAAATCAAATACTTCGGCCGACGTTTGATCTTTGGTAACGACACACTGAATTATGCCGTGCCCGTCCCGAAGATGGAGAAATCTGATTTTCCCTGAAGACCGTCTGTTCGCGATCCAGCCGCGAAGTTCTACTTGCTGACCTTCAAACTTGTGAACCTTGTCCACAGTGAGCCAGTTCATAATACCCTCCTGGACTCATTCATCCGGCAACATTGTGCATCAGACAATCCCACGGGTCAAGGACGGTGGCCTGTCTTATTGTTGAAGAATGGTTGTTCTCCATTGCATCATGGTGATGCCTCTGGTAAGAAGACCATTTATGGAAAAACAGTTTTTTCAAGGGCGGTTCACCCTCAAAATACAAATCCCGGGAAAATGGTTCACGACCTTACTTTTTTGCGGAGTCCTGGGTATCGTCTCGGTTGGGGTGACTTCTTCGTCCGCGGTCGAATCGGCTGCAACTCCTCAGGAAATTCAGACAAGACTCACTGACAAGGGAAAAAACCTTTCCGCGCTCAAGGCGGTAATGAATATTACCAGCTCCTATGAGCAAGGAAAATCCAGGCAGGATGTAAAAGGATTTCTCCTGTACCGGCGGCCGTCGGACTTTCGGTTCCAGGGAGTTGCTCCTGGCGGAAATTCCCTGTTCGAGTTGATCATCAAATCCAACTTTTTTGAGCTGTACATTCCTTCCGAAGGAAAAATCATCAAGGGAAACAAGGATTGTTTCAGCCGCAAGTTTCCCGATGTCGCGGAAATAGAGTCGCTCATTCCTCTCGTATTGCTGCAATGGAAAGACGTAAGACCGGATAGGCTGCTCTCCAGAGACAATCAAAAAATAGTGATGCGCATGAGTTTTCGGGGAAAAGTATGGGCCGCTACTCTCGAGCCCCAGACTCTTCATTTGAAGCGACTGGTTCGCCTGAACCCTTCAGGTGAAATCGATCTGACTGCCGATTTCTCGGATTTTAAAGCAGGAACTGAAGGCTGGTTACCCACGCGCTTCGACGTCCAGTCCACTTCAGCAGGATGGAAGACACTTGTCCGCATCGGTCAGTTGGAGCCAAACCCCTTTCTTGTGGAAAAGAATTTCAAACTGGAGACAACCTTTTCACCGAGAATTGAAGACTGCAGATGATTGCGGTCCGTGCTGTGCCCGTGTGACGTCCGTCATATGCAGTTGTGAACGGCCCTTGTGCGAGCATTGGAGCATTCTCGGAAAGACCTGCAATGAATCTTCTTGCGTACAATCTGTTTCTTCACACAGTAGCCGCTCCATTCTTGGCGGCGTATTATGCGCCGCAAATCATGTTCAAAGGAAAATATCGGAACTCTTTATCGGGAAAATTAGGAAAGATCGCAGCCGATTTTCCTTTGAGACCTCTCCGAAGACCGAGGATCTGGTTCCATGCCGTTTCGGTCGGTGAAGTCACTGCTCTGAACCCTCTCGTGCAAGCAGTGAAAGAACTCGTACCGGAGAGTTCCGTGATTGTCTCGACTGGAACGGAAACCGGTCAGCAAAAAGCTCGGGAATCGATAAAGAATGCTGACGGATTCTTGTACATGCCACTGGATTTTCCCGAATTCCTGAATCCCGTGATCAAGACGATCGATCCCGATCTGTTCGTGCTCATGGAAACGGAATTGTGGCCGAATCTTATACACCTCCTCAAACATCGGGGCACAATGCTTGCCATTGCCAACGGACGCATCTCTGACAGATCGTTCCCGCGCTATAGAAAGCTCCGGCGCTTCTTTTCGTCTACATTGGAAAAGCTGGATCTGTTGCTTATGTCTACAGATACGGATGCAGCGAGAATACGTGACATGGGTGCTCCTGAAACGGCAATTCATGTGACGGGCAATACAAAATTCGATGCTGCTCTCACTGCGCTGCCTTCCATTCCTGATCCGCAATTGTGCGCTGCTCTGGAACTCACTGGTGAAGAGCCTGTCCTTGTCGCAGGAAGCATTCATCCCGGGGAATTTGAAATACTCCTGGACGCGTACGACTCGCTCACGGCTCGATTTCCGGAACTCATTCTCATCCTTGTCCCTCGGCATATAGAACGAACCCCCCAGATACTGGCGCTAATCAATGAGAAGAAGCTCGACGCGCCTCTTCTGAAGACTGCTGCAGACCGCGGAGAGAAACGAAACGGCCGAAGCATTATCGTAGTGGATAAAATTGGGGAGCTGTTCCAAATCTTCTCACTCGCATCGGTGGTCTTTATCGGGGGATCGCTCGTGAAGAGAGGCGGACAGAACATCCTGGAGCCTGCGGCCTGGGGAAAAGTGGTGCTGTTCGGTCCCTCAATGGAAGACTTTCGCGAAGCGAGGGATGCGCTGGTTTCCGCAGGAGCCGGAATTCAGGTGAGGGACACGTCCGATCTGGTTCGCTGGGTTGCAGCAATGCTGTCCGACAGATCTGACGCAGAAGAGCGGGGGATGCGAGGCAAGCAGGAGATAATGAAGCATATCGGCAGCTCGAGGAGAAACGCGCAAATTCTCGTCAATAGCTTAAAAGCAAGGCGCATTGACAGGCAATGAATTAGGGAATCGTTTGTGAAAGAAGATTCCCAATTCTTTCTGGAGAGGGGCTCAGAATAGCGATCCGAGATTTTTGGCATCTAGGTTGACATCGTGATTGCCCGAATTTTGCGTGCACGCGCCGGTGTGCCCCTACTTCACGAATAGCATCCGAACCGTCCATTCGGCAATTCCATTATAGCGATCCTATAAAAATCCCCGTGGGGAGTGATATCGCCAGACGGTTAGGAAGATTCCTAGGGCAGGGTTGCACAGGATTTTTATTTCGTTGTAGCTTTATAGCTATGGGTGTTGCCAAGAATTCTGACGTTTACCCCACGCTCCAGTGCAAGATATTAGTAGGGACCGGCGTCCCTGCCGGTCCATTATATCGATATCATTGATCATATTGAAGATGTGCCGGCACGGAGGCACGGCACCCACCAATACTCCGATCCTCAATCGGACATTAATTTTTTATAAATGTTGTCATTGCGAGGAGCACAGCGATCCCACGTCTCGCGGGACAATCTCCTGACTCAGGCGCCAACGTTCAGGGGATTGCTTCGCTTCGCTCGCAATGACAGACGTCATATCAACCCCCCTGGATGCATTTAAGATCTTGGAATTTCGATCAGGAGAGGACGTTTTCGGGAAGCTCTTACAAAAACGGTGTCACATCTCCTTTGCCTTCACGCAACACCACCGGTGCACCATCCACCAGGCTTATCACCGTAGAAGGCTCGGGAACGAAATCTCCTCCATCTACAACCAAATCCACCTGACCCTTGTATATGCGATCGATCTCTTTCGGGTCCCACAGAAGTTGGTCGTCCGGGAGCCTGACGGAGGAACTCAGAATAGGGTTCCCCAATTCGGTTACCAGCGCCTGGCAGATCTTGTTGTCAGGGATTCGAATTCCCACCTCGTTCCGTTTCGTCAAAACGATGCGGGGTACGAGTCTCGTGGCATTGAGCACAAACGTGTAAGGGCCGGGAAGATACTTGCGGAGAATCTTATAATCTGAATCTTCGACTTGAGCGTACTGGGCAATGGATTTGAGATCGGCAAACACGAAGGATAACGGCCGCTTGTTATCCATCTTCTTGATGCGACGTACTTTATCCAAAGCTTTCTTGCTGTGAATATCGCAGCCAAGGCCGTACACGGTATCCGTCGGATAGATAATGGTTCCTTCCGATCGGAGTACCTGGACAATTTTTTCTATACGTCGAGGCTGCGGGTAAGCCTCATTGATCTGCAAAATCATAGTGAAGTCCTAACTATTTCTGAGTGAGACGGATCCCCATGGTGGGATAACTGACTCTTCCGTCCAGAAGAATGTCAGGACCGATCCGATAGGCTTTCACGTCGATAAGTCTTGGAGCTTCCTCCAACCGATTAATGCCCATTCCTTCCACGCCGGAGGGAGCTGTCTTTCCACCGATTATGATGGGAGCATAGAAGAAAAGGCACCGATCCACGACTCCGGCCTCAAGCGCGCCCCATGCCAGCCCGGCTCCGCCTTCTATTAACAGGGACGTAATCCCTACCAGATAGAGACGCCTGAGCATGTCTTTTAGGTCCACCCGCTCGGTCCCGCACGTTCTCAACACCTTGGCGCCTCGAGATTCCAGTTTGTATTTTCGATCCAACGGCGGATTCTTGCTGCTCGCGATGATGACTCCGGCAGTGCTCGATGGATTGAATATGGCAGAATCCGCAGGAGTTCTGAGTTGCGAATCCGCTACAATCCTTATGGGGTCTCTGCCTCTCCCGTCAGGGAGTCTGGTGGTGAGTAACGGATTATCGGATATGACGGTTTCTACGCCCACCATGATAGCGGAAACACGATCTCTCAGCCTGTGAACTTTGCGGCGGGATGCTTCAGAGGTGATCCATTGCGAATGTCCGGACCGTGTCGCGATCCTTCCATCCAGGCTCATGGCGAGTTTTAAATATACGAATGGTCTATGCTGGGTGATATTGACGAGATACGCTTCATTGACTCTTCTGCACGCATCTTCAAAGACATTTCCCACTACTTGAAGTCCGGCTTCCCTCAAACGGAGGGCGCCTCCACCGCGCACGCCCGGGTTCGGATCGTCTATTCCGTACCATACAGTCGCTATTCCGGCTTCGAGAATGGCTTCACAACAGGGGGGGGTTCGACCGTGATGATTGCAGGGTTCCAGGGTGACATAAAGATCCGCGCCCCGTGCCTCGGATCCGGCAGCTCGTATTGCCTCAACTTCCGCATGAGGTTCGCCTGCAGCCCGGTGATATCCTTTGCCGACAACCTTCCCGTTCTTGACGATGACCGCGCCTACTGCAGGATTCGGAGACGTGCGTCCCAAGCCTCGGCGGGCCAGCTTGAGCGCCATAGCCATAAAGCGCTTGGCTTCACGGGGAATTTCGGATTTCTGCGACTTCTTCCGGGGGCTCTGCTCGGCGCTGCTCCCGGGCTTCCTTGAGTTCATACAATTCCTTTATTTCACGCACAAATTCTTCGATGTCCCGGAACGATCGATAAACCGATGCGAATCGTACGTACGCGATATCGTCCATCTGCTGCAGCTCGGTCATAACGCGTTCGCCTATATATTGGACGCTTATCTCCTTTTCCGGTCGTTCCATCAGCTCTTGCTCTATTGCATCAGCTACGGACTCAATCCTGTCGATACTGATTGGTCTTTTTTCGCATGCTCTGCGCATACCTTCAACTATTTTTCGTCGATCGAAAGGTTCACGCCGCCCATCCTTTTTTATCACGTACGGCAGGATCTCCTCAATTCTCTCATAGGTTGTGAACCTTTTCTGACAATTGAGACATTGTCTTCTCCGCCGGATTACGCTGTTATCTTTACCAAGGCGGGAATCGATTACCTTGTCGTCTATTGCGCCGCAGGCCGGACACTTCATGGTAGCCGCCTTCTGCGATGTTGGTGCACAAATTTGTTTCGTCACGATATTTATACCGGAATCCCGCCCAGATGCAAGAAAAATAAAGAATTCTCTGCAACTCTTCAGTTATGGTGAAGAAATCCTGAATGATCGTCCTAACATCTGCGGCGTTCGCCACTGTGCAGCAAGAGAATCCCGCATGACACAGGTTCATTACTCCTTGCCGCACAGGCCAAGATACGCGAGAAGGAAATCTTCGACGACCTCGGATCCGGACAGACCGGCACATTGCAAATATCGCAAGATTCTTTTAGAATTCCGGATGGATGGAACCGCATGCATACAACCGCCGCCGATAAAATTCTCCTGATTACCATGCTTTTGCTTGCAGTCTCGTCTTGTTTCTTGGTTCCGCACTGGGTCTTTTCCGGAGTGCCCGATGTAGAAATTCGTGCGGGAGACCGGTTTATTGGTACATACGGACTCGACAAGGACAGAGTCATCCCCGTTGACGGTCCTCTGGGCACGACTTTCGTGGAAATAAAAGCCAAGAAAGTGAGTATCAAGTCCTCCCCTTGTCCGAATCAGACATGTATTCGCATGGGACATTTCGGCCCGGAAGGAGGCTGTCTCATTTGTTTGCCGAATAAGGTGTCGGTCAGCAGCCGAACCCGCCACGACGGACTGGATGCTATAGCCAGATGAAAGAGAATGTTTCCAGACTTGCGCGGCTTTCACTACTTCTGGCTCTTGCAACAGTAATCCACACTGCGGAATCGCTCATTCCCTTCAATGTACTGTGGTTCAGGTTTGGTTTCGCAAATATCGTGGGGATTGCCACTCTCTACATGTTCGGGTTTAGCGATGCTTTGATAGTCACGCTGGGAAGAATATTTCTGGGCTCTCTCGCTTCCGGCACGTTTGGTTCGCCCGGTTTTGCGCTTTCCTTATCGGGAGGACTCTGTGCCATTGCTGCAATGGGATTTGCGCACAATTGGGGAAGAAACCTTTTTTCAGAAATAGGTGTGAGCCTCATTGGAGCTTTGGCGCACAATACAGCTCAATTAACGGTCGCTTATTTTCTCCTCATCCGAAACGACAGTATATTTCTGCTTACTCCAGCTCTCCTTTTTGTCGCGGCGGGAACCGGCTTGCTTAATGGGGTTGCTGCCAGATTCTTCCTGCAAACCGCGGAGAAACGCGTTGCAACCCTTCCAACCTTCAGTTTGAAGGCTGAAAAAGATTCGCAGAATTGAAGTGAAGGCGATCGTAAAATCACCTTCACCTCAACAGCTTACCAGCTCCATGCGTAGCCGCCGTAAGGACGATAATTGTAGTAATAATACGGCCGGTACGAATACCTGCCGTAATAGGGGTACCTGTAATAGCTACCGTAGTACGGATATCGATAAGAGTATCGGTAAGGATATCCGTAATATCCTCCTCGCCAATAACCTCTGCGGCGCACCAGCTCTATCTGAGCATCATGAGAGGAGGAGAGTGCTATTACCTGATCCCCCGCCTGAATGGACGTGCTCCCGGATCTGTCATTCGCATTTGCCTGGACTCCGGAGAATTGAACAAGCAACAATGAAAACGCCAGGATCAGGAGCAGTTTTCCTATAGATCTTGCTATCATCGAACTCTCCTCGAACTTGGAAATTTACGTTTTGGCACAAGTTTTTTGACCTTGTACAAAAACGTTATTCACTGATGGCAGAGGGGCAAGTAAAGTAACGAGTTATCTCGTAATCAGGACTTACTTTGTTGCGTTGACATATCCCCAAGCGTCTCACCTCCGTGAGTAAACCGAAAGATTACGAGGAGGATGATTTTTTTTCTTTGCAATTCAATACAATACAGATATTCTTCGCGCCCAAAATAAGGATGGTCTCTAATCTCCCGGACTGTCCTGAAAGCTATCAAACATCTGGATTTTAATCCGTCAGGAGAGAGAAGATGGGACTCATTGACCAATTTATGGAACTCAACGGCAGAGTTCTGAACAATGTGTTTGACTGGCCTTTCTTGGCTTTTGTGTTCCTGGTGTGGTTAGCGAACCGATATCGAGATCAGATCGGTTCCATGCTGGATAGAAGAAATACCATTCCTTCCGGAGAACTAGCCAAAAACGTTAAAGTCCAATTAGAACCGCTCGTGCGAGATGTTGCGCAACTCGGGTCAGAAGTATCCGAACTGAAGAGCAAAATGGTTGAATCGTTGCATCCCGGGACTGCAGACGACATGCTGAATCCTATCAACGCAAGGATTTCTGTTGTTGAAGATACGCTGGGCTCTATCAGAACCAAAATAGAGGGATTCAACCACAAAGACCTTCCCGAACTCGTCACTCGCGGTTTGGAGCCTTTGAGCCGGGAATTGGATAAGATGAAAGATGACCTCCAGCAAATGCGTTCGGATACCGAGTCTTACGTTTCGCAAGAAATGGTAGCGGATTTCAAAGGCGCTCTGGATCTGCTCAGCTCGGATCTGGCGGCCTTAAAATTATCCCTGAGCGAGTTGGGTGCCATCACAACCTCCTTTGCCTCAAAAACCGATGTGAAGGAGATTCAGACAGCATCCGTAGCGGCAGTGGAACAGGTGAAGTCTTCTGTGAGCGGCATGCAAGCTCAATTGTCCGATCTCGGGGCAGGATTGACGAAACTGGAAAAACAATTAAGCGCAGGCGCTTCCAAGGATGCTCTGACGGAGCTTCAATCTGAACTCAAACTTTTGTCCTCCGGTGTCAGTACAATGAGAGAAACCCTAGCATCAATGCAACCGACGTTCGTCTCACGCGACTCTTTTGACGAGCTTCAAAGCGTGATGACCGGCATGCAGACTCGTGTCGACCAAGTCACGGCCAATCTGCTCCAGATTGAAACCACAGCGCTGGATGACGTAAGAACACAGGTGAACAACCTTGAGAAATCCATATCCGGCCTGCGGGATTTCGTGAACAGTTCGCCTGCCGAATTAATGGCTCGCTGGAACGAGGATATTCAACCGCTCAGCAGAGACCTCGGCATGCTGAAAGTGACGGTAGAGCAATTAGCGGAGGCAAATGCACGATCTCAGGAACCGGTTGTTGTTGAATCGAACAAGACCCGGGAATCAGGTAAGAAGAAAGGGAAGTCAAAACGTCCCGAACTGCATCGGTAGTTTGTTAACCCGGTGAAGACTCGTTTGCTGAGGTGTACTCCACTGCTGAATACAGGAAGGTTCTCCCATTCTCCATAGGCGCTAAGTCTGTCCCAATTCTTTTGTCCCGAAGGGACTAAAGAAAATAGCCCGGTAATTCATTGCCGGGAATTTGTGAATCAGCCGTCCCTCCGGGACTCGAATATCATTATGTTTTTCCTAAACCGGCGATGAATCGCCGGCCTATTTTCAGTTGTTCCTCCGGAACCAACCGAAAACATTCTAGGTTAGCGAATATGCTCCCATTCTCTCTCATCAGTAATTCGGGGAAGGACTTTTACAGTGAGTCCCTCCCCGTTACCTGATTTTCAGCCCCTCGCTACGGTTCAAGAAGGTATTTCCTGACCTTCCTTCTTCGATGGGCTCATGTCTCGAATGGTGGCTATCAAATTGTCCAGGCCCGGCAGTGCAGCCTGTTCTTGCCAGACAAGCGATAGCTCAACCACAGGAAGATCTCCTGCCACATTGCGATAAACTACCCCCGACCTCATGTGTTTCCGAGTCGATTGAGGAACGAGAGCTACGCCGAACCCAGCCGCTACCAGCGCGACGGATGCAAATTTAGTGGTAGTCTCCTGTGAGATGACAGGGTTGCAGCCGACAGCTTCCAGGCATTCGATCATTCTGTCATGCAATTTTGCGTGAAGACGCCGGGGGAAAAAGATAAGTGGCTCGCCGTCCAGTAAGGCAAGAGGAACCACATGGAGCGACTCAAATCGATGTCCCGATGGAATCGCCAGGATGTAGGGTTCTTCTACTATTTTCTCGGTTAGCAGGCCTTTCAGATCGTGTTGGAACAATCGCATTACGCCCATGTGAATGTCTCCCGCCTTCAGAGCGGTTAACTGAGCGTTTGAGCCCATCTCCAGCAACTGGATTTCAATCAGGGGATTCTGCAACCTGAATTCGCGGATTGCATCAGGCACAAATGTGTCCATAGCCGGAAGAACCAGTCCCAGTGAGATTCGGCCGAGAACACCGGAAGCAATGCCGTGAGCCCTTTCTGCAGCACAGCGTGCTCTGTCCAGAATGGCCCTGGCATCTTCCAAGAAAGCCGCACCTGCATCGGTCAAAGATACTTTCTTGTTTTTTCGATGAAAAAGCTGTGCCCCCAATTCTTCTTCCAGGTTCTTTATCTGTTGACTGAGAGGAGGCTGACAAATGTTGAGCCGTTCCGCTGCACGTCCGAAATGCAGTTCTTCAGCCACTGCAACAAAGTATTTCAATTGTCTCATTTCCATAGTTTGATATGTATTTCATATCGAAAAGGAATGCAAGATATATTAGACATATGAATATCTCCGGCTATCCTGGAAGAGAGACGCCTGTATGGGCGCAACCATGATTCGATTTCCGGAGAGAGACAATGAAATCACTCCATGAAGTGAAACTTACGTTGGTGAGGAAATCAGGAACGGAACTCGGCAGACTGGGCATGTTTTGTCTGATCGGGTCTGTCTGTGCATTTTTGGCCTTAGTTCCGGCCATCAATTCAGGAGCAAGCATGAATTCCGAGCAAGAAAACGAGCGTTACAAGAGAGGGCTGACGACCCTCAGGTCTTTGGATGCCGAAGCTGCTGATAAGGTCCTGAGCAGCCTTCAGGATATTGCCCCGGACATGGCGAAATTCATCATAGAATTCGGGTACGGTGATATGTACAGTCGTCCGGCACTGGACCCAAAATCCAGACAGGTAGCGACCATCTCCGCATTGACGGCTCTTGGCAATGCGAAACCTCAATTGAAGTTCCACATTGCCGCAGCACTCAATGTTGGACTGACGCCTGATGAAATCATTGAAACCATGTACGTCACCACGGTCTTTGCCGGTTTTCCCTGCGGCCTAAACGGGATTAATACCGCCCGAGAAGTTTTTCAGGCAAAGGGCGTTTCCGTCAGCGCTACCGGTACCTCTCCCTATGGGGAAAAGACAGGTCGTCGCGAACGCGGACTCGAAGCGGTTAACCTGACAAGTAAGGGCGCCGGAGAGCGGGTGTTAAAAAGCCTTTCTGACATTGCACCCGATATGGGGAGTTTCATTATTGAGTTCTCTTATGGTGATGTGATTTCGAGAAATGTCCTCACTCCAAAACACAAAGAAATAGCAATGATAGCCGTGACTGCAGCCAAAGGCACCATGGAACCGCAGATGAAAGTGCATATTCATGCAGCATTGAATGTTGGCTGTACCAAACAGGAGATAGTTGAATTAATGTACCACACGGCAGTCTATGCCGGATTTCCGGCGGCTTTGAACGGTATCAGCGCTGTCCGAGAGGTGTTTCGACAACGTGAACAACAGGAGTCGAAACCGTAAGAGAATCCTTCAGGAGCGCTGAAATCGCAGCAATGTGATCTAAGATGGTCCTGGAAGCTATCAGCCTCACTCTCTGTATCTTTGTCATGATATGCTGTCGTTGCGAGAACCCCTCGCAATGACACATTCGCATCGCCTCACGCCTGTGACTTGATTCTAGGGTGGGAGTAATCCATCATGAATGCCGCTGCTTGACGAGATATATTACCGGATTAGTTTAGGATTAGTTCCGGCAATTTGCGGTTCAACGTCCTGGATTTCGAGGAGGCTTGCGCGCAATCTCGAAGAACTCTGAACGCTTTTTTTACTCAATAAAAGAGAATATTTATGGTATAATCGCATGAATTTGCAGTGGAGGAATCATGAAACCACACCCCGCCACGGACCAAATCATAGAGGATATCCGTTCAGATTTGATCGATTCCGAAATTATGCAGAAACACGAGATTTCCGCGAGAGAATTGCAGAAGATCTACCAGGAACTCCTCAAATCGAATTCAGTGGATCTGGCCGAACTCTATTGCAGGCCGGTTCTTTGGGATAACAGTGTAAGTTCGGAGCATCAGAGGGAATTTCCACGATTGCTGCTGGCTTTTGTGCTGCCGGTTCATGATGCCTTAAATCCTGACATCAAGGGGATAGTCGGAGATCTGACCGAACGAGGCATGAAGCTCGAAGGAATTCTTGCGGAAGTCGGTGATAAACGCCAGTTTGTGGTGAATCCCTCCAAACTCGGGCAGATGGAACCCATCGAGTTTGAGGCGGAATGCAGGTGGATGACCAAAGAAGGTCAGGATGAGCGACCGGTCGGCGGTTTTCAAATCACAAAAATTTCCAGCGACGCCCTGGGGCAATTACGCAATTTCATAAGTTTTCTGACTACAGGAAGAGAACGCAAGCAAGAACCAGCCATACCGAGACGCGAAGAAGAAACGACCCCCCCACAAGAAGCACCATTGCCCGATTCAAAATCACAGACCGTCGAGGAAGTGATTCCTGTTTTGAAGAAGCCGGTTTTCCGGGTCTCATTCAACTTGAATTGCCCGGACGCCTATAGAGGTAAACTGAGCGAACTTATTGGGACCGAGCTTCAGAAGATTCCGGATGTGGCCATTACCGAGGAACAAAAATCCATGTTCCATATCGCGATTTTTGCCGTGGAAGTGGAACCGCGTCTCTTCTGCTCGGTGGCAATAACCCGCACAATCTGGACGGATGTAGAATTTTGCATCCGTCGTGCGCTCCTCGATATGTGGGAACGAGTCTCGGATAAATCAAAGGACGGGCTCTTGTACAGGGGCGCAGTGATCAATGAAGTGTTGACCAAGATCGGCCACGATTATTCGTTGAAAGGCATTCAGGATCATTGGCCGATGGTGGTGACTCCGGATTCTCTGGATAAAGCGTGTGAAAAAATAGTAGCCTACTTGGACTCGAAGTTTCTCGAAGTCAGACGACGTAAGCGCAAATAAGAATGAACAAAACACTTATTCTTCCGGATTCTGATTGCATCAATTATGAATGTTCCAGGTTGGCGAAAGCATTATTCCTCCACCGTACCTGACGGAGTTCTTTTGTCACAAAATGTTCCCGATTGCAAAGATTTAGGAAAGGATTCTCCTGCCGTTTCATCTGTGCGAAAACGTTTCGCCACATTTTCGGTTCAAATGAGCGAAATTGCCCTTGGAGAAAGGCTTTTGCCTTTAATCTCCTTGCTTTTTGGTGTCGGATACACTATACATGTGGTACCTTGACTTGTGTTACTCCAGTCGACCTGTATCGGGACACGGGCGTATACAAGGATTGAGAATAGAGGACAGAGGCGCCCGGTGCCGAGGATTACCCAGCCGGTTTATCCCCGTTCACAAAGAGCCATTGTTCCCCACATCACATAGGCACTCCGGAGTGAAGAGTGCTACAAGTAAAGGAGTTTTGAGTATGAGTATCAACATCTATGTCGGAAACCTGTCTTTTAATGCAAACGAGGGTGAACTGAGGGAATTGTTCGAGCAGTTCGGTTCCGTAGATTCTGCTAAAATCATTACGGATCAGTTTACAGGTCGATCCAGGGGATTCGGATTTGTGGAAATGTCAAACCGGGAAGACGGGTTACGCGCTATAGAAAATCTCGATTCGAAAGATTTCAGCGGCCGCAGCCTGAAGGTAAATGAAGCCCGCCCGAAGAAAGCCATGGGCGGCGGTGGTGGCGGCGGAAAAGGCCGTGATGGAGGCGGAAGGTCTCGCTGGTAAGCATCTCACCGATACAATAGGTTGACTCAGGCAAAGGCCTTCACCGGCTTTTGCCTGTCGCTTTCCCGGCTCTCCAAGTGCTCTTACGAGCGCAGGACACTAGCACGTATTCCTGCCTTTAATCATCCCTTCAACGAAATTTCTTTCTTAGACAGTTGATTTACAGAAGTCGGCATAATTTATGTCCTTTTGAACTCATTGTTCTCAAAAAGAACGGTAGGGGCCGGCGTCCCTGCCGGCTCGAAGTGGCTGATTTGTATCTTAAAAATGTGCCGGCACGGAGGCACGGCACCCACCAATCGTTAAGATTTTTTGCAGTCGGACACTATTTCGTACACTTGCTATATACCTCGGCAGGATGATACCTGTTAAGAATCCACTGTCTTGCGTAATGTAACGGCATCACGTGACTGTGATACCTTTTCGCAGTTGCGCACATAAGATAACGAAGGATGCTTCCAGCCTCCCGGATTATGAAAAGAAAAGTGAACCGGTATGAGAGGGCTTTCATGAAAACGTTTCCTTTAAGAGATTTGGCTATACGTGAAGGCGGAGAATATGTTCTCGGGTACAAGGATTTGCATACCCGCTCCTGTTATATGATCTACGGTGTTCTCAGTCCTCTGGAGAAAGATCGCGTTATGAAACCCGGAAAAGGTTACGAAGAGATACTTTGCGCTTCCGGAGGGCCTCTTCTACTACAAACCGCAAAAGGAACAACCCGGCTCGAGAAAGGCCAGGCCGCTCACATGGGCGAAGAAGAGTCTATGACCATTTCAAATCCGGGAGAAGAACAAGTGGAATACATTATTGCCGGAGGGCCGCTTGAAGAATCAAAGTAGTACGGAATCTGCTGAAGCCACTCTCGTTGAAATGAGTGCAGAGCGTTCGGCACGGACACGCATTTTTCCGTATATTGCAGCGGCGCTCCTGTGTTGTTGCGTCAGCCTTGCCCTTCTTATAGGAAACATCGGATTTCAGGGGGATGACTGGTGGCAGTTTGCATTCCCTTATTGGAATTCGTTTCCCTGCTCGGTGTGGGAATATGCAATAGCGTCAAGACGCCCGGTAGAAGGTCTTTACACGGTTATAGCTTTCGAACTCTTCGGCTTGAATCGTATCTTGTACACGCTTTCCGCTTTGTTTCTCCTGGCGGGAGCCTGCCTGCTCATGGGAAAATGCCTGCACAATGCTTTTCCGGGAAGGAATGCTTTTGTAGTTCTCAGCACTTTTTTTGCATTTCTGCTGCCCTCTGTTTCCAATCTGATTTATATGTTTCATACGGATAACTCTCGGATTTCTTCTCTATTCTTCTGGACTTCTGCCCTGGCGTTTCAGAAATGGGCAACCGGAAAAAAAACATGGATTGGGCTCATTGTACCGTTACTACTCTATTTTGTCGCAGCATTCACTTATGAAAACACGACTTTTCTGATTTTTGCCATTCCGCTGCTCGTGTGGCCGGTGTATCTTCTCAATCAGGGAGACCTTTCCACACGTACCTTCCTTGTTCGCATCGGTTCGGTCGTTTTCGGAGGATTTCTCTTCTTTGTGATTATACGATTTGCCGTGCTATCAGGCGGTGCGGTAGGGCACAGATCGTTATTGCCCTCTCTCGATCTGATCTGGTCGTATGCCGCAAATCTGGTGCGATACAGTGCAGCTCCACTGCAATTTCCTCCTGGAGACCCTCTATCTTGGGCATGGGGAATTATGGTGGCAATCATTGCAGGGCTTCTCCTGATTTATGCCGATCGGGCCGTGCCAACATCAAAAGAAGAGCCCGGCAATTGTGCCTACATAGCGCTGGTGGGAACTTCCGTTCTCATATTAGGTATTCTCCCTTACGCTCTTGCGGGATACCGGTCTGAGGTAGATTTCACGAGTCAAAGCAGGATCTATTCGTCGGCGTCATTCGGATTGGCCGTCCTGGGTGGTCTATTCTTCTCGGTATCGGCAAATCATCGGATAAAACTAGCGAAGAAAGCAGCCGCGATAGTTCTGATCGCGGTCATGGCGGCATTTCTTGCCGGGCTTCGGGTCAACTGGCAGTCTGCGGAAGAAAAGAGATCGGCCATATATTCCAGTCTGCGCCGGGCTGTTCCTGATGTGACTCCGGGCACAACCTTCTTATTTCTTGATCTTCAATCGTACATCTCTGAGTCCAAAGCGGGAAGTGCCGTTGTCTTTCAGGGAGTGGACGGCCTCGATGAATTCATCAAAATGTTTTATAACGACCGTGATGTTTATGCTTACTTTCTCTATTCTCCAAAATCTGCAGAAAACAACGAAGAGAACCGTGCACTTATAGCTTCTGCTGACGGGGTCGTCGCTCGGGGAAGCGCTTTGCGGCCTCCCATTCCCCTGGATTCGCTTCTCATCCTGAAAAGAGATAACGGTAAGATGATCCTGCTGGATTCGGTGGACTCAACGCAGGATGTTGCTATCGTCTGGCAGGGAATTTCGGAAATACGTTCCAACAAAGACCGAATTCTGCAAAACCCCAAAGATGGCATAATTCCGCAATTTGATGTTCGTGAAACAACAAAATAACCGCAGGACGACAAGAAAGATCAGAAAGCGTCTCGGCAAGAGATTTTTTCCATCAGGTGTGACGGAATGATACCAAGGCTTGTCACATTCAAGCTGTGCTCGTATAACGGAACAAGGAATTTTCGACTGATTCGCTATTTAGATAGATCGTCAAAACTTCACAGAAATTTTACTGAAGAAAGAGGAAAGTAACATGAAAATCATTGCTATTCTCGGAAGTCCCAGAGCCAAAAGCAACAGCACCGCTCTCGCGAAGACCATTCTTTCAGCCACAGCCGAGAAGGGTGCAGAGATTCAGGAATTTCAACTGAACAAGCTCAACTACAAAGGATGTCAGGCATGCGAGACCTGCAAGACCAAACTTGACAGGTGTGTGCTCAAAGACGATTTGACAGTGGTATTGGACGCGATACGAGAAGCTGATGCGGTGATATTCGCCTCACCCAATTATTTCGGCGAGGTTTCCGGCCAGTTCAAGACGTTTTTCGATAGAACCTATTCGTTTCTCGATCCGGATTTTTCCTCCCGGTTGCAGCCAGGGAAGACCTCCGTCTTTATTTTCTCCCAGGGGCAGCCAAGTCTGGAAATATACGCAGACGTGTATCCTCGATATGAAATGTGGCTCTCTCGTTACGGATTCTCGAAAAAACACCTGTTGCGCATGAACGGGCCACGTCCGGCGGATTCTGCTGCCTCCAGATCTGATTTGATAGATCAGGCCCGAAAGATAGCTGAGAGCCTCATGGCCTGAAAGTGAACCGATGCACTTATCTTGATTTGCATTCAAAGAGATAAAATCTGGGAAACCCTTCTTGTAAGAAGTGTTTCCCAGTCCCTTCCCAAGAACTTTTAATATTCGCCCAAGTCCATAGTTTTTCGATAGAAAAACTATGGACTTGGGCGAGTGCTAAAAGTTTTTTGGAGGGTTCGGGAACCTTTTTTACAAAAAAAGTTCCCGGATACTACTGCTTTGAATGCAAATTGGTGTAAGTCCGCTCGCGTCATAACCGACGATCCAGGGTTCGATACTGAATGGCTTCTGCAACGTGTGATGATCGTATGTTTTCGCTGGATTCCAAATCGGCGATGGTTCGCGCTATCTTCAGAATCCGGTGATAAGCGCGGGCGGAAAGTCCGAGTCTATCCACCGCTTTCTCCAGGAACTTTATCGACTCAGTTTCCAGCTTGCAGTGTTTTTTGAGCAACGCGGAAGTCATCTGCGCATTCGAGAAAACACCGCCTCGGGTGAATCGAGCAAGCTGGATTTTCCGGGCAGCATCAACCCGGTTTCTGATAACCTCAGACGGTTCGCCATCCGACACTCCCGTAAGCTCTTTCCACTCGACAGCCGGAACTTCTATGTGGATGTCGATTCTGTCCAGAAGCGGTCCGGAAATTTTGCTCCAATAGCGTTGAATGAGCTGTTTCGAGCAACCGCATTGATGTTTCGGGTCTCCGCGATATCCGCAGGGACAAGGATTCATAGCCGCGACCAACATGAATCTGGCGGGGAAGGTGACCGAAATCTGGGCCCTTGAGATGGTGACTTTTCCGTCTTCCAGCGGTTGCCTGAGCACCTCGAGCACGTTCTTCCTGAATTCCGGCAGCTCATCCAGGAACAGCACTCCATTGTGAGAAAGAGACACCTCACCAGGTCGGGGAATCATGCCTCCGCCAATGAGACCTGCATCGGATACAGTGTGGTGAGGGGATCGGAAGGGTCTTGATTGAACGATGGATTGATTGCGATCCAGCAGTCCCGCTGCCGAATAGACTTTTGTCGTCTCGAGGGCTTCTTCGAACACGGGTTCCGGCATGATGGTCGGAATTCGTTGCGAGATCATTGTCTTGCCGGAGCCTGGGGGGCCGATCATGAGCACATTGTGCCCACCCGCTGCAGCTACCTCGACGGCTCTCTTTGCGTACTGCTGGCCTTTTATGTCTCTGAAATCGATATCATAGGACCCGAAAGCGGCATTCGTTCTGTTCACGGAAGCTTTGGCCGGAGACAGCGGCACGCGATCCATGAGAAAACCGGTTGTTGTCAGCAGACTCGAAACGCCGAGGACTTCGATACCCTCCACGATCGCTGCTTCGAATGTGTTCGCTTCGGGTAATATCAACCCTTTGAAGCCCTTGTCACGGGCCGCAAGTGCTATGGACAAAGCCCCTTTCACCGGTTTTACCCGTCCATCCAGCGCCAACTCGCCCACTACCATGTAATTCTGCAATTTGTCCGGTGTCAGCAGGTCCAGGGCGGCAAGAATCCCCAGTGCTATGGGAAGATCGAAGCCCGAACCCTCTTTCTTCAAGGCCGCGGGAGCCAAATTTATCGTTATTCTTCGGGAAGGAAACGGATAGCCGCTGTTGATTATTGCAGATTTGACGCGAGCAGTGCTCTCTTTCACCGCATTGTCAGGAAGCCCAACCACAGCAATGGCAGGAAGTCCCGGATAGACATCTACCTCAACTTCTACCGGGTAGGCATCTATACCGACCAGCGATCCGGAATGCACCTGGGCAAGCACTCAAGGCTCCCAACCGACAAATTGATGATACGAAACGGCTTCGTTCGCGAACGCGTGAAACAAAACTTAAAATAATCTCCAGGAATGCGCCAAAAGCCGAAAATTCAGAGCAACTTTATCAGTATATGAGGTACTTTTCAAGTATGGGATTTCAGCCGTTTTTCGAATTGATGGAGTGATGAGGCATCGTTGTTGTCGTTAAGGGGAATTTTCCGTAGAAACATTCGGATCCTTGCAGTCGATCTCGTTTCCTCTGCCGTCAGCCAGCACGACCGATTCAATGTCTTTGATGATTTTCGTCCTGTACTTGGCTATGGAAGCGTCATTGTTCATCACCATATCAAGCTGGCGAGTATGAATGATCAGATAACCCAAAATCTTCAGGCTGTCTTCCATATAAGACTGGTCCATGCCTTCCACGCGAGCAAAAGAGCTGTCTTTTTTGACTTCCGTGCGAAAGCCGAATCGCTCGAGGATGTTCGCAACAAACATAGCGCGTCGCACCCGGCGCGGCATATCTGCTGCTCCTCCTTTGAAGCTGAAGCTTATATAATTCTCTGCGGCACGATCGCTCACGAGCGCTTCCACAGTGGAAAAATGAAAGCCGAACCGGGAGGACAAGCTCAGGAAATTCTTCGAAATCATGAAATAATTCCGAGCAGCGTATGGTGAACTCATGGCAGGATCCAGGGCTGGATTGGTGGTCGCCTGTAACATAACCGACATGAGCCCGCCAGCATCCACCGGGGGAGGTCCTTCCCATGGAACCGAGATAACCCCTTTCCACAGGGCTATCATGGGAATCGAAATAATGTTGTCGAGATGAACGAACTTGCCCTCAACATCCTCTTTGAATCCATCATCAAGATTGATGATCCACCACTGCATAGGAACATGGCATACGAGTTGTTTACTGGAGCGTTCGGAAAAATGGTGCTCTTTTCCGAAATTGAACATCTCGTGAACGGATTTTTCATGGCAGAAACGAGTAATATCGTGCAGCGTTTCGCATTTCCGCGGGTGGAAATCTGTCGAGTCCGGGTCCAGTAAATTCAGAGGGGTTATGTGAGCAGTTACAGCCTGGAGAGTCTCATAAACAGGACTCCCCTCCATGAGATTCTTCTTTGGGATTTTTCGGTCAAGCAGCGAATTGACGCATCCTGCGTAAACGGTCCTCCCATCGGAGTCCACAGTAATCACGTCGCCATTTTTCAGCAAATTTGTTACATCCGGAATACCGAACAATGCAGGAACCGAAAACTCTCGGGCAACATTTGCAAGATGCCCTGCAACTCCACCGAGTTCCGTCACGACCGCCGCTGCTTGGCTAAGGAGGGGAGCCCATCTTGGCAAAGATTGAGCTGTAACGAGCACCGATCCGGAAGGAAACTTCAGTTTATCCACATCATTTCGCACGATGAAGACGGGTCCGGTTCCCACACCGGAAGACGCGGTTATTCCCCCTCGTGCGAGCACGGTTTCGTTCTCTAGCTCAATGCCCGGAACCTGCTCTTTTCCGGGGACGTCCATCTGCTGAAGCGGTCTGCACTGTAGAATATAGATAGAATTGTTCGCTGTGACGGCCCATTCAATGTCCTGAGGCGATCCGTAATAGTCCTCAAGTATTATTGCCATGGAAGCCAGCATCTTGGCTTGTTCGTCAGTCAGGCAGGGTAGGCCGGCCTTTTCTCCGGCAATTTCCATTCTGCACACACCTTCGTCCGGCAGGCACTTGAACTCCAGTTCTTTTTGTTTGATTTCTTTCCGGATCACCTCGAGCGCATCCCGGGAAATCACGTACTCGTCCGGAGCGACATTTCCGTCTACAACAGCTTTAGGTAGACCCCACACCGCATCTATGAAGATAGAACGGTCGCGTATGTTCAATGGATTACTGGAATACATGACTCCGCCGGCTTGCGCATCCACCATTTCCATGCTGCCCACACACATGGCAACATCTTCGTCCGGTATTCCTCGTGCCAATCGATAACTTACTGCCGGTAATCCGTATTTGCTTGCGACAACCTCCTTGTATGCGTCAATCAGGTGTTCGGCCCCTACATTCAGCACTGTACGAAATTGACCGGCAAACGTTGTTCCTGCAGCATCTTCGCCCAGGGCACTGCTGCGAAGAGACACCTTGACGTCGGGGTAGGTCGCTGCTTCCACTTGACGGTAAGCTTCAAGAATCTCGTTTTCCAGGTCAGGCGGAACTGTGGAACGCATGATCAACTGCTGAATATCTGAAGTGAGCGTGTAGAGATCGTTGATTTTTTCGGTATCTGCGGCTTGTATCCGGCGATCTATTTCTGTCTGTAAATCGTTATATTGCACGAATCTGTCGTACGCCAGGGCGGAAATCACGAAACCGCTGGGAACCGGAATATGAATCTTGTTCTTTATTTCCGCAACATTGGCCATCTTGCTGCCGACCTGATCGACCATATCGGCAGTAATCGATTCCAGTGGTATCACCGGGGAATCCCCCAAAGCGTGCTTCTTGTAAGCCAATACCGCGTTGATCTGCTCCTGAATCTGCTTAAAGCTATTGTAAAGCTCGGAATATTTTCCCGGGGCGAGTTCATCCAAATTCTTTATCATGCGAAAGACGTTGACGAGAACCGCTGTGCAGTTTGACCGTATAAAGGACATGCCGAAGGTCTGGTTGCCTTCGAGCGCTTTTTCGAGGTCCGACATTATCTCAAGTGCTTTGTTGTTGGCGGTCAGAAGAAGTTTGAAATTATGATAGCGACTCGTGAATGCAACCCTAAGCTCATGTATGTTAAGAGATTCACGTTCTTTCTTTCTCCGGGAAAAAACGTTTCTGATACGCTCAACCACTCCGGCCATGTTGTTCTTACGGTCCCTTTTCAATTCATACAGTTCTTATAATAGAATATTCATGCAGGTCCGGCAATTTTGCGTAATCCCAATGCGCGTCCCAAAAAGTGACATTGGATGAAGCCGGCCCTTGCAGGTCTCCGAAGCGAAGTCAGGCTGCGCCATTCGTAGCGGAAGAGATTTGCCGGGGTCGGCAATAAACAAGCTTTTCGAAATTACTTGCATGAAGCCGCATTGGTATAAGATATTTCAAACATATCCAAGAAAGAACGGTATTCCGAGTAACTGCCGGTTGACGTCCGGATTGAAGCGAATGATAAGAGCGAAGGGAGTCTTTGACGAACTCCCTTCGGAAATCGAACGGTTTACATTTCTTTCTTGGCTCCGGCTTTCATCTCCAGGCCGAAACCGTCGAACAAATACATAACGGCAATGCCCCACCAGAGCGTGTAGACCACATAAAATATCAGAGAGAATACGAGAATTCCCATTCTGGAAGCCGCGGTTTGGGGAGCAATCTGGAAGAAATTGTACGCCACCTCGACGCCCCTCTTGATGACGGTATCAACGAAAGCAGCCTCTTTGAACTTGTTCTTCCTCTTCAGGTCTTTATCCATCTCTTTCAGGACGTTCCACCAGACCAGTAGAGCCTGTTTTCCAGGGATTCCGTATTTTTTCTCGAGGTCTGCATCTTTGTTGTGAAACATTGCCTGGGAGTCGTTCAAAATTGACCCTAATATCTTTCCAAGATCTCCGGATAAAGCCACCTGAGTGGCCTCCTGGGTCGCTTTCGCGTCTGCGGATGCAAGCAATTTTTGAGCGTTCTGAGCCATTGCAGCGTCTTTTAACTTGAGATTCAAATCGACCTGATTGCCCATAAATGCTTGGTTTTTCTTGACAAGATCTGGAATGTAGTCAGTGGAGCCTTTTGAAATCGAGTTGAAAAGATTGTCAGCCGCCTCAAGCGCATTTTTGCCGTCGAATAGAGGCATAAACATGACTGCGAGTACAATGAAGAACGTGACGGCAAGGAGAAGTCCTTTTATGAAAGCTCCTTTATGTTTAATCATAGCTTAGACCTCCCCTCTCAGGGTTTTCAAATTGCCCAGGAATTTACCGATTACCCAAATCGCGAATATGCCTATGACCACAAAGAAAATGATGAGTCCGGCAAAACTGAGCCCTTTGACCAGAGCTTCGGACACGTTGATGATTTCCATCTGGTTGAGTTTTTCGGGAAGAGCAAAGAATCGGTTTACAAATCCCGCCAGAATGGAAATTGCATAAAACCCGCGAATATATATTCCCTTCACTACTTTTGTCGCCAGTGCGCCTACCTGAATTCCTAGAAGCGAACCCAGCAACATGCCCATTGCAAGCGTGTAAAAAATGAACCCGTAGACTGCATACTGAGCAATGGACGCCAATCCGGCAGTGAAGATGATTTGCAGGATGTCCGTACCGACTGTCGTGAATGAAGAGACACCCAAAATGTACACGAACATGGGAAACGTAAGAAAACCGCCGCCGACTCCCATGATTGCTGCGGCAAAGCCCACTACCGCTCCACAAAGGGCAACAAAGAGAGCCGGGATTTTCTTTCCGCCAGGAACCAGATCTTCATCAAAGGTGATGAGAGGCGGAATATTTGAGGATTGCAGCTTTGCAGGAAGACCTACTTTGCCTGAAGAGGCCTCTTCTCCGTGCGCACTTTCTCCATGGTGTGCTCCAACATCGCCGGGAGCCTTCCGGAGTTTCAAGAAATCGAACAATGCGTAAAAGCCCAGGAAGCCGAGAAGAACGACGTACACGATGCTGATGAAGAGATCGCTCAAAATGGGGTTCTTCTCATAAAGCGCCCTATTTATGAATCCGCCGCCCGTTACGCCTATTCCGGACCCGACCAGAAACGCAATCGCAAGGGAAACAGAGACATTGCCCAGTTTCTTGTGGACCGCTGTTCCCATAATAGCTTTCGCAAAAATGTGGAACAAGTCCGTGCCGACAGCGAGAATCCCCTTGACCCCGGCGCTCATAAGAGCAGGAGTGATGATGAATCCTCCACCAGCCCCTATACAACCGGTAATCAAGCCGGCTCCCAAACCGACGAGTATGGACACGATAAAAATGACCGGATCGTAATTGGCAGGTTGATATGCTTTGTACCCGCCCAGATATCCGTCTCCCGCAGCCATTGCCACGCCGATCGCCAGAGCCGGGATCGTCATAATCACTAAAAGGAGAAGCTTCTTCCTGTCCCGTAGAATGCTCATGGATGTCTCGTAGTCCCACCTTGCATGAGCCTGAGATGCAGCCATAAACATACGGTACAGCTCTTTTGCCACCTTCATGCTACGCCCTCCGTTGCTGTAATGCGCAGAACCGCCCACTTCGAACTCACGATTTTTTCAGAGAATCCGAGAGGGAATTCGCAACAATGTAAAATGGGGAACGCTAGATGAGGAACCCGCGCGTTCCGTGCAAGATCATGAATTCAAGAGTAACAGAAAAGTACACTAACTGAAAAGAAATAAATTGTCCCAGTTCTCAATTTCCGTAAAACGGCTGCAAAAACAGGCCCAAAATGCTCTTATAACATGCGGGTTCAGACGATCTTGAGAGAGTTAGGTACCTCGCACACATCATCACCGCGGCACCATTTTCTTTTATAGGCGTCCTGGAGCTTGAAGAGCAACTCGTCAATATCCATTGGTTTCATCAGATAGTCGAACGCTCCCAATTCCATTCCTTGAATTGCTACTTCCACGCTCGCGTGTCCGGTAAGCATGATGACTTCGATTGAAGGTTTTAATCTTTTGATTTCTTTTAAGGTTTCAAGACCGTCCATATCCGGCATTCTGACATCCAGCACGACCACATCTATGGGATCGCTCTGAATTATCTCCAAGGCCTTTCTCCCGCTGTCCGCAGATGTTACGTCCAGTTTTCTTTTCTTGAGTCGTTTAACGAGTGTTTCAAGGAATTCCGTCTCGTCATCTACCAGCAGGACACGAAAATCCGTCACTTGATGCCTCCTGTTATTCCATTCCCGGAGTATATGATAGCTCTCTGTGAGCACGCCAAGTCAACATACGATCCGAATCCTCCGGGACAACCGATATGAGAGCAATCTTAAGCGCTCATATCCCATTTGCCTTCTGACGTGCCGCTGATACCTCTTACGAATAGGGCAAAATCGTCCGGGTTACTGGCTGCGCCGAGAGCCGTCTCGTACGTGACCAGATTCTTCTTGTACAATTGCATGAGCGATTGATCGAAGGTTTGCATTCCGTAACTGATGTGACCTTCGGCAATTGCATCTCGAATTTCTCTGATTCTGCGCTCGTCTCCGATGCACTCCCGAATGCGGGCTGTAGATACCAGGACTTCAACGGCAGGTACACGGCCTTTTCCATCCGCCTTTGAGAGAAGGCGCTGGGATATAACCCCTTTGAGAATGCCTGCTAACTGAAGCCGGATCGAACCCTGGTGCTCGATAGGGAATGCAGAGATGATTCGGTTGATGGTTTCGGTCGCATCCAGAGTATGCAGGGTGCTGAAGACAAGATGCCCGGTCTCTGCCGCCAACATGGCTATTTCGATTGTCTCGAGATCCCGCATTTCGCCCACGAGGATGACGTCGGGATCTTCACGCAATGCAGCCCTCAATGCGCTCTGGAACGAAAGCGTATCCTGACCGACCTCGCGTTGATTGATAATGCTTTTGCGGTCTCTGTGAAGGAATTCTATCGGATCTTCGATCGTTATAAGATGACAGTTCCTGAATGAGTTGATGTGGTTGATCATTGCAGCGAGGGTTGTCGATTTTCCTGAACCGGTTGTTCCGGTGACGAGGACTAAGCCCCTGTGTTCCATTGCAATTTTCTCGATGACCGGCGGAAGACTGAGATCTTTCAGCATGGGAGGTTCAGAGGGAATCGTCCTGAACACCATGGCAATGGAATCCCGCTGGGAGAACACGTTTACCCTGAACCTGGCCAGTTTTGAAACACTGTAAGCCATGTCCAACTCTTTCGTCTTGGTGAAGATTTCGCGTTGGCGCTCGTTCATAATGGACAGAGCGATTCGACGAACTTCATCAGGACTGAGCCTGTCCTCACCTCTCATGGGTGCGAGTACGCCGTTGATCCGGGTTACCGGCGGAAGAGGAACTTTCAAGTGGATATCGGAAGCTCCGCTTTCAATTGCTTTTCTCAGACATTCATCAAGATCCATCGTAGTCACCGGCCTCATGCAGGAGATTTTCGTTTGAGTCGTCGGACTTGCCTTGCATTGCAATCCCTTTATGTTCCAGAATCCTGGACTTAATCGTCTCCATTGTTTCCGGATTATCTCGCATGAATTGCTTTGCGTTTTCTCTGCCTTGCCCTATACGCTCATCACCGTACGAATACCATGCACCGGACTTGTCGACAATTCCCAGGTCCACTCCCATATCGATTACTTCACCGGCTATGGAAATGCCCTCATTGTACATGATATCGAATTCCACCTGATTGAAGGGAGGGCTCAACTTGTTCTTTACCACCTTCACTCTGGTCCGGGACCCAATGACGTTTTCGCCCTCTTTGATTCCCGCCACTCTGCGGATATCCAGTCGCAAGGATGCGAAAAATTTGAGTGCATTACCGCCGGTGGTGGTCTCCGGATTACCGAACATGATTCCAATCTTCTGCCTGATCTGGTTGGTGAATATCACGGCTGTGTGAGATCGGGCTATCGCAGCGGTCAATTTTCTCAGGGCCTGAGACATGAGTCTCGCCTGCAGCCCCATATGGGAATCACCCATATCGCCTTCGATCTCAGCTCGGGGTACGAGAGCAGCTACGGAATCTATGACCACAACGTCCATTGCACCCGATCTTACCAGGATTTCTGTGATATCGAGAGCTTGTTCGCCCGTATCAGGCTGCGAGACCAGTAATTCATCGGTATTGACGCCGAGTTTTTTCGCGTACCCGATATCGAGTGCATGTTCGGCGTCCACGAATGCGGCGAAACCGCCCAACCTCTGGGCTTCAGCAATCACATGAAGGCATAAGGTAGTTTTTCCGGAAGATTCCGGCCCGAAAATTTCCGTGACCCTCCCTTTTGGGATGCCACCAATCCCGATGGCCACGTCCAGTCCGAGAGAGCCTGTAGAAATCGCCTGGACATTGGGGATGACACCACCGCTCCCCAGTTTCATAATAGCGCCTCTGCCGAATTGCCTTTCAATCTGCGAGACCGCAACTTCGACAGCCCGCGCTTTTTCGTTCTCGGGCAGATTACCTTCGATTAAGTCTTTGCCTTTCTTAGGCTTCGCCATCGGGCTTCCTTTCAATATTCAACGACAGTTTTGGTTCAATTTCTGCAAGAACACCGCCCCACAGCGGATCGGATGCTCAACGGGAAATACTCTGTTCGGCCATTATAGCACGGATCGGCTCATTCAAGACCAGGAACTCACGAAAAAACTGAGCCACATCTCAGCCGCTGCCGGCAGTCATCAACTTGACAATGAACAGCGCTCGTATGAGAGTAACGAAGATGCGTTGCGCGTTACTACCCGAGGACGATACCCATTTCGGCATCGACCGTGATTTCGTTCGAGGATAGATTCTGCTCCAGTTATTGAAACAGTTCAACTATTTTCGCGTAATAGCCGACCGCCGGTCAAAAGGACACATTTTTCATGCATGTGGTTTCCGCATCCAGACGCACCGACATTCCTGCATTTCATTCTCGATGGTTTATGGAACGTGTTCGAGAAGGGAACGCAGTGGTCCGTGCCCCTTTCGGTGGAAAGCTGTTCAACGTCTCACTTGTTCCTGCAGATGTAATTGCTATTGTTTTCTGGACCAAGAATGCCGATCCGTTGTTGCAATGTTTAGACGAACTGATAGAGCGGGGATACTGCTTTACTTTTTTGTATACTATAAACAATTATCCGGCTTTCCTGGAACCAAACGTACCCTCTCTGACTCATACAATGAGAGTAGTTGAAAATCTCGCTAAAATACGAACTACTTCAATCGTGAGATGGCGATACGATACTATAGTCATGAGTGATCAACTAAGTCGTGCATGGCATCTTGACAATTTTCGAGAACTCTGTCGACTTCTTGCGCCTCATTCCAGGGAGTGTATTTTCAGTTTCTGTGATTATTACAAGAAGACCATCAGAAATATGGATCGATCTGTTCCCGGATATCGCAATCCGCATACCGAGGAATGTATCGAACTGAGTACGGACTTAGCTGAAATTGCACGAGAATGGGGCATAGAGATGAAATCGTGCGCTCACGATTTCCTGGTCAGCGGCAATATTACGAAAGCGAAATGTATCGATCCCGCACATCTCGCGAGCATCATCGAATCGGATACGAAACTGTCGGCGCTGCAGAACCTGAAGAAGACGCCCACGAGAGAGGATTGCGGGTGCATCGCTTCCAAAGATATCGGTGCATACGATACGTGCGGTCATGGATGTGCATACTGTTACGCGAATGCAAATCCGGAGCGTGCTTTGTATAACCTTAATCGCATCAGGCATGATTATCCCTGCCTCGATCCGAATATCTCCGAACGATTGGGACCTGCAGCAATCACCTCGGCTTCGATTCGTGCTTGATAATGAAGAAAAGCAGACCGGGATGTGCTATAAGAAAAATCGATTCGCCTGAAGATTGGTGCGATGAGACTTTGAACAGTCGCAATAGTTCGGAAAGCAGCGGAATTTCTGGTGCAGGTGGTGACAAGTTGATGGAACCCGTTCGCAGCGAATCGATCGATCCTTTCGCTTCGGATTCGGAGGACGTCGACGATACGTACGATATCCCCCAAATCTCAAGAGATAATCTTGAGCGAGTGGACTCCTTCGGTGCAGACCGGATCCTGAAATACTGCGTTATTGTGTCACTGCTGCTCCACGTAGGAGTGTTTGCGGGAGTCCCCAGATTAATGGAGATGAACCGCTCCAAACCGCTTCTCAATCCCGGGGAAAAGGTTACCCGGGTGCGTCTCGTGGAACCGCAAGAAGAGAAGAAGCCCGAACCGCCCCCGGAGAATGCTTCTGCAATTTCCGATCGGGATCACACTGCCGTCAAAGAACGCTTGCCCAAAGCGCCGCCTTCCCAGGAACAGCCCATCGGCAGAATCGAGCAGCAGCAAAAAAAAATGGCGTCTTTAATGCCGCCCCAGGCACCTGAGGACTTTAATCGCCAACCCGAAGAAAAGCGCCAGCCTGAAGAAAAGAAAGAACCCAAGCAAAAAACGGGAGCTCGAAAACCACCCGAGCAACATGATATTCGGCCCAGAAAGAAAGAAAACTCTCAGAAATCTCCAATAGATCTAAGGCCCACTCCTCAGGATATAGCCAAAGGATTTTCCGCAGCCGGTTCCCGCGAATTTTTTCCCGACGGAGACGTTGAGGAAGCCATTGTAGATATTAATACGAGAGAAGACCGATTCTTCTCGTACCTGATGCACTTAAAAAGAAAGATCCAGGGAGTCTGGACTTATCCACCTGCTGCAGCCAAGTCGGGAATCGGCGGAACGCTGACTGTGGAGTTTTCCATCGCCAAGACCGGTGAATTGCTGGAAGTAAATTTGCTCGATTCGTCCGGGCACACGATTCTCGACGAAAATGCCATGAGAGCCATCAAAGCCGCAGCACCGTACTTTCCTTTTCCCGAACGGATGAAAGCCCAACGTCTCCGTGTTCGTGCCAATTTCGTGTACGTAACCAGTAATTTTTTCAAGAATATCATGTAGCAGGGAGTGTGTGGCGGGATTTGAGGAGATACCGATTTCGCAATCAAAGAAGGAATGCGGAAACGCTTTACGGGTGGTTGAGAGCGATTGCCGAAAATTTTGACGTTTATAGCTGTTATCGAAAGTCTTGACGGAATCCAATGCCTGCAATGGGAAGAATCAGTAGCGCCGGCGTCCCTGCCGGCGATAACTTATTGCTTTGTTTGGTGAATTGTTCGCCGGCACGGAGGCCGGCGCTACCAATTGCTGGGAACTGCTCTTCACAATCCGTGATTACTTTCGAGAATCGGTATATTCCTATGCTCGAATACAAGATATTAGTGGGGACCGGCGTCCCTGCCGGTCCATTCTACCGATATCATTGATCGTTTTGAAGATGTGCCGACACGATTATTCGTCTGCTTCACCTGCCACCAATTTGGCATAATCGGCGGCTTTCATCAGCTCATCCAGTTCCTCGGGATTGGATGGTTCCAGAATAATAAGCCATCCGTCCCCATAGGGATCGTCCGATAATATTTCCGGTGACTCCAGAAGCGCAACATTCTTCTCCACCACGATTCCCGATAGAGGCGCAATAATATCCGTGACAGCCTTGCTTGTCTCGAATATGCCTATAGGTTTGTCCTTGAGCACAGTTTCATCGGGCTCGGGGAGTTCGATGTAATCGACGTCTCCCAACTCTTCTTTGGCGTAGTCCGTGATGCCTATGAAAGCTTGGTCTTTCTCCATCTTCACCCACAGGTGATATTCCGAATACAAACGATCCGAGGGAAAATTCATATCAATACCTCCTTAACCGGAACAAAGGCACTATTGCCTCAAACCGTTGTGCATGTCAATGAGCGGAATGATCAATTCAGGAGCTTCCCGCAAAGGTCTATCACATCAAAATCCTTTGCAGAAGCTCTCTTTTGAAAACTCACCTCTTGAACGTCCGGGCTCTCTCGGGTAAAATGAAGTCGGTAGGTATCCGCAAGGATATTTTTTACCGGTTCTTTTTCATACATTTTCAATGAGTTGGAGGGTCATATGTGGGATCGCGCTTTAGGGATCCTGATGGTACTAATCCTTGTCGCACTCGCGCAGACGTCCAAAGCGGAAGAGTTTTTGGGCAAGCTGGAACGGGTGGACTGGGAGACAGTGACCGTTGTGGATTGCGAAAATAAGAAGTTCATCTTGCGGGTCGATGGAAATCACCGTAAGGAAGCGGCCGTTTTTCTGGGTAAACGAGTACTGGTGGATTTCAAACCGGATGACGGACATCTCAGGGCGGTTCGTTTCAGAGCGTCTCAGTAATCGATCCGGTGAATCACTTCAGGTTCCGCATGTAACGGATGCGCTTAGGTGAGATTCCGAAAACGGCAGGCACGAAGAATTGAGATAAAAAATGCCGGGAGTTATTGCAATTCCCGGCTTTTTTTTTCTCGTGGTTCTTGCGGCAGACGAAGATGGAAACAGCGGTATGAAAATGTATTCTGCCGCTGTATGCTGAAAGTATCTAGAGACTGCTGTTCAACGGCAATATTTCGTACCCGGTTCTGATTTCCTGTCTTCCTGCGAGTTCATACTTCTGCAATCTCTGTTGCATATCCTTCACACATGAGCCGTCAGGACAATTCTGCGATCCAAGCTCTATAGCTTTTTTCTGGTGCTCGACTGCTTTCAAAGCATCGCCTTGACGGAAATACGCCTCGGCCAATGTCTCCTGGGCGGCGCTGTTCATCCCGCCGCTCATGTCAACGGCTTTCTTTGCAAGTTCCATTGCTTTGGCGGAGTCCTGGAGTTTCTCGTCGGGACAGGTGAGCAGGAACCAAGCGGTATCCTGAATAGCTGCAGGATCATCCGGTTTCATCTTCTGAACGGCGATAAAATCAGCAGAAGCTTCCTTGCACTTACCCATACGGGTCAGAATCGATCCTCTCAGTCTATATGCTTCTACGAAGTCCTTTTTGGCCGACACGGCTCTATTCGCATCATCGAGAGCTTTTTCATAATTCTTCTGCTTATTGAAGAGGTCTGCTCTCTGCGCCAAGGCCCAAGCGTATCTACTGTCTTTTTTGATGGCTTCGTTGAAATCCTTGAGAGCTTGATCCGTCTTATCCTGGATCTTGTAAATGACACCCCGCTGCCCGTACGCCTCGGCGCCGGCATTCTTCTCTATGGCGGCAGTTGCGTCCTGAAGTGCTTTATCGATATTGCCGAGTGCCATGTCTGCCTTTGCCTTACCCAGGAAAGCCGCTCCGTTGGGATTCGCCTGGATTGATTTATCAAAGTAAGCGATTGCTTCATTGTACTGCTTTTGCTTCAGGGCATCCATTCCGGAAAGATAGTTTGCATCTTTAGGGCTTTCACCACCTATCTGGTTCCAGGGGAAGACAAAGATTACTGCAATAATGCAGACAGCGACAATCGCAAATCCGAGAAAGGAGTACGCTGCGGAACCTCTCTCGTTTCTGAGGCCATGCAAAACAGAATTGTCCGACTTCATTGATTCACCCCTTCAATGTCCTTCAAAATAGTTACAATTCCGGGAATGTCTCTCAGGACTTCCCTTTCGAAATTGAGACGCTCCCTCGGGGGGCCGACAATCGGCGATCGGGGAAGCGTTATTTTTCCATCCTCCTGTTATGCCACATGAAAAAATCCAGTTTGAAAACCCTCTCACCCCCGTCATATCGACAGGTAGGCATTCGCGCGTAGAACTTCTAATTTTACCTTTTCTTCTGTAGAAATCAACGAATATTCTCAAATGCATCGTTTCAGCTTTGGGACGACCTCATGAAACAATCTGCAAAGAATGATATAAGGCATGTCCATTGTTGGTTGACTGCTGTTCCGCGGTCCTTGGATGACGCGCAATACCGATTTGAGATGAGGAAAGATTCATGAAGAAACAGAATTTATATGAGATAGCATATGTTGTGTTGGATTTCGGAGGAGTTATCGCCGAAGAAGGCTTCAAAGATGGATTGTATGCAATTGCGAAACAGGCCGGGCTTCCGCCCGAAGACTTTTTCGGGCTGGCTGCCCGCCTCATCTATGATTGCGGTTACGTGAAAGGAAAATTCGCCGAGCACGACTACTGGGCGTTGCTCCGAGAGAAAACAGGTATACAGGGAACAGACGAAGCGCTGCGTCGTGAAATACTCGAGAGGTTCATCTTGAGGTCCTGGGTGTTGGACGCAGTCAGGAAATTAAGGAAATCGGGATTGACAGTTGCCGTGCTAAGCGATCAAACACAATGGCTGGACGAATTGGATGCGCAGCATCGTTTTTTCCGGGAATTCGACGTAGTCTTCAACTCTTACCATCTGGGCATGACGAAAAAAGATCCTGCGATTTTCGACTTTGTCGCGTCACATTTCTCGGCAGAGCCTTCCAAGTTTCTGTTTGTGGACGACAACCCGGGTAACGTGCAGATGGCTATTTCCCGAGGATTCAACGCATTCGTTTTCACGGATAAGAAAGGGTTCATCAATAGTCTCGGCGAGTTCGGTTTGACGCTGGATTGATCGGTCTCAGTGCTTCAAAGTGATTTTTCGGATTCAGCTACGCATGGGGGAGGTTTCTTCAGCCCCGAAGGGGCTACCCAACAGTAACCGTGGGTGCAAGAAACTGTCTCAAAACTCCATTTTGGGCTCGCGATTTGCCAAGAGATGTACTAGAAAGGAGAGGAATTCAACAACCACGAGGCTGTCATGGGCAAACAGATCCGGGCCGATTACGAACAGATCTTGATGTTTCCGCCGTCAGTGGAAGACTGGGTGGCTAAGGATCACCCGGCGCGCTTTATCCGAGATTTCGTGGATTCCTTGGATCTGTCCGAGTTGGGAATCGAGGTTCCCGACAGCGATACAGGACGTCCTCCGTATGCGCCAGATCTTCTGTTGAAGGTGTGGCTTTTCGGATACTTCAATCGGATCAGGAGTACCCGTAAGCTTGAGAAGGGTTGCCTTGAGAATATGGGGCTGATTTGGCTGACGGGGATGAATGCTCCGGATCATAATTCCTTATGGCGATTCTTCAAGGCGAACAAGAAATCATTGAGGCATCTGTTCAGACAGTCGATTCGTGTTGCTCTGAAGGCCGATCTGATCGGTCTAGCTCTTCATGCCGTGGACGGGACCAAGATCCAAGCCGTCTCATCCAACGACAAGGCTCGGGGTCGTGAGCACCTGGAGAGGTTTCTGGAAAGTGTTTCGGAGAGATTGGACCGCACGATTGCCGATGCGATGACTGAGATAGAGAGAGCCGAGCGGGAAGAGACCGGTGAGTATCGCCTTCCGCAGTCCATGCAAGACGGATTGAAACGGAAACAGCGGATACAAGAGGCTCTGAAGGAGTTGGATGAATCGGACAAGAAGTCAGTTCACCCTTCGGAACCGGAAGCTCGCTTTATGAAGAATCGCCGGACCAAAGACTTGTCGTACAACGCTCAGGCGGTTGCCGACCAAAAGAGCGGCCTTATCGTGGCCGCAGATGTGGTCACGGATGGGGCCGACAACGGGCAATTGGTCCCCATGCTCGACAAGGTGAAAGAGAATCTGGGCGCTGTGGCAGAGGAAAATGTGGCGGACGGGGGATATTTTTCCTCAGGGCAGATAGGTCTGGCCCATGAGCGAGAATACGGCATTCTTATCGGGAAATCGTCAGGGGAAATTGTTTCCGAGAGAGGTGCGGATGAGGATCTCTATCACCGATCCCGGTTCGTCTTTGATCAGGAGCGTGATTGCTTCATATGCCCTGAAGGGCGCTTGTTGCCTTTTCATCAGCGGAAAATTAACGGCAAGAACCACAATGAGGTTCGCAGGTATCACTGCAAGGATTTTCTAACGTGTCCCAATCGCTGGAAATGCTCCAAGAGCAAGAACGGACGCCTCATAGACCTCAGCGTTTACGAGGCGGCCCTAGAACGACACCGCAGCAAGAGGGAAAAACCAGAGAACAAAGAGCGCCTGAAGACTCGAAAGAAGATTATCGAGCCACCGTTTGCCTGGATCAAGAGCGCATTAAGCTTTCGGCGATGGACCGTGGCCGGAATCGACAACGTAAAGGCCCAGTGGGACCTTATTTGCACGACCATAAATCTCAGGAAGCTCTACCACCATTGGGTATCCGGCGAGGTGGCATTCACGTAAGCAGCCGGAGGGAGACCATGACCTTATAACGGACAGTACACTCGGATCGAACCTCGCCTGATCTTCACTTGACGGGACTGCTTTTTTCCCAGAAGCAGGTCCTCCCGTCCGGCTTGCGTGATTCGCCGCAGTGCGCAGGTTTTGAGACGCTTTCGCAAACCCACGGTTACGATACGGCAAATCCTTTGTCTTCAGGACCCTGAAAGGGTCCACCAATGACATTCGGGAATCATTGCCTGTTGGTCGACCCTTTCAGGGTCGTTGAACCATGTTTATGGACATGGCGCTGTCCACGGGTTACACCCGTGGCTAGTATTGGGCCGCCCTTCCAGGGCGCAGAATCCCTAGTGCCCGCTCGTAACTGAACGGTTACTTTATAAATCTACAGCAAATCGTGCCACGAATCGACATCTTTGTAGGGGCAGACCTATGTGTCTGCCCTTGTTTTGGGCGGACGCTCTGGTCCGCCCCTACAATCAGGTTAGGCGGATGATGAGATATTCGTGCCACGATCTGGGATAAATTTCGATTTTTGAGACGGTTCTTCGTGCCGGCACATCTTCCGTATGATCGACAATATCCATAGAATGGACCGACAGGGACGTCAGTCATTACCGGGTACCGTAAGGATGCCGGATTCTCAATCCATGGTATAGCCCGCTTTGCGGATCATAGCGACATCGTCCTCCAGACTTCTGCCTCCGGTGGTCAAATACCCCCCGACGATCATCCCGTTTGCCCCGGACCTGAGCGCCATTGCCTGAAAATCGGTCAAGTTGCGCTCTCTGCCACCGGCCACTTTTATGGTGGCTTTGGGGAGAATCAGCCGGAAAATGGCGATGGTCTTCAGGATCTCCAGCGGTTCGGGCTGTGCCACCTCGTACAGAGGAGTACCTTTTCTGGGATTGAGTATATTGATAGGCACACAGTCGACTCCGAGATCTGCGAGCGTAAAAGCAAGATCCAGTCTTTGGTCGGGAGTTTCCCCCATACCAATGATTCCTCCACTGCACGCAGAAAAACCATGGTGCATCACGGTACGAACCGTGTCCACCCGCTGGTCGAAATGGTGGGTTGTAACGATTTGCCCATAATAATCGCGGGAGGTCTCCAGATTATGGTTGTACCGTGTCACTCCTGCTGCTGCCAATCTTTCCGCTCTGACATTATCCAGGAAGCCCAATGATGCGTCCAAATGGATGTCGACTTCTGCGCGTACGCGTTCCAAGGATTGGATAAGAGTATCGAATTCCTTAGCTGACAAAGCCCCGCCGCTGGTAACCGTGCAGAAACGAGATGCACCGGCTTCTCGAGCTTTTTGTGCGGCCAGGAGAATTTCCTCTCCGCTCTTGAGACCGTATACATCGCATTCACCATGATGATGCCCGGATTGTGCGCAGAATGCGCAGTCTTCGCTACATCGACCCGATTTCGCATTGATAAGCGAACAGGAATCGAACTTGGAGCCTTTGAACGCGATCCTGATGCGATCCGCGGCTGCCAAGAGATGCATGAGAAACTCGTCGGGAATCTGAAGGAGCTTTCGTGCTTCCGTCTGCTCTATGCTTTTTGCGTCAAGGATCTTCTCTTCAATGGAATTTATAAGCCTATAAAAAGATATCTCTTGAGTAATCATGTAAAGAACCTCCACAATAAATTCTATATACTCCCATCACATCCAGAAATCCAGACTGGCAACCAAATCGAACCATCTGCATCTAAATTGACGGAACCTGAAACTCGGCCACTTAAGCGCACATGCTTGTGTCGGCCATATCAGAGGTGAAGATCTTTTCACAGGAATTGCCAAAATTAACGTGCGATTGAGGATAGAAGTATTGGTGGGTGCCGGCCTCCGTGCCGGCGCATCTCCAACACGATCAATGATATCGATAGAATGGACAGGAAGAGACGCCGGTCCCCACTAATATCATGTATTCGAGCGCATGATAAACGTCAGTATTTCTGCAATCGCTCTAAAACGTACGGTCCTCCGTACCGTGAGGGGACTATCATGGTAGGAATACAGAAAAGAGCGGCGCGGGAACCCGCAACTCACTTCGGATTCTTTGCGGATGCGGCGTTCGCGACTCCAGCCGCGGATATATTCGAGACAGCGGATCATCTGACGATCTTCATCGATATTCCCGGGGTGAGTCCTGAAAATGTCGATTTGGATTTCCAGGATGACATTCTCTCCATTTGGGCACGCAAAGACAAAATTGAGGATTCCGGGGAATTCTTGCTGCACGAGTATGATTCGGGCGACTACTTCAGGAATTTCTGCATTGGCTTTGAAATCGATACCGAGAGGGCCAGGGCATCGTTAGGTGACGGAGTGCTCATGATCGTGCTGCCGAAATTTACGGAAGGTTCGAGAAAAGTCATACCTGTGGGAGACGAATAATCGGCCCGACGACTCCGCTAAATGTCCAGATGAGGGAGGAGGAAGAAAGATCCGAAAAATCCCAGACCGAAACAAAAGAGTGACACCAGAAGGGCGAGAATCAAGAAAGAACTCTTCTGAAGGAACGCGTCCAGCGCAGAAAAGACCCACACTCCGACGGCTATGAGCAAGGCAGGTGTTTTAACGTCATATTCCATAGTCTGAGGCATGAAGAGCGGTACTACATACAGAATCACGTTCAGCAGAAACATGAGACCGGCAAAAATCCTGCCGCGCACCACCTGACCGAGTCCCGGAACGACCAGAGACAGCACTGCCGAGAAGATTCTTGATTTGCTTTTGCTTTGAGTAGAATCTCGCTCTTTTCCGCCGTCCATACGTCCTCCTTCAGAGTAGGATAAGCCTATAAATCAATGAGCCTGGTAAGTCAACGTAAAGGATGTACACGAGTGCACATTCTGTAGCAAGGAGCAAAGTGAGAGGAGGACGAGGTGTCCACGGGTAACCATCTTTTTCGGCTTTTCACGAGTAATCTTTCTCACCACATCCTCTGCTGCTTCGCTCCTCACTTCTTCCAGCTGATAACTACTGGGCTTCTCGATTGAACATCGGTTTTCTCTTCTCGATGAATGCAGATATCCCTTCTTTGCCGTCGGGATGAGCTGCGCAGGATCGAAGTCCGGTTCGCTCCTGTTCAAGGTGCTCCTCAAGAGAGTTACGGAATGAATCCGTCAGCAGCTTTTTTGACCATGCAAATGAGTGCAATGGTTTTCGGCTGAGCTCTTCTGCAAACGTGATTGCTTCTTCCAGTGCTTTACCGTCGTCAACCACGCGGGTGACAAGGCCCCAGTTCAGTGCCTGTTCCGCAGAAATAGGTTCATCCATCGCTGCAATTTCGAGAGCCCTGGCCAAACCGACGAGTCTGGGCAACACAAATGTCCCTCCACCGTCTATGGAGAGACCGTTACTCGTATATGACTGTTTCAGTACGGCCGATCTGGCCATGATTCTGAAATCGCACGCTAATGCTAATGAAAAACCGCCGCCTGCCGCTATCCCGTTAATTGCGGCGATTACCGGTTTTGACATGCGCCGAATCTCGAGTATGCACTGGTGGTACCTGGCTGCAAGATTATGAAAAGCTGAGGCATAATCCTGAGGCCAACTTGCCACCCATTTGAGATCGCCGCCGCAACTGAAAGAGTTTCCTTCTCCGGATATAACGATTCCGCGGACTGTATCGTCCGCAGCGAGATTGATAAGGTGATCCATCATAATTGTTATGGTGTCCAGATCGAACGCGTTGAACGCCTTGGGTCTGTTGAACACCACGGTGGCTATATCGCCGCAAATTGTTGCTCTGACAGTATCGAACATGATACCTCCGTATCAATGAACCGATTTGGCACATTCTACAACAAATCCTGACAGATTCCGATTCGTGAATAGGCTGGAACGAAAAATTCTCCTGATACCATTTCGCAGTATGCACATAAGATAGCGAAGGCTGGAGTGTCCTGAGCGGAGTGATTATACGAATGTGCGTTCAAAGAAGTAAACATCTGACAATCCGGTCCCGGCATGTCTCCGAAGCGAAGTCAGCCACGCCAAGACGTGGCGTTCGTAGCGAAGGAGATTTGCCGGGACCGGCAAATAACAGGTTTCTCAATATTCCCTTTGTGAAAGCACATTGGTAATAGACGGCTTTGCGTCGTCCGGAGCGAAAGATAGCTCCAGCCACCCAGATTACGAAAAGAAAAGCGAATTAGTGTGAGTTCCCACGAAGAAACCATAGGAAAATTTCCTTGCACCGGGTGTAGATCCCGAATCCACATGCCATCTCTTGCGCCTCATGTTTAACAATGATATGTTTGAGAACCTAAAGAAAAAGATAAATAATAACAATAATTAAGGAGTTCTGATGCCCACCTCGGATTTCGTCCATCTGCACCTTCACACCCAATACTCTTTGCTGGACGGGGCAATTCGCATTCCGGATCTGATAGCGGCGGCAAAGGAATACAAAATGCCCGCGCTTGCGGTGACGGATCATGGAAACCTCTTCGGTGCAATGGAGTTTTACTCTCAGGTGAAATCCAATGGTATCAAGCCGATCATTGGTTGCGAGCTGTACATTGCTCCGGAGTCCCGCTTCGATCACAACGCGAAAGCGGGGCAGGTAGCCTACTATCATCTGATTCTGCTTTGCGAAAACGAGAAGGGGTACAGGAATCTCTGCAAGCTCGTGACGAAAGCCTATCAGGAAGGCTTCTATTACAAGCCCAGAATTGACAAAGAATTGCTGCAACAGCATAGCGAAGGGCTTATCTGCCTGAGTTCCTGTTTGTCCGGTGAAGTGCCGTCCCTGTTGCTTGCGGGAGACGAAAACGACGCCCTGAAATCAGCGGAGTGGTTCCGTGAACTCTTCGGAAAGGAACGCTACTATCTGGAACTTCAGGAAAACGGGATGGATGAGCAACGCAAAGTCAACAAGGGGCTCATAGAACTTGCTGCAAAATTGGACGTTGACCTCGTTGCAACCAATGACTGCCATTATCTCCATAGAGAGGATCACAGAGCACACGAGATTCTTCTCTGCATTCAGACCGGCAAGAAGATGGAAGATACGGACCGAATGAGCTTTAGTTCGGACCAGTTCTTCTTCAAATCTCCGGAACAGATGTATCACCATTTTCGCCATATTCCTGAGGCAATCAAGAATACTCGAGTCATTGCAGATAAATGCAACCTTGTCCTGGAATTCGGCAAAATACACATGCCGCGATTCGACCCGGGAGAAGGTAAATCACTCAGAGACCTCTTCGCGGAACAAGCCCAGGCGGGATTCAAAGAAAAAACGGCTCGTTTGATCGAACAGGGTGCAATGGATGATGCGCTTTACAAACGGTATCACGACCAGATCGAGTATGAAATCCGCATGATCCAGGATATGGGTTTCTCAGGCTATTTTCTCATCGTGGCAGATTTTATCGGTTTCGCAAAGAAGAACAGAATTCCCGTAGGACCCGGTCGCGGCTCGGCTGCGGGATCTCTTGCCGCGTACTGTCTCGGCATTACCGATATTGACCCCATTCGCTACAATCTCCTGTTCGAGCGCTTTCTCAATCCGGAACGCAAGAGCATGCCTGATATCGACGTGGATTTCTGCATGGAAGGTCGCGACCGTGTCATCGAGTATGTTTCCACACGATACGGCAAGGACAATGTTGCTCAGATCATCACTTTCGGGAGAATGCAGGCGAAAGCCGTGGTGAGAGATGTGGCCAGGGTTCTAGGATTTCCGTACGCTGTGGCGGATCAGATTTCCAAATTGATACCTGAAGCCCTGAAGATGACACTGGACAAGGCTTTGAAAGAAGAGCCTCGTCTCAAAGAAATGATGAAGCGTCCTGAAGTGGCAGATCTCATCAACACGGCCCGATCCCTGGAAGGATTGACTCGCCATGCGTCAACACATGCCGCAGGGATCGTGATCTCGGACAAGCCGCTGGTGGAGCACCTGCCGCTGTACATTGGAAACAACGGTGAGACGATCACTCAGTTCGACATGACGTGGGTGGAAAAGATAGGATTGGTGAAATTTGATTTTCTCGGGCTCAAAACGCTTACCGTAATCGATCAGGCACTGAAACTCATTGAATCCGGCCGGGAAACGATTCTCGATCTTACAGCCATTCAGCTTGACGACCCGGAGACGTTTAGCATGCTCGCAAAGGGCGATACCCTGGGAATTTTCCAGCTTGAATCGTCCGGAATGCGGGACGTGCTGACAAAATTCAAACCATCGGTGTTCGAGGATCTCATCGCCATTCTCGCGCTCTACAGACCGGGACCGCTGGAATCGGGAATGGTGGACGACTTCATCAATCGTAAGCACGGTCGAACCTCCATTGAATACCCGCTGCCCGAGCTGGAACCGATTCTCAAAGAGACGTACGGCGTTATCGTGTACCAGGAACAGGTCATGAACATATCGAAAGTTCTGGCTGATTATTCCCTCGGTGAGGCCGACCTGCTCAGACGTGCCATGGGAAAAAAGAAACCCGAGGAAATGGCCGAGCAGAAGATCCGATTTGAGAAGGGCGCCGCGAAAAACAAAATCGATCCGGAACGTGCGGCATTCATATTCGAGCTTATGGAGAAGTTCGCAGGCTATGGATTCAATAAATCGCATTCCGCTGCATATGCGATGGTCACCTATCAGACGGCTTACCTGAAGGCCCATTTTCCGGCTGAATTCATGGCTGCTCAACTGAGTTGCGAGACCGGCAATACCGACAAGATCACGATGTACATCTCCGAGTGTGCAAACATGGGGATTGAAGTATTGCCTCCTCATGTGAACGAATCGCTTCAGACGTTTAGCGTGTCAGGCGGAAAAATACGATTTGGGCTCAGTGCGGTAAAGAATGTAGGGGAATCGGCGGTGGTGTCCATTCTGGAATCTCGGTCCGAAGACGGGCCCTTCTGCTCGTTGTACGACTTCTGCCGCAGAGTGGATCTCCGACGCACAAACAAGAAGGTGATCGAGAGCCTGATCAAATGCGGCGCAATGGACGGTCTGGGGCATTCACGAAGGTCCATGGCCGAACAACTTGATACTGTGATCGAGGAAGCCTCCAGTTTTCAGAAAGAGAAGACCAACGGACAATTCAATCTATTTGCGGGTGAATGCGAGGTTGCTGCACCTGCCGCGAGTTCGTCCGTGCAAGATATGGAAGAATGGGACGATTTGTATAAACTCCAGTTGGAAAAAGAGTTGATGGGGTTTTATGTCACAGGCCATCCATTAATGAATTTCATGGATATTATCGAAAAGTACTGTAACGCCTCGTCCCAGACGCTCGCTGCCACTGAACCGCAATCTCTCGTCCGAATGGCTGGCATGGTTAAAAAGATCAAAGAAATCCAGACGAAAAAAGGCGACCGCATGGCGTTCGTATCTCTGGAAGATCTCACGGGTATTACCGAGGTAACCGTCTTTGCGGATTTGTACAAGCTAACCAGAGATTTGCTGCAATCGAGCGAGCCGCTCATGGTGTCGGGTGTAAGAGAAGGCGACAAGGAATCACCCAAAATGCTGGCTCACGAAATCTACCCCCTGGATGAGGCTCCTCGTCGCATGAGCAAAGGTATACGGATACGGATAACTGCATTAGGAGCCGATCCGCGTCACGTTCCCCAATTAAAGAAGATTTTCTCGAAGCACAGAGGACGGGTTCCCGTAAAAGTCTCCGTATCCATACCCAACAGATCTGAAATACTTATTTCACTCCCAGCCGTGGAATGCGATCCATCGGAAGAATTCATAACGGAAATCAAAGATGTCCTGGGCTATCCGGCGGTTACTTTGGAGTAAGGTTCATACGCACAGGGCTGAGATGGATTTCCGGAAATGGTCGTGACGTCCCTGTCCCTGAATCGAGCCCGAAACAGATTGGTAGGGACACTCCTCGTGGGCATATGCGCTAACTTTAGGGTCGAAGTTGCTTAAATGGACACCTTCTGGTGTCAAGAAGGCCGTCAATGTCCCCCTTTTGTAAAGGGGGATTCAGGGGGATTTCAGGGGTTTAGTTCAGAATCCCCCCTGGCCCCCCTTTATAAAAGGGGGGGAACATTCTGATAAGTTAACGTCTGTGTCCCTCGTTGGTGCCCGAAATAACTGAGTAAACGATTCCAAATGCCATTTGTGAAGTCAGTCGCTTTGAAAAAGCATTCGCAACAGATCAACTCCAGACAACCAGGTTCATGGAAAGCGGATTAAACAGGTACGGATGGAAGGGAAGGATTCTCACGGTGTACCCGTAAATTCCGGTTTCACGACAAGGGACCGTACCTTTGAACACCCATGTTCCGTCCGATGCTTTTTCAGAGCTCATCATGGTGGTAATGTTGCGATTGAGCATGAGATCCGAACCGTCTTCTACTTGTCCATGGCAAAGGTCCACCACAACCTCTTGTGTTCCGACGTCTCCCAGCCGAATGGTCGCGGACACTTCCAGGTCGTCTCCAAGAGCCACTCTGTCGCCGCTTGGAAGATTGATGTCCAGCACCTGGATGCTTTGCCATAAGCCCCGAATCCTCTGTTTCCAATCGCGCAATTCGCGCGCCCGCGCCATCCTGTTTTCCCCGAGTATTTGATGGGCCCAACCAGCGGGAACATAATAATCGCGCAGGTATTCTTCCACCATACGATGGGAATTGAACTTGCCGCACACTGTAGCCATGCTGTTCTTCATCATTTCGATCCAACCGTGCGGATGTCCGTCAGGACCGCGATCGAAAAAGAGCGGGACTACTTCGCGTTCCAGCAGCTCGTAAATTTCGTTTGCCTCCACGTCATCGCGATATTCGGCATCTTCATATTCTTTTCCCGCGCCAATTGCCCAACCGTTTGTGCCGTCATATGCCTCAGGCCACCAGCCGTCGAGAATACTCATATTCAAAGCACCGTTTGCCGCAGCTTTCATACCTGATGTACCGCATGCTTCCATGGGACGTATGGGCGTATTGAGCCAGACATCAACCCCCTGTACAAGATAGCGGGCTATATTGATGTCGTAGTCTTCGAGGAAAACGAGTTTCTTCCTGAAACCTTCCAATCTCGATTGATGCACCACTTTCTTGATTATTTCCTTGCCCAACAGGTCCTGGGGATGGGCTTTTCCTGCAAAAATGAACTGCACCGGCCTGCGCTTGTCCGATATTATCTTGAGGAGTCTATCAGGATCTGAAAACAACAGACCGGCTCGCTTATACGGGGCGAATCGTCGAGCGAAACCGATGGTAAGAGCCTCCGGACTGAGAACTTCCCGGGCTCGCCGCACTGCCAAAGAAGTGCCGCCCAGGTTCAGCATCTGTCGGTAAACCTTTCTTCTGCAGAAAGCGACCAGCCGGTCCCTTCGCGTCTCATGGATGTTCCACAGCTCTTCATGCGGAATTCCGTAGACTCCGGACCAGATCTTCTCATTATCCGGTTCTTCTATCCAGCCTTCTCCGAGATACCTCTCAAAGAGATCTGCCATTTCTTTGGAAAGATATGACGGAATATGCACGCCATTCGTTACGTACCCTATGGGAACGTCTTGTTCGTCAACCTCTTTCCACAGGCCTCGCCACATTTTCCTCGAGACGCGGCTATGCAACCTGCTGACTGCGTTCACGCCGCGGGACATGCGCAAAGCCAATACAGCCATAGAGAGAGGTGAATGCTTATCCTCGGGATTCTGCTGTCCCAATTCCAGGAGATCCTTTACGGACATTCCGAGAGATTCCATGTACCTCCTGAAATATCGCTCCACAAGCTCTGGAGGAAAGAGATCGATACCTGCCGGAACGGGCGTGTGCGTTGTAAAAACGGTCGATCCCGCAACGGCTTCCAGTGCAACATCAAAGGGTATCTTGTACGTGGTCATGGACTGGCGAATGCGTTCTAATGCAGCGAATGCTGCGTGCCCTTCATTCAAATGGTACACGAACGGCCATAAACCGAGCATATGGAAAGCTCTGGCGCCGCCTATTCCGAGGACAATTTCCTGCTGGATACGCATTTCAATGTCACCACCGTACAATTCCGCTGTGATCCTCCGGCTGGCAGCGGAATTGGCAGGATGATTCGTATCCAACAGATACAGAGGAATGCGTCCTACCTGCATCTTCCATATGAGCACCCGAACTTGCCTGGAATCCAGGTCCAATTCGAAGCTCGCCTGATTTCCTGTCTCGTCAAGCACCGGTGAAACCGGCATATTGTAGAAATCGTTATCGGGATACAGCTCCTGCTGCCAACCGTCTACATTGAGGTATTGTTGAAAATACCCTTTCTGATAGAGCAACCCCATACCCATGAGCGGTAAGCGCAAGTTCGAAGTGCTCTTCAAGTGATCCCCGGAAAGCACACCGAGGCCGCCCGAATATATGGGAATGCATTCGCTCAGGCCATATTCCATACTGAAGTATGCAATGCGGAAATCAATGGGTTTGTCGATGTTAAATGAGTAAATTCCTACGTTGCTTATGTAATCTTCGAACGCCTGCTCCGTCTGGAGTACCCGTTCCATAAGCAGTGCGTCCTGCGTTATTTCCGCCTTGCGCTCGGGTGAGAGATTGGCCAACAGCAGTATAGGATTGTGCTTGCATCGTTCCCAGAGTTCCGGGTCCAGTTCCTGGAACAAGCGGTTTGCTGCAGGATTCCAGGTGAACCAAAGATTTCTCCCGATATTCATCAAAGCCTGCAATTCGTCAGGCAGATCAGGTTTGACGATGATATGTCTCATGTGACGCCCCATGCCGAACGTAGTGAGGATCGCAAGAATTTCTAACAGTGTAACAAGCGGACGTCAAGTTTGACGAATGTGAGCAGGAAAAGACGTTCCGAGGAATCTGTTTTGGCACCAGGGGTTGCCTGGGCTGCTCCCAAAAAACTCTCATCATTACGGGTGAATGTTAGTTATCGCAACTCCCAAAATTAACGTCTGACTGAATGTAATACCGATTCGCTTTTGTTTTTATAATCTGGCAGGCTTGAGGTATCCTTCGCTCCGGACGACGCAAGGCCGTCTAATCACTCCGCTCAGGACACCTCAGCCTTCGCCATCTCATATGCATAATTACGATAAGGTATAAGAACATCGGTGGGTGCCGGCCTCCGTGCCGGCACAATCTTCCATATGATCAATGATATCGATAGAATGGACCGGCAGGGACGCTCATTTCCTGGAGAAGTGACGCGCGGCGATATCAGCCCGCTTTTTCGCTTGCCGACTTTCGCTTTTCGGGAACACTATCGGCGTACTTGGCCTGAATCTTTCTGCACACGTCATCCTTCACAGTCTGCCAGGAGCAGAATGCTGTTGTTCTGATGCGGCCCGAATCCACATCTTCGTATGCGAACACGGCAGGACAATCTTTGAGGCGAGCATCCTCGAGACCTCCCTTGTCCTCGTATGGGATGGTGAGAAGGGTCAGTACATGCTTGAAGCTTGTTCGGTTTTTGAGTATCTCGTCGATCTTTCGGCCTCGAGCCAGGTCTGTGAGTGCTCCAATTATGTTTGTAAACGCCGAGCCACCGAATATACGTCTTATGTTGAGGTTTTTTCCCAGTGTTTTCGTCAGCGCCCAAAATGATGCAATGTCGACGAACGTCTTTCTCAAGCCGTTCGTTTTCTTACGTGCAGGTTTGGCCGCCAACTTCGAATCGATCTTGCGCAACGCAACGAGCAGTTCCGAAAGAGATACTTTCAGGTAATCGGAAAGAGGAGAATATTTCTCGCCGTCTGAAACCAGCACAGTGGCACTCTCGCAATTGGGATGCGAACCGCCGAGAGTCTGTTTCCCGAAAAACCGGGAGAGAACCTCGAACTTCATCATTCCCGTGGAGACAAACTCCACTCCATGGATCATTTCCTCAAAAACCTGTTCCACGCATTCGGTTGTCGTAGGTTCCAGGTTCACGTTATCCCCTTCCCAGCAGGGAGTGAGCGGAACAAAAGCCCAAACCGAAACGTGCTCGCGGTGCTGGTGGATGAACTCCAGCATGTCACGCATGTTTCCGTCGTTGACGCCTACCGCTAACGTGGTGGTAATCACCAGTTTGTTCACTCCGCACTCGATGACGTTCTCCAAGCCCTTCTTCTTGGCTGCCAGAGAATTGTCCCCGCGAAGAGTCTTGTAGATTGTCGGACGAGTGCCGTCGAATCCGAAGTTCACCTGGATTCCCAGGGAACATAATTCCTTGCAATAAGCCTTATCGGCAAGCTTAATGCCATTCGTAAATAGCTGTACCTGAAAGCCGTACGATTTCGCCAGCTTGACTATGGTGAGGAAATCTTCGTGAACAGTGGGTTCCCCACCGAAAAAGCAGATATTCGGCCGAGGATCGTTATCCCGGAAGTGCTTAAAAACTTTATCAAAGTATTCAACCGGCGGATGATACGCGTACCCCATGGCATCGACGTACGCAAGGCAAATCGGGCAATGCTGATTGCACAGGTTTGTAACGTCCACGGAAACGGTAGTCGGAGGAGTGTGCGCCTGATGATCGCATTCTTTGCAGTTCAGGGAACACGCTGGATGAGCCGGTTCCTTGTACCCGACCACTTCTCTTTTCCAGCGCCATTTCCGCGCATTCTTGGTAACGAGCGTGGAAGAGCGGCCGCATTCTCGGCAGAATTTGACCAGGTACACTTTGTTGTTTCTGATTTCGTAGCATGCATCAGCAGGATTACCGCATTTTTCGCACAAACCGATTTTCATAATCGCTCCCTGACATATAAAAGAATGGCTCCAAGAAATCGGAATGAGTATTTCTTTGGAAGCCGTACATTGATGTGGAAAAGATCGCTTATTAAGGCGCAATGCTTATCACATGCTTTTTTCTTGTCAAGCTAAAAAGATTTGTGAGATACTGAAAGGTTGGAAAAGAAATCAACCAAAATGCCCGTGCAGGAACCACATTCTTTTGCCAATGGAGCGCTCTCGGAATGCTCATGAAAATGTGGTATGCACGGATATTCAATCCAACCGGGCAAGAGGTGCTGTATGCATCGAGGACCGTCCATACTTCTACTTGCTGGAGAAGCATCCGGTGATTACCACGCGGCCGCTCTCGTGAGGGAAGTACGAAAGCTCAGGCCTGAAACACGATTTGTGGGTATAGGTGGAGACAAGCTCGCAGCAGAAGGAATGGAGCTGCTGTTTCACTACAAGGATGTGAATACCATCGGCCTGAGTGAAGGCTTTGCAAAAATACGAAGTATCTACCGCGCGTATCAATCCATGAAGGATCAGTTGCGTGACGGCGGGCACCAGCTTTTTATCCCGGTAGACTATCCCGATGTGAATATCCGGCTCTGTCTGTTTGCAAAAAGAGCAGGGATTCCTGTGTGTTATTACATCAGCCCCCAGGTGTGGGCATGGCGTAAAGGCAGGACACGCAAACTGGCGAACCGCGTGAACCGCATGATGACGCTGTTTCCTTTTGAAGAGAAGCTCTACCGCAGGGCAGGTTTACAGGCCTACTTTGTCGGGCATACCATGGTGAACGATATTCCCGAAAATCTGGGCAGAGCTGTCGTCCGTTCCGGGTTGAACCTCGATCCTGATAAGTACACGGTTGCACTGGTCCCGGGAAGCCGTCCGGCAGAGATTATCCGTATGCTTCCCAAGATGTGTGAGGCAGCCGATTCATTTACCAGGGAGTTCCATGATACCGCCTTCGTGCTTCCTCTGGCCGGTCCTCATCTTTCGGAGTTGGTAGATCGAATCCTGACGAAGTATTCCTCCCAGATTCACGTGCACCGAACCGAAGCTTCAACGCTCATGGCTGCTGCCGACTGCGGTCTCGTGACTTCAGGAACAGCGACGCTTCAGGCAGCACTGGCCGGAATGCCGCATATCGTCGCGTACGAGTTGGATTCCCTGAGCTGGTGGTTTGCCACAAGGATTCTCAAACCCTTACTCATGGATAAGGATCTGCATGTAGCCATTGCCAATGTTCTGGCAATTCAGCAGGAAAAGGAAGGAAAAGGGCCGATCAAGTTCATGCTCGATGCAGGATTTCACGTGCCCTGTCAGGAATGCCGAAGACCGCTCTTCGTACCTGAATTGCTCCAGGATCATGCTACTGCGCCAAATATGGCCGCATGGCTCAGGCGATTCAGAACCGAACCGTCCCTTTGCGCAGCAATGGCCCGCGGTTTCTCGGATTTGAGACGATCTCTCGAACCGACCCGGACAGGACCGACCGCAGCAGAAATCGTCTCCGAGTTTCTGTGAACCAATTTATGGAATCAGGCCTGTGTCACGGATACAGGTTGAACACTGATGAACTGAGAGAGAGTTTCATTTTTGGGATACTACGCGATGCTCTCCAGAGCACACGGTTGTCGACTGAATATGGCTTGCAGATAAGATTCAGAGGCAGTCGATTTTGCTATTAAAAAATGAGGGGCCATGTTTTAATAGCACGAGACTTTATTAAAGACCTCTTTAATAACGGAATTGAGCCATGAATCGTGGCCCGCAAGGAAAACTCGTTCGTCAAACCACAGCCTCTGAAGATTTCGAAGCATTTATCCCGTTTGCTCTCCCGCCGGAGCCGCCAGTAGAGATTGATCTGGATCTCTTGGAGAAAGCCAACCGAGCAGTGGGACGTTTGGATGCTCTCACGCTTCTTCTCCCGGATTCTTCCCTTTTTCTTTATTTCTATATCCGAAAAGAAGCAGTCTTGTCCTCTCAAATCGAAGGGACTCAATCTTCATTATCCGACCTCCTCCTGCACGAATATGATAAAGCACCCGGAGTTCCTATACATGACGTGCAAGAAGTATCGCAGTACGTAGCGGCTCTCAATCACGGGTTGGAACGACTGAGAGGCGGATTTCCTCTTTCGTTGAGATTAATACGTGAAATTCATGAGATACTCCTCTCTAAAGGACGAGGTAGCACCCGAACACCCGGTGAATTCAGAAGATCACAAAATTGGATCGGGGGCACTCGTCCGAGTAATGCATTGTTTGTTCCGCCTCCGCCGGAAGAAGTGATGCGTTGTATGGGAGACCTGGAGAAATTTCTTCACGATCAGCCTGTTCGGACCCCTCTGCTTCTTAAGGCAGCACTGACCCACGTCCAATTTGAAACGATTCATCCTTTTCTCGATGGTAACGGACGTCTGGGGAGACTTTTGATAACGTTTCTCCTCTGTGTCGAGGGCGCTTTGTCCGAACCTCTTCTTTACGTGAGCCTCTATTTCAAAGAGAATCGAGACACCTACTACCATTTGTTGCAGAGGGTTCGCGTCGAGGGGGATTGGGAAGCCTGGGTAACCTTCTTTCTGGAAGGAGTGATAGAAACCTCGGAGCAAGCAGTAAGAACCGCGCAGCGGATTACACATCTGTTTGTTAATGACCGGATACGTATTGAGAAGATGGGACAGGCAGCCGGAAACGTCGCGCGAATCCACACCTATCTTCAGAGAAACCCTGTGTTGGAGATTCCCAGAGCCGCGGCGGAGATCGGAATCTCTCAACCGACCGTCACATCAGCCCTGAAGAGGCTGGGAGAAATCGGAGTCGTGAAAGAAATTACAGGTAAAGCCAGGGAAAGAATATACGTATACAAGGACTATCTCGACATTCTTGGCGAGGGGACTCAGCCTTTATAATTTTTGGTGAAGGCTTTCATCTCAAGTCCTTGCGAGTATCTTATTTATTAGTTCCAGGTTAAACTCCTCCGGATCAAAATCGCTCGACACCCAATCCAGCACATCCTCATATTCAGGGTCGGATGGATCTTTGAGAACTTCCAAAAGGTTCTCGTATCCCGGTGCACCGCCGCAATCCTCCGGGGGGCAAGCACGTTTACCCTTAATGCAGACGGGATACCGGATTTCGCTTTCCATCGGCAGAATTTTCTCCACAACAATTTCGTGCTCCCAAGAGTCGCCAAAATCGTACAGGTAGCGGAATCTTTCTTTTTCGCCGGTAATCAACTGACCCAAAGTCACGTTTTTTTCCTCTAGCACTTCTCCTTCCATGAATTTCGAATCCCCATAGGAATCTCCAAAGACGAAAAATTCATGGAGATGTGCTCTATCCCATCCCATAACCGTTTGAAGGATGTGATGGAGTAGATAGAGACTTGTGTCGCTACGGACCTGAATCCGTCTCCATATAGGGGGTCTGATGCCTCGAAGCGTAATCTTGAGCTGATAAATGCGTTTTTCGACGGATTTCTTTTTCATGGGCATTTCTCACTCCATGGTTGAGGTTTTGCCGTTCAACTGCATCAGAGAGAGGTTCGGTTTTCTATATCTATACCGAAAACAATGGTCAAGAAGTAGCTCTAGATTTTAGAGCAGTTGACATAATTTATCACCTTTTGAACACCCTACCCTTATAAGAACGGGGGGCCCGGCGTCTCTGCCAGCCGAACTGGTGATTTGTTTGAAAAATGTGCCGGCACGGAGGCACGGCACCTACCGGTTTTCGATAAAGCGCTTTTCGCAATCAGACAAGAATTCTGACATTTGCTATTATGACACCACGAAAGATACGGTTCACTTCGTTCACCACATCCTCTCCAAGTCCAGAATACTCATGTTGATTTGACGATCACCGGCGGTCATTTGGCAGCCTGTCATCAGACCAACAGGCAATACTAATGAAGTCGATAGATCCAGGGGAACGCCGGACCCCTGCCATGAGCCGGTAGCGGTCGGCCTCCGTGCCGGCCAAATGGGTTCATAAGCGCCAAATGGTATGAGTTAGCGCCCATGCGCAACATTACTCTGCTGACTGAAAACCGTGGGAAACCGCTCAGAATCCGAATGTATCTTTCAGTTTCTTGAAGAAGCGTCGACTCACCGGAACCATTCGCCCCGATTGCATGCGGATTTGCGCTGACTGGTTTTCCTGTAGCAAAATTTCGTCCGCACGATCCATATTCACGAGAAATTGTTTGTGGCAGCGGATCATGCCGGTACGCTCCTCCAGGATTTTTAAGGTGAGTTCCGTGAAGAATTCACCTGCACCGGTGATCACGTAGACTCCGGCAATATCGGAACGTATGCACTCCACATCCTGCAGTGCGATGAGCTTGATACGCTGTGACAGCACACAGGGGATTCTGGTGATAGGTACAACAGGGTAGGGCGGCCGCGCGGGTTCCCGCACCATTTTGCGCAGCTTCTGAACCGTCTTTTGCAGGCGCTCGGCTTCCACCGGTTTGAGCAGGTAATCCACTGCATTTTCATCGAAAGCCTTAAGCGCATATTCATCGTAAGCAGTAACGAATACCACGATGGGCATGATCTCTTCATCGATCATGCTCAGCATCTCGAATCCTGATAGGCCGGGCATTCGAATATCCAGGAACATAACATCAGGACGGTCTCGCTTGATTGCCTGGAGCGCTTCCACCGCGTGAGCGCACATGCCGACCACTTCGAATGCGTGCGTCTGGGTGAGCAAGGCATTGAGTTCCTCTCGCGCATGGAGTTCATCATCCACGACAATGGCTCGGATCATACCTGATTATCCTGGAGCGGAATACGTATCGACACGCGGGTGAACTCGTGGGGAGTGCAGCTCACAATAGCTCCGCAGTGCGGTCCCATAAAGGACTTCAACCGCCGGTCCACGATTCTTATCCCTAGACCGTCGTGATTCCCGTTTTCGCAGAACATTCCGGCGTTGTCCTCGATCTCTATGAGAGCCACGTTATTGTCATGTTGAGCCCGAATGCGTGCGACTCCAGGTTCCAACATGTGTGAGATGCCGTGTTTGATGGCGTTTTCTATGAGAGGTTGCAGCGTGAATGTCGGTATTTTTAGAGCAAGCAGCGTCGGATCCACATCAGTCTCCACTCGGAACCGACCTTCGAACCGGGCTTTTTCTATTTCCAGGTAGGAATTGACATGAGCCAGCTCTTCTTCGAGAGTCGAGAGCCCGGTGTTGCGCTTGAGATTCTGTCTGAAGAAATTCGCAAGCTGAATAAGCAATTCCCTTGCACGGTCCGCATCGGTGCGAACGATCGCGACTATGGTATTAATGGCATTGAACAGAAAATGCGGATTGACCTGTGCATGGAGGAGCTTGAGTTCAGCCATCATCAACAGATTTTTCTGCTCTTCATAACGCGAAAGCAGAAGCTGGTTCGATAACAGACGAGCAATACCTTCTCCCAAAGAACGGTTCATGAAAAGGAATCGTTTATCCCCCGACTCGTACAGCTTGATCGTCCCGATTACTTCATCGTCTATAGTAAGTGGCAGAACGAGCGCTGAATTGAGCGGACAGGTAGGCGAAACCGAACATCGAAACTGATCTCTGATCCCATCGGCATAAATAACGGTATTCCCCGCAATGACCCGTTTGGTCAAGTCCGACGAAATCGGGTCTCCCACCCGGTGATGATCCGCTCCCATACCGGTAAAAGCAAGAACACTGTCCCGATCCGTAATTGCCACTGCGCTGACATTGGTCTCTTCCTGGATAATTCGAGCCAGGTCGCGGGCTGTATTCCGGTTAAAACCGCTTCGAAGAATATTGAGCGTACGCTCGGCGATTTTGAGCGCGTGTGCTGAAAATATGGCAGCAGTTTTGTCGTGCATATTTCTCTGGTCGCGGATAATGCTCATGAAAAGCGCACATCCCAGGGAGCTGGTGAAGATCATCGGAAAAGCGATTACTTTCACAAGCGCCAGAGCATCGGCGAATGGGCGGGACACCAAAAGGATAATGATCATCTGCACCACTTCCGCCCCTGCTGTGGTGACTAACGCAATTGCGGGGCTGAACATTCCTTCAGACCGTTGCCGCCGAAATAACCAGAGATGAATCAGACCCCCAATGCACCCTTCGACCGTGGTGGACAAGCCGCACGACAAGGCCGTGAAGCCGCCCAATGTGAATCGGTGCAGTCCTCCGGTAAACCCCACTGCAGTGCCGAGCACCGGACCGCCTATCAAACCGGCTAAAACAGGACCGATGGCTCGAGTATTGGCTAGAGCATCCTGAATGGGATGCCCGAGGTACGATCCCAGGATGGAAAGCGAAGAAAAGAAGAAGTACAGATGAATCTTATCCCGGAGCGTCAACTGTTCGCCTGTTAGAGGCCTGAACCACGGTGATTTGCAGTACACGTACCCCACTACCAGGAACACGGACATTGTCTTCAGCAATGAGAAAAAGAGAATCATGAACCTGTCTCCGGGGTCACGAAACCTGATGGCTCGTTACGATTGTGCTGTCGCCCCTTAACGATATGCCCGTAATCGCGTGCTCTTTCGGAAAGGAATATTTTTATGAATTGTCCACTCTCAACACACCTGAAATATTCGCCTTTCAAGGATATCAGGAGCCCCTTGTTCTGGCAAGTGTCGTTCTCGATATGAGAAAAGCCATTCTTGGTGGAAGCAGAGGATCCCGGGAGACGGCTCTTGACTAAAAGTCTCCCGGGAATTCCCCCCCTTCAGTGTAAGTATCAAGACTATTTGGGACCGATTTCTTCCGCCAAACCAGCCTCTTCAGCTCCTATTGACGGAGTTTCAATACTCAGCAGATCGTACCACTTCTTGAATGCCTCTATGAACACCAGCCCCATGAGCACCATGAGAATAACGGACAAGGTAACGAGCAGCCACAAACCCTTGGGCAGGAAGTTGTCCACAATGTTGAGATACCCTGCGGTCATGGTTACCGGTACCATAAATAGTCCCGGCGCAGCCGTTATCCATGCATACTTTTTGCGGCCCATGGTAATAATCATGGTGGTGCCCACGATCAAGCCGCAGGTGGCGAGAAGTTGGTTGCTCATACCGAATAGCGGCCAAATTGTTGAAATGTCCCCAGTGTACACGAGGTATCCCCATGCAAAGGTGAACAGAAAACTCGTGGCGATGATCCCGGGAATCCATTTCTTTTCCTGGAACTTAGGAATTACTTTTCCAATCATCTCCTGGAGCAGGTACCTGCCTACACGTGTCCCCGTGTCCACCGCAGTAAGGATGAACACTGCCTCAAACATGATTGCGAAGTGATACCAATATCCCATCAATCCCTGCATGTACGGAATAGAGGAAAAGATGTATGCCATGCCAACCGCAAGCGAAACCGCTCCACCGGGTCGTCCCTGAAGCTGCTCGCCAACGGCCGCACCCAGATCGGGCAAATGCACCGGCGTCATACCAAGTTTTGCATAGACAGCCGGAGCAGCGTTGATGGCAAAGTAGTCGGCGGGAACAAGCACGCATGCCGCGACCAGCGCCATGATCGCCACAAATCCTTCGGCCAGCATGGCTCCGTAGCCGACGAAGGGGATATCATTTTCAGAAGAAACCATCTTGGGCGTGGTGCCCGTTCCGATTATGGCATGGAATCCTGAAAGGGCTCCGCAGGCAATGGTAATGAACAGGAAGGGGAACACCGAGCCCGGAACGATGGGGCCGCCGCCATGGACGTACTTTGTCACTGCCACCATATTCAAATCGGGTCGGACGAGGAAGATACCAACTGCCAGCATGGCGATGGTGCCAAGTTTCAAATAGGTGGAGAGATAATCCCTGGGACACAGGAGAAGCCACACGGGCAATACCGATGCCACGAAACCGTATATAGGGATGAAGATCGCAAGCTGATTCTTGGAAAGCGTTAACCACGAAGACAGCGTGGGATGTTCAGCTACATACGGACCGGTGATGACCGCGAGAAATAAGAGGATCGCTCCCATGATACTACCGCCGGTCACGTCACCGGGACGAATCACATGCATGTACACGCCCATGAGTAAGGCGATCGGAATCGTGCAGAACACGGTCCAGGCTCCCCATGGGCTGGAGAACATGGCGTTCACCACGGCAATGGATAGTCCCGCCAGCGTCAACGTGAGGATGAACAGGATTGCGAACGATGCGACAGTTCCGGCACGCTTACCTATGAGCTTCTCCGCGATGTAGGAAAGGCTCTGACCGTCGTAACGCATCGACGCAAAGAGCACCACCATGTCGTGCACGGCTCCAGCAACCACCGCGCCGATGATTATCCAGAGTGCTCCTGGAAGGAACCCGAACTGTGCGGCAAGTACCGGTCCCAATAGTGGGCCCGCTGCCGCAATAGCAGCAAAGTGGTGGCCGAAGATCACGTACTTGTTCGTTGCATGATAGTCGTGCCCATCTTCAAAGGCAACGGCAGGCGTCGCCCGTTTCGGGTCGATCACGAGCACCTTACGAGCGATGAACAACCCATAGTACCGATAAGCAAGAGCAAACACGCACAATGCTACGAAAACAAGCGTTAAGGCATTCATGTTTTCCCTCCTTTGGATGCGGCACTGCGCGTGCCGAGCCACAACCGATAATGCCGACAAGAGAGCAATCCGAAAACATATTGCTCCTTGTCCTTCGTGGCAATCAGGATCGAGAAAGTATTTCCTGTTGCTTGCATTCAGGGTGAGTCAACTCCCAATCCGGTGCAAGCATTCAACGAGCAACCGGCCACATGACGCGGCAACCGGCTGACTGGAGGGATAAGCGGTTGGAGGTTTCGGGGCGCAAGCAGAAAGGTTGCTCGGATTCGCTGTGTATCGTTGGTTATTATCTCAAAATAATAATAAGTATAATGAGTAATCGTCAATTGTGAGAAATCGGTGTCGGATTACTTTATACCAACTCCCATGGCGAGGAGCGCTCTATTCGCATCTGTTCAAGGAATCAATATAGTGAGCGCCAAAAATTCTGTCGTTTATCCCGCGTGTGAATTTCAGGATATCGGTAGGGACCGGCGTCTCTGCCGGTCCATTCTATACCGATTCTCGAAAGTAATCACGGATTGTGAAGAGCAGTTCCCAGCAATTGGTAGCGCCGGCCTCCGTGCCGGCGAACAATTCACCAAACAAAGCAATAAGTTATCGCCGGCAGGGACGCCGGCGCTACTGATTCTTCCCATTGCAGGCATTGGATTCCGTCAAGACTTTCGATAACAGCTATAGACGGCTTTGCGTCGTCCGGAGCGAAGGATACTCTAGACTCGCAGATCATGAAAAGAAAAGCGAATCAGTATTATGACTTTTGAGAAACACAGGAACCGTAAATTGAACGTGCTGTTCCCTTTTTCTCTGTGTATCCCTGCAATGTTTGCTTCTGTTGAAGGAGTCAATGAGACACCAAATAACTACAGTTGATGGGTGTATCATTGAGATTGGAACGCACACAAAATGAAAGGTCCGCGTGCATGGTAGGAAACAACCGGACCTTTCCACAAATATATTAAGTAGGTAGGTATTGCTGATGTAGACACTTGCTTGTGATCGGGTGTTCCTGAAAAAGACAATAGCATGCAAAAAATTTTCTTCTCGATTGAGAAAAAAAACAAAAGGGACATTTCAGGTAATCAGACCACAGGGGATAAATATTTAGGCAACTCTGAGATATTATTGAGAATTCGTCTCGGCTTCAAAACGGCCAATTCTTCGGGGCTGAAGAAATCACCAGCAATCGCGAACGCGTCGATCCCCGCGTTGCGAGCAGATTCGATATCGATGGGCGCGTCCCCTACATAAATCGTGGTCTCTCTCTCGCCGGAGACTGAGTCCATGAATTCTACAAACATTTCAGGAGAAGGTTTTGCCTTAAACCCGTCCTCCGCGCCTATGATTCGTTTCATCCGGGTTGCGAGTCCCAAATGCTCGGCCAATATGCGCGCATATCTTCCCTTCTTGTTGGTAATAATCCCAATAGTCGCCGTCCCGTTCAGCACGTCCAACATTTCCCGAACACCGGGGATGACGGTGGTTCTTTGAAGAAATATGGTGCCATAGTACTCGCGAAATATTTTTATGCCGATTTCGGATTCTTCCGGCTTGAGGAAGCTCCTCACGAAATCCATGAGAGATATGGACGTCACGCGAATTATCTGGTCCCTTGTCATACGTGGATAGCCCAATTGTGCAAACATGTAATTGAAGGCATCCGTAATCGAATCGATAGAATCCACCAGGGTTCCATCCATATCAAACGTGACTGCTTCGATTCTTCGAGTAAGCAGAAGCGGGACTTCGGCAAAGCTTTCCGCACGAATTGCAGGAATGCCTTTAATAGCGCAATAGTGCCACAGATCTTTTAGCGCAATCACCACGTCTGCATTTTGAGCAGCATGACGGTCTGATTCACCGTCACCGATGAGAATGATCTTGTCATAATCGGATCTGAACGACTCGAGAATCTTCAATTTGCAGGTGCCGCAGATTCCGCAATCGGGATTCGCGTAAGGATGCTCGATCTTGACTTTTGAGTCTTCGCCGATGATTAGACGGTTTGCAAATATTTCCAAACCTTCTATGCCGTGATTCCTGAACAGGGTACGAATAGTCGCCTCGAATCCGTCAGAAACAATTTTTACGTCTATTCCTCGCGAACGAGCCCACCTGAGAAAATCGGGAAAATGAGGGTCCAACTCCGCATGCTCAAGCACGAATTCTTCGAGTTGCTGCCGACACATGCGCATGAGCGGCGCGACCCCTAGATACGCCTCCCGAGATCCTATGTCACCCCGCAAATACCGCTTCACATGAAATCGCCACTCAGGGGAGATACAATGCGATCTCACGAGACGGTTCACCGTATCTTTCACCGATACGGTGCCGTCAAAATCGCAGAGAATCAGAATTTTCTGCGGTAGGGTTTCATGATATGAAGAGTGCGGCATATTTTCGGTCTACAATCAGGAGACTTCCAGGACTTCGTATTCCTTCAGACCTCCAGGAGTTTTGACTTCCACGACGTCATTCACTTCTTTGCCAATCAAGGCTTTTCCGATGGGAGAGTCTATGGAAATAATCCCTTTACTTATGTCCGCTTCGTCCTGGCCGAGAAGTGTGAAGATTTTTTGATCGCCATTGTCGACATCTTCAATTTTTACGGAACAGCCGAAAACGATTCGATCGCTTTTGGGTCTGTTGTTGAGGTCGATTACCTCACAGGCAGCCAGTCTTTCCTGCAAGTCGCGAATACGTGTTTCGATCAGCGCCTGTTTTTCTTTTGCATAAGTATATTCGGCATTCTCCGAGAGATCCCCGTGGCCGAGGGCGATTTCGATTTCTTTGATTACTGCCGGCCGTTCTGTTCGGATCAGCCGGTCCATTTCTTCCTGCAATTTTCTAAGCCCTTCAGGCGATATGGGTCTCCTGGGCGTCATCACTGCCATCCTTTTCAGTCATATCGAAGTAAGGTACGTAAAAACAGGCAACAGCTCACACCCGGAATCGGGTCGTGAGCTGTTGCATCTCTGAAATTTTTATCAGATTTCGGATTCTAGGTCAACAATCTGTAGCCGCCCGGGACGAAACTTTCACGGAGCAGGTATTTCTTCTCCAGTCTTTTCTACTCCATAGCCGCCAAGATCGTTCACCCGTTTCTTGAATCGATCGCTCCTAACCACATCTATAAGTTTCAAGACTTTTTCATCTTCCATATGTTCCATTGGGATCACGAAGTCGTACTGCTCCACTGCAACGGGAACAAAGTCCAGATCGAGCGCTCTTGCTGCTGCGAGCACGCCCATTCCCACGTCTGCCACGCCGGAAAGAACCGCAACGGCTACGGATGTGTGCGTGTATTCTTCGGTATCATAGCCTTTGATTTCCGCAGCGTCCAAACCGAGCCTCTGAAGATGATAGTCCAGAAGAACACGTGTTCCGGCGCCGGCCTGGCGATTGATAAAAGTGACGTCTCCCCGCAGCAGATCGTGGAAATCTTTGACGGACTTGGGGTTTCCTTTGGGAACTATGAAGCCCTGCTCCCTTCTGACTCCATGTATCACTTTCACCGGTATGTCCGGAATGTACCGACGAATGTACGACCAGTTGTAAACGCCGGTTTCCGTATCGAGGAGGTGAGATGTGGCCATGTGGGATGTTCTGTTTTTCAAAGCCAGCAATCCACCGAGACTGCCCACATTGCTTGACGAAAGGAACACGTTTCGTTCGATAAGCTCGTCAGCCAGAATATCCAACGTCAAATCGTGGCTGCCGATGATAACAAGCGTGTGTTCTATTTCTGCGATATTTCTCAGCAGTTCCACTTGAACTAACGAGGACTGATCCACTCCCTCCTGTGACGAAGGTATACGCAATATTCCGTCTGCTCTGGTAAGCGTGGTTATGGATCCTGCTCCCCTGGGGAGTGGAGCGGCAATCACGCGGTCGCCCACTTTTCCGAGCTTCATTCGTAAAAACTCTTCCTGTCCGAGTTTCGACGGAATCTTTCGTGCAACCATTGCGTTAATAGTCGGTCGACGCTGTCTGGGGCGTCCCAACATCTCTCCCAGGAGTGGAAGTCCGAATACCTCGAAAGAGAGCACTGCGGAAACCGGATAGCCAGGATTTCCTATGACCGGCTTATCGCCTACGATGCCCAAAATCGTGGGCTTTCCGGGCATCATGGCGACCCCATGGACCAGTACTTCCCCCAATTCTCCGATGGCCGCAGCGGTATAATCTTCGGAACCCGCGGAAGAGCCTGCATTCACCACTACTACGTGAGCATCCGATTCAACTCCTTTGCGGATTGCATCTTTGATGTCTTCGAATTCATCCGGAATTATGGTGTGGTGCACCGGCTCACCCCCGGCTTGAGCAACGATGCCGGACAGGATCACCGTGTTGAACTCGAGAGTTTCCCCTGGTTCCAGAGGGCGTTCACGAAGCACCTCCGGTGAGACGAGTTCAGAACCCGTGGGTATAAAGAGAAACTTGGGCTTGCGCACCACTTCGATGGAAAGAACCCCTGCTGCAATGAGGGCTCCCGCTTCATACGGTGTAACCACATGCCTGCTCGGAATGATCATCTCCGAAGCGACAAAATCTTCCCCGACTCTGCGAACGTGGCGCCAGGGAACCAGACCCTGCTCGATCTCGAACGTTTCGTCATCGACGAAATTGACGTTTTCGATCATGATCACGGCATCAGTTCCGGTGGGAAGTGGCCTTCCAGTGTTCACCGGCCAGGCATCACGCCCGATTCTGAGCGTTATCGGACGATCCGGACCCGCTCCAAACGTGGATTCCGCCATGACGGCAAAACCGTCCATAGCGGCTGTATGAAAATGTGGGGATGACAAGATAGCATGGACGGGAAGAGCAGTTGTTCTGCCCACAGCGTCCAGAACCGAAATGTTTTCAGATCCGGGAAAGCCTTTCCTGCTGAGATGCTGTAAGAACAGGGCAAGCGCTTCTTCCGGCGGTTTCATGTCCAGATAAATATTCCTTCTCAAGGCTCCCCTCCATCCAATCGGAAAATAAATAGACCTTTACGAGATCGCCTTTGTACAGCCCCTCGCAATCGGTTTGAATAATGAAATAACCGTGGGCTCTCACCATGGAAGAAACCATTCCGGATTTGCCCATGACAGGTGTGGCGAAGAGTTGACCGTTTCCTTGTTCGAGCCGCACCCTTACGAAATCGGTGCGTCCCTCCTTTGACGGCACATTCCGTCTTAAGTGAGCATGAATGCAAGGATGCAGGAATGGACCTAAAGAGGTTTCACCTTCGAGGCGTCGCATAAGCGGAACCACAAATTGCTGAAGACACACCATCGCAGAAACCGGATGGCCGGGCAATCCTATGATCGCCTTTCCGTTCACTTGTCCCAGAATCAGCGGTTTACCCGGAGAAATCGACACTCCATGCAACAGCACTTCGGAGTCCTCATAGGCAGTGATAGCTTCTATAACATGATCGCGACTCCCCATAGAACTGCCGCCGGAAATGACAATTGCATCTGCCTCGCTCAAACCGCGGTCAATGTTGGACGCAAGATCTGGAAGGTTGTCCCTGGCAATGCCGATCCACACCGGAGTCGCATGCGCTTCGGTTATCATTGCCGAGATCGTATGTCTGTTCACGTCTCGCATGCATCCGGGCCGCGGAGTCTCATGAACAGGGACAATTTCGTCACCTGAGCTGAGCACTGCTATCTTCGGCTTCCGGTAAACAGTAACTTCGCTTTTTCCCATGGCTGCGAGCATACCGAGGTCCTGGGGCCGCAAACGATGGCCGGCAGGAAGCAGGACATCCCCGGCTTTGAAGTCCTCTCCTTTGCGCACCACATTTTCGTACGGAGCAACCGATTTTAATATTTCAACCGTGGTTCGATCTATCTGCTCCACGTGTTCGATCATGACAACCGCATCCGCATTGGGAGGAAGGGCTCCCCCTGTCCAGATGCGAACAGCTTCGCCTTTCTTGAGCTTCATATCCGGAAGTTCGCCCATGGCAATCTCCCCTGTCAACGTGAACAGGGCAGGGGAACTCTCGGAAGCTCCGAATGTGTCTGCTGCTCGAACTGCAATTCCGTCCATTGTTGACCGATTAAACCCGGGAACGTCTTCCTCTGCAATCAAGGGCTCGGCAAGTACGCGAAAGAGCGCATCACACATAGATATCGATTCTTGATGCAGCGGTTCGAACGCCTTGAAAAGTTCCAGTGCTTCCCCGGGCGAAAGCACCTTGAAAAATGGTTTGAGCATTGCTTGTTCTCGTGTACGTAACTGTAAGAATAGTCTAACTATACCAATCCACCATAGTTATGTCAAAAATGTCAAAACCGAGTTTGCAGCCCTAAATGAGGTAATCATTCAGTTACGAGCGGGCACTGGGGATTCTGCGCCCTGGAAGGGCGGCTCAATAGCAGCCACGGGTGTCAACCCGTGGACAGCTTAGAGTATTTTCGGTCGGTTGTTCCTCCGGAACAACTGGAAATAGGCCGGCGATTCATCGCCGGTTATGGGGAAAATGTGATGATTTTCGAGTCCCCGAGGGACGACTGATTTACTAATCCCCGGCAATGAATTACCGGGCTATTTTCTTTGGTCCCTTTGGGACAACAATTGGACTAAGTTAGCGCCTATGCCCTTTCAGGTCTCTGAAGACAAAGGATTTGCCGTATCGCTTCCGTGGGTTTGCACCCACGGCTACAGTTGGGTAGCCCCTTGGGGGCTGAAGAAAGGTCTCCCATGCGTAACCGAATGGTTGCAAAATGAATGCTTTTTTGCTTCTGAGGACTGCACCGTATCTGTTACTGTACGTGAACATCACCTGAAAAAAAGAAAGGGGAGGTCCATGCACGAAAGTCTGGCGGGAAGAGTCCTAAAATATCGATGGCTTATTTTTTGGATTATGGCGCTTGCATACGTGTTCGTTTATTTCCATCGATTGTGCCCCGCCGTTGTTGCAATGGACTTGCAGCAGGCGTTTGCGGCATCCGGCGGTTTCATGGGATTGCTTGCATCCGCCTACTTCTACCCTTATGCGTTGATGCAGTTTCCTGCAGGCCTCTTGTCAGATTCTCTCGGACCTCGGAAAACCGTAACCGTATTTCTCTCCATAGCAGCAGCAGGCAGTCTGCTCTTCGGATTGGCCCAAACCATGGAGGTGGCCGTCATCGCACGAGTTATCGTAGGACTCGGAGTCTCCATGGTTTTTATTCCCACCATGAAACTGCTATCCCAATGGTTCAGAATACGCGAATTCGCGTTCATGACTGCACTTCTGAACACTATGGGAGGCATCGGAGCGCTAACCGCGGCAACACCGCTGGCACTCATGACAGGATGGATAGGATGGCGCTCGTCATTCCAGATAATCGGGCTCGGAACGCTCACCATCGCGGTACTCGTGTGGCTTTTCGTAAGAAACAAACCGCAGGACAAAGGATGGCCTTCACTTTCGGAGATCGATCATTCAGGGCCAGGCACTGCGGCTCCTCCTATTACTATTCCGCTCTGGCAGGGTGCGCGTAAGGTGGTCACGGAAAGATACTTCTGGCCGGTGGCTGCATGGTTCTTTTTCGGGTGCGGCGTATTTTTCGGTTTCGCAGGATTATGGGCAGGACCATACCTCATGCACGTGTACAACATGTCCCGCGCGGAAGCAGGAAACATTCTGAACATGATCTCGGTAGGGATGATCTTCGGTAGCCCGCTGGTGAGTTATTTGTCAGATCGAGTCTTTCACAGCCGTAAAAGAGTGCTCACACTGTGTTCCTCTCTTCTGCTTGCAGAAATGATATTCCTCAACATCTTTCACTCCGGCCTGCCAACCTGGAGCCTTTACATTATCTTTATCGTCCTTTCCGTTTCATCGTCCGCGATTGTAGTAATAGGATTCACGTCCACGAAAGAGCTGTTTCCCGTAGAAATAGCCGGTACCTCGGTCGGGACGGTGAACCTGTTCCCCTTCCTGGGAGGAGCCATATTCCAGCCGACCCTGGGCTGGATTCTGGATGCATACCCAAAGACGGCTGCAGGCACCTATTCCCTGGAGGGTTACAAAATGCTGCTCCTGGTTCTGCTTTGTGCGTCCGTGCTGACCGTTGCCAGCACGTTCTTCATGAAAGAGACGTTTCCCAAGGCTTTCATGGGCGTGAAGTGACACCATTTCGCAGTTAAGCACATAATGCAGAGAAGGCTGGGGTGTCCTGAGCGGAGTGATCGGACGGCTTTGCGTCGTCCGGAGCAAAGGATACCTCCAGCCTTCCGGATTTATGAATAGAAAAGCGAATCGGTATGACACAGAGCAGTCTCTTTCCCGGCAATTCCGTCCATGGCGAGATTCTGGTGATCAGATCGGGAGCATTGGGTGACACCATTCTCACCCTCCCGCTGCTTTTCTCCATTGAGAAAGCGCATCCAGGGTCACAGGTGCTTTTTCTGGGAAACCGCTCGTACAAGGACCTGATTCCGCAGAGAATAAGATTCGGAGCTATTGATGGGAGGGAATGGGAATGGCTCTTCTCGCCTGAACCAAAGGTTTCCGCTCAAAGTCGCGGTTTTGAAAAGGCGTATGTCATCCTGAATCGCCCCGAGGATGTGGTACGCAATCTCAAGATTGCGGGAACGGATGCAATTGCGCATACCGGATCGCATCCTCCCCCCGGACGGCACATCGTGGTGCATCTGCACGAATCATTGGGTTTCGAGATTCCTGCCAAACAACCCCTGTTCCAGCATTCCGGGAAATCCGATCGTCCTTTCATCTGGATTCATCCGGGAAGCGGGGGGCCGCGAAAATGTGTCCCCCTGGCCGCGGTCGTCGACCTCGTGCAAAGGCTCAAATCGGCAACAGGACTGGATGTCGTCGTCACATCAAGTGAAGACGACGCTTTTCTCAAAGAATCGGCGGACTGGCACACGCTGGTTTCTCTGCCGGGAGTGACCCTTGTGGAAGGCCGAGGACTTTCGGAATTGATGACGTCTCTAGGGGGGGCTTTGCTATTCATGGGAAATGATTCGGGAATAAGCCATTTTGCAGCAAATCTGGGCATACGATCCGTGGTTTTTTTCGTGGCATCGGACCCGAACCAATGGGCGCCGTGGGTGCCTTCCAGTATGTTGAACATAATTAACCTTAGAAATCAGCAAGTTGATAAGATTTCCTGGAGAGAAAGAGCGACGAAAACCGCATGCGCGCTCCTGCTCGACCGCGTATTTTTGCCAAGCCATGAATAAAAATAATCAACAATAATAAACAGTTTTTAATTTAACATGAAGTAGTATCGAGCTGTGTCTTTTTGGTGCAGAATTGATGGGTGCGCGCTGTGTAATATAATAGATGTAATAACAACAACTTAAACGTAAAAAATCATCCCGAAATAGGGCTTTTCATAATCTAATTTCTAGTATTTCAAGATAAATTATCTGTTTTAGAAAACATTTATCTTGACAATAAAAAAGATACGGGTAATTGTCGCTTTCAAGAGATCGTTGTTCCTGGGAGGGAGGGTATGAACTCAAGAAAACCCCGTACGCTATTAGTATGTCTAGTCTTTTTGGTTTCCGTCTTTGCAGTCGATGCACAAGCATGGAATTTTAAAGTGGCCGCTGCGCCAGATCGCCAAGAAGACCTTTTTTCACCGTCAACTGCACAAAACAAACCGATCGAGAAGATCAAAACCAAGCAGATCGTGAAATGCAAACCTGCGTTTCCGATCCCGACCTTAGGGCAGGCATATATGCCCTCATGTTTTCTTCCGCAGCAAAAGCAGAGAGGCTGGAAATTTGAAGCGGAAGCATTGTTCGCCCGTGTCAAAGGTCACGTGAAGTACTCGACAGGATCCGCGTCCTATTATCTGTGGCAGGATGAGATTGACCTGAACTCGGATTTGGGACTGCCCGATCACGCGGTACTCGGCACTTTCTCTGCAACCTACAAATTTCGCCCTCAATGGAGTCTACGGTATTCTATAATGCCTTTCGCTCTGGATGGCTCTGGAACTATCGGAAGAAATTTTACCTTCGGCAATTCCAGCTTCACGTCCGGCCAGCCGTCGAGGGTCAAGTGGGAGCGATTGTACCAGAGAATTGGACTCGTATACGACCCGGTACAAACCCCGCAAGCAAGAATCGGCATCTTTGCAGATTACGTCAGAATAGATGACAAGCTGAGTGCTTATCAGAGCGGCTGCTGTGCGGATGTCATGAATAGCGACCTGAACATGGGCATGGCAGGAGTTGAATACGAGCGGTGCCTGAAGACGACTGCGAACTGCAACACTCTGTCGTTTGAATGCCGCGCAGGCGTCGCCTTCCTGGACGAGGCTTACGGCACGGATATAAGCTCGGCATTGAAATACAGCATTCCCATGAATAACGGACGCTGGGGATTTGTCAAAGGCGGATACAGATACATGACCTATAAGAAGAAATACAGTGATGTCCGCTCGTTTGACACCGCAATGGATGGCGGGTTCGTGCAGATGGGATTCCTCTTCTAAGAAACACAGGGGTGCCGGGACGTCGAGGAGGGAATCCGGCACATCCCACGATTTTTCAGGCCCGGAAAGTTGACCTTGAGCCCGACCGGTTCCGTGGCCCCCTCCCAGCACTTATAGCCCGGTCGGGCTTTTTTCATTTGTGGGGTACGATTTTCCGCATTCGTTCCGAACGGGCTTTCATGCTCTGGAGCAAAGGACTAAACTACAGAAGAGAAAAGGTACGCGTGGGTTGGTACATTTATGAATCTCGAACAGGATGTTCTTTCGGTTATTCTCCGGAGTCCAGGCATATCCAAACACCAGCTTTCCCGCATGTTCGATCTTTCGAGCTATCGTTTGCATCGCGTTTTCCGGCTTCTCCAAAGGGATCTGGAGAACCGCATGCTCATCCATCACGAAAACAACGGTGTGTGGATTGTGGATATCGATTCTGATTTTTGTCAGGGCGTTGACTGGCATGGTCCGGATAATGGTGGATATCGGCAATGTGGGAGCAGGCCCAAGTTTCCTGATTACCGCTGTTATATGCATTCCCAGTGGCAATCTTCTGAAATGGCTGCATTCAGAAGAGAGCTGGAATCCCTGGTGAGCCCTTGCGATCCCTCCGCGTATCATCTTGGCCAACTGACCTTGACCGTCGTTGAAGATATGTTGCGCAAAATTACCGGTATTCGTCCGGTAACACTACAAGAGGAGCTTGCACGACGCCGTTTTCAGACAATGCTGAAAAACGCTTTCGCGTTCCTCAGATGGAAAGACATGATGCGTCGAAGGAGACGTGAGCAAGAGATTCCGCCGGAATTCTTCGAACGTCATAGATCTTCTTCTGTTCGCCCAATGGAATTCGCGGTGAAGAAGTTCTTTCTTATCCTGGAAGTTCCGCCCACCTCAACGCGCGAAGAAGTTCTCAAAGCGTGGCGAAAGCTCGCCCGGAAATTCCATCCTGATACGGAAAACGGAGATGAAGAAAAGATGAAGGAGTTGAATCACGCAAAAGACCGCATCTTCCGCATCAGACGATGGGATTGATGTGTTTTATTCAAGGCTTCCGTTATTCCGGTTTCCAGACAAATTGAGTGACTTATTTTCGAAAAGTTATCCGCGAGTAATCGTTCAGTTGGACTAAACCGCTTCGCGGTGGTTGCATGCCGAGCGGATAGGCGAAGAGGCTTAGTCTAACTGAGGTTTGTGAGAATGCGCTTCGCGACTCTCACAAACCTAATAGTTGTGGGTGGGCACTGGGGACTCTGCGCCCTGGAAGGGCGAACCAACAGTAGCCACGGGTATAACCCGTGGACAGCGCCATGTCCATAAGCATGGTTCAACGACCCTGAAAGGGTCGACCAACAGGCAATGATTTCCAAATGTCATTGGCAGACCCTTTCAGGGTCCTGAAGACAAAGGATTTGCCGTATCGTTTCCGTGGGTTTGCACCCACGGCTACTGTTGGGAAGCCCCTTCGGGGCTGAAGAAACCTCTCTGATGCGTACGTGAATGGTTGCATCCACGCGATTTTGCAATTGACAGCGAATAAACCTGAAGGTAGTCTAAGGAGCACTAAAGCTCAAGGACTGGTCATGTTGTTGTCCCTTCTTCTTCTTCTGCTGCTGCTGCTGCTTAGCCTACGGGCTGACGTCTGGGGACTCCATGCCTTTCCTGTGCGGGTGACGTAAAGAACAAGAACACAAACGTGAAAGAGCAAAGGCCATGGGTCCCAACCCCATGGCCTTTTTGTTTTTTCGGACTGAAGAGACTGTGCGGACCTGGATCGAAGGGAGGTGATGAGGCATGGGGCTCGATGGCACACCGGATTTACGTAAAGCTCTTGGAGACTTGTACCCATGGGAATTGAAAGGTCTTGGAATTCTAAAGGAACAGAAGAAAGGAAAAGAAAGTGAGCCGAAAGATATACGTTTTCGATACTACATTGCGAGATGGGGAACAGGTGCCGGGAGCCAAACTCAACAAGAGGCAAAAGCTGGAAATCGCCCAGCAACTGGCAAAGCTGGGAGTAGACATTATCGAAGCCGGATTCCCCTGTTCGTCTCCGGGAGATCTTGAGGCCGTTAAGGCCGTATCCGAGCAGGTAAAAGGACCCATAATTACCGGGCTTGCGCGGGCCGTAAACCAGGACATCGATATGGTGTGGGAAGCAGTGCAACATGCGGAACGTCCGCGCATACACATCTTCCTGGGGTCGTCTGATGTTCATCTTTCAAAGAAGTTGCGTCAGGACCGTGAGAGCGCGTTGTCCATGGCTGTGGACGCAGTGCGTTACGCGAAGCGCTTCTGCGAAGATGTGGAGTACTCTACCGAAGATGCTTCCAGAACGGATTTCGAATACCTCTGCCGGATTGTAGATGCTGTTATTCGTGCCGGTGCCACTGTAGTCAACATACCGGACACTGTCGGCTACGCTGTGCCCGAGGAATTCGGAGATCTTATTCGCAGGTTAAAAGAAAATGTCCAGGCTTTGGACAAAATTGTACTCAGTGTGCACTGTCATAACGATCTGGGTCTTGCTGTTTCCAATAGTATGGCAGCCATAAGAAACGGCGCGAACCAGGTCGAATGTACCATCAACGGGATGGGCGAACGGGCCGGAAATGCTTCTCTGGAAGAGATCGTCATGCTCCTCAGGACCCGTCATGCCAGTTACGGCGCTCACACCGACATCCGCACGGAAGAGATCTATCGTACCAGCAGACTGGTGAGCAGGCTCATGAACATTCCGGTTCAACCAAACAAAGCAATTGTTGGAAGCAATGCATTTGCCCATTCTTCGGGCATTCACCAGGATGGCATACTCAAGGATAGAACTACCTACGAAATCATGAAGCCCGAAGACGTCGGCGTTCGCCAGAATAAGATTGTTCTCACAGCGCGTTCCGGGAGGGCGGCGCTCAGACATCGCTTAAACGATCTGGGCTACACCCTGGAATCGGACCAGTTCGAGCGTGTCTACAACCGTTTCCTGAATGTAGCGGATCGAAAGAAGGAAATCGCGGGGCAGGACCTGAGAAGCATTGTAGAGATCGAATTGACCAAGGTGACGGAAACCTACAGTTTCCACAGTCTCCAAATTATGAGCGGGAATACCATGGTTCCGATGGCTTCAGTGACACTGACCAGGGAAGGCAAACAACATACCGATGCGGCCGCAGGCAACGGTCCGGTGAACGCTGTCTTCGCGTGTATAGATCGCATTGTAGGTCAGCAGGGAATCCTCACGGACTATGATCTTAAGGCGGTAACCATGGGGAAAGACGCTCTGGGAGAAGCCATGGTGAGGGTGGAAATCGGGGATGTGGTCTATTCAGGTATCGGAACGAGTCCCGATGTTATCGAGGCGAGTGCTCGCGCGTATCTGAATGCATATAATCGCTTCTTCGCAAACTCGCATTAATGGAGAGATTCAGGACTGAGTAGAACAGACTGAATGGCGAGGCTCAGAAACGGGGATCGGATGTCCCCGTTTCTCATGCAGATCGATTACCAGTAGGCTCCGAAAATGCTACCTGCCGGAGCTGCGAGGTGCTGCTCGGGAGCGGTTCTTTCTTTGGCAAAGGGAGCGAATCTTTTTGATCTCGGGGGGCCGTACCCCATTCCCACCGGTCTCCCCGGAGGATACATCCCTGGAGCACACGGTGCCGGTCCGCACATGGGGGGCGCAGGCGGCATGCAGGCCGCAGGTGCCGGGCCCTGGTAAGCCGGACCGCATTTGGGAGGACCGCTCAGGCCTTCTATTACGCAATCAACCAATTTGAATGGCAGGGCAACTACGCCGCAGGCCACCATAATGGTTCCGTTCACGATTTTGGCGAGAGGTGTTTCTCTGCAGTTGCGAGGCGGAGGCGGTCCGCACATGGGACCCGGAGGTGGGCACGCGGCCAGCGGCGGGCATGGAGTGGGCCCGCAAATGGGCAGCGGTCCGCACATTGGCGGTGGTGGGGCGCACACAGGTCCGCACATCTTCGGGGGGCATACCGGACCACCCGCGAATGCCGATACACCGGTAAATAGTACAAACAGACCGACCAAGGCAAGTCGAAGAACGACAACTCTTCCCATGCGAATCCTCCTCTAAACGGGGCCGCAATGACAGCTCACCATTTACTAATCAGCGTCTCCCTCCGTTAAGGAACGCCAGCACCATTGCATGTAAATACCACAATGAGTCGACCATATCAGCACGGGCCGGTGGATGTCAATGAATAAGACACCTTCCAGAACGCGACCGGTGTAGTGATACAATTTCATCCAATTTGTGGAACAGTTAATACAGTGATTCTGAAATGTATCGCGGATTATCAAGAGCCATTCTTCGGAATTGGTAGCCACCGGCCTCCGTGCCGGTGGACAATATGTAGAGCGACTGCCAGAAATTCTGACGCTTACTTCGCACTTGAATACAAGCTATTGGTGGGGACCAACGTCTCTGCCGTTCAATTCTGGTGATATCATTGATCATATTGAACATGTGCCGGCACGGAGGCCGACACCCACCAATATTCTTGATCTTCAATCGGACATTAATTTCTGCAATTTTTAAGAGAGCGTATGAAAATTGAGCCGAGAGGAAGGATGGTTCCACTCGTAAAGGATTGCGCATTAATCCGATGAACAAAATGGGTGCTTATACGTCTGAAGCGGTCAAGCGAGACTACTCCTAGAAATTTTACTCTTTCTCTTCCCACACGGGGTCTTCATCTTTGATTTCCGCGTCAGGTTTTCTGGGGAATCCGATCCTCCCACAGCCCAGATCGGGAGTTTTGACAGCTCCGAGGTTTTCCAGGGTCTGCCGAGCATAGGATTGTCCGGAGACAGTCCATTTGTGAACAGACATTTCCAGGACAGGTTCATGATTCTTGTCAAAAGAGAGCTTGCCTCTGGGGCCTCCTTCCAGGGCGACGTCGGAAACGGCCTTCACCAGTGCTTCGTGCTTGGTTATTTCTCCTTGCACTTTTTGGGCAGCCTCGAGGACTACTCGGGCAATATCATATCCTTCTGCAGCACGCGCCGCGTCCGGGACATCGATCGACAAGGCTCGTTTTATACGGGCTGCGAACTCCTGCGGATCTACAAGAGGCGAGGCCGTTATCAGCGAACAGTTGGTACCCTTTATTAATTCCAGCGTCCCCGGATAGGAAGAAAGGCAATCGGGACCGAGTATTACCTGTTTGGGTGAGGGAACAGCCTTAAAAAAAGCCTTCAGAAATCCCGAAGCCTTTTTTCCCGAAAAGCCCGCAAAGATGGCATCTGCCTTCGAGGTCTTCACCGCGTCGATAATCTGGGTGAAGTCCGTTGCGTCTTCATCCACCATGATGCGATCGACGAATGTCCCACCGGATCGTTCAAACCCATTTGCGAAAAAATCTATGCTTCCGTTCATCTCGGGACTGTCTTCTCCACACAGGAAGACCGTTTGCCCGACGTTCTTAATCGCCCAGGGGCCCAGCGGATATCCGGTCTGATACGTGTTTGTGCAAACACGAAATCCCGTTGGAATGCACATTTCACCGGATACCAGGCGCACCGAAGGGTTGGTTACGAATAGCACGCGATTGGCACTACCTAACCCATGGATAATCTGTTCCGATCCTTTGGTCGAGGGCGTGGCTACGATAAAACGTAAATCTTCGATCGCGAGAAGCTGTGCCAGTCCGGGAAGAGTGGCCCCATCATCCGGGCCTGAATTTTTTTCGATAATCTGAACTTGGAACGGACCGGATTTCTTCTCTTCGAGATAGAGCCTGAAACCCGCGAGCAGTGACCTAGACTCATCTGCTAGAGGCCCTTCTACCGGGAGCACGAATCCGACTTTCACTGATTGCTGTGATTGAGCTACCGAGAAGGTGCCGCACATGAGGGCTGCAAGAGAAGCACCGGAAGCAACCAGAAATTGTCGCCGTCCGAGCAGTGACCGGTTCGATTCTTGGGAAGAACTAAGTCCGTGCATGAGATAACCTTGGCTAATGGTGCATTTCGGAACGGCAAACGAAAAAACCGAACCGTTATTGTACGAAATCCGATTGAGATTCACCGGCATCGGTCGCGTACCATCATACGTGCAATCGTTCAACATTTGTCAGCGGCTTGTGGGGCTCGCCGAATTACAAAAGAAATGCGACCAATGCCGCGGCATCCTACATGAAAGCCGAATGCGTGTAAAGAAAAGCAATTATGCTGACTGCCATGGCACGGACTGAACTCATCGGCTCCAAGTCGTCTCGAGCGTAAAAGAGAATTTCCCGACATTGCGTGGGCTTCCGCAAAACTGAATGCTGCACGGCAAATGAGAGACCGGTCATCGTACAAATCAAAAGCCCCTCATATCTAAGGGGCTTGATTGCATTCCACGGACCGAGGGGAGAATGTCACGGCATGGGGCGACCGTAAGATGCGGGATAGCCATGGCTCACTTTGGTTTTGTACGGTTTCTTCATAGGGGGCGCACAAACCGGGGGGGGACACTCGAGCCGGACTGAAACCACCTTACAGCTAGGCGGTACAAACGAGTCCTGAGAGCACTTCACTACCGCCATTTCGCTGGCATGACCAGGTGTGGGACCGAATCCCTGATATAACGCTCCCCTGAAGTTCTTGGCAGTCGCCACGAAAACTCCGCCGGCCTGGCAAGTTGCCGCAAACATGAACATCACTGCCAATCCGGCTATTACAACGATGAACTTCCTATTCATTTCATACCTCCGTGTGTAGAAAACATTAAACTAAAATTTGCGTTCAGTCCAACAAATTTGACTTACTGACCTCAAAAAAGTTCCTTCTAATCACGTTTATTTGACTTTGTCAGTCAAAAAAGTCGATATTTTAGCACTGAATACTTGATAGCTCGCTCTCATGTTAAGTCAGTCAACAATCATGCTGTGATTATTATGGTTTAAAGGATGGTTGACCTGTAGCCTCCAAGACACTGCTCCAGAGTTTCCCATCCAGCTCCACCTGTTTACGTCCTGTTATCACAAGATCCACAGGAATGTAAACATACTCGTCGCGCCAGTTACCTACTACCATGTTGGTTTTACCGGCCATTCCTGCGTGCACCGCGTTTTGAGCCAGAAACGTGCAGAAGATGGCGTCATCCGAAGTGGCTTCTACGGAACGAATCGTATAGCTCGGATCGATGTATTTAAGGTTCAGTTCGATGCCTTTTCCTTTGAAATATTCGTCTATCGCTTCTTTTAGGAAAATTCCGATATCGCCCAGGCGCGGATTTCCTGATTCATCCGTGCCTTCACCGTGAGCATACTGCTGTCCTGCACCTTCGGCTACGACTATAACGGCATGCTTGCGGTCGAGAATTCGTTTTTCCAGGACAGCCAGGAATCCGTGGGGCCCCTCCAGGTCGAAATCGGATTCCGGGATGAGAACAAAATTCGCGTCCCGCTTGGCCAAAGCGGCGTATGAGGCAATGAACCCCGCGCGCCGTCCCATGAGTTTTACCAGTCCGATACCATTTGGAGAACCGGTAGCTTCAACGTGTGCGGCGGTAATCACTTCAGCAGCTACTGTCACAGCAGTGTTGAAACCGAAGGAGCGAGACATGTAACTGATATCGTTATCTATCGTCTTGGGGATTCCTATGACGGATATCTTTGCATTGCGATTTCTTATCCCTTCGCAGATTTTGGAGACAGCCCGCATGGTGCCGTCTCCGCCAATGGCGAAGAGAATGCCGACATTCATCCGTTCCAGTGCATCCACCATGTCTTCGACGCTTTGAGGTCCTCGAGACGATCCGAGCACTGTTCCACCGAGTTCCGCAATGTCTCCCACAGACTTCGGGGTAAGCTCCAGTATGGGATGTCCGTACTGAGGAACAAGCCCCTGGAAACCATATCGTATTCCCAGGACATTTCGTACGCCGTACGAGTAATACAGTGTCAGGACGATAGCCCGGATAACGTTATTCAGGCCGGGACACAAGCCACCGGCCGTTACTACTGCGCATTTGAGCTTGCTCGGGTCGAAATACATAAAGTCTCTGGGACCGGCCTTCATGAAAGAGACTGGCGTTTGGCCTTCTCGAATTTGCTGCTCCACGTTTCTTGCAGAGGAATCGTAGAGAATGCATTCATCATCCGTTACATGCTGAACATGCTTTAATGGTGAGGGGATCCGAGCAACTCCCAGGCTTTCTATTGCGGTATCCATACGTTACTCTATATAAAACTGAGATGTTTCACTCTTCATAGCTTAAATTGTCAAAAAAATCAATGAGAAACCGTTTGCACGAATGCGACGTCAAACATTGAACCGGAAGAGAATGATATCGCCATCTTTTATAAGATAATCCCGGCCCTCCAAACGCACTTTCCCGACCTTGTGAGCGGCAGCGAGAGAACCTGCAGCTTTGAAATCGTCGTATGACACGACTTCGGCGCGAATGAATCCCCGTTCCATGTCCGAATGAACTGTTCCGGCAGCTTTCACCGCAGACATGCCATTCTGAAGCTGCCATGCTCTCACTTCCGGTTCGCCCGCAGTGAAGAACACTATATAATTGAGCAGCTCGAATGATTTCTTTATGATGCGCTCCTTTGCACCTTCTTCCAGTTCGAGTTCATCCAGGAATTCCCGTGCATCTTCCTCACTGAGTCTGGCAATTTCGGCTTCAGCATCGGCATTCAGTGAATCGATCGTTATGTTGGGCTGATCCGCCGTAATCTCACGTAGTTCGGTCCGAAGTCGATCGATTTCCGCCTTTGTCTTGTTCTCGCCCGAATTGATCAACAAGAGCTGCGGTTTTGCCGAAAGAAACGCGAATCCTTTCAGTTTGTCCGATTCGACGGCCGGAGGAAAGATTCTCAGTGGTTTGCCCTGCTCTAAAATCTCATAGGCCTCTTTCAGAAGAGAAAGTTCTTCCGCGAGATCCTTCCTGCCTTTTTGCGCGTCTTTCGACACTCTTTCCAGACGTTTTTCCACGATGGCAAAATCCGAAAGGATCATCTCGTCTTCAACAGCTTTGTAATCGCTTATGGGATTTGCTGCGCCGGACATTGCCGAGTCATAAAAACGGATGCAGTGGACAAGCGCCTCAGCAGTGCGCGTATGAGCAAGTATCTTGTCGCTGATGGAATGCTGTGCCTTGCCCTCGCTTCCGACACCCGGAATATCCATGTATTCCACATGAACAGGTGTGATCTTTTTCGGCTTGTAGTGATCGGCAAGCCAATCCAATCGAGGGTCCGAGACTTTTACCACACCCAATGCAGGTTCAAGATGACCCTTGCGATCCGTAATCTCTATCCCACCGGTGAGAGCCCTGAAAACTGTTGTCTTTCCACTCCCGGGGAGCCCTATTATCCCAAGTTTCAATGGAGAATCCCTCCTGATCGACTGGTCCGTTCACCATGGAATGGTGAATGAACGGGGATCATGCCAGATCGTTTGCCGCATGTGCAAGCGGCTCATGATTTTTTTTATGCAGAAACGGAAGGGGATGCAATGTGACGATATATGAGATTCATCCGAGCGCTTGTTCATTTCGTGCAAGGGGCAGGCAGATTCAGGAGCTCACACGATCGGGCAAATAAGAACGCGACGGAAGACTTTTCCATCGCGTGGTTGATCGGAACGTTCGCAGACTATCGTCTATGTACGAATCGGATGTAGAGGAGTACGTTGTTTCCGTCCTTTTGGGTAGGAGAGTAGCGTTTTTCCTCAGATCCTACTCCTACTGCCAATGCTCCGTGGTCTACAAGTTCTTTAGTGAGCCGACTGTACGATTCCGAAGGGATAAGAACTGCCAGGACGACATCCCCTGCATTATGAAATCCTTTTTCGTCCCCTACTATCTTGCCCTGGATGTTTGGGAGAATTTTTTTCTTGAGGGATTCTATGGCAGTGTCGATGCTGTTACTTTCGAGGGTGAGATTGTCTGCGCCTATGCTCTCTGCGATGGTTGGGGGGAAGTTTTTGAGGAGGGGGGCTGGCGAAGTGCTGATTGGCGTCGTCTTTGAAGTTGAAACGCGTGACGCCAACCCTCCGACCTTCTCTCCCGAATGGTAGGATATTGCTTCCGGCTTCGCTGTGGGCATAAACGACAGAGAACTCTTGTAAACGACAAGCCCGATGCACGCAACGAGCGCAAGTGCCACAACGCCCGCGGGCAAGGGCATGTAAGGCACCGATGTGAAGATGTTCCGAAAAAACTCTATAAAGCTGAAAGAGTGGTTGGGTTCAGAGGAGATCCTGGCATTCAGTTTAGCTAAAAAGTCCGGCGGTGGGGCTACAGTTTCCAAGCTGCCAAGGGCCTGAACGGTTAACGCGTACCATTTGTATTCTTCACGACATCCAGGGCAATTGTACAAATGGTCTTGGACCATAATTTTAGTCTTGCCATCTACTTCATCGCCGTGAAGTTCTCCAAACAGGTCAACGATTCGTTCGCATTGCTTCATGACAGGGCCTTCTTCAATTTCTCTTTTACGACCATTCTGGCTCGGTGCAGACGTGACTTGGTCGTTCCTTCCGGAAGATTAAGGATTTGCGCAATTTCATCATATGAAAACCCTTCGATATCGCGCAAAATCACGATTTCTTTGTGGTCCGGATCCAAATCCGAAATTGCGTCCTGGACAATTTTCTGAATCTGTTTACTGGCTAACATCGCCTCCGGATTGGTTGAATAATCTGGTACGGCCTTTTGAGCCGATTCGCGCTCGTCATCGGGTTCCTGCTGGCTTCTGCTCGCAAAGTACCCCCTGCGTTTCAAGTATTTGAATCGATTTTTGCCTCGATTTGTAGCAATCTGAAAAAGCCATGTCGAAAATTTTGCATCTCCTCTAAACTTTTTCAGATTCTGATACGCGGCCGTAAATATCTCTTGCGCCAGATCGTTGGCTTCCTCAGGGTCTCCAACGAATCTGTAGGCGAGGTTATAGATCTTCTTGTAGTACTTTTCCACAAGAATGTCGAAGGACTCTCTGCTTCCTTTGACAGACTGAAGAACGAGGTCCTTATCATCGTCGTTCTCGTGGCCTAATACCGACAGTATGATCAAACCTACGCTATTCAGACAAAGCCATTGCAGAATTGTTTCAGGAAAGGCAACCACGATTTGAAATTTTTCCTGTTCAAGAATATCTGAGAAAAATAAGGGCAAAGTGCTTCTAAAGTCAAGGAGTATACAAATGCCGGACAGTTGAAATACTCAGCATTCAATTCCCTGTTGTCCCATCGACATTGTTCGTATCTCTTCCCCCAGGTACCGAGACAAAATAACCGGATAATTACAATCAGTGCCAAAAACTTCTGCCGTTTATCCTGCGTGTGAATTACAGGATATTGGTGGGGATCGGTGTCCCTGCCGATCCATTTTATCGATATCATTGATCATATTGAAGACGTGCCGGCACGGAGACACGGCACCTCCCAATACCCTGTCCTCAATCGGACATTAGTTTCGGCAATTCTATAATACCGAAGAATCAATGATATCGGCCTATTGTTAGTTTTTCTTCCCGAATACAAGAGAGATAGATCTCATTCTTTTCCCCCATTGCACCTGCTCTCTCAATTTGCCAAGTCGGAGTCTCACATCGTAAATATTCTGACACTGAAGCATCTAAGTTGTTAGCGCGAGAAGCATGTAAAATGTTTTTTCTTCGATCTCGAACCAGACTGCGAAGCTCCGAAATACACTTTATGAAGCAGGATTCTTTGCCTCTACGAGAAGCGCTACGCGCTTGATCTTCTTGAATTTGATTGCTTTCCGGTGTAAATGATAACGGTTGTCTTGCACCTGCTGGAACGATCCTGCGCGACCGTCTTATCCCCGGAGTTCAAGGCGTAGTGCGTTGTACGCGTGCTCAGGACAGCATTCCATTTCCCGGAGGGTTTACATGACGTTCTCAAGGCGAGTAATCGATACTCCTCCTTATTTATTTCATCTCATTGACGAAAAGCGCAAAGCTGCCGCGCAGAGAGGCGTGGACGTCATTTCGCTCGCGATTGGAGATCCCGATCGTCCTACACCGGACTTTATCCTGGACCTCATGCAAGAGGAAATTCACGATCCGAGAAATCATGTGTATCCCAGCTACAAAGGCGAACCGGATTTTTGCGAATCCGTTGCAGCATGGTTCGAAAAACGCTTTTCCGTGCAACTCGATCCCAAGACAGACATAATGGCCATAATTGGCTCCAAAGATGCCGTTTCACATCTACCGTTCGCGTTTCTGGATCCAGGAGATTCGGGACTCGTTACCGATCCCGGTTATCCGGTTTATAATGCCGCAATAGGATATGCCGGGGGTCGTGTCGTACGCGTGCCGCTCAGAGAAGAATGCGGTTTTTTGCCTGATCTTTCCGCGATCGATCCCGTTGAAGCGGACCGGGCAAAGATCATGTTTGTGAACTACCCGAATAATCCGACGTCAGCAGTTGCGGACGAAAGCTTCTTTCAAGAGCTGGTGGAGTTTGCAGCAAAGCACGATCTGGTCATTTTATCGGACAATGCTTATTCTGAGGTATATTTTGAGGAAGCGGACCGACCGATCAGCATAATGAAGATTCCCGGCGCAAAGAACCGCGCCATCGAGATCCATTCATTTTCTAAAACCTTCAACATGACAGGTTGGAGAATTGGATTCGTTGTAGGTGGGAAAGAGCTCATAAACGCATTCCTCACGCTGAAATCGAATTTCGATTCCGGCGTGTTCATGGCTATCCAGAGAGTGGCTGCGCGTGCACTCGGACACCCGCAGGTCGAGCCCTTCTTTCGTGAGCGAACAGCTCTTTTCAAAAGCCGCCGAGATCGCATAGCTGCGGCATTGACCGAACTCGGGTACCGTTTCCAGTTACCGCGTGCAAGTTACTATTTCTGGGTGAGAATTCCGGAATCGTACGCGTCGTCGGTTGAATTTTGCGCGGACCTGCTGGAAAAGAAAGGGCTCGTGGTAACTCCCGGAGTAGGATACGGTCCCGCGGGCGAAGCGTTTTTCAGGATTTCCATGACCGCACCGGACCAACGCATTGATGAAGGACTGAAAAGGCTGCGGGAATTTCACCGATCCCGATGATAATGTCGATATACTTGAGAAGCCTCTCGAACTATTGAAAGGATACGGAATGAGAGCAACACTCGTGCTTGCCGACGGAACTGTCTTTCGGGGCAAATCCATGGGAGCTACAGGAGAAATAGTAGGTGAAGTAGTCTTTAACACCGCGATCACCGGTTATCAGGAGATACTGACCGATCCATCGTACCGCGGTCAGATTGTGACCATGACGTATCCTCATATCGGAAACACAGGGGTGAATTTCGAGGACAATGAAGCGGTCGAGCCTTACCTTGCCGGATTTGTGATCAAAGAGTATTGCCCGCATCCCAGCAACTGGCGCAAGAACCAGGATCTGGAGGAGTTTCTCAAGAAACACGGTATCATAGGGATTCATGGAATAGACACGCGCAAGCTCACCCGAAACATTCGTGAAACGGGCGCAAAAAAAGGCATCATTTCGACGGAAGACCACGACGAGCATCACCTCTTGAAGAGAGTGCGGGATTATCCGGACATCGAAGGGTTGGATCTCGTCAGAGAAGTCAGTTGCAAGGAGCCGTATGATTGGGACGAAGGAACCTGGCAATGGAACGCTGTTCCCGAAAAGCGTGAGGGAACTTTTCGCGTGGCTGCTTACGATTCAGGCATAAAACAGAACATTCTTCGCCTTCTGGTGGACGCGGGCGCAAAGGTTCGGGTTTTTCCGGCATTCGCATCGAGTGATGAAGTGCTTGCATACAATCCCGATGGAATATTCCTTTCCAACGGCCCTGGAGACCCGGAAGCGGTGCCGTACCTCATCGAGAATGTAAGGAATCTTATCGGAAAGAAACCGATTTTCGGGATTTGTCTCGGACACCAGATTCTCGGATTGGCGCTTCACGGAAGAACGTACAAACTGACATTCGGGCACCACGGAGCCAACCATCCGGTACGCAGAATCGAAACCGGACATGTGGAAATAACATCGCAGAATCACAACTTCGCGGTGGATCCGGAATCCGTCCGGAGCGAATGCGAGATTACCCACACAAATTTGAACGATGGAACCGTGGAAGGCATGGTGCACAAAAAATACCCCTTGTTTTCAATCCAATACCATCCCGAGGCATCGCCCGGCCCCCACGATTCACGGTACCTGTTCGAAAAATTCCGCGCGCTGATCGAAAATTCTTAATTCCGGCTCTTGCGAGAAATTTGTCTGGATGCTCATTTCCAAATCGACAGTGAGCATCCGACTTGACTCCCATAGGCGTTATGAGAATTGCCAAAATCAATTTCCGATTGAGGATTAGGAATATTGGTGGGTACCGGCCTCCGTGCCGGCACGTCTTTAATATGATCAATGATATCAATATAATGACCCGACAGAGAGAAAGTGTCTTAAAATCAAAACTTTATCCTGGATCGTGGCACGAATTCCTTATCGTCCTGCTGGCCTGACTATAGGGACGGGCCTAGTTGTCCGCCCAAATAAGGGTAGGCACTAGGCCTACCCCTACAAAGATGGCGAATCGTGGCACGATTTGTATGTTTTGGATAATTTTGAGACGACCTCGGTTCGCTTCGCTCACCGGCATCCTACACGCCGATTGTGCCGTTTGAACCGTTTCTCAGTAGATTGAAAATTACAGCGGCTTGTTCGCCCAGCGGTATACTTTTTCGGCAGCCTTGAAATGATGGGGCGTGTTGAGGACAACGACCATGTGCTCTTTGTCCTTATCCTTAAAGAGAACAACTATGCATCTTCCTGCCTGATTTGTGTACCCGGTTTTCGCACCGATGACCGGAAGATTACGACTCAAAAGCTTGTCGTTTGACACGAGAGGATAATCACGCGGGGTGGAATTGCGTGTCCGCATTGTATAGCTCTTGGTGCTGGATATTCTGGAAATGAGCTTGTTCTTGAAAGCTTCCCGTGCTATCAAGGCCACTTCTTCCGCGGAGGCCGTATTCGCTTTTCGAGCTTCCAGGTACATTCCTTCTTTCCTGCCCAGAGTAACTTTCATGTCCAAACCGCTGGGAGTAAAGAAGGTCATGGTAGATGCTCCCAAAGCAGCGGCTTTCCTGTTCATGGCAGCGATAAATCCGTCTCTGCCGCTCTTCGGATAAGCGCGAGCGAGAACTTCCGCACAATCGTTTCCCGATTCTATGAGCATCCCGTGAAGCAGGTCGTTGACAGTCAGCAGATCCCCGGGTTTCAACCCCACGACGTGCCGTTCTACGAGTGCAATGTCCTGAGGGACTTCCAGAATTTTTTCCAGCTCCATTTCCTCAAGGACTATCATGGCAGTGACGAGCTTGGTGATACTCGCGATGGGAAGAGGTTCCGAGGTGTTCTCAGCAAACAGAATCTTGTTCGAGGAACAATCGAGGCAGTAGAGCGCCTTTGCTTTTACGGCAGGTCGAAAACCGACGGCAGATGATTTAACCGGGACAGGGCTCAATTTCGGAACGGGAATCCTTGTCCCATGGGCATCACCCTGAGGGACTGCAGTATTGTGCCGTGCCTTAAGTCCCGGAGTAATTCCCCTTTCACGTAGTGCCGGTGTGAGAGGAACGGCCGAAGCACGGTGAATCGATGGCTGACTGTGACGTATACTGTGGGGTGCAACGTTCTTTGACATGTTGGACCGATTAGGAGTTACTGCAGAAGCTCCCCTTTCGATCCGCATCTGAGGAGTCGTGATCTGTCCCGAATGCATGTTCTTGAGCATGGCGTTCACAGCCGCGCCGGAAGTGACTGGTTCCAGAGCCCATGCCACACCTGCATAATAGGAGAACAGCCCAAGAAAACAAAGAATTCTCAGAAACAAAAGCCCTCCTGAAGAGAAACTCGACCTTGCAGCGATCACAACCGAATGAACATTGAGATTTTCGGGAATTGTTCCCATATCCTCGAAGACATACAATCGAGCGTTACAGAAAATTATAAATAAAACTGATAATTGTCAAGAGAATACGTATGATACCTTTTCGCAGTTGTGCACATCAGATAGCTAAGGCTGGAGTGTCCTGAGCGCAGTCATTAGACGGCTTTGCGTCGTCCGCGGCGAATGATAGCTCCAACCATCCAGATAATGAACAGAAAGGCTAATCGCTACGAGCGGTTGGCGCGGGTTTTTTTGCGCGGTATGCGAGACTTCACTCCGATGAAAGACCGAAATCATCCACATGGAGAGGATTGCATGTGATCTTTCACGGTTATCTGCCTTGTATTTAGGGATATTCGGATCGTTCTATAAAGCACCATTGTATCTGATGGACGATCCGCCGGTGAAGCAATCCGGCTCGGGAGAGAAATCCTTTTCTATGGAAGCATAAGCGCTGTGATTATGGATGGACTCAAAATTTTCCGCCTCGATCTTATACCAGGGGAAATTGTTCTTCTCTCGCAAACGGGAAAGTGCCAGTCTGACAACATCTTCGACGAACATCGGATTTTCGTAAGCCTTTTCCGTTACGAATTTCTCATCGGGTCGTTTCAGGAGCGAATAGATTTCGGAACTCACCGAAGATTCAACAACTTCAATGATTTCCTCTATCCAGAAAAGTTTTCGAAAGCGTAATTGAACTCTGACGATTCCTCTTTGATTGTGGGCGCCGTACTCGGAAATTTCTTTGGAACAAGGACATACAGTCGTGACGGGGACTTCGACCCCCACAATCAGGTCGAATCGGTCGGCCAGGGCGCCTCTCATGAAGCAGGTGTACGACATGAGTCCCGGAGTGCCCGTAATCGGTGCATTCTTTTCTATAAAATAGGGAAACTCCACGTTCATATGGGCGCTTTTGGCGTTCAACTTCGATTTTATCTTCTCCAGGATTTCGCGAAACTTCTCCATAGAGATTTCGCCTCGAAACTCATTGAGCACTTCGATAAAGCGGCTCATATGGGCGCCTTTGAAATCGTGGGGAAGGTTCACGAACAGATCGAACAGCCCGACCGTATGCTGCAATCCCTTCTGGCGATCCTTCACGGAAATGGGATATCTCAGGCCTTTCACACCCACTTTATCAATGGGAATCTTTCGTTCGTCGGGCAGACTTTGGATATCGGGTAGGGTTGCATAATTCGCGAATACTCTCCCGGAATCCACAGCTCCATCGCCATTTGCGGGGAGAGTGCCCGGAACGTGCTGTTCTCTTTTGTGATCTGCCATTTTGTGTACCTAATCTTTGAGGTAAGTAGCTTTCGAAGTGTCGGATTCCCAAACGGAAACACTGTGGAGCATTGCTCCCTGGTCCCCCAGGTTTTGAGACACTTCACGAAAAATATGCGCAGCGATATTTTCGGCCGAGGGTTCTATTTCGTCAAATGGTTTGATATCATTGAGATACCTGTGGTCCAATGTGTCAAGTACTTGGTTTGCGGCTTTTTTCAGGTCTCCAAAGTCAATTACCATTCCGCCCTTTCCTGGGGATGACGAGCGGGCGGCTATCTGTATTTTGTAATTGTGTCCGTGTAGCTGCTCACACTTGCCGTTGTAGTCTCTGAGACGGTGTGCGGCTGAAAAATTTACGGTAATTTCCACTTCGTACATGAACATCTCCGGCGAGCACAGGGAATTAATAAATCACATGAGCAAATGTGAAAAACATCTGGATAGATCGAGATAAAGGATAGAAAAAGCGTTGACACAATCGTATTTCCAGGATTATACCGAATCCACTTCCCGGATAGCCGGATTTCGGCTGCCTTCCGGAAACCGTTTAAAGGAGTTTTGTATGACGGTTTTCCGATTCGGATTCATCGTTATCATAGCATGTCTGTTCGTTTTTTGCTTGTCATCTTTCCGGCTTGCCACCGCTGACGAGCCGATCGTTCGAAAAGCCGCCACACCTTCCGGCGCGGGACTCAATCATGGCAACATCCAATCCAACGAGCTCGGCCCCGCGAAGAGAGCTCGCATCGGACTAAACCCAGTTCCGTTCAGACCCGAATTACCGGAACAGAAGCAAGAGCAGGAGCCGGCTCTCCCGCGGATCGCGTCGTTTCCGGACCTCAGAGAGTTGGTGAAGAAGGTCAACCGCTCTGTGGTATCTATCCGTATGCTGGATTCCGGCTCGTCTTTTTCACTGGGACCCCTGGGATTTACCGGCGATCCGTCCAGCAAAGCTTTGGGGTACGGTTCGGGATTCATCATCTCCAGCAACGGTCATATTATTACGAATGAACACGTTTTACGCAATGGTACGCAGACCGAAGTCGAATTACTGGGAGGCAAAAAATTCGTTGCCAAAACATTATTCAAAGATGCGAAAAATGATATCGCTCTCTTGAAAATCGATGCAACGAACCTCCAACCGGTGTCCCTCGGCAATTCGGATGCCGTGGAACTCGGAGAATGGGTAGTGGGAATCGGCAATCCATATGGTATCGGTCAATCGCTTATGATCGGGATTGTCAGTGCTCAGAAAAGGATGGTTCCGGGTTCGGGATATCCGCCTTTGATCCAAATCGATGCAGCCATGAATTTGGGAAACTCGGGTGGGCCCCTGTTCAATATGGAAGGACAGGTTATCGGAATCAACACGATTCTCCTTTGGAAGAGCCAGGGCATCGGTTTTGCCACGCCCATCAATGTCGCCAAGGAATTCCTGGAAAAGCGGAGCTATCCTCCCGTGAAAGCGGCAGCCGCAGCTCATGGACCCATGGGACCGGCCGCGGATGAGCCTCGATCTATGTCAGAACAGTTTAATCCTCTGGATCCCCCCTGGAAGTTCGGAAAGCAGTAGACTAGAATAGCTTTCCGCGAACACTTCGGAAAAGAAGCGGGGGACAGGGATTCCCTGCGTACAGACGTAAGAGAGAATAATTCAGTTGTAAGTGAGGACTCGAATGCCCAGAAAGAAGATTGAGAAGAAAAGCGTCGCCAACGCCAAAGAATTGAAAGAAAAGCTCTACAAAGAGCCCGTCCGCGTCTGGGATAAATTATCGGATGACGAGAAAAAGCAAGCCCTTCAATATGGTGACGAGTTTCGCTCTTTCTTGAATGATGCAAGAACCGAACGAGAAGCAATCAAGCAGTTCGCCGAAAAAGCAGGTGCACAGAAATTCAAAGAGTTGAATCAAGGAGCAAAAGGGGCAAAGGGAGCGAAATTTTTCAAGACTTTGCGAGGGAAAGGTCTTGTTATGGCAGTGCTGGGAAAGAAACCTCTGACCGAGGGATTTCGCCTGGTGTGCGCGCATGTGGACTGTCCCAGGCTGGATCTGAAACCTAATCCCTTGTACGAAGACACCGGCGTGGCGTTTCTCAAAACCCAGTATTACGGCGGAATAAAAAAATACCAGTGGCTCGCTCGGCCTCTTGCTCTCTGCGGAACGATCATTCTCGGGGACGGGTCGGTAATGGACGTGAAAGTCGGCATCAGCCCCGAAGATCCGGTCTTCACGATCACCGATTTGCTGCCGCACCTTGCCCGGAAGCAGATGGAACAGAAAGCAAACGAATTTGTGCCGGGAGAAAACCTGAATGTGCTTATGGGCACTCTTCCCTACGGAGAGAAAGACGCAGACGAAAGAGTGAAGCTTGCAGTGCTCGAGCTTCTCAACCGGAAATATGGCATTACAGAAGAGGACTTCACCAGCGCGGAACTGCAGTTTGTTCCCGCAGACCCGGCCAGAGATGCCGGAATCGACAGAAGCCTGATCGCAGGGTACGGGCAGGACGACCGTGCATGCGCGTACACCTGTTTTACTGCCATCATGAATACGACAAATCCCGAACACACCGCGATTGCAGTTTTCTACGACAAAGAAGAGATCGGCAGCGAAGGCAATACAAGTGCCCGCTCTCCATTCCTGGAAACATTCGTCATGGACCTGATGCAGCTCACTGGAGTGGAGCCTTCGGCAAGAAACGTGTATCAGGTATTCATGAACAGCAAGGTCATCTCCGCAGATGTTGCCGCAGCGTTTGACCCTACGTATTCGGATGTGTACGAACGCCGAAATAGTGCACGAATCGGATACGGAGTGACCATTCACAAGTACACCGGACACGGCGGCAAGTATAACGCGTCGGACGCCAACGCGGAATTCGCAGCATGGATTCGTAAGCTCTTCAATGACAACGGCGTCGTATGGCAAGCTGCAGGAATGGGGAAAATCGATGAAGGCGGGGGCGGCACGGTGGCAAAATTTCTCGCAATGACCGGTGCAGACGTTATCGACTGCGGTCCCCCTGTCCTCAGCATGCATTCTCCCCTGGAAGTGAGCGCAAAAGAAGACGTATGGATGTGCCGCAAGGCATTCACCGCGTTTCTGGAAAGCTGAATTGCCGGACGCTAGCGAAGACAGACAAGGCCATGCCTTAGCTCAATTCAGACCACTGAAAGACGTCAGCAGGCAACGATCACCGGGCGAACAATCATGACCGATTATGGTGCACGATTTCCTCTGGTCGGCCGTTTTGGGTCACGATCGTTCATGGTTCTGTGAATTTCCCGAGTTATAGCAGATGATGTGATTTCTGACCTTTTGAACACATTCTGCCTTAAATGAACGGTAGAGGCCGGCGTCCCTGCCGGCCCGAACTGGTTGATTTGTATTTGAAAAATGTGCCGACACGGAGGCACGGCACCTACCAATTGACGAGAAGTGCTTTTCGCAACTGGACACTGTTTTATACACTTGCTCTAACTGAGTTTGACTGCACTTTCTCACGTGTCGGCGATATATCATTGTTGCAGTAAGGTCGCAAGCGGATCGTCGGCGACCAGTCTCAAAAATTCTTGCTGATACACTGGAAATTTCTTTGATTTAAGGTAAACAGCCCGCCATTCCAGCCGCACTCCACCTTGCCCCAGCGAAGACGCGCAGAGTTCGCCGCTTTTCAGAAACTTTTTCACAGACCAGCGAGGAAACAAGGCGATCCCGAAACCTGAACGAACCAGATCGATGATCGCTTGGGGTTGCTCAATGGTCATGAACTGGCGAATTTTGATTCCGGCAGGTGCAAGATAGTATTGATAAAGTAAATCTTTGGACTTCTCAACGAGAGAAATCATGGTCACACCCTCGAAATCGGATTCGTGTACCGTTTTCTTGGTGCTCATGGGATGAGAATGTGACGAAACCGCCACAATTTCATCTTCAAAGAGTCTCACATGCGTCATTTGAGGATGATCGATCGGAAATGCGGTGATCACCAGGTCAAAGGCATCGGATTTCAGGTCGCGAATAAAAGTGTGAGAGTTGTTGAGCACAAGTTCCACGTGAGGATACATATTGTTAAATTTGCGCATAACACCGGGGAGCCACTGAAAACTTAACACGCAATGAACCCCGACGCGTATCGTGCCGGTTTCGCCATGCACGGCCTTCGCAATATCGCGCTCCACTCGGTCAAGCTCTGTTAAGACTTTTTCAGCAGCTTGCCGCACCAGTTTGCCCATTCGGGTGACGATCATCTTTTTCCCGGTGCGTTCAAAAAGTACAGCCCCGAGACGATCTTCCAGTTCCCTCAACTGCTGGCTCAGAGCGGGTTGGGATACGTGGAACTTCTTAGCTGCACGCGTAAGATTTTCAGTCTCCGTAAGGGCTTTAATTAACCGGAGATGCCGTATCTCGAGAATACCCATCTTTCTCCACCATAAGAACAACTTATCGTTTTGATAAGATCAATATATTTTACTTATTTATTAGAGCAGCCTACGATACGTGTCAATTAGAGAAAGACTGGAAGTCAGGCGTCTATTATTTGAGTTGAAAACTTGACACGATAAAGGAAGAGAATAATGCCCACATCCACCATGCAGTTATTCATATCTGTGATACGCAACGCTCGCTCACATGGGATGAACCGTGCCATGATCGGGCATACCGTGGACCAGAAATTCCCACCAGTGCCCCGCGAAGCTATAGCAGAGTTCGCTCGGGCTACTCGCGACGAAAACCCGATCTACAATTCATTGCTGCCCCCGGTACCCCCTTTCTTCATAGGTAAGCTGGTCATTCCACTAGTAAAAGATATCTGGGCTCATCCGTCCCTCAAGATGAATCTCTTGAGGACAGTCCAAATCTTCCAATCAGTGACGTGGTTCGCGCCTATCCGGGAAGGGGACGAAGTGTCTGTCCAGGGATGCATAGAGAACATTTGCGCTGCACCAAAGGGTGAAATCATCGAAATATCCGGAACAGGCCGCGTTAAAGGTCAGATTGTCGTGCAAGGTAATATAGGATTTCTGGTTAAATCGAAGGTTCGGACTGAGGTTCACGGGAAATCAGATGAAAAAACAAGACCTGAAGCGTTTCGCCTCTTGCTTCCGACTGCAGAGGGCCAGCAACTCTTGTATGCTAAGGCCAGCGGGGACAACAATTTCATCCATACCAGTGGAGTCCTTGCCCGAATGGCCGGATTCCCGCGTACGATTATGCATGGAAACTGCACCCTGGCCATGATCTGTAACGCGCTCTCCAAACGAATGGTTGACAATGACATCGCACAATTGGCCTCATTAGCTTGTCATCTGGGAAAGCCAGTTTTTCCGGGGGAAACGCTTACTATTGTCGGTTACCGGCCGGAAAACGAGAATACGCTTCCCTTCGCGGTGTTCAACGCCAGGGGGAAGGCGGTAATTCATGACGGGATTTTCACTGTCAGATAGATGGAACTGGATCTCTTGTATAATACCACTTTATCGGCCACATCGAGTTCAACACCATGGAATGCGCGTTTGACATCACAACTTACGCAGCAGCGCAAGAAATTGTGATGATTCTCTTCTGCGCATTTCTAGTCTAGAATGACAAGACTGTTCGCCCTATACAGCGTGTGAGGTCTTCCCCTGATTCACATTCTCAACAGTGTCGTTCCGATATTTGCGCTCATTGCCCTGGGATGTCTCCTGAAGAGACTCTCAATGATAGATGACGCGTTTCTGCAGGTCTCGGACAGACTCGTCTATTTCATATTCTTCCCTGCGCTGCTTTTCTGGAAAATCGGAAAGCCTGCTCCTTCACTGGGTCTGGATGCAAATCTTGTGACTGTGACAACTGGCGCGGTGATTATCGTGTTCGTGCTGTCGCTAGTTTTCGTGTACGCAGCACGAGTGCCGGATCGGGATGTGGGAGCATTTTGTCAGGGGTGTTTTCGTTTCAACACGTATATAGGGATCGCAGTCATTCTGGCGGTTCTGGGGGAAAGCGCGGTGCGCGTTTTCGGCGTGCTCGTGGGCATTCTCATTCCACTTATCAACGTGATGGCAGTGTCGACGCTGATCTGGTTTTCCGGAGAATCATACTCATGGAGCGAGCGGCTGCGTATGCTGGTGATATCCATAATTTCCAATCCTCTGATCATAGCGTGCGCCCTGGGGATGGCGTACTCACAGTTACGTATGCCTTTTCCGGTCTTCATAGATAATACCCTGGCGTTCATGTCAATGCTGGCTTTGCCCATGGCTCTAATCTCAATCGGCGGATCGCTGACTCTGGCGAAACTCGGCGGGCACCTGCGTCTGGCGCTGGTTGCCACGGTATTCAAGTTCGTTGTGATGCCGGTTACCGGTTACCTGCTCATCAAATTGTTTAACGTCCCAGGAACTGCGGCGTGCATTGCCATGATCTATTTCGCCCTTCCAACTTCTCCGGCCAATTATATCCTCTCGCAGCAACTCCATAGCAACCCGGATCTGGCGGGTTCGGCGATAATTTTGTCGACAATACTCTCGATCGTCTCAATTTCAGTAGTCTTGCTGCTTTTTTGCTGAGGAAAAGTCTGGTGCCTCGCGATCCAGGTTAATTCAACCGATCTTTTCCAAAACGGTCTGGAGAGCTCTCACTGCCACCTCCGCACAATCGCGTTTATCTTCGGGGAGACCTCCGAGATAGTCTATCAGATCGCCTGCTTTGATTTCCGCGGCTTCTGAAATGGGAAGCCCCTCTGCCATACAGGTGATCGCGCTGACACAGGCCATGGTGGGACCACAACCGTCAGTTACGAAACCTACGCGGTTCACTTTCCCTTCGTAAACCAAGATGTATATGACAACGGTTTCCCCGCAGGAGCCCTCAATTGCGGCATAATAGTTGAACTCCTGCAGTTGCCCGTAGTTCCTGGGATGCAAGAAGAATTCTATCAATCTGGGGGAAAAGACTTTTGCAGCGTCCTGGAGTATCATGTCCTGGACTTCGTCGAATGCGTCGTCTGATGACATATTAGTTGATCCGATGCCGAGGTTTATGGAAAATATGTCCCTTGCGCTTTGTTATCCAACCCTATTCGGGCGCGCAAGCGACACGCTTTTCGAAGAATAACCATATCGCGCACGTAAATCAAAGCGGATACGATTCTGGAGGGAAGAACTTTCTATGACAATGAACAGGAGCCGACGGCTCATACTTGTGACGGGAGGTGCGGGATTTATCGGAAGCCACCTCGTTGAAGGCCTTTTGGAGAGGGGCGAAGCGGTCCGGGTGCTGGATAACCTGAGCACCGGGAAGCAGGAAAATCTCATGGGACTTGGGAACGGTCGATGGAATGCGCACCGTGATTTCGAGTTTATCCTTGGGGATATTCGAGACAGGAAGATCGTGCAGACTGCAATGAACGGTGTGGACGCAGTTTTCCACCAGGCCGCGCTCGGAAGCGTTCCCAGATCTGTTACCGATCCTGTGACCACCCAGGAAGTAAATGCCGATGGTACCTTGAATATTCTTCAGTCAGCCCGGGATGCTGGAGTCTCCCGAGTAGTGTATGCGTCCTCGTCTTCCGTGTATGGAAATAGTGAATTGCTGCCAAAAAGGGAAGGGGAGGAAGGCTTGACCCTGTCCCCCTACGCGCTCACAAAAAGGGTCAACGAAGAATACGGGCGATTATTCATGGGGCTTTATGCCTTCGAGACGATCGGTCTACGTTATTTTAACGTGTACGGACCCAGACAAGATCCCGAGTCTGAATACGCTGCAGTTATTCCCCGCTTTGTCACTGCATTACTCAAGAAAAGTGAGCCGATCATATATGGAACCGGGCTTCAGAGCAGAGATTTTACCTTTGTGAAGGACGTGGTACGTGCCAATATTCTGGCATTGGAAGCGCCTCCCTTCGCATGCGGGAGATCCTTCAACATAGGGTGTGGAACTCAGGCGACTCTCCTTGAACTACTTTCGGCACTGCAGGATCTTTTAGGAACAAACATTGAACCTCGTTTCGAGTCTCCAAGAGCAGGCGATGTAATGCATTCTTCTGCGGATACAGGCCTTTCAGAAAAAATGTTGGGATTCAAAGCGGAGTTCGACTTGCGTCTCGGACTGGCCCAAAGTATTGCATGGTATAGAGAAAATCTGTAAAAGAAAGGCTGCACAAAAAATGAAAACCCGGAGCGGGGTCAGGTAGGAGCGCCGGGTTCTCTGCCATGCGCAGCCTCGAAAGCTGGTTGGTAACTTTAGTGTACCAATATAGGCGCATTATGTCAACTACTACTTGAATAAGAGTGCTGTGCATGAGCGCATTGCTTATGATTTGCGGAATTCTATCGTTTGCGGAAGATTGAGAAGAACGAAAAAACAGCTCTGTTCCTGTGCTGGAGAGTACAGAAATAGCCAGAAGGTAGCTCCTTATCTGCCGAATCTTGGATGTATGCTCTTGGGGGGATGGTGAATAGAAAGAGTCCGACCCTAACCCCTCTACCCTCGTCGGACTCAATGGCAAACCGGACAAAAACCGGCAAATAAAGATGTAAAAAACGTTCCTCAACATACACATCTGATCTCCGGTTGTCAATTTAGAATCCACTTTAATAAAAGATTACAACTCTTAGCTTCTACATAGTCCAGTAGTCTTATTGTATGTCTTGGTTTCTAGTCTAACCTATGATGATTAAGGGATTTGATTATGCATTATTCGAAAAATACGGATGATTCCACAGGGCATGAATTCTTCTCGTCCCTCGACGCGCATCGAATTTGAGAGACCGGATCGAAAGGACAGGTGGGGGGCTCATGAAAAACGAAATCGGCCTCCGTGAGATTCACTCAGCGAAGGCCGCTGAACCGATCGAACCGTATATTCATCCGCTAAAGTATATTTACAAGCTCTATATCGAAATTCAGGTTTTTTCCTGCAAGCGGATGATTTGCGTCGAGTGTAACCGTACTATCCGTCAGGTCAGTGACAATCGCGATAAAGACGTATCCATCCGGACGATGCACTTCAACTTGTTGACCGAGCTCTGGGTTCATGTCTTCAGGCAACCGCTTTCGATCGACGACAATAATCATCTCGTCGTGTCGTTCCCCGTACGCATTCTGAGGGGCAATTTGCGCGGATTTGATTTCTCCGGGATTCATCCCGATGACTGCTTCCTCGAAACCGGGAATAACCTGGCCCTCACCGATGGTGAACTCAAGGGGATCGCGACCGGAGGAACTGTCAAATACGGATCCGTCGTCCAGTTTGGCAGTGTAGTGCACTGAAACCTTATCCCCTGATTTTGCTTCTTTCATCCTTTTCTCCTCTCCCGTAAATCCGGAGCCGTACCGGTCCCAAGTGTGCAATCGTGATTACCGGTTCGATGACTCCTCAGATAGATAGTCTTAAAAGTAATTGCTTATGTTCCGTTTGCGAAGAAAAGGCAGCTCTCATCCCGCTGATAGCAGAGGACAATCCTCGTGCACAATGCTTGCATTCACCTGCCCGACCTTCGCATCTGTCCGGGTGCTTTGCCTTTGGCGGGGTGCAGCGCATCTTATACGTTTCATAGTAGAAAAGCAAAACCGGAAGGAGCTACTGAGAAGAAAGTGCTCCAACTATGACTCTGTGATTGCTCCATGGATGAAAGAAACAGCACTCTGATCGAGAGTACTGTCCCTGTGGCACATGGCAACTTGCGTGTCTGATCTTTTGTCCTGAAGGCAGGGGTTATTTCTTTTTGCGGAGACTGTACGAACGGGGATAATAGTTGAAAGGAATATACCTTCCATACTTGCCATAACCATAAGGAAAGTACCCGAATCGTCCGTACCCGTACGGTGAATAGTATCCATATCGATAGGCTCTTCCATCTTTCCGGTGAGCCCGGTACTCAGGATTGCCCGGGGTAATTTCCCGACCATACTGATCCAGAGGGTAAGTACGCTGGCTGGGTAATTGAGGAGTCCCGCTAGGAAGCTGAGGAGGATTAACGGCCCACTGCCGAGTGTCAATGGGCTGTTGCTGTACAAACAGCGTGTAATCCGATATGGCCGAGTTCGAAAATGGAGATACCACAGAATCCGCGGAAGCAGAGTTTCCAAAACAGAGCAGCAATAGGAGAAGCGTAACAGAAGCTTTCATGATCGTCGATCCTGTGTATCGTCAATTTCACTACATAAATTAATCACTGGACCTGCCCGGACAAACCCCGGTTGACCTGTCACAAAGGTTTTCATGGCATTACTTCCTCACGGCGAATCGGATGAGCACACTTTGGTGCCGCACATCGGACAGAACTTCGAAGTCTCCAGCAGCGGATGGTGGCACGCCGTACATCTCCCCGGTGGTGTGCCATGAGATGCAGGAACAGGTTCGGGGACAACCTCTTCTTCGCTGGGTTCCGCAGGCGGAATCTCGATCATCTCCTCGGAAAGATCGTTCACCTGACGTGAAGCTGCCCCCCGATATTTGGAGACAATGATGCCACATTGGGGACATTCATCGAATTGGAAAAACTGGGGAAGGTTGCAAGCGGGACACCACCACATCTTCGCAGGTTTCGGTTTGACGGCTGGAGGTGTTTCCGAGATTGTCGGACGAGTCCTTGGGGATGATCGGTCAGGTTCGGGTCGGGCCTTCACAGGGTTTGAATCGGAAGCGATCTGCAGCGAGCCGGTAGCCGGAGCAATTTCTGAAACCGGTCTTTCCTGCACATCTGGTATCTGAAGCATACGTCCATTGCGTTGGGAGCCCGGAGCCGACAGGGATGCACTCAGAAGTTTTCCGGCATGCTTTCCGGATTCAGTGAGCCTTTCCCCAAGAGCAGGCGATCCTTGCTTTATTAATCGAATTGCCTCCGTGCCTATTTCGGAATATCTGGAGCGTGAAATTCCAAGCCATGTAGCTGCTTGCACCAGGAGTTTCTTCTCCAGGCTCTTTACCCGGCCGTCCGAAGCGGTAAGAAGCATGCCTGCCATGAGAAGCTTTTCCTTGAAAACTGCCGATTGATGTTCGAATACGCCGAGTATCTGTTCCATGGATTCCGTGGATGCTTCGGATACCATGCGATCCATTTGGGATCGGGAAAGAGCTTCTCCAAGCTTGTCCGTTGCAGAAGAGATGAATCGCTGCTCTGCATCGTGGAGATCTCCTTCTGCCAGAGAAAGCCTGATGAGAAACTTCACGATTCCGGAATGAACCGGATTGACGTCAATCTCGTCTTCCAGATCGAAGGGATTCTCCGAAAGATCGAGGTCGAATGGAGTAGGTTCCTCAAACCCGGGCAATTGGCGTGAATCGTCACCGAGGATCATGTCCCGAGTAAGATTCAAGATATCAGCAAGAGGGTTGAAGAAAATGTCCGCCCGACGCTGGAGATCTTCCGTGAATCGCGTAGCTTGATAGAGTTTTCCGAACGATTTGCTTTCCACCACAATGCTGATCGGAGCAAGTTTAGGCGCTAGAGAGGGAACCATGCGACTCAATGATTTCAAAGAACATTCAAGCTGTAGTCCGGATGGGAATTCCGGGTCTCGTTCGAGAAATTCAAGGATTTCGTTCACGATCACTTTGCCGAAAGCCACGGAACTTCCGCCGCAGACTCGTGTTTCGCTGATAAGCGCACCAATTGCCGTCAACACGTCCGAATCCGTCAGATGCCGCCGTCTGAACCGATCGAAAAATGCTTCTTCAAAAAGGCCAGCTACCCTGGAGCTCATGAGAGTTAGTTCCAGGTGCGCTTCAGGCGTAGACATTCGCGTCGATCTTCCGTTCATATGTTGTCCCGAGCAAGTGATGATATGAAAACAAGCTTTTCAGTCTTCATTCCACGGCTGTTCCCAGTTTCGATGCAGCTCGAGGATCTCACGACAGGCTCGTCTGTCCCGCTCTTTCTTGCGGTTCACGTGAGCCCCCGGTTTCGTGTGCAGTCTCATGGAACGGACCAGCCAAGCTCGAGGCTTAATGCGTTTTTTTCGTATCCTGGACATTTTCTTGTCTCTTGGTCACATACCGATTCGTTTTTCTTTTCATAATCCGGGAGGCTAGAGGTATCCTTCGCTCCAGACTACGCAAAGCCGTCCAATCACTCCGCTCAGGGCACTTTAGCCTTCGCTATCTTATAGCATGACTGCGAAATCATTCGGAATCCGATCCGAACCCATCACTTGAGAGGGCCTGATAATTCGGGAGAATCTGCCCTCAGATCTTGTCCGCAACTTGGACAGCGGTCCAACGGCTGCTTGTACGTGCTGCTTTCAGGGTCGCCATCGTACCAGACCACCAGAGCCATCGTGTGAACCGATCTCGGCAGAACACGAATAAGAGGATAATTGCAGTCGTGCTTGTGGTGAACCATGATGATTCTCGATTATGGGGAACTATTGAGAATTCCGCTCCAGCCTCAGTGCCGATTCTTCTTCGGAGAGAATAGCACGAACCAATTCAGAATCGAAATATGCTTTTCTTTGAGTGATTCACAGAGTTCGGGTTTATGCCAGATCTGCTCCTTCGGATTCCTTTTGCCCCACAGTATAGATTTCCACGTGTTCGGGAGTCTCCAACAACAGCGCTATTTTCTTCGCAAAAGCTTGTCTTTGTTCACTTGCCAGCCAGGCTTGCCATCCCCTGATATCCGTCCATGTACTTATCACCATGAGCTTATTGGGTTCTTCCACAGAAATGAGAGTTTGCCCGGTTACGTAACCTGCTCGAAGCGTGCCAACGGATCTCATCTGCGCCAGGAGTCGGTAGCCTTCATCTGCCTTGTCTTTCTTGAATTTACGAGTAGTTAACACTTTGACAGCCATGATAGCTACCCCCTCTAAGGTTTCGGAACCGTATTAGAGCATTCTCAATCTAGTATATAGCCATCCGAAACAAAGAGAAGGAATTATTTCCAATGATCTTCGGTTTTCCTCTCGGGCGGGACATAGGCGTCAACTGAGGATGGGGCGGACAATTGGGGTGAAAAAGTGCTTCTCGCAAATTGGTGGGTGCCGGCTCATATAACCTGACTGAGGGGTCGCAGTTGCTCAGAATGAGGACTTCCAAGTGTCAAAGGGCTATCGACGTTCCACTTTTCTAAGGGATTTCAGTGGCTTGGATCAAAATCCCCCCTCGGCCCCCATAGGAAAAGGGGGGTAAAAAGTAACACTTATGCCTATGAACAATAGCCTGACAGGCCTGTCGTCCTTACAGCATGGTGACGTAATAGGTGCATGTATCTGCACCGTTTCTTCGGCAAGGCTTTTGCTCGTCGTGCCTCACAAGAATCTCTGTTGTACCGGTAGGCCCGAAACGCTTGGCGAAGCTTTCCAGATATCCTCTCGTGAGCGAACACGGAAACGGAGTTGAAGCCGTGACCCGGAACCGTTGAAGCCCCCCGGGTGCCTCGTCCTCCTGAACGTCGTATCCCCCTGCGCTCCCCCCGCGATGAATTTTCTGGAGCGTGGCATTCATATTGATGAGACATTCTTTGAACGTTTTGACTTCCGGGGGTACGGGTGCTCTTAAAGCAGCTTGTTCACCGACTTGAGATAGAAGATGATGGCCGAAGGTTGTCTCAAGTTCCTTCAGAGCATCCAGAACCGGCTGAAGCAAATACCATTTATCGGGTTGAATATCTGCAACACCGTGCTTGACCAGGACGTTCTTGATTGCTCCCTGGAAATTTTCCGGAAATGCCGCCCAAAGAGACGCAATCATACCTCCAATGAGCTCGCAATTTGGAGAGGAAGCTTTGTATTCTGCCATATTGTGGTTCCCCCACGATCGTGAGTAATCAACGTTTATGAGTCGTTTAAGATCACAAACTGAAAGACAGCCCAGCGTTTTCCCATCTTCTATATTTTGGGATTCTATAGGTGCCGGAAGAGAAGATAGCGTCCGGTCAACTCGCATGTCAACAACAATGAAAAACCTGTTAAGAAAAAGATAATCGAATTTTTGCGTTCAACTGCCGGGAGAGAGAGAACTTCTGCTTTAGAAGCGCTCTTTTTGAAGGACATTCCGAATTGACTCACTTGAGCCATCTTCTTGTCGCTGTAATTAATGCCAAAGTGCTTTCATAGTTAAGGAATATTGAGAAACCTGTTATTTGCCGGTCCCGGCAAATCTCCTTCGCTTCGGAGACATGCCGGGACCGGATTTGCTAGACGTTACTTCTTTGAACGCTCATTTGTATAAGGTTGACCGTATGACTGTTTATACAAACGGACGCCATCAATTGCCTTACTGTTTACGCCATCAAGATCACCTTAGGCCCATAATTTAACTGTATTTTAGGATGTATCTTGGGTTGCGAATGTCATGATGGCGTCGTAAGGAGGAACAAATGTCCTGTGCGAGAGATTTTCAGAGACAAGGGGGTGCGGAATAAGAAAAGGAATTCCCGGCCTCCTCTCGGGGAAGCCGGAGAAAAACCGATATATCACAGTGACGAAAGGAGTTATTCTTCCTGATCGTCAGGATTAGCTTTCTTCCTGGAAACTTCATCGATAATTTGATCGAGCTCGGTAAGTCTTGCTTCAGCCATTCGTATATTCAACTTTAGTTCGTCTATTTGCCTGGGGTTCAACTGAGATCCTGAACTTTCGTCCAGGTCCTGCATTTGCTGCAACTGAATCCTCAGCACCTTTTTTTCTTCAAGCATAAGATCCAAGTCGTTCATGAGCAGACCTTTCTCTTTTTACGTACATATACAACGGTGTAAAGGCAAAGTTCCGTGCAGCTCTCTCTTTGAGAATCACCGTACGGCAGAATCCTGTATTCGAAACTGTCTCAACAAAAAGATCCCACACTATCGTGTTTGGATTGCCGAATGATCGAAACCGGACTAAGATCTGTTCGACTCGAGCAGTCCATGATGTAATTGTGGGTGAAGGGGGAGAGGTCATGGATACGAAGCGCACTATAAAAGCAAAGGAACTTGTCAGGGATATTAAATCCGGGAAAACGGATTTCGAGTTGACAACGAAATACGGTCTTACCGCGCAGGAATTCGACACTGTGTTAGGTTACCTGATGAATGCCGGACTCATCACCAAGGGACAGCTCGAGGAGCGCCAACAACTCTCGGAGAGCCAGATTATACGAGCATTCGTGGAATCGTGTGAAGATATACAGGTTGTGGATTGAGCGCACTCAAGGCTGTTAGATCCCCGGCAGACAAGAGGACGGTACGGCGGCAATGAATCGCGATGAAATTCTCAGGAAATTGGAGGAAAACCGAGAGATCATTCGGAGTTTCGGTGTGCTCCGCCTCGGAATTTTCGGCTCGTATGCCCGGGGGGAACAGCGGGAAACTAGCGATATGGATTTTCTTGTGGAATTTGAGAGCGCCACCTTTGACAACTATTTCGATCTAAAATTCTTACTGGAGCGTTTGTTTGAGCACCCAGTCGATCTCGTAATATCAGACACCATTAAACCACGAATCCGTTCGTCGATTCTCAATGAGACTGTCTATGCCCCGGGACTTTAGACTTTGCCTCTTCGGCTAGTCTTATGTCAGTCAGAATGTTAGATTCACGGCAATCCCGCCGGCCAGATTATATCTTCTGTAAACAACATCTCGATCTTCAAGTATTCCGAAAATCAAATTCGGATGGGTTGTGCTGTAACCGCTCTCGAGACGTCCTCCTCCGCTTGCGGCCATCCAGCCGCCTTTACCCCAGAGACTCAGATGCGTGCTTGCTGCTATGGATATGCGGTACTCGGCGCCGGCCTCGAAAAAATAAGCCATACTGTTCATGGTAATGATGTTTTGCGCCAGGAAGTCGTACGAGGGCGCGATGTCAGCTCTGAATCGGGTGCCTACCTTTACCTTGGCGGATCCGAGGATATTTCCGATTAGCCTCAGTTTCAGAGCCTCCCCCGCGTATTCCATACCCAAATACGGCAATACGAGATCGCTCATAACGTCACTGGCAAGGAGACTCACATTCTTGTAAGATCCCACATCCACGCGACTCAGCACACCGGGTTCTTTGACGGTCATGTCAAAATGGTCCCACTTCAATCCTGCCACAAGGCCGATAGGGGGGCGGAAATAGTAGACAAAGCCTCCTTCCACTTCCAGCCAATCCAGGGGGTACTTTCTTCGCAAACGAGTCTCGGGTTCGCTGTCCACATATCCCGCGAAAGAAGTGGCGAGATTCTGAACAAGATTCCCCGAACCGCTCATGAACAGTTTGAGAGAGGGCGTAATGCGTGCCTCAATTCCGGCTTCAATAATCCAGAGGTTCACGTCAGGAAGGCCGAGATTTACGGAATCCCCTTTGTAACTCTCCGTTCCCGGAACAGAGACCTCGAATGGGACGGGAACGCTTACGTGCATTCCCATTCTTCGATATCCCGATTTGAGCGACGGGATGTACTTGATTTCGCTCAAATCTATTCTAGGCAAGTCAGCTATCCTGGGAATCGCAAGAATGTTCGATGAGATAAACCCGCGGGCACTGGTGGGAACCGAATCGGAAGTGCCGAGTTCATGCGCCTGCAGCGGTGATGGATGGAACAGAAATGCAACTATTAGAGGAATTGCCAAAATTAAGGCCGATTTAGGATTGGCAGTATTGGTAGGTGCCGGCTTCCTTGCCGGAACATCGTCAATATAATCAATGATATCGATAGAATGGACCGGCAGGGAAGCCGGTCTCCACTGGTATCTTGTATACGAGCGGAGGACAAGCGTCAGAATTCTTAGCAATCGCTCTACAAGAAGTCTACAGGTGCGGTTCATCGTTTCCTGCGGCCTTTGCAAGGGGTCTTTACCATCAGTGCGTTGAACAATTTCAGAATACTAGTGTTATTGATACTATTGCGCCATTAAATTCATGAAATCGGGAGGTCCGGCAGGGACGCGGACCCCACCATGAGACAGTAGCGGCCGGCCTTCGTGCCGGCCAAATTCGATCGACAAAGGTGAATTCCTGTAAGTCCCCCTTCGTTCTAGATCATAGTCTGGCTGTTCACAAATTGTAATCGCTATTCATTTTTTTTCAGACCGGGCAGCCTTCAACCGCTCGATAACATCTTTGGAGCACGGTTTGCCTGATTTCTCAGCTTCGTCGCAGAGTTCTTCGACTGCTTCGATTTGCCCGAGATCCAGCAGCAATTGGGCCATGTTCTCGCGCAATCCGGGAAGATCGGGCTGAACTGTGTAGGCTTTCATAAATTCTTCCAGACTGGTTCGGGAATCTCCCTTACGAGCGTATGCAATGCCGAGCAACCGGTGTGCCTCAGGGCTCGAAGTAAGGGTCAAAGCCTTTGTGAGGAAACTGATAGCAGTATCGGTGTCTTCCTTTCCTTCCAGGAGAATTGCAGCTCGGTGAATATAGGGATTGGCGAAAAAACCATCCAATTCGGTAGCCTTATCAAATGCTGCAAGGGCCTGATCCGTCTCTCCGGCTCTGAATAGAGAAATCCCTAAATCGTTCCAGAGCACCGGGTCTGCTGGAGAAGCGTTCACCGATTCCCGCGAGAATTCCAAAGCTTCCTGGTACCTGCCTTCTTCCCTGAGCATCGCAGCCAACATGGTCCGGGCCCCCGGATGTTTGGGACTTACCTCAACGGTCCTCCTAAACATAAGACGGGCATTTTCTCGATCTCCCAGGGCATAGTAGGATCGAGCCATGTTCACGTACGCCACATCGAGCGACGGTGCAAGGTCGGCGGCCCGGCCGAAGTACTCCAGTGCTCGCGTGTAATCGCCTCGTTTCATCAACTCAGAGCCGTAATTGCAGTACGCGGCAGCAGAGGTCTTCGTGATCTTCAGAGTGGCCTCCCAGAGGGCAGCAGGGTCACGCCACAGGAATCCCTGCTTGAAGGACAAAAGAGCAAGCACGCACACCAGGGCGTAGAGCACTGCTGTAAGTCCCTCATTGAGCCACCTGCGATTCGCGAGGCGATTGAAAAGCTCCCGGGCACTCTGAGAGACCACGATGGCAAGCCCCACCATAGGCAGATACATGAAATGATCCGCAACAAAAGAATGCCCCATGTGGCCGAACGCGACCAGTCCCGACACGGGAAGGAGATTGATCAAAAAGAAGAACAGTCCGAAGAGAATGGTGGATTCAAATCTCCGTCGATAGTACACAACAGCCCCGGCGATCAAGACGAGCGCCACGAGCAAAGCGGAGAATTCCAGGACATGGTCGGCAACATTCCAACGGGGATAAACGAGCACCAGATCTACAGGGTAGAAAAATTTTGAAAGGTAAAACCAGATAGAGGCTGCAGCCAGCAACGGACGGTGTTCGAGATTCGGAACAACTCCGGGATAGGACACCTCAGTGGATATTACATAAATTCCCCACCCCACCGCACACGCGACCAGCAGTGCGAGAAGGTAATATCCTTTCCACGATCTTTGATTGGTGGTAACCATCCATGCGGCCATTACCACAGGAAGAGTCACTGCAGCCGGTTTTGAAAGGAGCCCCGCCAGAAAACAGACAATTACAGCCACCAGATATCGGTTCTTCTCGGAGGAGAGATATTTGATGAAACCGAGCAGCCCGCCGAGATAGAACATTGTGCAAAGCAGGTTCTTTCGTTCCGCAATCCATGCAACAGTACCCACCTGAATGGGATGCACGGCGAAAACAAGAGCACCAAAGAGCGCAGCTTTTCTTTTTGCTCCAAGCGTGATGAGGAGAAGAAAAACCAGGAGTGAATTCACCGCGTGGTACAGCACATTCATCAATTTGGATATCCAGGCCTGTGGTTGCGAGCTGTTTACCACAAGTGTCTGGTCGATCATGAGACTCAGAAAGTGCAGAGGAGAATAATAAGCAACGTTGGTGTACTTCAAATCGAAGTCCGTAATAATACACCAGGCTCTGTCAAACGCGGGTTTCCAAACTGCCTTTATGTGCTTGGGATCGTCCCAATTGGTGAAATCCTGATTGACGATCGGTAAGTAGACCGCAACGGCAATGATGACAATGAGAATCCCGGCTATAAGATATTCTTTGTCGATCCGGGATGGATCGGGAGCGACCGAACTGGGTTGATCCGACAGGTTCATACGAATGCGCTTTCAAAGCAGTAATATCCGGGGAACCTTTTTGTCAATGGATTATGCCCTTAGCCAGTTCCGAATTGAAAGCATCGGGCTTTATCGATTGTCATTACACGGTCTTGGTATTTCGGAGCGCAGTCCGCTGTAGGGGCAGGTCTCGTGCCTGCCCGTCTCGGTTGACCTGCACGGAGGCCGTTCGCTAACGGGCACCCACAAGGGATGCCCCTACCCGATCCGCATTGTCCCTAATCCACCGGTCCCGGAAAACTTGATTTCTAACAGACTCTCAGACTGAACTCAGGACACAATCCACTTGTAAAAACGGTTCAGGAAACACTTCTTGGAGAAGGGGTTCTCCTCCTCTTAATCCCGATTAAGAACCGGAACGTTAATACTCCATTTCTCTCGGCCTGCCTACTGAGCTTTGGGCTTGGATTCCGGAGCTTCCGGGGATTTCTGAGCATCTATAGGTTCAGTCGGTAAAACAGGATTCACTTTTTGTGCGTCCTTGGTTTCCTGGAGAATCGATTCTTTCACCACATCCGCTGGAGTAGCTTTTTTTTCTTCGTTTGGCTTTGTCGCTTTTGAGGGTCTGTCTTCTGCGCTGATGGAGCGGTTGAACAACTCGAATCCGCGTTCTCCGGTTTTCCTGTTCACGAAATCGAAAAAACAATCAGGGCCGGATTCTTTTATGTACAGAAACACGTCATTGTCTTTGACCCTCATCCTCATGGGGTCTTCCCACAGGAATTTTTGCGAATCGAAAAAGGATTTCTTGAGCGCTTGAATCTGTTCCTTTTCTGCAGGCTTGAGGTTGAAATGAATGAGAAAAAGCCTGTTCTTTTCCGTGAAATGGAATGCCAAATCGGAATAGTACGGATTCTCCGGGAGTGACCAGGTTATTTTTGTTCTGTCCTCCTGACCCAATTTTTCGCTGGAATGCGAACCGGAACCGGAAATTTTTTTGAGGAGGTCTTCCGAAGAAGATCCCATGTTCAACCCGACAATCTCTTTGGGCAGCGGCTCCACTTGAGCGAAACCGTGAGAGTTCACCACAATCGAGAGCACCACTGCGATGAATGCCAGGCAACAGATGCTCGTCAGGCTTTGAGAATGATTCCGAGACATTTTCCACTCCAACGAATTTAGGCTAAAATCCCACTCGACATGTACACTTCATGGGATCAGGGTCGTTTCAGTCGAAAATCCTTGTCGTCAGGATTTTCTGCTTTGGCCAATTCTTCCAGGGCTTCCACGAGATAAGGGCCCCGGAAATTCTCAGGAATTCGCTTTCCTTTGAAGAAAAGCTGTGGTGTGGAGTTGAGCTTGAGCTTTATGCCGAGCGCCACGTCCTCTTCAATCTTCTTTGCAGCCTGCGATTGAGGTTCCAGCAGTCTTTCGAATCGCGACGTATCGAATCCGAGTGTTTGTGCGAACTGGAGCCAGGGATTCTTGTTCAGCAACTTTTGACTCTCGAACAGCTTGTCTCCATAACTCCAGAAGCCTTTCGAGCCTGCCAAGAGAAACGCTGCATAGGCCGCGCGAGCCGCGGGGCAAGCCATAGGATGCAGATTGCCGAGAACGGAAGAATTGCACTCCGTGGACAAAGGAAAATTCTTGTATACGAGATTTATGACCCCCTGGTTCACGCTTACGATCTTTTTGAGATAACCTTCTGTACGGGCACAGATGGGGCACTGAAAATCGCTGAAAAAAATGAGATTGTGCGGGGCGGAGGGGGACCCGTACACTGGGTCGTTCGGCGAAACAGGAATTTCATATGACGGCGAACTTTTGAGCACTGCCGCTATAACCGCCGGATCGTTTGCAAGCTCCTCGTACTTTACATGCATGTCTTCTACGACCAGCATTTTCTCGAGGGCAGTGGCTACAGCGAATGAGAGCAGCGCCAACGCTATCCCCAAAGTGACGAAGTAAAAGCGCTCACCAGGAGTGGAGATTTCTTTGAGCAAGAAATTGTCTTTGTTCTTGATCGCCACGACCAGTACTACGGCCAAAGATGAAAAGTTGACAGCGTGAACTACAATGCACCACGTGCAAATGTAATCGACAACAAACATCATGATGTAAATGTAGTACCAACTGAAACCGATAGCCGCAAAGAAATAGATAGCCAGGAACGTCCATGCAATCTTTCTCATGCGTTCGTTCCACAGTCCGTTTAGGACAATCCATAGAACAAAGACGAATCCCATGAGCCCGAGTGCGGACGATGAAACGAAACCGAGTATGGTCGCGTAATCGTTCATCAAGATCGCATCGCAGTTGATGTTTCCCTGCGCTCGGCACAAAGCCGATTCAGGAACTCCTCCGGTATTGCTTACCAGGATGAGATGCCTGTACGTGAGAAAACCGGCTGCGAACGTGCCGATAAGAGCAAGAACCAACAAAATCAGGAATGGTCGGCGACCCGTAAAATACGGTCCGGCTGCGGGATTGTAATCGACAAGCATACTGGAGCGACGGCGAAACCATTCTGAAAGCCCGTTTCGCTGGGATGAGCTTATGTTTTCCATGTGATATCAACCTGGAATCTTTGTCTCGTCCGGCTACTGTAGTCAAAAACCCTTTCCCGGTCAAGAATAGCCTACGTAAGTGAGATCGGACGACTTTTCATCAGCAGTTTTATAAATGGAACCTGTCATACCATTTGGCAGCTATGCACATAAGATAGCGAAGGCTGGGGTGTTCCGAGCTGAGTGATTAGACGGCTTTGCGTCGTCTAGAGCGAAGGATACCTCCAGCCTCCCGGATTGTGAAAAGAAAAGCAAATCAGTATTAATATTACATGAGATGGACGAGAAGGAGGCTCAAGCCAGGATGAATGACAAACGAAACGAGAAGAAGCATGTCTGGGTGACGGATAAGGCAGGAAACGAGTATCTCTGCCCTATTGACGCTCTAAAAGATCCCAAGGATGCGACTCAGGATGAACTTGACAATTGTATTGATGTGGAGTCGCTCAAGCAGTACATAGACGTCTAGGGGGGCGGGTGTGCCCGGAAGACGGCTATTCGTAGCGCAATGCGTCTATAGGATGGAGTCGGGAAGCCTTGTAAGCCGGGTAAAAGCCGAAGAATACGCCGACTGCTCCGGAGAAGACCAGGGCCACAGTTATCGCCGGAGCGCTAATGAGCGCAGGCCAGCCCGTGGTTTTGGCGAAAACGAATGCCCCGCCTACGCCAAGCATTATTCCAATGAAGCCGCCTGCCATAGAGAGCACCACAGCTTCCACGAGAAACTGGGACAAAATGTCCCCGGATCTGGCTCCTACGGCCATGCGGATTCCTATTTCTCTCGTTCGTTCCGTGACGGAGACGAGCATTATGTTCATGATGCCGATTCCGCCTACGAGCAGAGAAATAGCCGCAATCGCTCCGAGAAGCGTTGTCATGATGTTCAAGCTCTTCTTTGCTGTATCCAGTATTTCTGTCAGATTACGGACGGTAAAATCCTTTTCCTGATTGCGGCCGATCTTGTGACGGCGCGTGAGCAGCTCGTCAATTTGTTTTTCCGCGTCCGGAATGAATGCTATCTCTTTCGCTTGAACCAGGATTGCCGTTACTTCGTCCGGAAAAGGGGTGCCGAAAAGCCTGTACTGCGCTGTGCGCAGGGGAACGAATATGGCATCGTCCTGATCGTCCCCACGAGGAGACTGCCCCTTTTTCTCCAGCACTCCGACAACCGTGAAAGGAACATTTTTGATGCGTACTACTTTTCCCAGAGGGTAAGTGTCGGTTCCCATGAGGTTTTCCACTACGGTTTTGCCCAGAACTGCAACCTTTGCGGCCCGGGCTTCCTCTTCTTGCGAGAACAAGCGGCCGTAGTCGATCTTCCACTCACGAACGGGAAAGTAATCTTTTGTGGTACCCGTAACGCGGGTTCGCCAGTTCCGATTTCCGTACACGACTTGAGTCACTTCACCCCACACGGGAGCAGCATACCTGACTGCGGATAGCTCTTTTACTATAGCGTCAGCATCCGATGACTTGAGCGTATGAACAGACCCCGATCCGAGTCTGGCGCCTCCAGACACCGATGCCCCCGGAACAACAAGAATGAGATTGCTCCCGATGGATCGGATTTGTTCTCCGATCATCTCACGGGCACCCGCGCCGACGGCAACCATGACGATAACTGCGGCAACTCCGATCACGATGCCTAGCATAGTGAGCAGAGACCGCATGAGGTTCACGCGCAGTGCGCCCACAGCAATTTGTAGTCCGTCAAAAGGGCTTATCATGGGGAACTGATCGAACAGATCAACGAGATTCCTTTCTGGCGAGCACTCGGGAGATGTTCCGATTCTCTCCCGCATCCGGCTCGTGAACCAGTATATCAAATCCTGAAAAATATTGAACAAGCTCGTCAGGCTGAATCAGGTAATCCTTGTTGAATCCGGGTCGTACGCTCACATGCCTGGTGTTGTACGTTGCATAGAATAATAGTCCGTTATCTTTGAGCGCCGCAACAATACTCGGCATGAGATCGCGGGAGAAGAAGTAGAACACAATGATGAGATCGTAATTTTGAAGAGGTAAGGAAAAGTAATCGAGATCGGCAACTATGGGTTGAATCGCAAGATTGCGTAAGACTGCTTCTCTGTGAAGCTTCAAAAGCGCCTGATGACTGATGTCAACAGCGTGCACTGTGTAGCTGCATTCGGCCAGGAATATCGAATTTCCCCCCAACCCGCAGGCAAGATCCAGAGCCAACCCGGTTCTTAGAATCGATGCATGGGTGACAAGAAATTCGTCGGGAGCATTAATGTGATGCTCCCGTTCGTACCGACGGTTCCATTTTTCCTGATCGGATTTCAAAGCAAACATCACCGTTTCGAGAGGCGTCTGACATCTATTCGCTTTTATAATCAGTGCCAAGAATTCTGTCGTTTATCCCGCGTTTGAATGACAGGATATTGGTAGGGACCGGCGTTCCTGCCGGTCCATTCTATCGATATCATTGATCATATTGAAGATGTGCCGGCACGGAGGCCGGCACCTACCAACACACCCATCCTCAATCGGACATTAATTTTGGCAATGACTTAATGAACCAATCTTGGCCGGCACGGAGGCACGGCCACTACCGGCTGATGGCAGGGTCCGGCGTCCGGCCGGACCTCTGGGGTCTATCAAATTTAGTGGCGAAATGGTACGAGATGCTCTTTCGCTCATTCGAGGTTAAACATGCTTGATGATATTAGCATCCATCGGTGAAGTGCCACCAACCTGAATATAGGTCAGTGGCCCCCTTATTCGACAAGATTGACGCTTCTTCCACGTGAAGCGGCAATCAGGCTCCATCGAGCGACGGCTTTTCCTTTTCTATGTACCACGATTTCGGGTCTGTAAGAAACAGCTTCAGATCTTCCAGAGATGCGAAATGCGTGTGCTCTTCCGCAATCATCTTCTTTATGAACTCGATTTCAAGGGGGTCGGATGCTTTCTTGAGTTCATCCTCATAAAATAGAATCGAACCCTGCTCCATCTGAATTCCGATTTCGACTACATCGAGATCCCCTTTGGCAGCTCGAGCTTCGGGTCCAAGCAATCGAATGCGGTCCTGCATAAGATTTCTAAGATTTTCGTTGGTTCCCTTCAATGCTTTCCAGTCTTCAGTCCAGGGATTGCCGGCTTGAAGAGATTCGCTGATTTGGCGTATGCGCTTGATATGTATTTCTTCTTCGATGACCAGAGTACTGAATAATTCTTTCCCCGGTGCCACGGAACACTTTTCCGCAGCTTCCCTGTAAAAATTCCGGCCCTGTTCTTCCTTTTCCAGAGCAGCAGCCAACATTCGCTCAGGCCGTCCCGCCTCTCCTGCCATGCGGATCCTCCTTTGGTCCTTTATTGCTCGACAATTGCCGAGGGGCATACAGAGATACAATCAATTGCTCAGAAAAACTGCTATTCAGCGCCTTGAGTCGTAGGCATAGTGAATACACGAGTGCCGAGCTCGCGATCTATCATAAACAATCCGCTACCCTGGCCGCCGGCAAGCTTGAGCTGATTCACCACAGCATCGGCAGATGCTTCCTCCTCGACCTGCTCGTTGACAAACCACTGGAGAAAAGCATTGGAAGCGTGATCCTTTTCCTGGATCGCCATGTCCACCAGACCGTTTATTAACGCGGTAACCTTCTGTTCGTGCTTGTAAGCTTCTTCAAAAGCCGCCTGAGGAGAGTCCCAGGTAGTTGGCGGTCCGTCGATTCCGGCCAGTTGTACCCGGCCTCCACGCTCGTTCACGAAAGTAAAGAACTTCATTGCGTGGACTACTTCTTCCTGGGCCTGACACTCCATCCAGTTGGAAAATCCGTTGAGATTAAGAGATTTGAAATACGCCGCCATGGACAGATAGAGATAGGAAGAATACAATTCCGCGTTGATCTGCTTATTAAACGCCTCCTCGATTTTGCCGTTGATCATTGTGTTTGCCTCCTGACTGTATTTTATCGACTCGAGACCATAATTGCGAGCCGCGCACTTCTCTCATGCGAGTAATTGTACAACTAAACATCAAGTGACATCTCGGCAAGTGCGTTCGGTAAACAATCTTCAGGACGCGTTTTGTTGCCGATTTCTATAAATCATATAATAAATCATCGGAACTACAATAAGCGTAAAAATTGTGGAAGCAAAAACACCGAAAATAAACGACCACGCGAGTCCGGAGAATACCGGATCGAGCGTTATTATCCACGATCCGAAAATTGCCGCACCTGCAGTCAAAAGAATAGGAGTGAACCGTACGGACCCGGATTCCACAATCGCCTGTTTCAGATCTTCACCTGCAGCAACACGCATATGGATGAAATCAATAAGAATAATGGAATTCCTTACCACTATTCCGGCGAGCGCAATCATCCCTATCATTCCTGTTGCAGTGAAGAAGATCGCGTCCCGGTACTGTCCGATATCGTGAGCCATAAGCATGTTCAGGAGCGCAAAACCCGGCATGATGCCGATCATGGTCAGGGGAATGGCAACCATAATAACCAGAGGAACCGTGAACGATTCCGTCTGCTGGACCAGTAGTATGTAAATCAGAATCAACGCTCCGAGAAACGCAAGCCCCAAATCCCGGAACACCTCCAGAGTGATTTTCCATTCGCCTTCACCTGCCCAGTTCAGCCGAAATCCCGACGAAAGCGGTTTCTCTTCACTGGCGGAGGTAAGCTGAAGTATCGCATCCACAGGGCTGCGACCGGCGGTTTCTCCAGTGACAAAAACCACTCGCTCCATGTTCTTTCGGTAAATGGTTTTGTCCGCAATTGTGGATTTCAGCTCGCCCAATTCATGGAACGGCACCATGCTTCCATCCGGAGCCTTTACTCTGATAGGGCCCATATCTTCAGGACGCGAACGGAGGGATCTGGGAAGCCTCAGGTTTACTTCCAGAGGGGTACGTTCCGTGTCGGTGTGCAGAATTGTGGGGGAGTCACCTCCCAGGAATACCTTTGCAGACCGGGCCACATCCTCTACGGTAATGCCATGCAGACCGGCTTTTACTCGATCCACAACGAAATTGTACTGGACCTGATCGGCTTCAACCGAATCGTCCACATCCACCACCTGTGGGGTGGATTCCATCAATTTACGCACCCTTGCAGCTTCTTTGATCAAATCCTGGTATGAGGCGGTCGGGGGGCCATAGACTTCCGCCACAATGGTAGAGAATACCGGGGGGCCGGGAGGCACTTCGACGATCTTGATGTTTGCGCCGTTCTGTTGCGCTATCTTCTCAATATCCGGCCGAATGCGCAATACGATTGCATGGCTTTGTTCCTGGCGCTCGTGTTTGTCCAGGAGATTGACTCGCACATCCGCGACGTTGCTGCCCTGCCTGAAGTAGTATTGTCTGACCATGCCATTGAAATCGATGGGCGATCCGGTCCCCACGTACGAAGCAACATCCCGGACCTCATTTACGGTTGTGAGGTAACGCTCCACATCCCGGGCGACCTTGTCAGTATCTTCGAGAGTTGTCCCTTCGGGCATATCGATGAGAATAAGGAATTCGTTTTTATTATCAAAGGGCAGCATTTTCACAGGAACCAGCTTCACTACAACGAGCAGCATGGAAAAAACGAGAGCTGCTACAACTCCGCCCAGAAACAGAAGGCTTTTTTTCCGATTCTCCAATAATGGTACAAGCATGCGGCTGTACGTCCGGTAGATCCACCCTGTCTTGAAATCATACGGCTTATCCGGCTTGTCGTATTCATGTTTCAGGGCATGGTACGTAGTCCAGGGAGTAACGGTAAACGCTATTACCAGAGACATGATCATAGCAATGGGCACATTCAGCGCCATGGGCCGCATATACGGGCCCATCATGCCGGTAATGAAGAAGAGCGGTATGAATGAAGCTATGACCGCGAGTGTGGCCAGGATGGTAGGCGGCCTTACCTCGTCTACGGCAAGTAGGGTCGCGTCCAGCGGTGGATGGGTTTTCAATTTGAAATGACGATGAATGTTCTCGACATCCACAATCGGGTCGTCCACCAGGAGCCCCAGGGACAAGATAAGCGCAAACAAGGTGACACGGTTGATGGAGTACCCGACCAGGAGATTCGCCAGGAGCGTCACCGCGAGCGTCATGGGAACCGCAAGGGCCACAATCATGGACTCTCTCCAGCCGAGCATGACCGTCAGCAACGCTATTATGCTGATTACCGCAATTCCCAGATGCTTCACGAGCTCGTCTACTTTTTCGTCAGCAGTCTTTCCATAATCACGGGTGATGAGCACCTGCATGTCCGAAGGAATCACGGTTGCTTTTAACTCTTGAATTTTCCTGATGAGCCCTTCCGAGATCTGTACGGCATTGGTTCCCTTCCGTTTTGAAACCGCAATGGTGACCTGGTTATAGGGGCCGGCCTGCCGACCTGCCGCGGTACCTGCCGTTTCACGGTCCCGTTCGGCACCGGGGCCGAAGGCGAGACGTGTATAGCCTTGTACCTCTTGCGGGCCGTCCACAACGGTTGCCACATCTCGCAGGTACACAGCCTTGCCTTCATTGACCGTAAGAACCACATCCATCACATCGTCGGCACTCTTCAGGAAAGGCCCGGCATCCACCAGTATTTCCCGGTTGAGCACATCCATGGAACCCGCTCGGAGATTCACGTTTGCAGCTTTTAGCGCACGCTCCATTTCCAGGACGGAAACCTGACGGGTAGCCATTTTTTCAGGGTCAAGCAGCACTTTCACCTGTCGTTTGCGCCCTCCGAGCACATACGCGCGACCGGTATCAGGGATATTTTGCAGCCGATGCACCAGCTCGTCCGCCACCCTGCGCAGTTCATAATCGGAATATACCTTGCTGTACAGGGCAAATGTCACAATAGGAACGTCATCGATCTCGATCGGGCGGACCACCCAACCGGTAACCCCCGGAGGAACCTGATCCACGTACGACATGATTTTGCTGTGAGTCTTGAGAATGCTGTTTTCTCTATTCTCGCCCACATAGAAGCGTACCGTCACCACCGCAGATCCCGGCATGGATCGCGAATATACGTATTCCACTCCGTCGATTTCCCAGAGCTTGCGTTCCAGATTAATCGTCACCAGATTTTCTATTTCCGCGGGTGAAGCGCCGGGGAAGTTGATCATAATGTCAATGACCGGCACTACGATCTGGGGCTCTTCTTCCCTGGGGGTGAGAATCAGCGCCGCAACTCCGGCGAGAATCGATGCAATAATGAATATGATTGGGAGCTTGGAGGTGAGAAACGCCTCGACTATCCGCCCTGTGAACCCGAGATGATACTTGTCGGAAAGACTCATTATTCCGTCTCTCGAATGAATATTCCCTCATAGAACGGAAGAATTGACGGACACACTAGCACCGGGTTTGACCGCGGTCAACCGAACTTAGCGCCATTGGGGTATTCATTTAGTTGTAAGTAGAGGAGGTTTCTGCAGCCCCATAGGGGCTACACAACAGTAGCCGTGGGTGCAAACCCACGGAAGCGATACAGGAAGTCCTTTGTCTTGAAACCCTGGAGGGGGTCGACCAACGACATTTGAGCATTGTCGTCTATTGGTCGACCCTTTCAGGGTCGCTCAATTAGGACTGGGGGCGTGCCGCTGTCCACGGGTTGACGAAACTGTCTCAAAACTCCATTTTGGGCTCGCGATTTGCCAAGAGATGTACTAGAAAGGAGAGGAATTCAACAACCACGAGGCTGTCATGGGCAAACAGATCCGGGCCGATTACGAACAGATCTTGATGTTTCCGCCGTCAGTGGAAGACTGGGTGGCTAAGGATCACCCGGCGCGCTTTATCCGAGATTTCGTGGATTCCTTGGATCTGTCCGAGTTGGGAATCGAGGTTCCCGACAGCGATACAGGACGTCCTCCGTATGCGCCAGATCTTCTGTTGAAGGTGTGGCTTTTCGGATACTTCAATCGGATCAGGAGTACCCGTAAGCTTGAGAAGGGTTGCCTTGAGAATATGGGGCTGATTTGGCTGACGGGGATGAATGCTCCGGATCATAATTCCTTATGGCGATTCTTCAAGGCGAACAAGAAATCATTGAGGCATCTGTTCAGACAGTCGATTCGTGTTGCTCTGAAGGCCGATCTGATCGGTCTAGCTCTTCATGCCGTGGACGGGACCAAGATCCAAGCCGTCTCATCCAACGACAAGGCTCGGGGTCGTGAGCACCTGGAGAGGTTTCTGGAAAGTGTTTCGGAGAGATTGGACCGCACGATTGCCGATGCGATGACTGAGATAGAGAGAGCCGAGCGGGAAGAGACCGGTGAGTATCGCCTTCCGCAGTCCATGCAAGACGGATTGAAACGGAAACAGCGGATACAAGAGGCTCTGAAGGAGTTGGATGAATCGGACAAGAAGTCAGTTCACCCTTCGGAACCGGAAGCTCGCTTTATGAAGAATCGCCGGACCAAAGACTTGTCGTACAACGCTCAGGCGGTTGCCGACCAAAAGAGCGGCCTTATCGTGGCCGCAGATGTGGTCACGGATGGGGCCGACAACGGGCAATTGGTCCCCATGCTCGACAAGGTGAAAGAGAATCTGGGCGCTGTGGCAGAGGAAAATGTGGCGGACGGGGGATATTTTTCCTCAGGGCAGATAGGTCTGGCCCATGAGCGAGAATACGGCATTCTTATCGGGAAATCGTCAGGGGAAATTGTTTCCGAGAGAGGTGCGGATGAGGATCTCTATCACCGATCCCGGTTCGTCTTTGATCAGGAGCGTGATTGCTTCATATGCCCTGAAGGGCGCTTGTTGCCTTTTCATCAGCGGAAAATTAACGGCAAGAACCACAATGAGGTTCGCAGGTATCACTGCAAGGATTTTCTAACGTGTCCCAATCGCTGGAAATGCTCCAAGAGCAAGAACGGACGCCTCATAGACCTCAGCGTTTACGAGGCGGCCCTAGAACGACACCGCAGCAAGAGGGAAAAACCAGAGAACAAAGAGCGCCTGAAGACTCGAAAGAAGATTATCGAGCCACCGTTTGCCTGGATCAAGAGCGCATTAAGCTTTCGGCGATGGACCGTGGCCGGAATCGACAACGTAAAGGCCCAGTGGGACCTTATTTGCACGACCATAAATCTCAGGAAGCTCTACCACCATTGGGTATCCGGCGAGGTGGCATTCACGTAAGCAGCCGGAGGGAGACCATGACCTTATAACGGACAGTACACTCGGATCGAACCTCGCCTGATCTTCACTTGACGGGACTGCTTTTTTCCCAGAAGCAGGTCCTCCCGTCCGGCTTGCGTGATTCGCCGCAGTGCGCAGGTTTTGAGACGCTTTCTGACACCCATGGCTATTATCGGGCCGCCCTTGCAGGGCCGTGCCCGCTCATTAGTGAAAGGTTGCCCCGTTAAGTATGCACTCAGTCTTGCGGGGAAGACAACTCTTATGGACTGGCATTTGCGAGGAGCAGAACGACAAAGCAATCTCCATGAATATGAGATTACCACGCTTTTCCCTCAATGACATATCTTTCACCGGCCCCTCTCCGCGCGTGATTGAAGAGATACACCATCGATTCGTACCAGTCTTTCGATCCATCGTATCAATAACACAGTCTTCGTTTGTGTGGAAAAAATGGCTCGACAGGAAGAGGCTTTTGGGATTATGTTAATGAGGATACAGGGTTGGGGGCGCTTTTTTTCCAGCCCGAAATAACATCGGACTTGACATTAAACCAGTTTTTCTGGTAACGAGAATATCTTCGTGAAGAAGGTCGGCACAACCTGGAAGCTCGTCGGTGACTCGCTCCAGCTCGGTGCGTCGATTGTCTTCGCGATCTTTATCGGAGCCGGCCTGGGTTATTGGCTGGACGGTAAATTCGGAACATTTCCATATTTGAGTATAATCTTCTTTTGTTTCGGAATTGCGGCTGCCGCCCGCAATGTCTGGATTGAAGTGCGAAAGCAGCTTCGGTCCGACAGAGATACAGATCGTACATGAACCTTGAAAGAATCCCTGGAATCTGGTTTTTGCTTTCCGGTGCGGTGTACGTCGTGGGGCTCCCCTTATGTTTTGCATTTGCCCCTCGAGAATTCGCCATCGGATTTGCCGCAGGTGGAGCGCTTGTGCTGCTGAATGCCTGGGTTTCTGCAAGAAGAATCAAGAAAGCCGATTTCCCTAACAGAGGCCGTGTCACAGCATCGTTATTGGGTGGCTTTTACGTGCGGCTCATCATGCTCGGAATTTGTTTGTACGCGTTTATTGCTTACGTTCACGTCGATCCCGTAGGTCTGGTGACCGGCTTGTCGGTAGTGCCTGCCGGCCTGTTGTTTATGCTGGTCCTTATCTACGTAGCGAATAGAAGACCAGAGGAGGTCTAATCCATGGCAGATATCCATCCACCCGTGTTGACGGACGTCATCTCCAATCCTGCGTACCATTCCATGGAGCCGTTCTGGCACCAGTGGGGCGTAACTCACGCGGATTTGAATAATGTCCTCAATACCTGGCTCGTCATGGGAATTCTCATTGTCGCAGCCCTCATGGTGAAGAACAAACTGGAGACTGTCCCGAGGGGATCGCAGAACTTCTGGGAGGTGGTGATCTCAACCCTTGAGGACGTTGTGACCCAGACCATGGGACCCCATGGCCGGGCATATTTTCCGCTGATTGCGTCATTGGCATTGTTCATTCTTTCCTGCAACCTCATTGGTATCCTGCCCTGGTTCCAGTCAGCCACCAATAACCTGAATACGACACTGGCGCTCGCGTTGGTGGCATTCGTGACTACCCATGCAGTGGGGATAAAAGAACATGGAGCCAAGTATTACCATCACTTTCTCGGGCCGGTACCATGGTTGATTCCTCTGATGCTGCCGATCGAGTTGATCGGGCACTTCAGCCGCATACTCTCTCTCAGCTTTCGTCTTTTCGGAAACATAATGGGAGAGGATTTGGCCATTATCATTCTTACACTTCTGGTGCCGTACCTGGTACCGCTGCCCATGATGTTCCTGCAAGTGTTTACCTCTTTTATTCAGACATTGGTATTCATCATGCTGACCATGATGTATATCGTCGGTTCGTTGGAAGAGGCTCACTGATATCAGACACAAGGAGGTTTTGATCTATGAAGAGAACTGTTGTTACCGCATTGATGATTCTGGGAATTATGCTGATCGCCAGCGTTGCCTTTGCACAGGATGCAGGCAAAGCCGCAATCATTCAGTACACCGTATTGGCAGCAGGTCTGGCCATCGGACTTGGCGCAATCGGAAGTGGTATCGGTATGGGAACCGCAATCGGTGGAGCCTGCGAGGGAACCTCACGGAATCCGGAAGCCGGCGGCCGCATTCTGACCACCATGATCATCGGTCTGGCCATGATCGAGTCTCTGACCATTTACGCATTGGTCATAGCACTCATTCTTATGTTCGGTAATCCTTACGTGAAATAACTTGCTTCTTAGAGGAGCCTCTTTCGGGGCTCCTCTCCCCATTCAATTCCCTCTCCTAATTCGTTGACATTGAATTCGTTTCTGATACCATCCCGCTCGGCGATCTAGAGGTAATGGTTCCATTAGAGGCTTGGAAACACGGAGCCGGGAAAATCCATGTACAAAGGATGACTCGTGAAGTTTTCGGATATAATTCGTGAAAATACCCCCAAGATATTGGATGAACCACAGGAAAAAGACACGTCCCGGAGAACAGCGGCCATGGAATACGGTTCCTCTGGCACAGCGCGTAAATACGAAAGCAATTATGGATACGCCAAATCTGCTGTGACCGACGCCCAGGACGAGGTGTCGTATTATGCTGGTGCGTCGGATGATTCTGAATTTTCGCGTTTCCAGGATCGCTTGAGGCGAGGCAAAGTGAAAATATGCGACGGGTGCGGCGGATTGATGAATAAGACCTCCAGGAGTATTCTTTCGCCTCTGGCAGGATTCGTGCTCGTCTTGTTGGGAGTGGGACTGATGACATTCTACGGCATCACTACAAACTTTCTTCAGCCGCCGTGGTTCATAAAATTTGCACTCCCTGCCAGCTACTACGTGGGATCCATATTCATCGGAGTCGGAATTCTCTTCTTTTTCATCAGAGAAAAAGTGTGGGTCTGCCACAGGTGCAAAGAAATCCGGAAGAGATAAGACTGAAATAGGCGCTAAGACCAGGGCATCCACGTTCAACCTTCTTGTCGGGCGGTGTCCCCGTCCTCCCGCGTTGATGGAAATGTGCACGTACAGCATAGATCAAACATTGAGCGATCAGATCAATGGCAACATTTGACGGAATTGCTGAATGGGCGGTTCCGATGCTATTCGTGAAGGCAGGATCACACCTGCGCTTGCGGCCAAATTTGGGCAATCACGCCTCCTCAATTTCAAGAATGCCGGATCGGCATTCTGAGACAGTCTCCACAGGTGCGCCCCTACCCAATTAATAGGAATGAAAAAATGAGGTTCGCTGCGCTCACCACTTCTACGCGGGTTATCAACCGGTAATGAATCAGCGATCCATTGACTTCTGTTTCTGCGCCCTGGAAGGGCGGCCCAATAGTAGCCACGGGTGTAACCCGTGGACAGCGCCATGTCCATGAACATGGTTCAACGACCCTGAAAGGGTCGACCAACAGGCAATGATTCCCAAATGTCATTGGTGGACCCTTTCAGGGTCCTGAAGACAAAGGATTTGCCGTATCGCTTCCGTGGGTTTGCACCCACGGCTACTGTTGGGTAGCCCCTTCGGGGCTGAAGAAACCTCCCCCATGCGTAACTGGGTATTTTTTTCGTCATCCCGTACTTGAAATTCCGTACAAAAGCAGGTAAGGTATTTTTTTTCACCACTCCTTGCCCCCCGAGTGGGGCTTGATACCCGAAAGGAGCGCCGATGAGACGCTACGAAACTATCGCCGTCCTGGACCCTGATCTCCACGACGACGACGTCAAAACATTCACCGAAAAGTACTCGCAGCTCATTATGACTCAGGGCGGGGAAGTCATCAAAGTCGAGGATTGGGGCACCAAGAAACTTGCGTACCTGGTGCGCAAGAGAGACAAAGGGCACTACATTCTCTTCGATTACGTCGGAAATCCTGCACTCATTTTCGAGATGGAACGGCAGTTGAAGATTGCAGAAGACGTCATGAAATACCTCAGCGTTAAACTGGACGATGAGGTCGATCTTGAAGCCTTCAAGCAGCAGGCAAAGCCTGAAGAAGCCGCTCCTGAAGAAGCTCCTGCCGCAGAAACCGCTGCGCCTGTTGAAGCCGTTGCAGCCCCCGCAGCTGAGGCGCCAGTGGAAGCAGCCCCCGCAGAAGAAACCGAAGAGCCGAAAGCCGTAGAAGAAGCGGCAACAGAAAGAAAGGAGAGCGAAAATGAGTAAGCCTCCTAAAAGAAGAAGCTTTCCCCGTAGCAAAGTCTGTCGGTTCTGCGCGGATTCTTCTTTGAAGATGGACTACAAGGAACCGAATATTTTACGTGTATTCATCACCGAGCGCGGGAAGATCATTCCCCGGAGGATCTCCGGAAATTGTGCAAAACACCAGAGACAGCTTACGACAGCCATCAAAAGGGCTCGTAATATAGCCTTGCTGCCTTTTACAGTGCCCAGGCGATAACTGAATTACGGAGGACACTATGGAAGTCATACTTCTTGAACATCTGGATGATTTGGGGACTGTCGGGCAGACGGTTAAAGTAAAAGACGGATATGCTCGCAATTATCTGCTCCCGAGAAAGCTTGCATGTCTCGCAACGCCGCAAAATCTGAATCTCTATCGGACGATCATCGAGGCGAAACAGAAGAAACTCGCTAAAGCGAAATCTGCGGCGGATGCCCAGGCCGAGCAGATTTCCATTATCGTGCTCGAATTCGTGCGAAAATCCCGGGGACAGGATGGCCGGCTCTTTGGATCGGTCACCAATGCGGATGTTGCTGCAGAACTTCAGAAACTCGGCTATGAACTGGACAAGAAACGGATATCCCTGTCCGAACCCGTAAAGAAAACCGGCGAATATAAAGCTTCCATACGACTGCACCCGGAGGTGACTGCTCAGGTGACGATAATCGTCAAGTCAGAGGAAGAATCGGAGAATGTCGCCGGAAAATAACAATACGATCAGAGTCCCCCCACAATTCCTTGAAGGCGAACGGGCTATTCTGGGGGGATTGCTGATTGATAACGACGCGATCCCGAAAGTACTTACGGTGCTTTCCCCGGATGATTTCTATCGCGAAGCTCACCGCATCGTCTTCAAAGCCATTACCGAACTTTTCAATAGAAGCGAACCTGTCGACTGGCTTACCCTGACTGCCGTGCTCAAGGAAACCGGACAGATGGAGACCGTTGGTGGTCCCGAGTTTCTGACAGAGCTCATCGATGCGGTTCCCAGTGCCGCGAACATTCTCCATTACACGAGAGTTGTCAAAGACAAGTCCATCCTGAGACAGTTGATTTCCGCATCCACCGAAGTAGTGACCCGCTGTTTCGAAGAGCATGCGAGTATCGACGAGTTCTTGGACGAAGCGGAACAGACTATCTTCAAGGTAGGTGAAAGCAGGATTCAAGCAGGTTTTGTCCACATTCAGGATCTCATGAAGGGGAGCTTCGAGACCATCGAACGACTCTACGAACGCAAAGAGAACATTACGGGAGTCGGTTCGGGATTCAAGGATTTGGACGCGCTTACTGCGGGCTTTCAACCCTCCGACCTGGTTATCATCGCCGGCAGACCATCCATGGGGAAGACGTCTTTTGCGCTGAACGTCGGCATGCATGCCGCGATGGAACTGGGTGTTCCTACAGCAGTTTTTTCTCTGGAAATGAGCAAGGAGCAGATCGCTCTTCGTATTCTCTGTGCAAGGGCCAAAGTTAACCTGAAAACCCTGAGGACAGGGTTCCTGACGTCCGATGACTGGGGAAGGCTGACTCTCGCTGTCGGGAATATTTCGGAAGCACCTTTTTACGTCGATGACACTCCGGCAATTAACACTCTGGAAATCCGAGCCAAAGCACGTCGTTTGAAAAAGGAACGCGGCCTCGGACTGGTCATTGTGGATTACTTGCAGCTCATGCGGAGTGCAGTGCGGTCGGATTCACGAGAAAAAGAGATTTCCGATATTTCCAGGTCTTTGAAGGCGTTGGCGAAAGAAATTTCCGTGCCGGTCATAGCATTGTCTCAGTTGAACAGGAAAGTCGAAGATCGCCCTAACAAACGACCGCAACTCGCGGATCTCCGTGAATCCGGCGCCATAGAGCAGGATGCGGACGTAATCGTGTTCATCTATCGCGATGAAGTGTACAACAAGAGTCCTGAGAATCCGAAAAAAGGCGAAGCTGAGATTATCATAGGGAAACAGCGAAACGGCCCCATTGGCACGGTAACAGCGTACTTCGACGCAAAGTTCTCTACCTTCCGGCCCTACACGTCCAGGGACGATATGCCCACTGACGATTCCGCTGTGCTCTCCAATATTTAGCTACAGAGCGATTGCCAAAAATTCTGACGTTTATCCCACGCTCCGACACACGATAGTGTCTCAAAATTCATGAATCTATCAAATCGTGCTACGATTCGATATCTTTGTAGAGGCAGGTCTTGTGCCTGCCCTTGCTTAGGGCGGACACTAGGCCCTCTCCTGCAATCAAGCCGGTAAGACGATACGAAATTCGTGCCACGATCTGGGATATTTTTTAAGACAACCTCTCTCTGCTGCTCCATCATATTGATATCATGTGTTATATTGAAGATGTGTCGGCACGGAGGCACGGCACCCACCGCTTTTCGAGAAACGCTTTTCGCAATCGGACAAGAATTCTGATATTTGCTATATGAGCCGGTAGCGGGTCCAATTCTCGCGCGTCCCCTGACTCGGGGCACGGACCTGTAATGACAGGTCCGTGGGGTTTTACGTATGATCTGGGGCGTTAGTGCTTGTTTATGGCGGGAGAAGGGTTTTCTATTTTCTACTCGTTCCGGTACTTTCTTGTCAGTTCGCGGATATCCTTTTCCGTGAACTCCATTCCGTGTTCCTCCATAAGCTCGTTTTCGACTTTGATCAGTTCTTCCAATCTGATGTCTGCACCGAAGACTCCGATCATCTTTTCTTTTTTGTCACGGATGAGGGCGGACACAGTGATACACAATGCTCCGGTGATTCGTGAAGTAAACGGCCCGACAACATGAATTTTCCCATCCTTGACCGGTTTGATAAACCAGGGGCGATCGGAAAAATCTTCTTTGTCTTTGAATTCCATGTACTTCGCACGTTCTGTTATGTCGGTGATATTTTCCGTGATCTTCTTTCCTTCCATATCCGCGACATAGCAGTACTGGATGAAGGGATAGCGCTTCAGGAAGTGCATCATTGCAGTTTCCATAGTCTTGGATACTCCCGACTGCATCTCCGCAGTCTCGACGAAGCGCTCCACGATTTTGAAGGCCATTTCCCTCCCGATCAGTTTCATGCGATCCCAATCGGAGATAAATAGTTCAGGCAAGTACCGCTTGACCAGAGCCATCATCTCCTTATCGGACATTGCTGTCACCCGGCCCTTGTCGTACTGCTCGATAATAATGTCATAAATTTTCGAGATTGCGGGATGGCTCTTGTCAACCCTCTCCTCACTCTCTATCTTGCTGTTCACCCAATGGGCTATTCCAGCGAGCCCTGATTTGTCGGTAATGTTTACGACAGGCGGTCTGCCCAAAATCTTGGTCGTGTCGAATATGTTGTAAATCTCCTCATTCTTGAGCACGCCATCGGCATGCACACCGGCACTGGTCGCATTGAACGCTTTTCCGAGGAGCGGGTAATTATCGGGTATCGGATGACCCAGTTCCTTTTGGAAGTACTCTGCCATTTCCGTAATGGCGAGAGTGTCCAATCCATCGGACATGCCTCTTAACGACATGTACTCGATCATCAGTGCCTCGAGAGGGGTGTTGCCCGTTCGCTCGCCAATACCGAGAAGAGTGCCGTTTACGGACGAGCATCCATAGAGCCACGCGAACACCGCGTTGACGAGCCCTTTGTGGAAATCGTTGTGTCCGTGCCATTCCAGAAGGTCTTCCGGGACGTTGGCATCATCGATAAAAGCGCGAATCAACTTGGGCACGCTCCGCGGCAGAGCGGCTCCGGGATACGTCACCCCGAATCCCATGGTGTCGCACAAACGAATTCTTATGTCAGTCCCTGACTGCTCTCTGATTTCCATGAGCTTCTGGGCCAACGGGACACAGAACCCGTAAATGTCGGCCCTGGTGACATCCTCGAAATGGCATCGCGGCACGATCCCTTTTTCCAGAGTAGCCCGGACCATGTCCGTGTACTTGTCGAAAGCCTTTTTCCGGTCAAGCCCCATCTTGAGAAAGATGTGATAGTCGGAAACAGAAGTAAGAATGCCAGTCTCCGTCAATCCCACGGCACGCACGTTGGTCAAGTCTTTTTTCTGAGCCCGAATCCAACCGGTGATCATAGGGTACTGATAGTTCTTTGCCTGGCATCGCTCCACCGCTTCTCTGTCCTTCTTGGTATAAAGAAAGAACTCCGATTGACGGATAATTCCTCTTGGACCGGACATCCTGTGCAGAAAATCGAATAACCTGGAAATTTGCTCCACGGAAAACGGAGGTCTCGCCTGTTGACCGTCCCTGAAGGTCGTGTCGGTCATCAAGAAATTTCGAGCAGGATTGATGGGGTTCATTGCGAAATCGAAGTCTACCTTCGGAACCTCACTGTACGGAAAAATGTTCCGCAAAAGGTTCGGCTTATCAACCTCCCGCAGGGACCTCTCCTTATTGAACTTGTTGAACTCGTGATATAAGACTCCTTTTTTTGGGTCCCAAGTGGCCATAGCGGGTCTCCTTCTACACTATTTTTTTGCCGGTACTTTTATGCCCAATTCTTTGAGCTGTTCCGGAGCCACAGGAGCCGGTGCTCCTGTAAGCGGACAGGTTGCTCGTTGTGTTTTCGGAAATGCGATTACCTCTCGAATTGACTCCGCTCCCGTAAGAATTGCAATAATCCGATCCACACCAAAAGCTATCCCACCATGGGGAGGCGCTCCGTAACGCAAGGCTTCGAGAAAGAAGCCGAATTTCTCCTGAGCTTCTTCGGGATCAATGCCCAATGCCGAGAAAACCCTTTCCTGAACATCGCTTCGATAGATTCTCATGCTCCCGCCGCCGATCTCGGAGCCGTTGAGAACGAGATCGTACGCCCGTGCCCGAACCTTTCCCGGGTCGGATTCCAGGAGATCGAGATCCTCTTCCCATGGAGAAGTGAACGGGTGATGCATTGCTTGATATCGGCCAGCCTCTTCATCATACTCGAACATGGGAAATTCCGTTACCCAGAGAAACTTATGCTCGTTTGCCGGAATTTCGCCCAATTTGGCAGCCAGATGATTCCGCAGATTCCCAAGCACGTCATTGACCACTTTGAAGGAGTCTGCCCCAAACAGTATGACGTCACCGGGAACCGCCTCAACCCGCTGGTTTATCAAATCGCGTTCGCTTGAAGATAAGAATTTGGCAATGGGAGACTGCCATTCCCCACCTTCTTTGATTCGCGCGTACGCGACGCCCTTTCCACCGTACACTGCAGCAAAATCGCGCAGGTCGTCCAGATCCTTTCGGGAAAGGCGCTCGCCTCGGTCCACTTTCAAAGCTTTTACTATGCCGCCGTTTTGGAGCGCTGTTTTAAACACTCCGAATTCGGTTGAAGTGACTATGTCGCCAATATCAGTGAGTTCCATACCAAAACGAATATCAGGCTTATCCGAACCGAACCGACTCATTGCCTGTTCATACGTTAAAGCAGGGAAGGGCAAGGTGAGAGGTATTCCGAGCACCTCACGAAAGATTTTTTCCATCATGCGTTCCATGATGTCGAAGAGACGCTCCTCTTCAATAAAGGAAGTTTCAATGTCCAGTTGCGTGAACTCCGGCTGGCGATCTGCACGGAGATCTTCATCCCGGAAACACCTGACTATTTGATAGTATCGTTCAAATCCTCCTACCATGAGGATCTGCTTAAAAATCTGCGGAGACTGCGGCAATGCATAGAAGCTCCCCGGAGAAATCCTGCTTGGCACGAGATAATCCCGCGCTCCTTCCGGTGTGCTGACCGTAAGAAAAGGAGTCTCTATTTCGATAAAATCTTCGCTGTTCAAGAAACTGCGCAAAAGCGAGACGACTCGATGCCGTACCAGCAGATTATCCCTCACTCCGCCGAGTCTCCTCATATCGAGGTAGCGATACTTGTAACGGACCGCATCCGTCGGGGGAATATCGTCATCCAGGGGGAAAGGAGGCGGTTCCGACTTGTTCAATATCTTTAATTCTTGCACAAAGACTTCCAGCTTGCCCGTGGGAAGATCGGGATTGATCGACTCCTCGGGACGAATCCGAACGATTCCCCTGGCCGCGATCACCCACTCAGGTCTCACTGCATGAGCCGCAGCATGCGATTCCTCTGAAAATTCAGGATTGAACACCAGTTGCAGAAGTCCCTTGCGATCCCGCAGGTCCACAAATATGACACCGCCATGATCCCGACGCCTCAGGATCCAGCCCATGACCATGATTTCAGAATCAACATCATTTTCTGAAACATCGGTCGAAAGATGCGTACGTTCCCATCCATCAAGGGTGTCAGGTTTCACAGTTTCCCTCCTTGCACATACGATGTTATTGCATTGATGGGAACCGTCGCCTGTTCTTTCGTGTTCATATCTCTTACCGTCACTTCCTGACGTGTCAGTTCGTCGTCCCCAATCATGATTACCTTCTTGGCGTTTAACTTATCCGCAACCTTCATCTGCGATTTGAGGCTCATACCGCTGTAGCGCATTTCCACCGTATAGCCCTTATTTCGCAGCTCGTTCGTAATACGGGCTCCTAATTCGCGGGTATTGTCTCCCAATGCTGCTACATACAGATCGACGGAACGCGAAAAACGCGGATCCTCGTCGGAAATGCCCATTGCCAGTCTTTCGAGGCCTATGGCAAACCCTATTCCCGAAGCATCCGGTCCGCCCAGTTCTTTTACCAGTGTGTCATAACGCCCGCCGCCACCGACGGCTTTTGTGCGGCCGAGTTCCTCATGGACAATCTCAAAGGCCGTGCGCGTGTAGTAATCGAGTCCTCGAACCATCCTTGGTTCCACGCGATGGGGTATGGCGAGTTCTTTCAGGATGTCCTGAACCTTGAGGAAATGCAACCTGCACGAGTCATCGAGGCTGTCAACGATCAGCGGCGCGTCCTTGACTATTTCCGTGCATCGCTGGACCTTGCAGTCCAGGATTCTCATCGGGTTTACATGATAACGTCGCGCACAATCCGGACAAAGCTCTTCCAGGTGCGGGCTAAGAAAGCTCCGAAGCTTTTCGCGGAAAGCACTTCTGCATTCTCTGCATCCAACGGAGTTGACTTCTATTATGAGCCCGGAAGCCCCAATGTCAGCCATGATTGCATAAGCTGCGGAGATCGCTTCCGCATCCGTGAATGGCGTGTCATCTCCGAGGATTTCCGCGTTTATCTGATAGAACTGACGAAATCTTCCCTTTGACGGTCGTTCCCTCCGAAACATCGGCCCTATGGTATAGACTTTCAGAACCGGGTCCTTTTTCAGGAGAGAATGTTCCACCACTGCCCTGAGCATACCAGCGGTGGCCTCAGGTCTCAAACTAAGGGAATCTCCGCCGCGGTCCTCGAAAGTGTACATCTCTTTTTCGACAATGTCTGTGACCTCACCTATTCCGCGCACGAACAGCTCGGTCTTTTCCATAATCGGAGTGATCATCTCGCGAAACCCGAACCGTTCCAGAACGGCTTGGGCAGTGCGGATAATGAATGCCCACTTGGGGGTTTCATCCGGCAGTATATCGTGAAATCCTTTGATAAGCCTGATCATGAATGCTTCCTCATCGAGAGCCGGTTTAGTAAAGCCGACAGCAAGCAAATTCTTTATATTAGAGATAATGGATTTCCCGGTCAAGCTCGAATCACGCAGAATGACGATGTCGGCTACCCACGCCAAGTTTCGATTGGTTCACGCGAGTTCGTGTAGCCCGCGTAGGGATGCGGTAAATGAAAATGAACCACATCTGTTACGAAACCGACCGCTGACTCGACCGATGCGGTTCGCTTCCGCTCACCAGCATCCTACGCGGGACTCTTATTTCGCGCCTATGGAGTAGGGGGAGGGGGCATTGGCGTCAAAGAAGGGATGACTCCAACTTCCTGGTAGGGGGCGGCGTCCCTGCCGCCCCATGCTTAATGGAACACTGCACAAATAGCTCGCGTGGGATTGCGCTGATGGCGGAGAATCCAGACTGTTGTATCAACCCGCCTTTTCAATGAGACCGAGGATTTCGTTTGTTTTTTCCTTGAGCAGTTCCGGGTTGTGTCTCGTTTCCACATTGAGACGTATGACAGGCTCGGTATTGGATGCACGCAGATTAAAGCGCCAGTCCTTGAATTCCATGCTCACGCCGTCAACATACTCCACATTGAACTCTTTGCCTTTGTAAGAGTCTTCGATTTGCCTGAGCACTCCCGGAGGGTCTGCCACTTTCCGGTTGATTTCTCCACTTACCGGGTACTTGTCCATACGGTCGGCCATGAGTTCGGACAGAGGTTTGTTCTCTGCGGAGATGGTCTCGACCATGAGCAGCCAAGGGATCATGCCGCTGTCTGCATATGCGAAATCGCGGAAATAATGATGCGCTGACATTTCACCGCCATAAATGGCATCTTCCATGCGCATTCTTTCTTTTATGAACGCATGGCCCGCTTTGGTCATGATAGGAATTCCACCTGCTTCCCGCACCATTTCAGCCGTATTCCATACCAGCCTGGGATCGTGCACAATCTTAGCGCCGGGGTGCCGTTTCACGAAAGCCGCTCCCAGAAAACCCACGATGTAGTAGCCTTCCAGGAACTCTCCCTTTTCATCGAAAAAGAAGCACCGATCGCAGTCGCCGTCCCAGGCTATTCCTAAATCCGCTTTGTGGGTCTTTATGGCATCTATGGTGACTCCTCTGGTTTCCGGAAGAATCGGATTCGGAATGCCGTTGGGGAATGTTCCGTCAGGCTCGGGAAAGAGCTTGATGAACTCCAGCATGGGAAGCCTTTTTTCCAGTTCATCGAGAATAGGGCTTGCACATCCGTTGCCGCAGTTCATGACAATACGGAATTTCTTCAGCTTTTCGGGATGGATGTAGCTCATGAGATGGTCAATATAAGCGGCTCTGACACTTACCGATTGGGCTTCACCCTTCCTGGTTGCAGGAGAGAACCTCTCATCGATCACCAGGCGCTCGATGTCTTTCAATCCGCTGTCTGCGCTTATAGGTTTTGCCTGTTCCCTGACCAGCTTCATGCCGTTGTAATCCATAGGATTGTGGCTGGCCGTCACCATGATGCCACCGTCGAGTTTCAGATGAAATGTCGCGAAATACACTTCTTCCGTGGGACACAGTCCGATATCGATGACATCGCACCCTTGATCAGTCAATCCGCGTGTCACTGAAGCACTAAAATCTTCACTGGAGAGTCGCACGTCACGGCCGATGCATACTTTTTTCGGAGAAAGCAGAGAAGCGTAGCCTCTGCCGATCTTATAAGCCATGTCGGCATTGAGTTCGTCCGGAATTCGTCCCCTGATATCGTATGCTTTGAAACTGGTGAGGTGCTTTTGTGTGGAAGTCATAATCGGTTCCTTTCCGCTCCCTCGGCCAAAGGACCCGTGGAGCATCCTCTTGTGGTGTCATACCAATGCGCTTTCATGCAAGTAACATCGAGAAGCTTGTTCATCGCCGGCCCTGGGAAATCTCCTCCGCTACGAACGGCGCGGCCTGACTTCGCTTCGGAGACCTGCCAGGGCTGGATTCATCCAATGTCACTTCTCTGGACGCGCATTGGTATCACGCGTCTGTTTCGATGCTCTGCCAGTATACGTAATACTGTTGACACAGAGAAGACTAATTCGCGACTGAATGCAAATCCGCGCAATGCATTTCATCCAATGGATAAGATATCCGATTTGGTTCGCAAAACATCAGGTGCAGGCATTTTGTTCGACCGCATTAACTCTTCAATGGTAGCCATCTCTTTTTCCGTATCATTACCGGCAGCGGCGAGGACGCGATTGCCCTTTACGTAGTACGCGACAAATTTCTTGGAAGAGATACTGCCGTGAACGATAATGTCGTCCCAATCCGTTGCATGACCGACGTACCGAAAGTAAAGCCCCACCTGAGTCGTCCAGAAGAACGGAATGCTCATGAACGGGATCGCTTTCCCTGTCATCTTATGGCCTGCTATGCGGCCTTGCTGCTCGGCAGTACGCCAGTGCTCGATCCGGAGCCGTTCGCCGGAATACCAGTATGGAAATGTCGCAATGTCTCCCGCAGCATAGACATGCTCCCCGGCCTGGAAGTACTCATTTACTGCCACGCTGCCGTCGGCCAACAGGTCCATCCCGTGAATGAAATCCGTCGCAGGTTTTACGCCGACACCCAGAATCACCACATCCGCGGGAATCCGTTCCCCACTCTTGAGCAGTACTGTCTCAACTCTTCGCGATCCTTCAAATTTCGAAACAGTTGTGTTGAGCTTAAAGGTAACGCCGTTGGCTTCATGGAGTTGCTGAAAGAGAATCCCTATTTCTTTCCCGAAGGGTTTTTCGAAAGGAACTGCATCCGGACCGACAACAGTTACCGCGAGTTGTCGCTGGCTCAAACTGTATGCGCTTTCTATTCCGATAAAGCTCGACCCCACGATGACTACGTTCCTTATTCCCTGGCAGGCACGTATAATTGCGGAGGAGTCGTCCCAACTGCGCAACGTGAATATCCCTTCCAACCCTGAACCCGGCACGTCGAGTGTACGTGGGACTCCGCCTGTTGCCACCAGGACCGAATCATACTTGAGAGTCCGACCGTCATTAAACGTGATAGTCCTGTCTGCAACTGCAAGGCTTTTTACCGTGCTATCAAGACTGAGCTCAATGTCGCGATCGTTATAAAACTCTTCGGGACGAAGCGGGAGAGCCGAATCGTCCGATTGCCCTTCAAGGTAGTCTTTGCTGAGTTGCGGACGGTCGTACGGTCGATGGCTTTCCGACGTTATCATGACGATCCGACCTTTGAACCCGTCTTCTCTGAGGGTTTGAGCAGCCGCATTCCCGGCAGCACCTGCTCCGATTATGGCAAAGACTCGCTCATCCGCTTTGGAGTCGCGTGCACCTATTTGGGGCGGCCTGCTATCCGGAATTTCTTCGGGAACTTTTACGATCACATTTTCGCCTTCAATTCTCACATCGAAAGTGAACAGCGAATCCAAGGACGGCGGTTCTTCGAGATCTCCAGTCCGGGAATCATAGCAGGCATGATGCCATGGGCAGACAATTCGTGAGCCGTGGAGAATTCCCTCTTCGAGAGGAGCCCCATAATGCGGGCAGGTCTCTCCCAAAGCGTGGATTTTTCCTTCGACTTTGGTGAGTAGGACTTTCTTGTCTTCACTAATGGAAAAGGCCTTCATCTGGCCTTCTTGGAAATCGTTCACGTTTGCGACAACAATTTCTTTGAAATTCATAATAATTCTCCTTGTTATATAATAATTTCCAGTAAGTTCAGAGTGTTTATTGAAATTTCGACGTAATTCAATATCTGTAAAATAGTATTAGCCTTTATAGTTTATGCAATGAAATCATTGAGTTTAATTTATAGTACACTACAAAGTGCATGAAGCAATGTTTGGGAACACCATTTGCTAAAGCAAATCGCCATACCCGCGTGCAACAAGCAAATCCTGTAGCTTCTTAACATCTTGGGCTTTGTCTTTGCGACATACAAGCAGTGCGTCGGGAGTGTCCACAATAATGAGATCGTCTACTCCCAACAGGACAGTAAGTTTGTGGGGAGAAGATACGACGCATTTCAACGATTCGACGCACAAGGCCGAACCATTCACCGTGTTGCCGCAATCATCGTCGGACCACACGCCATGAAGAGAAGACCAACACCCCACATCGTTCCATTGCACATCCATGGGTATGGTAAGCACTTTGGGGGCTTTTTCCATTATCCCGTAATCGATGGAGATGCTTTGCATGTCTGGGTACACGTTGTGGAGAGCCTCGGCTTCTCCGGGGGTGTTCAGCGCATGAAAGATTGACTCCATTGCTTCTGCGATTGCAGGCAAATGTTCTCGAAATGCATCAATGATGGTGGAGACTTTCCAAATGAACATTCCGCTGTTCCAGAGAAAACCTCCTTCTTTGAGGTACTGTTCTGCAGTGGAAAGGTCCGGTTTTTCCACAAAACACTGCACCTGAAAAGCATTCACTCCTTTCAGACCCTGGATCTGAGCCCCTAACTTCAAATAACCGTATCCCGTTTCCGGCCGATTGGGGACAACGCCCAATGTTATGAGACGATCGTCTGCAAATGCTACGTCACATGCTGTCTTGATTATGGTGCGGAAAGTCTCTTCGTCCCCTATGAGATGATCGGCAGGAAGCACTGCCATCACAGCTTCCGGATCCTGTTTTAATACTTTGTATGCGGCCAAGGCGATGCATGGTGCAGTATTTCTTGCGAGGGGTTCTTCAATTATCTTTTCCGGCGTGAGTTCGGGTATTTCGCATCTGATTTGCTCAGCACACACCTGTGCGGCGACAATCATCGTATTTTGCGGCGACACAAGCGGAGCAATCCTGTCCACCGTAGCCCGTATCATGGACTTTTGACCGCAAATCGAGAGCAACTGTTTCGGCTTGGTTTGCCTGCTTTCCGGCCAAAAGCGGGTGCCGCTGCCGCCGGCCATAATAACGCAATGGAGCATATACCGTCCTTCACGAATTCATTTTCAAAGCGTCGCCACTTGTGCCTACATTTCAAAACGAACTATAGGAGTATGCCTTCATAGTAAGGTTCAGGTCATCTTTCTGTAAAGGTTTAAGACCGCGATTGCACTACTATGGGTATTTTCCTTCAGCCAACGAGGTCCCCTTGGGAATATGAAAAACGGTTCCGTCAGGGACTTTAATTTCCACCCTGCCGTTGATGGTAATGTCCCTTCCGAAAAAAGCGGAACCGAACACCTCAAGAGAATGCGCATTCACCAGTGAGATAGAGGAGGAATCTTCGAACCGACTGAGCAAGTGGTCCGGAGAGTCCACGAAATTCGACGAGAAAAAGACGTTTGGCCTAAGCGGCAAACATTCGGCCCTGGAAGGATTTTTCCGAATGCGAGCCATGGTGTCCAGGATGCATGCATCCGATTGGAGAACGAACAGATCGCTGGTTTTCTTTGTCGGAAAAAAACGATCTCGGCCGACCCTTAAGCCACGAGCACCCGGGAATGACCCGATTGCCGATCCCATTGCCGTTTCGAGTTGAATCACCGGCCTCCCTGCAATGTTTTTCCTATTGCGGATGAGCGGTAATTTCAGGTCGCCTTCGTTCAGTATTCGATCCAGCGCGGGAAGATCTACCCATACATTGTTCGTGTTGAATACTTGGAATCGTCGTATGTCCATGAACAGATCGCGCTCCGCGGGGTTCACCTGAGCGATTTCCAGGAGATCGAGTCGATTATTCTGCAATACGAGTGTTCCACCCTTGCGATCCGATTCGGTCCGATCGGTCACTTCCAGGAGGAACTCAATTCCTTGATTCTCCATGAGCGCGGGTATCCACGGATCCACGCATGCAGCCAAATTGTCCAGGTTGGATATGAACGCCCATCGAAATCCGCTTCTGATCAGATCCTGGAGGATACCAGACCGTTTGAGGCTCAGATAAATGTCTCCATGTCCCGGAGGAGCCCAGTCTTCGTCCGTGCCGGTATCCAGTGGAGCAAGGGAATCCTCCACCAACCGAGGTACCTGATTTTGGATAAACGTTCTCGGAGGGTTCCTTTTCCCCGCGATAATTCTGGCAGTGGCGGCATCGGTGAAGAAACTATTCATGAAGATGAGTGGAAGATCTACCCCCCATTTCCAGAAACACGCATCCATCTGAGCGAGGATGATTTCAAGATACGTCAATCCGTCTTTGGCTTTGAGGATCCCTTTCGGAACCCTGCCACCCATCGTGGTGGCGCGGCCTCCGTTCAATTTTATGACCGCGACGTGCCTTAGAAGCTCTTTTCCCGCTTTTGTCAATTCTTGAATGTCGTCTCCGGTCGGATCCAGAACAAACTCGGAGGTCGGTGCACAGAGTCCATCGAGAGGTACGTAGTCCGATTTTTCCTCCACAACCTGACGAACCATGCGCAAGAAGTGTTCCTCGATGTCGAGTTCAATTGCGCGACCCCTCATTTTCTTTCTGATAAGCTCTACTGGAATGTCGCGCTTCATTCATTCCCCCGCAGAATAATATTCTTGTTGGACCAAGAACCGGCAGCAATCATTCTCTTTTAGTAAACCTTTCCTTGATTGCATGACAACGCGTGCATTCGAAATGGATCACCGTTCCCAAGAAGACATATGTATGTGGAGTACAGTTTATTCTTGATTCTTTTTTTTCGCTAGTTCTCTTGCCTGTTCAATAAGCTCAATCAGCGTAACAATTTTGGGTGCAGGATGCTCCAAGAAAGCTTTTTCAAATTGTTCCGGTGAGAGAATATTTCGGAAGAACTTTTCTGCGTCGAATTGCTCGAACCAGCAGTGGATCGCCTTGTGGCACGGTAAAGCCCCCCGTTCGACTTTGCAGTACGCGAACGTCACCGGTCCGCCCAGTCTGGGGCATCGGATCTGCTTGTCTTCGTACGGTGTCTCCACAAATTCAGTCATGTTTGTGTAAAAGGGGAGAGATCCGGACAGCATCTCTCCCCGGGGAAATGCTACCCGAGAGCAGGTTTGGGGAATCCGTCAAGTGCCTTGAGTGCTTCCTGGATCGCTTCCTGAGGCAACTCGTAATCGAACAGTTTGCCCTGGAAGTAAGCATCGTAAGCCGCAAGGTCTACGAGGCCGTGGCCACTCCAGTTCACCAGAATGGTCTTTTCTCTACCTTCTTCTTTGGCTTTTTGTGCTTCCTGGAAAACCGCTGCCAGTGCGTGACATGTTTCAGGAGCGCTGATGAATCCCTCAGTCCTGGCCCACGTTACTCCTGCCGCAAAGGTTTCCAGTTGTCTCACTGCACGCGGCTCGATAAGGCCGTCCAGTACCAGTTGGCTGACGAGCGGGGCCATGCCGTGATAGCGCAATCCACCGGCATGAATGGGTTCGGGAACGAATGAGTGCCCCAGTGTGTGCATGGGAAGGAGAGGAGTCATCTGAACAGTATCCCCGAAATCGTAGGTGAAGACTCCCTTTGTCATGGTCGGGCACGAAGCGGGTTCCACGGCTATAATGTCGATTTTCTTTCCCGCAATCTTGTCACGGATAAACGGGAACGCGCATCCGGCAAAATTGCTGCCTCCACCCGCACAACCAATTACGATATCAGGGTAGTCTCCAGCCATCGCAAGCTGCTTTTGAGCTTCCAGCCCTATGATGGTCTGGTGCAGCATGACATGATTCAACACGCTTCCGAGAGAGTAGCGCGTTGGAGGCCGCCCCATTGCTTCGCTCGTGACAGCATCTTCCACTGCTTCGCTAATGGCTATGCCGAGACTGCCCGGAGAGTTGGGGTCCATTGCCAGAATTTTCCGGCCCGCTTCGGTTTCCGTGCTGGGAGAAGGTATGCAGGTTCCGCCCCATGTGTTCATCATGAGCCTACGATAGGGCTTTTGCTCGTAGCTCACCCGCACCATATATACTTTCGCTTCCAACCCGAACTGATTGCATGCGAAACTGAGAGCGCTTCCCCACTGACCTGCTCCGGTTTCAGTCGCAATTCTCTTGATACCGAAGACTTTGTTGTAATAAACCTGAGGAATTGCCGTATTCGGTTTGTGACTTCCTGCGGGACTAACGCCTTCATTTTTATAGTAAATCTTGACCGGACAGTTTAGAAATTTCTCGAGTTTTTCTGCACGATACAACGGAGTGGGACGCCAGAGCAGCAGCTTATCCAGAACTTCATCGGGAATATCTATCCATCTTTCCTGACTGACTTCCTGTTCGATGAGATTCATCGGAAAAACCGGCGCCAGATCCTGCGGACCTACAGGCTGACCTGTTCCCGGATGAAGAGGGGGCTGCATAGGAGTCGGCATGTCTGCAGCAATATTGTACCACTGCCTGGGAATCTCGTCTTCGTGGAGAAAAAATTTAATCGGCATCCGTGTTCCTCCTGAGGTGTGATTGAAAACCTTGTACCTGCAATCGTGCAGGGCTACCGGTCAAAACTGAAATTCTGACCGGATTTCATTCCAGGGAGTTTGCACCCGTGAAACCGGAACAGTTATGCGAGATAGAATTCAATTCGTTTGCCGAAATATGGATGATTCCACAGGATTCGTTGTGGCGACAATATTCATTCATATTACTTTCAAACGAAGTCTCTCGCAAGCATTTTCATAACATGTCGATATAAAGGCATTTCTAAAAGCTTCGCGGGGGCATTAATTGGAAAGCTTCAGTGCAATCATCTAATGAGCGACCCCGGGGCAACCGATTCATCGAGTGCACACAAGACAATTCCGTTCGCACCTGAAGCGGCAAGTACCATACCTTCACTTACGCCGAACCGCATTTTCCGAGGTTTCAGATTTGCCACGACGACAACCGAACGACCTACCACCTCTTCGGGGTTGTACGACGATCGTATCCCCGCAAAAACGGTGCGTGTCTCTACGCCGAGATCGACGGTCAGCTTCAGAAGCTTGTCCGAGCCTTCCACGGCTTCTGCTGCTACAACTTTGCCCGCACGAAGGTCAACTTTGGAAAAATCTTCTATCGTGACTTCCTCTTTGAACTCCGGGACAGGCGAAGGAGCAGCTTTTGATGTGATAACACCGAGATCTGCACGGCTTGCTTCAATGAGTTTGTCCATAGCACCCGGTTCCAGACGATCGACTAATTTTTCAAATTGTCGGATCTCACGGTTCTCCAGGTCAAACGTGGCATCTTGCCAGGTGAGCTTGTCTACGCCGAGGATTTGTTCCAGTTGCTCGCAATATGCGGGCAGTATGGGCTTGAGAAGCACTGTTATTACTTTTATGCAGTTCGCTGCGAAAGTCAGGTCATTGCGTGCGCGCTCCGGATTTTCCTTGATTGTAGTCCATGGAGCATTCTGCTGAACGTAATTGTTAGCTATGTCCGAAATGGAAAGAATGCTGCGGGTGGCCATCCCGAAACGCAAGTTCCCGTAATCTTCGAAAGCCTTATCAACGAGAGAATGTACTTCCGGTATGAGTTCCTTCGCTGCCTCCGGTACAATTCCAAGTCTCGACGCAAGCCTTTTGTTCAGGAATCCCACCGTACGACTTACCAGGTTGGTGATGTTGTTGACCAACTCCGCATTGGTGCGATTGACGAATTCTTCGATGTGAAGATCGAGATCGTCAATGGTGTTGCTCAATTTCGTTGCGTAGTAATACCGCAAATACCATGGATTCAAGTGATCAGCAAAGCTTCTCGCTGTAATGAACGTCCCGCGGCTCTTGGACATTTTGCGTGAATCCACGGTGAGGAAGCCATGCACGTGAACTGCCGTGGGCAGCCTGTAATTTGCCGCTCTGAGCATGGCAGGCCAGAAAAGTGTATGGAAATAGGCAATGTCTTTACCTATGAAATGATGAATTTCCACTTCGGAATCGGGGTCCAGCCAGTACTCTTCGACCGTGCAAGTCTTCTTTGCACTGCAATAATGTTCCGTAGCTGCTATGTAGCCGATGGGAGCGTCAAGCCATACGTAGAAGTATTTGTCTTCCTCGCCGGGTATGCGAAAACCGAAATAAGGGCCATCCCGCGAGATATCCCAGTCCTGAAGCCCCTGGTCTATCCAATTGCGGACAAAAGCGACTACTTCACTCTGGAGTCGTTCGTTTTCTGAAGTCCAATCTACGAGAAATTCAGAAAAATCCTTGAGTTGAAAGAAAAAGTGCTTTGAAGTGCGTAGAGACGGCACGGCTCCGCAAATGGCGCAACGAGCGTTCGCAAGCTCGGTAGGGCGGTACGTGGCTCCGCATGACTCGCACACATCCCCGTACTGATCTTCGGTACCACACTTGGGACAGGTTCCCTTGATATATCTGTCAGGGAGAAATCTACCGCAGGATTCGCAGTAATACTGCTCTATGTCCCTTGTTACGATGTGACCTTTATCCCTGGCTCTGAAAAAGATCGTCTCCGAGTGCTTCTGATTTTCAGGGGAATCGGTGGTATAGAACTCGTCAAAACCGATTTCAAACCGGGCGAAATCTTCGCGATGCCTGGAATGAAATTCGCTGACGAGCTGTTCGGGGCTGATTCCTCGCTTCGAGGCATTGATTTCTATAGGTGTTCCGTGGGCGTCGGATGCACACATATAAATGACATTATTCCCTACAAGCTTTTGAAATCTTACATAAATATCCGTCTGGATGTATTCGACGAGATGTCCGATATGTATATCGCCGTTCGCATAAGGAAGAGCGCTGGTTACCAGGATTTTTCGCAAGAGTCCTCTCCTGTGCTGTTGAGTAAAAAGTTCGGCCTTTCAAGAAGGAAGGCGGGAATAGAAGATCGCTTGAAATCCGGAAATCCGAATTCGGCGTTATCAGCTATTCCTTTTCGATCTGGAGCGCCTCCAGGTTAGGATCCTTCTCTTCATCGATTTTGAACACCTTGGCTTTCATTACAATGGTGTCCATTTCCTTAAGGCTGTTCAGAATACCTGCTTTTTCTTTTTTCATCCAGACTTTGTCCAGGGTGATGTAGCTGACCCGGTCTGCAATGATGAAATTTACGTAATCATCGCCCAGAGGGCAGGGGAGATCCCCCTTCTTGTAGAATCGTACGGCAAAAACAATTTCTTTGTCTAAATACTTTGCGGGAGCATCTGCCAGCTTAACAATAGTGAGCTCCTCATCAAGACTCCGGTGCATCCCGCCCTTGACGAGCTTGGACAGGCCGCACCCACAAAGGAGTAGTGCAGGAACACACAACAGTGCAAGGTATTTGTGAAGAATCATGCCCCTCAAATTCTTTCGAAATACTAAATGGGCAGGGCCACAAAATAAACTGCAGGTTTAGAAAAGTCAAACAAAAATCAAATTAATCGGGTCATTTCAGGTCTACGCGTTGGATGCGCGCACGGTTTTTTTCCATCGAAAAAAGTTCTGGAATGCCTTTGGTTGTAAAATTCAGTCGTTATCTAGCATAGTTATGTGAGACCCTCCTCTAAAAGGCGCTTATCAGGGAGTTTGAAAAAGAAATCAGTGGAACTCACAACAATTGACAATAACACGTGCAGGTGATAAGAAGCGAGATATGGATGCTGATACGCATTCATAGGCCTCTCAATGAGAATTGCCCAAGGTTCTCGGGACCCGAAAGTTTGATCCGAATTCCCCGGCAACATAGTTCAAATACTAAAACGTTTCGGACAGGGGCTTGAATCCCCAACAAATTTCTTGTCGTCCGCCTTTGAAGATTGAACTTTTGCAGATCTCGGATGTCCTGACTAAGACAGGAGACGGAACCCGGCCTTATAAAATTTCAGTCTTTCCGAACGAATGATTGAGGGCGGTTGTCAATAATAACAGACGACTCCGGCTCCATGTCAAAACCAACGCTGTTCAGGCTTTTGGCTGAACCTATCGGCTCATAAAATTAGTAGATACAGATGCCGATCTTGATAGCGTGAGTTCGTTTCCCAAGATAATGGACTAAGCCGGCTACTCCGTGTGGAATGCGGAGAGCGAATCCGACGTAACCGATTACATGGGTGCTGTGATCAGGGCTACCGCACTGATACGGCTGTTTGGCTGTCCGGTTTACTGTGTAGAGATACACGGAAAACTGAAAATATATTGACAATATTGCGCTGGCCGAATATAGACCCAATCTCACAAATGAATGGAGAAAACTTTGATCAGGGAGAACGCAAAACAGAAGAGGGCTGTAAGAAGCCAAGGAGGGAATGCTTTGGAAAGATGCAAAACGTGCGGCAAAGAGTACACCGCAAATCAGACCATGACGTACTCCGTGTACGGTTATTGTTCCTGGGAGTGCCTCATGAACAAAAACACCAAGCGCGGTAACTCAAATCGACCCAATCGCAAGAATTCGGGTGTTCGCGAAGTAGGATCGCGATCGAAATGGGCTCAGAATTACTAATTGCTTTTTTTTGAGTTGAGATCACATTATTATGTGAAGAATCCGGCCCCGGATTCAATCAGAGCGGAAGGCTTGATTTTTATTTGCGTGTCTTAGCAGAGGCTGCGTCCGAAAGCGGAGATTACAAATAAAGACAATCCCGGGGAAGCGCAAGTTGCCTGAACGAAAAGGCTTGATTCTGTAGGTTTGTCTGTCGTCTGCCCCTCTTTGCGGGGCGCGATTCAACCCTACTGCGAGTCTTTGTGCCTCCTGTAAAGGAGCGTTCACCTCTGCGCTCGAATAGAAGCAATAAAAGGAAAAAGACCGTGAGCCAGTTGACTCTTCAGACAGTCATTGAAGATGTAGATGCAGTGCACCGTGAATTAGCCAAGTTAACGGTGGATCAGCTCCTGGGGGCTCCTTCAGCCCTGACGACGACAGATATTCTCGAGTCTCATCCTGTACCGCTCAGGCCAAAGACTCTCACGTATCTTCGCAAATTAACCAATTCTCCTCAGACACTCGAACAAGCGGAAAGCGCCGGACGCGCTCTGTTCGCTTGCATGGATCTCATGATAGAGGAGAGTACCGCCTCCATCGGAGATATGCTGAGGTTCTATATCCAGCACGGAAGAATGCACGTGCAGGGAGAAAAGATTCCCGCGGCAGAAGTTGTTCCGTGGCTTCAGGCGCAAACGGATTTCCAGAAACGCGAGGAAATGCAGAATGAGAATCGCATATTCTTCAAAGGAATAATAAATCCCATGCTGCTTGCTATGCTGGAGCTGACGGTCAAGGCTGCCAAAGAGCGGTTCGGCTTCGAGAACTATGCGCGATACGCGGAAGCAAAAAAAGAGCTCTCTTTTGACGAGCACGTGAAGCAGTTCGAAAAATTTCTTGCGGACACGCGCTCTCTCTATTTTCAGAAAATGACTCCTTGGGTGGAGCGAAAAATAGGTCGTCCCTTCCGGAATTTAAGTCGCTACCATGCGCTTTATCTGATGAGAATCAGGCGTTTCGACGGCTACTTCCCGGTGGAGAGACTCTCGGAATTAATGAAACAGACGTTTCGGGGCGTCGGTCTGGATCTCGATTCAAGACCCGACGTGACCATGGACATAGCCGATTATCCGTCAAAAAGTCCTGAAGCAATGTGTGTTGGCGTCGAAGTGCCGGGAGAAGTGTATGTAATCATGAAACCTGTCGGCGGCCTTATAGACGTGGAGACTCTGCTGCACGAGATGGGACATGCGTTCTTCCTGAGCCATATGAATGCCGAACTTCCTGCGGAATATCGCCGCATGAGACGATCTTCCGCGCTCGATGAGTGCTTTGCATTTCTTTTCATGAATCTGCTGGAGAACCATTCCTGGCTTGTGGATGTTGCAGGCCTCGATTCAGAAAAGGCAGACGAGCTGTCGGACGTGTTCGGGACCAAAAAACTCTGCCTTATACGGCGTTACATGGGAAAATTCCTGGCAGAAAAAGAACTCCATGAGACCGGGGAAATAAAGAATTCGGAATACTATTGCCGCCACATGGCTGAAGCCACGGGGTTTATTTATGAACCCGAGGGATACCTTGTGGATATGGAATCCGACTTTTACGCCTTGGATTATCTTGCCGCATGGGCCGGAGCGGATATTTTGCGGAAATTCCTGGAACTGAGATTTGGTGACACCTGGTACGCTCGGAAAGAAGCAGGTGAATTTCTGAAATCCATCGCGGCTCAAGGGAGAAAATATCCTCTGCGGCAGGTCATCTCCAAATTTTGTGGCGAAGAGCTCAAAATGCCGGAATTCAGGGCAGCGTGAAGAAACCATACGTTTATTGCCGTAGCATATCCTTGATTGTAGACTTAATTTATATAGAATAATACCCAGGATTTCATCACGGTGACACTCAGTGTCAGGCGCGGTTCTTGGCCGGTCTGCATTGGCGGGAACGCGTGTACGGTGTGCGAAAGAAATGTCATTTGAACCGATAAAAGAATACGCCGATTCGGATGGCGGATATGGCAGCGTCGTTACGGAGTACGCAGATTTTGACGGAATCACTCTCGAATCCGGTGTGTTTATGGGCCCGCTCAGAGTTGCGTACGAAACCTATGGAACGCTCTCTCCGGAGAAGGATAACGCGGTACTCATACTCCACGCGCTGTCCGGCGACGCGCATGCAGCAGGAATCGATGCGAACGGCAGAGTCGGTTGGTGGGACGCGTTGATAGGCCCGGGCAAAGGAATCGACACCAACAAGTATTTTGTCATCAGCTCGAACTGTCTCGGCGGATGCAAAGGTACAACGGGCCCCCCCAGCACCAATCCTGCCACAGGCAAACCGTACGGCCGCTCGTTTCCGCTTATCACCATAGGTGACATGGTAAACGTCCAGGCCAAGCTCGTACAACATCTGGGAATTGAGAAGCTGCACAATGTGATAGGCGGCTCAATGGGCGGAATGCAGGCTCTCGAATGGGCGGTGCGGCACCCCAAAGCCGTGAAATCTGCTGTTGTGATTGCAGCCACTGCGAGGCTTTCTCCCCAGGGCATAGCGTTCAACTGGGTAGGACGCAATGCCATATATAGCGATCCCGCAACAGCCTGCCTTGAACCTGCTCCAGGTCATGTATACCAACGAATGGGACAGGGACTCGCTGTAGCTCGGATGATAGGACACATCACGTATCTTTCGGAAGAAACCATGGAGGCCAAATTCGGCCGTAAGCTCCGGTTGAAAGATATGAACGGGTATCGATACAGTTTTGGCGAAAACGGCAAGGAAGACGGCGAATTTGAGGTTGAATCATACCTGCAGCATCAGGGAAGCAGTTTTATGCGCAGGTTCGATGAGGATTCATACGTAATTATTACAAAGGCCATAGATTATTTCGATCTTGCCGGAGCCGACGGCGATCTTGTCACCTCCTTCAAAGATATTGAAGCGAAAATGATGATTCTCTCTTTCAGTTCGGATTGGCTGTATCCCACATCCATGTCGCTGGCGATGGTTCGCGCTCTGCAGGCAGGGAAGAAACACGTGTCCTTCCTGGAACTCGATTTGCCGTACGGACATGATTCGTTTCTGGTAAATGCCGGTATTCCGAAACTCACTCGCATCGTAAGGGGATTTCTGGACAATGTCTAATCCTTCACAGGTGCGTAACGCGTTTCATCAGTTCGAAGTAGGCTTCGAGATCATTGCCGACCTGATTACTCCCGGCACACGAGTTCTTGACCTTGGATGCGGTTCCGGAAGTCTCCTGGAGATTTTGCGGGACAAGAAAGATGTAGAAGGGTGCGGAGTCGAACTGGATCAGGAAAAAGTCATCCGATGCGTCGAGAGAGGTATACGGGTGATGTCGCTTGACTTGGATCAGGGATTGGTAGGATTTCCGGACCTCAGTTATGAATACGTGGTGTTGAGCCGAACTCTGCAACAGTTGACGAATCCCGAGCGAGTCGTGCGAGAAATGCTCAGGGTTGGATCCAAGTCAATTATAGCGTTTCCGAATTACGGCCACTGGCGAGTAGGACTGGTACACCTTATATCCGGCCGCACACCGACTTCCCATACGTACCCGGATCCGTGGTACAATTCTCCCGATATACACCGTATTACGATAAACGATTTCAAAGACTTTGTACGAACTATCGGCGGTCGAATAGAAAAAGAGATATACATCAAAAACAACGTTCGGTGTTCCAACCTCTTTTTACCGAATATGCGAGCTGACTGGGGCTGCTTTCAGATCTCGACCAAATAAAACATAGGTGTGATCGCCCAAAGCGCCTTCAGAGCGGATGAACCGGAAAATTCCACTTGCACGTACGTCTGGTTATGCCGTAATGTAGTTGCATATTCGTTGTCTTCTCCATAATGGGTGTTAAAGGGTGGCTCCATACGACCGAGGGGTGTCTCTTCTCTCGTCCTGTTGTGGATTCCTGTTTTTCGTATGATCTGAAGGAGCTTCATGATTAACAAGTTTTACGTATACGATGAGGAAGTCGTGTTTTCTCTGATCGAAGAACCAGACTTTTTCAGGCTTAAGATTGAGCGGCCTACCATCGAAGAAGATCATGTCGAAGAGTTTATGGACAAGACCGTTGAGTGGTTGAGTACCAATCCGGAAAAGGGAATCCTCATCGATTTCCAGGGGGTCCACAGTATCTGCACCGAATTCACTGTTTACCTGTCTCGATACTATCAAGATATCAAGACTCGCGGTCTCAATGTTCGCTTTGTGAATGTCGACCCCAAAATAGAGCCGTTTATCGACGTCTCTAATATTACGATTGTCATGAGCATCCCGGATAAGCCGGTGGTCAGCGCGAGGCAGTTGCTCCAAGATTTGCGAAACAATCTCTCGGACCGGCAGCTCATGAAAAAACACGGATTGTCGCGCAAGGGACTCGCGAGTCTTTACCGGAAATTATTGGGCAAGGGATTGATCAGCCGGAAGGAATTGGCAAAAAGGTTGGGCGTGGAAACATGCGAAATCTCAGTACGGCTCGAGGGTCTTGTTCATAAGCAAACCGTGGATGCAAGCGAGGTCTTAAAAGATATTTCCGAACGCATACCCGATTCGGTGCTGATGGAAAAATACAAGTTGTCTCCCAAGGGAATCCAGAGCCTCATGAAGAAACTCTACATGAAGGGTCTCATTACAGGGGACGAGCTCGATCGCCGCAGCACAACGCGCAAGTAACACCTGCTTCTTTCTTTTACTATATATGAAGTGAACGCATGCTGCTCATGCTTGAGCAGTCTCGTACGGAGCGTCCCGTGAAACTCTCTTCCGATTTCGCCGGGCTGGAACTCAAGGAGTATCACACTGACGTCACGTGGCGCCGCACCATGAATTATGCAGCGGCAGTGAATGATAATAACCCGCTCTATTTTGATGATGAACGAGAAGATGGCATCGTTGCCCCTCCCATGTTCACTGTGGCCGTCACCTGGCCGATATGCGAACGAATTTGGGAGTACATCCAGGCAGACACGTTTCCGCGGGCACTTCTCGTAAATCTTGTCCACTACACCGAGCATCTCACATTCCACCGCATAATGCGGCCCGGCGATCGGCTGACTGTCAGGGGACGCATATCCGCGATTCTGCCTCATCGTGCAGGAACCCTCATGATTGTGCGGCTGGCCGGAGTTGACGAAACAGGCGCGCCGGTTTTCACCGAACATTTGGGTGGTCTCTTGCGAGGGGTCCAATGTGATGGCGAAGCAAATGTCGCAGAACCTCTTCCGGTGATTCCGGCTTCACCCGCAAACGCGGCTCCTTTTTGGGAAAAGAGTGTATTTGTCGATCCGCTCGCGCCATTCATCTACGATGGTTGTACGAATATTTTCTTCCCGATTCATACGTCTGTGGCTTTTGCCCGCGGAGTGGGGCTTCCCGACATCATTCTTCAGGGAACTGCAACGCTGGCCTACGCTGTTCGCGACCTCACAAACTACGAGGCAGACGGTAATCCCTTGCTGCTCCGTTCAGTGGCCGGTTGCTTTACCGGTATGGTTCTTCCCGGAACTCAATTGCAGGTCGCACTCGTAGGCCGAACATCCGATGATTGCGGGACTGATCTCTTCTTTGTGGTACGGAATGCTCAGGGAGACAAAGTCGTTTCTGACGGATATGCACGCATCCAACAAAACTAATTCCTAGCCGGTTCATAGGCTTCTTCTTATCGCTCGTGTTTCGTCAAAGAAAGGATCGACAGGTGGTTTGGAAAAGTCTGACTCAAACGTGGCACTATCTGGAGAAGTGGGCGGAGACAAAGCCTCAGGCGGATGCATTGGCTTTCGAAAACGAACGACTGAGCTGGGGTGATTTCAAGCGTCGGTCGGATTTGATTGCGAAAGCGTTACTCGCGATTGGGGTCTCCCATGGCGACCGCGTGGCCATGCTTTCTGCTGCTCGTACCGAATTCTTGACCACATTTCTGGCAAGCGGGAAAATCGGGGCCATGTGGCTCGGATTGTCTCCCAAGTTCACACTGAATGAACTCAGGTATGTGATTGGAGACAGTCAGCCGACTGTTCTCATCGCGTTGCGCGAATTCATGGGCAACGACCTCAGTCCGCTGGTAAAACCTCTCATGAAGGAATTCTCCTGTCTCAAGAAAGTCCTCGTTATCGGGGAACCTTTTGAAGGCGCGGAAGATTTTCACCGCTTTGTGTACCAAGAACGACCGGAGCGCAACGAGGAACTCTCTCAGAGATCGACCGCGGTAGTAGACGACGATCCGACGTTGTTACTCTATACTTCCGGTTCCACGGGGAAGCCGAAAGGAGTGGTCCACACCCACAAGAGCATCGTCGAGAACATCAAAATCGAGGTGAAGAAATTCTACTTCGATGAGCAGAGTCGAGCCCTCATTCATTTCCCCATCAACCATGTGGCTGCAGTTGTCGAGCTGGGATTTGCGGCAGTGCTTGCTGGGGGGTTCATTTTCTGCATGGACCGCTTCGATCCAGGGGAATCGCTCCAGGCAATTCAAAGAGAGAGGCTGACGGCTCTAGGTCAGGTTCCCGCCATGTTCCTTCTCCAGTTCAGAGATCCACAATTTGCCAAAACCGACTTCAGCAGCGTTAAGCAGTTTCTTTGGGCAGGCGCCGCCGCTCCGAGGCTCATGGTGCAGGTGCTCTCTCAGATTGCCTCGAAAACCGGCGCGACGTTGATAACGGGTTACGGAAGCACGGAAGTATCCGGATTTGTCACGTACACGGAGAAAGGTGACAATTCTGACAAGCTCATCCACACAGTGGGAAAAATTGCGGAACCCTTTGAACTCAAGATCGTGGGACCGGATCGTCTGGAAGTGAAGGACGGGGATGTGGGAGAAGTTGCAGTTCGAGGACCTTTTCTCATGAGGGAATACTACAATAACCCTCAGGCCACCGCGCAGGTGATGGATTCTGAAGGATGGTATTACACTTCGGATTTGGGGTTCAAGGATTCCTCCGGATACGTTCATCTCACGGGCCGAGCATCCGAGATGTTCAAGAGCGGCGGAGAGAACATATATCCTCGGGAAGTGGAAGAAGTGATCGAATCACACGACGCGGTCCTCTTTGCCGCAGTCATTGCCGTGCCGGACGAAGTCTTTCAAGAGGTGGGATGGGCGTTTGCCATGCTGCAACCCGGCAAAGAGGTTACTGACGAAGAACTCCGTGAGACGTGCAAGACAAGATTGGCCAAATTCAAGATCCCGAAAAGGTTTTTCGTACGACCGCTCTTACCGCTTCTTGCCAATGGAAAGATCGATAAAGTTGCTCTCAGGGCCGAAGTCAAGGAGATACTCGCACGAGAGCAAACATAATACTGTTTCGCAACTATGCATATCATACCGATGCGCTAACAAAGAAGTGACAGTGCTGAAGCCGGCTCCGGTGGGTCTCCGAAGCGAAGTCAGGCTGTGCCGTCCGTAGCGGAGGAGATCCGCCGGAGCCGGCAACTGATCGGCTTTCCGATATTACTCGTATGAAAGCGCATTGGTATAAGCTGGCGCAGGGGGAGGTGTTCTGGGCGGAGTGATTAGACGGCTTTGCGTCGTCCGGAGCGAAGGACACCTCCAGCAACTTTATCCCTTCACGGCACCTGAGGTGAGGCCTGCAATAATTCGCTTCTGAAAAAATAAAGTGAATACAACAAGAGGCAAAGTGGTCACGAGCGAGGCGGCTGCTATTTCGCCCCACGGCATTGTATGTTCACCCGGAAACAACGCAATTCCTACCGGAAGCGTCTGAAAGTCACTCCGGGTCATGATGAGGAGAGCAAAGAAGAATTCATTCCAGCAGGCTATGAAACTGAGTATGGCGGCAGTAAAGATACCGGGAGCTGCCAGAGGCACGATTATTTTCCTTAAAATCTGAAATAAATCGGCTCCGTCAATTTTCGCAGCTTCTTCCAATTCTCGAGGAAGTTCGCTGAAAAAAATGGCGAGTATCCATACGGTAATGGGAAGGGAAAATGCCAGATACGGTAGAATAAGTCCGTGGTAAGTATTCAACCAGCCAAGATCCCGGAGTAGGCGCCAGATTGGCCCTGCGATTGCAATCTGGGGAAACATGCCGGCAGCAAGAATTACTAAGAGTATGGTCCTTTTGTATTTAATGGAAATTCGAGCAAGCGGATAAGCTGCAAGAGTCCCGATGACGACAGATAAAACTGTCGTTGTGCCCGCGACAATTACACTGTTCTTCAAATAATGAAACAAGTCATGTTTATAGATTGCGGATGACATTGCTTCCAAAGAAAAATGTGAAGGAAATATTCGCGGAGGTACTGCGGTTATATCAATGTAAGGTTTGAAAGCAAGAAGGCCGAACCACAAAAAAGGCGCCACAGAAACAAATATTATAGCGAAAACACTTATTGCCAACATTAATGTTCCTTTGGACGGTTTACTCAACGAATTGCCTCCTTTTTCTGTAGCAAAGCGGTTCCGACCAGCTTCAGGTAAGTAACTGAGACGATGAATACCAGCAGAAAAACAATAAAAGAAACAGCAGACCCCAAACCTATCATGCCTTGATCGAATAATACTCTGTATCCATAAAATTGAAGAACATTTGTGGAATTAGCCGGCCCGCCTTGCGTCATCACATACACGAGGTCGAAAACCCTGAAAGCGTCCATGGTCCTAAAAACAAACGCCAAGAGAATCGAGGATTTGAGTAGCGGTAATGTGATAGAGACAAACCTTTGAAAACGATTGGCCCCGTCGATCGATGCGGCCTCGTAAAGCTCGTCAGGGATGGTCTGTAATCCTGCAAGAATTACAAGAGCGGCAAATGATGAGGTCTTCCAGACATCTGCAATGATTATTGCCGTTGAGGCCCAAAAAGGGCTAGCGAGCCAGGCCTGATAATGAATAACATCCGGGCCGAACAGAATATAATTGACCATTCCATATTGGTCATTAAACGCAAATCTCCATAATTGCGATGCAACAACCGTTGGAATCGCCCAAGGGACCAAGATTGCAGCTCTTACCAGACCTCTTCCTCTAAAATTCTCATGAATGACAATAGCTATAAATAAACCCAGGGAAATTTCCAGAATGGTTGAAACTGCTACAAACAGGAGAGTCACTTTCAATGACTTTACGGCAACCGGATCTCTTAGCAGTTCCCGATAATTATCCAGGCCTACAAATGTTTCTCCTAACCCGGGCAAGCTGAGCACAATTCGATAAAAGCTCAAAACAAACGAATACAGTATGGGGCAAAAGCAGAAAATCAGTAGCACGGTTAATAATGGCATAAGAAATAAGTAACCGAGAATTCTTTCGCGGACCGACCACAAGTTTTCACGGTTAGTATCCATTGTTATCATCTCTTAAAGATTCCAGCTTCATACAGCATCTCGACCAGTTGCTGAACTTTGGAATCAGCTTCCTTAGCAAGCTCCTCAATTTTGGAGTCTGGATATGTGATAGCCGAATGATAGAAAACTTGGAGTATATCCGAATACGCCGGATAGACAGGAATGGCCGGACGAGGCCGAGCCTTGTCAAAGCTTTCCCTCAGCTTGGAAAAATGAGGATTTTTCCGAAGGACTTCCGGGTCATTGTAAACCGAGCGTCTGGCACATGTTTGAGAAGCTTCCAGTGCAAAGATCTTTTGGACTGTGGGAGAAGTCATGTATTTGATGAATTTTATTGCGATATCTTTTTCTCGGGAAAAACTGGACAATGCAAACTGCCATCCTCCCAAGGTAGACACGCTCTCACCACCTGGAAAATGGGGAAGTACGGTTATGTCAATTTTTCCCGCGATACGAGAATTCTCCGAATTGTTGGCAATTTCCCATGTGTATGGCCAATCTCTCAGGAACACGGCATTGCCCTGTATAAACGAATGCATAGCTTCGGGTTCCTCATATGTCAGAACGCCTCTTGAGGCAATTTTTCCAATAATTTCATCTCTGACGTATTTGACCGCAGCAATATTCTGGGAAGTGTTTATCGTGGACTCTCCGGTGATGTTGTCGAACAACTTACCACGATTGCTCAGCACGAATTCCTGCATGTCGCACACGAGCCCTTCATATTGTTTGAATTGGCCGCAATAGCCTCTCAGAGCAGGATTGTGAGTTCTTTCCTTATCGACTATGTACTTGGCGATATGTACGAGGCGATCCCATGTATCCGGTGGCGGAAAGCCATATTTCTCCAGCAGATCTTTGCGGTAGTAGAGTAGTCCTCCGGAAGTCTCGAAGGGAACTCCATAGATCTTACCATTGATGGTACATGCGGAAATTGGTGCTGGAAAAAAATCGGCCTGTTCCTCGGGAGGGAAAAAATCATCCAACGCTTGCACCCAACCTGCTGAAACCAGTTCCGAGGGCCAAATTACATCCATCAAGAATATATCGAGATCCGGATCCGAATTCTTCAGCTTTTGAGTGATCAGTGCATGGGCGGCGGTGGATGAGTTGGGGCTTATCTCCACTCGGACTATTACACTATTTTCTTTTTCAAAATGGTCTATTAAGCGTTTCCAGAGATTCAGGTTATCGGGTTTTTGCATAACCAGATGGATTTCATCAGCAGCGAAGATCTGTAAGCAGAGCAGAAGGTGTACCGTGATGCAGACTACAATGCAGAAAAGCCGTGTATCCTGAATGCTTCTCAGATAATTCTTTTGTCCTGCCAAAATATGCTTATCCTTGTTTCGTCAATTAACAGCGGAACCGTTTCACCAATTTTTGGATCAAGCTCGGGTGTAGTCCTGATTATGAATTTTGGGCCTTCCAACAATTCGGCGTGTACAAATTTGTCCGATCCGACATTTTCGACAAAGGTGACAATCCCCTGCCATTTTCCCGTGGAATCTATCGAAATATGTTCCGGCCTGATTCCAGCGACAACTTCTCCTTCCAATTCTAGTTCCACTTTTCTTTTAAAGTTGAAACTATTCGAGGTAAAGACGACTGTGCCCTCCGAATCATGATTCAAGATTCCTTTTATGAAATTCATTGGGGGATTTCCTATGAATTCCGCAACCGTGAGATTGGCAGGTCTGTTATAGATGTTTTCCGGGCTGTCTATCTGCTGGATTACGCCGCCCTCCAAAACTGCGATGGTATCTGCCATGGTCATAGCTTCTACCTGATCGTGTGTCACGTACACCGTGGTTGCCTGTAGTTTGCGATGCAGGAGCATCATTTCTATTCTCATGCTTCCTCTGAGTTTGGCATCCAGATTCGACAGCGGCTCGTCGAACAGAAAAATCTTTGGTTTCCTTACAATCGCTCGCCCCATTGCTACCCGCTGCCTCTGGCCTCCTGAAAGCTCGGCCGGTTTCCTTTCAAGGAATCGATTCAACTGCAGCAAAGAAGCGACTTCGTGAACACGGTTCCGTATTTCATCAGCGGGCATTTTCCTGACCCACAGAGGGAAAGCGATGTTATCAAATACTGTCATGTGCGGATATATCGCATAATTTTGAAAAACCATCGCTATATCACGCTTTCCGGGTGGAACATCGGTTACGTCGAGTCCGTCCATGAAGATTTTGCCTGAGGAAGGTTTTTCAAGACCTGCAATCATTCGTAGTAATACGGATTTTCCGCTCCCGGATGGACCAAGGAGCACGCAAAATTCACCTTCAGCAACTTCGAAAGAGATATCGGACAAAATTCTGTTTTGACCGAAAAATTTTGTAAGCCCTTCTATAACAAGGCGATTTTTATCTTCCATTGGTTCATCTGTGATGCGATCCGGTCAAGAACTGCAAACAATTTCGCTATAGTCAGTGCCAGAGATTCTGTCGTTTATCCCGCGTGTGAATGCAGGATATTGGTAGGGACCGGCGTCCCTGGGGAGAGACTGTCTCAAAAGTCAAAATCAACTCCAGATCGTGGCACGAATTTCTCATCATCTTCACCTCCTGATTGTAGGGGCGCCCCTCGTGGGTGCCCGGTAGTGACCGGCCTCCGTGCCGGTCATTGCGGGAGGGCAGGCACGAGACCTGCCCCTACAAGGATGATGAATCGTGGCACGATTCTGAGCGTCAATACGGTTTTTGCCGGTTCATTTTATCGATATCGTTGGTCATATTGAAGACGTGCCGGCACGGAGGCACGGCACCTACCAGTACCCCCGTCCTCAATCGGACATTAGTTTTGGCAAATCCTATAATTCCTCGTTGCCTGATAATTAAGAGGTTCACCGTCTTTCACCAATTCTCATTATAAAGGCTGTTTCTTCTTCTTGGGAGTTCTCGGGGGAACAGTGAGCGGAATGCGATAGGAACAGCAGTACCTCGCAATGAGGACGTCTGTCTGAGAGAAGAAATCAACGCTCAGATCTATTTGTCGCAGATTTGACTCCCCGCGTGCAAAGACTCCCGGATATCGAGTACGCGGATTGTTCCGGTGATCTCCGAATCGGGGTCCGGAACTTTGTAATGGGAAAACTTCTCCGCAACCAGGACCGGAGCGAGCGGGTCAACGCTCAGCTCCTCCCAGATGGTAATGAGTCCGGCGGTTCCATGCAGGAGCAGCACTGCCGGCCAGTTGCTGGGAGGCGGCCAGTGAGGGGGTAGCGACTCCTCATCCTGGTACATTAACCTGAACAGTGCTTTAGAAAGCTCGACGGAAAGTGTCGCTTTGAATGCCGGGAACTCCTTATCTATGAATTCCCGGTCCAGCATCAGCCTGTACGCGCAAGGATTTCAGTTGCTCCGGGTCGGATCTCGAATTCGGCGCGCATCGCGTCTGCACGGGCGGCAGGGAACTCGGGAATCTCTGCAAAAGAAGGATCGAGTGTGCGTTTATTGCGGAAGAACTGAAGGATAAACGGCCTGCCTACACCGAGGTAATTCTTGATTTCTCGTAGCTGCGGTTCTTCAACCAGACCGGGTATGGCAGTAGTGCGGAACACCACTTCGATATCAGAATTCCTGAGAATCTCTATGCTCCGTTTTATGAGTCTCACATCCACAGGAACTCCCGCCACCGTGGAGTAGTCTTTTCTGTTCAAAGGTGCTTTTACGTCCATGTACACGGCATCTACGAGCCGTTTCCGGATCAGTTCCGTGAGCATTGCAGGGTTGGAACCGTTCGTATCCAGCTTCACCGCAGTCTGTGTTGCTCGTAATGCTTGCAGGAATTCGGGAAGACGCTTGTTGATGGTCGGTTCCCCGCCCGTTACGGTGATTCCGTCGAGCCACTGATTCCGTTTTCCGATCTTCGCGAGAATTCGATCCAGGGAATGATCGGGAAGATCGTCGGGTTTCAGCACCAGATCGGCATTGTGACAGGCTGGGCAACGAAAACCGCATCCACTCAGAAAGAGAATCGAGCATAGCTTTCCCGGCCAATCCAGGAATGAAGTCTGAATGAAACCCTTCACAGGGAGCATGAAAATCCTCGGCTATTCTGGGTGATACTGATTTGCATTCAAAGAGATAAGATCTAGAAAACCCTTCTTGTAAGAAGTGTTTCCCAGACCCTTCTCAAGAACTTTTAATATTTGCCCAAGTCCATGGTTTTTCTATCGAAAAACTATGGGCTTGGGCGAGTGCTAAAAGTTTTTTGGAGGGGCCGGGAACCTTTTTTACAAAAAAGGTTCCCGGATCTTATTGCTTTAAAAGCAAAGAGCATCAGTTTTCTTTGCAGTTGCTTTCCAGATATTTCCTGATATGCCCGGCGCCCGTTATTACCTCATCAGATTCTGACACCAGAATTGGAAGCTGCTTTTCAGATAAAGACACACATTCATAATATGCGAGCAGAGCGAGAGCCTCAGTGTTCTCCTGATCCAACTGCAGGACCGTCAAGTCTTTAACGCTGTTGAGGTCCACATGGCTTTTGACCCATTCGCATTTACCGCAGCCTGCTTTGGTGAACAGATACGTCATAATCTAGCCTCCTGTTTGATTTCAAACCTATATTGCAACCAATCTCAATTTGGTAGTCCGCAACCTAAGACGGGTCCGCGGAAAGGTGCATATTTCTGAATCTATCCGTCAGTTCGCCGCGTTTACCCTTGTTCCAGCTTGAAACTTTCGTGAAATATCCGGTAATGCGTGTGATCTGTTCCACGTTTCGAGAATCGCAGTACGCGCAGGTGTCGTGCAGCCCTCGTGTGGTCCTCCCGCACGAAACACAGGTGGTCAGTTCCGGCGAAAAGGCTACCTGATCGTTCTGCGTCATCCTGAACGTCTTGACTACGAAGTTGGCAAGAGACTCGGGACTCGGATGGCTTTCACCAAGCCATACATGGGTGAGGGAACCGGCTTCGATCAATGGATGGAACAGGCCCTCACGTTTTACTCGGTCGATGGGGTCAACCGGAGCGCCCACATTGAATAATGTTGAGTTGGTATAGTAGATCTCTTCCCGGTTTACATTGCCTTTGACCACTTTCAGAGTTTCCGGAAAGAGCCGCATGTCGAGTTTTGCGAACCGATACGCAGTGCTTTCTGCAGGAGTTTGCTCCAGGACGAAACGCATATTGTGCTGCTTACCGAGTCTGGCTGCTACCAGATTCATGTGAGCTATTATTTTCAACCCGAATTTGATGGCTTCCTGACTTTCGTGCAGCTCTTCACCCGTATGGTACTGCACCATTTCATTGAGCCCGACCATTCCGATGAGATAGGTGACTCTGTGCATTCTCAGATAGGGTTCGCCATCCCTGTCCATGGTGAGCAGCGCAAGCGGCCCGGTTTCTCCCAGTGCCAGCAATCTCTGAATAAAGGCTTTCTTCTGAAGATGTCCCTGTGCGGCGATCCCGATACGCTCAGTCAATAGGGAAAACAGTCTTGTGTCGTCGCCCATGGCTTCATAGGCTATTCTCGGAAGGTTAATGGTCACATTCTGAAGAGCTGAATAGCGCATTTTCCAGGGATGAACCGCATCGTCGAGATCGCTTTTCTCCAGCTTGAACGACAATCTGCAGCATTCCGATATCTTGGCCGTTTCTCCCCGGTCGAACACGAAGTACGTGTTACCCTTTTCGCCTGCTATGTCGCAGATGTGGTGGAGAAATTTTTCATGCCCGGGGGTTTTGAAGAATTTTTCGGTAATGTGCACGAGCGGTTTGGGGAAGAAGAACGGCCGTCCGGTGCCATCACCTTCACGATACACGTCAAACAGGGTCCAGACGAAATTCTGCGCTTCGGGGAGATACTCCGCATAGGTGTGACCCGTGAATTCTCCGCCGGGACCGATAGCAGGGGTATTCTCGAAGTGCTTCGGAATTTCCCAGTAGAGATTGATATCCGTGAAGATCGCCTGGCCGCCTCGAGCAACCGCTTGCTGGGAAAACTCAAAAATGAGCATCTGAGCAAGCTGTCTCACTTCCCTGGCAGGAAGTCCGCGAAGATAGGGCGCAAAGAAGAGGTTCACCGCATCCCAGCCGATTGCTCCAGCAAAATGGCTCTGTAACGCTGCAGCGAACTTCACCATGTGCGCAAGAAGGACTTCCGGATGCTTCGCAGGTTTTGCCATGGCCAGAGAATTGGGAAGATTCAGCCCGAATTTCTTGATGTATTCCAGAGATTGCCCTGAGCAGTACGGTCGGTCGATAAAACCCAGGTCGTGAAGATGAATGTCACCGCGCATGTGCGCGTCACCCACTTCCTGAGAGAATACGTTCAACAGCGCGTATTCCTTTTTGATGTTTTCCGCCAGAGTCAAATTGGTCGCTTCCGGACCGTGCGGGACGTTTGCATTTTCTTTGTTGGGCCTGGTGATGAGTTGGTCCACATCAAACAGAGGAACTCCCAACCTGGTGTGAAGGCGTCGAGCGCTTTCAAGACCCCTCTCAAGGAGCTTTGCGTTGACCATCTCCCTGATGAGAGGAGCAGTGATCATCTTTATTCCGCTGCGTTTAATATCATTTTCCACCTCAAGGCTGATGTCTTCCGCAGTACCCTCGTCGATAAAGGTCTCCCTGAGGAGTGCATCGACGATCCTGCTGCGATCCCACCCATCCATAGCCTCACTGGAAGTTCGAACAAACAGAGCCATGTCCGTGGTCTCAAAATGTTGCATTGATTCTCTTCTTTCAAAACTTGAGACGGTGCTTCGTGCTGCGCTCTGCTCTTCCATGTGTCCTGCCGGTGTCCGTGTGGTACCATTTACTACTTGTAGATGATCAGTTTTCATAACAAATGCGCCTCCTTTGCAGTTTCTGAAGCAAACCTATCCCGCCTTTCCCAAGGAAAGCAGCCCCGATTACTCGTATACGCGCTTGAGTACTGGAGGCATTTCGAATTTCCGCGCGAGACAGTTTTGCCTCTGAAAACCAAACCCAAATGCAGTAATGAAAATGAAAGGTCATAGATCCGTGTTATTGTTCATGGACAACGCAGGATCTAGTGGAACGTGTCTTAGTAGCTACCATATATGGTAGTCAAGACTTTTTTTCCAATTGTCAGTATCCGCAGACAATCCAACAACATACGTAAGGTGTCAAAATCAGTATGTGATGAATGATTTCAGGTAATTACCCGGTTTGCGGACCCCACTGAGTGGGGGGCGTAGTGCTCTGACGACTCCGAATTGTGGAACACGCGAGCACAACAAGAACACAAAGCATGGTTTCAAGCCGGTATTTGGAAATGTGTGAGAAAGCGAAGTTAGATCCACAAGCCCTAGCGGCTTTAAACGCCGTCATACAACTTCTTCAAACGTGTTGATTAGCTGACTCGAAGGTTATCCGAATTCCTCACGATTATGTATATGAATTCCTCAGGAGAATAGGGGCTCGTGGGAAACAGACGGTTCCAATGCTTCTTCACTTCCGGCACCAGTGATTCAATTTGCATGGTACCACCGCTTTTCGCCAGGAGAGCTTGAATGACAGAGAGAACCGGTGTTCTCGCCTCGCCCGGAGACTGGTTGATTCTATCCACTTCTTCCAGGGAAAGAACCGAAGACGCGTCTGCCAGAAGCGATACTGTCATTTTGCCGACCTTGCCCTTTACGTGTGTAGTCAGAGTAGTTGTCGGTCTGGGAATATCTTTTGCGGAAGCAATTACAACGGGACCTTCTTCAGTCTCGAATGTATCCGTATCTTCTATGTGGCCAGCCATTTCCTCGGGCAAGTCCTGCCCGCCTTTGTTTTTCGCTGCCATGAGTACTCCTCGAGAAGAAAAATCATTAGGAATTTTAGAATCAAGTATACTAAACGCGGTTGTCCCGATTTGTCAATCTTTGAGTTACCGCGTATATCGGAACCCGAACAGGTCAAGAATTTGACTGGACGCTACAGGGATACTAAAAAACAGAGGACTACCGGGATAGGAATCGCAAGAGCCTTTATGCAAGCCATAGCATAGCAGCCCAGACCCTAAACACAGTGACCTGCGTTGAGAAAAACTCTGTATGAGGCGAAAGCAATGGACCAGCAGTTGAAAGAATTCTTTCATGCATTGATATTCACGTTCGTGGGGATGGTGGTGTATGAGGTGTCAAAAGATACCGCTATTGGAGGGGTAATCACAGTTGCGTTCGGTCTTTTCCTGGTACCATTCTTGACAATTGTATCTGTTAAATTCTTTATCGAGAAATCCATGGGAAGCGCATTGGTATGTGCTTTCTTTGCACTCATATCCGCGTGTGGATTATGGATATCACTTTCACATTCTCCCTGGCACCAACTACCACAGGAAATAGACAAGGTTCTCAATATCGTTCTAGAACAGTTTAGATAGGGTTCGAGTCAGCTAGGATTCCTACGCTGGCTTACGCGTTCCGTCAATGATCTGCGTCCCAAACCCAGACATGAAGGGAATACGCACATGAACACCTCAGCAACCCGATGAACGCGTCCAACTACAGAGAAGCGGTCAGCTTCGGAATCAACTACGATTTGGATTATGGCCTTAGCTCAGCTCCGAATTGAAGCACTGGCTTTATCAACCGAGATATGTGATCCTGGCACCGCGAGCGCAGCCAATGTAGGGGCAGGTCTCGTGCCTGCCCTTCCTGGAATGACCGGCACGGAGGCCGGTCACCACCGGGCACCCACAAGGGGCGCCCCTACCGATCCCCGTTGAAACCGTGATCCGCGAGACAGAAACGTCTGATTGATCGCTGAGCAAGGAAATAATCAACTACGACTTTGTGTCGTAATGAGAATACTGCATCGTAAAGATGCCTCTTCCCTGGGTCACCGATCTCAGTGAGGTCGAATATCCGAACATGGTCGCAAGAGGGACTACGGCAAGAACAACCGATGTTTTGCCCCGTGGGGTCACTTCTTCCAACCGTCCTCGACGACTGTTGAGATCAGCTATAACCTCACCCACGAATTCGTCGGGGACTACGACTTCCACGTTCATCAAAGGTTCCAGGAGAGCAGGGGATGCTTTTTCGCATGCTTCTTTGCAGGCCAGGGCTGCCGCCACTTTTGCCCCGAGACCGGTCATGGAAAACGGATCCTGAGCCACTGCTTCCAGGGTCACTTTTATATCCACGACCTCATTTCCCGCCAGCACACCTGCCAGAGTAGCTTCTCTCGCTCCCTGTTCAATGAAATTGAGCAATTCCTGGGGTATCGTATCCAGTTTGGGAGAAACGGCAAAACTCGTGCCTTCCCCCCTGGGTGCCGGTTCCACGCTGACGGTGACTTCACCCCTGTGATGAACGTCGTGGATATCGCGGTCGAATACCGCGTGCGCCTTACCGGTGGCCGTAATGGTCTCCTTGTAAACCACCTGGGGTTTGCCGGTCTGAACTTCGACTCCGTATTCACGTGAGAGTCTGTCCAGGATGATTTCCAGATGCAGCTCCCCCATTCCGGAAATAAGCAATTGCCCGGTATCCGTATTCTCGGAGTACGTGAAGGTCGGATCTTCCAGCGCGAGCTTTTCCAGGCTGGCAAGAAGCTTTTCCTGATCGGACCTGGTCTTGGGCTCGATTGCTATAGAGATTACCGGAATATGCATGTCCAGAGATTCCAGGACCAGAGGAGCAGACGGTGACGTGAGAGTGTCGCCTGTTCTGGCGTCCTTCAGGCCCACTGCAAGAACGATTGTGCCGGGAAATGCAGCAGTGATTTTTTCCCGTTTATTCGCATGGGTGAGGAAAAGGCGTGCAACACGTTCCTTGGAACCGCGGGTAGCGTTATATACTTCTTTTTCGGCTTCCAACTCGCCGGAATACACGCGGACGTACGTGGCTTTCCTGCCCTGGTCCATCATCACCTTGAAAACAAAGGCACACAGCGGTTCTTTGGCTTTTGGCGCTCGGAATTCAACTTCTCCCGTGGTCGGATTGACGCCGGACACCGGAGGAACATCCGCGGGCGACGGTAAAAAATCGATCACCGCGTCTATTACCGGTTGAACGCCCTGATTCTTCAGAGCAGAACCACACAAGGTAGGCACAAGCCGATTGGATAAGGTGCCGATGCGAAGACCGCGGATGATCTGCTTTTCGTCCAAATCTTCATTTTCAAGATAATGTTCCAGCAGCTCTTCATCCATTTCCGCTGCCGATTCAAGCATGGTTTTTCGAGCTGCCAGCGCTTCCTCGAGAAATTCGTCCGGAATGTCATCAAAGCTGAACTCATCGCCAAGAGTTGACTGGTCCCAGACGATACTCTTCATCCGGATAAGATCGATCACCCCGAGAAATTCATCGCCCCGGAACATCGGTATTTGAACCGGCACCGGATTAGCGCCCAATCGCTCGCGCATCATGCTTATTGCTCGGTTGAAATCTGCACCTATTCTATCCAGCTTGTTAACAAAGACGATCCGTGGAACTTTGTACCGCTCCGCTTGGTGCCACACGGTTTCTGTCTGAGGCTGTACTCCGCCGACTGCACAAAGCACAGCGACCACACCATCCAGGACTCGCAACGATCTTTCCACCTCAATGGTGAAGTCCACGTGTCCGGGCGTATCTATAAGGTGGATTTCATACCCTTTCCACAAGAACATGGTGGCAGCGGAGGTTATGGTAATCCCGCGCTCCTGCTCTTGCGGCATGTAATCCATGGTAGCGGATCCTTCGTCCACTTCGCCTATTTTATGAATCTTCTTGGTGTAATAGAGTATTCTCTCGCTGAGGGTGGTCTTCCCTGCATCTATATGTGCGGTGATTCCGATGTTCCTGATTTTTGCGACGTTCTGAGCCACGATTTCACCATTTAGCCGCCTCGGAACGGCCTCTCATTTGCAAATTGGACATTGACCAGGTTTTTGGAAAGTGTGTCTCGTACCTGGAGACGGGTGAGATTTCGCCGCCCTTAGTGCGAACCCGGCCGGGATACCTTCAAGGATGTTCTTTTTTTCGCGCGATCATCAAGTCTTGTCAAGTGCTACAGCCATTTTGATTTGCTCTCGGAGAAGGATTCATGCTAGACTTCGGGCAGTATTGAGGGATTCAAGAATGAGTGGCGGTGAATCATGGAAACCATGTCAAACTTCTTTGAAGCGATAAACCGATTTCTTGGAGTCAGCACTCCCGGGGAACTTGTCTTCCATCCTGTTTTCATGGGAGTGTGTATTGTCATCTTCCTTTATACCCTGTTCACCGGCATGAAGTATTTTGCCGTCGGTTTGGCTGCCATCATGGGTGGAGCGGCCATCATTCATTATTTCTATCCCGAAAACAGCTCGAATTTATCGGAATTGATTAAATTTGTAGGAATCATGGGAGCTTTTGCTTTAGTGCTCATCTACTTCGGATTTGTGCGAGATTGACCTGGTTACACTGCGGCCTGAAGAAGTCTATTGATCGACTCGGATATTTTTCCTTCCCGTGAACGATGTCTTACCTCATTGATGGCAATAATGTAATGGATCAGGCGGGAACGCTGGATCAAGATTTGTCGTTTGCTCGAAAACGGTTGATCAATGAGCTGGTCCGATTCGTAGCCGCAAAACGAGTGAAGATAAGAGTAGTATTCGATGGCATTCCGGAAGAAGATTTTCCTGAAGGAAGATCGTACAAAAGTGTGAAAATCCTCTACGCCCGGCCCGGTTCCGATGCAGACAGCCGTATCAAAGATATTATCAGAAAATCCTCCTACAAGAGAGACATGACCCTGGTCTCTTCCGACAAGGAACTTGGAGTGTTTGCACGCCGCCAGGGAACAAGAGTAATATCCGCGGGGCAGTTCAGGTCAATGCTCAGAGAAACAAGCGAACAGCCGGATACCGTGGGAGACACCTGCTGCCCGGAACCGGTCAACGTGGATGAGTGGTTGGACTTTTTCGAAAAAACCAAGAAACCATAGTTGTGTGCGATATGGCTATTCTCCCGGCATCATCGATCGCTAAACATCGAAGCGTCACATTGAGAGCGAGCGAGCGTGCATTTACCCTCCCCGACCTTTCCGGGCCTGAAGCTTTCATGGCTTTTTCGGTTCGTCGCGGCGGCGTCTCATCTTCGCCATATGATTCTCTCAACTTCTCGGTAGGGCAGGGAGATACATCTGATTCGGTGCGAACGAATTTTGATCGTCTCACGGAAGATTTGGAAATCGAACCAAAGCACATGGCAACCTGCAAACAGGTTCACGGCGATCATATCGAGATCATTCGAACCATCCCGAAAACACCTCCTGTTGCAGATGCTCTCATAACTCCTATCAAAGGGGTTTTCGTAGCTGTAAAGACAGCCGATTGCCTGCCTGTTTTGCTCCTGGACAAATCCCGGGGGATAGCTTCAGCGGTTCATGCGGGCTGGCGAGGCACGGTAATGCGAATACTCCCCAAAGTAGTAGACCGTATGGCAAAAGAGTTCGGCACAAAACCCGAAGACATGGTTGCCGCGCTGGGACCTGCAATCGGTCCGTGCTGTTACGAGGTGGACGACAAGGTGCTGAATCCCTTCAGGGAGAGTATTCCTGACCCCGAACGATTTATAACGGTGGTGAATAACGGAAACACTGCTTCACGCAGAATCGATCTCGCTCTCGTGAATCGATTCGAGCTTATAGGCAAAGGTGTGAGGGAAGAGAATATACACCACGCGAATCTCTGCACCTGCTGCAATCCGGATCTGTTCTTTTCGTACCGGAGAGATGGCGCGCTTTCAGGCAGACAAATCTCGCTGACCGGATTCAGAATTTGATGAAAGAAGCATGATCCAGGAAGAACTCCTTCAGGGGGAGCCACGGACCTACAGGGCAGGTCCGTGGCTCCCAAGATTGACACTTATAGTCAGTGCCAAAAATTCTGTCGTTTATCCCTCGTGTGAATTACAGGATTGGTAGGGGCCGGCGTCCCTTGTATGTTTCTGTCCATGAAGTACTGAATCTCTGGAACCGGTACCGAGCTGAGGGGAGGGGCTGATACTGGATCAATGATACGAGGTACTTCAAAAAATAGGACTCTTGGTTGCCAAGATATAAGAGTCCTGATAGAGGGGGGATGCACGTCTGTCAGACTCTCTGCAGGAGTCGGGCAGAGGCACCGGTAGATCGTTCGTCCCTTGGTCCTCTGAGACTGCCCGGCAGCTGGATCACCGGAGGCCTTCGTGTAAAAAGCCCGAACAGTCGCCTGGACTCGTTGAGAAGTCCGTATCCACAAGGGTGGGATGTTACACATGCATGAAGAAGTTTTTGTTGGCATAGATATCTCTAAAGATCAGTTGGATGCGCATGTGCTGCCAAAAGGCATGCACACCACCGTCAAGAATGACACTCAAGGCATCGACTCGCTGATTGAGATCCTCCACGCAGAGACCCCCATGGTAATCGTGATGGAAGCCACCGGAGGCTACGAGATAACCGTTGCGGCCCAGTTAGGTCTCGCCGGCCTGCCGATCGCTGTCGTCAACCCTGGTCAGGTGCGGGACTTTGCTAAAGGCATCGGAAAACTCGCCAAGACAGACGCCATCGATGCTTATGTGCTGGCACGCTTTGCCCAAACGGTTAGGCCCATACCGAAGCCGCTGCCAACGGAGGACGAAAAGCAAATCAAGGAACTCGTAACACGTCGAAAGCAGCTTGTTGATTTGCGTGCATCAGAAAAGAATCGCCTCCATCGAGCCCGTTCCAATCGCGTGCAGCGCAGCATTCAAACGGTCATAGCAGCCCTAGATAAGGAAATCGAAGACATCGATAAAGATGTCGATGACCTTATCAGGAAATCGCCTCTGTGGCGTGAAACAGAGGAACTCCTCCGAACCTTCAAAGGCGTGGGCCCCATAACTGCCAGAGTGCTCATGGCAAAACTGCCCGAACTGGGACATGTCAGCCGTCATGAAATCAGTCGCCTCGTCGGCCTGGCGCCTCTCAACAAAGACAGCGGAAAGAAGAAAGGCAAGCGCGAGATTTCGGGTGGACGGGCGGATGTACGCTCAACCCTGTATATGGCTGCAGTCGCGGCCATAACGTCCAATGTAGTCATCAAGCCTTTCTATCAACGCCTCATTGAGGCTGGAAAACCTTTCAAGGTTGCCATCACGGCTTGTATGCGTAAGATGATCGTCATCCTAAACGCAATGCTCAAGAAAAAACAGCCTTTCCAGGTAGTTTTTCCTTGACAAGAAACACAGTCGCTGCCGGTCCATTCTATCGATATATTGATCATATTGAAGATGTGCCGGCACGGAGGCCGGCACCCACCAATATTCCTAAATCTTCAATCGGACACTAATTTTGGCAACTGGTATAGACCCGGACACAGGGGTGCCACTGACCTGCGGAGCCAGGTCAGTGCAGCTAGCATCTTGAATGCAAAACGATACTAAGTATGCTTCTCGAGCGCATCTCAAGCGCTTTCACTCTTGGCAAGAAGTTCCAGGAGCAACGGGTGAATTCGGCTGTTAGACGCGACGATGTTGTTGGTGTATACGCTTGTGGGCTTGCCGTACCGGTCCGTAATGATTCCTCCTGCCTCTTCGACCAGCAAGATTCCTGCAGCCATATCCCATGGCTTGAGTTTCAGTTCCCAGAAACCATCCAGTCTTCCGCATGCAACGTATGAAAGGTCCAAAGCCGCGGAACCGCCTCGCCGCATTCCTTGCACTTTGGTAACGATCTGATTGAACTCGGCCACATTGTTTATCGGTGAATATGCCCGATCGTACGGAAATCCGGTCGCAACAAGACTTCTGGAGAGCGTCTCGGCAGTCGATACCTGAATACGATTGCCGTTCATGAAAGCTCCTTGTCCCCGAATTGCTGAAAACGTCTCCTGACGTAGAGGATCGTAGACCGCGCCCAGAACAATCGTTTCATTCTGCATGAGTGCAATTGACACGCAGAATGCAGGATATCCATGAGAGAAATTTACCGTACCATCCAGAGGATCTACTACCCACAGCCAGTCCGATCCCTTCTTTTCGGTGATGGTTTCTTCCGTAAGGATATCGTGTTCCGGAAACCGCTTTCTAATTTCCCCGAGGATAAAATCTTCAGATGCATGATCTGCATCCGTGACTATATCAATCGTGTCCTTCTGAGTTCCTTTGCCTGTTACCTGAAAACTTCCTCGTGCATAAGAAGCTACGATGCGTCCAGCCTGTTCTGCCAGATTCACGACGAAACGGAGATGTTCCTTAGCGTCATGTATGGTTTTCATTCAGTGTTCCTATTCTCTTCTTCATCACTATCAACGGATGATCTGCCAGCGATTCGGTTATTCGTTTCTTCCATCTTGTTCAGAACACGACAGATCAGCCCGCCCTTGTGCAACCTGACGTGAATCATATCTCCAACTTCCACTGTATTCGAATCCTGTATGACCTCATAGGTCTCCTGCCTCAGTGTTATGGAGTAACCGCGGGACAGAACCGACAAGGGACTGAGAGCGTCCAGACGAGCGGTGAGACTCAAGAGTGCCGCCCGTCTATCAGCCGTGTATCCGGACATTTCCCGATGCAATCGATTCACCAGGGACTTGCATTGCTCTCGGCCGATTTCAATCTGTTTGAACAGCCGTCCGGGCTTCAGTCTTTGCGTGAAGAGTTCGGTCTCACGTGCGGAATCACCGATTCTCCGTTTGACGGCGCGAGTCATCCTGACGATCATGTCATCCAGAGCGAGGCGTTTTTCCTGAATCTGACGTTTCGGATTAAAGAGTCTCTTGAGTTGCTCTTCCACTGCTCCGGTGTTTCTCCGGATAACGTTTCTTATGGAATGAGTGAGCCTTGCGACGATATGCGTAAGATTTTCCCGGAGATCGCGCCGGTCAGGGAGGACTATTTCCGCTGCAGCAGACGGAGTCGAAGCTCGCACATCTGCAGCGAAATCGGAAAGGGTTACATCCGTTTCATGACCGACAGCGCTCACGATAGGAATAGGGCAGGCGGCGACCGCTCGAACAACGCGCTCGTCGTTGAAGGCCCAGAGGTCTTCCATGGCACCTCCGCCTCTCCCGACAATGATCACGTCGACTCCGGATGCCTGGCATAATCGATTTATGGCAGCGCTGATTTCGACCGGCGCTCGGTCTCCCTGGACGGCAGAAGGACTGACAAGTATGTGAACGGCGGGAAAGCGTCTCCTCAGAATGCGAATCACATCACTGACCGCTGCCCCTTTGGATGAAGTGACCAGTCCTATGGTTTTCGGAAATGCCGGGAGCTTTCTCTTCCTGGATGGATCGAACAGACCTTCTGCAGTTAATCTTTCCCGGAGCTGCTCGAACGCGAGCATGAGGCCGCCGAGACCTGCGGGTTCCATGGTATCGAGAATGAGCTGATATTCACCTCTGGCCCCGTATACCGATAATTTGCCCCACACGATAACCTGGAGTCCGTCATGAAGCCGGAACTTCAAAAAACGACTCTGAATCTTGAACATCACACAACGTATCTGAGCTGTTTCATCCTTGAGCGTGAAATACAGGTGGCCTGAAGGTGCGGGTCTGTAATTGGAGATTTCCCCGCGAACCCAGACAGACTGAAACTTCGACTCGAGCGTGCTGCGAATTTGTTCGGTAAATGCAGAAACGGTGAGTACTTTTCGTCCGGGGAGATCCATAGTGGCGCTACTCGCTTCCAATTCATACTGGAGTGAAAGGGGATTGTAGCCGGAGGACGGAGCAATTTCAATCATGTCCGGAAGTTCTCGTCCTTCGCGGAAATTTCAGTTCCCTTTTGTTTGACACTGAGATTATAATGCGTGGACAAGTGTGAATTTTATATTTGTTGGGGATAGTATTGTGAGGAGATTTGCTGTCGTATCGTTGTTGGTATTTTCTGTCCTGACACTGTGTATGGGAAACAGCCAGGCTGAGGTGTTGTCGCAACCCGGTGTTCTGGATTCTTCATTCCGGATCGAATTCCTTTTCGGAACGCAATCGTTCTCTTACTCGGGGGCTACTTCGATCCGAGGGGATTTCAACATACGTGTTCCTTTGCTGGCAGGAACGGTAGAATTATCGCCGTCGCCTTTGATATCGGGCCGTTTTGCAGGCGCAATCAGCATTTTCGAACGTAGCGGCAGTATGATGCGGGACCCGAATTATACGGGTTTGACGGATTTTGTCCGATGGCAGGTCGAACCGGATCTTGGTTCCTGGGAATTTGCAGGTCTCTATCATCTCTGGACCGGCGGTGGTTATCGGTACAGCATTGTGGCCGGATACAGACAAGAGACATGGCGACATCGCGGTGAAGCGGTGAATTCGGAAGGCAGATCACGAGACGAATTTGCTTCGCAAATACCTTTCCTGGGACTACAGACCTCCATGTTTTTTCCCTGGTGGAAAGCCAGATTCGAAGTGCTCGGCTCCCCCTTCATGACCAGGAGAGTTTCCAATAGCCTTCAGGAACGTGGTCAAATTATTGACTATTCAGGGGAGCTCAGTCAGGGTGGACTGCTGGAATTTCAGATGGAAGGTAATGTAGCCGTCACACAGAACATCTGGTGCGGACTGCATGCTCGATACTTGCATCAAGAATTGCGCGGGGACGTTTCAGGGACTATAAATGATGTTCCCACAGGGGTTCGGGTGCTGTCCGTTGCAGATAGTATTGTTACTGTCGGTGTGGATTTTACGTTACTCTTTTAACTGAGATCGTTTCAGGTTTTCGATTCACTCTGTGGTCGAATCTTCAGATCTTCTCCTGAGAGATGTGTTTCGCAATCACATCCCATGCTGCGCCTGCAGCAACTGCAGAAGAAACCACCATCGAAAACACCATGTAACGCGCATGCATCCACGGATGGACGCAGGCATGGTTCACCAGAACCAGCAGAAGCAGGTGAAACAGGAGCGCCGAAACTGCGACTATGGCAACGGGTCTCAATGCCTTCAACTGATCGCTGCGGTTTCGCATGATCAGGATTCCGGACAGAATTACGATAGGAAGCATCTGAAATGCAGCATATCCGGTAAGGGATTGCGGCAGCGGCATGAACCGGCCTCCAAGATTGAAAAGGTATGCATCCACTGCAGGTAGGGCGCTCAGGATCGCGGAACTCCGGGTTAATTCCATGCCCGATGCAAGTTCCTGGGGCAGGATGTCTCCCTGCAGTCTATATGCGAGCCGATCCGTAAGCTGTCCCACAAACAAAGAAGGATCGACCTGTTCGAAAAGGTACGCGATCGGAACGCGAAGCACCATCATGAGCGCGGTAATCGCCAGGAACAGGACCGCAAATTTGAATGGCGCAGCCATATCGTGAATCCGCAATTCCCGCTCTTCACGCTGTAGAAAAAAGAGCAAGCTGAATGCAAGAGTGGGAAACACGTAATCGTACCCCACCCAGTTCGCAAATATGCCTCCCAGGACAGCGGGCGCAACGAACGATTTGCCCCTTTCGAGGCGCAAACCCGTGTACGCTGCAGTCAAACCCGCCACAGCCAGTCCCCATGTGTGGGTGTGAAAACTTTCCATGTAGATGACGCCGGACCCCAAGAGCAGCAAACCGAAAACCAGGCCTCCCATGGTGCTCAGCCTTTTAGTCCACACGAAGGCAAAGAAGAAGAACGACAGAAGCACAGCCCCCATCGCAGCTTTGGACGCAATAGCCGGGTCGATGTACACGTACAGTGCAATAGCCGTGAGCACTATATGTCCGGTCCAATATCTGTGAAGCAATTCTCCTTGACGAGTTTCCAATGCTTTCACAAGAGCCTGGTTGTTCTGTGGTGTGAGCACATGCTTGAGGAGGTCGAAACCGGCAGGAGGTGCATTGGCAGGGAGAAAATAGGTCCAGAGTGAATGCCTCGGACACATTGCTGAATACAAAATGTTCGCGACGACGATCCCGTCCATCCAGTCGTCAAATCGTTGCGCAGGATTTTGTTCTGACCAGGATTTCAGCAGGGATACTGTTTCAGGAGAAACATGTGATGCGGCAAACCCTGCCAGCATCGTAAGCCCGATAATTATCGCAAAACCGGCGAGAAACGCTGCGGTAAACTCTCTCATAAAATGTCGCATTTGAATCATGCAGTATCCAGACACGCGGGAATTCGATAAGTATGCCGTATTGCGGTGTGTTGTCAATTTTTGAATTGACCGTGCATAATATTTGAGGAGTGAAGATCCTATTGCGCAGACCGTTTTTTTATGTCACGATTTTTTAGTATTTCCGTTCGTAATTTCCTGGAGCACCACCAAAAATGGAAACTGGTTTGATTCTGGTAACCGTGGGTGACGCTGCCAATAGCGTTCTTCCTGCCATGGGGCAGGTCTTAAGAGCCATGGGGCGTCATCTTAAAATAGGAATAATAACTACTTTGCCGGCTGACTGGCGTAGATGCATGGAAAAATTTACCGTCCCATTAAAAGATTCTGTCCATATCTATGAACTCAGTAAAGACGAGACCCCGGACACTTTACGAGAAGAATGGGAAACTGCGACAAAATCAATTACTTCAGATCATTATGGGATGGTCATTTTACAGAACATCAGCATTCTGGTGAAGAAGAATGCCATTACCACAGACCAGCTTGTGGAAATGCTCAGAAAGCGACCCGCGTCACTTCATGTGATCATTGCCGATTCGGACCCAGGGCAGGCGGTTCTGGAAGAATCGGACATGATCACAGAAATGCGCACGCTAAAGGGATGACTTTTCTACTAACCCGCGGTCAGATCTGGAACCCGGTTTGTGCTTCGGGGAGGTACAGCCATCCGGCAATGTATCGCAAACGGGCCTGAAAACACGCTCCTGAAAATCGTCCAGGAATGCCTCAATTTCCGGCCTGTTTTCTTCCTCTTGCGGAAGATCGTACAAATCGATCAGTTCGTCGGTATCATGCCTATACAGGAAGATTACGAGTTTCTTATTTTTCAAATTACTCGCCCAGGCCTCGGCAGTTAGAACCGATCCCGTAAAGGGCCGGGAAAAAAACCTGTACCCGGACTCGACGAGTTTTGTAACAATATGTTCCCTTCTCATTGAAAAAACCTTTTTTTATACGATCTGCTTCGGGCAGACCTGAATCGTCATCAAAGAAATACGCAATAACCATACCATGCGATGCAAGAAAAGCCAAATCAGCGCCATGCCTTGACGAACAATAGGTTGAGGATCGTCTTTTTTGCTACATTTTGGTAGGAACTCGCTGAAAACCGACGACTAGGAATGAAGATAGCGTTGCACGATTTTGTTCCGTATCAAGGAAAGTAGAGGAAACCGGAACCCCGCATCGGAGTCCGAATCAATAGGCAGAGAACGATATCTTGCATTGCGATCGATGCATATTTTCCTGTTGGACGCAATGATTCCGGAAGTGTTTGGTTATATTGTCGGCTGCCTCTTGAACCTATGAAAGGACAATCCTCATGAAACCGAAAGTTGTGTTCCACATCGATTCAAATAAACCGGGACGGTTGGATATGATACTGACATCCATTCGTAACATTTTGGACGAGGTGTCTGACAACAATGCGTCAATATTTGTTATTGCCGAAGCCGAATCTATTGTCCTGTTCCGAAAGGACATGCCCCCAAGTCTCGCGGACGAGTTGCAGAAGCTCCGTGGACGAGGTGTCCATTTCCTCCTCTGTGAACAGAGCGCGATGAGACAGGGACTTGCCAAGAGCGACCTTATCCCCGATTTCCCTTTGATCAAATCGGGAATATGGGAGTTGATCAGATTGCAGCTCGAAGGCTTCGCGTATGTGAAACCATGAAAAGGGAATCATACCCATTCGCTTTCAAAGAAGTAATACTGGGGAAACACTTCTTACAAGAAGGGTTTCCCCAGTATTTACTGCTTAGAAGCGAATGGGTATGATTGATCGCCTACGCTTAAATTCCGCCATATTGAGATTTCATCTGATCCAGGATTCTCAAAAAACTGAGTCTCAGCTTGCGGTACGCTGCAGCCTTTTCTTTTGAGCCACACGATTTTTCATTGCCTTCCAGAATATTCGTGAGTGCTACAGCGCTCGCAACATGCGACAGAGCACTATTCGGTTCAAGCGCGTCATTTTGTGCAAGTCTTACCAATTCGGACTCGCAGTATCGTTTCGGATCTCCTGTCAAACATCTCGAGCCTGCCTGCGTCGCGTCCGCAAAGAGGGTATATGCTTCGGGATCGGGCAGTTGTGTCAGAGATTCCTGCAACCTGCCGATGAGACCCGGACTTAACTTTCCTGTTGTGTAGTACGAGAAGAAGGCCTGAGCAAGTATTCTCGACCGGGAATCCACATATTTGAACCTGTCCAGTTCATCCGCGTCCCTTGTAAAGGGAAATCGGCTCGGATCGTTTTTGGCTAAAATCACGAGAAATCGATCCTTGTATATGCAGATCCAGGATTTTGACCGCATAAGCGCCGTTGCAATAGTGAAATAATGGGGCCTGTCCGCTGTATCGATGATTACCAGCTCAGTTCCGTATGTTGCCATTACGTCTGTAAGAGATTGCACGTCATCAGGTTCAGGATCGAATACCGAAAGATACGCTTTCATCACTTTTTGCGGAAAAAAGGATTGTGCCCTTAAATCGAAAAAGACCTGGATTTCCGGTATTTGGAAGATCAGATAATCCGACAAAAAAACATTGGTGAACACGCGTCCATTGATTCCGTTGTCCTTGAGAAAGGCCACCGCGTCTTTTCGCGACAAGGTGTTCGTCATCAGACGCGATGCGACAGTCCGATCTTGCAATGATGGATTGAGCGGATTCGCAGCAGAGTACCGGATGGCAGTCTTATACGAGATTGCTCCGAGAACAACGAGTCCCGCGACAGCTAAAGCCGCTGGAATAGCCTTTCCTGCCCGATTTCTTATGAATGCCCCGGCACGTGGAAATTCGTCCGCCGCAAACCGTACGGCACCGTACATGCCCAAGCCAAGAACCGGTACCAGTGCAACAGCACCGAAGAGAAGCATTCTCTGGAATTTGAACACGAGGGGGGCCATGAAAAGGGGAATGAGTATTTCCAGAAACACATCGGATTTTGTAGATTCCAGCAATCTCCGGAATGCGGATTTTTGGTTCCGTGATACCACCAACAGGAAAATCCAAACCAGAATCGTAAAACCGAGGACCAGGAGGTAAGGCCTTGTTGAAAATGCCTTGAAATAACCCCTCCCGAATACCGATTTTACGTCCAATAATGGCTGCCAATCTACCCAGGATTCCGTTATGGATTCGGTGAAGAGTTGCTTGAAGAAGAGAGTAAGGTTTTCCGGTCCGTACGGATTTGCCCATGCAGCTCCAATGAGAGCAATAGCCAAGGTGATTCCCCAGAGTGCCGCATCCCGCCCGTGCTCGCGAAAGAACTGCGTGTCGGGGCTTCGCTTTGTCTCCAACGCATAGACGAGAGAGACAAGAAAACGCAAGCCTATGAGAACCAGTCCCAATATGAAGGACCCGTGAGAATTCGCCCAGAGAACGAGCACAGCGACAGTGCCCAAATGCCTCCAGCGTCCCCAGCGAGGGGGCCCTACCAGAAACGCTGACAACAGTGCAAAGTAGAACAAACCGAAATTTTCGGCCCGGATTTTGAGAAACGGAGCAAGCGCGAGAATCCCGAGCGCTACGGCAAGCATGGAAGCGCCTGGAGAAACCGACAGGAAACGGCACCGCATATAGAGAATCGCCGCTACTGCACAAAGCAGAATCGCTTTTATGAGAATCGGTCCAATTTCGTCCAGAAACAGGTACGACACATAATACGTGAGATGAGACAACCAGGACTGGTCAACCCACAGGGAGCCCGGAACGGAATATGACCAGGTGTCGGGGGTCGCGAGATTTCCATTCCAGATAGCGCGGCCGGCAACAAGCCCCAGGAACAAATCTTCATTGGTAAACGGCATGATCCACGCGATGAAACCGCTCAGAATCAGAACAATGAACAACACTCTACGCGTCAAGGCTTGCATTCGATGCACCGGACCGGCAGCACTTAAGAAAATTCAATGATGACATTAGGAAAATGAGCCCGCCTTTACAAGCGGAAAGCATGGCCGGGGGTTTTCAAGCAGACCACACGCGAATTTACCAAAATTTCTCGAGCAATTTAAGAGTGTTCATTGTGAGCACATATCTCCGACCGTCTGCCGATCGATTCTCATCCTCGGGTTAATCGATCGGTATCTTTCGGGATTCCCTCTCTTTTTTCATCTCCTCAGGAGAAAGACCGGAACCGAATACCACAGTGGATATGCCTCGCTGAAATTCCTGTAAGCCGTTGCGAAAGTGTATTGCTGCAGTCATCAGATCATCCGGTCTCGGCATTATGTACTTGAGCAACATGTAACCTGCTGCCATGGGCATCAACGCGATTCCCATGACCCTAACAAAAGCCTGTTCTGGATTCATTCATAATCTCCTTGCTCTTGGCTGAACGATATGGTGAGCACGTTGTCCTCCAAGGATGCCCGTCCCGGTTTCCGGCCCGACAATACCCGCGGCAAAAACACATGTCTTTTAAACGATCCGATCCGTACCACGAGATTTCCGTCTTCAGTCATCAAATCTACATAGTCCTTGGTAATGAATGGCAGTTTAATCTTGAGCGCGTAGTTGCCGTTGTTCTGTTCGACACTATAGGGCGACTCTCGATAGAGCAAAGCCGCGGGGTCCAGATTTTCGTACATGATTTGGCCCATTTTCAAGAGCATGTCCGTGCCGACCACCTCATCCTGCAACATGGGCACTTTTCTCAAAGGAATGGGATCGAATATGCGGTTAATTTCTTCAAGGCTTCTCTGTTGGGTAGAGATCCAGTCCTTGAAATAATCATCCTGCAAATCCCGGGGGAAAAGCCTATTCACGATTATTGCGTCAACAACCAATCCGTACAGGCAGAAATACATGAAGGCTCTCTGAGTCTCGCGTACTACCATCTTCTCTGCATTGGTAACGAGACGCACTGACGTGATGTCCCGGTCGAGGAGTACGTCATCCACACCATCCAATTTTAGGAACAGATCCTGCAAAGCTGCAAAATAGGAATCCTCGGGCAAAGGAATATCGGTCAACTTCTTCGCTATGGGGCGGGTAACCCGCATGAGGTTGCGTTCCAGCTTAAAAACTTTCTTTATATACCACTCAAGAGTGGAAGGCATGCTCACGAAACGCAACGATTCGCCGGTGGGAGCGCAGTCGACAACGATGACATCAAAAGTCTTTTCGCGATAATACTGATTGATATAGAGAAGGCTTACTACATCTTCCATGCCTGGAATAATGGCCAATTCTTCGGCAAGGGTATCTGCCATTCCGCTTGCTCCCAAAAGAGCAGCCAGATATTTGGAGACTTCTCCCCAGTGTTTTTCAAGTTCTTCCTGAATATCTACTTCCTGCATCCAGAGATTATCAGCTATTCGGACAGATTTTCCGCGATTACGGTCGTGAAGATCGATTTCTCTTTGGAACGCGTCTGCAAGGCTATGGGCGATGTCGACTGAAATCACGATAGTCTTCAGGCCTTGTCGAGCGCAGCAGAGCGCCGTTGCTGCTGCAGCGGTAGTCTTTCCAACACCGCCTTTTCCCGAGAAAATGATTATTCTTGGTTTGTTGGTTTCCACGCCGTCCTCCCGGTACATATTGTAACCATAATAGTATAGTACTTGGGTATAATAAAAGTGTTGCCATTCCTCCGGTTCCTCAATGTTCCTGATCTGTGGCAAAAGAACCCGGCGAAAAATGAGGTTTCGATCCATCCAGTCTCTGGTAGATTCTTTCATGAAAACGGTTATTAATCAGCGTGCCAGACGTAGTGAGCTTTAAAAACCCATGCTGCCGGGTGTTTTATCCCCTCACGGATCGTAAGTAACAAGCTTATTTCAAAGGGCGCCAGAGAGATGGTGGGTTGTTTTTACCCACTCTGCTCTGTCGTTGAAGCTCCAAATTTCTGAAAATAAATCACGACTTCCACGGATTCTGAGCGGATTCGTGTATTCGATGAGATTGGCACAGATGTTGCTAAAAGTTCTCAGCACGCACCGAGTTCGGATGCGGAATGAGGTTGGAATTGCTATCAGCGGGTTGCTGACAGGCCGTGACTTTATGTAAATGGAACGCGTGCAGAACGTGGCTAGCGGTCGAATGACTTGGCGGTCTAGCGCAGACCGGGGCCGGTAGTGATGATAAGTACAGAAAAGGTCACGGCGCTTAATTGGTACATTTTTCAGGAGCAAAAGGACGTTTGCCTCGGGTTTAGCTGCCACAATTCAGTTCATATGCGCCTCCAAGGCCAGTAAATTTGGGGAGCCTTCCAAGGTCTTCCCCAATTTTTTCCAGTGCTTTTCCTGCCTTTGCGATACCCATCATTGCGCTGAGAGTTTCCATATTCCGCTCTTTGTTGTGTGTTGAATCCAAAATTCATTTCTCGCATCTGTATTCTTGAATTGGCCCAGAGTAATACCCGGAGGAGGTCAACCGATGGGAATTAAGGAGACATTTGAAAAGGCCGCGGATTCAATCATCAAAAGTGCTAAAGAAACTATGGGCATTGAAGAAGAGCGCGAACGTACACGTGGCACAGGAGTAGATATGCCGGAAAGCGGATTCTCGGGAGAGGTTGAACCCGAACTTGCTGGAGAACACCCTGAACCATTATATATGTCGGAAATGGAAAGCGAAGAGGAAGCTTACGAAGAAGCAGCTTACTTTGATACCGGTTTGATTGGTGCCGGTTTCAAGCGAGATTTTGTGGACAATATCCGAGATACGGCCGACGCTCGTGCAAACGAACAGAATGTTCGTCCTCAAATGGAAGTTTGGCCGTTCGAAGACGATTGGGGACATTGGGTTTTATCCCATGAAGACCCAGCCCGTTCCGTAGTCTGCAATACTCCGGAATTCAAGGATTCTCCGTATTGCGGTCACGGCGTCCACTAGCCAGCGGTTTTGTCAGATGTGTAGGTAGGAAACCCTGGGGAAGAGACGAGGTTCTCTTCCCGTTTTTTATATGCCAGTTGACATAATTACTGATCTTTTGACCACATTGTCGAGCGGTGCTTTTCGCAATCGGACGCTATTTTATACACTTGCCATATTATAAATATCCTACAGGGATGGAGCGAATCCTTTCCTCAAGGTGTTTTCGCTCACGCTTCTGTCGTGCATGAACTGTATGAGGTAATTCGGACCACCAGCTTTATACCCTATCCCGGACATTCGGAATCCCCCGAATGGCTGTCTTCCTACGAGCGCACCCGTAATCTTTCGGTTAACATATAAATTTCCCACATCAAAATCGGCTATCACCTTTTGGATATTTTGGGGGCTCCTGGAGAACACTCCCCCGGTAAGGGCATACCGGGAGTCATTAGCCATACATAAAGCGGATTCCAAGGTGGGTGCTCGTAACAATACCAGCACCGGTCCGAAGATTTCTTCTCTCACGAGTGAAGAGTGAAGGGGAAGATCGGCAAACAGGTGAGGTCCGATGAAGAACCCGTTTTCCGGGCCTGGTTTGGCAAGGAGAGCATTTCCTTCCTTGATTCCGGTTTCAATGTATTTCTGAATTTTCTGTGCAGATATTTGATCCACGACAGGACCGAAGAAATTCCAGGGCTTATCCGTAGGACCGATTCGCAGACTGTTCATCGATCGCTGTAATCGCAAGGCGAAATCTTCGTACACGGAATCCACCACTATGACTCTGGAGCATGCAGAACATTTCTGTCCCTGATATTCCAAAGCTGAATCGAGTACTCCTCTTACGGCTTCATCCAAATCCGCGGTTTCATCGACAATGATTGCATTCTTGCCTCCCGTCTCGGCTATTACTCGCTTCACTCCTTTTTGATGTGGTTCCGTTTTGCCCGCAACGCTCACAATGTGAAGCCCCACTTCTCTGGAGCCGGTGAAGGAAACAAAATCTACTTCCGGGTGAGAAACGAGGTACTCTCCGGTTTCACTCCCCGGGCCCGGAACGAATTGCAGAACCCCTGGAGGCAACCCCACTGTTTTAAAAATCTCGGCAAGATGCCATCCGCATACTGAGCTGAGTCCCGATGGCTTGAAGATCACAGTATTTCCGGTAACAAGTGCAGCGGAAACCATGCCGGTCGGAATGGCGATGGGAAAATTCCAGGGTGAAATTACGAGCCCCACGCCAAGGGGTTCGTAAAAATACAGGTTTTCTTCGCCCGGATAGGCGCCCGGCATGGTCGCTTGGCCGAGTCTTATCATTTCGCGGCCGTAGTATTCCAAATAGTCGATTGCTTCGGCAATGTCGCCATCTGCATCCTTCCAGGTCTTACCCACTTCAAGAATTTCAAGTGCCGCTAATTTGAACCGCCGTTTTCTCATTTCCGCGGCTGCTCGGAAGAGATAATCTGCTCGTTCCTGAGGGGAAGTCTTCTTCCACGCGACGAATGCCTCCCGCGCTGAATCGACTGCCTCCCGGGCCTGGTCTCGGTTGGCACGGGAGACTCTTCCGACGAGCTGTTCGGGCCGCGCCGGGTTGATGGAGAGCGTGGTTTCATCGGTAAAAATTTCCCGATCCTGGATAATAAGAGGGTAATTGTTGCCGAGATTCTCTTCAACAGTAGCGAGAGCATCGTACATTGCAGATCGATTCTGAGCTCTTGAAAAGTCCGTCACGGGCTCATTCATGAATCCGACTGAAGCGGGGGGCTGAACGAAACTCTCATCGAGCTGCGGGGAATGAACCAGTTCAATGCCGGTGTTATCGAAAAACGAACGCTTGAGAAACGACTCGGAAAACGTATTCTCCAGGAGTCGTCTTATCAGGAATGCCATGCCTGGAATCAACTCCCCCGTAGGGATGTAAGCCCTGACGCGATACCCCATTTTCTGGACGGCTTTTCGGACAGGTTCCGCCATTCCGTAAATCATCTGAAATTCCAAAGCGTTTTTCGGAAGACCTGCATCCTCCGCGACTGCCATGGCATAGCTCAGACTTCTCACATTGTGGCTTGCAAAGGCAGGTCGGATGATATCGATGTTATCCAGGACTACTTTGGTCAGTTGTTCGTAATGAAGATCTGTCTTTTCTTTTTCCAGAAATACGGGAATCGGCCAGCCTTTCCTCGGATTGACCACGGTTTCGTAATCCCAGTAAGCCCCTTTTACCAGCCGTACCCCAAACCGACGATCATGCTTGCGAGCCCACTCCGCAAGGTGTGTGAAATCCGCCGCTGTCTCGGGAAGATATGTTTGGAGCACAATTCCGGGATATTCAAAATCCGGATGGTCCAGGAGGAGGGCTTTGAAGATTTCGATTGTGACATCTTTGAGATAATACTGCTCCATGTCGATGGTGACCGAGACCCCTTGTTCCTGAGCAGCTCTGAATATCGGCGCAAGATTCTTGCTGGTGCTGAGGATCGAACCGTCCCAATCCACAGGGTCAAGTTGCGAGTAAAAGGAGGTTACCTTGAGCGAGACATCAAGGCGGGGAATGGGGCCGCGATCGTCAGCATCCAACAACGGCATGTCCTGCCACGATCTTGCAGCAGGACCCAGCACGTTCATCACTTCCAGGTACCTGTTGACGTAGTGGCCGGCTTCGTCATCACTAAGCACCTCTTCGCCTACGATATCCAGGCTTGCAGCAAGACCTTGCGTACGAAATGCATGAAGGGTGCTCAATGCGTCCGCTACGGTTCTCCCAGCTATGAACTGAGCAGCCAGTGAATCCAGCGCTCGCTTGAGTATTGTGGGAACGACTCGATCCAGGTCTGTTCGCCTGGATAGGCGATCCACCGCAATCCTCAATTCGGGAGGTATGGCATCCACATCGGAAAAATACTCTTGAAAAAGTTTGTAAACTGCCGAATCGGTCTTCAGGGTCGGCAGAACGTCCACAAACCTGAGCAACCTGGCTCTGAAGTCTTGATCCTGAATGGCCCAGCCGATAATTTTACCTTTCCATTTTTTCCGGTTGAAAAGAGTCGGGACTTCATCCCCCATGAACGAGTACATGATCTTCGCTTTTTCAAGGGCAAGTTGCTCCACATGCTCGGAAAAGCTCATAGGCTCGGGACCTTTCATGGTGTCGTTGGCATCATTATAGCTGGTTTACGATGTGAACGTTGATAGGGAAATCGAAGGCCGTGCGGTTTCATTAACACGTTGAGAGTGCCCGCTACGCAACTCTCTATCGGTAGGAGGAGGGGCGAAGCGACCATGCATCTGCAAGAGTTCTTCGCTTCGCTCCCGATGGCACTCGAAAATAGACAACGTTGTATCAGTTCAATTATTCGTGGGAAGAACCCCCGCCCCCTATAGGCGCTAACTTTGTCGCAATTCTTTGTCCCATAGGGACTAAAGAAAATAGCCCGGTAATTCATTGCCGGGAATTTGTGTATCAGTCGTCCCTCCAGGACTCGAAAATCATTAGGTTTTTCCTTAACCGGCGATAAATCGCCGGCCTATTGTCAGCTGTTCCTCCGGAACAAACGACCAAAAACACGATAAGTTAGCGCCTATCCCCCACTCCTTTAGTAAAGGAGGGTAGGGGGATTTAGAAAGTCAGAGGTATCATGATCGCAGGAGAAGCTTCTCGCTACCCCACGCAACGTTAACTAATGCTGAGACCGGGGCAAGGTATGCATCCGGTTTTCTCGGGTTCTCAACTTATTTTATGCCTTCCGCAACGCGCTTCTTGATTACTTTCTTATCCAATTTTCCGACGCTGGTTTTAGGGATTTGATCCACGATAACAAAGTTATCAGGTATCCCCCACTTGGAAACAGAGCCATCGTCCACGAACTTCTGGAGAAAGCTTTTGAGACTGTCCCCGGAAAGCGTGTCCTTAAAATCAGGTTTGGGAACCACCATGGCAAGGGGACGCTCGCCCCATTTTTCATCAGGTATTCCTACCACCGCGACTTCGGAAACCGCTTCGTGCTGGCTTATAAGACTCTCAAGGTACAGAGATGAAATCCATTCACCACCGGTTTTGATTACATCCTTCAGTCGATCCGTGATCTGAAGATAACCGGATGGGTCCACATTCGCGATGTCGCCGGTATGAAGCCAGCCGCCGCCCCAGAGTTCTTCCGATTTCTCGGGTTCCTTGAAGTAACCCTGAGTGAGCCACGGCGCTCGAACCACTATTTCGCCGGGTGTGCGCCCGTCTTTGGGGACTTCTTTTTCGCTCACCACGTCTTGCACCCTGATATTCACGAGAGGAACCGGCAAGCCGGTTTTCGTTCTGATGTCCAACTGCCTTTCCATGTCCCAGTCAACCATGTGGGACTGCACTGTTGCAAGTGTGAGAAGCGGGCATGTTTCCGACATTCCGTACCCGGTGTAGATCTGGATGCCTCGTTCAAGGGCCAATTTTGCCAATCCCCTCGGAAGGGCGGAGCCGCCGATGATCACTTTCCATCCGTTGAGGTCGACATCTTTGGCCGCAGGTGATGTCAGAATCATGTGCAGGATGGTCGGTACGCAGTGAGAGAATGTAACTTTCTCGGTTTGAAGAAGTTTGAGGAGCATGGCAGGCTCATAGCGTCCCGGATACACGTGCTTGGCTCCGAGCACTGTTGCCACGAATGGAACACCCCACGCGTGCACGTGAAACATGGGTGTTATCGGCATGTAGATGTCCGCGGACTGAAATCGTCCCGGTCCGCTGAACCCTGATAACGAAATTGCCATACCCAGCGTATGGAGAACCAGTTGTCGGTGGCTGTAATACACGCCCTTGGGATCGCCGGTGGTTCCTGTCGTATAAAACGTGGTTGCCTTGGCATTCTCGTCAAATTCCGGGAAATCGAACGAATCCACTGCTTGCGTCAGCATTTCTTCGTACTCGGCCGCGAGGGGCACGGATGTGGCGGGTTTTTCCGGGCCCTCTTTCAGGAGAATATATGTCTCTACCGTTTTGAGATGTGGACGAATGGCATCGATTATGGGCAAGAAGTCTTCATGTACCAACACTACTTTGTCTTCGGCATGATTCATGGTGAACAGGATCTGCTCGGGGGAAAGCCTGATGTTCACGGTGTGGAGAACGGCGCCGATCATGGGAATCGCGAAGAACGATTCCAGGTAGCGATGAGAATCCCAATCCAGTACGGCAACTGTGTCTCCCGGTTTGACACCCATGGATGTCAATGCCGAAGCGAGACGGTTAATCCGAGCGTACAGGTCCTTGTACGTATAACGCAGGGAATCGCGATACACAATTTCCTGATCGGGATTGTATATTATGGGTGTGTGAAGTAGCTGCTTGAGCAACAACGGATACGAGTACGCCGAAGGCGACTGGGTAACCAAACGCACTTGCTTGTCCATAATACCTCCTGAAAACGCGTGATTTTTATTTCTCTTGGGCTTCTGAAAATCGGCAGAGTCATGGATCCGAGAAAACAGAGCGTAAACGGAATTCCTGCATTGGTCAAGCGGCTTTTTTATTTGAAGATTGTGCATACTAAGAATGTTACGAACATAACGAGCAAAATAATTCCTGTCGGTAATCTAAAGCCGATCGACAACCCTTCACTACCCGAAAACGGGGAATTGGGGATGCCTGTCTCCCGCGCAAGCAGAATGGGCTGCAAATATGAAAGTTTGCAATCGTGTTGCACAGAACGGGCTGATTTCAAAACCTATGTCCCAGAGCACATAAATTGTATGGCGCGTTTTCAAGCTCTTACCCGCGACAATGAATACCTGTTTTATGTCGGCAATTGCTCTTGACTTTCGCTGAATCCCAATTTAGTCTGATACTGTTAAGCTAAATACAATTTCGTTTCTTGTTCACAAAAAAAGAATGTTTCGCGTAAACAATTCGAATAAGCCGGACCAATGCGGATTTCTGTGAGAGGTACGAACGATGTCTGAGTCGAAACGCAGTACACACGCCTCGATATATGCACGAGAGATGATTCTGGAAGCGCTTGAGGACAGAATCGTTTTGGATGGCGCAGTGGATCGAAACGCAGATGATTACGCAGACGCGGTTCTGGTTTCGGATCAGGCATTGGATCAAGGGCAGGGAGAAGTTGTTGCCGTTCTCGAGGACTACTGTGACGGCAATTGGCACTTCGTGAACGGATGGTGGTTTGCTTACCAGAACGGCTTTAATCTTTGGTACTATGACAGCCTCCACTATTACGCACAGGATGCAGCCACCTCGAGGTGGTTATGGTTCGATGCGGTCATTGATAATCAGTGGGAATATTATCAAACCTGGGAGTATGATTCTGCGATTGCATATTGGTACTACAACGATTGGAATGGTACCTATTATCATCAGAATGATGCACATCGTTATTATCACGATCATATCACCGGAATATGGTGGCAATACAACGCATATACGGGTGCATGGAATCCGGATGCCACGACACAGTTCGCGTACGGTCAGGAAACGCAGTACTGGAGCAACGGTGACACCGATCTGCATTGCTGGTTAACGAATGACGGCACTACACTCCTTGACTGGTGGATTTTTAACGCCGGTTCTGATGGCCAGTGGAGTGGAGGTGCACTCAATGTAGTTTTGGTTGATTACACGGATTTCTTCGAGTGTGTCGAGCAATATACCAAGACCGATGTAATCGTTATTGAGTACGACTTGACTAACGACGGTTTTGCTACGGTTGTTGACGGACTGAGAATTCTGTCGGATTATTATGATACTCAGATATCCAATCTTGCTGTCATGAGTCACGGCAACAGCACGGGGATGTATTTCGGTGAATGGATAAGTTCATCAAACTATAACAACTACTACAACGATTTCCTGGAACTAAATGCATATATGGTAGATAATGGGCAGATCATGCTCTATCATTGTCAAGTAGGCGCCGCATCGACCATGCTCGGCAAAATTGCGGTCTGGACGAGCACGGATGTGTTCGCAAATCTTGGGGATCAATGGTATTACTGGACTTGGTATTCCTCACCATATGAAGAAACGGATGGGATTTGGAATCACAATTATTATCAGGTGCATCTCGGTGAGTATCTTTTCGAATATAGGTCCGATCGATACGCCACGTATAATATGTTGTTCAATTTTGCGTGAAGTTAGCTTTTTCTCAATTCTAAATGCGTGTGTCCGGTAGTCGACATTTTCGCAAGATCAAAATGAGACCTACCTGTCTCAAGAGGGATACTTTGCTCGATGAGAGTCTCCCTGAAAGTTCGGTATAAGGATCATACTGGCCAGCTTTGGCATAGAATGAGGATGAGAACAGCAAACAACAAGACTGTTCACACCCTTGACAATATATACCCTATGAGGTATTTTATCCGTGACATGGGAAGTTGAATTCACAGACGAATTCGGCGAATGGTGGGAAAGGCTCACTGACGGAGAGCAAGAATCAGTGGACGCTGGCGTGCAGCTTTTGGAGGAGTATGGTCCAAGGCTTCGGTTTCCTTACTCCAGCGGCATCAATGGGTCAAGATATGGCCGCATGCGAGAATTACGTATCCAATATGCTGGCGATCCCTACCGTGTGCTTTACATCTTTGACCCGCGTCGAGTCGCTCTTTTGCTGATCGGCGGAGACAAGACGGGTGACGATCGCTGGTACGAAAAGTTTGTGCTTATCGCTGACCGGCTTTATGCCGAACATCTGGAGACATTAGAGAAAGAGGAAAGGGAAGATGGCTCGTAAGTTTGCCGAACTAAGAGCAAAGATGTCTGACGAATCAAGGGCTCGGGCTCATGCGCTCTATCAAAAGATGGCTGCCGAAATGGCACTCCATGAGTTGAGACGCGCTCGGGGGATTTCCCAGGAGGAGCTTGCGAAGGCCTTGCGCATCAAACAACCCAATGTAGCCAAGATGGAAAAACGTGCCGATATCTATATCTCAACGCTCCGAGCGACGATTGAAGCGATGGGAGGAACTCTCGACATTGTGGCTAATTTCCCTGAAGGCAAAGTGAAGATTAAGAATTTCTCGTCTATCGGCGAGGAGGAGAATCGAGAGGCAAAGGATAAGAGGGGGAAGAGACGATCTTCAGCAGAAATTTGTGCTGCAATGGCTCCGACAACCAATTCTACTCTCCCAGACAGATGATGAAAATTGAACGATGCAAAACAGGAAGGAGCGACTCAAACTACTGTCACTGTATGGACCGGACTTGAAAGAAGCCCTAAATTCTTCTCAGAAGAGGGCTGACTTTCCGGAAGTAGTTGATTGATATTGTCTACGTGATTCTCAGAATTGTTGACAATACTTCTTAGCCCGCAAATTTTCGCTCGAGCCGTATCACTTCGCTTTCTTGCCTGATTCTCCGTAATTCAGGAGTGAGTCTGAAAAACCAGTCCAGAATTTCCGGATCGAACTGCCTGCCTCTTTCCTCGCGCATTATTTCGAGCGCTTCTTCTTCCGAGTAGGCCTCTCTGTAAGGCCGCTTTGACATAAGTGCGTCATATACTTCGACGATGGCTGTTATGCGGGCTGATTCAGGGATTTCTTCTCCGGCCAGTCCCTTTGGATATCCGGAGCCGTCCCAACGCTCGTGATGATGGAGAGCGATTTCTTTTGCCATATCCAGCATTTCTATTTGCGTTCCATGAAGGAACTCGGCGCCGGATTCTGTATGCTTCTTGATCTCTTCAAATTCCTGCGTTGTCAATTTTCCCGGTTTCAGGAGTATTTCTCTCGAGACCGCAAGCTTACCCACATCGTGCATCATGGCCGCAATTTGAATATCATACACTTTCTGGGCGGTCCAGCCGATGGAATCCGCAAGAGCGCCGGCATAGAGACCCACTCTACGGACATGCATCTCAGATTCTCCCGTGAAGGAAGAGAGAGCGGCCATCAACCGGGAGACCGTCTTCTCTTCGCGCAACCGGATTGCCGTAATCCGTTGCTTTGCATGTTCCGCAAGATTTCGTTCATACTCTTGACTCATTAATTGCATATCGCGGCGTTCAAGAGCGCTTGCTACATTTATGAGAATCTCGTTTCTTTCAAAGGGCTTGATCACGTACCCATAAGCACCCAATTCCAGCGCAGTAATTCCCGTCTTCCGATCGTCAACGGCTGTCACCATGACCACAGCGACATCGCGAAATTTGGTCCTGACGATATTGAGCAGATCCAAACCTGACATTCCGGGCATCTTTATGTCACAAAGGACGAGATGAAATTTCTCCCGTTCCAGGTGCTCGAGAGCCCATTTTGCATCGGAAGCTATCGTGCATCTGTATCCGGCTGCTGTGAGCCAACGAAACAGAATTTCGCACACGTACGGTTCATCATCGACTATCAGAATGTTACGTATTCTCTCCTGGGTCATGAAATCACCTTGCCTTTATTCCGAGATGATAGACAAACGATACCTTACGATTTCTTCCAGGTCTATGAAAATGCCTCCGTATCCAAAACTCTGCGGATGGCTTGAAGCAATTCGATCTTTTGAAACGGCTTTCTGACAAAGTCAACAGGTCTAATGGCGGCCTCCGGAGCGGATGCAGTATCGATCGGATCGCTTCCTGCCAGTAACACCTTCACTCGCGGATTTATCTCTGCAAGCTGCTTGAGACACTGTCTTTCTCCCATATCGGGCATCATCGGATCAAGGATAATAAGAGCAACCTCTGAATGTTCCCGGCCATAGATCTGGATCAACTCTCGGCTATCCGCAGCCGTTAGTACCCGATATCCCGCAGCAATGAGACACCTGCTTCCCAGATCCCGAATGTAATCCTCCGCATCCGCCAGGAGAATGGTTTCTTTTCCCCTTATGGGTGAAACGAATCGTTTCGGTTCAAGGATATCTCCTTTGCTGGCCAACGCGGGAAAGAATGCATTGAAAACAGAACCTTTTCCGGGCTCACTCTCAAAAGTTGTGAAGCCCCCGTGCTGTTTCACTATGCCGTACACCATAGGCAGCCCGAGACCAGTTCCTTTCCCCGGATCTTTTGTGGTGAAGAAGGGCTCGAAAATGCGCTCTTGAATTTCCGGGGGAATGCCTTCTCCATCATCGGCGACCGTGAGTCGGACGTAATTTCCCTCTTTGGCCATGACGTGAGTCTGCGGTTCGTTTTCTTCGATCCGTACATTTTGCGTTCGAATTAAGAGCCGTCCACCTTCAGGCATTGCATCCTTTGCATTCACCGCAAAGTTGATCACTACCTGGTCCAAATGGGAAGCATCACCGATGATGTTCATGAGATCCGGAGCTAGATCCGTCTCGATTTTGATCATCTTCGGCAAAGTCCTGGTCAACATCTCACCAACGTGACGGATGGTGTCGTTCAGGTTCACCGGCCCGGGAGTCGTCTCTGTAGCCCGGCTGAACGTGAGAATTCGCTGAACCAGTCCTGCCCCATGTCGTGCAGATCGTATGATTTTCAGGATGTCTGCATAATCCTGATCGCTTTCCTCCTTGCCCTCCAAGAGCAGGTCCGCATAGCCGAGAATACCCGTGAGAAGATTGTTGAAATCGTGAGCAATTCCTCCCGCAAGAGTTCCTACTGCCTCCATTTTTTGTGCGTGCAACAACTGGGCTCTCAGTCGCTTGGCTTCGCTTGCGTCCGCGAGAAACATAAGAGCCGATGGTTGTTGGGCGTAATCGATACGAGTGACCCAGACTTGTGCATCAAAACTCTCTCCTGAGTTCTTCAGTCCTTTGAGTTCCCCATGTATTGCCTTCTTCTTGCCGGAGAAAATCATTTGATTCCAGGAGGCTGCAAAATCCCGGTCGTCTGTATGGACGAATTGTTCCGGCATCCTTCCCACGATTTCATCCAGCGATTCGCATCCGAGTATTTGGACGAACGAAGGATTCACATAAGCAAATCGACTGCTTGTGATAATTCCTATCCCTACCGGGGATAATTCTATGAGGAGGCGCGTGCGCTCTTCCGAGGCTTTGAGAGCATCTTCCATGGATTTTCTGTCGGTTATGTCTCTCCCCACGGACTGAATTTCAACAATCTGTTCTCGAGAATTGAAGATACCCTTGTGATTCCAATGAACCCAGCGAAGCTTGCCCCCCGGCAATAGAACTCTGTATTCGCCGGTCCTGGAGGGTGACTGAATGCGAAGAGCAGCCATTCCATCCGTGATGGTCTTGCGATCCTCATTCAGAACCAGATCCAGAAGATTGGAGCCTATAAGGGATTTTTCATCAACGCTGAAAAAGCTGAGAAAGCTGCTGTTCGCGAAGGTTATGGTGCCGTCGCTCAGAGTCCGACAAATGAGGTCTGTTTGCTGCTCGACTACTGCCCTGAATCGTTCTTCGCTCGCAATCAGTGCTTCTTCGGCCAATTTTTTGTCCGTGATGTCACGGATTACCGAGAGGCTTACCGTCCCCAATGCAGGATCGTCGATGTTAACCGAATCCAAAAGGACATCAATGATACTGCCGTCTTTTTTCACGAACCGGCAGAAAAAATCTTTGACCTGCGCACCGTTCCAGGATTTAGGAAGCAACTCTTCACATTGCGCTTTGCATTGAGGTGCAAAAATGAAGTCAAATTTTCTCCCTATGACCTCATCTTGCGAATAACCCAGTTCGTCCAACCACTTTGCATTCACATGGCGTATATAGCCATCGTAGTCTATGGAATGCATCATCACCGGCGCCTGATCGTACAGGTGACGGAATCTCGACTCAGACCTCCTTAGAGCTGCTTCGATTTCTCTTCGTTGAGCAATCTCAAATAAGAGCTGCTCATTTGTCTTAGCCAGATCTGCGGTACGCTCCTCTACTCGTTTCTCAAGTTCGTCTCGAGCCCGTATGAGCATGGCCTCGGTGGCTTTCAGCTTGGTGATGTCCGTCACTACGGCGGCATTTCCCTGATAACCGTCCGGATCCAGGAATGGACGGCTGGAAATGATGGCCGGAATTCTCCTGCCATTTTTCCCCAGATATACCACCTCACAGGAGTTGCCTTTTCCTTCTCTACCTTTTCCTATCTGTTGCTGGAGTATTTTGAAGCTTGTAGGATCCAGAAATTCGCTGATATGTCTCCCGATAATCTCTTCTCGAGAAAATCCAAGCATCTCACAATGCTTGTCATTCGCAAAGGTTATGATGCCGTACTCGTTCTGGATTGCAAAACCTTCGTTCATCAACTCTATGAGATTGCGATATTTTTCCTCACTCTGCCGTAATTGTTCCTGCGCCTGTTTTCTTTCCTCAATTTCAGCCCTGAGCTGCTCATTCATCTTCTCCAGTTCTGAGGTCCTCTCGCGAACTCGTTTTTCCAACTCGTCACGTGCTCGCTTCAGTTCAGCCTGATGACGGTGATTCTGGAGAAGTTGCTTTTTCTCGAGTGTTAGATCCTCAATAAGCACGAGTACCGATTGAAGCATTCCCAGTCGCAGACAGCGAAAATGAATCCTGCCCCAGATCTTGGATTTTTCGAACTTGAGCAGACCTTCGCAGCTTCTCGGTTTCTTGCTTACAAAGACGCTGCCAAGCAATGAACGGGCTGCAGTTGCTTCGTATTCCCGTTGAAAAAGTAGGATAAGATCGGTGCCGAACAGAATTTGTGGATCGCCGGTCAGTTTTCTGCACGCTTCGTTTGCAAACGTTATCTTTCGATACCGATCCACCAGCAGTGCGGGAAGGGGGATTCCGTGAAGCAGACCCTCCAGGCCGGTCCACTGCTCCTCTCCGACCTGGAAAGTGCCGGATGTGGTCAAGTACGATGCAATGAGAGGAGAAGGGTTTGTCTCGGCGATCTCGCTCAGCTCGGATTGAGAGCTGTCGACTGACTCGTCGTGAAAGGAGCGCGACCGCTGTTCCTCATCACCCATACGGACCTCGTGGAGCCCGATAAGACTGCCGGTCAGATAGGATCTGCCAACTCCGATATTGCCGGGCTTGGAAGATTTACTTAAAAACCGGAGAGTTATGTATCTTGCCAGAGAATGCACTCGAGCAATGAGTGCAGATGCACAGAGAAAAAGAATAACTGAACCGGTTATACATTGTAAATCCTTTTCTGTGTTCGGATGTAAGCCTTTCATCATTCGAGGGCATGTTCCCCAGCCTTCGTTATCTTATGTGCACAACTGGGAAATGATATAAACTGCCTTTATCCAATTGCTGCCCCTGTAGGACGTGTCATGATCCCCACTACGAACAAAGAGAGAATCCGGTTGGCACTAGCAGTATCTCTGATACTCGCTTTAGCAACTGCCGGAGTCTGGCTCGCAGTCTCAGGGCATCTGCAGTTATGGCTGGACTGGTTAAAGCAGCTCTTTGAAAGCAAAGAACGATTGCGCGATTACGTCCAAAGTTGGGGTGCGTGGGCTCCTGTCGCTTTTCTTTCGATGCAAGTTCTTCAAGTCCTTATTGCTCCCATACCCGGAGAAATCTCAGGAATAGCGGGCGGATTCATATTTGGCGCTTGGAAAGCCACACTCTTCTCAATTGTAGGCCTGACTTTGGGGTCCGCAATTGCTTTCCTGGCTGCGCGCGTTATAGGGCAACCTTTGGTAAAGTTGGTCGTCAGTCAGGAAACCATGGCCAAGTTTTATTCCTGGACGCACGGTAGCCGAACACTGGTATTGCTTGTACTCTTCTTGTTCCCCGGATTTCCGAAGGATCTGCTTTCATATTTCCTGGGTTTGACTCCTATGCGTTTTATCACCTTTGTGGGGATCTGCTTTTTAGGCCGTCTGCCGGGGACTTTGTTGCTGGGAGTAGGGGGCGCAGCCATTTACAAAGAAAACTGGCCTGTTTTGGGCATTGTCTCGGCGATCGCTATTGTCTTAGGATTGCTCGTATACTGGCAAAGGAATGCAATTGGGAAGTGGCTTGAAAGATAAGTGGCGAATGGAAATGGAATCTTCGGAACGCACCCGGAATGAGACAGAATCGGAACGAAGCTCTTCCGAACTAAGTCCCGATTCTCTCGGCAGGGTCATCGTCATGCAATCGATCATGTTGTCGTTGCGGATTGTGCCTTGAACTTGCCAGCGGTTTCAAAAAACCGATTGAATTCATCTTCGGATTCAAATGCACGCCTGGGCACCACGTAAGCTGTTACTGAGCTGTTGTAGATGAAGATGCAATCTTCATTCTTGACAATTTTCTCGACAGCATTCCATTTGGTTTTGGATTGACCCGATTCTGTAGTTTCCACGACTGAGTCAGCTTCGAGGCTAAAAACGCGCTTCCCAATCATCATCCTGTTCTGACCTTCCCGAAGAAAAGACCTCAGTTGTCTTTCCAGCACCCACCAATACAACTTAGGAAATAGAAGGATCCATACTAATAAAACTCCGAGCCAAAAAACCGTACTCCAAAGTACCAGTTCATAGAAGCCACTTATCAATGTGAGCACCACCGATGCCGTTATCGGTATGACATATCGCATCAGGTATTGGTCTCGACGTGCCGCCGGAGAATGCTCAAAATGATAGTAGTTGAAGGCCAGAATATCGTCTTCAGTGTTTTCGCATTCTATTATCACCGGTCTACTCCATCATCGAGCGATCTTTGGTTGCACGTTTCGGCCATTGATTCGGCGCCTGTCTCCATCAAAGCTTTCTCCTTATCGTTTCAGCACACTCATTCGACTGTCAATTCTCGAAAAACTCGCGTTCGTTGTTACTGAGATCCACTTTGAAAAGGATGACGTGTTTGGCCAGGTATTCGTTCTGCAGATTGGAAACCGCTTCAGCATCGAGATCGAACGCACGGATATACACGTAGCGTGATCCCTCGGGAGCAGATTCATATGTGCTGACGATACTCGCCAATCTACCGCCCTGTTCTCTGATCGGATCGGTAACTTCTCTGATCGAACCAGGGGCATCCTTCAGCAAGAATCCGAACAGAACTCCTCTGTGACTCAGCCCGCTCAAGGAGATGAGTGCGGCAAAGAGATCGTCCTTGGTAATGATTCCTTTGATTTCGCCTTTCTCGTCGACTACCGGAGCCCCTGAAATATTGTTCTCAAGGAGAACTTCTGCTGTTTCTTCGATCGTCCGGTCCGTAGAAATCGTCAAGGCTGGTTTACTCATGATGGAGCCTACTGCCATCCGTGCGACGTGATACATAACATTCTGAAAATCCAGAAGGCATGCATCTGAAGGAGACGCGCGCTTGACATCACGATCTGTCACGATTCCGACGAGTTTTCCCTCCTCCATAACGGGGAGAATGCTGATATTATTCTCCATGAGCAGGTTTATTGCTTCTTGAAGGGGAGCGTGGGAATCAATGGTCACTACATCTTTATTCATCCAATTTTTGACTAGCATATGTTGTTTCCTCCGTATTTCGCCGGTCGCATGCATCCGGCGAATTCTGCATAAGCAGAAATCAATTTCCAGACCTGCTAAAAATAACAGAAGCTTCCGAAGAGTCCAATGCATTTTCCGTTATGGATCGATTCATTTTTTCTGGGTAAAGAACAGGTTTTCACCATGGAAATCAGGACAGAAGAACGAAGTGAGCCTCAACCATCGTCTTAGACGAGTGGATCGAGTTTTCCAGGGAGGATGAAATGCTGATTGTTGGTATTGAATTCGGCGAACGGGAGTTCATCATTGAACTTGATAACGGCCAAAAGATAGATGTTCCTCTTAGACTTTATCCTCGCTTGACTTATGCGAGCCCCGACGAATTGAGGAACTGTCGTTTTATAGGCGATGGGGAGGGCATCCATTGGGAAGATCTTGACGAAGATATTAGTATTGAGAACATTTTTTCCGGTGAAGGATCGCACGAAAGTAAGCACTCGCTCAGAAAATGGTTAAAAAGTAGGAATCAGTTGACTATGGGCGTGTAGCGTTTTGCGAATTCTGCGAACCGCACCGCGGTCTGTCGCCCCTGAGCGCAGACACGATCACATCACTTACCGATAAAATGGCCTGTCCCGCAATAACTCGATCTTCAGCGACATCCTTCCAAATGTTACTACGATTTTATCCACGTCCAAGCTTCTTCAAGGCTTTCAACAGGGAATGTTTTGATTTGAGCACGTACAAAGTACGATTTAAATTTCATCCACTGTTCAAGCCATTTTGGCCCTCCCACGGCTGCAACTTTATCGAAATCATTCTGGTGTTTCGTTCCGAATTTTGCATAATCCCAGAATCCACCGGATGTCCATCCGCCGAAATCTTTATCCATGAAAAACAAGAAGCGGGCAGAACCGTGGGTTTGAATAAGAGCTTCTAATTTGGGGATCAAAACGTTTTCGTAATCTTCCTCGGTAAGTTTATTTATCGCCCGAACAGCGAGAATATTTCCTTCACTTCTATCCAATATTTCTATCATTTATGACCTCGAGCATTTCTGCATTTAACAATTCAGAGTTATTCCCGTCTAACAAATATTTAGACTTACAAGTGCTGTGTTATGTTCCAAGGACTTCTTGGTTGCTTCTTTTCGCATGACACAATGCTCTTCTCCTCCTCTTCCGATAGCCTAAAGTTGATTTCAATGGCTTCATATGGCATCATCCGTTCTCACCTGGAAACGCATGAAAGGAATGAAAGTGACCGAATATAAAGATCCTAAGACGGAAGAAGGCGAAGTCGTAAAGGAAGAGACGACTCAGCAGGAGCAGGCCATTGAGGATGAGCCGATAAACGTAACATTCTTTGACCGGGTATTGGCGTTTCTCGCACTCGTTTATCCTTTTTCGCTCCTTATAGACCAGATGCAGAAACTTCTTCTCGACTGGGTCGGAACTACCGTCAACAATATGCTGGTTCTTGTCGGACTGATTGCTTTCTTGATCGTGGTAAACGAGGTTGCAAAGCTCCTGTACAAACTACGCCACCGCAATCAAACGTGATTCCGGAACCGGACCGTTGATCTTTTCAACCGCTGAACATTGCATCATGTACTTCCCTTGAATAACAGACTATGAGGTGTGTTATGGAGCACAGAATCAAGGTGGATGAAACTCACCTTATCCATGCTTCTCAGCTTGATGTGCCGCCCAGATTACTTCTCGGACCGGGACCCTCCAACGTGGATGCGCGAGTGCTTCAAGCTCTCGCAATGCCCGAAATAGGGCATCTCGATCCGAGATTCATCGAGCTTATGAATGAAATCCAGGAATTGCTTCGCTACGTATGGCAAACCGACAACACCATGACCATACCTATGAGTGGAACCGGCAGTGCAGCCATGGAGGCGACCCTTGCCAATTCCGTGGAACCCGGGGATATCGTTCTCGTGGGAGTAAACGGATACTTTGGCGAGCGGCTCTGTGATATGGCTTCCAGGTATGGTGCGGACGTGCGCCGGATCGAAAAAGCCTGGGGAGAGGTTTTCTCTCTGGAAGAAATAGCTGATGCGCTCAAGATGCATCGGCCTGCCATACTGGGACTCATCCACGGGGAAACCTCCACAGGTGCCATGCAGCCCATGGAAGGCATCGGTAAGCTCTGCAGAGAATTCAATGCATTGCTCCTCTTGGATACTGTCACCAGCCTTGGAGGTGCGCCTGTTTTCCTCGACCACTGGCATGTAGATCTGGCCTACAGCGGGTCCCAGAAATGTATTAGCTGTCCTCCCGGAATAGCGCCTTTCACCATGAGTAAACGAGCAGTCGAGAAACTGAAACGCCGCAAGACCAAGGTCGCAAGCTGGTACCTGGATGTGAACCTGGTTGCCAAATATTGGGGGAGTGAACGCACTTATCATCATACTGCTCCCATCAATATGAATTACGCTCTCCGGGAAGCATTGAGAATCATTGCCGAAGAAGGTCTCGAAGACCGCTGGGAACGTCACAGAGCAAATGCAGAACGCCTGTACGAAGGACTCCAGGAATTGGGCATCGAATGCCACGTAGCCAAAGAATACCGGCTGCCCAGCCTGACAACCGCACTCGTGCCCGATGGAATCGACAGCAAAGCTGTCAGCTCGTACTTGCTAAGAAAATTCAACATCGAAATAGCGGCCGGATTAGGTCAATTGGCCGGGAAGGTCTGGCGTATCGGGCTCATGGGATTCAACTCTCGAAGGGAGAACGTGAAGTTGCTTCTCTCAGCCTTGAGCGAAGCACTGGAAGCAGCAGGATGATATGTGTCTGTTCATAGAAGATGCTGACTTCTACATGCCACAGATAACAGTATGAGCGAACCGAGCCTACGATTCGTGAGTGATTCTCTTGGTGACCGTATTTCTTTCTGCAAGCACAATTGTGTAGCTCAGAAAACGACAAACCAGTTCAATAAAGTGATGAAAGTTCATAAACTATAAATGTGAGTCAAAGTGCATAAATAAGAGGTGAACTCAATGAAATTGCAGGTAGTGATACACGAAGCCGAGGAAGGGGGGTACTGGGCGGAAATCCCCGCGATTCCCGGATGTGCCACACAAGGAGAGACATTCGAGGAACTACTGAAGAATATCTATGAAGCCGTTGAAGGTTGTCTATCTGTGTCTGTCGAACAGCCCAAAGTTACAGACGGTGACCGAATCATGGAAATCGTTGTATGAAGTAGACTTTCCGACCTAACATCAATCGGATAATTAGCTCGATAGCATACTTTTCATAGCTTCCAGCGCTAGATAGTACGAATATTCTCCGAAACCGGCTATCTGCCCGGTACATACGCCTGCAAGAACCGATTCGTGTCTGAATTCTTCTCTTCTATGAATGTTGGACAAATGCACTTCTATCGCAGGCACTCCTGCTGCGGCAATGGCATCTCTCAGGGAAACGCTTGTATGAGTCAGGCCGCCGGGATTGATGATGATACCGTCCATCCATCCCATCTTCTCCTGAATAATGTCGATCAATGCGCCCTCATGGTTGGATTGAAAAGAATGGAGCTGAATATTTGCAGTCTGTGCTGCCTTGGCTAATTTTTCATCTATTTGCTTAAGGGTAGTAGTCCCGTATATGTCGGGTTCTCTCGTCCCGAGAAGATTAAGATTAGGACCGTTTATTACCAGTATCCTCATTGTTCGATTCACTTTCTACCTTGTTCGCTTTGCTTTTTGTGTTTGCCGCATTCTTTGTTACGCGTTTCGGCAACTCGTTCGATATCTTGTGCACGTGATCGCAAAGACGGTCAATGTACCGATCTATTGTTCGTCGTACGGCTTCGGGGTGTTCCGCATTTTCACGCAAGACTGATTCGAAGGCTCTAAGTCCTGTCAACAATGCGCACAACTGATTGCGCACAGAATGAACATCATAGTCGACGGAATCCGACTCATGGCCAATTTCAATCGTGTCGGCAGAGCTGCCTTTCTTCGTGCTCAAAGCGGCTCTCACGAGTTCCGATAGTGCCGGCGCTTCGTATGGTTTCAACAAAAATCCGAAGAGATCCGGCCTTAACTCCGGGGGAGGGGGGGCTCCGCTGATGAGTATGACCGGAGTACCCGGCGACTCTTCCATGATTTCATCCATCAGTTCAAGCCCGTTCCCGTCCGTCAGGTGAAGGTCTGAGATTACCGCGCGAAATTCGTGCCCCTTCATATGCTCTCGTGCGTCGTGATAACCTGCGGCAATTGTCACTGACAGCCCTTCGATGTCACGTTCGAGATTCCTCGCAGTGAAGTAGGCCAAGGTTGTATTGTCATCCACAATCAATACTCTGTCCATTTCACAAACCTGCACTTTATTGAACCGGTAATCAAGAGAAATGCTGTTGCTGTCGTATCCTTTCAGTTATTCGTGGGAAAAATCCCCCCTGCCCCCCTTTACTAAGGGGGGATTGCAGGTTGCTTCTTTACCCCCCTTTTATAAAGGGAGGTTGGGGGGATTTAGAGACTCGGGGGAACTGTGATTCCAGAAAAAGGTTTTCTTTACCCCGAGTAACTGAATGATTACTTGCTGTCCTCGTACACGCGTTTCAGCATTATTCATACCAATTCAGCATGTCCATTTATGCACATGAAAACAAGAGGATGCGGCTGACGCGGCGGGAAGTAGCGTTATGCGAAATCGGGCTTAAGTGTGGAAATCCCGCTTTCAGGAAATAAATTAGTAATTCTAAACATCTAAGAAAACACGTGATGCGTGAATTACACGCAATCCAGTCTCGAAAGAGTGCTAATCACCGGTCTTCGTCGAGACCGATCGCCTTCATCTGGTGTGCAAAAGCATGGCGAGAGAGCCCCAAGGATCTGGCTGCTTCCTGTTTGTTTCCCCTCGATCTCCGGAGCGCTTCAAGAATGAGAGCCCTCTTGAGATCGCGCGTAATGTCGTGAATGCTCTTGGTTTGGGGAAAATTCACCATGTACGTCCAATTCTCCTGGTCTCCTGCAGCGCCCAATGAAGACAGATTGATCTGACCGGAATCGGACAGCATGACACCGCGTTCCAGGGCATTCCTCAGTTCCCTGATGTTTCCCGGCCAATGATAACCGGAGAGCGTCCTAAGTGCTCGGTCGTCTGCTTCTATAGGCCTTTGCAGGCCCATTTCGTCGCTCAATTGACCGAGGATCTCCTGCACCAGAAGCGGCAGATCTTCCATCCTTCGCCGGAGTGGAGGAACCTTGATAGTGAGCACGTTCAGGCGATAATAGAGATCGCTCCGGAATCGACCTTGATCTACCTCTTTCTCCAACTCTTTATTCGTGGCGGCTATGAGCCTCGCGTTCACGGGAATTTGCGTCTCACCGCCTACTCTCGTGAAGGTACGGGTATCGAGAAACGTCAACAATTTTGCCTGCATGGGAGTGCTGAGTTCTCCGATCTCGTTAAGCAGCAGGGTACCGCCCTCGGCAAGCTCGAGTAATCCTCTCTTACGCCCACGCGCTCCGGTGAACGATCCCGGTTCGTGTCCGAACAGCTCTGATTCTGCCAGCTCGGGAGCCACTGCAGCGCAGTTTATGGCAAAGAAAGGGCCATTGGAGCGTTTCGATCTATTGTGAATGTGCCGTGCAATAAAGTCTTTACCGCTCCCGCTTTCACCGAGAAGGAGCACAATACTGTCAGTCTGAGCGGCATAGCGGGCTTGAACCATGACAGCCTGCATGGCTTCGGAGGGGTACTCCTCGATTGCAGCATCGGGCTTCTGGGGTCTCCGGGAAAGCACGGGCCCTGTCCTTCGGAGCAGCTTTATTTCCTCATCCCTGAGCCGATCGTGCATTGCATTTCGAACGGCGAGAAGGAGTTCATCCGGTTCAAAGGGTTTGGTCAGATATTCCCTGGCACCCCTCCTGGTTGCCTCAACTGCCGACTTTATGGACCCGAATGCGGTGATAATGATGTACCCGGCGGAAGGATGCTTTTCAGCGAGTTCCGTGAGGAGGCGCGTTCCATCTACATCGGGTAATTTGAGATCTATGAGAACCACGTCAGGAAAGTATGATGCGACAGCCTTTCGGGCAGATCTTCCGTCGTGGACACCGATAGGTTCGTAGCCTTCGGTTCGCAAGAGATGCTCCAGATGCCGTACAAGTTGAATTTCATCATCTACGATGAGCACCGTCCCCGCCATTTACCGTAACCTTTCTGAATCACTCTTTTGATCGAAGTACAGGCCGAGATTGTGAGACTTGAAATACTCGCATTCGAGACATTCAGGGCACCAGGATCCAGTCCTGGTCCGGTATTCCCGTCCTTTTATCGCCCAGCAAAATTGTGGATCTTCGCCGTACCGGACTTCACACGTATGACAGTCTCGCGCATGATGAGGGTTCGATATGTGTCTACAGTGCGGTCGGTCGGCAGTAGGAAGCAGGATCTCCAGCACAGTTGCGCCGGGAATCCATGAACTAAACGATATAACCCCGCCATGACACTCAACTATGTCCCGGGCGGCAGCCAACCCCAAACCCATGGCTTTCTTCTTCGTGGTGACGAAAGGTCTGAACACTGAGGTTACGGTGAGATCGGCTGACAAACCCGGACCCGTATCTTGTACGAAAATGCCTACAACGCTTCCGGAATAACCGGGCAAGACGGATGAAATCTTACTCCTGTCGATAGTTCGGTGCCCGATTGTGATGGTGTCCCCGGATTTGCATGCTTCCAGAGCATTCAGAACGATGTGAGACATGGCCCTGGTTATAGCCGCTTCATGGCCGAGGATCCATGTTTCCGGTCCTGCAACTCTGCGCAACTGTATCCCCTTGCTCGATGCGGACGCGTCAAAATGTCCGGCACACTCTGCGAGGAGCTTCGCCACGTTTATCCGGGAAGGAGCATCTTCTACAGGCATCAGCACTTCTGAAAACCTGTTCACAACAGCAACGACCGAACGAGCCGCCTCCAGTACGAATCGCAAGTTTTCCACATCTCCCCGATTCAGACTTGAGGAAGTCTCCAGCAATTGCAGTCCTGCAAAAATCACTGCGAGCGGATCTCGAATCTCGTGACTGAGCTTACGCGCCATCTTCTCCATTGTGGAAAGCTGCTGTAAATCCAATCGGCGTTTCTCCAGGTCTTCGGTTCGCGTCACGTCCCTCAGGAGGATGAAATAAGCATCGTCCTGAGGCAAAAATTCCAAGCTATACTCGATGATCCGCTCATGCGATCCCAAGGGGACAATGAAACGTCCTTCTCGTTCCCGGAGTGAAGGCGATACGGAGATCCCATTGTTCGTCACTTCGGATATGTTCAAGCCTTTTATCGCAAAGTCGCAATTCAATATCCTCTGAGCAGACGGGTTTGACAAAAGTATACGACCGCTCTTGTCGGTCACAATGAAACCCGAACCGGACTTGCGTACCGATCGACATAAAAGTTCGTTCTCAGAGGAGACTTCCCTGTTCATGGCAGATTTTCTCGTGTCGGCAGAGTCACCCGATCCGCGGCCAAGGTGTTTTGTCAATTTGTTGCGAGTTAATTCGTCGCCGCCGTCCGACGTCGCAGCTCACATTTTGCCGAAAACGCGCCTGCATTGTCGCGCAAGATTGGAGACCCAAAAATAAGAAACGAATTGCGGCACGCGCGCGAGAATGCCGATTCCAAGTGCGTTAAAGAGTATCGGTGACGGCGAGCTGAAGTCAAGTACATTGACCTGAAAAGTAAGTATTCCTCGAAAACAATCGATGAAAAGATGCCAAAGTATGGCATGGCGTGTTATGAGTGTATTTTTCCGCGCATAATGGACGGAAGCATCGGACGCGTTGCGTATAATACCATTTCGCAATTATGCATATGAGATGGCGAAGGCTGAGGTGTTCTGAGCGGAGTGATCAGACGGCTTTGCGTCGTCCGGAGCGAAGGATACCTCAGCGTCCCAGATTATGAAAAGAAAAGCCAATCCGTACATAGCGATTGCCAAGAATTCTGACGTTTATCCCATGCTCCAATACAAGATACTAGTGGGGACCGACGTCCCTGTCGGTCCATTGTATCGATATCATTGATCATATTGAAGATGTGCCGGCACGGAGGCACGGCACCCACCAATATTCCTGATTTTCAACCGGACACTAATTTTAGCGACTGCTATAAGTCACGCCACAAAAAAATGGCCCGGAAAACCGGGCCGAATAGGGTATGGTTTATTTCTCTGTTGGAAATCTTTGTCTCACAAAAAAGATTGGTTGTCAACAGTTTTGAGAATTTAATTTAAGAAATGCATATAATATGATGATTTCAAGCATCAATTTGTTTATTTCTATTGAAGAAGTGTCTGCTTCGGAAACGAACCGATCACTTTCACCAGCCTGTTCTCTTTCATGATTTCTGCAAGACATTCGCTTATTTGCGGGTCGTCCCTGTGCCCGTCCAGATCTACGAAAAAAGCATATCTCCAAGGCATACTGCCTTTTTCGGGGCGAGATTCTATACGGGACAGGTTGATACCGCGCCGCGAAAATTTTTCGAGAATTCTGAATAGAGCTCCCGGTTCGTTTTCGGTCCAAAAGACGATTGAAGTCCGATCTTTCCCGGTGGGGGGTGGTTTCAAGGTACCGAGAACAAGGAAGCGCGTAATGTTTTCCTGCCTATCCTGGATACCTTTTCTGATCACCTTGAGTCCCAGGTCCGTGCCAAGGGTTTCGCTCGCTATTGCCGCCACCCGGGAATCGGCTCTGGCCTTTTCGGCTGCCACAGCAGTACTGGATGTTTCCTGGAGGGGAATTCCGGGGAGCTTTCTGGCGAGCCACGATCTACACTGCGCAAGGGCCTGGGGATGTGACATGACGATTTTGACGTCTTCCATCTTTCCGGAAAGATTCATGAGCGTATGGCTGATGCGAATAGCAATCTCTCCGCATACGCCTACCGTGGATGTCATGAGCATGTCGTGCGTCTCACTGACGGATCCCTCGATGCTATTTTCTATGGGGACCACGCCGAACTGCGCTCTTGCCTGTGCCACTTCGTGGAACACTTCCGTGATGCTCTCGCACGCTGTGAAGGGCAGGGATCGTCCGAATCGTTCCCGGGCGGCTTCATGGGTATACGTTCCGGCAGGGCCGAAGAATGCTACGGTTATGGGTTCCTGAAGCAGTCGGGAACCTGAGAAGATTTCCCGGTATATGGCTCTTAGCGTTATTTCCGGAAGCGGACCGTCATTCAAGTCACGTAAACGCGCCAGGACGCGCTCCTCCCGGTCAGGATCGAAAACGCTCTGACCCAGGGAATTCTTTGACTGTCCAATTTGCCGGGAAAAGGACATTCTTTGGTTGAGAAGTCTCAGAATGGTGGCATCAAGTGCATCGATTTCCGCTCTCAGTTCGTCGATAGTGCTGGAAGTCATTGATCTCTCATTTCGGAGTACATTTGGTTTTCCAGGGTGTGGCACAGACCGAATTATTTACCGTGAACGGATGAAAAAGCAAGTTCCGTATAGTGAACGTCGCAACATCTCAGGACTATTTGGTTTTTTTAAAAAAACCTTGACAGCATCTCCCCGTTGTGTGAGAATCGTCTCCAAGAGGACTTGTTTAACCATGGATAGAACCTATCAGCTCAGCGCATTCGGCTTTTATTTTGGGTGGTATTATTTTCCCCCCTACGAGGTCGCGCGCTCCGGCTGAAGGTAATCCATAAAACCAATACCAAAAAAGATGCGGAGCAAATGCTCCGCATCTTTTTTTTTGAGGAGAAATCTTATGGTGGTCGTCATGAAAAAAGAAGCAAAGGAGAATCAGATAACCAAGGTACTCAATAAAATTGATTCCTTGGGTCTGAAGGCGCACCTGTCCAGAGGTAAAATCCGGACCATCGTCGGCGTCATGGGTGACAACAGCGCGGTGGACACTAATTGCTTTGAATCGCTTGATGGAGTCGAGCGTGTTGTCCCGCTTCTCGGGCCGTTCAAACTGGCTTCGAGGGATTTCAAGAAGGAGAATACGGTCTTCTCGATTGACGGTTCCCAAATTGGTGGAAACAAGATCATTATTATGGCCGGCCCGTGCGCTATTGAAAACAGGGAACAGATCGTAGAGACCGCTCTGGCAGTTAAGAAAGCCGGAGCGGTTGCACTTCGAGGAGGAGCTTTCAAACCGAGAACCTCTCCGTACAGCTTCCAGGGATTGGGAGAAGAAGGTCTGAAACTTATGGCCGAGGCGCGTGACATGGCCGGTATGGCAGCAGTTACGGAAGTGACCGCACCTGAGCAGGTGGCCCTGGTTGCGCAGTATGCAGACGTGCTTCAAATAGGTGCGAGGAACATGCAGAATTTCGCTCTCCTCAATGCAGTGGGTGAGTCTCATAAGCCGGTGCTCCTGAAGAGGGGCATGTCCAGCACCATCGAAGAATTCCTCAACGCGGCCGAATACATCCTGAGCCACAACAATCCTCGGGTGATCCTGTGCGAACGAGGCATACGTACCTTCGAGACATACACTCGCAACACTTTGGACATCAATGCCATTCCCGTGCTCAAGTCATTGACTCATCTTCCTGTTGTCGTAGACCCCAGCCACGGGACCGGAAAGCGCGAGTACGTTGCCGCTGTAAGTAAAGCCGCAATTGCAGCCGGTGCGGACGGTCTGATTATTGAAGTCCATCCCGATCCTGAAGTTGCTCTTTCCGATGGCGCTCAAAGCCTCAGGCCGCACGAATTTGAAGAGCTTATGAAGGAATTGAAGCCCATTGCCGAAGCGGTCGGCCGTACTCTTTAGGTCAATTGGTAGGAGAAGCCGTATTGAAACTGTCTGAGTGCACCGTAGCGATTATCGGAATGGGATTGATGGGTGGCAGCCTGGGAAGGGCGCTTGTATCGACCCGTGCGTGCAAGGAAGTGAGGGGATTTACGAGAAGCCCTGAAAACGGGGAATCTATAGTGTCTCTCCAAGCTGCCGATCGTGTATTCACAGACCTTCCCGATATTCTTGCAGGTGCTCGTTTGACGGTTTTGGCAACGCCGGTCCGTACCATAGAACAGCAAATTGCCACACTTTATCCATTTATGGATTCGGGCACTGTTCTGACGGACATGGGAAGTGTGAAACGAAACGTAGTCGAGGCTATGCGGAAGCTTCCCCCCGAGATCCAACCCATAGCCGGTCATCCCATGTGCGGGAAAGAGACTGCAGGCATCCAGGCCTCAGATCCTGAGCTTTTCCGTAACAAGAAATGGGTCGTTGTGCCGACTGAAGATACCGATCCGAGAGCGGTCCGTCTCCTTGAAGAATTGATCGAAACCGTGGGAGCCCGCGTTGTTGTCATGGATGCGGAAACGCACGATCTGGCAGCAGCTTGCGTCAGTCATCTGGCTTATGTGTTGGCAGCAAGCCTGGTGTCTTCTGCGGACCTGACGGCACGAACCGTTCCCCAGGTGTGGGAGCTGGCATCCAGCGGTTTTCGGGATACTTCCAGAGTTGCAGCCGGAAACATCGACATGGTCATGGATATTCTGTCAGCCAATAAAGACAATGTGTTAGCCATGATCGAGACTGCAACCGAACAGTTGGGCGACTTCGCTCGTTTACTGACGACCGGGGACGAAGCAGGATTGCGGGAAAAACTGACTCATATCCGCATGACGCGTAGATCGTGCGACACAAACAAACTTTTCTAAAGTGGATCTTCATGAAGAATGAATTACTGAAAATACACCCATCCGCATCATTGCGCGGTTCTGTTACTCTGCCCGGAGATAAATCGCTTTCACATCGCGCTCTGCTGCTGGCTGCTCTTGCTGATGGTACGTCTCACATTCGCAATTGCCTGAAAGCAGGAGTCACCGAGGCAATGATCGAATGCCTGCAATCCCTTGGGGTCGCCCTGGAGATCGAAAACGGTGCATTCACCGGGTCTGCGGATTTGACGATAACAGCGCAGGGCATGTCAGGACTCACCAGACCTGAGAAGCCGCTTTATTGCCGCGGATCTGCCACCACGCTGCGCTTGCTTGCCGGTGTGCTTGCCGCGCAACAGTTCGAGTCGACTCTGGATGGGAACGATCGGCTTCGTATGCGTCCCATGGATCGTATCGTCAAGCCTTTGCAACAAAAAGGTGCTGTCATACGAACCGCAAACGGCAATGCTCCCTTATTTTTTTCCCCCGGGAGGCTTAATCCTTCGGAGCACGTGTTATCCGTCGCGAGTGCGCAGGTGAAGTCTGCATTGCTGCTGTCGGGACTCTTTACGGAAGGGAAAACCCTTGTTTTCGAGCCACACAAGAGCAGGGATCACACGGAACGGATGCTCCGGATATTGGGAGTCCCAGTATCCGAATGGGAAGAGCCGAAAAAAGGATACGCTGCGGAAGTAACCGGACCGGTGGAGCGCATTCCTGCATTGGATCTAAAATTGCCTTCCGATCCTTCTTCTGCTGCTTTTCTCGTTGTTGCAGGACTCATTGTGCCTGATGCGGAATTACAGCTTCAGGACGTTTGCCTCAATCCGCACCGCACGGGGCTTCTTGATGTCCTGATTTCCATGGGAGCGAACATACGGATTGAACCTTCGCCTGATATCCATGGTGAGCCCACGGGAAATCTGTATGTAAAAAGCAGCACACTGGCTGCATCCGAAATACGCGGCGACACGGTTACCAGAATGATCGACGAATTTCCGATTTTCGCTGTCGCTGCTACACAGGCCACCGGAATTACCGTCATTTCCGATGCTCGCGAGCTTCGGCTCAAGGAGAGCGATCGAATTAGCGCAGTAGCAGAAGAATTGACAAAGATGGAGGCGAAAATTGATACCAAACCCGATGGCCTGATCATCCATGGTCCTGTTTCCCTGAAAGGAGCGGATGTGGATGCACGCGGAGACCACCGGCTCGCGATGAGTCTTGCCGTCGCGGGACTTACCGCTCAGGGTGAAACCACCATTCGCGGATGGCGCGTTCTTGAGGATTCCTTTCCTCACTTCCCGGAAATGCTCAGGAATCTGGGAGCTGACGTCCAGTGGTGAAAGGAACTACCAATCTGGTTGGAATCATCGGATTCCCGGTGTCTCACAGCCTGAGCCCTACCATGCACAATGCCGCATTTCGCGCTCTCAATATGGATTGGAAGTACGTACCTCTGTCCGTTCGGCCCCAGAATGTGCCTGATGCGCTGAAAGGGCTGATCGCACTTGGTTTTCGGGGAGCAAATGTTACAGTTCCTCACAAGGAAAAAGTCACTCCTTATCTCAACGACATATCGGCAGATGCGCAACAGATTGGCGCAGTAAACACGATTCTGGTACAAGAAGATACGTTGTCAGGTTTTAATACGGACTGGTCAGGCTTTTTGAATCATCTGACGGAAATCGGGTTCGATCCTTCGGGGGCAAAAGCCTTGATTTTGGGTTCGGGTGGATCGGCACGAGCGGTTTCGTACAGTCTTTGTCAACGCGGAGCCGATATTAGCATTCTGTCGAGAAACACCGGCACTGCTGGTCTTATCATTGATGAGCTGTCGAGCCAAAGCGCCCAAAATCGCATTGGGTCAATCTCAGCAGAGAGTCTTCGGGATTCCGCACGTGATTTCGATCTCGTAGTGAACACCACACCCCTGGGAATGACCCCACTCGAAGAGCTTTCACCATGGCCGCACGATATTGGTTTCCCACGACGCGCTCTCGCGTACGATCTTGTGTACAACCCTGCAAAAACCAGATTCCTGGAAATTGCCGAAGATAGCGGCGCACTCGCTGTGAACGGACTGGGAATGCTCGTGCACCAGGCCGCGGAGGCATTCAAGATTTGGACTGACCGAGAAGCGCCTGTTCACGTCATGAAAGAGGCAATTTTATCATGCTGAGGTTTATTACAGCCGGCGAATCTCACGGTCCCGAGCTGACTGTTATTCTGGAAGGAATGCCTGCCGGATTACCGCTGCAATCCGAGGATATCGGAACGGATCTCGCCCGGAGGCAAAAAAGTGCGGGTTCCGGTGCGCGCATGACCATAGAAAAAGATCGGGCGCGCATCACCGCAGGCGCTATGGGCGGTCTTACTACAGGAGCTCCTATTTGCTTGGTAATTGAAAATCGTGATTTTCAGTCGTGGAGGGAAAAGCAAATCCCCCCTATGACTGTGCCGAGACCCGGTCACGTGGATTTGAATGCAGCGATAAAATACGGGTACCCGGATCTGAGGATCGGCCTGGAACGCGCTTCTGCCCGGGAGACTGCTGCCCGGGTTGCTGCCGGAGCAGTGTGTAAGAAACTGCTTGAAGCATTTGATATTTTCGTGGGTTCGTACGTAATTTCCATAGGCAAGATCGTTCTGCAGGTTCAGAATTCCGAACACGAGCAGCTTTTCAGGTCTGCTGAATCGAATGTGGTGAGATGTCCCGATGCCGAAACTGCCGAGCTCATGATTCAGGAAATCGAAAAAGCAGCGTCGGAAGGGGATACTCTTGGGGGGATCTTCCAGTGTTTCGCACTACGCGTTCCACCCGGACTGGGAAGTCACGTGCACTGGGAACGAAGACTCTCCGCTCGTCTGCTCTTTGCTGTGGGGTCTGTTCCCGCCGTCAAGGGAGTTGAAATAGGCAACGCATTCGAGAATGCGGGATCGTTGGGCACAGATGTGCATGATGAAATCATTGTGGATTCTTCAGGCAAACAGCTTGCGCGAAAAACAAACCGCAGCGGCGGCATCGAAGGCGGAATTACCACCGGCGAACCCATTCTCGTCCGGGGAGCTATGAAGCCCATCAGCACAACTCTCAAAGGACTGAATTCCGTTGACCTGGCTTCCGGAAAACCGGCTCGAACCGTGTATGAACGAAGCGATGTATGCGCGGTTCCCCGGGCAGCAGTAGTCGGTGAAGCCATGATGGCATTTGTTCTCGCGGAGGCGCTGCTGGAAAAGCTCGGTGGTGACAGCATTGAGGAAATGAAACCCCGGTTCAAAGATTTACGATCCGGACAGTTGGATCGGCTCGTCATGAACAACACTCACTGGAACTTCGGATACGAGTAAATGCCATCTTCTATAACTTACCCCGGAAACATCATTCTCACAGGCTTCATGGGAACCGGAAAGAGTGTCGTCGGCAAGAGGCTTGCTGCGCTGCTGGGCCGGAACTTTTTGGATACCGATACGATTATTGAACAGGGATCGGGAAAGTCAGTAGCCGCCATTTTTTCCCAGGAGGGGGAACAGTGCTTTCGCGGGTATGAAAAGGAAGTCTGCCGGGAACTGTCCGAGACGAGAGGCTTTGTTATCGCCACGGGCGGCGGGATGCTGCTCGACCCCGAAAATCGCAAGTTACTGAGCCGAAATGGAATCATTATCAGATTGGACGCTTCTATCCCCACTATTCTGCATCGGACGCAACGCCATCAGCATAGACCTCTTCTGAACTGCGAAGACAGTGAGCAGAGAATCAAGAGCTTACTTGCAGGGCGATCTGCCGCGTACGCTTCCCTTCCGTTTCATGTCGATACGACCGGTATGGAACCGGACGAAACTGCCCATCGCGCCCTCAATATTGTTCGGGACGTTGATGGTTCCTCCCAGTTCATTCCGGTAAAGACCCATGACCGAGGGGGGTACACCATAGTGCTTGGACCGGAAATGTTGCGAACAGCCGGAACCATGCTCCGTGATCGGGGTATTTCGTCAAAATGCATGGTTGTTACCGACGATGTGGTTGCAGATAAATATTTGCAGATTCTGCTGGGGTCATTGAAAGCTTCCGGTTTCAACCCTGAGGCCTGCATCATCCGTTCCGGAGAACCGAGCAAGAACCTGAGCGAAGTTCAAAAACTGTACGAGGCGTTCCTCAAGTACGGTCTCGACCGCAGCGGAGCAGTTATTGCTCTGGGCGGCGGTGTGGTGGGAGATCTCGCGGGATTTGCTGCGGCAACGTACATGCGGGGTGTGCATCTTGTTCAGTGTCCTACCACGCTGTTGGCAATGGTCGATTCGAGTGTGGGAGGCAAAACCGGGGTGGATTTGCCCCAGGGGAAAAACCTCGTGGGAGCTTTCAAGCAGCCGCTCATTACCATTGCGGATACCGCTTGTCTGCAAACTCTGCCGCACAAGGAATTCCTCATGGGAATGGCTGAATCAATCAAGCACGCCGTAATCAGGGACCCGGAATTATTCGAGCATTTTGAAAAGGCTAATCCCAATGATTCAGGAGTCGAAAGCATCGCGCAATCGATCCGGGTGAAGGTCGATACCGTTGAACAGGACCCATTTGAATCGGGTTTGCGAGAAACATTAAATCTTGGGCATACGGTTGGGCATGCATTGGAAAAGTGCAGCAATTATTCGTTACTTCATGGCGAAGCAGTCTCAATAGGGCTTGTTGCAGCGGCTCGGCTATCGTCTGAGACAGGCCTGTGCGAACAGACAGTGTCGCAAAGAGTTGAAGCCCTGCTCGAGAGGGTGGGGCTTCCTGTTCGGCATACTATGGACCCTCAAGAGCTTGTTGTTGCTATGACTTCGGACAAGAAGACCAGAGACGGTCAGATCAGATTCGTCCTTATCCGCAGCATCGGGGAAGTTCAGTACGGCTGTTCGGTTGCCTCCGGTGTTCTCCTGCATGTTTTGTCGGAACTCCGAGTTTGACAAAAAAACCGCTCCGAAGGAGCGGGGTTCCTAATTCTCGCTATGCCATAACATTAATGATATCCCATTGCACAAAACGGACTTGCTATCATTGACTCCAAGTGGCAGAGAATCGACCGCCGCTTCGAATCGTGCAGCGCTATCCATGCCTGCCATTCATCGTACGGCCAGATCTCGACTCTTGGACGGGTCAGTTCCTCTTCCATTCTGATATCATTTGTTTCGGTGAGAAATTTCATCGCCTCGGACTGGGTGAAGCTCTCCTCGTAATCTTCGGTCATCTTTCGCCTCCTGCTGGTCTTCGGTTTACTTAATCACTGGGAAGAGGCGGTCAAGAGAAAAGACAAGGGGTCTTACGGACTTCAATTGGAAGAAGGCAGATGAAAGGAATTCACTTTTTTCCAAGAAATCCAGTTCGCCGGCACGGAGGCCGGCTGCTACCAGGGCAACAGTAGAGGACCGGTGTCTCTGCGGACCAATGTTGATGGAAACGTTACGAAACAGCATGGGGTGAACCATTCAGTACTGAACATGAATAGATGCCATTGCGAGGAGCGAAGCGACGTGGCAATCTCCTGATTGGGGCGCTCAATATGTCAGGATGATTTTCACTATGCTGACCATAACTGCGCCGGGTTTCTCTTCAACACCTATAATCTAAACGCTGCTTACAACTGCAGAACCACTAAACAGTCTCGGGCTGGCTGCTCCGTTTCCTGTCGGTCAAACGTTTCAGTAGAACATACAAAACCGGCGTGAAGAATATGCCGAGCGCGGTGACGCCGAGCATTCCACCGACCACTGCCGTCCCCAGAGCTTGTCGTCCGGCTGCTCCGGCTCCGGTTGCCAGAGCGAGGGGCAGCACACCGAAGATGAACGCGAGGGAAGTCATGAGAATCGGCCTAAGCCGAATCGTCGATCCTTCGACGGCTGCCTGTTCGGAACTCATGCCTCCGGCATAACGACGGCGGGCAAACTCCACGATGAGGATAGCATTCTTGGCTGCAAGTCCAACAAGAAGTACGAGCCCCACCTGCGTATACAAATTGTTGTCGAAGTTCCGTATGTACAATGCTGCGATCGCGCCAAGGATCCCAAGAGGAACCACCAGAATTACCGCAAGCGGATCGATCCAACTCTCGTACTGAGCGGCAAGAATCAACACCACGACCAGGATGGCGAGCGACAGAACAATGCCCATTTCTCCTGAAGTCTTCTTTTCCTGATACGCCATGCCGGTCCACTCGTATCCCATGCCTTTGGGTAATGTTGTCCCTGCAATTTTTTCAACAATATCAAGGGAAGTCCCGGAGCTTACGCCGGGAACGGATTCTCCGAACACCTTCGCTGATGGAAAGAGGTTGTAGCGCTCCACGCGCTGCGGTCCGAGAGTATCCTTTATCTGAACAATGGTCCCCAGGGGAACCATCTTGCCCTCACGATTTCTCACCTGGAGCTTGGCTATGTCTCTTCGTTTCATTCGAAAATCGGTGTCGGCCTGAACAAGAACTTGCCACGTACGCCCGAATTTATTGAAATCATTTACGTACGTAGAGCCCAGAGAACCTTGCATGGTATCGAATACATTCTGAAGGGGAACCTTGAGCTGCATGGTCTTGGTCCGATCCACTTCAGCGAACACCGTAGGCACTTCGGCCCTGAATGTCGCGTTTACGTTGCGGAGTTCAGGTCGTGCCCTGGCCGCGTCGGCTATTTCAGTGGCAGCTTTTTCCAGGGCCACCAATCCGAGACTTCCCTTGTCCTGAACCTGGAGTTCGAAACCGCTGCTCTGACCTGCTCCTCGGATGGGTGGAAGGGAAAAAGGAAAGACTATAGCTTCCTGCATACTGGAGAATTTCCCGAACAGTTCCCCCATAATGACATTCTTGGTCCTACCTCTCTTTAGCCTGTCACTCCAGTCGGTTAACTCTACGAACCCTCCGCCCTGGTTTGCTCCCACCGCGTCAATAATGGACCAACCGGTCAGAAGGTTAAAGTTCCGTACTCCGTCAGTATTCTTGAGAATCTCTGCAACGCTTTGCATGACATTCTTGGTACGGCCCAGCGAAGCTCCATCCGGTAATTGAGCGTTCACCAGAATAAGTCCGTCATCTTCAGAGGGCACAAATCCTGAGGGGGTTTTCATTAATCCGAAGAAAGTTACTGCAATGAAAATCCCAAACACTGCGGTACTGATAAACAACCGTCGCACACAGATGGTGACGAGAGACGAGTATTTGTCCGTAAACCACTGAAAACCGTCATTGAACCATCGAAAAAAGACATTCCGCTTCCCGTCGTGAGGTCGAAGAAACAGCGCGCATAAAGCCGGGCTGAGAGTCAGAGCATTTATCGCGCTGAACAGAGTCGTAAAGGCAATGGTGAGTGAAAATTGGCGATACAGTTGGCCGGTGATCCCGGTCAGGAATGCTGCAGGTGTGAACACGGCCATGAGAACCAGCGTTATTCCGATGACAGCACCGGTAATTTGACCCATTGCGCGAATAGTGGCATCTCGTGGAGATAAACCATGTTCACGCATATTTCGTTCCACGTTCTCGACGACGACAATGGAATCGTCGACAACAATGCCGATGGCCAACACCATCCCGAACAAGGTGATCATGTTGATCGAGTACCCCATGAGAGACATGACTCCAAATGTTCCCATGAGCGACACGGGGATGGTGATTGCCGGAATTAGAGTCGCACGCCAGTCCTGGAGAAATATGAAGACTACGAGAGAAACCAGGAAAAACGCTTCCAGCAGCGTCTTGATAACGGCATGAATTGAAGCTCGGACGAATTCCGAAGCATTGTACACAATCGTGTAATCGAGTCCTTCGGGAAAATCCTTCTTCAATTCTTCCATTGCCGACCGGACGCTGTCCGCGACTTCCAGAGCATTGGCGCCGGGTGATTGAAAAATGACGATGCTCGCGGAAGGAAGCCCTCTAAAGAAGGAAAGCGTGTCGTACGTTTTCCCTCCGAATTCCACTCGCGCCACGTCTTTGATGCGGGTAATACGGCCGGAATCGCCAGCCTTCACAATGATGTCTTCAAACTGCTCCGTTTCAGTCAACCGCCCGAGAGTCTGAACGGTAAGCTGAATGTCTTGTCCCTGACGAGCAGGCTGCTGGCCGATTTGCCCCGCGGCTACCTGCACGTTTTGCTGTTTGAGTGCATCCAGAACGTCAGCAACGGTGAGATTGTTGTATTGCAGCCGGTTCGGGTCCAGCCATATTCTCATGCCGTAATCTTTTGTAGGAAAGTATATTACATCTCCGACGCCCTTCACTCTGGCGAGTCGGTCTTTAATATTGATTGTTGCGTAATTGATTATATAGAGGTCGTCATATCGTTTATCCGGGGAATAGAGTGAAAAAACCGCGACAAAACTGGTGGAACGTTTGTTCGTTGTTACCCCTTGGCGTTGTACGGCTTCGGGAAGCTTGGGCATCACGCGGTTTACCCGGTTCTGGACCAGAATAGTGGCCGTATCGGGGTCAGTGCCCAGTTCAAAGGTGACTCTGAGTGTGTACGAGCCGTCAGTGGCACTGGTGCTGCTCATGTACAGCATGTTTTCCACCCCATTGACTTCCTGCTCAATGGGTGCGGCTACCGTATCGGCTACCACCTGGGGATTCGCTCCCGGATAGGACGCGGTCACCTGGATAACAGGAGGGGTTATGTCCGGATATTCGGAAACGGGAAGCCTGAAAATCGAAATGGCTCCCGCGAGTACGATGAGAATGGAAATAACCGAAGCAAATATGGGTCTATCAATAAAAAACCGGCTCAGCACAGGCGATACTCCATTAATTTCTCAGCAATTCCGGGTAAGCTGCAGCAGCATTCGAGATGTGAAGTTGCGACTGCGATCCTTTCACCATCGTACCTGGACGGGCCCGCTGCAGCCCATTTATAATCACCCGATCTTTTTGATTCAAACCTGACTCGATAACGCGAAATTCTTGCACCGATTCCGCAGTCCTGACCCTTCTCACTTCTACGGTGTCTTGATCGTTGCATACGAGTACATATTTTCCGGCCTGATCGGTAAACACCGCCATATCGGGAACAAGCAGAGCTTTCCTGGTCTGAGCCGGGATCCTCAAACGAGCGAACATTCCAGGAAATAGGATTCCGTCCTCATTGGGAAAAACTGCTCTCATCTGGATGGTCCCCGTGGAGGAATCCAGTCTCACATCCGTGTAATCCAGCTTTCCTCTGTGAGGATAGCCATTCTCGTCCGCGAGGCCCATAGTTACGGGAACTTCCTCCCTTGGAGCATGTGTAAGAACCACATTCGGATTGTCCCGCCTGAAGGTGCGAATGAGGCGGAGCAGGTCGGCCTCGCTCATGTTGAAATACACGTACACGAAGTGGTCGTTCACTATACTGGCCAGCAACGTGTTCTCGTTAGCTCCCACCAGATTTCCCACATCCAGCATGTTCCGGCTCACCCGCCCGGAAATGGGGCTGACCACACTCGTGTAATCCAGTTCCAATTTTGCCGCTTCCAGGTTTGCTTTGGCTCGTTCCAGTTCCGCCTTGGCCATATCGCGTGCGGCCTTTACATCGTCGATCTTGAGCTGAGCGACAACTTCCTTGGTTCCGAGATTACTATATTTCTCCAATTCGATTTCCCGGATGCGCAACGCTGCCTTCTGAGTATCCACCGCAGCCTGAGCTTGTTCTACCTTTGCTCTGTAGGGACGCGGATCGATGACAAAGAGAAGATCGCCGGAATTCACACGAGCACGAGGTTCAAAATGAATGCTGTTCAGATAGCCTGATACCCTGGCTCGCACGTCCACGGACTCAATGGCCGCGGTTGTACCGGTATATTCCATATACTGTGTTACATCGTCCCGCGCGGGATGGCTCCAGGTCACCTCAGGAAGAGGCGGGGGACCCTGAGTTTTGGGTTGTTGACCGCAGCCCGCGACCAGCACCAGTACTGCCATCACTAACAAGCTACTCCGGTACGCTGCATTCAAAAATCTCATCTGCCATTCCTCTGAGAAAAAAACGAGTTCTGAACTGAATAGGTCAGCTCAAGCTTTGGCCGATTCAATGAGAATCGGCTCGTGCACATACGGTAAACTGAACCCGCGTTCAAATGTCACCGTTCCTGTGCAGAACGGTTCTGACATGACCGAGAATGGTGTTGCGAATTGCATTCACTTCCTCTTCCCCGTAATGAGTCCAGTTTAGATTCCGACGGATCAATGCACGGGAAATGTGAAACGTGAGCAATTGCCCCATTAAAGCGAAGGTACGCACCTTAACTTCCGGATCGTTTTCGGAAGCTCCGGAAGCCGTACTGACAAGCCGAAAACAGCAGTCGAACATCGGACCGAGAAATCCATCGTACAATATATCGAAAGCTTCTGTCGGCTCCATCTGTTCGCGAATCACGATGCTTAGCCATTTCTGTGTCTGGGGCGATCCAAGGAATTGGCTGATCATGAAATCTATGAGATCGCAGAAAAGTTGGATTCCCTGCTCTCGAGAGGGATTTTCCCGCAATTGTATTTCGATCTCGTTAAGGCGCGGTTTCACGAGAGACCCTACCTCCACGGCAATTGAGCGAACAACTTGGCGATACAGGCCTTCTTTGCCACCGAAATAATACTGAATGGCCGATAGGTTTACTTGCGCCCGGTTCGTGAGCATCCGGGTGCTCGCACCGTCAAAACTGAATTTCCCGAAAAGATCCAGCCCTGCGTCCATGAGGCGCTGCTTGGCATCCGATGTATGTTTGTGGTTTCTGCGCATTGTTCAAATTCCCAGCAAGATCTAACAACATGATAGATGGTAATCCTCTGAGGGTATTAAGTCAATCGTTTGTTTTAAAATAGCTGGTTCGGGCGGGAGAATGGATGAATGCAAGCTATTGGGAGATCTCTCATGCACAGTGGAGTGAGGATGAGGATATGGTGAGTGATCGATCTCTGCCCCTGTTCCAGGATAGCTCCCTTAAAAGCATCGGAACGGTCCATTCAGCAATTGCATGAAATGTTGTCATTGCGAGGAGCATAGCGACGTGGCAATCTCCAGACTCAGGAGCCGCATTTCAGGCGATTGCTTCGCTTCGCTCGCAATGACAGGTGTTATAGGTCTCACTGCTCGAGAGGACCCGAAAGATTCTCGTTATTCACTATCCAGTCAGTCTGCCGTCCGTCTTCCTGCTTTTTACAGCCAATACATTTAATGACTTTTGACGCAGCCGCTAAATTGCCAGCCTATTTTCAGATGCTCGTCCGGAACAAACGATAAAAATAAGCAAAGTTAACGACTATCATTCCCCTCTCATCAAAATCGAGATGTTGATCGCTACCCCTGTTCGGGGATTGCTCCTGAACAGGGGATTCAAAGCGGAAAGGCGAATCATTCTTCATACATGGTGTTTACGATCTTTTGTACGTCGTCTATCAGGTTCTGTTGACTATGGTCCGGGACATTGATCCTGGTGACATCAGGTGTCTTTTGCTTGGAAACCATGTGAACGAGCATTAAATGTTTTTCTTTTGCAACCACAACGAATTTTGACCGACTACGATCCAACGTGCATACCCATTCTTCTCCTGAGACCCTGATGGACGGCTTGATTCCTTCTGCCTTCGCTGACTCGAATTCAGAGCGTATTCGGTCCAGAGCTTCGTTCAGAGTCATGGGCATCTCCTTTGTTGTCGGTTATGCCTTCATAGTAAAATTAATGCATTCTGCAACAACCGACATGAACGCCATGACAGCCAAAGGGCAATTCCGGATCAATTTAAGAACTCACAAACCCGCTCTCTCTATCATCATTGAAATCCTGCAATTTCCTCTATCGTCTCGACGTCACAACTATGTAAGTATTCTGAAAATTTTCTGTGTTCCATTTGTGACCGCTCTCTTACGGACTTACGATCAAGATAGGTCTCATTTGAGGCGACAGCACGGACCTGCAGGGCAGGTCCGTGGCACCCAAAACCGTCATCGAGCCCTGAGACCCAAGGGGTGCCACTGACCTGCGCAGTCAGGTCAGTGCATTAGCATCTTGAATGCAAAATCGTATCACGCATGATTCCTTCTACAAGGTAAACGCTTTCTAAGCCCCTATGACGGATTGACGCGATTCTTCATCTCCAACGGCTCTGTTCAAACGGATGTTTCCGGCATCTCCGTAGCCTTTGGAGAATGCATAGGAACTCACGGTCCTTCGCCTGGAGTATTCGTTTCTCAGATGAGAAAAGGTAGTTCTCATGTAATCGTGAATTATCTGTTCTTTGGCCAAAACTAATTCCTTGCACCCATTTCTCTCTGCCGCGCGAATTCCTGCAGTCTGCTTCTCGAATCTTTCGCCTATCCGTTTAACCGCTCCGTCCAGGTAGGCAAACCTCAGAGACGCTGCGCTCCAACCGCGACTGACTCGTTTGAGTTCCGGAAGCGCTCTTTCGACAAGTCTGTTGAGTTCTCGATAGAGAAAACGGAACGTGTACAATGCCACTTCAGTGTCGGTTCCAGTGCCGATGAAGGTCAGGACAGGAGCAGCACCTTGGCGGCGGCGAATCACATGTTCGCATTCAAATCCCTGGGATACGTGAATCAGAAGACCTTTCATCCAATTCCTGAGGACTTTTCCAACGGTGATCGACTGTTCCTTCACATTGAGATTGTTACTTATTTCTTCAGTCGACAAATCGGCCATGCCCAAATTGTACCTGGCGAGAAGTTCCCTTGCCTTTGCTGCGGCAAGAGCGGCCTCGTTCTCATTGGGCGAGTGGGACAGTTCGAACAGTTTTCGAACCTTTGAAAGTACCTCTTCTTTGGTCATACGTTCCTATAACCCTCTTTCACAGGATGCATTCAAGAACGAGGGAAGCTGTTACCGCGACAGGAAGAGGCGGTCAAGCTATTTTTCTCGGTGGCGGGTACGCATTCAAGTACGCGAACGTCACTCTGGGGGAGATTATGCCGATTCGCTTTTCTTTTCATAATTTGGGAGGCTGGAGGTATCCTTCGCTCCGAACGACGCAAAGGCGTCTAATCACTCCGCTCGGGACACCCCAGCTTCACCATGTCATGTGCATAATTGCGAATGGTATTAGACGTCATTTTATGAAGTATCCGGAAATTCTCCACTTTCCGTCTTTATCTTTCATGGGAGTTACCGTTTCGACCGCGGATTTCTTATTTTGGAAAGAAGTATTGAACTGAATTACGACGTACTCTCCATCCGGTGCTCCCGGAAGGGTTCGCGTGTACTTTGCCATGGCTTTTGTGCGGGAAAGCAATTTCCCTAAAGGTTTTCTCACCACATCCAGGGATTTGGTCCATTGATCTCGTGCTACGGCATTCTTGAAGAATGTAGCTGCTTCTGTCCAACTTCTTTCGTAATCTCCGGCATCGACCAGAGCCAACCAGGTTTCGGCTGCTTTAACGGCTTCAGTTTCCGAACTCGCATCTGCAGCCAAAAACTCCGGCACTCCCAGGAGAAAGAAAGCGCAGAGTATGAGCCATCGATAGCTGTGCCTTCTCATCACTCTCTCCACTCGAACTGAAATAGAATCCATATGCTTGAAGGGCATGCTATCAAAACGTATCCTCATTAGCACGCCTTTTCTGCATGTAGTAAAACAGTCGGCATCAGGTACGATAAAAGGGTTGTATTTCATGTGAGAAGATTCCAGCTCTCTACACTGTATGTTCAAGTATCTCCGGCACCTGCTTCAAGAAGTGGACTATAACACGTAACTAATGTAATTCTTGCGGCAAGCTCTTTCGCGGTCTATAGTGAAGAGCTATATTGAAGGAAACGTCAGGTCCCCTGAGTCAAACGGAGAATCGTCAATGGAAGCCCTGGGTCTATGTTTAGGAGCGTCTACCGTCAGTCTTGTCCATCTTCGGAAGGAAGCCGACGCGATCGAGATCATTGATCATAAGACCATTACGCATGAAGGAAATCCGCGAAAAGTACTCCTGGAAACTTTAGAAAATATGCAGTGCGCTAAAGAGGCAAGCATCGCCGTCACCGGAAGAAAATTTCGCAATTTTGTCGAACTCACCACCATTTCGGAACCGGAAGCTCTCGAAATGGCAGTATCGCACGTTATCGGAACAGACGGCCCTTATCGCGTGGTGATCAGCGCAGGTGGCGAAACATTTCTCGTGTACCATTTGGACGAGAGCGGAAGAATCCAGGGAATCCAGACCGGCAATAAATGCGCCTCAGGGACCGGAGAATTTTTTCTTCAACAAATAGGCAGGATGAATTTATCGCTGGATGATGTAGCGGGACTGGGAATTTCAGATCATCCGCACAAAGTCTCGGGCAGGTGTTCCGTTTTCTGCAAAAGTGACTGCACGCATGCATTGAATAAAGGTGTTCCAAAGAACCAGGTGGTGGCGGGTCTTGCCAAGATGATGGCAGGCAAGGTGGTGGAACTCCTCAAGAAGCTGCCCAAGAAACACGTGGTTCTCGTGGGCGGCTCCTCAAAGAACGAGACAATGATTCACTATCTCAGAAAGGAGGTAGAGGATCTCCATATTCCCGAGGAAGCGCCGTACTTCGAAGCTCTCGGAGCTGCACTGTGGGCTCTGAAAAACCCCACCAAAAGGTACACCGGTCCGGATGACGTTTTTCAGAAAAAAGGCTCAGCGTTCGGCTACCTGAAACCTCTTTCAGAATTCAAACATTTGGTCCATTTCAAAGACCGCCCGAGAGGAAAAGCCGAACCGGGCGATCGCACGATCATGGGATTGGACGTGGGTTCCACCACGACAAAAGGCGTGATCATGCGATGCAGCGATAAAGCTATTCTTGCGGCCGATTACCTGCGAACCGACGGCGATCCGGTTGGGGCTTCGAGAAAAGTGTACCGCAGTCTCGCAAACCAGATCGATGTGCCGCTGGAGATCGTCGGGCTCGGTGTGACCGGTTCCGGGAGACAGATAGCCGGGCTTCACGCGATGACGGACGGTGTAATCAACGAGATTATAGCCCACGCTGCTGCCGCGGTTCATTTCGATCCGGAAGTGGACACCATTTTCGAGATTGGCGGTCAAGACGCCAAGTATACGTATATCACCAACGGCGTGCCAAGCGATTACGCGATGAATGAGGCATGCAGCGCTGGAACAGGGTCTTTCCTCGAAGAATCCGCCAAAGAGAGCCTCGGTCTCAAGGTCACGGACATCGGCCCGGTTGCCTATTCAGGCATGAACCCGCCAAATTTCAACGATCAATGCGCTGCCTTCATCGGCTCGGATATCAAGAGCGCGGCTCAGGAAGGCATTCCTGTAAATGATATCGTCGCGGGGCTGGTTTACTCGATTTGCATGAACTATTCCAACAGAGTCAAAGGCAACCGCCCGGTCGGAAAAAAGGTCTTCATGCAGGGCGGTGTTTGCTACAACGAAGCTATTCCGGCTGCAATGGCCGCACTGACCGGAAAAGAAATCGTGGTTCCGCCCGAACCGGGTCTCATGGGAGCATTCGGAGTGGCACTTGAAGTGGAGCGCCGCATCGAAGTAGGGCTCATGGAAGCGAAGAGCTTCGATCTCGAGCGACTGGCACGACGTGAAGTGGTCCACAAGAAGTCCTTCGTGTGCGGCGGAGGGAAGGAGAAGTGCGACCGGCGGTGTGAAATTGCCCGTATCGAAATCGAGGAGAAGGTCTATCCTTTCGGCGGAGCGTGCAACCGTTACGTCAACTTGATTCGGCACGTGGAGTTCGATAAACGGTCTCTGGATATGGTGGATTTCCGTCAGAGGCTTGTATTCGAGAGTCTCTCCACAGAACAGGACAACCGCCCGACTGTTGGATTCAACCGATCCTTTCTCATGAACACCTATTTTCCTTTTTTCAATGCCTACTTCTCAGAACTGGGGTATCGGGTGGTGCTTCCGGATGAACCCGATCCCAAGGGAGTGGACCAGCAGAACGCTGCATTCTGCTATCCGGTGGAGATTGCCCACGGATTCATGTACAACTTGTTGAGCAAAAACCCTGACATTCTCTTTTTGCCGCACATCAGAGGGATTCCTACTGACGAGGAGAATAATAATACCTGTACGTGCGTTTTCGTCCAGGGCGAGGCCTTTTATCTCAAGAGCACGTTCGAAGGGACTCTTGCCCGGAAAGTGCTCACTCCTTACCTTGATCTGAGCGGCGGTTTCGATGCCGTATTCCAGGAATTCGTGAAACTTGCAGCAGAAGTTGGTGCTTCGCAAGCAACCGCGAAGAAAGCTTTTCAGGCTGGTGTAAAAGCCCAAACGGAATTCCGTGAAAGACTGCGGTCGAAGGGCACGGAAATCCTGAAGGAATTGGCTCAGAATCCCGATCAGATGGGAATAGTCCTGTTCGGAAGACCGTACAACACCTTTGCAGGGGAGGCAAACAAAGGAATACCCGGAAAATTTGCCTCACGCGGGTATAGGATTATTCCTTTTGATATGCTCCCGTACGAGGACCAGACTATTGACGATGAAGAGACCATGTACTGGTCCATGGGGCGTATGCTTCTCAAGGCAGCCCGATTCGTCAAGCATCATCCTCAGCTATTCGGAACGTTTATCAGCAACTTCTCGTGCGGGCCGGATTCTTTTGTTGTGGGGTATTTCCGGGAAGAAATGGGGAGAAAACCTTCTCTTACCCTGGAACTGGACAGCCATACAGCGGATGCAGGGCTGGAAACCCGCATAGAAGCTTTCCTTGATATTGTGCAGTACTACCGGGAACTGGAGAGCAAGAAGCAAATAGCTGCCTCATACAGAGAGTTTAGGGCGGCCGAGTGCACTGTCGTAAACGGCAAGCCTGTGATAGCAACCCCGGACGGTAAGCATTACCCGTTGAATCATCCGAATGTGCGCATAGTAATACCCGCAATGGGACGGTTTGCTCACGAAATCCTCGTAAATGCATTCCGTAGCGTAGGGATTACGGCACATGGATTACCTCCCGCGGATGAGGAAGTGTTGAAGATCGGGCGAGGGAATTCGACCTGTAAAGAGTGCCTGCCGCTCCAGACTACCGTAGGCTCCATGCTGAAGTACCTGTGGCACGACCGTCCCAAAGACGAGATTACCGCCTATTTCATGCCGGGCGCAGGAGGGCCGTGCAGGTTCGGCCAGTACAACGTGTTTTCGCGCCGTCTTATCGAACGTTATCAGATTCCCAATGCAGCGGTTCTCACGCTGAATGCTTCGAATGGATATATGGGACTCGGCGACAGATTCACCCTTCCTGCCTGGCGAGCCATAATTATCGGGGACACCATGTATGAGATCTGGTCCACGATTATGGCTGCCGCACAGGATCGCGAGTCCGCCCTGGAGATCTTTTACCGGGAATGGCGAGCAATCGTGAATGTAATCGATAAATCCTGGGGTAAGATCAAAAAGCAGATCAAATCGTCCGCTGCGGTTCTCAGTCGCATCCCCCTCAAAATGCCGTATGAAGAAATACCGAAAATATCGCTCATTGGTGAGATATACGTGCGAAACGATCCTATTTCGCTGCAAAATCTTGTGGAGAAGATGGCGGATCGCGGTTTTATCGTTCGCACATCTCAGACCAGCGAATGGATCAAATATGTTGACTGGCTGATCAAGAATAAGATTGAAGGGAAACCTGACATCCCGTTCTGGATCAGATACGTGGTAAAATCCTATTTCGATCGCAAAATCCGCGGGCTTCTGGCTCCTTCGGGACTTTTCTTCCATGAAGTGCTCGATGTGGAGGACCTCATCCGTGCGGGCGAGAAATTCGTTTCTCCCATGCTCACCGGTGAAGCTATCCTTACGGTTGGAGCGGCTTTGCATGAAATCCTGCATCCGTCTTGCGGCATTATCTCCATAGGTCCGTTTGGATGCATGCCCTCGCGAGTTGCGGAATCCATACTCAACGAAAAATTTACTACCGGCGAAAAGCGGGAACTCCTGCAAAAGACCAATGGGCATGGGCCAAGTCCCCTTGCAGTGCTGGAAAGAGATCAAAAATTGCCGTTTCTTGCAATCGAGACTGACGGCAATGCTTTTCCGCAGATCATAGAGGCTCGGCTCGAGGCCTTTTCGCTACAGGCAAGACGTCTGCACGAACGAATGCTTCGGGAGAAGCGAAACTGATACGGCTTCAAAGAGATCAGTCCGGGAAACCTTTCTACAAATGGATTATGCCTTTAGCTTAGGTCATGTGGTGGACTGATGAAGACAAACCGGTTGGTTGGCACAGATCAGAAAATCCGGATAGCGATCAAAGTCCCCCTTTTATAAAGGGGGATTTAGGGGGATTTTCAGTATGTTAGATCAAAATCCCCCCTGTCCCCCCTTTACAAAAGGGGGGGAAAAGATGTCCGGCATTGACTGCTTTGAAAGCGCAGCGGGTATGACAAAGATCCCGAAACAAGGCATCCTTGGAAAGCTCCTTTCGCGGGAGGACAAGGGATCTCCGACCCGCAGGAAAGGTACGAAAGCTGAAGTACTCGCTGCCAAACACTTACAGGACATCGGGTATCGGATTCTGGAAACGAATTTCGAATGCAGCCTTGGTGAAATCGATATCATAGCTCGTCAGGGAAGCGATCTTGTGTTCATCGAGGTCCGCTCCCGATCTTTAGCATCCAGCCTCAGCCCTGTCGTATCCATAAATCGCCGGAAACGAAACAAGGTTGTCCAGGTTGCTCAAGCGTACCTGGACAGGCGTTATCGTCAGCCACCACCCTGCAGGTTCGACGTTGTCCTGGTTACCGTAGGACCGCCCACCGAGATCGAAGTTATTCCGGACGCATTTGGGGCTCAATTTTTCTAAGGCATTAGCATAATGCACAGAATGATGGGGTGACCAACGGGAACGCATCATTCGAGGCCCTTACATGAACCCGATGCGGTTCGCTTTGCTCATCACATCCTGTATAGCAGTTGCCAGAATGAATGTCCGATTGAAGATTCAGAATCTTGGTGGGGAGCGGCCTCCGTGCCGGCACATCTTCAATATGATAATGATATCGATGCAATAGACCGGCAGGGAGGTCGGTTCCCACTAATATCTTGCATAGGATCGTCGGATAAACGTCAAAATCTTTGACAATCGCCCTATAGGCTTCATTTTGCCCCAAAAGCCGATTTCTTCGCTGAAAAAATGTGTATAGCCTTGTTTTCCACCTGTTCTGCGGCTTCTTCTATGGTTTCCGGCAGTGTGGGGTGAGGATGGATCGTGAGCGTCAAATCGTCCACATGGGAGGCTGACGCGACCGCGAGGCATCCTTCAGCGATCAAATCCGAAGCGTGGGGGCCGACAATATGCACTCCCAGGACGGTTTCGGATTCGGCATCGGAGACTATTTTCACGAAACCGGGGCCCTCTTCTGCCATGGTCAGCGTACGGCCCATCGCTCTGAATGGAAACACCCCTGCTTTCACAGGAATCCCCTGGGCCAGGGCATCCTGTTCGGAAAGTCCGACTGTAGCGATTTCGGGGTCACTGAAGATGACACCGGGAACTTCTACTCCGGAAAAAGCGGCCGGTTCCCCCGCAATCACTTCTGCAGCGATTTTGCCTTGGAAGGAAGCCTTGTGGGCCAGCATGGGGCCTGAAACAATATCTCCGATTGCGTAGATGCCCGGAACCGACGTCTGCATGGTCTCCGAGACTTGTACGAACCCTTTCGAGTCGAGCTTCACTTTAACCTTTTCCAATCCGATTCCGCTGGTGTTCGGACGCCTCCCTATGGCCACAAGAATCTTGTCCCCTGTAATAGATTTATCCCCGTCAGAGGCCGAATACTGCAGGACGCCCGTACCGTTTTCACGTTTCAGACCTTGAATTTTGGCTTTCAGGATAAGATCGATTTTGAGATGCTTGAGAGCACGCTCCATAGCTCGCCCGATGTCCGGATCGAGCATCGGTAAAAGACGGTCCACTGCATCCAGAATCGTAACCTTGGAGCCGAGCTTGGCGTAAAAGGTGCCCATTTCCAGACCAACCGAACCTGCTCCTATTACCACGAACCGTTCCGGAATGTTTTTGGGGTCCAGAGCATCCGTTGAATCGATTACGAGCTCTCCGTCCCGCGGCATACCCGGAAGTTCCGCGGCTGAAGAACCCGTGGCGAGGATGCAGTTACGGAATTCAAAACGCCGCACTCCGTCGGAAGTTTCAACCGAGAAGGAGTTTTCTCCCGTAAAGTGAGCAGTTCCCGTAACAACCTCTATCTTGTGCTGAGACATGAGGGAAGCCACGCCTTTACGGAGCTTTTCCACTACGTCGGATTTCCATTGAACGAGCTTCGGCAAATCGATGGAAACGTCCCTTACGATAAGCCCGATCTTGTCAGCCTGTTCGATACGATTCTTCAGGTCTGCGACGTATATGAGCGCCTTGGAGGGGATGCATCCCCAATTGAGGCACACGCCTCCCAGTAATCCCTTTTCAACCAGGGTAACTTCAAGACCCAGTTGTGCTGCCCGGATGGCTGCAACATAGCCTCCCGGACCTGCACCGATAATTGCCACCTGGGTTCCCTGGGCAAAGTCACCTACTACCATGAGATTCTCCCGATCGGTCCCGAACCCCGTTCAATTCGCTCAGGTCGGGACCGAGACTGTGGTTCTGTTACCATTCATGCCATATCGACCAGCATACGCATGGGATCGTTCAAGAGACCTATGACAAAATTGAGAAATCGTGCGGCATCCGCCCCATCCAATACCCGATGATCGAATGACAGAGTCAAAGGCATGATGGTTCGGATTGCCACCTGGCCGTCCTGCACTACTGCTTTGGGTTGCGCCCTCAGGGGACAGAGTATTGCGACCTGCGGATGCACTATTATTGGGGTAGCCCACGAACCTCCTAAAGCTCCCACATTGGTCACGGTAAAGGTTCCGCCTCGCATGTCGTCAAGCTCTATGGATCTGGCCCTGGCTTTCTTGCTCAGTTCTTGCAACTCGCCGGCAATCTGGAGCACGGATTTCCGATCCACATCCCGGATCACGGGAACCATGAGACCGGATTCTGTGTCAGTCGCGAACCCGATGTTATAGTAATCCTTGTAAATGATGTCGCCGGTCTGATCGTCAAGCGAACAATTGAGCATCGGAAACTGCTTTAATCCCGCTGCTGCAGCCTTGATTACAAAGGCAAGCACCGTGAGCTTGAATCCTCTGCTCTCGGCCAACGGCTTTTCGCGTTCGACAACTGCCATAAGTTCTGTGACATCGGCTTCATCGAAATGGGTTACGTGCGGTATTGTGGATACGGATTTCACCATGACTTCCGCAATACGTTTTCTTACACCACGGAGGGGTTCTCTCCTGATCGGTCCGTATTTGTCGAAGTCCGCACCCGCGGCTGCAGGCTCAGGCATGACTTCTTCCCGTTTCGGGACTGCTGCAGGTACGGGTTTAGGTGGTGGAGCAGCTCTTTCGCCTTCCGCTGCTCTTCGTACGTCTTCGTCAGTGATACGGCCGTGAGGCCCGGTTCCTTGTACTGTGTTGATATCAACCTTGAGTTCCCGGGCAAGCTTCCTCGTATGCGGGGTCGCCTGCACCCGTGCCGCAGGGGGTGGGGGCGTCGGCTCTCCCTCAGGCCGTTCTTTCATCAAGGGACTGGGAGGAGGAGTTTCGGCGGGAGGTGCGGGTTTCTTCTCGGCAGGTGGTGCCTCTTGCGGTTCAGGCGATTCCGCCCGTTCCTGTTTAGCAGCTTCTTCGGTTTCAATGACCAGAATCGTCTGACCGACTTCAACCGAATCTCCCGGATTAAAAGGGATTTCCGCTATGACTCCCTTCACGGGACAAGGAAGTTCCACAACGGCTTTATCGGTTTCAATCCTCACTACCGGCTGATCTGCGGACACCTGGTCTCCGACCTTGACCAGGTATTCGACTATTTCGGCTTCAGCAATGCCTTCCCCTACATCCGGCAGTTTGAATACGTATCTCATAACAATTCTCCTCCTCCTGCAACAATTTAGAACTGCACAGTTTCATGGATAGCCCGAACTACCTGTTCCGTATCGGGATAGTTGTACTCCTCCAATTTGGCCAATGGCGCGGTGATGTCGTTTCCGGTGACTCGGCGAATAGGAGCAAGGAGAGACAAGAGGCACCGTTCGCTTACCTGAGCGACGATTTCCGCACCGACACCGAAAGATCGAGGAGCTTCATGACACACAATGAGCCGCCCTGTTTTCGTAACCGACTCCACGATTGCGCCGATGTCGAAAGGCCAAATAGTGCGCAAATCGATTACTTCTGCTTCAACTCCCTCAGAAGCCACATGTTGAGCGGCCTTTTCACACACGCTTACCATTCCTCCGTACGTGACGATCGTGATGTCGTGACCTTCACGAACCAGTCGTGCCTGACCGATTGGAACTGTGTGGCGTCCCTCGGGCACTTCCTCTTTAAAGAGGCGGTACAAGCGTTTCGGTTCGAAGTAAATCACCGGGTCCGGATCCTCGATTGCGGACGTGAGGAGTCCTTTGGCATCCGACGGAGTCGCCGGGATCACCAGCTTCAGACCGGGAATATGCGTGAACAGAGCTTCCGGGGCATCCGAATGATGTTCCAGCGCTCGGACACCAGCTCCGTACGGCGCACGTATGACCAGAGGAACCCCGTAACCCCCTTGCGATCTCTTGCGCAAACGTGATGCATGGCTGTAAATGTGATCGTACGATTTGAATATGAATCCTTCGAATTGAATCTCCGCAATGGGTCTCATACCGTAAATAGCCATGCCAATTGCAGAACCGACAATTGTGCTTTCCGCGAGCGGAGTGTCAATGACTCTCATGGGGCCGAATTTTTCGAGGAGCCCAACTGTGGCTCTGAATACTCCTCCATCGACTCCCACATCTTCTCCAAGCACGACTATCCTGTCGTCCTGCTCCATCAATTCGTGCAAGGTTCTATTGATAGCCTCAACCATTGATAAGCGTGCCATGTTCCTACCCCTCATCCTTGCCGGTGCGCGCCAGCAGCAGTTCTCGTTGCTCGCGCAGGTTCCACGGCATTTCAGCATAAATATGTTCGAACATTTGTGTAGGCTCGGGCTGCGGGAGTGCCTCAAAATCCTGAACTGCTTTCTCCACCTGAGCGCTCAGCTCTGAAAGAAGTTCATTTTCCTTAGTGTCGTCCCATCCGTGATGAGCCATAAGGAACTTTCGTAGTCTATCGATGGGGTCTCGGGCACGCCAGACAGCCACTTCCTCTTCGGTACGATATCGGCTCGCATCGTCAGAGGTGGTGTGATCGTCTATACGGTACGTCACCAGTTCCACGAGGGAAGGTTTGTATTCAGCACGAGCTTCGTCCAGGAGTCGTTTTATCGTGAGGTAGACCGCAAAGACGTCGTTTCCATCTACCCGAGCACCATTTATTGCGTACGCACAGGCTTTCTCTGCAAGAGTTTTAGTTGCGGTCTGATGCGCCACTGGAACGGAAATAGCCCACGCATTGTTTTGAATGACGAAAACTACAGGCAGTTTGTATACTCCAGCGAAATTAAGGCTTTCGTGAAAGTCGCCTTGAGATGTGGAACCATCCCCGGAGCTAGACATAACCGCGATTTTGTCGCCCCGCATTTTGGCTGCAAACGCAAGCCCTACCGCGTGGCATAGATGAGAACCAACGGTAATACAAACCGGAAGCATGTGGGAATCGCCTGGAGGTGCAGCTCCCCGTTCATCACCGCCCCAGTATTGAAACAATTTCACCGGGTCCACACCTCTTGTGAACATCGCTCCATATTCACGAAATGCCGGGCAAAACCAGTCATCGGGTCTGAGGGCCATTCCCATTCCGATATTTGCCGCTTCCTGTCCCCGCACCGATGCAAGAGTCCCCAGGCGGCCCTGGCGCTGTAAACTGAGAGCTTTTGTGTTCCACAAACGTGTAAACACCATAAGACGATACATTTTGAGGCGATCGGCCTCGGAAATTCCCTCAATAGCTTTTGGATCGGCATTCCCTTCCGGATCCATTACTTGAATCAACTGCTCTTTGTCCATATGCGCCGTCTCCCATTTTTCCCAGATGCTCCGTAATGGATGCTATTCTCTCGCGAAGCACCTGAGTGTTATTTGTCGATTCTCGTTGAAATATCGAAGCAAATTTTTCGCTTATCTGATTCATCACGGTTTCGCGTGACGGAGCGAACCCGAGAGATTCTTCCAGAGTCGTTAATTGCACCCCCTCTAATCCGCAGGGCCTCACGTACGAGGCCGGCGAAAAGTCTCCTTCCAGATTAATTGCAAAACCGAAGCTTGTCACCCATCTACTTACCCGGACTCCCATGGAGACAATCTTCTTATTTCCTAACCAGAGCCCCACGTGAGCGGCTGAATCGCGACGACGACGGACGGAAAGCCCAAAATGCTGCAAAGTCTCCATTCCGACTCTTTCGAGCCGGTTCATGTAAGCAGGAATATCCCGTTCCCGAGACCCGAGTTTCATGACAGGGTAGCAAACGAGTTGACCGGTCCAATGATACGTGATCCCCCCCCCTCTCACGGACCTGACGAAAGCAATTCCCTCCTTGTCCAAGCGTTCCATGGGAACGAGCAGATCCTTGGGGTGACTGCTGGCTTTATCCTTGAGACCGACACTGATGGTTTTCGGATGAGAGAGAAACAACAGAACATCGGGAATTCCATCTGCAAGACGGAGATCTCGCAGTTCAGCCATAAACAGCTCCGTATCGCAAACCGAAATGCAGCCCAGATGTGCACGAAAAAAAGAATTAAACGTTGACATTACAATCCACACACTTTCAATTTTAGGAAGATTCTATCAGCACAACTCATTTGACAAACCTCTCGCAATATAGTTTATACCCGCCCCTGCATGAGGGAAAGGAGGGAAACAAATTGTTTTGACGGTGTTTCAACGAATCTTCATCGAATCTCGATCAGGTTGGATCACTGCTTCGGACGCACTCAGCGAGAAGATGGTTTTATGCTGCGGGATGAATGAGAACACGCGGCTCGAACCCTATGGACTGTTGACGGACATGCTGTTAAGCACAATAACTATACGTGAACGATTGCATAGGGTCTCAGCCGTGTGTGAGTGGTGCATGTCGTGCGTGTTAGATCATTCCGAATACCAATAAAAGCAGAATGATAATCAAGACCAGGCTCAAACCTCCACTAGGGTAATACCCCCAACCTCGGCTGTACGGCCAAGCAGGCAAAGCCGCTATGAGCAAAACGAGTAAAACGATCAACAACAATGTTGACATAGGAAATCTCCTCTATATTCAAATTTTTCTTTTCGTATTAATGGATGCGGGCGAGCGTAAATTCTCGGCCGTGTCGGAGGCATTCTGTCGAGTTCGCTGCTCGACCTATTCTTCGACTCTTCGGCCAATGGGAGACCAGGCCGCAGTTTTCCACTCGGACGAGACTCAGTCTCGAACACCAGGTGCAGGCAAGAATGTCTTCCAAAATCGGAGCGCTATACCGGTGGTCTTCGCCATCCTGAGACGAGCGATACCAAAAAGAGCACCAGGAAGACGACAAACAGGATTTTGGCGATTGTAGCCGCTGTTCCCGCTATTCCGCCAAAGCCCAGAGCACCGGCTACTAACGCTATGATGAGAAACACGATTGCCCAATACAGCATGAGAACACCTCCTCGTGACGGAATCGTCAAAAATTGCGAATCCGTCGGGACGGTCCGTTTCATGAAGAGCGGAAGCCGTTGGAAACCAGCGTCAATTTTTACGTAGTCATTCGCGCTATTCTGTCTCTACAGCAATTCCTGCCAGGCTACACGGCTTCTTCATTTTCGCCCGAATCAATTTCACTCTACCGGCCCGTGACAGTGCCTTCTTTTTTTCAAAAAGCACATACTTAGTACGTCAAAGACCGTTGAGAAAAAGTTCCGGAATCCCGAAATGTTGGTAAATATTGAAGTGAATTATGCCAATGTGCATTCAAAGAAGTAACATCTGGCAAATCCGGTCCCGGCATGTCTCCGAAGCGAAGTCAGGCGGTGCCGTTCGTAGCGAAGGATACCTCCAACCTGCCAGATTACAAAAAGAAAAGCGAATCGGTATCAGTTGTGCTATAGAAGTTGAGGGTACGACATTTTGCTCTCAATGCTAAATCGCATTATACCGAAAAAGTATGGTTAACCTCAGTTATCCAAGTACATATTGTGGGAGAGGAGAATAATTCATGTCCGGAATGATAGCGTGTTGTGGTCTTGTTTGCTCCAGTTGTCCCTCTTTTCTGGCAACACAGAACGACGATGACGTTGCCAGAGCAAAGACCGCAGCTTTGTATGCCGAGAAATTCGGCTTGAATTTCAAGCCCGAAGAGATCAACTGTGACGGATGCCTGACAACTGGCGGCAGACAGATAAGTTACTGTCGAGTTTGTAAGATTAGAGAGTGCTGCATCGAAAAAGGCCTGACCAACTGTGCATCCTGCGCGGGGGCACCTTGCGAGGATCTCCTGGCATTTCACAAGTTCTCGCCTGAGGCGAAGGCTTCTTTCGATGCACTGAAAAAGTAAATCAAATAACGATTCTATCTCAGCTCGCGTAGGATGTGATGAGCGAAGCGAATCGCATCGGTCGCGAAAGACCTTGATTGATGCGGTTCACCCGCGCGGATCGCGGGCTCACAGCATCCTACGCTGGCTAAATTGAGATTCTATCTCAGTCTGATAGCGAATTGTTCATTTCTTAGCTTCGGGTTGTGGCAGGTACTTGGCTCTCAAATTGAACTCAACCAGCTTCGGCAACTCGGAGCGTTGTTGGTCAGGAAGACGTCTGATGATTTCCTGAGCGATAGCCGGCGCATCCTGAGCCGATTTTCCGGAGCAAAGGGAGCGAGCCAGAGTATCGAATTCGCGCATGTACGTTTTCATTGCCTCGAGGTCGCTCTTGCCTGCAACCGGACCATGTCCCGGAACGATCTTCGCCGCGGGGGTGCCCTGGAGTTCGACGAGCACCTTTTGCCAGTTGTCGAGGTCGCCTTCTCCCAGGAAAGGGTGATAACGGGAGAAAAGAATGTCACCCAAGAAAATCACGTTGTCTTTGGGTACGTAGACCGTGATGCTGTCATTCGTATGGGTCGGGCCGGGATAGCGCAATTCTACAGTGACATCTCCCAGATCGACGGTCATGGAGTCCGTGAATGTGATAGTCGGAGCCTGTACCGTCGTGCCTTCCAGGTCCTTGGTCGTCAGACCGAAAACCTCAGGGTTTGCCAGTGTTTTTGCTGCTTCCGCTATGTGCGGACGAGTATTGGCGTGTGCGATCACAACTGCCCCCAGCTTGACGAACTGGCAATTACCCCATGCGTGGTCCAGGTGATAATGGGTGTTGACCACGTACTTCACCGGCTTGTCTGTCACCTTACGTATGTCGGCCAGGAAGCGGTCAGCTTCTTTCGCAGAAACGAGCGTATCGACTACCAACGCGGCATCTCGGCCAACGATCAGGCCGGTGTTCGCTCCGAAACTGTTGCCGGCAGGTGATGCGTTCTTAATGTCGACATAGCCGTATACATGATCGGAAATCCGTTGCAGACCGGGTTGTTCGCCTGCAAGAACAGATGAGCAAACAGCCAGATAGAGAACCGCTACGCATTTGAACACTTTGAATTTCATGACAACCTCCCCAGGAGGCACGTAATTGCACTCCGTGCCTGACCTACTGTGCAGGATCTTATGCGGGATTATGCGGCGGCCTTGCCATCTTGAGCCTCTTGGGGCAGCCGAAAGCGGCTCGGGATACCTCGGCTGACCCCTATAGGGTATCCGCTGCCAGTCCCACGGGACCGAACGCAGGCAAAAACCGTCACGTTGATGAAAGGGGCCCCTTTGTCCTTGTTCTGACCGTACCTCACCGCCCACCGCCCGGTCAACAGTTTTTCCGGTCGCGCGTCATCCGAACACAGCGCGGTAGTGTCCAGCCAAAGAGAATGCTGAAGCCGCATGGACATACCATCGCGGACCATTATAAGCGACTCTCACGTGGAAAAAAACACTCTACGCTTGTTCTGTCATCGACCCAACATAATCCATGTATTTGCGATAGAGGAAAATCCGTCCTTTTGAAGAGGTCCATATATTCCTGTAAACAATTTGTCGTCGAAAATATGAAGCCGTTTGCCTGAAAGCATAGATTCAACTCATCTCTTCTGGAGAAGAAAACTATGAGTCCTGATTACTTTTGCACCTAATACGGATTGGCCAAAGAACAATGCAATTAAAATGAATACGAAGTAGTTCTTGGCATCATGGTTGCAAAAATAAGCTGTTTGCAGTTAAACTATGTCATGGCATCAACCGCATACTCGGGTTGACGCGTGCTCGAATCATTGCTGCGTACAACGATACAGTTTTCCCGGTACTATTCACAATTAGCGGCCTCGATCCGGGAAAAGCCCCTTCCAACCCAAGCGGTCTGCTAGGAATGAGGAGAGTCCATGAACATCCCGTCAGCAACTTATCGTATTCAGTTCACTCCCTCGACCGGTTTTTCGGATATCTCCGGGATATTATCCTATTTAACCGATCTGGGGATAACCCACGTGTACGCTTCTCCGGTCTTTCAGGCAAAAAAGGCCAGCGATCATGGGTACGATGTGGTGGACCCGAATCGACTGAATCCGGAATTCGGCACGGAGATAGATTTTGCATCTCTCATCGATACGCTGCGACTTCACGGCATGGGATGGATACAGGACATCGTTCCGAATCATATGGCGTACGATCAACACAATACCATGCTCATGGACATCCTGGAGCATGGGAGTTCCTCGCAGTATTTCAAGTACTTCGACATTGAATGGGATCATCATCTGGAAGGACTGAAAGGTCGACTTTTAACGCCGTTCCTGGGAAGTCATTTCGGAGAAGCGCTGGAATCGGGCGAAATAAGCATTATTTACGGTCGGGACGGACTTGAAGTGGCCTATTACGATTTGAGATTTCCCGTTCGCCCGGGAACCTATGACAGTCTTCTCACGTACCGCTTGGAATCGTTACGCAATACTCTTGGGGAGGAGCATCCGGATTTCATCAAACTGCTCGGGATTTTGTACGTCATCAAGACATTGCCCCAGGTGCAGAGTGAGGAAAGATATCATCAAACCACGTTCATCAAGAGAATGCTCTGGGAACTGTATCGCGGGAATTCTCACATAAAAGCCTTCATTGAGACAAATCTGCGCATATTTAACGGGCAGAATGACAATTCTGACAGGTTCGGCCTCATTGAGAGCCTTCTATCCGAGCAATTCTACCGGTTGGCGTACTGGAAAGTCGCCACCAAAGAGATAAATTATCGGCGATTTTTCAATATTAACGGGCTGATTTCATGTTGCGTCCAGGACCCTGTCGTTTTCGAAGACACGCACGCGTACACCATGGAACTCGTCAACAACGGAATCTTTTCGGGCCTCAGGATAGATCACGTGGACGGGCTGTACGATCCTCTGGAATACCTCGTCCGATTGAGAGAAAAAGTGCCGGATGTGTACATCGTAGTGGAAAAGATTTTGCACCCGGATGAGGCTCTGCCGAATTCATGGCCCATTCAGGGAACAAGCGGCTACGACTTTCTCAATATTATGACGCAATTGTTCTGCAATCCGGATAACGACGCAACAATTACGAAGATCTACGCCGATTTCTCCGGCATTCGGGAACCTCTCAGAGAAGTGGTGAGACACACCAAGAGAGTGATCGCCGAGGAGCACATGGCCGGAGACGTGGACAACCTTGCTCAATTGTTGAAACGCATTTCAGGCCGCGATAGACACGGTAGCGATATTACGCTCCAGGGATTGCACCGGGCAATGACCGAAGTGCTCATCGAATTTCCCGTATATCGATCCTACGTGAGTAATTCGAGTTTCAGCGAAAGCGACAGGCACTACATATCCGAAGCTCTGGGAAAAGCGATGGCCCGGAGTCCCGGTCTGAAGTACGAACTCGAATTCCTCAAGCGATTTCTTCTTTTGGAGTATCCCGATTATCTCTCTGATGACGAGCGAGCAGAGTGGCTCAGGTTCACAATGAAATTCCAGCAATTCACGGGTCCGCTGATGGCTAAAGGTTTTGAAGATACTGCATTGTATGTTTACAACCGGCTCCTGTCTCTGAACGAAGTAGGTGGAGTGCCGGATCGCTGTGGAATATCTACCGACGACTTCCACAGGTTCATCGGCAGACGGCGGGAATCGTGGCCTTACTCCATGAATGCAACCGCGACGCATGACACAAAACGTGGTGAAGACATGCGGGCGCGGATTAGCGTTCTTTCAGAGTTTCCCGATGAATGGGAAACGGAACTCAAGAAATGGCACGGCATCAATGTAGACAAAAAAAGGACCATTTCAGGGAAAAGAGTGCCTGACAAGAACGACGAATATTTCCTCTATCAAACCCTTGTTGGAGCATTTCCGTTCGATGATGCAGAAATTCCGGAGTTTACCGAACGAGTCAAGGAGTACGTGGTCAAAGCAGTGAGAGAGGCCAAAGTGCATACTGAATGGATCAGGCCCGACACTGCATATGAAGAGGCGTACCTTGCATTCGTGGATGATATTCTTAAACCGGACAGTGATTTTCTGGAATCGTTCTTGCCCTTTCAGAGGAAAATCGGCCATTACGGCATACTCAACTCGCTTTCCCAAGTGGTCCTGAAGGCTACTGCGCCGGGCGTAGCAGATTTTTACCAGGGGAGCGATTTATGGGATCTGAATCTTGTCGATCCCGATAACAGACGTCCGGTGGATTACCTGAAAAGACGGCATATGCTTACGGAACTAAGGCAAAAGGGTGTTCAGGGCGTTCGAAAATTAACTGAAGAGTTGATACACACCAAGGAAGACGGTCGGATAAAGTTGTTTTGCATACACAAGCTCCTTGCCGTAAGACGATTAATGCCCAACCTCTTTCTAAAAGGAAGTTACCTCCCGCTGAAAACAGCAGGTGTGTTCGGTGACAGAATAGTAGCTTTCGCGAGAGGGTATGAAGACAGATGGGGAATAACGATTGCTCCGAGACTCTTATCCGCTGTCGTCCCGGCAGACGAACTTCCTCTGGGGAAAAAAGTCTGGCAGGATACGACGGTTATTTTACCGAACGATTTGCCTGATGAATGGAGAGACTTTCTCACAAACAGTGAAGTGCATGCAATAGATGGAGCCCTTTCCGTGGGAGAAGCGCTCGCTGCTTTTCCTGCAATTTTGTTGATAAACGAGAATTAGCATTAACGAGCTTTGAATTCGCACAAACGCAATTTGTTAAGGGGAGTGAAATGGCAGATCAACAAAATAACATTGGGCCTTTTGCCCTGAAGGACTGTTCGCTGGTTGCAATTGCGACCGGAGAAAAAGCCCAAAACCTGAGAGAAATGAGAGACAGGCTTATCAACATACATCCGGGAAGCATTTATTACCATTTCTGGGGAGGCTTGCTCAGGTCTCGCTTCGATGACCCGCAATTTAACAATGAATTCGCCGTGTGGTCACATTATGCGCTGCACGACGATATTCTTGCCGAACGATTGGCGGTAATAGATCCCACCGATTTTCTGGATCTGGAATCCTTGAGACAGGAATTGTTGGAAGTAATCGAACAACGGCTGGAAGAAATTGAGCGTCCGATCTGGGTTCAAGCTGACCTTCAATTTCATTTCATCCGCTCTGAAATTGTCGTATTCGATACGGGTGTGTTGATTGACGATGCGCCGGGCCTGGCAGAATTCGTACCGAAGATGGCGCTGGGCAGCATCTTCTATCATTTCATAGACGCGCGTCGGAGAACCCCCGCCGGATTGGACGATTTCCGTTCGTGGTTGGGCTGTCTCGAAGAAACTCACGAGGAATTGTGCCACGCTTTGGCAGCAGTCGATCCTTATTTCACGACATTATCCGAGCTTCGCACCGAGCTCGATGGAGTATTCGGTCAATTTTTCCGGAGGTCTGCTTAATGCTCACAATTCAGGACTATGCCGCAGTAACGGGCCAAGATGTCATCAATCACCTTTGGCAACTTGCTCAACCAATACAGGGAATGAAAGTCGTTCACGTGAACTCCACCCGAATCGGAGGTGGGGTCGCTGAAATCCTCACAAAACTTGTTCCTTTGAAGAAGGAGCTAGGAATCGACGCTCGATGGGAGGTTATTGCCGGAAATGACCGTTTTTATGAATGCACGAAGAATTTTCATAACGGTCTTCAAGGAAAAGAGGTTCCGCTCAGTGACACGCTCCTGGCTGCATATGAAGAAGTAAATAAAGATAATGCGGAAGAAATGCGCTCTGTGCTGGAGGAGGCGGATATCGTTTTCATCCACGATCCTCAACCGCTTCCTCTTTTGGAATGGTGTCCGAATCGAAAAGGAAAATGGATCTGGCGCTGTCATATCGATCTGAGCCACCCCCATCGACCGGTTTGGAAATATCTCAGAAAATATGTCCTTGGTTACGATGCAAGCATTTTCTCATTACCGGATTTTGCACAATCGTTGCCGCACAATTTGTATCTGGTAGCACCGAGCATCGATCCATTGAGCGAGAAGAATATGGATCTGGATGCAAAGGAAGTGCTCAAGACACAGCTCCAGTTCGGGATCGATCCTGAACGACCGATGGTGCTTCAGGTTTCCCGCTTCGATAGGTTTAAAGATCCGGTGGGAGTGATCCAGGCATACAGGTTGGCAAAAACGTTTGTGCCTTCTTTGCAACTGGTCCTTGCAGGGGGAGGAGCGACCGACGACCCTGAAGGAGAGGCGGTACTCTCGCAGGTCCGTGCTGTGGCTCACGACGATCCGGACCTGTACATTCTGCTCCTTGCTCCCGATGCGCACAGGACTATCAACGCGCTGCAAAGGGCTGCCGATATCGTGATTCAGAAGTCCGTGCGGGAAGGGTTCGGACTTACCGTGACTGAAGGCCTGTGGAAAGCGAAACCGGTAATTGGCGGCAACACCGGAGGCATCCGTCTCCAGGTCTTGAACCATCATACGGGATTTCTCGTAAGCACGCCTGAAGGAGCGGCTCTCCGCATCCGCTATCTTCTGAAGCGTCCCGAAAAGATTTATGAAATGGGACGAAAAGCAAGGGAGTTCGTGCGGGAAAATTTCCTTATTACTCGACAGTTGAAGGAGCATTTGAGCCTCATGGTGTTCCTCGGAATAGGACGATCCGAACGATTGGAACTCGAGATGAAGTCGGCAGAGAGTACTCCCTGGATGTTTCAAGCAGTATAGGGTATACCGCACATAGAGATAAAACCGAGTGGACTGACACATGCCGGTCCACTCACCACACGGGATGTATTAGAGCCTTGTTTTGCCACGTATACGGATATCTCTACAATTCCGATTGTAATCTTGCGTAATACATGAGAATTGTTATCATGGTGTGACCTGGGGAGAGGAATGCCTTGAAAGAAGGTTTGATGATTGCCGTTCTTACAGTTCTTTTGCTGGTCTTGATTCCCGCCCATTGCTTGTCTGCTCCTTCACAAGTACCTGTTGATGCAGATTCGTGCTTTATACAAGGGAAAAAATTCCTGGACGAGGGGCATCTACAGAACGCGAAAACAGCGTGGGAAAGAATTCTTTCCGACCCCGTGTACGGAGGTCCCGCGTACCTCCTCATTGCCAGAGCAGAGCTGAAGAAAGGCGATGCCGCTGCTGCAGAGGCAACCCTCGGCAAAGCTTCCAAAGAGATGCAAAACGGACCGTACGCTCAGGCCGTACGCGAGATGCTTCTGGAGCTTCTCTGTAAGCGCAATTGTTCTGAAGCGGTGCCTTTAATCGAAAAGACGATCTCCAACAGGTCTGACAAGCTAAAAATTTCGCTTACTCTAAAACTCGCGGACCTGCAACGGAACCTGGGCGATTATAAAAACGCAGCCAAGCACTATCAGTGGCTCTATTTGCAGCATCCTGCGTCGCTTGAAGGTCTCAGAGCGGCAGATGGCCTGCACAAAATGGAGCTTGAGGGAAAAATCGCGAAGCTTACGTTTTCACAAACCGACCAGCTTGCCCGGGCCACGCGTCTTTATAATAAGGGGCGATTCGATCTCGCTGCAGACGTGTATCAACTACTGCTCAAGACGAAACCCGAAGATACTGCCATGCTCCTGAAGTTGGCCCGATGTCGATACAAGGGCCGACAGAATGAAAAGGCAATCGCTCTTCTGAACGAACTCATGAAGAAGAAAATGTCGGATGAGGATCGAATGGAGGTGCTGTATCTGCTGAGCCTTTTGCACTGGCGTCTTGACAAGGACAAGGAATTTCAAACCTATTCCAAAAATCTGGTGGACAAGGGAAATATCAAACTCAAACGGAAAGCCCTCTTCAATCTCGGTGCCCACAGTTTCGAAAAGGGAGCGTACGCGGAAGCAGATCAGTATTTCAAGAAGCTTCTCGATACCAATCCCGAGATCTCCACGAAAGTGGATGTGAATTGGAAAAGAGCCTGGATCAAATACTGGAACGGGAAGTATGCAGAAGCAGCCGACACTTTCCGTGAAACGAGACAAATGTCATCAGGGGAGCGCATTGAGTCGGCATCGAAATACTGGCAAGCCCGAGCCCTGATGCAGGCCGGTAAATGGAACGATGCCGAGTCGCTTCTTAAAGATCTCGTCAAGGCCAATCCGGTCGATTATTACGCTCATGAGGCTCAGGCCATTCTCCATGCGAAAGGCTCGACATTCGAGAAGAACTCCACCTCGAGTTTTCCGGATGTTGGTATTTCCCCGGTTCTTGCTTCGGACAAATACATTATGGCTGCAATGAAGCTCATGGACTGCGGTTTGTACGAATTTGCGTTGATGCAGGTGCAGATGTTGCCCAAAGCGACGAGATCGCTGCAATCCGTCAGTCTTCTTATTGCCAGAGCCGCTTATGGTGCGGAAAAATATCATGAAGCACGGCAGATCCTGATTACCGCTTTTGGATCTATTGCATACAATCCTCCAGACAATGCTCCTGCGGAATTCACCGAAATAGCGTTTCCCAGGATACATTTCTCTCAGACCATGAAATACGCGGAGAAGCACTCGGTAGACCCACATCTCGTGTGGGCGATAATTCGCCAGGAAAGCGCATATGACCCGGATTCCGTTTCTCCGGCGGGAGCGCTCGGGCTTATGCAAGTCACTCCGGCAGCAATAGGACTCACCAGAATTCACGGAAAGATTCCTGCAAAATCCATCCAGGATGTACTCGATCCTGACCGCAATATCGCTTATGGGACCAGTATTCTGGCGAAAAATCTCAAGAAATTTAAGGGAAACCTGGTCCCTGCAGTCGCGTCTTACAATGCCGACGAAAACAAGGTGAGAAGCTGGCTGCGAAAACGGGGAAAAATGAAGCAGGACGAGTTCATCGACAACATTCCGTATTTTGAGACGAGGATGTATGTGAAGAAGGTCCTTGCCGGGTACAAAGCATACAGTACGCTCCACAGGAAGAAAGATCTGTCCGGATTGTGGTAAGCCCCCAATTCCACTATATACAATCTCACTTATTGATTGTATTAGGGCCGCATAGAGGCAGCCAGCCCGCTGACTCAGCGTAGGGACTGGCGCTCGCGTAGAGCCAAATCATTCCATTGATTTGGTTCTACTGTTGCGACAAATGTTCTGCTTCCGGAAGCGTTTTTCAGCTTAGGCTCATAGGTCTTCATCATTTTGAAAATTCATTGACTCTGTGCAGAGGAGCGCGTATGATCTCCTTCAACGAAAAAGCTGAACCTTGCCAATATCATCCTTTATAACTGATCCGATTAACCCTTGCAGAAGAAAGAAACTTGATGATAAACTTATTAAACGGCTTCATAGTCCTCTTCATCCAGGGAAAAGGGTGATCTCATGGGTAAACGAGTATTTTACGGCGGCACTTATGGAGATATCGAGGAGCTAACCGCAAGACTTCGAGATATCGTGAAGAAGAAAATGGCCGGAGAAAACCCTGAATTCGAAAAAAACCATCCTGGTGCCAGGGAAATGCTCGAGTGGATAGTGAGGAGACTTGGTGGAAGAATTCGTAACCTGAATCCTTTTGAAGAAGCTGAAAATGGAAGCGGATCTCTCGTCGTAAATTCAGATCGAACATTTACAATATTTCTATCCCCGTACACTTCCATTTTGAGAGACAATTTTACGATAGCTCACGAGTTGGGCCATTATTTTCTACACTATAAAGATGAGGGGGAAGAAACAGTAGTCTTCAATCGCTACGGCTCTGATGTTTTCGAATGGGAAGCAAATAGATTTGCCGCTGCCTTGTTAATGCCGAAAGAAGAGTTCAAACAGGCTGTCCAAGTATTCAACGGTAATCTGTCTGCTGTTGCAGGTCATTTCGAAGTCTCAGTGGCAGCGGCAGATGTGAGAAACGGTTACATACATAATGTATGATGCTGAAAACCGAACTGAAAGCAAAGTCAGATTATTCTTGAGCGTGGATATTTCAGGTTCCACCGCTTTGAAAAACGACCGTAATCACACAAAACTGGTTAATACATATATAGACCGCAAGAAAATTTTTCAAAAATTATCGGACCGGAAATCGGATGATCAGCCACACATTGAGCTGCAAAAATTCCGTTTAGATGATAGCGATGATTGCATACGGGCCATTCTTTATGACTGGGCAATTGAAAATTATGATTGGGCTGAAATCATCAAAGACCGCCTGAAAGGTTTTCACGGTACATTTCAAAAAGCGATTGAAAAAAGAGAAGAGATAAAGGATCTCGTCAGCTCGGAGGGTTTAGATAATTTTCTCTGGAAGGCTGTCGGTGATGAGTTCATCTATGTTTTCGAAATTTCTGGATACGAGCAGTTACACAAGCTCGTTGTATGTTTTCTTTGGGCTTTATACAGATGTGACAAACAAGAAATAGAAAAAGGGCTGATCAGGTTCAAAGCGAGCGCTTGGGTTGCTGGATTTCCCATACGAAACCGCAAAATCCAGTTTCACGGCCCTGAATTGTATGTCGCGGTACTCGATAGTGCCAACAAACAATTTCAACATCAGTGTACTGAAACTGAGTCATGTAATGCCCCTACTGATTGTCCAAAATTCAAACCGCACAATTGGCCAAAGACAGACTACTTAGGACCCGAAATAGATACCGGATTTCGCGTTGGTAAGCATACGTATCCAGGCATAATGGTCATTTCTTTGGAACTTGCCCATATGTTGGGTAAGACTGATAAAGACCTACAGCAGGTGCGGGGTGTTATTGTGGGTTGGGAGAAGTTGAAAGGAGTCTGGAATAACAAACCTTATCCGATCATATGGATTACATTGCCAGAGAACTATCCAGCTGACTACCAGCCCTTTAGTCAATTCTCGGAATCAGCTACCGATGATAATAGATTTGTAAGAAAATGGAAAAAAGAGGTCGATAATGGTTTGAAGCAAATAGGGAAAATCTCAGAATCAATAAAGAGAGCTAGAGCTGAACTCTCGGACGGTCTCGGGATAGTTGAACCATATTTAAAAGGTCTAGATCCGCTTCCAGCGGATCACAAGCTCATTTTGGACATAGTCAAAGTCCTTTATCGCGGCGATGCCGGTGATCAAAATAAAGACCCCCAGAAACCTGAAACCAATGAGGATAAGTCTTCAGCCGAGGAGAAGCTAAAAAGGCTTTGAAATCCCGCTCCAGCCTGTCAAGTCACTTCTCTTACTGCATCGGTGTATGCGCCTGCAAGTCTACTTTGGTTTCTGGAGTTACTAATATCCATCAAGCGCGTCTCAAGCGGAGCTTTATGGCGCCACCAAATAGCCGACGGTCTTTGTGTACTTGTACTTTTCGGCTAAATGTGTGGAGTCGTTGCAGCTAAATCTTTTCCCGCTGCAAAAGCCTGAAGGTTTATCCCCACTTTATTTTCAGAGAGAACTTCGCTGATTGCTTTCCCGAGATTGCTTTCCGTAATGGGAAGCATTCCTCCGTAGGATACTGCTCCAAGCATGACAATATTGGCCAGTATGGGGTTGCCCATTTCCAGCGCTTTCTCCGTCGCGTCCAGGAAGAATGTTCTGCCCGCGAGTCCTTTGATTTTCTGCAATAATTCCCCGACATTCGGATAAGCTACCGAGCCGCTTGTCACGTCGATGGAGTATACCGGACGCGTGTTCACCACAGCCACAGTATCGCGATTTCCGTAATGTGCCAGCACCCGAGCGGCTTCGCTGGGCTCCAGCGCGATAATGAGGTCTGCAGCTCCGGGGGGAATTAACGGCCCGTACTGGCGAACACGGGAAATGCGCACATGGCTCATTACCGAGCCGCCACGCTGGGAGGCTCCGTATGTTTCGCCTATGGTTACCTTGTATTTTTGTTCGACGAGAATGGCTCCGATGAGTTGTGAGCCCAGGACGTTTCCTTGACCGCCGACTCCGGCAATGATGATGTTGTACGGGTCCTTGAGCATGATCATGCCTCTTCTCTGATGATAGCCCGTGCAGGACAGATATCCGCGCAAACCCCGCAACCGGCGCATATGGCTTCGTCAATCTTGGATTTGGCCGAAGCTTTGTCCCAAATCAACCCGGGACACTTGAAAACTCTCGTGCACAGACGGTCGCAGCCGCAGTTCTCTCCGATGCATTTTTCAGGATCGACCCTCAGTTTGTACCGGGGCTTGCCTTTTCTGGCACTCACCAGAGCACACTCATGCCTGAGCACTAGTGCTTTCGGGCCCGACTGCTCCTGGATCAGATCAAAAATTGTTCGGGATGTCTCCTCCAGATCGAACGGGTCTCGGATTGTTGTGTCCATGCCTATCGATCTGCACACATCTTCAATCGGGATAGAAACTGCAGGCGTTCCCATGGCGCTCACAGGGCTGCCCGGATGAGGCTGAAAACCGGTCATTGCGGTGGCGCTGTTGTCCAGAACAATCAGAAGAAAGTGTGAGCCTGAATGGACGGCATTTATCAGACCGGGTACGACGGCATGAAAGAACGTGGAATCTCCGCATACTGCCAGACTGGGTTGAGTGACTCCCAGCTCTGCAAACTTGCCGAACCCGCATGCCATACCGGTTCCGGAACCCATAGCATGAAGCGTCTTCAACTGAAAGAAGCCCGTGGAGAATATCCCGAGGGAATAACATCCGATGTCACCGAAAAGAACAGCGTCTCTGCCATCCAAAATCAAGGCCTTCTTGATCGCCCAGAGAGAACTGCGGTGTGGGCATCCTGCGCAGAAAGCAAGAGACCTGGAAGGAGCATAGTCTGCAAGGGCTTCTTGGGCTCTGACTGCATATTCCTCATCATGGTGGGGAAGCGGAGCACCGCTTATTTTTGAGAGTACTCTCAACACCAGTTCGGGTGACAGCTCTCCAGTTGAAGGAATGTGTCCGGAATTCTTTCCCATGAATTCGATTGCCGGGAGTTGTCTGTTATGGAAGGCATACAGTGATGCGACATTATTCTCCAAAACCGGATCGACTTCTTCAAGGAACAGCACCTTCTCGGTACGTTTTAGCGTTTTAAAGAGGAGTTCCTTGGGAAGAGGCCATGTTGTTCCGATCTTCAGGATTCCGGTTGTTGCTTCCAGCCCGAGCAGCTCAACCGCCTCCTTGGCGAAAAACCAGCCTGCGCCGCACGTAATTACGATGAGTTCCGGGTTATCCGGACCTTCGTAGAAGTTGAAAGCGCTGTCCTGCAGTATCACCTCGGCCTGGGAAAACCGGCGATGAAGAACCGGATGAGAAGCGGAACTGGGCATGGGACAGAACGGTTTGGACGTGTCGAAATGGGGCGAAGGTAAAACCGCCGGCAAAGGCCCGAGCACCACATTACCCCGAGCGTGGGATATCCTGGTGACACTGCGGATCATCACCACATTTCCGATACGTCGAGAAAGATCGAAGGCCTGGAGCGTCATTTCTTTCGCTTCTTGAAACGTCGAAGGCTCCAGGAGTGGTATGTCCGCAAGCTTTGCGTAAATCCGCGAATCTTCCTCGTTCGTACTGGAAATCCCAGAAGGATCGTCTGCAACCACCATGACGAGAGCGCCTCGGATGCCGGTCAAGTTCAGGTTCAGCAGGAAATCCGAGGCAACGTTAAGACCGTTCTGTTTCATGGCCACAAGCGCATTCATGTTGGAACAGGCTGCAGCCGCGGCTATTTCCAGTGCCACTTTTTCGTTCACCGACCATTCGACGTACATTCCCTGTTCAGGGGCAACACCGGCGAGGGAAGCGATAATCTCGGAGCTTGGATTTCCTGGATACGCAGTAGCCACCTGAACCCCTGCTTCCAGGGCTCCCCTCGCGATGGCCTCATTTCCCATGAAAAGAACTTCTTTGCCTGGTTCGTTCAGATTGAGAAGCGGCATGGATTCAACTCCGCTCCGACCGACCTTGCGGATCGGTCTCTCGTAGTTTCTTCTTTAAGGCAGCACTTTTGAGATGATGGAGATTCTCGTCAGGAAATGGCTCCAATTCGATCTTCCTCTTTTCTTCAGCCAGTTTGATAAGATTGCTTCCCGTTGTTGTGCGGACGAGCACCGTATTCCAACCCGGTCTGCCTTCGTACATGCCAACCGAAACGTCGGCAAATTCGGATGTCATGTCACCGCATACGGTGCAGGCTTTCTGGATAAATTGACGTACATTGTCCAGCGGTATCTCTATGGTCTGATTTTCTGCAGTATAGGCTATCAAGAGATTGGCAGGGGGAGGGGGAATATCGAATTTCTTGACCGCGTGACCTTTCAGTTCCGCGTGCAGAAACGGCAGAAGCTCTCTCACGGAGAGTGCCCAATTACAGAAAAGTCCTACAACCAGGCTCAAACGCTCCTGCAAATGTTCGTTCTTGAGATCGAGCAGGGCCATTTTTCGGATGGCTCGCACCTGACAGGGCAGCCCGACAATCCCAATTCGGTCAAATCCCCGATCGAGCGCATCCCGTAGCGCTTCCAACGTATGAGCACCAACGAATTTGGATCCCGAGCAGTTCATTACGGCATGTCGGTCAGTTGCCACTATCCCACACGGAAAGCCGTCATCAGCAGATGATGTCAGTACCGCGGCCTGGATGATTCCTTCCTCCAGGGCTGCACTTACGAGCGAAGTCACCACACCTCCGCCCTGAGCGATGGAGCGGACTTCCGGTGCACAGGACCGCGCGGCAGTCGACTGGATCACATTTCCAATCCCGGAATTATCGTATGCTGTACCGAAGAGAGCCGGACCGGCTGCCTGGGGATCGAAGAATGTCATGGGACAGTAAGCATGACATCTTCCTTTTTCCACAGTGCATGTATCCAACTTAACGGTTTTTCCTTTAAATTTGGTAAGGTAAGGGCATCGGCCGACGCATGCGCCGCATGCTGCGCAGAGGCCGTTCTCCAGGACACTGCGATTCAACTCTTCCAGCCCCGAAATCTCATGCATGAGACGCTCCATAGAGATTCTTTCCGAAAAGTTTCAGGAAAACAGATCTCGGTGTTTGCCAATTACGATAGGGTCATGCACTAGATTAACCGATTTTGATGTTTTCAGGAGAACTTTTTTCCGACGACCAAGCAATCAACAACTGGAGAGTTCCGTTCGAGCCTGACCGAAATTGCTTCACGGCTCATCACTTTTTCTAACTTGAACAGATAATCCTTGAGTGAGCTGTTTTATCCATTTACTATTGACATACCAACAAAATGGTTTATTCTGGGTTTGATCGAATGCCTCTCTTATTCGCAAGAATTCAGTAGGTAAGAGATCGCAAGAACCCATGTAGCGCGGACATAGGCGCCGCACACAAGCACATGGGTTTTCTTTTGTCACGCAATCCTCTTCCTCAAGTTTATTTGTCCCAGTCGTCTACCGGGAAAAACGTTGCCAAGAAATAACCATATAGTCCCGGCTCCGGTTCTCCTTCCTTGATGATTACTTTGAAGCACTCACGAGGGCGGTGATTGGCTTTCCCCAATAATACTAGCGAATTATTTCTGTCATTCACTATTGGAGGAACTTCTGAGTTCAATAATAATTCTCTGACACATGGCAAAAATCGGTAACGTCTCGCTTTATTCCAATTTGATTTGTCTCCATTGCGGCGATCTTCCCTGAGCGGATAGCCAATGTCTCTAAATGCAGGCTCAATGTAGACTCTGACGGGGTAGCCGAAACACCGGGTTTCAACATATAGGTTGCGTTCGGAACATTCTTCTCTCCAGCGCCTGATAAATTCATCGGCAATCGGAAGAATTACCTTCGGCTCTGGAATGCTCCTTGCATCGCGTCCTGTTGCGCTTTGGTGCCAGGCACCCCGAAGCCGGCCCATCGGGTACGGGAATATTGTACACTGATAATAGTCTCTTGCCACGATAATCACCTTTGAGCGCTTTTCGGAATGTCAGAGGGGCCATTGCTGGTAACTGATGCAGATTAGGCGTTGATTATCATGGGAATAGTGAGCGAGTCAAGGCGAAGAGTTGAGGAACGCACGCAAGAATTAAGCTTGACTAGAAGCGGAAATTGTGTCATGATCCGCACACACGGCAGACAATCGATTATGTGCAGTTGCGACTTTGTGGAAATACCTTTATAAGGGGTATGCTTCTCTACAAAAGATAGCATTTTTCTAAATAATCGATATTGCTGATTGCTTTTATTTCATTTTTCGGGTATACTTTCCTGGCCTTTTTGAGGAAGGTCGGGGCTGTGATTGGTGTAGGAGGTTCTATTAGCATGAGATTGCCGGCTGGCCACGCTAGAAGGCTCTTTCTTGGTTTTACCTGTTCGATAATGTTTCTTGTGGTGTTCGCTCTTCTAATCGCTCACAATACCGAAGCTGAATCGTCGAATTACACCAGGTCCTCTGTTGACGACTATCCGCTCACTATCGGAATTCCCACTTCAAATCCTGAAACAACCATAAAGTTCTATAAAATGCTTGGTTTCAGAATAACAGAAGGGCTTTCCCGCGGATTAGACATAGTTTGCATGGAAAAAGAAGGCACACCGTACAAACTGGAAATCTGTCACAACAAATTCACCGAAGCGGGACCGCTCTTCGGTGGAGTTTCCGGCATGAGTTTCAAAGTACAGAATCTGAATCATTCAGTCCAGGAACTAAAAAACAGGGGAATGACTTTTCTCGAAACCGACGGATTGAGAGATGGTGTGAAGTACGCATCTCTTACGGATCCCAATGGAATAAGTATTAAACTCTTCGAGCACTGATAATTCCGCACTATTCTGTTTTAAAGAGGGAGATTCCAAAAGGATTCTCCCTCTTTCGTTCTGGACGCCGTTCTTTTCTTCTGCATATAGAATAATTGCCAAAAATTGATCTCCGATTCAAGGTAGAAGTATTGGTGGGTGCCGGCCTCTGTGCCGGCACATCTTTAATATGTTTAATGATATCAGTAGAATGAACCGGCACGGAGAGGCTGTCTCAAAAGTCCAAATTTATCTCAGGTCGTGGCACGATGCTTTGTGCTTCGCTACTTGATGGCGGATGACACAGTTTCTGATCTTTTGAACACCTTGTGCGTTCAATGACGGGTAGGGGCCGGCGTCCCTTGTATGTTTCTGTCCATGAAGTACTGAATCTCTGGAACCGGTACCGAGCTGAGGGGAGGGGCTGATACTGGATCAATGATACGAGGTACTTCAAAAAATAGGACTCTTGGTTGCCAAGATATAAGAGTCCTGATAGAGGGGGGATGCACGTCTGTCAGACTCTCTGCAGGAGTCGGGCAGAGGCACCGGTAGATCGTTCGTCCCTTGGTCCTCTGAGACTGCCCGGCAGCTGGATCACCGGAGGCCTTCGTGTAAAAAGCCCGAACAGTCGCCTGGACTCGTTGAGAAGTCCGTATCCACAAGGGTGGGATGTTACACATGCATGAAGAAGTTTTTGTTGGCATAGATATCTCTAAAGATCAGTTGGATGCGCATGTGCTGCCAAAAGGCATGCACACCACCGTCAAGAATGACACTCAAGGCATCGACTCGCTGATTGAGATCCTCCACGCAGAGACCCCCATGGTAATCGTGATGGAAGCCACCGGAGGCTACGAGATAACCGTTGCGGCCCAGTTAGGTCTCGCCGGCCTGCCGATCGCTGTCGTCAACCCTGGTCAGGTGCGGGACTTTGCCAAAGGCATCGGAAAACTCGCCAAGACAGACGCCATCGATGCTTATGTGCTGGCACGCTTTGCCCAAACGGTTAGGCCCATACCGAAGCCGCTGCCAACGGAGGACGAAAAGCAAATCAAGGAACTCGTAACCCGTTGAAGCAGCTTGTTGATTTGCGTGCATCAGAAAAGAATCGCCTCCATCGAGCCCGTTCCAATCGCGTGCAGCGCAGCATTCAAACGGTCATAGCAGCCCTAGATAAGGAAATCGAAGACATCGATAAAGATGTCGATGACCTTATCAGGAAATCGCCTCTGTGGCGTGAAACAGAGGAACTCCTCCGAACCTTCAAAGGCGTGGGCCCCATAACTGCCAGAGTGCTCATGGCAAAACTGCCCGAACTGGGACATGTCAGCCGTCATGAAATCAGTCGCCTCGTCGGCCTGGCGCCTCTCAACAAAGACAGCGGAAAGAAGAAAGGCAAGCGCGAGATTTCGGGTGGACGGGCGGATGTACGCTCAACCCTGTATATGGCTGCAGTCGCGGCCATAACGTCCAATGTAGTCATCAAGCCTTTCTATCAACGCCTCATTGAGGCTGGAAAACCTTTCAAGGTTGCCATCACGGCTTGTATGCGTAAGATGATCGTCATCCTAAACGCAATGCTCAAGAAAAAACAGCCTTTCCAGGTAGTTTTTCCTTGACAAGAAACACAGTCGCTGCCGGCCCGATTTGTATTTGAAAAATGTGCCGGCACGGAGGCACGGCACCTACCAATTGCCGAGAAGTGCTTTTCGCAAGAGGACACTGTTTTATACACTTGCTACATGCGCATAACCGCGAAATGTATGAGAGCGGCCGGGCTCTTGTTGCTTGACTTTTGAAGCATGACATCCGAGAATGTCTTTAAGAATCCCATCAAACACAATGAAACCGTTTTTATTTCGAGAGCAGTATTTCACCCGAGAAGTTGCTCTTGCCTTACTGAGGAGGGACACGCATGAAAAGCTTGGATGCCTCTCGGCTGCAAGCACTACGAAGCCGTGAAATCATACTCGAAACTCTCGAAGATCGCGTGGTGCTGGATGCTTCCATTCCTGTTGAAGCTTCCCAGGTTGCCTCAGCTCAGGAACAAGCACACGATGACGTGTCAAGCAATGCGGTCGAGCCTCTGGAAGCGATAAACTGGTTCGACGGACAATGGCACTACTACGGTGATGGATGGTGGTATCAGCGATGGCCGAACAACTGGGATTCCTGGTACCATGGACCGCATCAATGGTATGCGCAGGAACTCTCTACAGGCGCATGGTTCTGGTACGACGACGTCGAAAATCGCACATGGGAACCCTGTTGGCAGTGGTACTACGATACTCAGTGGATTTATAACGACAGCATAGGAACCTGGTACTACACGGACAGCAACCACTCTTTCTGGCATGACATTGCCAGCGACACCTGGCTTAAGCAGTCCGGCAGCTCATGGATCGCATGGAATCGAGGGGACACCGGAACTCAGGCAGATCAGATCATCGAATACTGGATTCTGCACTACGTGAACGACATCAGAGTTGCAAACGGCTTACCTGCCTTTGTCTCCAATGCCAATATCGATTGGGTCGGAGAAATCAACACTGACAATATCTGCAATACCCACGTGTTCGCGCATGAAAGCACGGCCTTCCCTGCCGGGTGGCAAACCCTTACCGAGCGCTACGCTCAAGTCGGCTGGACAGGCTGGGGTTCAGGCGGCGATGTGGGAGACAATCTCTATGCCGTTTACTACAATACTATCGGCGATTACAACTGGAACAGTTATTCCGATCTACAGTTGAAAGACATCGCATATGATGTGGTGTACTCTTGGGTTTATGACGATGCTGGTAGCAACTGGGGCCACAGAGCCATAATTCTGAACGAGAATAATTGGGATGTGTTCTATGCGGGTGTTGCGGCGCAAAACGGCGTGGTTACTATGACATTCTCGCAATACAATCTCTGATACAAGTTCGCATCAAGAAGGAAAACCTGGAAGAAACTCCTTGTTTCGCTTCAGAAACCAAAGAGGGCGGCACGGAGGCCACCCACTACCGGCTTGCAGTAGGGCCCGGCGTCTCTGCCGGGCCACTCGGTTTTATCCGTTTATTGGTGCCAAATGGGAGTAATAGCCGGAAACTAAGAAAATCCACAATCCTTATATGCGCTAACTTTGTTGTAATTCTCTGTCTCGCAGGGACTAAAGAGAATAGCCCGGTAATTCATTGCCGGGAATTTGTATATCAGCCGTCCCTCCGGGACTCGAAAATTATTAGGTTTTTCCGTAACCGGCGATGAATCGCCGGCCTATTGTCAGTTGTTCCTCCGGAACAAACGACCAAAAACACGATAAGTTAGCGTCTATACTCACAAATCCTTATTTCATTACTTTGGGTTCCCGCCAATCGGTCACGGGTTTCATCGTTCCTGCGGGCACGTCTGCTTTGTAGATCTTACACTTGTTCTGAGGGGCGTGGCTCGTGGATGTGTACGTAACCGGCGGCATGATTCCCGCCAGATCATAGTTGTTCAAGGTCTCCAGTGCAGACTTCAGCGATTCCGGGGTCAAATCCGTGCCGGCACGTTTCAGACCCTCTTCGAAGAGCAGCCCGACAGCCGCACCGGAGGTGTACAGCGAAGTGAGCATCTTCTTGGGATCCCGGTTGTATTTCTTGGCAAGCTCACGGACTTTGGCCATTCCCGGAGAATTGTCTTCCCAGCCACCGACGAAACTCACGCCATAGTAGTTGTTGGCCGCTGTTTTACATGCATTGATCACCATATCGTCGCAGGACCAGTTGATACCGAACACGGTGGGTTTGTAATCGAATTTCTCTGCATCCCTCAGGAAGGTGATAATGGGCGGGACAAGGTTACACGTGACCACGTAATCTACCCCGGCCTTTTTGAGGGCAAGTACCTGGGAACTGGCATCGACTGTGCCGATATTCAGAACCTGTTCTGCTTCCAGTTTGAGTCCATACTGCTGTGCTCGTTTTCTTGCCGCTTCCAATCCTTTTTTGCCGAACTCGGTTTCCGCGTACACTACCGCAATCTTGGGATTCTTTGCTTTAAGATCTTCCATGATGTAATCGAACATAATGTCGATCTGGGCTTCGTACGCTGCCCCGAAAATGAACATGTACGGTCTGTAGGGATTGTACATTTCCTCTGTAAGAGCGTTGGGAATGTTGGGGACTTTGTATTCCTGAATAAGGTCCATCAATGCGATTGTCTGTGGAGTTCCTCCGCATGTCACAATTGTGAGCACGTTATCGGTGAAGAGGAGTTTCTTGAATTGCGCGATTGCGTTGGGAGTTTTGAACTGATCGTCCTCCCAAAAGAGTTCTATCTTGCGCCCGTTTATACCGCCTTTTTCGCTCGCTTGACGAAAGACATCTTCTGTGCCCCAGCCGTAAGGAAGACCCAAAGCGGCGACCGGACCCGTTTTCACCATGATCATGCCCATTTTGACACTGTCTTTAGTAACACCTCTGGTTTCGGCGAAGCAGCAGGTGGACAACAGAGCCACCATTGCCAGCACAGTGCAGAGAATCCCCAACGATTTTCGGTTCAGCATTCTTCCTTCTCCTTCTTCGTCTTTGATTCTGAACTGGTGATTAATAGGTGAAAGGCCAATTTTTGAAACTCGTTCTGATTCGAACCCAAATTCCGTTCAACCCTGTAGGCTCGGCAATGAGAAACAGCATGATGAGCAGCCCGAATGCCGCTATATTCCATTCCTCATTGTAGCTTCCGTGAAAGAAAGCCATGTATTGGCCGAGAAACGTGAGACATGCTTTGATTACGTCCGGCATGACAGTCAGGAAAACCGCGCCGAATATTGTACCCAGAATCGACCCGAGTCCACCGACAATGATCATCGCAATATATTCAATGGATAGCAGGAGCGTAAAATTCTCGGGATGCAGATAGGTGATGGAATAGGCATAAAGACCACCGGCAACTCCGGCGTAGAACGCACTTATGGCAAACGACATCACTTTATAGTGCGTGAGATTAACCCCGATCACGCTTGCTGCAATGTCCTGATCGCGGATTGCCACGAATGCACGTCCGACTCTCGTCCGCATGAGATTCTTTGCCGCCGCTGTAAGGAGTATGACAACTACCAAAATCAGGTAAAACATGCTGTATTCGTTGGAAAGCGAATACCCGAAGAGCGACGGGCTCGGTACCTTTATCCCGCGGACACCCATTGTGAGCGATTCCCAGTGAGTGACTGCATATTCTACAACTATCCCGAAAGACATGGTAGCCATAGCGAGGTACAAACCTTTGAGACGCAGGCACGGAAACCCGAGAAGAATCCCGAATGCGGCAGCCACTATTCCGCCGCCTGGCAGCGTGATCCAAAAAGGTAGACCAAATCTCGTTGAAAGAATGGCCGCAGAGTACGCTCCCAATGCTACAAACGCGGCATGACCGAGGGAAATCTGGCCGGTAAATCCGGTGAGTATATTTAAACCGAGGGCAGCAATGATGGCTATCCCTGAAATATTGGCCATATAAACAAAATAAGGTCCTCCCCACCACGGAAGGGTCAAAAGTGCCGCCAGGAATAGCGTGAGCCAGGACTTGGTCCAGACCGTATTGAATATCTGAATGTCTTCTCTGTAGGATTCTCTAAAGGTCTTGCTTCTCATAAGCCTTCTTTCGAGCTGTCTTGTCAGACACGTTCAATCTCTTCTTTGCCGAACAGCCCGTACGGCCTGACCATAAGAACAATGAAAAGGACTACGAATGCAGTCAAATCCCGAACGCCCGGGAATGTTTGATCCAGGTATCCACCTACAAGGGTTTCCAGAATACCAATGACTATGCCGCCGATAATTGCTCCCGGAATACTCTCCATGCCGCCCAGAATCACAGCAGGGAATGCTTTGATGGCGACCAGAGCGAGACCGATATTCAGAACCATGACGTTCGCCAGAAATATCCCGGCAAGAGCGGCAATGACAAAAGACAGTCCCCATGTCATGGCAAAAACACGTTTAACGCTAATTCCCATGAGCATAGCAGTATCCAGATCGTTCGCTACACCCCGCATTGAAAGACCCAGGCGGGAATACCGGAAAAAGAGAAAGAAAAGGATCACCATAAGGGCGGAGACTCCGATTGCCCATAGATGCGTCTCGGAAAGCACAATGCCTTCAAAACTGATGGGAGCTTTAGAAAAAGGAGATGGGAAGACTTTATTATCATGGCCGAAGACGATTCCCGCCAGGCTCCTGAGGAAAATGGAAAGCCCAATGGTGATCATCACTGTCGAGAACTGTCCTTCTCCCACCAGTGGACGCAAGACGAGCCGTTCTGTCAGCATCCCGAATAAGAGGGCAAGGCCGCCTGTAATAATGACTGCCCACAGGAAAGGGACTCCAAGCATAATCAACGTATAACACACGAGAGCGCCGATCAGCATGGCCTCTCCATGAGCAAAGTTCAGAATATCCGTGGCCTTGTATATCAACACAAAGCCAAGTGCCGCCAGTGCATAGAGACTGCCCACTGCAATCCCTGACGCCACCAACTGCAGAAAAAAGAACAATCCGTCAGACAAGCCGTCATTCCTTTCAGTGAAAAGCGAGGTTCATTTGAACTCTGCATATGCTCGGGATCGGATTCCGTACCGCATATGATATCTGCATTGTCATTAATACATTTTATCGATCAAGTCTTTGTACTTCCGCTCCACTACGCTTCTTTTTACTTTCATGGTAGCAGTGAGCTCTTCGTCGTCCTGATCCAATTCCTTGTCCAGGATGGTGAACTTCTTGATAGTCTCCACACGGGCGAAGTTCTTGTTACTGGTTGCGACCTCTCCCTGGATCAGCTTCTGCACTTCAGGATGATTCGCAAGACTCTTGTAGTTCGTGTATGCAATACGATTCTCCTGCGCCCAATGTGCAACATTTTCATATTCAAGTTGAATGAGGCAACTGAGATATTTTCGCCGGTCTCCGATAACCACCGCTTCTTTTATGTACGGACTGAATTTGAGACTGTTTTCTATTTCGGAAGGTGAGATATTCTTTCCTGCGGCCGTTATGATGACGTCTTTCTTGCGGTCCGTGATGCGGAGATTTCCCTGCTCGTCGAACTCGCCCACGTCTCCGGTTCTCAGCCAACCATCATCCATAATTTCGCTGGTCGCCTCGGGTTTTCCGTAATATCCTACAAACACGGAATCGCCTCTCTGCATGATTTCACCATCGTCCGCGAGTTTCATCTCTATTCCGGGAATCGGAGGTCCTACCCATCCGATTTTCGGTTCGTTCGTGCGTGGCAGACATGAAATACCGGTACACTCCGTCATGCCGTAGGCTTCACGTATGGGAACTCCTATAGCAATGTAGAACCTGACGAGCTCCGGGGATATGGGAGCAGCTCCGCTCACGCAAATTCGGGCTTCCAGGAGACCGAGATGATTCTTGAGAGGCCTGAACAGCATCCAATACGCAATGCCGTTGAGAAGCTTCCACGCGGCGGGCAAAGGCTTTCCGCTCAGTCTGTAATCCGCAACCCGTTCTCCGATGCCAAACATCCATTTGTACACCCATTGTTTGAAAAACACGGATTCTTTCATGCGAATCACAACACTTGAATGCATCTTCTCCCAGATTCTCGGGACGCTGAGGAAAGCGGTCGGCGATATTTCTGCGAGATCTTGCTGGAGAGTTTCCACGCTTTCCGCGAAATTCACCGTGCATCCCGCCCACATGGGGAAAATCAGGGAAAACATGCGCTCCGCAATGTGGCACAGCGGCAAAGCAGACACGAACGAATCGGTATCCCGGAAATTGAGTATCTGAGACACGCCTGCAATCATGCTGAGCATATTCTTGTGCGTCAACATGGCACCTTTCGGTGCACCTGTCGTACCTGAAGTATACACAAGGATGGCCACACCTTCGGGCTGAGTGGCTCTGACCATATCCTCGAACAAACCCGGATGCTTCGCATCCAAGTCTTTTCCCAGGGATTCCACATCCGAAAAGCTGACGATCATGGGATCGGAGTAGCGCCTGAGACCCTTCATGTCTACGACGACAATATTCTTGAGCAAGGGGAGCTGGTGCTTTACCTCCAAGACTTTGTCCACCTGCTCCTGATCTCGTGCAACCACAAATGAGGATTCCGAATTCTCGAGTATATATTTTACCTGAGCTGCAACATTGGTGGGATAAATACCTACTGAAACCGCCGAAGATCCTTGCGCTGCGAGATCTGCGTAAAGCCATTCCCTGCAGTTGTCACCGAGAATGGATATCTTATCGCCGGCGTTCAGGCCCAGTACCTTGAGCCCCAACGCGAAATTCTTCACATGTTCCCAGTATTCGTTCCAGGAAGTGCGTTGCCAGATTCCAAGATCTTTCTCTCTGAGGGCGACTCTGTCGCGGTATATGTCTCGATTTTTCAGAAATAGTTTGGGAATGGTGTTATCACTCATGCGAGTTCCTCATCATTTCGGGTCACGGCTAATTTCCAAGATATGCCTCGATTACTCTCCGGTCGGAGCGCACTTCCGAGGGGGTGCCTTCGCTGATCTTGGAACCGAATTCAAGAACCGTAACCCGATCTGCTATGTCCATAACAACACCCATATCGTGCTCAACCAACATGATGGTGATGCCCATTTCATCTTTGATATCCAAGATGAATCGGGCAATATCTTCGGTTTCTTCCACGTTCATGCCCGCAACAGGCTCATCGAGCAGCAGGAGCTTGGGATTCATAGCGAGTGCTCGGCCAATCTCCACTCGTTTCCGAATACCGTATGGTAAGGTGGAAACAACTTTCTTTCGGACTTTCTCGATCTCCAGAAAATCTATGATTCGTTCCACGCGAAGTCTGTTTTCCACTTCTTCTTTCAACGCTTTTCCGAAAAAGAACGCTCCGGAGAAGGGCCCTGAACGCATGCGTATATGACGGCCCAAGAGCAGATTTTCTATGACCGTCATATGGGTGAATAAAGCGATATTTTGGAACGTACGAGCAACCCCCATTGCTGCAATCGCATACGGTTTCTTGAAAGTAATGGGATTCCCGTCGAGATGTATGCTGCCGGTCTTCGGTTTGTACACACCACTTATACAGTTGAAGAGAGAAGTCTTTCCAGCCCCATTAGGGCCGATTACCGCATGTATCTCCCCCTTGCGCACAGCGATTTCCAGTCTGTTGAGCGCAGTGATTCCTCCGAAGTGCAGAGAAAGGTCTCTTATGTCTAATAATTCCATTTCCGCAACCTCAGGACAGCCATCGTTTGCGGCGTTTATAGTGTTTTACATCCGCATAACTTTTCTTGTCCGAGTCTTCAGTGACTCCGAGATAAAATTCCTTGATATCTTCATTCTCCATGAGAGTCTGAGAAGAGCCGTCAAGGACAATTTTTCCGTTCTCCATGATGTATCCGTATTGAGCAAACTTGAGGGCGATAAGGGCGTTCTGCTCCACCAGAAGCAGAGAAGTCCCACGTTCTCTGTTTATTCGTGCCAAAATTCTGAAGATTTCTTTCACGACAAGAGGAGCCAGGCCGAGCGAAGGCTCATCCAACATGAGCAGCTTGGGACGTGCCATGAGAGCCCGCCCGATCACCAGCATCTGTTGCTCGCCTCCGCTGAGCAACAAAGCTCGCTGCTTGAACCGCTCACGGAGCAAAGGGAAATATTCGAGGACCATTTCAAGATCGCGGGAGACTTGTTTCCTGTCCTGCTGTGTATGTGCACCTATGCGGAGGTTTTCCGCGACACTCAAATCCTCGAAAACGCGTCTGCCCTCGGGAACAAGGGAAATTCCCATACGGACTATCCGGTCAGGATCCAGGCTGGTGATTGAATTCTGGTCGTACCGTATTTCGCCTTCTTCGACTTCACCGTTCTGGTATTGTACGATGCCGCTGATGGCCTTGAGAGTGGTAGTTTTTCCGGCGCCGTTTGCACCGAGCAGTGCCACTACACTCTTGTCGGGAACTTCCAGTGAAATCCCTTTCAGGACCATAATGACATTATTGAAAACTACCCGAATGTTGTTCACACTGAGCATGGCTTTACGTTCCGGGTCGATTATAGCAGTTGACGTAATTTCTAACCATTTGGACACCCTACCATTTATACGGAACGGTAGGGCCCGGCGTCCCTTGTATGTTTCTGTCCATGAAGTACTGAATCTCTGGAACCGGTACCGAGCTGAGGGGAGGGGCTGATACTGGATCAATGATACGAGGTACTTCAAAAAATAGGACTCTTGGTTGCCAAGATATAAGAGTCCTGATAGAGGGGGGATGCACGTCTGTCAGACTCTCTGCAGGAGTCGGGCAGAGGCACCGGTAGATCGTTCGTCCCTTGGTCCTCTGAGACTGCCCGGCAGCTGGATCACCGGAGGCCTTCGTGTAAAAAGCCCGAACAGTCGCCTGGACTCGTTGAGAAGTCCGTATCCACAAGGGTGGGATGTTACACATGCATGAAGAAGTTTTTGTTGGCATAGATATCTCTAAAGATCAGTTGGATGCGCATGTGCTGCCAAAAGGCATGCACACCACCGTCAAGAATGACACTCAAGGCATCGACTCGCTGATTGAGATCCTCCACGCAGAGACCCCCATGGTAATCGTGATGGAAGCCACCGGAGGCTACGAGATAACCGTTGCGGCCCAGTTAGGTCTCGCCGGCCTGCCGATCGCTGTCGTCAACCCTGGTCAGGTGCGGGACTTTGCCAAAGGCATCGGAAAACTCGCCAAGACAGACGCCATCGATGCTTATGTGCTGGCACGCTTTGCCCAAACGGTTAGGCCCATACCGAAGCCGCTGCCAACGGAGGACGAAAAGCAAATCAAGGAACTCGTAACACGTCGAAAGCAGCTTGTTGATTTGCGTGCATCAGAAAAGAATCGCCTCCATCGAGCCCGTTCCAATCGCGTGCAGCGCAGCATTCAAACGGTCATAGCAGCCCTAGATAAGGAAATCGAAGACATCGATAAAGATGTCGATGACCTTATCAGGAAATCGCCTCTGTGGCGTGAAACAGAGGAACTCCTCCGAACCTTCAAAGGCGTGGGCCCCATAACTGCCAGAGTGCTCATGGCAAAACTGCCCGAACTGGGACATGTCAGCCGTCATGAAATCAGTCGCCTCGTCGGCCTGGCGCCTCTCAACAAAGACAGCGGAAAGAAGAAAGGCAAGCGCGAGATTTCGGGTGGACGGGCGGATGTACGCTCAACCCTGTATATGGCTGCAGTCGCGGCCATAACGTCCAATGTAGTCATCAAGCCTTTCTATCAACGCCTCATTGAGGCTGGAAAACCTTTCAAGGTTGCCATCACGGCTTGTATGCGTAAGATGATCGTCATCCTAAACGCAATGCTCAAGAAAAAACAGCCTTTCCAGGTAGTTTTTCCTTGACAAGAAACACAGTCGCTGCCGGGCCGAACGGGTCGATTTGTTCTGAAAAAATGTGCCGGCACGGAGGCCGGCACCCACCAATTTTCGAGAAGCGCTTTTCGCAATCTGACGAAAATTGTGACATTTGCCGTAACACGAAGATATACGTGATAACTGAATTGAGAGATCTGCTTCCTTATCATTTGCAGCTACTCGAGACGCTCCAAAACCATGGCGAATCCCAGTCCGCCGCCGGCACATAGTGAAGCTACTCCAAAATTAAGATTTTGAGCCAGCATGCTATGAAAGAGCGTCACGATAAGTCTGCAGCCCGTCGCACCCACAGGGTGGCCGAGGGCAATTCCGCTTCCGTTCACGTTCACCTTGGTCCGATCGAGCTCCAATTCTTTCTCGCATGCAAGATACTGCGCCGCGAAGGCTTCATTGATCTCAAAACGGTCTATCCGATCGAGCCCAAGTCCAGCCTTTTTCAGAGCGCCGCGAATTGCCGGAACAGGACCGATCCCCATGATATTGGGATCGACACCCGCGACATGATAGGATTTGATACTTACGAGAGGGGCGAGTCCCAGTTCGGCAGCGGTTTCAAGAGTAGTAACGATGAGACCCGCTGCTCCGTCATTCATGCCGCAAGCGTTTCCGGCAGTCACCGTGCCGTCCTTCTTGAATGCCGCGGGGAGCCTGCTGAGCTGTTCCAAGGTAATATCTTTTCTGACGTGCTCATCGGTATCGAATATGATGGGCTCTTTTCTGGGCACAGGGACCGGTACAGGGACGATCTCGGCATTGAAGTCCCCCCGGGCGATAGCGGATGCAGCGCAATGATGGCTTCTGAGTGCGTACTCGTCCTGCTCCTGACGGGAAATGCCGTACTTCTCCGCCAGGTTTTCCGCTGTCAGACCCATGCCTACTCCTATGGGATACTCCTGCATCCCCCGCCACAGGAGATCATAGGCCTGAAGATGTTTGATTCGTTGGCCCCAGCGGGCGGATTCCATGATGTAGGGTGCGCAGCTCATGCTTTCAACGCCACCCGCGAGAACCATCCGAGCTTCACCACACTGAACGGACTGAACTGCATTAATAACGGCTTGCATAGACGATCCGCACGTGCTGTTTACCGTAAATGCCGGGACACTTTCCGAAATGCCCGCTCTGTACGCAGCGATACGTGCTATATTCACATCCAGAGGGGCAAAGCAGTTCCCCAGGATGACTTTGTCGATGTATGAGACGTCTTCGACAGTCTTTGCTACTTTCTCAATAACCAGTTGAGCCAGATCGGCCGGCGAAATCGATTTCAGCGAACCACCGAAATCGCCAACCGGAGTTCTCATTGCAGACGTGATGACCACTGTCACGAGTTACCTCCAACCTGCTGAACCACTTCGTGATCTCTATACACATTCGCTCCTTTTGACCGATTCGGTCCGGAACAGAGACCGGTCGCCACTGGTTGACAGTGGGGACTCGGCTTCCAAGCGCTCATGGTTTTTTTGTCCATTTGTCGGCGATGGTATGTGTGTATATTACGAAGTCTTTTTTTCCACAAAAAACAATATCCAAGCTCTCTCTCTACACGATATAATACCGATCCACATTCATCCGAATTACACAATCAAAGATTTGCGTTTGCTAGATCATAGCCGAATGTCGGAATCTCATCGTTAGCATCTTTGTTTCCAAAATGCACGTGCAAAACTCCTTCCCGGATCTCTGTCAATCACACGATCCAAAGAAGTATTCGCTTTGATTCCTGGAAGCCTTCGAAGCCATAACCGATATATTGTCGCAACATGTTTTGATCAGTCCGTGGAGCAGGATTTGTCTGAACGTGTGCACGTACGTTTCTTCGTTAAGACGGCTTCTATTTAACACCCCTTGATGAAGAAATCCAATACGAAGGGAACCTAACCGGTGATCGAAGCCACTGTCAAGTTTTTTTTCTTATATTTTCAGATAGTAAGCGGTATTATACAAAGTATTTTGAATATCGGCTCCAGCTCAACACTTTTTGATCGCCCATACTTGCCGCAGAGTCAAACAAGTTCAGATTTATCCAACTTCACTGCATGATACGGCTCCAGGGCGTCCTGGCATATATTCGTGACTTAAAGGCTCTGGAGGCAGGAGGACCTCCTCCACGATAAACTGAATGGATGCGCCATACGCTTCCGTTTTCCTTGACAAGCCCCTGGAGAGGAAAGTAGCATTCCGCCCGTTCACTATCACGCCTCTACAAAAGGAATCCTGTCATGGAATATACGCTGTCCGACGATCAGAGAAATATAGTAGAAGCAGCCCGAAAATTTGCCACCAAGGAATTTCCCCAGGTTGCGCGGGAATGCGATAGGGATGAGAAATTTCCTCGGGAATTATGGCAAAAGGCGGGCGAATTGGGGTTCATGGGGATATTCATCTCTCCAGAGTATGGTGGATTGGGTCTCGGCATTCTGGAGCATGCAATGGTCATGGAGGAGTTTTGGAGAGTTGACCCCGGAGTTGGCAACATTCTCCTTGCAGTGTTCGGAGCTGAAATCCTGGGAGCGTTCGGCACTGCAGAACAAAAACAGAAATATTTGCCCGCAATTGCTGAAGGCAAAGCAATCATGGGCTGCGCCATCACCGAGCCCAATGCAGGGAGCGATATCTTCGGGGTCAAGACGAGAGCTGCTAGGACGGAGAATGGCTACAGGATCAGCGGCACAAAGCAGTTCATAACAAACGGCAGCATTGCAGATTTCCTGGTCGTGTTCTGTCTCACCAATCCTGATGCCGAACCGACGAAACAGTTCAGTTTTGTCATGATAGAGCGGGACAGAAAGGGATTCACTTCAAGCAAACTTACCGGAAAAATGGGAATACGAGCATCAGATACGGCAGAGCTCTCCTTCGATGAGGTGGAAGTTCCGGCTGAAAACCTCATAGGCGGAAAAGAAGGGCAGGGGTTCAGGCAGGTCATGCATCTGTTCAACCTAAATCGAATTGTTGCTGCCGCTCAGGGAGTAGGCGTAGCTCAGGGTGCTCTGGACAAAGCCATATCGTATGTCAAGGAACGATCGCAGTTCGGATCTCCTTTGGCTTCTTTTCAGGGACTCCAGTTCAAGCTCGCGGAAATGGCAGCAGATATCGAGAGCGCACGATTACTCTACCATAAAGCTGCCTGGTCCGTGGACAACGGCACAATAGATCGCAAACTTATCTCCATAGCGAAGCTTCTCTCAGGCAAGACCGCTGTCCGGGTTACGGATGAAGCGCTCCAGCTCCACGGCGGGTACGGTTATATGGCTGAGTATGATGTGGAAAGATTCTATCGGGATGCCAAGATAGTGGAGATCTATGAAGGCACGAAAGAGATAGAAAAGGTCACCATAGCAAGGGAACTCCTGAAATAGAATTCTTGGCTGGTGACGAGGCCCGGCGTCCGCCGGGCCGAACGATACAATCCTTTTCTCAAGAGTAATAGTAATTACGGTGCTGTCAGGGATTAACGACGGACAAATGCCATAGCGACATCATAGAGCGCATCGATCACAGGTGCGGCATAGTATCGATTAGAGCGCCATCCGCCGCCTCCTCGACCGGCCAACAGCAGGCCCAAACCCAGTCCGACCCCGAACGCGATCAAGGTGGTTCTTTCAGGGTTTTTGTGAGCGTATTCGCTTACCTGGTGATACGAATCGCTCAGGACCTTAGATGTTTGATCGTATGCCTGGCTCGCGGCATGTTCCACTTTCTGGTAGGTTTCAGCACCGGCCTTCCGAATATCCTTTGGGATGACCGTGCCGCCTGTTTCTTCCAGAGTATGTTGTTCAAAGACTTGATCTTCAGTATTCATCTTCTTCTCCTCAACATTGATCGACCGTCTGTTGGTTGTAGATAATTGATGACCCCTGTCAATGTGTTAATCTGGATGTGTCACTTCGATGTTGTTCCAGGCGCGTGTTTATCCATTCCGTTGCTGCTTTTGTTGCAAGGCCCAACAGAGTCATCTTGATGATGCTCCGACCACTGTTTCTGGTCGAAAGATCGTGTATTGCAGCGGCAACTTGCTCCAGCGGATTGGCTCGTCTTCGAAATATTCCCGAGGCCAGAAAACCTACCCCTGCCGCAGCTCCTAAAGCCAAAAAGGGGTGTTTTCTGACCTGTCCTCGCCAATCCACTTTTTCATGAATCCGTTGGCCGAGCCGATTCACAGCTTCAGTGATAACTTCTTTCTTCTCATCGATATCTCTTCTTATCTCTTCTGCGCTGCGTCGGCCTTCCGTTCGCCTGGAACTCTGCATATTATCAGCTTCTTCGAGCATCTCATTTCTCCTTAATGCAAAAATGTCTCTTTCGAGTCCGTCCCTCGTGTTCTAAGTTGACGAACACCGACCAAGACCAAAAGCGATCCTATCAAGCCAAGTCCGATTCCTGTGAGCAGCGCAGCGACTTCAGGTTCCAAATAATACGTGAGAAGGATGATCAGTGCAGCAGTTAACGCAATGAGAGCGACCAGTAACACGGCGGCCCCGATAGCTACCTTGATAGCTCCCCTACTAAGATATTGCACTTCCTCGCGCGCTTCTTGTTTGATCAACTCTACTTCATCGCGTGCCAGTATCGTTGAATGATTAAGGATTTCTCCCACCAATTCGCTAAAGGATTCGCGCCGGTTGATAGGATGTTCCCTTATTGATTGGTGATTCATCGCAAAAAGCTCCCTCCTTACCTTCGTCGCACAAGAGCTCCGATGATCCAGCCTGCCGCTCCGGCAAGTAGAAGACTTAATCCGGGTTTTTCAGCGACGTGCTCTCGAATCTTGGCATTCATTCGTTCGTAATCAAAATGCTGAACATACTCTGCTGACCTGTCCAACCACTTAGACAATTCTCTCTCGTAACTACTTACTGTGGGTTCAAGATCTGAAGATGAGGCTTTCTGTGAAAGCTCTTCAGCAGCACTATGCAATTTTTCGGCAATCATCAGCTTGATATTCTCTAAACTGGAACTCTTGTCTTCGATTTCACGTAAGGTCAGGTCTTCACCGCTGCCCGAAAAACCGGAATCCTTTATTTCCATAATTACACCTCAATAATGCGAATCTACCGTATCATCAACCGCCTCTATCAATTTGTGCAGTCACAATCAGTGGAAGTAACACAATGTTCCGCATTTCCAAACCGAACCTTCTTGACATGCGCGACATCCGTTGACATGCCTTAAAGGAATATCTGTACGATTTTAGACAGTTCAAGGCCAGCAGAGTTTTATTTTCTTTCTTGTCGGCTTTTGAACCGAGCAATCCGGCATGTTTTATACCGATTCGCTGTTAGAGCGATTGCCCAAAATTCTGACCTTTATCCCACGCTTCAATACAAGATATTAATGGGGACCGGCGTTCCGTGCCGAAAGTGTCTCAAAAATCAAAATTTATCCCAGATCGTGGCACGAAGTTCTCATGATCTTCACAGACTGATTGTAGGGGCGCCCCTCGTGGGTGCCCGGTAGTGACCGGCCTCCGTGCCGGTCATTGCAGGAGGGTAGGCACGAGACCTACCTCTACAAGGATGATGAATCGTGGCACGATTTTTGTGTACTCGAGAATTTTGAGACAGTCTCTTCTTGTCGGTCCATTTTAGCGATATCATTGATCAAATAGAAGAGGTGCCGGCACGGAGGCACGGCACCCACCAATACTCCGATCCTCATTCGGACATCAATTTCGGCAATTGCTATATGCAATAAGATAGCGAAGGCTGGGGCGTTCTGAGCGGAGTGGTGAGACGTCTTTGCGTCGTCCGGAGCGAAGGATACCGCAGCCTCCCAGATTATGAAAAGAAAAGCGAATGTAATTAGAATCGACGTAGATGTAGGAAAACGTCTCCACTATGCGACAATTCTGAAGGTTCTCATGGCCGGGGAACCCGTTGCCGGTTCTCGATAAGAAGGGCTTCATGTGAGCTGGAATTTCCCTCGGTGTTCTTGGCACATCGGTTGCATTGGGTCAGGGCATCATTGCAGCATTGCCGCACATATCCGGGAGCAGACATGATAAAAGACCTTTTTGAAGAGATGATGAGAAGAATGGATTGGGCAAGAAATAGAAATCTCGAGATCCAGATTAACAAGACTGCTTCAGAGTATTCCTGCCGCATACCCATTGACGAGTCCGTCTCTTACACTGTGAGCATGCGATCGATGAAAGATCCTGGAGTGCTGATTCGTTCGTTCTTCCCGGATGGTGAAATCCATCATTATATCAAACTGGAAAGAATTGAACTGGAGGAGGCTGTCTGTATGCTCCACGCCGCGTGTTTGCTGACATACGGAAGACCGGCTGAGGTGTGTGAGGCAAAAAGTCCGCAAGCCGCTCGAAATCGTAGATGACATGACGATCTCACCAACGGATTATACGGACGTGAGTCAAGATAATTCCTACTGGGGCGGAAGCACGGACCCGCAGGGCAGGTCCGTGGTACCCGAAACCGCTTTCGGTCTCGGTACGGGGGTGCCACTGACCTGCTCCGCAAGTCAGTGCGGTATAGTCAGTGCCAAATATTCTGTCGTTTATCCCTCGTGTGAATTACAGGATATTGGTAGGGACCGGCGTCTCTGCCGGTCCATTCTATCGATATCATTGATCATATTGAAGATGTGCCGGCACGGAGGCACGGCACCCACCAATATTCCTAATCTTCAATCAGTCACTAATTTTGGCAACTACTAAAGTATCTTGAATGCAAAACGGATTGAACGTCGGCATGTTCACAGCGGTCGGGATATGCCGTCTTTCCGCACTCTCCAGAAATGCCATGCCATGAGTCCGGCCATGAGACCTGGTAAGAGCACTACGTGCCATACATAGATGCGGATTAAGTTAAAATCCCCAGCGTCTGACGGACCGAAAAAGAGTCCGGCAAAAATCGATCCTGCTATAGGGATTGTCTCTGCAAGATTCCGTGCAATGGTCCAAGCCCAGAAACTTCTGTCGTCCCACACGAGTATATAACCGGTAAAATCCACAAGCACGGTAAAAACCAGCAGAAGCATGCCGATTATCCAGTTGAATTCGCGTGGCGATCTGAAAGAGTGCGTCACAAAGACGCGAATCATGTGGAGCACGACAACCACAACCATAGCCTGGCCCGCCCAATAATGAATATTGCGAATAAAGAACCCATAGGGTGCAATGTGGGCAATGTCCTGTATGGACAGGTACGCGGCAGACAGTGTCGGAACATACCGCAAGAGGAGCAAAAGGCCGGTGATTGTCTCAACAAGGAAGAACCACAGTGCGAGCCCGCCGAGGCACCAGGTGAACCGCAGTCCGCTGGATTCTTCCGGAACAGAGTGAGGATGAACGTGCAGGAGAAGCGAAGAAAAAGACCCTTTGGCTGACATGGTCACCGGATTCCGGTCACGACGGTTTTTGGGGGAAACCGGTCAAGCGCACCGTTCCATTTTCGACGATAAGATGAAATTTCGGCAGAGCACGAGATGCTGGGCCCCGTTTGACATCTCCTGACAAGTCGAATTCGCTGCCGTGGCAAGGACACTCGAACAGGTTTCGTTCCGGATTCCATTTTTGGCGGCAACCCAAATGCGTGCACCGATCTTCCAAAGCAACCAGCGAGCTGTCGGACGATTTTCGGTATATCCAGGCCGAAGCTTCCGGTACATGGAGCGGAGCATCGGGCACAAGCTTTCGAAGCATTTCTTCCGAAAACTCCCGTGTCTTCTTTTCGCCGGAATTAAACGAGGCGAACAGTCCAATCCCCCCGGCGATACTGATTCCAACCGCTCCGAGAATCCATTTGACCATGGTTGTCAGAAACGATCTTTTCTCGTGTGATACCATCATATGAATACGTGCACCACAAATTCACCAGTGCGTGAGAAAACGCTCGGCTTCCATACCGGTGAATTTGGTTTATAGAGATTGTCAAAAACAACGATCTCAATTTGGTACGGCTGGTCCCTTGAAAATCCCCCCAGCCCCCCTTTAGAAAAGGGGGGGCAAAGACGGCATCTATACCCCCCTTTCGTAAAGGGGGGAAGGGGGGATTTTGATTCGGACAGAGTTTTGGACAACTGCTATAATTCAATACCTGTGAGATCTCATGCTCGGAAAGACCAATCTCAGAACCAAGGAAAGTGCTCCCATTCGAGGGCACATTCTCGGACAAATGAAGACATTGTATGCTTTCACACCATAGAATGAAATCGGGGGGAATTTTTCCCAATCAAAAAGTCCCCCCAAAATCTTGCTGAATGCGAAACTGTATGAATCCGAATGCTAGCAGCCTTCTTCGGGCAGTTTCGGTTTGCCTGCGGATTTCATAGCTTTTTCCGCTTCGTCCTTGGTCTTGAACGGACCTTTCACTACGGATTTGACGTCAGCAGGCTTCGCATCCACAACAGCCGTCTTTCCGGAAGCATCTTTGACGACGTAGAATTCCGCCCCAATCGCCAGGGTAGCAGTACCAAAACAAATCAGTGCGAAACACACTACCACCAGTCGCATCATTTTGCTCATGCAAAAACCTCCTTAGACATACTTTGTACATTCTACACGAATAACACTGTATTTTACAATTCCAGGTTATTTGTCATACGGAGCCCAGCGTTCTCCATACCTGGTAAGCCAAAATGCTCCCAATGCCATGACCAGAATGAGCACAGCCATGACCTCTTTCGGGATACTGAAAACTTGCCATAAAGTGAGTCTGCCCAGATCCGAACTATTGTAGAAACTTCCCCACAGAGGAAACCCCGCTGCAAAAACCCAGATACCGGCTATCATCCCCACTATAAAAACGATCGCATCGAGTTTACCCGACACTACACCAACAGCCGCAGTTCCCGGACAGTACCCACCGATTGCGAACCCGAGTCCGAAGAGAATGCCGCCCACAAGCTGTGGCCACAAATACGTCTTCAACAAGGTCAGGTCGACCAGCGTGGAGTAATTAAACAAGCCCAGCCAACTCAGCACTATCAGGCCGACCATAGCGGTGCACAGGGCCGAGAACATGACTTTCAGAACTCTCATGTCTCTGAAATAGAAAATGTTTGTGAGATTCCGTGCATCTCCGAATCCCGCTCGCTCGAGAACAAACCCGAAAAGGAAGCCGATCCCTATTGCAATGAGATAACCGGTTTGCTGGCTGAATGCGCCTTCGATATACAATGGTCCTGTCATGACCATTCCCTCCTGACGAAATATGCTGTTACGAATGCAGTGGCAAACACGGCCATCATGAAGACCCAGCTACCTGCGGCCATTGTTGCCCCACCGCTGAGTGCCTGTCCACTCGTGCACCCAAGGGCGAACCGTGTTCCAATTCCGCCGACTATTCCGCCAACGAATGCCAGAGACAATCTCAATCCCACCCCGGCAGTAGGCCCTCGCCCGACACCGGGTCGAAATCTGCGTGCTGTCAACGCTGCGACCAATCCGCCGATGAAGACTCCGATCACTTCAAAAACAACCCAATTGTAAAATGGATGTTTTCCGCCGGGTTTGTAAAAACTTTTGTAGTAGGGGTGCTGTTCGACCGATTCGGGAGCGACACTGTGCGCGACCACGGCCGCGGTCCTGGCAACCGCCCCGGAAGCGCCCAATCCAGTTCCCATGAGATAAAATGTTAACAGCAATACCAGTCCCAGGGCCACTCCCGCGGCGTATGGGTTCCAGAATCCCTTCGCGTAATCAAGTTCCTGCATAATGTCTCACCCGCCATCTATCTAATTGGGCTTATTCTCAGAGCCCGTTTGTTTGAACTTCGTTTCAACCGCCAGTTGCCCGGAAACACCAAGTGCCATGTTCTCCTGTTTTTCGGAAACAATCTGGCTCCAAAGCTTCGGCGAAGGATCGTTTACGGGTAGATCCGTCGGGCACACGATCAGAAGCTTTGAGGTAAAGTGAAAGATTCCGGCAACAATCACGGCGATGATGGAAACTCCGACTGCCGTAATTATCCCGGCCGCAACCATACGGCCTCGTTTCTCGGCGATATGATTGCGATAGGGTTCGTCTTCAGTCTTTGCCTCAGCAGCTTCAACAGGGCTCGGCTTCAGATCTTCGTCTTCCGGCTGAGTCTCGGGGGTCCGGGTTTCTTTTTCTTCATCGGCCATTGCAGATCTCCTTGTATCCGGCAGCCGCACATCTCACGAGAGATTGCGTTGCATTGATTGCCAGTAGTAGACATTCGGGAGCCTCGTGATCTCGAACGGTCTCCATTAATTCGTTAAGCCAGTCCATATGATCGGCACAAAAAACGCGTGCTTCGTCCACAGGTCGTGTTCTCATCAAAAAAGAGAGAAATCCGAGCAACACCGATAAGTGGTCCGGTGAGAGCACTCGCGGGTCGCTCAACTGTAGGCCGAATCCGTCGAAAAGTTCGATCATATGGGTAGCAGGATCGCCCCATGACAGTCCTTTCACATTCGAGAGCGGATGGGCAGTTTCTGAAGTCCAAAACTTGTACACAGATTCTTCCAAAGAAATTCTTTGCCCTTGCAGGAAAACGAATGCCTGCTCGTTCCATACTTTCTCGAAAGTGCCCGGGTCGAGGAGTGTCATGGGAATCCGCGAATCTCCCAGCAGAAGACGAAGTGTCTCCAGCGCGTCTTCAGCTTCATCCGAGCGTATCGGATGAATTGTACCCAGAAGCACCGAAAGTACGTCGGCCGCCTCGGACAATGCGTCCGGCCCGGGAATCTCTGGGGTGACTGTGACTGGGGTCATCACGGCAGTTGTCCTTCTTAAATTATCTGGGGTGGTGTCCCGGAGAAGATGATCAGCGCTCGGAGACTCATGCCTCCAATCAAAATGCATAAGTCAGCGCCTATAACGAGATACTTCGGCATGTGGCCGTATTCGTGATATTCCACGACACTCAAAACCAGCGGAATAACGATCCCCAGCGCCACCACGAGAGCCCAGAAATAAGGACTCAAGACTCCAGACACGAGCATGCTCGCGGAAGCCGCGGCTTCGACAGACCGGGTCATGGACATGAAAATGAACAGCATCAGCACCGCGCCTTCTATGCTGAGGAAAATCACGTGGCCCAATGCGAAATTCGACAGTGTTCGTATGGTGTTGATGTCCAGGATAGCGGCACCGATCATGGCAATGGAGAGACCTGTAGACAAAGCCGAAGCGAGAAACAACACGGGCATCAGAGGAGTGTTCCAGAATGGAACACCATTTACCACAGCAATAAGCACTCCGGTGTATCCCGCGGTAGCCAGGGCAAGGAAGCTACCGACGATCTCGAGATGTCGGACATATTTCTTGGAGATTCGCCCAATAACGGTCAGCTCGTTCAAAGCCGCGGCATACAGAAACGCCACGGGAATGAAAGCCGACAATATGATGACGCCCCAGGTGATCATACTGCTCAGATTGGAAATAAGGTAAATCTGACGCCAGGGCTGCCATAGCCCTGCTTCCAGATCCAGGACCAGACAGGCTGTGCCAATGGCAACCAGCGGACCCGCTGCAAGTGAACCTGCTCGGGCAAGGGCTTTGGACCAGTCCGGAGCCAAAAGATCGCACGCCACTGCTGCAAGGAAAGCCCCGGCACCTGCTCCAGCAAGAAACAAATAGACAACAATAAGCCATCCCCACGCGCTCTCCGGCATGGTCAACTCCTTTTGTAGAAGATTTTGGGTCGGGTGTTCAGGTCCGGTCGCAGCGGTTCAGCTCGATGCGCGGCGATGAATTTGGAGACTTTGCTGGACGGATCGTCCAGGTCTCCAAAAATGCGCACCTGCGTCGGGCATGTAGTCACGCATGCCGGTTCTCCTCCGTTTTTGACGAGATCTTCGCAGAACCAGCACTTGACAACGATACCTGCATGATGATCGACGATCCTGACTTTGTACGGGCATGCTTCCATGCAATACTTGCATCCCACGCACCTGTCTTTGTTGACCATGACTATGCCCTCAGGAGAAGTGTACACCGCTCCTGTGGGGCAGACTCGCTGACAGGGAGCGTCCTCGCACTGGTTGCACTGGAGAGGCACAAATTCCTTCGCAAACGACGGAAACTTGCCGCGTTCTCTTTCCTTTATCCAGTTGAAGGACTGGTTGTACGGAAGCCCCTGTTGATTCTGGCAAGCCACCCGGCATGAGTGACAGCCCACACATTTCGTCGTATCTATGGCCATTCCGTATCGTGGCATGGTCAGCTCCTTCGCTTTCTCAGATGCTGCACAAACTTTTCCATCACGTCTTCTCCACACGCACGATGATTTCCCCTGACATAGTGTGGCCCAGTACGGGCTCGAAATAAGTGGGGAGAAAATCATTGTACGAGAGGCCGTATCCGAACCCCGTTTTCAGGTTTTTCGCAAAAACGCCGTAACCGCTTGGGAGAAAAACGCATTCCGGATGAATGCCATCGGTGACTCTCGCTCGTACTCGCCCTTTGCCGATAGAGGACGAGACGGTCATGCAGTCACCGTCTTTGATACCGAGTGCTTTAGCTCTATCGGGATGTATCCAGACCCTACCCCAATCATTCATGATAGTGATCTCTTTGAGATAGCTCTGATTCACGGTTCTTGCATGCGTATGATGAGCCTGTTTGCCGTGAATAAGCCTGAACGAATGAGGGTCCTTGGCATCCGGTGTCACCAGAGGCTCTTCCCAGGTCGGCACGGCCGGAAAGTTGTACTCCTGCAATGTGCTGGATACGAATTCCAGTTTTCCGCTGGGAGTCTTAAATGACGGCTCTCCGGGTTTCCATTCACCACCCAAATCGACGACCCCCTCTTTCTTGATTCGATCTAGGGAGACCCCCAGTGGTGCAAGTTGGGCTGCGCTGTACTCCTCCAGCGTGAAGTTGAAGTATTCGCCGATACCGAGATGCGGGGCCATTTCTTTCAAAATTTGAAACATGGGCTTCGTATCGTACAGGGGTTTTACTACAGCCTGTCGGATGGCGACCTGTTTGGATCTGTAGCAATGGTTCGTATGAACCACGTCGTCGCGCTCGAGGTAAAAGGATTCCGGTAGAATGTAGTGGGCCACTGAAGCTGTTTCGGACAGCACATAATCGAAGCTCACCAGAAGATCGAGTTTCTTGTAGCCCTCGATGACTCGAGCCGGGTTGGGATTCGTCCTGAGCGGGTTGTTGTGATACACGAATCCGGCTCTGAGTTTCCCCTGGATGGCAAGTTCGGGAATAGCGTGAGCCAAACCATGGCCTTTCGGGGTGATAGGGTATCGCTCCGGATCTGTGCTGCCGTCAACCATGGGACCGTCGACTTTGGGTGGGTCGGGATGTTGCGTCTTGTCCAACTTGCCGAGCTTTACTTTTGGCCCTTCGTACAGTCCACCGAGTTGATTATAGTTGCCCATAAGACCGTTCACACATGCAACCGCACGGACTAACTGAAGACTATTCTTGTACTGGGTTCCCATGGCGCCGTGATATCCGCGATGAATTACGGCTTTCGGTGCTGCTGCGGCCAATTCTCTGGCGAGGTCGACGATCGTTTGTTTGGGGATAGAGGTTTTTTCAGAAGCCCATTCAGGAGTGTACTGCTCCACTTCTTTGGAGAATTCTTCGAAGCCCTGTGTATATTTCTCCACGAAATCTTTGTTGTACAGATCCTCTTTGATCATTACACGGGCTATTGCCAGCATGAGGGCAAGGTCGGTTCCAGGCCGAATGCGTATCCATTGTTGACCGACAGATGCCGCTTCGCTGTATCTCGGGTCTACAACGACAATCTTTGCTCCACGGGTTTTTGCGGAACTCATGTCGTTGAGTTGCCTCAACTGGAGACCCGCTGCAGGATTTCTCCCAATGAGGAGGATGAAACGACTGTTCTCGAAATCGTGTTCAGGCTTGCTGCTGCCTGTAGTCAGCCACCAACCGATATTTCTCGGTAGAAAACATGTGGCGCCATGGGAAAAGACATTCGGCGACCCCAGCGCATTCATGAAACGCTGAGCAAGCGGAGCATTTCCTTCCGGATAATGAAGCCAAAAAAGTGATTCTGGCCCGTGATCCTGCTTGATCTTGGCCAATTTTGCTCCGATCTCCTTGTACGCCTGCTCCCACGAAATCGGCTCGAACTTGTTCGGCCCCACTCTCTTGAGTGGCGAACGTATACGGTCAGGATTGTACATTTCATGGAGCAGAGCATGCCCTTTTGCGCAGATTCTCCCCACATTGTTTCCCGCAATGGGGTTTCCCACGGCTTTCCACACCTTATCCCCTTTGGTGTACACGTTGATTGCGCACCAGTTGCCGCATCCGTCACAAAGGGTAGGAGTGATCCGAATGTCTTCTGAAACATTCTGTTTGGCCGCCCAGGAATTGAAAGTGAGGTAAGAACCTGCCAGGAGGGTGGCTCCACCGGCTGCAGAACCGATAAGGAACTTACGTCGAGTAATGCCTCGTTTTTTCATTCTTCCTCCATGAGAGGGATCTACTATATACAGATATATGAATATAGAAATTGTGTCAAGCGCTTTCGAAGGATTCTGCAAAAAAATTCTTCGTTGGAACGCGAGGTAAATTATTGGTGTAGTCGTAGTCGCAAAATCGGACAAACGGCATGCAAAGCCCAACGAATCGTTCCGATTTTTGCACTGCCTCGAACTTAGCCGTAGTTTGGAATGAGCAGCTCTGTTACAGACTCTCGCACGAAGTATCTTTCGTCGATGAGTAACGCGTTTTCACGTGCTCGATTCTTGACCGTCCGTAAAGATCTCCGATCCGTTGTTCTCCGACAGATGATCTCTGCGGTTCCTCGCTTCGCGTTGTCTTCAGCCTTGTGGTAGGCCTAATCCGGATAGCTGAAGAGGATCAGTCAGTATCTCGCCCGATGATCTCGGAACGCCGACTCGCTCTTGCTCTGAGTTCAATTTGTCTTTATTTTCAGAATGCCTGAGAAAATGCTTGCACACGTAATCGAAAAAAAATTGACTCCAGCCCGTTTTTCGGTATTCGATTATGATTCATGTTTGCAATTCTGAATTGGAAACTGACTGCCGCTATCGATGCCCATCCATGCGGATTATGGAGAAGCCCAATTCAATGAACCAACAACAGAGGGGGAATTATGTTCGTGAGAGAAATGGTTTTAGAGCAACTTGAGGAGAGAATCGTTCTTGATGGCGCGGTTGCCAATGCGCATGACGTCCAGGACCAAACGTCTCATACCGATTTGGTGGACAGCCTCGGCTGGATCTATGTCGAGAATGATTGGTGGTTTAATGATGATGGGTCTGGCTGGTGGTTTAACCAAAACACTGGCTGGTGGTGGAATCAAAATGATGAATGGTGGTTCAAGAACGACAAAGGTTTTGATTACTGGTATCACGGGGTTCATCAGTATTGGGCCGAAGAGAATTCAACAGGTGCCTGGTTCTGGTGGGACGATGTGAATGACCACACTTGGGAAGCCGCGTTTAGCTGGTCTTACGACTGGGATAATCGGATGTGGTGCTGGAATGACTGGAATGGAAGCCAATATTTCAGAGATTCATCGCACTATTTTTACCAATCACATGATTCATGTCAGATTCATGTAAATCTAAACGGTCAATGGTATGAAAATCCGGAAGGACTACCGACGAATATAGATTTATATGATGGTAATTGGCACCAAATGGATGCTGTTGAATCATTCAGATACGGGAATCATTACGGACATTGGGGGTATGAATGGGGATCCAGGATAAATGGTCAACTGTATAGAGATGTCATATATTATCCTGACGAATCCAATGACCATGGGTATAGCTATATTTATTATGTTTCTAACGGGCAAATAATAGGAACTTACCTTTATGTCTCAGACGATGTGGACTATTTGGGAAATGGGAAATTTCTGGCCATTAGCATTGAAGGTCATACAGCCACGTGCAAATTATGGGATGTTTCTGTCAGACCAGAAAGTGCCAGTGATGATAGATTCTTATTGGAATGGACCGGCTACAACATGCTATCGGATTTTGATTATTTTGATGATCCTCTTAGGGTTCTGTTCATAAACACGACACAAGAAAGTTCAAATTATAAAATAAGCTACTTGGAAAATAACACTATCGTTTTCAAGTACTGGGACAGCAGTGATTTCACAATCGGCGAACTGGTATCGGATTTGCGGTCGCTCTCTCAGGCTTTTGCTCGCCAAATCGACACAGTAGCAATTGATGATCATGGGTATTACAATGTTATAAAAATTGGAGACGATTACGTTTCTTATGGACAACCACAAACAGGATCAGGCTGGACTTCTCGGCTTGTTACTGAATATGAAAGTGCCTTTCGCGAATGGGGTAGTCTTATGTCTTCGGACGGCCAGATCCAGTTTTATAACTGCTACGTGGCAGGTGGTTCGGGAGATATTGGCGCATGGAGCAAACAATTGCTGTCGACAATATCTCAATATACAAATGCTGACGTGTTCGCTAATGACGATCTCGCTAAAGTTGTCTTTGATTCTAATACGGGGGCATTGGTGTCTGTCGAAAATTGGGACGCTGACTGGAGATCAAACACCAGCCTCACATTTGACTCTCTTTACCTTTGGGCATAAATCGTTCGGACCCAAAAACCGGCTTTTTTCTGAATGGCGCGCAAAGCCGGTTTTTTGACCTTGAAACAGTTGTTCAGAAACTGTGTCAATTCACGCTATGTGTCAACCGTCTGCAGACGAGAACGCCTTTATTATTGTTATACAGTAAAAAATGATCGCAAAACGAGATGTTTTGTGTTGACTGACCTGCCATGCTCATGTACAGTTGGATCATCCCGGAAATGATGCCCGGCAATAATTTCCCGGAACAATGCCGATATGTCTGAATGTCGCTGAATCCGAAATTGTGGATTCACTTGCGGGAAAGAAGAGCACATGGAGAACACTCAACGCATTGCAGTGATAAGTCGCAAATTGAGACTGGCTTGTAGTGGCTTGATTTTGTGCCTACCTTTTGTAGTTGCAGCTTTTTGGGTTTTCTTTAACCAGGTTTATTCATCGTTGCGGATGGTTCCCCTGCCTGTTCGCGTGGATCATGACCTTTCCGGCCTGACTCGTCTCCTGGCATTCTCGGCTGACTTGATTCCTTTGGCCGCAACAATTTACGGCCTGCTAAGGCTGAGAGACTTGTTTGGCTTGTACGAAAACGGTTTGATTTTTACTGAACGAAATGTCCATTGTTTCAGGAGCCTGGGGAGGACTCTGCTAGTCTGGGTGGGATGTGACATCGTCCGGTATTCGATTCTGAGCGTTGTCCTTACCCTAGAGAACCCTCCAGGCCAGAGATTGCTGGTAGTAGGTATCAACTCAGGGGAGTTGGCTGGAGTGTTTACAGCCATCGTTGTCCTCATCATTTCCTGGGTAATGGAGGAAGCGAGAAAACTCAGAGAAGATCAGCAGCTTATTGTTTAGGAATCAAAATGTCCATCATAATCAACCTGGACGTAATGCTCGCCAAACGCAAAGTCAAATCAAAAGAATTGGCTGAATATATTGGAATAACAGAGCAAAACTTATCGCTACTCAAAACCGGCAAGGTCAGAGGTATTCGTCTCTCCACCTTGAATTCAATCTGCGAATTTTTGAATTGTCAACCAGGTGATATCCTGGAGTACAGAGAGTCCGAACGTTCTCGAGAAGCATCTGACTGAAACACGCGACTGCTAAAAAGACAAAAAGACGTAACCATTCAGTTGTAAGCGGGCACTAGGAATTCTGCGCCCTGAAAGGGCGGGCCAATAGTAGTCCCTTCGGGGCTATAGAACCCTTTTCCACGCGTAACTGAATGCTTACAAAAAGACCGTTTTTTTTCTTGACAGAGGGGTCCACCTCAATTCGCTTTTCTTTTCATAATCTGGGAGACTCGAGGTATCCTTCGCTCCGGACGGCGCAAAGCCGTGATCGCTCCGCTCAGGACACCCCAGCCTTCGCTATCTTATAGCAGATGACATAATTTCTGACCTTTTGAACACATTGTGCGTTAAATGAACGGTAGGGGCCGGCGTCCCTGCCGGCCCGAACTAGTTGATTTATATTTGAAAAATGTGCCGGCACGGAGGCACGGCACCTACCGATTGTCAAAAAGTACCTTTCGCAATTGAACACTGTTTCATACACTTGCTCTATGTGCACAACTGCGAAATGGTGTGAAACACCCGATTGCCCAAAAGGCCATTTTTTGTCTTGACTGAGGGGGTACACCTCATTCCTTGGAATGGTTCTTTTTAAGAGATTAGGTCTTTGTATATACGAGAACGGTAGTCAAAAGTCTTGTATCCGAATGAGAATTCTATTTGAAGTGATCCCATCCGCGGGGGAAGAGCGCGTTAACCGTGCCGTCGGTCTTTACGAGTTCCGCATTTCCGGTGTCAGTCACCTCTCCGATGACGGTCAGCACAATACCTTCTTTGTTTGCTTCCTGGAGAAGTGCGTTCACGGATTCACGCTTGACGGTTGCCAGAAGCACGTAATCTTCTCCACCGTGAAGAATCCACTTGAGAGGACCTTTGTTCATCAATTGAGCCGCAGTAAGCAGGGCAGGGAGTGCAGGCAGTTTGTCAGCGTAAACACGTGCTCCGACTTTGGACTGTTCACAAATGTGATTGAGATCGGAAGACAAACCATCCGACACGTCAATGGCAGCAGTCGTTACACCTGAACGGGCAAGAAATCGTCCTTCATGCACATGAGGTCTGGGGCTGAAATGGGCCTGGATCAAAGGTGCTTCTACTTCTTCCGGAAATATCCTTTTGTGCCGCAACAGATCGACACTGGCAGCCGATGCGCCCAGGGGACCGGTGAGCACAAGAGCATCTCCGGGTTTTGCGGTGCTCCGAAGCAGCAGTTCCGTGCGGTGGACCATACCGGTTAATGCCACGTTTATGACCAGATGTCCCGCTGATCGCGTTGTATCACCGCCCAGGAGATTCACGTCAAAACCTCGGGCCATTTCAGCCATTCCGCGGTAAAACCCGTCGAGCCATTCAATCTCGATATGATCGGGTACGGCTATGCTGATGAATGCATCGAGCGGTTTTCCGCCGCATGCTGCAATGTCCGAAAGGTTTACGGCCAGGGACTTTGCTCCAAGTTCTTCAGCCGATATCCATTCCAACAGAAAATGAACTTTTTCCACGAGCATATCGGTCGTGACAAGGAGATAGTTGTCTTCAGCCAGGGATAGGACTGCACAGTCATCTCCGATCCCTTTGATTACCCCATCCGATCTGATGCTACCCAACGGGGCAATGCGGTCGATAAACCCAAATTCGCCGATATCCTTCAGTTTCAGAAGAATTCTCCTCTCATGGTCATGCAGGAGTCTTCAATTCTCGTCTGCAGGTGTTTTCCAGCCAACTTCCCGTTTCTCAAGCAGGCTTCGATTGCAAGGTTTTCGCCAATTTCTTACGTCTGCGGGATTGTTTCCGCCGCCATTTTCGTTGTACCCAGAAAGCTTGCGTAGGATCCAGCCTTATCCATTCCTCAAATTTGTCGTGGAATTGTTGACTGACGTTTATCAGGTCCTGACGAGCATCACCGGTCAGATGTAAATGGATTTCCTCCCCGAAAATGCTCTGATATCGACCGTCTTCAAGCCTGTACGTGCATAGAGGCAGAATGCGAGCTTTGCCTTCTATGGCCATCTTGGCGAAGACCTCGTTTGCCGGAGCCGGGGTACCGAAGTAGTTCACAAAGATCCCTCGCTCCGCATCACCTCTCTGATCGGCAAGACAGGCGAGCATTTCACCCTGGTGAAGCCGCGAGATCATCTCTTTCACGACACCTTTATGAGGAAACGTGCGTATGCCCGTGTGCTTTCCCGCTCTCGTGAACATGTACCGTGAGATGAACGGATTCTTCAGGGGAGTCATCACCAGATTTAATCTAACGCCCAGATGCTTTATCGTGGCTGCACTGACTTCAAAACATCCGAAATGGGAATTGAGGAGTACAATTCCGTCGTTTCCGGGAAGCATCGCCAGATCGAATGCTTCTTTTCCTTTGAGGAGAATGTGAGATGCCATTTCTTCTTCAGACCATTGACGAATCCGGAAAAATTCCACTCCCAGCAAGCCAAGGTGCTCGAAGCTCTTCAGAGCAGTGCGTACGATCCAGTCACGGCTTTTTTCCTTGCCAAATGCGATGGTGAGGTTTTCTATCGCAGCTTTGCGCCGGTCAGGAAAGAGTACGTAACCCAACCTGCCCAGAAAACGCCCCAGAGCATTGGCTGCCCGCTCGGGCAAAGCACACAGCGCTGCTTCCAAAAGTTTAACCAGCAAGAACACCAGGAATTGGAAAAAGAGCGGCAGACTCAGGCGACGCATCATCTCCTCCGTTCATTTCTTGTTTTCACCATAGCACATATGCAGGATAAGTTCAGGGAGACTTTGAAGAGGCTTGAAGCACTGCGAGTCAACAGATTGGATCAAATTTGGCAGGTCTTTGTAATCACGAGATAAAAGACTCTACCTCATATAATCGGAATTTACCTTTCACTCCTTTGAGCAGCCTGGAGCCTGCTCGCTGCAATTGGAACAGATCGCTCATCACAATTTGATCGTACGTTTCCTGTCCGATAAGAATTTGGTCGGGTTCGGCCGATTGAGAAATTCTCGAAGCGATGTTCACTGCATGTCCCAAGATTGTGTAATCCATACGTTCATCCGAACCGAAATTGCCGACGATTGCAGGTCCGGTGTTTATCCCATATCTCACGCTGAAACGCAGATGCTCCGGTAAGGACTGAACTGCATTCTGGAGCTTTTCTCTTATCCTCAATGCTGCTCGAACTGCACGAGCAGGAGCATCTTCTTGAGGCAAAGGTGCCCCGAAAATAGCCATTGCGCCGTCACCGATAAACTTGTCCAGCGTACCTTGTTCGTTGAAGATAATCTCGTTTACACACTTACAGAATAAGTTCAAAACTTCCTGCAACTGTACAGGCAAACATATTTCACACAGGGCAGTAAAGCTCACGATGTCGCAGAAGAAAATGGTAGCCTCGGTTTCTTTGACTGCGAGATCGGCAGCGCCTTCGAGAATCAGGTCAACCACCTGCGCGGAATGGAATCTGCTCAGGTTTTGACGAATCACGGCATTCTTGACTGCCTCTTCCCTGAGGCGTTCCGTAAGCTTCCACCGTTGAATCGCCAATGCGGTCTGGTGACCGATTGCTGTGAGCAGGTCAAGATCTTCCGATTGGTACCCGCCGACGACATCCAAACTGTCCACATAAATGACCCCCAAAATAGTCCTTTCTTCCCAAATGGGGGCCGCCATAACAGATCGTATCCCGTCGATAATCACACTTTCGCCCATTTCGAAGCGTGGATCTTCAAGGGCATTGTCAGTGAGTATGGCGACGCGATCTTTTAGAATCCGGTTGACGATTGTGCTGCTAATCGGTCTGATATTCCCTTTGCCCTCGGTAGACCTCTGTTTTATCGGGATTGGGATCTCATCTCTATCGCGAAGTAAAATAGTGGTTTGGGATGGATTGAAAATGTTGAAAATCTGATCCATCAAATATTCTAGAATCTCGTTCAAATCTTTCGTAGCAACAAGTTCTTCGGTAATTCTGTACAGCGTGAGGAGATTTCTGTTGAGACGCTCTCTCCTGACTTTTGTAGGAATACGCTCGACCGTACCCGCCGTTTCCGACAGATAGTTCGTGATCATACCCAGGGGTTTCACCACAATTTCGGCTTCATTTCGATGCACAAAAGGTTGATCGGAGGTTAATGCCTTCATGTCGAGGGTTTGGGCATGAAAGTTGACCTTTTCCCGCGAATCCGGCCGGAAAAGCAGCCGAAAAGGACCCACCTGAATTACGTCTCCACTTTTTACCGTGCGTCTATTCTTGATTCTTCGACCGTTTATCCAGGTTCCGTTCCGGCTTTCAAGATCCTTGACAACAAATCTCTTGCCTTCCTGGAGAATGAGGCAATGATTTCGGGATACCATTCCATCTACCAGACGGAGGTCGCACTTTTCGTGTCGCCCCACAATTGTTTGATCACCCACAAATTCCTGGGCTATCTCCTGGCCGTCCGGTCTGAGTATAAGCAGGTTAAACATGGTCAGGCATTCTTCGGTTATCCCAGAGTCACAAATTCGATCAGTTTCGAAAGGTTTCTTCTGGCTTCTTCGCTGATGCGAACGATTTCAAATCCGCAAACATAATAGCCTCTGGAATTCTCTTTTCTGGTCCAGCGACAGATGACCTCCAGATACAAAGGAGAACTCTTGAGGTAGTCCGATGCCTGAATAACGAGGGTTTTCGTGGTGTTCTCGTCAACTCTCACCCCAAAGAGCTGAACACCTTTTTCGTTTATGTCCTGGACGAGTCCTAAAAAGCGCCGAGTTTCCGCATCATATGCAGGAATCCTGAAGAGCATGTATTTTCTTGCAGCCTGTCTTCGATTCTCCCATGAATCCATAGGGGGCTCTCCTGACCCTCTCCCAAAATTCCAGCCAAGATGAACTCATTGCCAAATAAGGAAGAGTATGTTCGGTATCGATCTCCAAAATCTCGAGGTTATTGCGGCATACCGGGAGCCGCAGTTATTTTTTCTTAACTACTTTTTTGACCTTACCTTTATGCGTGTTTTCCAGGATTCGATTCACCGATCGATTCACGAGGAATCTAAAAGAACGGATCAGGTTTTCCGGATCTTCAGCACGATTCATTCTGCTCGCAAGAGAACGACCCGCCCTGGAGATTGTCCTTGCTTGCTGATCGACCATTTTGTAGAAAGCTGCGGGGTCCTTAATCTGCAGTTGATTCAGAATGGCCGCACTGTTATCGGGCAAACCTTCGGCTCGACGCACTATGGATTTATATTGCTCATATCGCATCAAGATGAAGTGAAAAGATGCAAGCGGATCTTCGTCGGATTCGGCCAGCCTCGTGTCAAGGTAATCGGAAACTTCGAGCAAGAAACGAATAGATTCGGGGTGAGCACGCGACATACGCTTCACAACATATTCAAGTACTATTCTCATAGAGAGTGCAGCAAAATCGACGGTGACATCATCCTGAAATTTCAGACGCATCTTCTCAATTTCGCTGGCAAGAACGGTGATAGAGCGCCTGGAAATTTCCCATTCAAGAGTGAGGATTGCTTCCTGGAGTTTGCGAACCGGTGATGAAGCCCGTACTGCATGAGGTTCCGGCGCGATAACCGGTGGCTGTGCCACGTGCGCTGTTTTGGCCGGCTGCTTCTTGATAGTTCGTGTGACTTCTGACGTCGCTGCAGGTTTGGGCGCCGGTTTTGGAGCTGGTTTCGGAGCCGATCTTTGAACCGGTTTCGGTGCTGGTTTTGGAGCCTGTCTTTGAACCGGTTTTGGTGTCGGTGCAGGTTCCGACACAGTGTCACTGAGAATAGACTGCATGTGTCGCTGAATTTCCTGCGCCATTATATCGTCGTAGGAGGGTTCCGGTGTCTGGCTTTCGTGCCGATCCGGTTTGGACGGCACTGCGCGTGAAGCTGCAGATTGCTTTCTTTGGGCATGCGCCTCGACATTCCTCAGGAAATCCTCATCATCGGGCAATTCAGTTTCGCCCACTTCCAATTGCGCAGTTTCCGGTGGAGGACTATCAGGCTCCTCAACGAAGAGAGTCTCAACTGCAAGATCGATCTCACGGTCCGTTTCATCGTCACCCGATGTGATTACGCTGGAGGACGGACGTTCGGGAGTCTCATCAAAAGAGCTGACGAAAAGACTGTCTACGGCTTCATCCAGCGACGGACCTCCATAACCCGGGGGGGGCGCATTCTTGGGAGAAGCAGCTTTCGGTTCCTCATCGAGCCGCGTCCCTCCGGGAGATACTCCGCCAAATGCCTCTTCTTCAGTCGGGGCTTCTACAAAGAATGTGTCCACCGCCTGATCGATAAGGGCATCCAGATCTTCGTCCACCACTTTTGCCATAGATTCACTCTTCGGATTCACGAGGATTTGAGCTTGTGATGCACAGATTTAATCGTAATCTTGCTTATTTCTCGTAGAGTCTCGAATACGCCGGGACCCTGGAGAGCGCTCGCAAGTACCGTAGGTGCAGGATTTTTCAGCATAGAATTCAAATCTACTTCCATTGCTTCTCTTGCCATAACCGGTATGACACTGCCTTCCAGGTCGCGTTTATTCAATTGCAGCACAAGGGGCAGTTCATCCATATCCAGATTGTCTTCCGCCAGATTCTCTCGCAAGTTCTGGAGGCTCTCCTTATTAGCTTCCGCCTGAACTTCCATGGAATCAGCAACGAAGACCACACCATCAACCCCTTTCAACACCATTTTGCGGCTCTCGTTGTATAGAACCTGGCCTGGGACGGTATAAAGTTGAACCCTGATGTTGAATCCGCGGATTTTGCCCAGGGAAAGGGGAAGGAAGTCGAAGAAGAGCGTTTTATCACCTCTGGTATCGATGGATATCATTTTACCCATGAACTGAGCATTCATTTTTTGATTCACGTACAAGAGATTAGTGGTCTTGCCGCATCTCCCGGGACCGTAGTAAACCACTTTGACTTGAATCTCTTTTGCGCTCTTATTTATAAACGCCATACTCAAATCTCCCTTTTAGGAAGCTTCTCTTCCAGCAGTTGAGAAACTTCGGAGATCTTTAATCGCAAGAGTCCCAGGGATAACTGGTTATCGAAAATAGTTACGATGATATATTCCGTGCCGACTCGACTGAAATGAAACGATTCATTGTGTCCTTTGTAAAAAAGAAGCACAAAATCGCGTTCTCCAATCAAGCGGGCAATCTGTTCAGTGGCTGCGAAATTGGCTGCAGCAACTGCTGCAAGTGAAACAACATCCAATTGTATTTTGTTGCCAACGGTGCATATAAGCGATCCTGCGTTATCGATAATAAGCACGGAAGAGATGCCTTCAGTGATAATTTCACGATTGAGCAGTTGTTTCACGTCTTCAAGAACGTCTATACTGACAATGATGTCAGCACTGCGTCCTGTCTTTATTCTTTCTGCCCGCTCGAGTTCTTTATCCAGCATTGCTCTTTCCAGGAGCGCGTCTGAGGATACGTCCCGCCGGGGACCTGCAAGCTGCTCGATCTGCTGTATTTCGGCGGAAAGGACAGTCTCCAACTCTTCCCAGTTCATTTTGCCTGAGCTGAATCGATTCTGAAAAGAGGCGTGTTCTACCACTCTGCTTTTCAGGTCATCATTACCGAGCTGATCAGCCGCTGCCTCCAATATGGATCTCAGCTTGGAAATTTTATCCATATATTCCTGCTGATTAGCTGTTGTCCTGGCTTCCTGCAGGAATTTTCGGCAGGCCTCTGCGTAGGCCCACAACAAAGATGGAAGTTTGCCCAGGATTTCTACTTTTTCGGACCCCTTAAAAATATCCTGATACGCACTATCTTGAGACGTCATTTCAGGCATCCTTTTCGCTCACTGCTCTCATGCCATTGACCTTCATCAACGGACAATTTCAAACCCTGTGCTGATCAATGGAACCATTCCTCTGGAAACAAAAAAATACATTACATAAAAAAAGCCTGTTCCGTGATCCTAGGTGTGCACGAGACTTTACCATAAAATAACGTTTTTTTTAAGGCTATAATCGTATACGGCCAATTATTGTGACTTAAACATACATTGCAGACCGTTCTTCGTGAAGTGTTCTTGGAACGTTCGCACTGCAAAGATCCAGGAAAACTTCCTTAAAACGGTAAGTTAGTGCCGCTCAACTTTTGTCTCCTTTTGCTTCTACGAGGCGCCGGGCCTGGGTCGAGATTGCCGCCGAGACGTTCTTGCTCTTTGCCAGTTTTCGCAGATCCGGCTCCCGTATTTGGGACAAGAGCTTCATGGCTATGGGGATCGGGGTCTTGGAATTACTCGCGAGATTCAGCTTAATAGTGTAGGATTTCATCCATTCTTTTGTTCCTGCGATTTGCCGGAGCACTTCTTCACACACCTGACGGGACTTGGAAATTGTCTCTACTTCCGACTCTTGAAGCTTTGGACTCTTGGCAACCGCTACGGCGACCATCTTGTTCGAATCTCGTACGAGGATATCTCTTGCCTCTTTCGACCCCATGAGAGCCAATTTTATTTTCTCTGCAACCCCCATATTGAGTATCTTGTTGTACAGACTTTCAAATTCCGCTTCTGACAGCTCCCACTCCGGCAGTTCACCCGGCCGCGGCACGCTTGCCATTTCATTGGGTATGAGCTTCATTGCCTCAGTAAAGAAGTCAAGAAGCGTCTTATCCAGCGAAACCGGAAAACCCGGATCTGCCGGACGAATCAGAAAACGTATGCCGTTCCATGAAACAAGAGCCGCCATAGATTGGAGCGACCCCTCTTTTCCGCTGACATGGGCGTGAAGCACTCTGCTCTTGTCTCGGTAAATTTCCCCGGAACCTTCTTCACAGACAACGGACATCATTACGGGAACAGGGGTGCCTTCCAGAGCTGAAAGCGCTTCAAAAATATCCATTACGCCGAGACTCCCGACAATCAGCCGACCGGTCCCTTCGATCTCCTGAGGATCAAATGCAGGCGTTGTCATTTCCAGCAGCTCTTCAGCCGCAGAGGCATCCATGTTTTCCTGGTGAAAACAGGTTCTTGTAACATAGCGGAATCTGATGCCTGTTGTTTTCAGCATCTCCTTCAAAGCAGAAATCCCCGTGAGATCGCCCCAGGTTGCTCCAATCGGTCGGCCTTTCCTCAGGAACACTTTTCCCGACAGGGAGGGAGACTCCAGAACGATGGTACCCGATCTCATGCCGTGTCGCGCGGATCTCGTGATTCCAAGAAGGCCGAATAGCCCCAAAGGACCTTCTACCTTGAAATCGGTTTTACCGGAAAGTATGGCCTCTTCAAGATTTTCTATTTGCCGCTTTAAGTTCGGATCTGTCACCACCCCGAAGAGCTTTTCTGCTACTGCCGGACTCTTTTCCAACAATTTCTTGTTCTCGGCGAGCCGAGTATAGACCTCTTCATTCTTCCAATTATCAAGGATATACAGTGCCGTTTCTTCGAGGATGCTCTCGGATGCGCACGCGAATCCGATCACTGATTCGTCTCGAATGGTTTCCCGTACCAGGAAGTCCATTACGGATGGATGCAGGTCGGACCCGAACCCTTTTTTGTACGTGGGAATGTCCAGAGACGCGAGAGTCTTCTTGGCTGCCTCCCGGACCGCCTGGGATTCGTCGTGGGAAAGATAACTGAGCAGAACCAGCTTTTCCGTGGTGCTCACCGGCACGTTACCCTGAGCAGCCCGGAGTCTCACATCATGTTCGGTCGCAGCACTGATGTATTTATGAACAGTTTTGGAAATCTTGACCTTGATGGCTTTTCGGACCAGGGGATTGGAATCAGTTTCCAGGGATTCCCGAGCCTTCTGATCGTCACTGAACACGAGCCGGACTTTGTCCAGGACCGGCAACATGAAAAGATCTTTGCCCTCGAAAAGTTCGTCGATGATGGCGAGTTCACTGGCAACCTTGTCACTGACGGTCACCCCTTCGTCCAGGAGACGCATAGCCTCAATGATGAGGTTTTGCATACCGACATGAATGACTTCTTCGACCCCCTCACCACCTCGCTGGATTACAAATGTGGCATTCGGCCAGGCAAGAAGATGGCACGCTGCATCCATTCCTGTCATGCCCGCCAATTGGGCATTGACGATACGCCCGTTCTTAAAATAGAGAAAACCTTCATCTCCCGCCTGCTTCAGATGACACATGGCCATCTTCGCATTCATCTCGAACACTTCAGCAATTTCGAAGATGTTCATCACTTTCAAATGGCCGTTTACACGCCATGTCCGGCTGATCTCCCGTTCGTAGGGATCCTCATCCGGTGCATGTTCCAGAGCGTCCATTACGAGATTCAGGGTATTGACTTTGATCCGGTTCTTGAAATCACCAGGAGCGGCATGGACATATTCGAAATCCGCATCGATCCAGCCGAAAGCCTGATACAGCGCATCCATGCCATCGTAGTCCAGGTACGTGGCGCCGACGACTTTACCGTTTTCCGTAAAGACCGTTGCAGTTTCCTGCGGTCCCTTGACCTTTATCCAAACAGTACGGCTGTTGTGGTCGACTGCTTGTATGATCTCGCCGAGGCCCAAAAGCCCGATATTTCCCTGGACCGATTCGAACTCTGCGAGCGGCTTGTCTGCCTTTTCACCGAGTCCGATCTTTTCGATGACCTTTATTACGATTTCGTGGATGGGCTCGGGAAGTTCCGGTCGATCCGGTCGGGTGTACCAATTTCGTGCTGCGGGGATCAAATTCTTCCGAGCCTGCGAAGATATTTCCGTATCGGGATCTCTGCTGAGATAACAGAGTATTATCAGTGTGTCGCGAAGAGTGAATTCAGCCTGCATTGCTGCCGCTTGCAGCCTTTTTTCGCGCGTGGACTTCGAGCCTATAAACTTCGACAGGCGTGAACCGACTGATACAATTTTTCTTTCCTGATCGCTCATAAAGAAAGACGCGCTCAATGACTACCTTAGAATTCCAAAATATTATAACTAATTAACTCATTTGTCAATGTTTCTGCACAAATGGAGGCTTCTGAAGGAACTTTCCATTATTTTCCACATGAAAATAACGGTAAAATGTTATCATGGCACGATAAGACAAGCTTTTTGTTCAAAACCGGACAAACGTTCGAAGGTCACAACCGAGATATTGAAATCTGATCTTAAATATGGCCTAACTGACCAGTATCGTCGCAGTCCAGGCGACGCGTAAGACAAGCGAAAGCAGACGAACTTGAGGCGCAAAAGGCATATTACCGTCCTCTATCGATTTGTACGAAAGTGGTTTCGCCCATCACTGACCGGTGGTCTCGTGGCGGTCTGTGTACTGCTCATCGCCGGAGGTTGCGGAAAGAAGCACGTACGCAGCGGCATGCCTTTCGAATTGGACAAAGTCTTTGTCGGAATTCCCAGCACCATTCAGGAATCGGCAAAAGACAAAGGTATACGCCTGGCAAAGGAAGGTCAGTTCAAGTCCGCAATAGAGGCATTCGAAGAACACATCAAAGAAGAGCCCCAGAGCTTCTTCGGTTTTAACGGACTCGCTGTCTGCTACAAGAATATTGGTGATTACGCGAATGCTATGAAGAATTTCGAACAAGCTCTAAAATACACCGGCTCTCAGCAGGATCGAGCCAAGGTGCTTGCGAACATTGGAAACTTGTATTTCTCCGAAGGCAAACCTCAGGCCGCACTCGGTTACTACAAAGAAGCTGCGGCAGAATTCGACAAAAATCCGCTCTATCTCATCTTCATTGCACAAGCTTTCGTTGTTCTGAACGATTACGACCGTGCCAGAAAAGTCCTGACCACTGCGGAAGAATTTCAACAGAATCTGGAAAAATACGAACGTGATGAAGATCGCGGCCTCGGGTCTTATCTCATGGCCAAGTGCTATCTGGCGCTCAATGATGAAAACAAGGTTTACCATCATCTGGAAAATGCGTTGCGATCGAATGCCGAAAAATATGTCTCACGCATAGAAACCGATACATCGGATGAAAAGAATCTGTTATATACCTTAAAGGATGATAAACGGCTCAGAAGCATACTGAACAAGTTTTCTTCACTCTCGAAAAATCCGGAAGTCCGAAACCGCAGGATCGGATCGACATAAAGGGTCGAGACGTTTTCCTGAACGCGGAATTCAACATATTCTCTCTTGATACCGGTGCCTTACGGAATAGACTGGACATGGCTGCACAGAATGATGATAATTGCATAAGATGCTTGGCATCTCAGAGGAGTGGCTCGGTTTTGGCTAAGAAAAACCGGGAACAGGTTCTGTTTCCGGACCGGTGCTGCGTGTAGTGTATGGAGATAAGTGTGGAGACCAAATCGCTGAGAGAGCGTTTCGGAAAACTGCTGGACTCCGCGGGACAGATGTTTTGGGAACTGGATACCGAGTTCCATGTTGTTTATGCCAACGATTATCTGAAAGACGTTTTCGGCGACCCGGTGGGCAACACGTGTCATCGGTTCATGGCGAATTCGGACGAAATATGTCCGGAATGTCCGGTGAAAATAGTTTTCGAAGGGGGAGAACGCGCGATTTCAGAACGCATGAGGATCGACAAAAGCGGCGAACCCATTTGGCTGCAACACACGGCAACGCCCATACGGAATAGTGCCGGAAAGGTCATAGGAGCGAGTGAACTGACCATAGATATTACACATCGCAAGAATACCGAATCATGGTTGAGAGATTCCGAGCGTCTCTATCGAAATCTTGTGGAGCAAGTCCCTGACGTAATCTTCTCATTGGATCGCAATGGATACTTCAACTTTGTAAATACGCAGGTGGAGAAACTACTCGGGTATCCGGTGCAGCAGATCTTGGAAACTCCGCTGAAAAATTATATCGCGCCTGAAGACAAAGAGCTCGTGGACACGATTCTTGAACTTGCCGAAGATGATATCTGGGACGAGGACGTCGCTGTCATGGATTCCCAGGGGACCCGGAAATTTGCCAGAATCAGATGCAAAGCCTCTTTTGGTGAAGATCACGTGCCCATCGGTTATGAAGGTGTGATGAGAGACAGAACTGTCAGACGCAAGCTGGAAGAAGATCTGAAGGCGTCAAAGGTAGCTCTGGTAGAAAAAATCAAAATTATCGACGAATTGTACGAACACATCGTTCAGTCCGGAAAATGTAAGGCAATCGAAGAACACACTGCCGAAGTTGCCCATGAGTTGAGGCAACCGCTTGCAATTGTCGGGGGATTTGCCCGGAGAATGGCGAGGCACTTCGATTCGGGTGAAGCTCTGGACATCGAACGCCAAAAACAATACGCAAGTATCATCGTAATGGAGATTCAAAGGCTCGAGAAGATTCTCGATCGGTTGATCGAGTTCACCAAGAGGGACAGGCTGAAGCTTCAGACGATGAATCCGCACGACCTAATAGAATATATTTTAGGCATAATGGAGAGCCGCATTAAGGACAAGCAGCTTTTCCTCAATGTTCAAATGGGACCGGAGATCGGGGAGATTCCGCTCGACCCGGGAAGATTTCAACAACTCGTTCTTAATCTGGTTTCCAATGCAATTGAAGCCTCTCCTGTGGGAGGAGTGATTGAGCTTCACACAGGAGTCTCTATACCAAGCGAAAAAGCTCTAAAAGCGGGTTCGTTGGAGTCCGCCGGCTTTTTCGAGATGAAGATTCGCAACAGCGGGCCGGTTATTCCTCCGGAAGCTATGCAGAAAGTCTTTAATCCTTTCTATACTACGAAACAGCACGGAACCGGTCTTGGTTTAACCGTGAGCAAGAAAATCGTAGAGGATCACCTGGGGTCGATCAGTGTGAAATCTGATAAAACCGGAACGATATTTACTATTTGGCTGCCTTTGATCGACTCGTACGAAGAGCGCGGCAGGATGGGCTTCTGCTATCTGGGGTAGAATTGTTAAGAGATATCGGTCCCTTTTGGGACAAATCTGAACGGATGAAATCTACAACAGTAATTTTTTGCCACGACTAAACGTATTGACTATCTTGCGCCACAAAATAGCGCCCGCTACTGCCAGGCTGAAGAAAACGGTCCCCAGATCTTTTCCGGAAACCAAATGTGCATGTAAGTGAAATACTACCTGGCCCCCACCTCGATTCACGTTTATAAAAACACGATATCCTGATTCAGCTATCCCTAGATCGCGTGTGATTTTGCGGGCAACAGACCCAATATGCGTGAGGATCTGATCTTCCTCCGGAATGTCATTGAATGTGGCAATGTGAGTTTTCGGAACAAGCAACAGATGAATGGGAGAAGCGGGATACGCATCCCAGAAGGCAACAACCTGCTCGTCCTCATAGATTATCTTTGCAGGTATTTTACGCGCAATGATATTGCAGAATATACAATCAGTCATGAGAGCTCAGTCACCTTTTGCTATTTTTTCGCCAGTACCTGTCCGGGAAACCAGATGAGCGTGAAGGTGAAATATAACCTGTCCTCCACCTCTGTTCACATTGATGAAAAATCTGTAACCGCTCTGGGCAACGCCAAAGTCCTCGGCAATTCGCGTCACAGCAGATCCAATATGAGAAAGAACCGGATTTCCCAGCGGTATGTCGTTTAATGTCGGTATATGTTCTCTCGGAACAACAAGTATGTGGACCGGTGCGGCTGGATTTGCATCTCGAAATGCAACAACGAACTCGTCTTCGTATACAATTTCCGCGGGAATTTCCTTTTTGACGATCCCACAGAAAACGCACCTGCCTGTTGAACCAACCATATCCGTATCCTCTTGGAAAGCGGCGGATCAGGATGATTGCGAGTACTCCGCAGTCATCCGTTCGCATCATTTGTTCATATCAGTTGATATATTTTGTGTCCAGAATGTTCCGAGTTGTTTTCGATTATACAATCTCAGTTGCTCCGTCGAGCACTTCGCGAACTCTTCGTGCAAGCACTTCCACGGTAAACGGTTTTTGCATGAAATGAACTCCCCTGTCCAGGACGCCTCTGTGTACAATGAAATTTTCCGTGTATCCGGATACATAGAGGACCTTCATGCCGGGTCTGGTCGGAGACAGTGCGTTGAACAGGCTTCGTCCGTCCATGTTGGGGAGAACCACATCCGTCAATAACAGATGAATATGACTGAGATGAGCACACGATTTGGCTGTTGCCTCTATGGGGTCCGAGGCCCTCAGTACTGTGTACCCCAGCATCTCAAGTGCTTCGCTCGCCAAATTCAACACGAGTTCCTCGTCCTCAACGACCAAAATCGTCTCTGTTCCATGGGGCTGAGACATCTCCGAAGCTCTTTGTGCTGCAGGTTGTACCATGTTTCTCATAAACGGCAGATAAATCTTGAAAGTAGTCCCTTTTCCCGGTTCACTGTAGACGTTGATGTGGCCTTTGTGCTGCTTCACGATGCCGTACACCATAGAAAGTCCCAGCCCGGTACCTGCGCCCTTTTCTTTCGTGGTGAAGAAAGGTTCGAATATGCATTTGAGCGTTTCCGCATCCATTCCTCTGCCGGAATCACTTACACTGAGAACGACGTAATGGCCCGGTTCGACGTCAAGGTGGGTTCTGCAGTAATTCTCATCCAGAAATGTAGTATTGGTCTCGATAGTCAGGTTTCCACCCCGCGGCATGGCATCTCTTGCGTTGACAACGAGATTCATCAGTATCTGTTCGATTTGGACCGGGTCTGCTTTCGTTTGCGCCGCTGATGAATTCAGAAGAGTATTCAACTCGATGTCTTCCCCGATGAGGCGCTTCAGCATTTTTTCCAGGTCTGAAATCACCTCATTCAAGTCGATAACTTTTACATCCAGCATCTGTTTTCGACTGAACGCAAGGAGTTGACGCGTAAGATCGGCTGCCCGTTGCGAAGCTTTTGTTATCTGCTCCAGTCGTTCTCGAACCGGTGTACTTGCCTCAACAAGGGTGGATGCAATGGTGGCGTATCCCATAATCGCAGTCAAAATGTTGTTGAAATCATGCGCAATCCCACCGGCAAGGCGGCCCACCGCTTCCATTTTAACCGCGTGCCGTAGTTGCTCCTCCATCTTTTTGCCCTGGGTCACATCCCGAAAAATACCTCGAAATCCGGTTGGCTTGTTGTTCATCTCTCGTATCAGGGAAATGGAAATAGAGACATTCAGTTTTTGGCCGTCTTTCCTGATGATTTCTAAGTCGAATGCCGTATTGGGTTCTTGAGTCCTATAAACTCGGTTGTACGCAGCAAAGACCCGCTTTGCATTTTCCTCGTCCATGAGCTGACGGTAATCTGTTCCAAGGAGTTCTTCTCGAGTATGCCCGGTGATTTCACACATCGAATCATTCACCAGCACGAGATTTCCTCGCAGATCCACTTCATGATAACCATCCGCGATGGTCTCCAGGATACGTCTGTACTTGGCTGCAGATCTTCTCAACTCAGCTTCGGCATTCTTGAGTTCTGTAATGTCGGAGAAAACAGCGACTCCCGCGGTAATCTCACCATCATTAGTCAGTACCGGAGCAGCATTGATAAGAATCCAGTGGGACCTTCCGTCCGGACGCTGGATGACTGCCTCAACATTCTTGGAGATCTTGCCCTGCAATATGGCTTGAGTGAGTGGAAATTCTTCTGCGGTGAAGGGCTCTCCGAAAGGATGATACATTCCCCATTTGGGGAAACAGTGGCAATAGGAAGAATCCGAGAGAGTTTTGACGGTTTCTCCGAGAATATGCATGGCAGCGTTGTTAGCAAGACGGATGCTCATGTGAGGAGCATCGGCAATGAGGATACCTGCCGGAGTCTGATCGATTGCCGCAGAGAGAAGCGCCTGCAGTTCAGCAACCTCTCTTTCGGACTGTTTGACTAATGTGACATCACGCGCTACGGCAAAAGCCAATCCTTCTTGGGGCAAGGGAAAAGAATTCCAAGAAATCCACCGAAAAAAACCATCCTTGCAACGCACCCGGTTTTCAAAAAACTGCACTGTTTCGCCGGATGAGAGGCGTTCAAACATGGCTATGCTTTTCTTTTTATCGTCGGGGTGCAAGAAATCGACAAAAGGACGGTTCATGAGATCGGCTTCCGACCAACCCAGGGTTTTGCTCCATGCCGGATTCACCTGCTTTAGGAACCCGTCAAAAGTTGCTATGCACAGCATATCAACGGAAAAACTAAAGAGTCTGTTGCGTTCCTCTTCCAATTTCTTCTGTTCGGACACATCGAGGCCGGTTCCCAGGAGGCACATTCGATTGTCCAACTTGAGACGACGGCCTGTAAATATATACGGATAAGTCATGCCACTCTTGTCCACGAAATCGGCGTGGATCATCATGGCTTCTCCCGTGGCAAATGCAGTTTCAATTGTCTCTTGGACGCTTTCCCAATGATTGCCCTGGAAGAAATCGGAAGGCTGTAATTGCAGAATTTCTGCAGGGGAATATCCCGTCACTCTCTCGAAATTACGATTCCAGCGGAGGAACGAACCGTGTTCGTCAAAAAGAAAAAACGTTCCCGGAAGGCTGTCAATCAACAAGTCCGAAAAATCCTTTTCATTCTTGATACGTTCGGTCAAAAGCTTGTGCTCCGCGTCTCTGCGTTGGAGTGCTTCTGCCATTTGGTCGAATGCCAGCGCGAGCCGACCTATTTCTCCATTGACGGCTTTCGCAGGAATGCGAGTATCCAAATTGCCCTCAGTAATCTGGCGAGCCGCAAGAGCCAGCGAATTGAGTCCTCTCATAATAAACACGTATCCAAATGCCCAGACACAGATCAAACCAAGTATCGCCGACAACACGACTAATATTAGATTCTGAGAGAGCATTCGGTCCACTTTGGAAAATGCCGGCTCCTGAGGTATTCCCACGTAAACAAATCCACCTTCCGAGAGTCCTCCCATTGGTTTGAATCCATACAATTTCCTGATGCCGTCGATGCCTGTGGCTTCGGCCACTCCCTCTCGTTCTAAAAGCACTGTCTGCACCACTTCGGATTCCGGAGCGGCAGTACCAACCCATTTCTCCGGATCCGGGTATCTGCTCAAGATAGTGCCGTTGGAATCGACTATGGCCAGAGTCGCTCCGGCGGGGAGATCTGCGGCTGCCGCAAGGTGGTTAAACCAGGACAGATCCAGGGATGCCATCAGGACTCCGCGCACTTGTCCTCCTTCACCGATAACGGGGTACCCGAAGCCGATGGTCCTCGCATGGGAAATTCTCCCCACCTGGAAACTTCCCACCGAAAATCGTTTTTCTGCTATGGCAAATTTGAAATACTGGCGGTCGCTTACATTCACGATATCATTCACCGGCAACGCGCTGCAGACAATATTCCCTCGATCGTCGCTTAACGCGACGTTGGCGTAAAACATGAACGGACGCGAATCAAAGAAATCCTTGAATAAGGCGGAACATGCTTGAATGCTGAACGACTTCACCGACGGATTTTCGGCCAAGTCCCGTAAAAACCTGTGGGTCATCTCGATCATCATTTTCTGATCTTTGGATACATCGCTGGCGAGTCTCAATGCACTTTCCTGAACGTATCCCGCTGCTACGCGACGCTGCTGATGAGCGCTGAGATACACGATGAAAAGAGCTGGCATTACTCCCAGGATGACAAGAATGACCAGACGAATTCGAAAATTATCCCATAAGTGGGACATTAATAAGCCCTCCAAATGCACATGAAAATAGAGAGGAAGACCTGCCTCGAGTCTCTGCGCCGTAAGTGCCTACAAAGCTGGTACTATTGGGACGCACGAGCCTGACAGGATCGATTATGTTCGGGTGCTGAGAGGGGTGACCGACTACAGTTTATCGCAGGTTGCCTGGATTCAGAAAATATATTTCAAAGTAGGTGTTCCGGTTGCCTGAATGCACCCGCGGCCTGGAGCGCCGAATATCGGGCAAATGTCATTGCCTCATTTATCGGTTCGATTCCCGTCCTGTATCGAGCGGGAAAAGCACGGTCACAGTGTTTCCAGAGAAGCCTTTTGAGCCCGATCCCTCGCCCATGCCTCGATCTTTTGGATACGTTCTCTCATAGTTCTGGAGAGCGGAACGATACTTCGCAGCGAATTTGCCAGTACATGCTCCGTCAACTCAACGTTCTTGGAAGTACTTTCGAAAATTGCTGAAATTACGCCTTGTTCGATTTCAGCTCCGTTCAACCCCTCAGTCGATTCGGCCAGGTATTCCATGTCGAAACGGGCCGGATCGACTTTTCTTCTTTTCATGTGTATCGACAGTATTTGAAGACGCTCGTCCTTTAATGGAAGTCCCATGTAGAATAGCTCGTCGAATCGGCCTTTTCTCATGAGTTCCGGGGGTAGGACTTCGACTTCGTTTGCTGTTGCTCCCACAAAAACAGGAGAAGTTTTCTCCTGCATCCATGTGAGAAAGAGGGCAAGGACGCGTGCTTCTTTGCCGCCAGCCTGCTTCTGGTTTTGGTTGGCAATCCCGGCTTCTATTTCGTCAATCCACAGAACACAAGGAGCTACTGCTTCCGCTGTCTTGATAGCATTTCGCATCGCTTCTTCCGGCTGACCTGCGAGCCCGTCATACAGTTTTCCCATGTCGAGTCGCAACAGCGGGAGTTTCCATTGAGAAGCAATGGCTTTTATGCAGAGGCTCTTTCCGCAGCCGCTTATTCCCATGACAAGGACTCCTTTGGGTGGAGTCAACCCGTGTTTTGCGGCATCCGGTGAAAATGCGCGATTCCTCTCATTCAGCCATTTCTTCAAATTGACAAGTCCACCGATCTGCCATGAGCCTGCTCTGGTGCTGACGTATTCGAGGACTCCGCTTTTTCTGACGAGTGCCTCCTTTTCTTCCAAGACTGCGTCAACCGCTTTCAACGTGATCGATTCCTGGTTTAAAAGCGCAGTTTCAAAAGCATCTGACGCCTCTGTTGCAGTAAAACCCGAGGCAGCTCGCACCATTTTGTCTCGCAAATCGCGGGTGAGTGATTTCTTCAGCGACTCGGATGAGGGATGGCCTTGAATTACTGTCTTCAAAATATTCAGGAGTTCATCGAAGCGGGGAAGTGGAACGTCCTCGATCTTGAAAAAAGGGATCAGCTCGTCGGGTAATACGAGCCGCGGACTCACGAAGAAAATCTTCTTGCGGCTATTCCGCAGTTCGACCGAACACTCTTTGAGCTGTCGTATCAACTGTGGATTCTCCTCTATGAGGAGATGCAGGTCTTTGAAAATCAGGACAGCATTCTCTTGTAGAGCGACGAAATGCGAAAGACAGGCAACCGGGTCAGGAACGATCTCCGATGACCGGTCTCCATTCGAGCTTGTCACGCAGGACCACGTAAGAAACCGTGCAGAATTCAAACCGGCCTGGTCTGCTGCCACACGAAGGAGCCGCTCAACGCGATCTTCTTCGCTGGAGATGAGATACATCAGGGCGGATTTTCCCTGAAAGAACCGCTGAAGCGTTTTAACGATCATAATCGTACCCTTGCTCTATAGCATGCCACAATCGCACTAACATTTTCAATGATTTAGTCCGATTCTTCCTTCTTTGAAGGCGAAGTTGAAAATCTTCAAGAACTAAATTATTCTTCAGAAGTCATCGAGCAACTGAAATCCCGAAACATTCTTTATGCCGCGGAAAATTCTCCAGGGGGAAAGCTCAGATGTTCGTGAGATTTCCTAATAAGGACTACAGCCATTCATGACTCAGGAACTACTTTCGATCCGAGGTTTGAAAACGATTTTTGCCTCCAATGGAGGAACTGCCGTTGCAGTTGACGGAATTAACCTCAGCCTCAAGGAAGGGGAGACCCTTGGACTCGTCGGCGAATCCGGCTGTGGGAAGACTGTCACCGCGTTGTCCATTATGCGTCTGGTTTCCGATCCCGGAAAGATAGTGGAAGGTGAAATCATTTTTGAAGGCCACGATCTTCTCAGCCTATCTGAAGAGGAAATGCGAGAAGTCAGAGGCGACCGGATTTCCATGATCTTTCAGGAGCCTATGACTTCATTGAATCCCGTGTTTCGTATCCAGGACCAGATAGGAGAGGTTTATCGTGTCCATCGGAACATGAGCAAATCTGAGGCACGGGATGCGGCAATTGTCATGCTGAAAAAGGTGGGGATTCCGTCACCTGAAAAGAGATCGAAGGATTATCCGCATCAAATGAGCGGTGGTATGAGGCAGCGTGTAATGATAGCTATGGCTCTTGCCTGCGATCCCAAGCTGATGCTAGCGGATGAGCCCACTACCGCTCTGGATGTGACAATTCAAGCTCAAATACTTGAATTGATGAATGAGATAAAGCATCGCCTCGGAACAGGCATCATCCTGATCACTCACGATCTCGGTGTCGTCGCGGAGATGGTCGACAGAGTGGCTGTAATGTATGCAGGAAAAATCGTGGAAGAAGCCCCGGTGAATCAGCTTTTTGCCAGCCCCCAGCATCCGTACACCATTGGGCTGCTTAAATCCGTTCCACGAATTGATGAGGCAACACGAGAGGCAAGCAGGTTGCATGTGATTCCCGGAATGGTGCCTGATTTGCGAATGCTGCCCGAGGGTTGCTCGTTCAGAGGCAGGTGCCCGGAAGAACAAGAGATTTGTAAGCGACCTCCTGCTCTGGAAGCCAAGTCTTCCGGCAGTCGGGTCAGATGTTGGATGAGAGAATAGTCAGGCTATGCCGTTGAGCATTCGATTCGATAACCCCTAGTGAAGATCGATCGAGAGTGGCGCTGCAGGGTCAGGTCTTCTGCTGCCTGATTTAGTCAGTATGAGCGATGAGTCAAACCGATTGACGGAGGAAGTGCATGTCAGCAACTGCCGAATATAGCATTGGAGAAAAGAGTTACGTAAAGATACGATACCGGGTTCGAGTCCCTGACGGTCCTTTTATCAAAGGAGCTGTAGAACCGGAAGTAATGGATTTCATAACCAGTTTCAAGCAAGTCATTCCGGGTTTGGAGAACCGACTCATGGGGCATGTCGTGAGTGAGCGGCTTTCGTTTACGGTGCCTCCGGAAGAAGCTTTCGGACCTCGATACGATCAACTGGTGTTTGAGAAGAATAAAGCGGATTTTCACTTTCCTCAGGGGATGGAACCGTACAATGGCATGCAGATCTCGGTCATCTGCGGTGACGAAGGTCCCGATGTGGGAACCATTCGGGAAGTGAAGGAAGATACGATTGTCATCGACTGCAATCATGCTTTGTCCGGATTCCCACTGCAGTACGATCTGGAGATTATCGAAGCTCGACCCGCGCGTCAAAATGAGATTTGCCAGGAATGGGAAAGCGAATGCGGAAGTTCAGAGTGTTCGGGATGCAGTCCGCACGAAATAGTGCTGGGAAAGGACAACACCGAAAATAACTGATCGCGTTATTGGGGGGAACTTCTCTGGACTTTGGGGGCTGCCCTGCTGCTTGCAGGCTCATCCGAGAGTGAGACGACAATTAAAACCCCCCTTCATAAAGAAGGATTAGTGGGATTTTGAGAGTTTTGTATCAAAAATCCCCCCTGCCCCCCCTTCACAAAAGGGGGGACTCTGTTGGTAGATTAGTTCTTATCCTTTGATACTGTTACAGAAGGGAATGCCCCGGCAAGTCAGTTCCTGTAGGAGGGGGCTTTTGACATCATGCTCCCGTTCAATAAGAGACTAAAATGTTTTGCAAGGGCCTTACGGCGGAATATGACCGACGCTGAAAACCGTATCTGGGCAAAGATCAGGAGAAAACAGCTAAAAGGCCATCAATTCTACAGGCAAAAGAATATAGGCAACTATATTGTGGACTTCTATTGTCCGGCAGCGAATCTCATTATCGAGATCGATGGCGGGCAGCATTATTCCGATGAAGGCCTAAGGCGAGACGCCGTTAGAGAGAAGTATCTGGAACACTTGGGCTTCGAAGTAATAAGATTCTCGGATAGAGATGTTTTTGAGAATTTGGAGGCAGTTCTCGATATCGTGTCTGATCATCTTGTGTCCGTGGAGCCATGATAGTCTCTGATAAGTTCAGGGCAGGCGCCAACTTGGGACAGAGTGCTTGCGGATATATCGCAAAGTCAAATAGCCGGCAAAGTCCCCCTTTTCTAAAGGGGGATTCAGGGGGATTTTCAATGGCTTGAACAAAATCCCTTTATGCGCGCAACCGGGGAATTCGCGCCAAGAATGATACCGGTGAATGCATTGTTGCAAGCACGTTTCTTATTCCGGAACGGATCCTCACAGCGAACAACCGATTTATTGGGATTGAAACGGTATCACGGCAGGGTTTACTTGTCCGGTCGAGACAATACCTTTAAGTGAACGGCTTTTTGGCTGCAGTCTTGAAGACATTTGAGGCACTTGGAGCAGGCGAAACTATCGAAATCTCCGTTGGGGAGTCTAATTCCGAACTCACAATTCTTGACACACTTTCCACACATTCTGCAGCCTTCTAAATCAACGACAGGCTGGAGAGTGCGGTTAGCCTTTGCCAGTAAGCCTCGTATTAGCCCTGCCGGGCACGTGCATTTCCAGCCCAAGGCGAAGAACAATCCTGCGGCAAGCGGGACACTCAGAAAGATCAGCTCCCAACGCAGCCGAATATGGACCGCCAACTCGATCAGGTTGCGCGAGAGCACTCCTACAGGGCAAAATATGCTGTAAGCAGGAAAACTGAAAAAGGCTATCCCCAAAAGTAATCCTGCCGTCAGAGCCAGACCGTCACCCCACGAAAGCTCTATGGAGCCGTGTAACCGTTGGCGTAATTCACCTATTGCATTTCGGACTCTCTCCAATGGTCTTGGAAGAGACTTGGAGATAAGGGAATCAGCTTCATGGGCAGCAATTCTTGCCGGACACACCCATCCGCAGAAGGCTCGGCCCAGCAGCACCACCAAAGCTGTGGAGAGCACAAATCCGGGCAACATTCGGGTAACCACAGTCTTGGTGGAAAGGCAGCACTCTACGAATCCCATTGGACAAACTAACTTCAGAATCCCCAGATCTACGGCGCAGAAGGTAACCGGAAGTCCGGACCAGGCTGCTATCACTACCGCGATCGGCACTGCACGCTGCCAGTACCTCCTCATCTTGGCAAGGTCAGGTGTCATCGCAGATTCTCAATAGGTTCCAAGAACATGACCTTTTTGGGACAATAATGCACGCAGAGACCGCACCCCACGCACAACTCAGGGTTAATGTATGGCTTGAGACTTGAGTTCACGAGTTTAAGCCGCGTGGGAATGTCCCGTTCGCGCGTGAACGGTTTGCCTTCAGGATTTGGAAATAGCAAAGCACCTTCAATCGGGCAACGCTGGAAGCAAACCATGCAGTTCACGCACGGTTCGGGTTCGAGCCATACTCGACCGATCTTCAGCGTTGAAATCTCAACCGCCGGATCTAAGGCGCCACTTGGGCAGGACTCTGCGCACCGCAGGCATTTCTTATTCCACGCGACGCAGCCGCCGAAGACCGGGTTTATTACCGGCGTTGAGATGTTCTTGAAATCCAACGTAATATCCAACAAGCTAACAGCACGGGTGGGGCAAACCTCCACACATATCGAGCAGCGGATACAACGTGATGTGAAATCGGTCGGCGGTAGAGCCCTCGGAGGACGGACATAGCTGCCCGTACTGCTGGTAACGCTGAGTCCTCCAATGAGACCGACTGTCAGTCCGGCCTCCAAGGTGTAACGCAATAATTTGCGTCGCGTAATCGATTCCATTTTGTTTATTGGTCCGAATGGCTCTACCGGTGAAAATCCGTGGTCTTACGCGCCACAACGTTTTCGACCTCAGGCCTGGGAGGAACTGGTTTTCTTCTTGCCAATGAGCTTTACAGCCGGGCCTAGAACGAAAACGGCTACAGCCATAAATATGAAAACCATGCCGGCCCGGGGTTCATGCTCGTGATAACCGCCTATGGCCAGACTGAGCAACGCGACTACGGACACTGCCCAAGCCAGCCACAGAACCGCAGGCAAAAATAAGCGAGGGGTGATTTCAAGGTCGATACGCATTGCGATTCTCCTTATCCTTTCTTGGGATCAATGCCATAGCTGCTAAAGTTGGCCTCCCATATCTCCTTGTCGCTGCGGCGACGGCCATACCCGAAGGCATCGTCGAGACCCAACCAGATTCCGTCAGCCAAAGGCGCTTTGTCCACCATAAAATGCACCAGATCATGGCCCCATGACGGCCCTTTGGTAAAGGGGCACACAGCCACACAGTTGCTGCAACTAGAGCCATTTTCCAACCAGAAATGGAGGCACTTCTTTGTGTCGCTGTACCATTTCTTGACTCCATTAAGGCTGCACTCGTTAGGTCCTTCCCAGGCCTGCTCACCGGTCGGGATGGCTTTTGACGGGCACTCTCTTGCGCATTTCTTGCACGCAGCACAGAATTCCTCAACCCCGAATCGGATGGGCTTGTCAGAAATCAGCGGCATATTGGTTATGACTTTTGAGAGCCTGATGCTGGGACCGAACTGAGGGGTTATCAGCAAACCCATGCGTGAATTCTCGCCGAGCCCGGCCTCAATCGCCATGGGCACGCTGACCCCGGTGTCATTCTTGGACGGAATGGCCCAGTAGCCCAAACCTCGAATGAACTCTGCCAGGAAAATGGATCCGACGCCCATTCTGCCATAGCCGAGGTTGGTGGCTGCACTGCTCAAGAAGCTCGGGCTGGTCTGGACCATAAGGCGGTTCATCTCGTATGCCATCACCACGACCGATTTTGCGTCACTGGGGATAACCAACTCTCGTTCGTCACCCTGGGGCTTGGGAACATCCTTGATGACAATGTCCTTTGTCTTCGGTTCGCCGGGATCATAGGTATTTGTTTGGGTAGACGAGTAAATCCATGCCGGGTTGAAAGGGGCGATTCCCACCAGATCGGCGCCAAAAAGGCGAGCCACCACCTTGATTTGCTGGGTGAGGTTCTCGGGGTTTTTCTCATCGGGCGGCTTGTCCGTGATGAATTTCGGCATCTTGTACGAAGACCAACTTAGAATCCCTTCGTTTTCGTGACCTTCGCCGTGAGCACCAGTGCTAACGTTCCAGCTTGTGGAAGCAAAAGCCAGGGAGGCAGCGGAGCGAGCCTGAGCCTGGCCCACGGGCTCCAGTGCCTTTCCTGTCCGTCCTTCACCCAAATTTTTCGCCAGGTTTTTTTGGTAACCGACTTTGTACCAGGACTCGCCAAGTTCGCGAGAAACAACATTGAAGGCTATATTCCGGCTGGAAAAGCGCTGAAATTTGTTCTCATCGATTTGAATTCGAGAACCTTCGACCACCTGAAGTTTTTCTCGGTTCTTTTTGATTTGTTCTTCGGCCTGAGCCAATCCAATTATCGGACCAGCCGTCGCTGCTGCTCCAGCGCCGAAAAGGGTTGCCATTATCTTTCCAAAATCTCTCCTGCTGTGGCCCTTGGGGTCACCTGTGTCCATGGATATCCTCCAGTCGTCAGTCTCTCCGAATTGATCGGGTAAGCCTGTGTAGGACTATGCGAATTCAGAATTCTCGTGCTTTTTAGCAAGCAGCGGGCCAGGTTGTCTTCGAACCGTAAAGTCAACGAGATGTGTCAAAATGAGATCAACTGTTAGTATACCAAGTTTTCTATTTGACAATATTAGTCAAATATGACAATTGATTGTCGTATAGAGCAATTAATGCAAATCAGCCCACAGATTCTGTTAAGCAGTCAACATGGCTCAGTCCTCTCTAAAAGACGATTTCGATTTCTTCCGCCAGGCCGTCCACGCCATCTCCAGCACTCTTAATCTGGAACAGGCCATGGTTTCGATCTTTCATTTTCTCAAACGGCACTTCCCTTTGGAAGCTGTGAGCATGCATTCGTTGTCCCTCCGAATGAGCGCTCTGCACTTGCTCTTCCTCGTCATTAGAGGCCGATTTCATTACCTGGACGAACTCATTCCTCTAGGTGAAGGCGCAGTGAATTACCTGCAGAACCTGGAACGGGAAGTCAGGATCACCAGCAAACCCCACTCCGAGCAAACGGAGGTCTCAAAGCTACACAGCCTTGCTATAAGCCCGTATCTACCGCAAAAAGACCGAGCCTATCTAGTGGCATTGCTTTCCACGGAACAGGGCCCGGTTGGCCATCTCGCTCTCATTGGGTCTCGACCCGGGTGCTTCAACGCGGAACACGAGCGAAAGCTGGATATTCTCATACCTGTCTTGAGTCTGGCGATGATCAACCTGCAAAGCCATCGGGAAGTCACCGAACTTCAGAGGCGGTTGGAAATAGCAAATCTTGGTTTGGCCGCCGAGATGCGCCGTCTCAGCGAGACCCCTATGATTGGAGCCAGGCATGGACTTCGCAGAGTGATGGATGCCGTGGCTCAATTGGCAGGCAGGGATGTTCCAGTGTTGATTTTGGGTGAGACAGGCACAGGAAAAGAGCTTATCGCCAACGCTATACATCGGGTTTCATCGCGCCATGAAGCCCCTTACCTCAAGGTCAATTGTGGGGCTATCCCTGACACTCTTATTGACAGCGAATTGTTCGGTCACGAAAAGGGAGCATTTACTGGAGCTGTCACCGGCAGACCCGGACGTTTTGAGCAGGCTCATGGAGGGACACTGTTTCTGGATGAAGTGGGTGATATGCCCCCGCACGCTCAGACAAGATTCCTGAGGGTGCTCCAGGACGGCATTATCCAGCGCGTGGGAGGCTCCAGAGTGAGATCCGTGGACGTGCGTATAATTGCCGCTACCCATCGTAATCTCAAGGCCATGGTGGAGGCCGGAACTTTTCGCGAGGATCTTTATTATCGGCTCAACGTGTTTCCATTAGCAATACCGTCTCTGCGGGAAAGAAGTCAGGATATCCCAAGTTTGATTCATTATTACGTGGGCCGCATTTCCAGGCGACTGAGACTGTCCCAAACGCCCCAACTTGACGCTGAGTCTCTACCGAAGCTTTTGGCGTATTCGTGGCCTGGAAACGTGAGAGAACTGGAAAATCTGGTAGAACGCGCCTTGATCCTCAACCCTCAGGGGCCTCTGCGACTTCATACGCACTTGCCTCTTGAATCCGGCTCAAAGGCTGGCGAGCCTATGGTCGAAATGACACAGCCGCAGTTGGTAGTTTCCCACCCTCGGAAAAGTCCGGCCAATGGGGACAAAAGCCTTGCGCGAGAGTTCCTTTCCGATCCCACGGGGCCAAGCAACGATTCCTTGCCGACCCTCGATCAAGCGATGACCGATCACATTCTCCATGCTCTTCGTCAGTGTGGTGGCAAGATACACGGACCGAAAGGCGCCGCCGAAGTGTTGGGGGTCAATCCCAGCACCTTGCGCAAGCGCATGGACAAACTGGGCATCCCTTACGGTCGCAAAAGAGCATGTGGCTAAATCACGGTTGTTCGATTCAAATCTTTGCCGCCCATATGATATCCCTCTCCTCTGGGCAAGGCCACACATCATATAGTCAGTGCCAAAAATTCTGTCGTTTATCCCTCGTGTGAATTACAGGATATTGGTAGGGACCGGCGTCCCTGCCGGTCCATTCTATCGATATCATTGATCATATTGAAAATGTGCCGGCACGGACGCACGGCACCCATCAACATTCCTACTCTTCAATCGGTAACTAATTTTTATAGGAACTGCTGTAAGTCTCATCTTTGACGGTTAAGTAAAGGAGAAAGTGTCCGTCTAGGACTATTTCCTTCCCATCTTTTTCCGTATTTCACTCAAAGGATAGCGAACGGTCAGAGGTCGCCCATGCGGGCAGACATCAGCGGATGAGGACGCATCGAGACTCGCAAGGAGCGCTCGTATTTCAGACGGGTGCATCTCGGAGGGTTCTTTTACTGCGGCTTTGCAGGCTATATTCTTGAGCAGCTCTTCATTAAGGCGTGTAGGGTCGCCTCTCAAACCGGTATCCAGCATTACCTCGATCAGTGAGGCAAACAAATCCTCCACATCTGCCTCCCGGAACCACGGCGGCACTCCCTTTACGATGATTTCTTTGTCACCGAATTCTTCCACTGCAAAGCCGGTTCTTCGCAGCAGATTCACGTGAGCAATCAGAGCGCGGAATTCCACACGTGAATATTCCAGCACCTTGGGAATCAAGAGCCCCTGACACTCGGATGAGACACTTTCCCTTTCTATGGCCAGAAGCCTATCGAACAAAACCCGTTCGTGTGCAGCGTGATGATCCAGAATCACCAGCTCTTCCCTGGTGTGGAGCACCAGAAACGACCCGGGGAGTTGTCCGAGCACTCCCATTGACGCATACCTGCCCGGTTCTGCGTACGTGAGAGCAGCAGGTTCCGGTTCCGACGGTTTTGCCGGAGGTAACGGCACAGCTTCAAAACGGGACGGCACCAGTGTTTCTCGTTCCCGAGGGGGGTCTTCTTTGCGCTCGGGAATGGGAATGTAAGGGCGTTCGGGAATGATCGGCTCTCGAAAAATGGGCTGTGGATTGAACGGAGCACCCATAAGCGCCTCGTGCACGCCGTTCAGAATTGCGTCCGACACCACTTTGGGCTTCCGGAATCTCACCTCCGCTTTTTGCGGATGCACGTTCACGTCAACCTGCTCGGGCGGCATTTCCAGAAAGAGGATTGCGAGCGGATATCTCCCGCGTTCCATGAGATTGGAGAATGCTCGCATGACTGCAGAGTTCACCAATCTGTCACGAACCGATCTTCCGTTGACGAACGTGAAGACTGACCGCATGTTGGATTTGACGTAAGGTGGCTTGGCCACATGCCCGTGCACTCGAACGTCTTTGAAAGCGTAGTCGATTGCAACGAGATTATCGCGTACTTCTCTTGAATAGACCGTATGAACTCGCTCGATGGATGACTTCACAGGGGGCGCGTCCAGTTTCAACCTGCCATCCTGGGAATACGTGAACCCAAGATGGGGAAACGCAAGGGCAAATCTTGTAATCAGCTCGTCTATCAGATCGGATTCCCAGCGGTTCTCTTTCAGGAATTTGAGTCTGACTGGAACGTTATAGAAAAGGTTTGCCACTTCCACGAGCGTGCCGCGTCCGGACCCGATCCTTTCTGCTTTGCGCAAGACACCGCCTTCCACGAGCAGCTCTGTGCCGGGTTCGTCCGATTCGTCACACGTGATGAGTCTCAGTCTTGAAACCGACGCAATGCTGGCAAGAGCTTCTCCTCTGAACCCCATGGTGGCAATGGATATAAGGTCTTTTTCTGACGTGAGTTTGGATGTGGCATGCCTCTCCAGGGCAAGGAAGGCGTCGTCGTGACTCATGCCCGTACCGTTGTCCCGCACCCGAATCAGCTTCTTACCGCCTCGTTCGATGTCGACGCGAATGGCGGTGGATTTGGCGTCAATGGAATTCTCGACAAGCTCCTTCACCACGGAAAAGGGTCTATCGATGACTTCACCCGCAGCTATGCGATTGATTACTCCTTCGTCGAGAACTCGTATTCTGGTGGACACGCTCACGCTCCGGTTTCATGCAACAGCTTGACTGGCGTTCGCATACTTATAATAGTTGACATAATTTTCTGACTTTTTGAACACTCTGTCCTTTATAAGAGACGGTGGCGCCCGGCGTCCCTGCCGGGCAGAACCACCTGATTTATTTTGGTAAATGTGCCGGCACGGAGGCCGGCACCTACCAATTTTCGAGAAGCGCTTTTCGCAATCGGAGAAAAATTCTGACATTTGCTACAGGCTTGTGATCCGATCTTTCGGCAGGATTGTACAAATGCTCTTCTCAAGCTTCCGGATCGTCACGGAAGAGTGTTTCCTGGTTGTTGAACTGTCGTTTGTGTTTCAGGTGTTCGTACGCCCTTCTTGTTGCCACTCGGCCTCTCGGAGTCCGATCGACGAATCCTTCCTTCACCAGGTACGGCTCATACACGTCTTCCAGGGTGTCACGCTCTTCTCCCACTGCTGCGGCAAGGGTATCGATGCCGACCGGACCTCCATCGAATTTCAGGATGATGGTCTCGAGAAATTTTCTGTCCATCGCATCGAGTCCCACGTGGTCCACGTCGAGCATATCCAAAGATTTCATAGCAATATCTTTGGTAATTCTGCCGTCCCCCAAGACCTGAGCGAAATCCCTGACCCTTCTGGTGAGCCGGTTCGCAACGCGAGGGGTGGCTCTCGATCTGCTCGCAATTTCTCGAGCGCCCTGTTCTTCTATTTCCACATTCAAGATGAGAGCCGATCGCGAAACAATGGACGCGAGCTCTTCCACGGAGTAAAAATTCAGGTGGAACAATATGCCGAACCGGTCCCTCAGCGGATTTGTCAGGAGACCGCTCCTCGTCGTTGCTCCCACGAGTGTGAAAGGAGCGATATCGATCTTGATGCTCCGGGCACTCGGTCCCTGGCCGATGATGATGTCGAGCTTGAAATCCTCCATTGCCGGGTAGAGGATCTCTTCCACCACGGGTGAGAGCCTGTGGATTTCATCGATAAAGAGGACGTCCCGAGATTCGAGATTCGTCAGGATGGCGGCCAAATCGCCAGCCTTTTCGATTACCGGTCCGGACGTGGTGCGAATCTGGACCCCCATCTCCTGGGCTATAATATGGGCCAGCGTGGTTTTTCCCAATCCGGGCGGTCCGTGAAACAAAATGTGGTCGAGCGCTTCTTCCCTGTTGAGAGCCGCACGGATGAATACCGAAAGGTTTTCTTTGATCTTGGGCTGACCGACATAGTCCACCAGCGTGCGAGGTCGTAGGGTTCGATCCGTTTCAATGTCGCCATTTTCAGGTCGACCGTTGAGCAGACGATTCATTTTCTTTTCTTGATCTGAAGCCATATCTCTGATCTTCTGGTGAACCATTTCAGGAAACGCGGACGAATGGTTCAAGTGAGTGTCAGTGAGATATAACACATATCCTAAAAAATCGAAGATGTCATTTACTCGGCCCTGTCCTCCACCGAGGAAGACACAATTCCGTATCTGGTCAAAAAACCAATGCAAAGCTAAAGTCATTCGTGGGTAAAATCCCTCCTACCCCCCTTATAAAAGGGGGGTAAAGAAGCAGCGTACAATTCCCCCCTTATTAAAGGGGGGTTAGAGAGGATTTATGAAGTCGGAGGCTCCATGATCGGGAGAAAAGGTTTTCTCTACCCCTTATAACTGAATGGTTACAAACCAATCCTATTTGCATTTTCCAGTGGAAATCCGGTATAGTATAATTACGGAGTAGTTTGCTGGATCGTTACGGCGTGTAATAGTGCCATTCCACGCGGTTAGCGCTCATCCCCGTTTTGCGGGAGAACAAACTCTTGAGTGCAGGAGAAAGATATATTAAGAAATCGATACGGATCCGGTTTAACACTGGTCGGACGTCAACTCGGCAATTCAATAAGAGTAACGATATATCGGGAGGATAGTGTATGTCAGGTCACAATAAGTGGAGCACCATCAAGCACAAAAAGGGTGCCGCGGATGCAAAACGGGGAAAAATGTTCTCCAAGCTCATTAAAGAAATCACTATTGCGGCCCGCATGGGAGGCGGCGATCCCGAAGGCAATCCGCGGCTTCGGACGGCAGTCCTCGCGGCTCGTGGCGCAAATATGCCGAAGGACAACGTTGAACGTGCGATCAAGAGAGGAACCGGGGAGATTGAAGGCGCAAATTACGAGGAAATAAATTACGAGGGATACGGTCCGGGAGGAGTCGCGGTGTTGCTGGAAGCCCTGACGGACAACAAGAATCGCACGGTAGCGGAAATTCGGCATATTTTCGATAAGTACAACGGAAACCTCGGGGAGTCGGGCTGCGTGGCCTGGATGTTCGACAAAAAGGGAATCATTGAGGTCGGCGCACAGGGTCTCAGTGAAGACGAGGTCATGGAATTGGCATTGGAGCACGGTGCTCAGGATGTAAAACAGGATGGGGACGTTTTTGAGATAAGCTCAGACCCGGGCGACTTTGAAACAGTCCGCAAAGCGGTGGAAGAAAAAGGCTGGAAAATCGAGCTTGCCGAGATAACCATGATTCCCCAAAACACGATTAAACTCGAAGGTAAGAAAGCAGAGCAAATGCTCAAGATGATGGACGCCCTTGACGACCATGATGACCTGCAGAGGGTGTTCGCGAACTTCGACATTTCAGAGGAAGATATGCTCAAAGCTTCGGCCTAGGCCGCGGCCAGGGTAGGGCAGGCCTCCGGAGCGAAAGAATCGCTCTCCTCAAAGGAATCTACTATGGAACGAAAACGAGAAATTCAGGGAAAAGAGTTTATTCAGGACGTGCGTTCAGACATGTCTCGCGAAGATCTCATGAAGAAATACAAGTTGAGTTCAGTAGGATTCCAAAGCGTCCTGAGGAAGCTCGTGAAAGCCAGGCTTCTGTCCAAAGACGAAGTGCGCGGCCGTGGCTGGTCGTATAAAGCCGCATCGTCCGAAGACGAGCTGAGGAAGTACTCCAGGACAGAGGTAAAATTCCCTCTGGTGGTTTGTCCTGCGGATAATCCGCAGGAGAAGGGCTTCGTTCGGGACATATCTCCGCGCGGCTTATCCGTTGAAGGCGTGAACGCGTCCGTAGGCGAATCGAAAAAGCTCCGAGTCAGATCCAATGAACTCGCGGATTCAGGCACCTTTGAATTTCAGGTAAAGTGCAAGTGGATTGAGGAAAATGAATCTGATGACGAAAAGATAGCCGGATTTGAAATCACCAGTATTTCCACGGGTGCATTCAAAGAATTGGAAAAGATCAGGGAACGTTGAGCCTCATTCCCAGGGTGAGGAGCCTTATAAGATTTCGCAGTTCACGTAGATCTGCAGCTTCTATTGCCGAAATCCGGAATCCGGCCACAGGCCTTGCTTCAGGTCCTTCTTCACAAAACCACCTGCATTCGACGTGAACGGTAATTTCCGAAGCAATTTGCTCTTTTCTCGGCAGCAGGATCAATGTCTTCGCATCTCCGGGTTCCGACCTGATTCCGCACACCCGCATGCCTTTATCGCTGAGATCGAATACCCACCCTCGTGATTGCGGGTTATCCGCTTCCCGAACAGAAATGAGCGGGGCAAGCAGGTAGCGCGGCAATCCTCTCCTGAAATCCGTTTCTATGGTTTCATCGAGCATAATGGGCCGAACGTACACTTCTGCTCCACTCATCCGCTTTTCTTCAAGTATCCTGTAAAAAAGCGCTCTTAGCGATTTGGTGGAAAGCCGATACTTTTCCATTAGCTCCGAATCGATGAAACCGGAGCGCACATCCTGAACGAACTCAACAACAAGTGTTTCCGGAATTTCTGTCATTGGACTTCGCTCATGTATGCACTGGCTTGTCCATGAATAGTTGGGCTTACGGTTTCGGAAACCTCTGATACGATCCGGCGCAGTGCCGATTCAACGAGAATCCTCAGGTCGGGTTTCAGTTTCTTGACGTGCTGAAACACATTGAGGAGCCTGGAAGCGACGAAAGGGTTAAAAGCCGCAAATTCGATGATAACGTTCGTAATCCAATCGATTCCCACGTCTGTCCATATCATTTTCGTATTTGCCGCCATTGTCAAGAACAAAGCTCTACACCATGTAGGATTTGTGATGTTAAATGTAGGTCGCTTTTTCTCCTGTTCGATCATCTCAAATACATCTTCACGCGTACCTGATGCCACTATACGGAGATAATTGGCATATCCGCTAATATGCGGATGCCACGCCTGATATATGCTTTCCAAAATCTCTCGCCGTTGGGGAGCGGAACTGCGATTCAACACCGTGAGCGCGGACACTTTGTCCTGAGCGGTTGTAGCTTTTCGAAAATGGTCGAGGATTAAATCGTGACTCTCGGGGGAGTCGTCAACAGCCACTAAATCCAGAAGAACATGTTTTAGAATGCGTTCCTCGATGCCATCTTTGGGGGAGTGACGTTCCCCGTACGTGTCGACATCAAGGAAACTCTTTACCAGGTCCGGTTTGAATGACTTCGTTACTGAGGACATGAGCGACTGCCTAGCAGTCACGAGTTCGCGATACCATGCCGCATATTCCCTGTTCAAAGGCTGTTCGTCTATGCGGAGAAAAAATGCTTTCAGTCCCGGCGAAACAGAAGATTCTTGCAGGAGTTCCCCATACAGATGCAGCCAATCCGAATCAACCTTGGCATCGGGATCGTTGAGTAGCATAATTCGCTGTCGGTCCGTCAAACGTCTGACCGCCTCGACCCTGTTGAACAAATTGGGATCGATTCGAGCCTGAAGCCTCAGCCTGTCCGTGTTCACTTCCTGCTCTTTCAGTACGCCGTAAAAAGAATAGCTTCTGTTGAGCGAGGCAAATGCCGGTTCCTCGGGAAGATTCGGGAACATCAACGAGTCGGTCTGTTGCGAGAGCTCGAAGACTGTCTGGGTTCCGGAGATGTCCTGTCCATCCTTTCCCACAAGAGCAACTTCAATTGGGAGCTGAAAGTTGCCCGGCACAGAGGATTCCTGCTGAAAGCGAATGGTAAATGTCCGAGTATCCGGATCGTAGTGAGGAACCGCGGTAACCGTAGGATAACCGATGTGATAGAGCCAGTTTTCCTTGAATCGAGAAAGACTGCGGCCCGAGACCTCCTCGAAGCATGCGAAGAACTGATCGGTATTCGCGTTGGAATGCTTGTACAGATTGAAATATAATTCTTTGCCCCGATTGAACGCCTCTTTTCCAAGTATCATCCGCAACATGCGTATCACTTCTGCTGCTTTCACGTAGGTAACCGCATCGATAAGTTCGTCCGGATCGTTGAATCCTTCCCGGACTATTCGCCCTGCATAGCCCGCATCTTCCACTGCAAGCGGCCCAAGAAGCGGGTTTCGTATGGAGTCTATCTGCGTAAGCCTCACGAACACGGAATCGAATACGTCAGCCATGAACATTCGTTCCACATCAACGGTGTACGCTTCGTTCAGCCATACGTCGAAGGGTGTTTCCATGGTGGTTTCACTGCCGCACTGATTGTGCTCGAATTCATGAACGATGACCGCGTGAGCGTACATGAGCAACTGATCCAGCGTATGGTCGTCAATCAAAGCTGCATCCGTAACAATAGTGGTGTTGCCGACGTTCTCCATGCCTCCGAAATTGGATTTATTCATGGTGATCGTCCTGTACGTGTCACCGGTATATTCATAACCCTGAGTCTTCTCGACCCAGAGAACCGCCTGTTTCAGTATTTCCATAGGAATGACCGCATTCAGAGTTCTCCCTGGCGGCACGAGATATTCCAGCCCCACGGTTCGACCTGAACCGTACGTTACATGATCTGCGAGAGTGTCCCAGGTGCCCGCAGCAGCTATGAACAAGTAAGGAGCCATGGGCACGGGATTTTCATAGGTGATGATTTGTCTGGAAGGATCTCCTGGTTTCGGGACCGGTTTGCCTGTAGGATTATGTTTGCGGCTTACGTTTCCATTAGAAATCAGGTGCGTATATGCAGCGGACGCTTCCATGGTGGTGGTCATCGTGCATTTGGCTCGACAATCGTCGAATATGGGCATTATACGCTGAAAACCCCACTGTTGACACTGCGATATGTACTGCTGTGGTGCTCCGGGAGGGGTGGAATCTTTGTAGATCCCTTCCAGGATATGGTCGGAAGGTATACAGCGGGTCACAGTTCTAATCCGGAACCGTTCGCCCGCTTGGACCTGTTTGGGCAATTCCACTATGAGCTTATTTTGATCGCTATTATATTTGTATAACAGCGCCCGAGATGCATTACTGTCTTCCGATACTTCTGTCCATTCCACACTGACGATCGTTAATTCTTTCGCGTCCAGCTCAATGCTATTCAATGTGAAATGTGCGGTAAGATCCAGGCAATTTGTGGCCTCAATGTATTCATCCAGAAAGTTCAAATAGATGGTCAGATGGTTGAGCTGGACCGGCAACTCACCAAAATTTTCTTTTCTATACTTGAATGTGTCCTGAACCAAAATAGACCCTCCCTCCAGTCACGTATGCATCCACAGTATTTTTATCAGGCTAAAGACAGGGAATTCAAAAGTCAAGGAAGCTACAAACCTGTGGGCAGGATTTGATTTTTGTCCTGCCGTTATTACAATAAGATCAAATTGCTGCTGTCAGGAATGGTGCGATATGAAAAGATTATTACTGGTTGTATTATTATTCGGCCTCATGGGGATGTCCGACATGGCTCAACCGACAGAGATCTGGTGGGGAGAATTCGTACGGGCAATAGACGGAAATCTTATCGTAGCCAAACCCATTGGTTACAATCTTGAAGAGACTATCAGGCTTTCAGGAATCGATGCTCCCGAAATGGGAGAGCGACTCGGCAGAGAAGCCCAACAATTCATAACAGAAAAGCTGAAAGGCAAACAGATTGCCGTGGATACTCAGGTAGGGTCTCCCGATTTTTTCGGAAGAATTCTCGGCGTGGTTTATTATCTGCAGCCCGGAAAAGTCACTGCCGATGCGTTCAAAAATCTTAACGCTGAACTTCTCAGTGCCGGGCTCGCTTACTGGGACCAAATGAGATCTCCCATGAGCTATGCGTACGAAGAAGCACAAAACAACGCTCGTCTTGCAAGTAAAGGCATTTGGGGAACGCTTGACCGCTCCGACACCAGGCTGTCCTCAGCCGAGGAACCGGGGTGGTATGTGATCAAAGATTCGGGAGGAAACTATGACATCATGAGTTTTGAGCAATTGCCCAAAGTTGTCTCAGGACCGTTTGAATCAAGAGAAGCCGCGGATAACGCAAGGCTTGCAGCCAGTGAGGACCGCAATCGATTGCAGGCAGGTGCTGAACCACCACAATAGTAGAATTTTGAGTTGCTGGAACTGATTTATAGCGATTGCAAAAAATTCTGACGTTTATCCAATGTTACAATACGAGATATTGGTGGGACCGGCTTGCGTCCCGAGACTGTCTCAAAATTCTCGAATGCACAACAATCGTGCCACGATTCATCATCCTTGTAGGGGCAGGTCTCGTGCCTGCCCTCCCGCAATGACCGGCACGGAGGCCGGTCACTACCGGGCACCCACGAGGGGCGCCCCTACAATCAGGTCGGGAAGATGATGGAAAATTCGTGCCACGATGTGAGGTAAATTGGGACTTTTGAGACAGTCTCTCGGTAACACGGACCTACAGGGCAGGTTCGTGGTCATCCAAGGTTGACATGGGCCGAATACAGGGGTGCCACCGACCTGCGGAGCAGGTCAGTGGAGTTACACTGCAAAATGAAATTTAATCAACTGGTAACACGTCCCGAGCGGCAACTCTTGCGCAAAACGGTTCTAATCGAAAATCAGTGGATCTGCAAATTTGATTTTGTAAAAGAGTTCGATTCAACGAAACCCACTCCGTGAAGTCGTCTTCTGGCCAGCCCTCGATTGTGGGGCATGATCGAATGTCCTCTTTCTCCTTTTCAAACATGAGATCGTCCACAAACTGATGCTCAAAGTCGCGGTTTCTCATGCAAACTTCTCCTTTAATTTCGCTCTCTCTTAATAGGATGCGAAAATCGGAGAGGAGATTCTCGGCTTTATTGAAGAGTGCTGGAAGATTTCGGGAAGAGACTCGGCGAAACGATTCTTACGATAAGGCTCCGTCCCAGAAACGCTGAAGAAGAATGTTCAGTCAGTGCCAAAAATTCTGTCGTTTATCCAGCGTGTGAACTACAGGATATTGGTAGGGACCGGCGTCCCTGCCGGTCCATCATAGCGATATCATTTATTAATATTGAAGATGTGCCGGCACGGAGGCCGACACCCACCAATACCCTTTTTCTGAATCAAGTCATTTAGCTATGGCAATTACTGTAACGCCTACGGGTATTCCGGGGTTTCCTTCTTTCATCGCAAATCGTATCAAGTCCCCAGAGGAGATTGCCATGCTTTCTTGAGCTGATGGATATCAGCATCTATCACCGCATTATCTGTAAAGCCTTCTATTCTCAGCTTTTGCTCTGCAGTGACTTCACCGATGAGGCCAAGCGGAAAACCGCGCAGAGCCTTCTCAAAATCCGGTTTCCGTTCCGAACGGACACTTATGAGAAACCTGCACTGAGATTCCGAAAAAAGCGCAACATCAGCACGGCTTACGTTTTCCACAGGTACATATTTCAGGGAAACGGATGCTCCTAAACCGCCTGAAAAAGCGCTCTCCGCGAGGGCAACTCCAAGACCTCCGTCAGAAAGATCATGGCAGGATGCGACAAGTCCGTCTCTCATTGCAGCATGGAGTGCACGGTACATCCGAATCGCAGATTCAGGCGAATGTACCTTGGGCACTTTGTTCCCGATTATTCCTTGAGACGCGAAATACTCCGAACCGCCAGTTTCATCCCGCGTCATTCCCAGCACATACACGCAATCTCCTGCCGATTTGAAATCTGGAGTTACGGCCTGACGCACGTCGGGAACGATTCCGACAGCAGTGAACAACACAGTCGGAGGTATGGAAATCTTCGTATTCCCTATGCTGTAATCGTTCTTCATACTGTCTTTGCCGGAAATGCAGGGAATCCCGTATTCGGTTGTTATATCGTACAGCGCCTGGTTGGCCCGCACGAGTTGGGCCAGCTTGTATTCGCCATCAGGAGTTTTTTCCGATCGGACCGGATCGCACCAGCAAAAATTGTCGAGACCGGCCATATGGTCAGGATCTGCGCCCACGGACACAATATTGCGTACTGCTTCATCGATCACTGCAGCCATCATCCAATAGGTATCGAGGTCCGAGTAACGCGGCGCGATGCCGCATCCCACAGCCACTCCTCGGAATCTGTCTAAAACCGGCCGTTGAACCGCGGCATCTCCGGGGCCGTCATTGGAAATTCCCACGAGAGGTTTTACGACCGTCCCGCTTTGCACTTCATGGTCGTACTGCCGAATGAGCCGTTCCTTCGAACAGATATTCCAGCGGCTCATGAGTCCTATCAGAGTGGGTGTGAGATCTGCCGGACAGGCGACATCGGGCTCCGGATATTCCGGGGCCTTCCAGGAAGCACTGAGCTTCATCGGGGGCAATCCGTCGTGCAGGAAATCCAGAGGCAAGAGCACCGCAATCCTGCCTTCCCATAAAACCTGAAAGAATCCGTCATTCGTGAACTCGCCAAGATCGGTGGCTTCCACATCGAGTTCTTCGGCAAGGGCAAGGAAGGTATCGAGATTTTCGGGGGGGACGGCTACGGTCATGCGCTCCTGAGCTTCAGACAGCAGTATTTCCCATGGCTGGAGTCCCGGATATTTGAGAGGAGCACGGTCGAGATGCATTTTAGCTCCGCCTGCTTCCCGAGCCATTTCTCCGACGGAGGAGGAGAGGCCCCCCGCACCGTTGTCCGTGATCGACGTGTAAAGGTCCATATCCCGTGCCATGAGCAAGAAATCCGTCATTCTCTTCTGCGTGATGGGATCGCCGATTTGCACTGCACTGACAGGGGAGCCCTCATGGAGCTCCTCGGACGAGAACGTCGCTCCATGGATGCCGTCCTTACCGATGCGTCCGCCGGTCATAATAATGTGATCCCCTGGATTGGCACGTTTCACGTGAGCAGGCTTGCCGTTTATCTTCGCGGGCATGATCCCCCCGGTACCGCAGTACACGAGAGGTTTACCGAGATAGCGTTCGTCGAACACCACTGCTCCGTTGACGGTGGGAATACCGCTTTTGTTGCCGCCGTGCTCCACTCCTTCCCGCACACCCTCAAAAACTCGTCGAGGATGCAACAGCCTGGGGGGGATAGTTCCTTTGTAGTCAGGAGGGGCAAAGCAGAACACATCCGTGTTGAAGATCAATCGTGCACCGAGGCCGGTACCGAAGGGGTCCCGGTTCACGCCCACGATTCCGGTCAGAGCCCCACCGTAAGGATCGAGCGCTGACGGTGAATTGTGTGTTTCTACCTTGACCACCAGGTTCCAGTCATCGTCGAACCGAATCACACCGGCATTGTCCTTGAACACTGAAAGGCAGAAGTCCCGTTCTCCGAGACGTTTCCGGATCTCTTCCGTAGATCCCTGGATATACGTGCGGAAAAGGCTGTTTATTTCTCTGGTGTTTCCTGAATCCGTGTATTCGATAACAGCGTTGAATATTTTGTGTTTGCAGTGCTCGGACCAGGTCTGAGCGAGAACTTCCAGTTCACAGTCTGTGACCTCTTCCCCAAGCCCTACGCTTTTTCGCCGAGACAGGAATTCCGTATTTCGGTAATAGTCCCTGATGGTCTGCATCTCTTCCAGGCTAAGCGCGAGGACACCTTCCCGGCTGATGCGGATTAACTCGTCATCGTCCACATTCAGGTCAAGAGAGCGTACCACTGCTTCGGATCGAGAGGTGACCTTCGGTACCGTGATGCTCGCGCGGTTGTCTGCGGGACCGTAAACCGTTCTGGTTTGGATCAGGTCGTTCGCGAGGAGATCCCGTGCGATTCTCTCCACATCGTCGCGGTTGAGGCCGCATCTGATGAAGTAGAGCTTCCGCGTGTACAGGCCTTCTCCAGGCTGGAATTTGACATCTAAAGTTCGCTGGACCGCTTCTCGAGCTGTTCTTGCCACATTGTCCGTAACCCCCGGCCTGAATCCCACTTCGATGAGCCAGTCGAAAGGTATCTGCAATGGTTCGTCAATAACGGCATCCTGAATGACAGGATCGCGAAAGACTTCTTCCACAAGGGTTTGCAGATCGTCTCTGGAAAAATCCTTGTCTATGATGAATTCGTCGGCAACTCTCAGATCTTCAATCTGAAGACCAAGGTCTGAAGCTATTCGGGACTTTGTCCGACGACCTGCCGGGTCCGGTAGATTCGATTTGAGGCAAACTTCTATTCTATGAGGCATGAGCGACATTTCCTAATGGTTCTATGGAATGCGGTCCACATTTCTCTGAGCAGACCGACTAGAGATTAATGCAAGTCGGAGACGAGTCCGTCTTGAATTAAGAGAGAAGCATTCAAGAGAATTGTTTCGATCATCCTGCGTGTAAGAATATACGGCTTCTCACAGCGATTCAGGTTCGTTCAGTCTCGGATAACAAATACTGTCTCCCGAGGACATACTATCAAACTCCGTCCAAAAGAATAAGCTCAGCCTCTCGATACTGGGCCCACGTAGTCTTGCGGCAGTTCACTTCGTAGAGATGTTTGGTGAAACACGGCCAAGGGTGTCAGGCCTACGAATTCTGTATTCAGGCTTTTTGGCAATACCTATTCTTTTCATTTCCTTAAAGAAAGCATCTAACCGATGCAAGTCATCAGGATTCGGGGTCTTTGAAGAGAACTCTGAAATTACTTGACCGATCTTGTTTACCACTGACATTGAATACCTCTCTGCTAGAAGAAGTCTCTACTGTTCATATATAACTGATAACCGTTACGAGCAATATACTCAGTCAAAAAGTCATTGTATGAGCGAACAAGCGGCCTCAAGATTTGATCGGATGAATAATCATTTATCTCCAGCCTGAGTTTGCTCTTCAAGGTTTCCGGCCCTATTCTTCTACTGTGAGAATGCCAATACCGATTGTTACCTAATTCGACAGCTATTTCTTCGGCCCGTTCCTGTTTTTCTTCCAAGGTGACCGGCTGGCCTTTTTTGTGGGGATTGGTGTTGTGGTGAGTCCAATTTTTGAATTTGTGCTCCACAAGCCATTTCTTTAGCAATGTCACAGTTAGATTGCGGGCTTGTTCATAAGCTGACAATTCAGCCAAATCTTGGTTCTGAAGAATCAGGAATTCAGCATTACTTAAAATTCCAGCATTCGCCTTTGCCAGCATTTCGTCGACCTTGTCCAAGTAACCAAGCGCCGGGACCCATATTTTTCCATTCCATACTTGTGGGTCAATTGGACCAAGGGCAGAGGAGTAGTCCATATAGATGCGATCCCCTGACATGCAGAGAATAGTACCCGCTGACATCGCAGCATCAGGCACTACGAAAAAAATCTCGGCATAGTAATACCGCATGATCTCTACCATCTTCTCGGCAGCTTCAACGCTCCCCCCAGGAGTATTGATGAAGAAGATTAATCTCTGATTCTTCACCTTTGTTTTAGCCGTCAAATGTTCTATAAAATCTCGAAAGGCACGGAGAAATTGCGGATCAATGAAGCCGTAGTAAAAAGCCACATCACCTTGCAAGTGCTTTTCGAGCTTCATAAGGCGAGTTCTCACTGTGTGCTTGATTGTTCTATCAAAAAACTGCATGGCTATATTCCTTGCATTCTTTCGACGGGTCAGTCACGCGATATTTGTACGTCTCCAGGTTGTCTAGAAATTACCATTGTAAGTATTCGGTTTCTAGGTCCACCTTACGGATCCACATTTCTTATTCATTCTCACAAAATCAAAGGCTTGAACGAGTGCCGCATCCGAATTATTTGGGCGACTCAATTATGCCAGAACAAGAAAAGCAGTTCTAGAGCTTTATGATTTTAAGTCCAGGTCAGAAAAATCCTGCAATCCAGGGCTTGTGCCCCTTGAGGAGTAACGAGCAGCGGATTGACATCTATGGATGAAATCTCCGGGAATCTCACCATCAGGTGCGCTATTCTGTGAATTGCATCTTTCAACGCAGTCATATCGATCGGCGGTCTGCCCCGGACTCCTTTCAGGATTTCGGAGCCCGGCAATTCCTCGATCATGGCTTCGATTTCCGCGAGAGAAAGCGGGGCCATGCGCAGCGTAGCTTTTCCGAATACTTCGACGAAGATGCCTCCATGGCCGAGCATCACCATAGGACCGAATTGGGGGTCCCGCTTGCCCCCAACGATAAGCTCGAACGATCCGGGGGGCCTTTGAACCATGGTCTGGACGAGCATCCCCGCTGGATCGGCTTCGGAAAATCGCTCCATCATCTCCGCGCAGGCACCGGCAAGGGCATCCTTGTCGCGTAAGTTCAGAACGACGCCCCCCACATCCGATTTATGAGAAACACTGTCCGCAACGATTTTGAGAGCGTATGGGCCGGGCACGAGTAAGTCGGGGGGCTCGGAATTCCGGACCAGCTGATATTCGGGTGTGGAAATGCCCACCAGCCTGATGATGTCCAGCGCTTCGTTCAGGAGAGGAGACCGACACTGATTGTTCAGCGTGTCGATCAATGTGCGAATCGCAGAATCGTCTGGGCGGGGCTCGGGATTGGTAACAACAGCGTTGCCGGCCATGAACCGTTTGCGATCGTAGTATTTGATGGATTTGTCCAGCGCGGCAATTGCACGTTCAGGGCTCATGAAAATGGGAAAGTCGATCTCTTTGTGAAGACGGGAAAGTTCGGATTGCTCGGTCTGTACGCATAAAGCAACCGGTTTCTGGTACTTCTGGGAAACTAACGCGGCGGATTGAAGCATTTTTCTCGAGGCTTCACCCTCTATGGCCGCAAAATAGGTCTGAAGAAGCAGAATACCATCCACATTATCCTCTTGGATCGTATGCTCTACAATACGAAGGTATACCTCGAAGTCGAACAGATCTCCCAGATCGAGAGGATTCGCCAGGTTGATCACATTTGCACGCAGGTGTTTTCGTATCTCCTTTAAGAAATCTTCTCTCAACGGCGGCAAATGGAAGTTGTACGTGTATGCCGCATCCGCTGCAATGACTGCATGGCCTCCGGACCGTGAGACAATGGCAAGGTTTCTCCCCTTCATCTCAGGCAATTGCAGGATTTTCACGAAATCCAGGTAGCTTTGCATCTCTTTGAAACGGACTACGCCCGCCTGCCACAGAGCTGCATCGACCACTTGATCGTCATTCGCGAGAGCTTCCGTATGGGAATGTGCGATATGACTGCTCAGATTGGCAATATTGGCTTTGTGTACCACGACGGGCTTATCGGAACGAGCCGCGATCTCCGTAAATCTGCGGCCGTCCTTTACTGATTCCAAATACATGCAAATAACGTTCGTTTCCGGGTCTTCCATATAGAATTCAAGAATATCGTTTTCATCAATATTCATTTTGTTGCCGAGAGTCGTGAATTTGCTGTAACCGATTTGTTCGCAATCGAACATGTTCAGAAAACTCAAAGCTACCCCACCACTCTGGGCAGCAATGCCAACGCCACCTTTGCGGAACACATTCTTCATAGTAGCGAATGGAGTTGATAGTCCATTGCTGGCATTCATGATACCGATGCAATTCGGTCCGATGAACCGAATATCGTACGTGTCGGCAATCGATTTGAGCATTTCGCCCAGTCCTCTGCCTTCGTCACCGAATTCTCCGAATCCGCCGCTCTCGATGACTATCCGCTTGATACCTTTGCGGCCGCACTGTTCTACTATGTCGGGAACGGTTCGAGCGGGCGTCAGAATAACGGCCAAATCGATCGGCTCGTCAATTTCATCGAGAGACTGGTGTATGCGACGTCCGAAGAATACCCCTTCTTCAGTCCCAACCAGGTGAATGACACCGTTGTAGCCGAATTCAAAGAGATTCCGGGCTATCTCCTTACCCATATTAAAAGGTTTTGTGGAGACTCCGATAACTACTACCGACGACGGATAGAACAGAGATTTCAAGGTAACCTCTCAGGGGAAACAGTGGTGTTTTGTGAAAGAGAAGACGTCTCGATCGATACAAATTTTCAGTAGGACCCTGCAAGTTTTTCACAAAGCAATGTGCGTGACAAGAAGAAATGTGTTGAGGACGGTTTCTTGATTGGACGGAAGGATGAAACGAAGATCTTTTCAGGTCGATGCGTCTTTCATCATTTCCTTTAATGCGCGCTTCACCGCTTCCGGCAAGGGGATGTGCCCGGCATCCTTGAGAACTTTCTTCGCCACTGCAGCCGCCGCACGATCCTTGTAGCCCAGATTGACCAGAGAAGAGACCAGGTCTTCTTCCAGAGATGCTTCAGCAGGTTTGCCGGCAACGACTCCTCTGAGAAGGGGACTCTTTCGGATCTTCTCTTTCAGTTCCAGGATGATTCTTTCAGCCGATTTTCGTCCAATCCCAGGGATTACGGTAAGTCTCTGCGCATCTTCACCCAAAACCGCTTGTCTGAATCCTTCCGGTGAGATCCCCGAGAGTATGGACAGCGCTGTTTTCGGCCCGATTCCCGCAACAGTGATAAGCATTTCAAAGAGAGTTTTCTCTTCGAGCGTTTCAAAGCCGTACAATTCGAGAGCGTTCTCTCGCATTACCGTACTTACGTGGAGGAAAATCTCACTCCTCACTGCAATACTCGCCAGCGTAGAGATCGAGACTGCGACATCATAGCCAACGCCCATAGTCTCGAGCACAATGCGGTTGATCCCGAGAGAAATAGCGGTTCCGCGTAAAGAAGCGATCATCCGACTGCTCGCTGGGGTAGTGACATATGTGAGTGATACAGAGCCATAGCGAGAGCGTCCGCCTGATCGGGGGATTTCAATGTCGGCAATCCGAGAATCTTCTTTACCATGAATACCATCTGATCCTTTTCTGCCCGTCCATAACCGGTCAGCCCCTTTTTGATCTCCATGGGGGAATACTCGAAAATGGTCATATTATAGGATTCCCCGAGAAGCAGAATCACCCCGCGTGCCTGACTGAGTTTAATCAGGCTCTGACTATTGTTTGCGTGAAAGAGCGATTCCACTACCATTACTGATGGATTGTACTCTCTGATAATTTCATCTAATCCCGCATGGATCTCCAGGAGACGCTTCGACTGTTTTGAAGACGATGTGCGAATCACTCCACTGCACACGTGTTTTGAACGCACCCCGTCCTTTTCGACAAGGCCGTAACCTGTGACATTGCTTCCTGGATCGACACCGATTATAAGCATCCGCCTCCTCAGAGAATCCTGGAGAATCGTGACGGTTGACCTCTATACTACTGAATCTCATTCTTTTCCACAGATAAATGCATTGAAGCCTAATCGTTCAGTTACGAGCGGGAAATAGGGATTCTGCGCCCTGGAAGGGCGGCCCAATAGTAGCCACGGGTGTCAGAAAGCGTCTCAAAACCTGCGCACTGCGGCGAATCACGCAAGCCGGACGGGAGGACCTGCTTCTGGGAAAAAAGCAGTCCCGTCAAGTGAAGATCAGGCGAGGTTCGATCCGAGTGTACTGTCCGTTATAAGGTCATGGTCTCCCTCCGGCTGCTTACGTGAATGCCACCTCGCCGGATACCCAATGGTGGTAGAGCTTCCTGAGATTTATGGTCGTGCAAATAAGGTCCCACTGGGCCTTTACGTTGTCGATTCCGGCCACGGTCCATCGCCGAAAGCTTAATGCGCTCTTGATCCAGGCAAACGGTGGCTCGATAATCTTCTTTCGAGTCTTCAGGCGCTCTTTGTTCTCTGGTTTTTCCCTCTTGCTGCGGTGTCGTTCTAGGGCCGCCTCGTAAACGCTGAGGTCTATGAGGCGTCCGTTCTTGCTCTTGGAGCATTTCCAGCGATTGGGACACGTTAGAAAATCCTTGCAGTGATACCTGCGAACCTCATTGTGGTTCTTGCCGTTAATTTTCCGCTGATGAAAAGGCAACAAGCGCCCTTCAGGGCATATGAAGCAATCACGCTCCTGATCAAAGACGAACCGGGATCGGTGATAGAGATCCTCATCCGCACCTCTCTCGGAAACAATTTCCCCTGACGATTTCCCGATAAGAATGCCGTATTCTCGCTCATGGGCCAGACCTATCTGCCCTGAGGAAAAATATCCCCCGTCCGCCACATTTTCCTCTGCCACAGCGCCCAGATTCTCTTTCACCTTGTCGAGCATGGGGACCAATTGCCCGTTGTCGGCCCCATCCGTGACCACATCTGCGGCCACGATAAGGCCGCTCTTTTGGTCGGCAACCGCCTGAGCGTTGTACGACAAGTCTTTGGTCCGGCGATTCTTCATAAAGCGAGCTTCCGGTTCCGAAGGGTGAACTGACTTCTTGTCCGATTCATCCAACTCCTTCAGAGCCTCTTGTATCCGCTGTTTCCGTTTCAATCCGTCTTGCATGGACTGCGGAAGGCGATACTCACCGGTCTCTTCCCGCTCGGCTCTCTCTATCTCAGTCATCGCATCGGCAATCGTGCGGTCCAATCTCTCCGAAACACTTTCCAGAAACCTCTCCAGGTGCTCACGACCCCGAGCCTTGTCGTTGGATGAGACGGCTTGGATCTTGGTCCCGTCCACGGCATGAAGAGCTAGACCGATCAGATCGGCCTTCAGAGCAACACGAATCGACTGTCTGAACAGATGCCTCAATGATTTCTTGTTCGCCTTGAAGAATCGCCATAAGGAATTATGATCCGGAGCATTCATCCCCGTCAGCCAAATCAGCCCCATATTCTCAAGGCAACCCTTTTCAAGCTTACGGGTACTCCTGATCCGATTGAAGTATCCGAAAAGCCACACCTTCAACAGAAGATCTGGCGCATACGGAGGACGTCCTGTATCGCTGTCGGGAACCTCGATTCCCAACTCGGACAGATCCAAGGAATCCACGAAATCTCGGATAAAGCGCGCCGGGTGATCCTTAGCCACCCAGTCTTCCACTGACGGCGGAAACATCAAGATCTGTTCGTAATCGGCCCGGATCTGTTTGCCCATGACAGCCTCGTGGTTGTTGAATTCCTCTCCTTTCTAGTACATCTCTTGGCAAATCGCGAGCCCAAAATGGAGTTTTGAGACAGTTTCGTCAACCCGTGGACAGCGCGATGTCCATAAACATAGTTCAACGACCCTGAAAGGGTCGACCAACAGGCAATGATTCCCAAATGTCATTGGTGGACCCTTTCAGGGTCATGAAGACAAAGGATATGCCGTTCCGCTTCCGTGGGTTTGCACCCACGGCTACTGTTGGGCAGCCCCTTCGAGGCTGAAGAAACCTCTCCCCATGCTTAACTGAAGGGTTTGCGCTGGAGTGTTCCTTCAATTACCCACGGAGGTGCGACGCTAGGAGACATGTCATCGCAATGATAGCCATTCAGACGTTCCGGCATCAACGATGTGGTTCGCTTTGCTCAGCACATCCTAGGAGGATTGGTATTTTTAGCGCCGATGGGGGGAGGGGATTTAGAAAGTCAGTGGTATCATAATCACAGGAGGAGATCTTCTCTACCCCGTGGACAGGTGGGTGCCCCCGACAACGGACGTGTACGCGTTTTAACTTTCCAGCCCATTGTCTTTCCCCTATACTCGTACTAGGTTTCTGTTTTCAGTGAGGCTGTTGTTGCCTTGAGGAGGATTTATGAGATTCGTCGTCATAGGCGGTGATGCGGCAGGGATGAGTGCTGCATCCAAGGCTAAGCGTAATAATCCGGATTTGGAAGTCATCGTCCTGGAGCAAAGCGAGGATGTGTCTTATTCAGCCTGCGGAATGCCCTACAACATAGCGGATCCGGATCGTGAGATGAACGATCTCGTGGTACGGACTGCGGCGGTTTTCAGAGGAAAGCAAGGCATAGACCTCAGAACCGGGCACAAGGTCGATCGGATCGACCGACAAAACAAGACCGTTTCCGGTACCGATGCGCACAGCAACAGATTCCAGATTGCCTATGACAAGCTTCTCATTGCAACGGGTTCGCGCCCGAAAATGCTTCCGATCCCGGGCATAGATCTTCCCGGAGTCAAGGTCCTCAGATCGCTCGAAGACGGTCGCAGAATCAAATCATACATTGACTCACATAATGTCAGGAGTGCCGTCATCATCGGCGGGGGCTACATCGGTCTTGAAATGGTAGAGGCCCTCTGCGAGCGAGGCATGCATGTTCAACTCGTGGAGATTCGAGATTCTTTCCTCCCATGGTTACCGAAAGCAATGGATGATCTGATCCGGACGGAACTGGAAACTCACGAAGTGAAGGTCAAGTTGGAAACGAGCGTGACACGTATTGAAAGTCACCACGATCGTCTTAAGATCTTCTATTCTGACAGTGAGACCGTAGTAGACCTGGTGGTGTTAGCAGTAGGCGTGGTACCGAATTCCGAACTGGCCGCGGATGCAGGCCTGGTTTTGGGGCCCGGGTTTTCCATTGCAGTAGATCGCTATCTGCGGACGAGCGACCCGGATATCTACGCTGTGGGTGACTGCGCGGATGCCTTTCATCAAGTTACCGGGCAGAGAGTATGGATTCCTCTCGCATTGAGAGCGAATAGGGGAGGTTGGGCAGTAGCGGATAACATTACGGGCCGTGCTTCCGACATCCCTGACATCGTCGGAACAGCAGTTTTCAAGGTGCTCGATCTGGAAGTGGCTCGGACCGGTCTGAGTTTTGAGGAAGCGCTGAATGCCGGCTTCGATCCCGTAGAAAACATAATACAATCATCGTCTCGGGCGCACGCTCATCCGGGCGCTACAACGATTCACGTGCATTTGGTCGCTGACAAAAAGACAGGAAGGCTTCTGGGCGCCAGCATGATTGGAAAGGAAGGAGCCGCTCACAGAATAAATGCGCTTGCCGTAGCGCTGCATGCATCAATGACTGTTCGGGAATTCTTTGGCTGCGACCTGGCGTATGCTCCTCCTTTTTCGCCGGTATGGGATCCCATGCTGACTGCAGCAAATCAGTTGCTCAAAAAATTGTGAGCGACTCTATGTTTGCGTTTCTTCCGCCAAGGAATCATTCAGTGACTCAAGCAGATTCTCGCATTATGCACGGTCAGCGGGGCGTCTCCTGGACAGTTTCGCCGTTCTACGGGCCTGTTGAGTTGGACTTTCTCGTAACAAGCGAAGCTCATTCGTGCCCGTACAGGCCCGGTATGGATGCTGTCGAGCAGGTATTCGCAGCCGAAGCGTTTCCTCCTGAATTGTATCACGATTTCATGGACATCGGATTCAGGAGATCGGGCAATTATTTCTATCGTCCTATGTGCAGCTCTTGTTTGGAGTGTCGGTCGATCAGAGTAGTCCTGAAAGAGTTCCGTCTCAGTAAATCCTTGAGGAGGATTTTGCGCAAGAATCTTGACGTCACGGTCTCCATAGATGCTCCCAGGTTTTCCAGGAACAAGTATCGCTTGTACCAGTATTATCTTCACTCACGACACGCCGCGACTGGAGCCGATTCATTCACGTCTGTGCGCAAATCGCTCTATGCCTCTCCGGTACATACTGTCGAATTTGAATATCGTCTCGGACTTCGGCTCATCGGAGCAGGGTTGGTAGATGTCTGCTCCAGATCGCTTTCCAGCGTATACATGTTCTTCGACCCGGATCTTGCAAACAGGAGCCTCGGGACGTTTGCTGCTATTCAGGAGATTCTATTCGCACTTCAACTCAACATTCCTTTCTATTACTTGGGATTTTTTGTGGCTGACTGTAAAGCAATGAATTACAAGGCGCGCTTCAAACCACATGAGTACCTGGATCAAACCTTTGTCTGGAGAGGTTCAGCGGAGGAGACCTGGTGAAGGCGTGCTCGCCACATATTACGTTGTCTTGAGAGAAACTTTTTGGCAGACCATGTTCTCTTAAGATATAGGATTTTACATAATCGTCCCGACGGGTCGGACTCTCAAGCTGTGTTTGCCGGTTTTCGAGTACGGCTCGGAAATTCTTGCAGCACACGTTGGAGAGATGATTTCTCGGAGCGAAGAATCCAGGAGTATTGACCTATGGCCAAAGAGAAGTAAATTACCTGTTAAATCTTACAGAACAGAAAAGTGTCGGTCTTGGAAAGGCTTTGACGGATGAATGAGTATGATGAAACAAAAGGAACAAATCTTCCGGATCCGAAAGAGATCGAACGGGAGATCAATGAATTCCTCGCAAATAAGTACGGCAATCGAATTCGAGTTATGGGGACTCAGATAGGGCCTTGGCCCGGAGCAGAAGAGTTCGGTGGCGGTACCACTGTCACCACGGGTGATACGAGTCCCATTCGGTTCGATATGAAACCGGCGGAGCTGCACGAATACCTCGATAGGTTCGTTATTCGTCAGGATGCTGCCAAAGAAATACTTGCAACCAAAATATGCACGCATTTCAATCGTATTCGTTACTATCACGAGCACGGCGGACTGGAGGACCGTGAAGGAATAGGACGAATTAAGAACAATATTATATTGATCGGCCCGACCGGTGTGGGCAAAACATACTTGATCAAATTAATTGCTCGCAAACTTGGTGTACCCTTTGTAAAAGGCGATGCTACGAAGTTCAGTGAAACAGGATACGTCGGTGGTGACGTGGAGGACCTTGTTCGTGATCTTGTGCAAGAAGCCGACGGTGATATAGAAAAGGCCAAGTACGGAATCATCTATGTTGACGAAATCGATAAAATAGCATCGTCCGGAAACGTGATTGGATTGGATGTTTCGCGGAGCGGCGTGCAGCGAAATCTTCTGAAACCCATGGAAGAAACCGAGGTGGATCTCAAAGTTGCGCATGATCCGGTCTCCCTCATGGAAGCTGCATCGCATTTCCAGAAAACAGGAAAACGCCTCAAAAGGACAATAAATACTCGTGATATCCTGTTCATTGTATCCGGCGCGTTCAATGGATTGGACGAGATTGTCTCGAGGCGGTTATCGCGAAAGGGCCTCGGTTTCGGGGCAGCGCTGAAAGAGAAGGAAGATAAGTCCAAGCTGCTCAGGGAAGTCAAAGCAGAAGATCTTATCGAGTTTGGGTTTGAATCCGAGTTCATAGGTCGAATTCCTGTAATAGCAGTCTTGGAAGAACTGGATGAACAGGATCTCTACAAGATCCTCAAGAATCGGTACTCGTCTGTTGTGACGGCAAAGAAGCAAGACTTCAAATCGTATGGCATTGACATTCGGTTCTCTGATGGGGCATTGAGGCGCCTTGCCAATATGGCTCATACGGAGAAAACCGGCGCCCGCTCGCTGATCAGCGTCGTGGAACGGGTGTTGGTGGGATACGAGCGAATTCTTCCCTCTGTGGATGTGAACAGGTTTACGGTCAGTGAAGAACTTGTGGAACGTCCGAAAGAAATGTTGGAAGAAATCGTTGAGAACGAGCTTCACCCTTCACGAACAACCGAGTTTGACGAAATCGACCGGGTAGAAAAAGCGGAACTCCTGACAGAGTTGCAGAAACGTCATCAGGAATTCGAGCATCACTTCGGCAAAATCCTCACAGGTTGGGCGCTGGAAGCCATGGTGGATGCGGCCGTAAGGCAAGGCGTATCCCCGGAAACGATGTACAAACGGTACCTGCACATCGAGCAGGAAATCCAGGAATTCGAACGAGAGTTCGAGAAGATGTATAATTTGAAGATTCGGTTCTCTGACGAGGCACTAAGGGAGCTTGTAAGACTCGTGCTGAACGGTTCGGAAGAAGCATTGATAGTGTGCAGAAAAATCTTCCAGAATTATCATCACGGACTCAAGCTCGTTATGGAGAGAACCGGCCAGAAAGAATTCACGATTCCAGAGGAGGCGATCGGAGATCCCGAACGATTCCTCAATGAGATGATCCAAAAGACGTACAGATGAGATGTTTTCTCAATTCTTAAGAGCAGGGTCCTTACGGCCCTGTTTTTTTTGGGGGGGGAGGATGGCATTGATACCAACTCCCATGGCGAAGAGCGCCACAACGAAGGATGAAAGTCCCTTGAACTGAGATGAGAGCATGGCTACCTGCCTAGTATGAGATGAAATCAAACAACACTAGGAGGCGTGTCATGCCCTCAAGAAACCAGAATAACACTACCATATCAGTCGTGCACGAGATATCGTGCGGATTGGACGTCCACAAAAATTCCGTGTCAGCGTGTCTGTTGTATTCAGACAGTTCCGGTACAGAGCAATCCGAAATGCGTGAGTTCCAAACATTCACAGATGACCTTATCAAACTCAAGGAATGGCTCCTGGAACGAGAGTGTCCTGTAATTGCGATGGAGAGTACAGGACCATATTGGACTCCTGTTCATAACGTCCTTGAAGATTCCGTCAAGGTTATCTTGGTGAATGCCCGACACATGAGAAATGTTCCAGGCCATAAGACCGACATCAGCGACAGCAGATGGCTAGCCGGACTCTTGCGTCACGGCCTGCTCAAGGCCGCCTTTATTCCTCCGAAACATCAAAGACAGTGGCGTGATTTGACCCGAATGAGAAGAAACTACAAAGAAGACCTCGGGGATTTCCAACGCCGCGTTCACAAGCTCTTTCAACAGTCAAACATTAAAATCGATTCCGTGGTATCCGACCTGTTCGGCGCAACGGGCCGCAACCTCATGAAACTCTTAATCTCAGGCGACAATTCCCCTACGATTTCCGAGGTTGAAAATTGTCTGAGAGGATCGCTGCAAGACAAGGCAGCGGAGCTCCATCGCTCTGTCCAAGGCTTCTTCGAGGCCCATCACCGGTTCCTGTTGTCTCTTTTGCTCAACACGATCGAAAACCTAGAGACCCAAATCTCTATCCTTGAATCCCGTATCAAGGAAGTAATGAGAGACGCTCAGGAAGCGATCCGGCGGCTCGAAGAGATTCCCGGTGTAGGCGCGGTTTCCTCCCATGCCATATTGGCCGAGATAGGCCCAACCCTGACTGAGTTCCCCACCGCCCATGCCCTCGCTTCCTGGTGTGGCCTCTCTCCCGGAAACAACCAAAGCGGTGGCAAGCGATTCAGTGGCAAGAGCCCTGTCAAAAAGAACCACCTAAAAACCATCATGGTTGAAGTAGCCTGGCCGGCAATCAAGGCACGAGGATCCTACTACCGGGCCAAATATTACGCCCTGAAAGCGCGCTTGGGGGCCAAAAAGGCCATAATCGCAGTAGCCCACAAAATCCTTAAAACCATTTACCATGTACTCAAATACGGAGTACATTTCAAAGATCTCGGAGAGACTTACCTGCTCGAAAGAAACCGAGAGGCCAAGATAAAATACCTTACCTGGCAAGCGTCTCTCATTGGGTACGAACTCGTACCCCTGGATCAACCGGCAGCAACAGCCCAAGCACCTATATTCACTTAGAAGCGCATCAAAGTCGAAACGCAAACTGAAGCCGTGAGCTCGAATACCAACATGACCAATCGCCGGCTGGCACAACAAACTGTCGGCTCCTTTCGGAGACCACGCATGGGAATCTTCTTAAACTTGCCGGCTTTCTCGAATGGAGATCAACCATGAACATAAGAAAACCTCAAACCCTTGCTGTGTAGCTCGGGACTTTCATGGGAATTTTACATTCAAGATGCTATAGCAGTTGTCAAAATTGGTGACCGATTGAAGAGTTAGGAATATTGGTGGGTGCCGTGCCTCCGTGCCGGCACACCTTCAATATGATCAATGATATCGATAGAATGGACCGGCAGGGACGCCGGTCCCTACCAATATCCTGTAATTCACACGAGAGATAAACGACAGAATTTTTGGCACTGACTATAACTGCACTGACCTGGCTCCGCAGGTCAGTGGCACCCCTGTATCCGTGCCCGAATGTCAATCTTGGGTGCCACGGACCTGCCGTGTAGGTCCGTGTGACCGCCTTAATGAGAAATATCTTGACTGCAAGTCCGTATGAGAATCCATTCTTGCAGTCCTGTTTCGAAATAAAAAATCCGGCGTAATGTGCCGGATTTTTTATTTCCGAACGGTTGCTCTCACATTTCGTCAAAACGGCTTTTATTGCGGTCAAACATCGCTCTTGGAGAGGGGCCGGTATTTGGCGGGGGAGAAAAGATCTCTTTGAGCGTAGCCCATAATCCGCCGCCTTCCTGTTGCGGTTGCTGCTGTTGTTGCTGTTGCGGCATTATCTGGAGCGGAGTTGCCTGACCGGGCCGACCCTGAGAAGGATTGATGATTTGAGGACTGGTCGGCATCCCCTGAGCCGCGGAATATTGCTGCTGTTGAGGCAGTCCCGGCGTCTGACCCGCCTGACCGTAATATTGAGGCTGTGCAGGGGAAGGAGTAGCTCCAGCCTGTCCATATTGTTGCGCCTGCTGAGGTTGTCCGTATCCCTGAGGAACTGCCTGCTGATACTGCTGCTGTTGGACAGACGCCTGGCGAGCCTGATAACCTGCCTGTGAAGGCCTGGCTGCCTCGCCGCCTGTTCCCATGAGATCGTAATAACGATTCTGTGCGTGCTTGAGAGCCTCGTAAGCTTCCGCTACGGCTTTTTGATGATACTCCTGCTGCAGTGCCTTTTGCTTTTGCTCCTGACTACGCACTCGCTGCTGAGCCGTCTCCATCTGCTGCATTGCCTGCTGCAACTCCTGAGCGGCAGCTTGTTGTTGTGCAGACAATTCGGCAGCTCTCTGTCGAGCAACCGCCCTTTCGTAGGCTTTCTGCTGAGCCTGCTGTACCATTGGATCGCTACTCAAACCGCCCTGTTGACCCGGTTGCTCGGCTACCTGCTGCGCGGCCCCATATGCTCCAGGTTGCTGATATCCCTGCTGTTGCTGTTGGTATCCTTGTTGTTGCTGCTGGTATTGTTGGTACGCCTGCTGTTGCTGCTGATACTGCTGGTATGCGGCCAATTGCTGTTGGTACGCCTGCTGATCGTAACCCTGGGCCTGTTGCTGCTCGTAGGCCTGCGCAGCCTGCTGCTGGGCCTTTTGCTGCTTCATGCTCAGGCGTCTCTTCTTGGTGGACTGGGGCTGAGTCTGAGACGCCGGCGCCGTCTGATAATACTGCTGCGCCTGAGCTTGCGGCGTTGTCTGATAATACTGCTGAGCAGGGTATTGACTCTGGTACGTCTGCGCTGGCTGAGCCTGTTGCTGGGAATAGTAATCCGAAGGATTGTAATACATGGCAGTAGTCTGCGGAGAAGTCGCTTCGCTATTCTGTGAGGCCGGATAATAGCTGGTTATGGGAACGGAATTGCCGTAATTGCCCGTAACCGAGTGATATCCTCCCTCCCGCTGCATGCTATCCAAATAGGTATGCCAATACGGATAGTAATAAGGATTCTGACCTTCGAATTGACCGCTGGGTGATTGCATCAAGGTGCTTTGCCCTGAGCCGTAACTTGTAGACCACTGTGCAAAGGCCGGCGCAACGAGAAGCCCCAAACCAAGGGCAGCACCTACCAGGGCCATATATTTGCGTCGCATTGCGAATCTCCTTTCCGGGAAAGCAGTCCGTCAACGGAACAAGAGAAGCGTCGCTGTTGCGCTCTTCTCAAAACAGTTGTCACCATTGACACGAACCACCCACAATAGTGCATTTTTATTATACGTTTTTTGCATAGAGTAATCAAGAACAAAATGGACCGCTTGTATTTCCTAAAAATACCCAAATTCTAGAGGTATACACAAAAAGAAGGGAAATTGCTCATAGAGTTAGCTTTATTTCACCACTTTTAGGAGGCTTTTTGTTGGCTTGGTCGGCTCCGGCGGACCCGAGCCTTTGACCTTCTCGTTAAAAATCTTATTCTTCACTCGCACAGAGTTGATCAGAAAGTACACGACAATGGCTCGCTCCCAGTCTCTTGTGGGAGAAAACTCAGAAACTTTCTTGAGATACTTTTCTTGAAGCTGAGCCAGAGAAGCCTCGTCGAAATCCAGTATCCGATCCGCTAGGCCTAGCAGTACTTCCTCGATCCCCACATTTCCTCCTGTCAGGTTTTCCACGACAGGTTAAAACTTTTCGGATGAGCGGTCAAGGGGCTAACGTCAGATATCGTCCCGGTCTTTTCCGCTGGCTCGGAACTGCCTTTTCAGAACGCTTCGAAAGCGAATACCAAAAAGGTTTTTCCCGGGACTCGGAACGTCAGCACCGTCTCGCCAAACCTGCTTTAGCCCCTGCGTCCAGCGCAATGAGGTTCATTGCACGCACCCGTTCGTTGGGGTGAAGGGCAAGTCGGTCCTTTATCTCATCCGATTGGATGGGGAATTCTTCGATCATGCTCGCAAACCCCAATAACACGACGTTTTCCAGTTGGACACGTCCGAATTCCCGTGCCAGGCGTGCCGCATCCACGCGAAGCACACCATTTTCGCTCGATAGGGGACTATTCTCCACAATGACGCCCTGGGGCTTCAGGTAATGTTTGTTGTTCTCCGTTTCGGTAGCGTCCAGGGAGAGCAGAAAGTCTGCATGACCATTCCGGATGAGCGGAGAGGAAAATGCTCCGATTCTCAGATGACTGTTGATAGAGCCTCCTCGGACCGCCATCCCGTGGGTTTCCGAAGAAATCACGTTCAATCCTCTGGCCGATGCTATATCACCGAGGAGCCGAGTCAAGAAAACGATGCCTTGTCCGCCTCTGCCGCAGAGTATCAATTCTGCCATTTCATGCTCCTTTGACCTTTACTGCATGGGACGGACACGTATTCACGCAGAATCCGCATCCAGCGCACAAATCCACATCTATGGTCATGCGCTTTTCCGGTTCTTTGACAAACTTGAAGGCCGGGCACTCCAGATCCTTGATGCAGCTCATACAGAGATCGCATTCCTCCCCAACCTCAAATCGCAGTGACGAGGGCTCTGCAAGGGAAGACATTACACAGGGGCGTCTCGCTATCACCACAGAAACTCCCCGTGCTTCTTCAAAAGTGTAGTTTCGTGCCTTTTGCAGCGTCTCTCTGAGCTGCGCGTGATCGTACGGATCCACCACCTCGACAAAATCGACTCCACAGCCGTGAACAAGTCGTTCCAAACTGATAGGCACAGCAGGCGAGCCGTCGGCCAGCGTAGCTGTGGCGGGGGGCGGTTGACCGCCGGTCATGGCCGTGACTGCGTTGTCCATGATGACCAGCACGAACGAAGCGCGAGTATGGACGGCATTAATCAAGGCTGGGACACCTGCGTGGAAGAATGTGGAATCTCCGATCGTGGATACCACTCTGAAAGAGTTTTCCTCCAGCGGGGCTCTGAACAGACCGCCTGCCATACCGATTGATGCGCCCATGCACAAACAGGTGTCGACTACGCCCATATTGATGCCAAGCGTGTAGCATCCGATGTCTCCAGCGTACACGGATTTATCGAACACCTCTTTGATCATGTAGAAAGCCGGTCTGTGAGGACATCCCGGGCACAGAGACGGTCGCCTGGGTTTAATTGCAGGACTCAATCTGGTTGGCGCTGGTTTGTCCAACGTCTTGACGAGGATGTCTTCCACTGCTTCAGGAGTCAGCTCACCCTGTGGAGGGACATCGCCCGACATTCTCCCCGTAACTTTCGTCCGATTCCGAATCTGGAGTTCCAGCACGGGATACGTTTCTTCAATGACAAGAGTTTTGGCATGACTGTCTACGATGTCCTGGAGAGCTTCCGTATTGGCAGGGAACGGCATATCGACTTTGTACACTGCAATATCACCGTATTCAGGATCGGACGCCACGATGTCGCGCACATGGGAAGAAACCGAGCCTGAAGTAATCAGGGCTATGGAAGCGGAAGCATTGCCCAGAATCAGCGAAGGCACGCTCCCAGGTTCATCCCGCACGATTGTCGCGAGTTTTTCGTTTAATTCTCCGTGGAGGACCAGTCGATAACGCGGAATCGCAGCCCACCGCGTCCAATTGCGTTTGAACGGCCCGACATCGCCAATAGCCCCGGGCACGTTGAGTGCAACGTTCTGACGAGCATGGCAGACTCGCAGGCACGGCCGAAGCAATACCGGAACCTGGTACCTTTCGGACAGCTCAAAGGCCTGGATCATCATGGTAAGTGCTTCTGCAGGAGTTCCCGGATCCAGCACGGGGACTTTGGCGAACCATCCGAAGAAACGGCTGTCCTGTTCGGTCTGACTGGAATGTGGGCCGGGGTCGTCAGCAACAACCACGACCAGACCGCCCCGTACCCCGAGATAGGCCGCACTAAGGAACGGGTCGGAAGCAACATTCAATCCGACCATTTTCATCGCGGCCATGGATCGGGCTCCGGCTAGTGACGATCCGTAAGCGACTTCAAAGGCGATCTTCTCATTTACCGACCATTCCAGGTAGATGGGATGATTCAGCACCTTTTTCCACCGAACCAGGGATTCGAGTACCTCAGAAGAGGGTGTTCCCGGGTAAGCTGCTGCAACGCTGCATCCCGCCTCGATAGCTCCGCGGGCGATTGCTTCGTTGCCCATGAGGAACCTGACTTCAGAATTCTGCTTTTCTGTCATGCTCTATTCCTATGGAAATCCAGACTTCGGTCCGCTTATATGGAAACCGCAAACATTCCAGGCTGAATTATGCACGAGCAATCAATGGGTACTTTGAGAAGTATTCCTTCGCATTACGTTCAGTGCCGATAAGATTTCTCTTTTGGCTTGCTGATTGGTTTCTTTGTCAAGAGCACTCTGAAGAGCAGCAAAAGCCTTTTCCCGGTCGAGAATGCTTATTCTGGCCAGAGCCGTGGCTGCCGCGGCACGGACTCTAAAGTCAGCATCATTCAAAGATTTTTCAATAGCATCCACTCCGGAGGGAGGAACCTTCTTGAATGAGCTGATGGCGCTTATGGCCGCACTGCGAACGCGTAAGTCGGGATCTGCGCAAAGAGGAACCAACTGCGGGACAACTTTGTCCGGCTCTTGACCGAGTCCTCGAACAATCCCCACAGCGAGCATCCGGTTTTTCGTCTCCGGATCGTTCAGGGCCCCGAGCAGTCCATCTATGAACAGATCTGCACGGGATTTGTACCGCATAAGCATTGTCAATGCATCTTCTCGATCCAGTGGGTCGGGCTCTTTCAAGGCTTTCATCAAAACAGGAATGGCATAGTCTCCGGTCGTATCGATAGCGCTCAGTGTGTCAACAATTTCTATTTTCTCAGGCTGCTTTGCTCCATCGTACAGAGCGGCAACCTTCTGAACGGCAGGAGCAGCATGATTTTTCATGTGCGTCAGAATCCGAAGCGAGTTGATAATTCCCGGATTTTCCTTTTTGTCGAGCAACTCAATGAGTCCAGGCAGTACATTATCGGGCTTTTCCACTGCAACTTTGGTCAGAGCGATTCCTGCAGCCTTTGCAGTCGCTTCTTGTTTATTGTTGATGGCTTCCAGGAGAATAGGAATGGAAGACTCGTCCATATGTCCCAGCGTGGCCAATGCCACGAGGGCGTTCAGCTTGATAAGTGGATCGGGATCGGAGGATATGTGCTTGAGAGCATCTTCAACTTTTGGACGACCCTTTCCCAATCGACCTAGAGAGAGAACGGCGAGACGGCGTACCTCAATGCTCTCGTCTGAGAGACGTTCCATGAGAGGATCGAGAGCAGATGCCCCATCGCGGGAAAAATTGCCGAGGGATTCTGCAGCCATTGCTCTGACTTTAGGCTCAGGGTCTTTCAGGGCTTCAATGAGAGGCGGAACCGCCCTCGCAGGACGGTTTCACCCACAACCCAGTTCATGGGCCGCTTTGGCTCTTACCGCAGAGTCGTTACTCTTCAGTTCTTGAATGAACCTGTCAATCGAAGCGTCCGATGCGGCAAAGACTGTTCCGACTGAGAACAACAGCAAGATGGCACAAAGGAGCATACGTTTCATTTTCTTACCCTTGGGATCCAAGGACTTCTCGTTTCTTCTTTTCCAGGTATTCCTTATCGATTTTGAGAAATCCTTTTTGTCCGAACAGTACGAATCTCAACCATTGCATCCCGAAGTACAGGAGCGACAAGTCGTCTTCGCGGATCTTCTCCAGAATATCATCGTCAATTTTGAATTTTTGTAGAAAGCTGCTCTTGAAAATAAATTCCCTGAATCTGTCCAGATCGTAAAGGGCCATCAAGAACATGTCCTGCATTCTTGGGTCAGCGATTGGTTCTTCCCAGACCTGGTCTGCGGCCATTATATCTTTCAGATTATGGTCCGGATCGTCATAATAGCGTAAGTCCTGTTCTTTTCTCCATCTTTCAACGGTCCATGTTTCCGATTCCGCCAGACCATGGCAGGTTTCCGGCTTGGCGATGAATTTGTACTCCACTCCGTTTGCCGTGTCCAGAGGGAACAGACGGCAGGAATAAGGCCGATCCTGGTATATAGAACAGCCTTCTTCGGTAACAAACGGACAGGTCTTTCCTTCATTCTCGTTCATCCTGAGAACCACTGCAGGCAAACCAGTATTATGGGAAATCAAGCGATGGGTATGGCGTTCGAGAAATTCCTCGGACGTTATTCCGAGGGCCTTCCTCATGCGCATAACATCTATTGGAGTCAGGAAAATCGTTACATTCCCGCAGCATTTGTTGAAACAGTCGACACCGGGGTAACATTTGAAGCAGAACGAATCGTCCCATGTCATAAGTCGATCCTGACTGCTCGTCTGATCCTTTAATTTCATAAAGATTCCTTTCCATTGTTCCGCACTGATACGGATTCGCTGCTTCCTTGGTTTCCGATTGCACTTTGGCAGTTATTGGGCTTCTGTTCCTGCATCCTCGGACGATCCGACTCGTTTTATATTATCGAGGGCTTGTTTGTTTTCCGGATCGAGCTCGAGAGTCTTTTTCCAGCATTCCATTGCCTTTTGGGTGTCTCCCATAAGTTCAAACACGATACCCTTCTGGTGATGAGCACTTACATAATCCGGCCGAATAGCGGTGGCTCGATCGAAGCAATGGAGCGCTTTTGAAAAGTCTCTCCTTTTAATCATACAGATTTGACCCATGTTATACCAGGCTTGCACGTACGCAGGATTGATATCCACGGTTTTCTGGAATTGTGCCAGGGCCTCGTCTTCCCTTTTCAAGAACGTGTAAGCCACACCGAGATTGTAGCTGATAACCGGGTTGTCCGGTTCTATCCTCTGCGCCCGTTCGAGTCTCTGCGCTGCAAAGTCGTACTTGTCAGCCTCCATGTCGGAAAATGCCCGCTGAAGCTGGACGTTCACCACAAACGTGTGTTTTTCCCGGGTTCCTGCCTGAATTTCTTCGAGGGCCCGAAGTATTTGCGTCAGGTGCTGTTTCCGTTGCAGGTCTTGAGTCATCTCGAGGCACTGTCGAAAAGCCTCGGCTCCCTTTTCGGGCCGTTCCCCGCACGCGCGGGATATTCCCAGCATATAATGAAGATCGAAGAACCGGGATTCCGGAGCCACAGCGAGGGCCTTTTCATAATATTCTGCGGCCAGGAGATATTCTTCCAGCCCATCGTAACAGGAAGCTATAGCTTCCAGCAGGACATGGGGATCTCGAGCACTATCCAATATCGAGTTGAACAAATCGATAGCCTGATTCCAGTTCTCCAGGGACATTTCTTTGAATGCTGTCGACCGAATCTGTTCGGCGCTGTCCGCCTCCTGATGAGGAGAGTTTTCTCTTGCGAGACAACATTTTTTGTATTTTAATCCACTGCCGCAGGGGCAGGGATCATTTCTTCCCAAAAGGGCCATGAGGAACTCCTTGGAATTGCTAAGGGCACAATCTTTGAATTTACCATAGGCGCGAATTTCACACAAGGATGTACATGACGAATTTCATGAGAAAATTTCGCAAGTGTATGAAGAAAAAGGTCTTGACATCTTCGGCAGGATTTGATTGAATTTGACATTCCCATACGTGTTTCGGCACGGGCTTCGGACGTTAGCGGGACGGCCGGAGAGAGTCTTAATATTACTGCAAATCATTAATAATCGCGAATGGTTTTGAATAGTGACGTTTTCTTGGAAGGTGAATTCGAGGTGCGACTCTTTTTTACTAGGGCCGCAAACCGCGGAAAAGACGTTTTGACGGTGGAGGCAAAACGTGACGGTTCCGTCCAGGTACGAGTCTTAACAGACTCGCAGCCTGAAGGGTCACGCGTTTATCTCTGTGACCAGGAGAGAAAGGAGGAGGCTTCACAACACCGTAGCGCCTAGCGGCGCAGTGTGACATGGAGTTTATAAAGACTCACAAACAAAGCTCAAACTCATCAGGAGGTTGGTTCATGCCAAGTTATGTAATTTTGGAGAAATGTGATGGATGCAAGGGTCAGGATAAGACTGCTTGCATGTACATCTGCCCGAATGACTTGATGGTGCTGGATAAGGAAAAAATGAAAGCCTGGAATAGGGCTCCTGAAATGTGCTGGGAGTGCTACAACTGCGTGAAAATTTGTCCGCAACAGGCAATTGACGTGAGAGGTTACGCAGACTTCGTGCCTATGGGCGCTTCAGTTGTTCCTCTACGAGGTTCTGAAGATATCATGTGGACGGTCAAATTCCGCAGTGGAATGATCAAACGGTTCAAGTTCCCCATCCGGACCACTCCTGAAGGATCGGCAAAACCCGATGGCGGTTTCGGTGAGGTCACTCCTGATCTGGCCAGCCAATGTTTGTACAATGAGCCGACAGCACTCAAGCTGGATGCGTTGCCCACGGTGAAGAAGTAATCCTCTGGAGGTATTAAGATATGGCGAATTTTGAAACTATCGAAGTTACCACTGATATCCTTTTGTGCGGCGGCGGCATGGCTGCATGCGGCGCGGCAGTCGAAGCCTCCTACTGGGCAAACAAGAATGGCCTGAAGGTCACCTTGGTTGACAAAGCCGCTATGGACCGCTCCGGCGCAGTTGCAATGGGCCTTTCGGCCATCAACCAGTATGTGGATATCAATAGCGGAAACAACACCTGTGAAGACTATGTTCGCTACGTGCGCACCGACCTTATGGGTGTTGCCCGCGACGACCTGGTTTATGACATAGCCCGTCACGTCGATTCCTCAGTCCATCTGTTCGAAAAATGGGGTCTGCCGATCTGGTTGGATGCAGATGGCAAGTATGTCCACGAAGGTCGTTGGCAGCTCATGATCAACGGCGAATCCTACAAAGTTATCGTTGCCGAAGCGGCGAAGAACGCTCTCGCACAGAACGGTGGCGAGTACTTCGAGCGCGTATTCATTACCTATCCTCTGTTGGATGGCGACCGCATCGCAGGTGCAGTTGGATTCAGCACTCGTGAAGAGAAATTCTATGTATTCAAGGCCAAAGCCGTGTTGGCAGCCATGGGCGGCGCGGTTCACGTGTTCAAGCCCAGAAGCGCAGGCGAAGGCCTCGGCCGTGCATGGTATCCCCCCTGGAACTCCGGCTCCAGCCTGTATTTCACACTGATGGCCGGCGCAGAGCAGACCTGTCAGGAAGTCCGTTTCATCCCCGTCCGTTTCAAGGACGCGTACGGACCGGTCGGCGCATGGTTCCTCCTGTTCAAATCCCGTGCAACCAACGCAATGGGCGGCGAGTACATGGTGGAGCGCAAACCGGAACTCGAGAACTGGGCACCCTACGGCCTGGCCAAACCCATCCCCGCCAACCTGCGTAACTACTTGGGCATGCTGGATGAGTTCGAAGGCAAAGGCCCCATCTACATGAGAACTGAAGAAGCCATCCAAAAGATAGCCAATCAGTATGCTGACGATCCCAAGGCCTTCAAGAAGAAGATGAAAGAGCTTGAAGCCGAAGCATGGGAAGACTTCCTCGACATGACGATTTCCCAGGCCATTCTCTGGGCCGGAACGAACGTTCAGCCCGAAGAGAAATCCTCTGAAATCGCAGCCGCCGAGCCTTATTTCATCGGCTCCCACTCCGGCGCATCCGGTGCATGGGTCAGCGGTCCGAAAGATCTTGCCCCGGCAGATTATTTCTGGGGTTATGAATATATGTCAACCGTGAAGGGCCTGTTCTGCGCAGGTGACGCTTCCGGCGCTTCCAGCCACAAGTTCTCCTCCGGCTCCCATGCTGAAGGCCGTGCGGCTGGCAAGTCCATGGTGCGTTTCGTGATGGACAACAACACCCTTCCGAACGTTGACGCCGCTCAGGTTGCCGATCTGAAAGCAAAGACCCTGAAACCGATCGATCTCTTCACCGAATTCGGTGGAAAGTCCAGCGATCCCGATATCAACCCCGAGTTCATGAAACCGAAAATGTTCATGTTCCGTCTGCAGAAAATCATGGATGAGTACGCAGCAGGCGTGACCGCCGGTTTCAAGACCAACGAAGCCAAGTTGAACAGAGCCCTCGAACTCCTCGGCTGGCTCAAGGAAGACTCCGAGAAACTGGCTGCCCAGGATCTGCACGAACTCATGAGATGCCATGAGAACATTCAGAGAATGTGGCAGGCTGAGACTCACGTGAGAACCATCCTGTTCCGCCAGGAGACCAGATGGCCTGGTTACTATTTCAGAAGCGACTATCCCACGATGAATGAAGCTGACTGGAAATGCTTCGTGAACTGCTCTTTCAAGGGTGGAAACTGGGAATTCAAAAAGGTTCCTATTCTCACAATAGTTGACTGATCCTAACAACTGACCTTGAAAACTCCGGGCCCACCATTGTGTGAGCCCGGAGTTTCATTACCACAATTCGAAAGAAAACCTCGTGAGGGGACTGTTTTTCCGGTCCCCTCATAGCCCTTTTCAGGGAGGAAACATGGCTGGAGACAAGACCGTACTGGTCGTTGGAGGCGGAATTAGCGGAATTACGGCGGCAGTGGAGGCAGCCGAGGTTGGTTGCAAAGTCATTCTTGTGGAGAAGCTGCCTTACCTGGGGGGCAGAGTTGCCCAGTTGAACAAGTACTTTCCGAAGCTGTGTCCTCCCACGTGCGGCCTGGAGATCAATTATAAAAGAATACGGCGTAACCCGGATATTACGGTATACACCCGTGCCGAGGTCGTAAATATTTCCGGCACAGCAGGAAATTATAAGGCCACTATCAAAGTAACTCCACGATACGTGGAAGATCACACCGCAACCTCGAAATGCGTTGAAGACTGTCCTGTAGAGATCACGAACGAGTTCAATTACGGAATGGACAAGACAAAAGCGGTGTCCCTTCCGTATGAAATGGCATACCCTATGAACCTGGTGGCTGATAGAGATGCACTACTCAAAGCAAAAGGTCAACCGGGAGTGGCAGAGTTCATGGAAGCCTGTAATGCAAAGGGTATCCGCTTCAATCTCGATGCAGCACCTGAAACATTCGATCTGGATGTCAGCTCCGTTGTGTGGGCAACCGGCTGGCGACCTTACGACGCCAAGAAGCTGACAAAACTCGGTTTCGGAACCTGCGCCAACGTCATCACTAATGTGATGATGGAGAGGCTCGCAGCTCCGTCAGGACCTACAAAGGGTGAAATCCTCAGACCTTCAGACGGAAAGAAAGTAAATAGCATCGCCTTCGTGCAGTGTGCAGGATCGCGAGATCGTAATCATCTGCCTTACTGCTCGTCAATATGCTGTCTGGCATCACTGAAACAGGCAACTTACCTGCGTGATTATAATCCTGAAGCGCAGGCTCATATATTCTACATCGACCTGAGGGCGTATGGACGGTTCGAGTTTTTCTTCGATAGAGTGAGAAACGACGACAAGATTCTTCTGACAAAGGGAAAAATCGTTTCCATTACTGAAGACCCCGTTACCAAAAACGTAATCCTGGAAGGAGAAGACATCCTCTCCGGCCAGAAGATTCGCCGTACCTTTGATATGGCTGTCCTCGCCACTGGCATGCAACCGAACACCAGCCTGGAAAAGATTCCGGCTCAAAATGTGAAGTACGATGAATTCGGTTTTGTCATATCGGATGAAGGCATACACGCAACAGGCGTATCCAAGAGGCCCATGGACGTGGGCACGTGTCTTCAGGATGCAACCGGTGCCGCTCTCAAAGCACTTCAAGACACGGTGGGGAGGTAAGAATCCATGGACCTCAAAATCGGAGTTTACATTGATACAGGTTACGGAATAGGCGAAGCCCTCGACATCGAATCTCTTTCCAAAGTCGCAACGAAAGAGATGAAAGTGCCTATCTGCAGAGCTGAAGCTTACTGGAGCGATCCGGACAAGCTGGAGATCATCAAGAACGACATAGCGAACGAGGGCGTAAATGCGATCATCGTAGCAGGTGCCTCGCCTCGTGTTTTTCAGGAAGCGTTCAGGTTCGAAGGAGTCATTACCGAACGCATCAATCTTCGGGAGCAGGTTATCTGGTCACACCCAGCCAATGATGAAGATACCCAGATGCTTGCGGAAGACTACATGCGCATGGGTGTCACCAAGCTGAACAAATACGAAGACCGTGCTCCTTTCGACGAAGCAAACGAGAAATCGATCCTCGTAATCGGCGGCGGCATCACCGGAATGACCGCAGCTCTCGAAGCAGCTCGTGCCGGAACACAGGTGTATTTGGTGGAAAAAGAGCCTCAACTGGGTGGATGGGCCACCAAGTATCATAAAGTGTTCACCGGTCAAGCGCCGTACGACTCCATCGTGGATTCTCCCGTGCAGGACAAGATCGCTGCAGTCAAAGCCAACAGCAATATCAAAGTGTTCACCGGGCATCGCGTGTACAGCATTGCTGGCTCGCCCGGAATGTTTGACGTGACGATCAGAGAGGACGGTCCCTGGATCGATCGTCTTGTCAGAGAACAGAACGAATGGCTCGCGGCTAAGAAAGCGAAGGAGGCAATCGGCCAGGAAGAGGAGCAGAAGCCTAAAGCTGCTGCCGCCGCGGAGACTCCGGCGGAAGAAGAAGCACCGGAACCCACGGATTTCCCTCATGAAAAAATCCAAGTTGGTGCAGTGGTTCTCGCGGCAGGCTGGAGACCCGAAGATGCTTCCGCATTCGCGGAACTGGGATATGGTGAGTATCCGGACGTTATCACCAGCGTGGAACTCGAAGAGCTTGCCAAGAATGGTAAGATCAAACGGCCTTCCGACGGCAAAGAGGTCAACACTATCGCCTTTATCGATACGCCCAATCAGAAGGCGGATCATCCTCTCCTGTTCAGCTCCTCGGTAGCGTCATTGGTCGCTCTGAAGCAAGCGCATTACCTGCGTCAGACCAATCCGGAAAGCCGAGCGTACATTTTCTATGAAAATATGCGGACACCCGGGCAGTACGAGAAATTCTATCAGGCAATGCAGGACGACCCCGGAGTATTTCTGTCAAAGGGAACCCCAGTTGGCGTCTCCAACGGCGGTTCTGCACTGACTGTCGAACTCAAGGATACGCTCCTCGGCGAATACATGAAGGTCAAGGTGGATCTCCTCGTTCTCGCCACCGGAATGGTGCCGGTAACGAAGGATTCCGCCATTGTAAACCTGAAATACCGCCAGGGCCCATTTATGCCCGAGAACGTATACGGTTTTAACGATTCCCACTTCATCTGTTTCCCGTATGAAACGCAGCGGACCGGCATCTATACTGCAGGATGCGTCAAGAACCCGATGGATTTTCTCACTTGTGAGATGGATGCCGCGGGCGCAGCTTTGAAGGCGATCCAATGTGCGGAGCTAACTGCTCAAGGCAAAGCGGTTTCACCCAGGGCAGGGGACGAGTCCTTTCCTCAGATTTTCCTTCAGCGCTGCACCCAGTGCAAACGATGCACAGAAGAATGTCCTTTCGGTGCATACGATGAGAAACCGGACGGCACTCCGTTGCCGAACCCGACTCGTTGCCGCAGATGCGCAATCTGCATGGGCTCCTGCCCTGAGCGCTTGATCTCGTTCAGAGACCACTCCGTGGACATGATCGGATCCATGGTGAAGATTATCGACGTACCTGATGAGTATTCCGAGAAACCTCGGGTAGTCGTATTCATCTGTGAGAACGACGCATATCCGGTGGTCGATATGGCTGGTATGAACCGCCTTGAATACAGTCCACACGTCAGGTTCATCCCTCTGAGGTGCTTGGGCAATATCAACATGGTGTGGATCGCCGATGCCTTGTCCAAAGGCATTGACGGCATCATGCTGATCGGTTGCAAGTATGGTGACGATTACCAGTGCCACTTCGTAAAGGGAAGCGAACTTGCCGAATACAGAATGAGCAAGATCTCTGAAACGCTCCAGCGGCTCGCCCTGGAACCGGAACGGATTTCCGTGCATCAGTTGGCCATAGACGAGTACAACAAACTTCCGAAGATCATTGACGAGTTTATGGAAACGCTGTCAGGCTTCGATCCCAACCCGTATAAAGGTTTCTAAGGAGGCTTTACTCATGGCAAATGTGACAGTTGCCGAACCTGATCTCCAGTTTACCAAAGACCTCATAGCCGCCGGCGCGGATGATCTGAAGAAGTGTTATCAATGTGCCACGTGCTCGGTGGCATGCAAGATAGCCCCTGACAACGGGCCCTTTCCTCGCAAGGAGATGATTTGGGCCCAATGGGGTTTGAAAGATCGTCTTCTCAACGACCCTGACGTCTGGCTGTGCCACCAGTGCAACGACTGCTCGACCGAATGTCCCAGAGGTGCCAATCCGGGAGAAGTCCTGAAGGCCGTGCGCAAAATGAACATCCAGGAGAACTCCTGGCCTTCATTCCTGGGCAACCTGGTAGGCACTCCGGCGATGTTTATATTGGCTGCAGGAATTCCCATTGTTGCTGTCCTCTTCATCGTGTACGTGAGCGGATGGAGTTTTCCCTCAGGTCCGATACACTATTCGAGCCACAGTATTGACCCTGCAACGAGGGACGGATTCATCTATCTGCCGCTTCTCCAGGTGATTTTTACTCTCGCTTTGCTGTTCGGTGTGGTCTCGCTCGTGATGAGCTTAAAAAGCTACTGGAACCAGTTGGAATCTGGTAATCCCATAGGAATAAGAGGACCTGGTAAAGGATTTGTTCCAAGCCTTATCGAGTCGCTCCAGGAGATTCTGCCGCATTCGACATTCAAGGAATGCGAAGCCAACAATATCCGGTACGCAGCCCATATGCTGGCTTTTTGGGGTATGATCGGACTGTTCGTGACTACCGCTATTGTGGCTTTCAACTATGACATTCTCGGACTCAAGCCGCCGTCCCAAAACGGGCCGGGAACTGTGCCGATCAAAATCCTGGGTAATGCAAGTGCAATAGCATTTGTCCTGGGACTTGGCATCATGCTGATTCGCCGTTTGACCAACCCTGAACAGGCTGGAAACAGCTCCTATTTTGACTGGTTCTTCCTGTTCACCATCTTTGGAGCAGGTTCGACAGGTCTTTTGACTGAATTGTCACGGTGGTTGGGTTTTATTGCGCCCACGTACACGCTGTATGTCATTCACCTGATGTTCGTGTTGGCATTGCTCCTGTACCTGCCGTTTTCAAAATTTGCCCATCTCGGGTACCGGACTGTTGCCATAGCGTGGTCCAAATCTGTAGGACGGAACAGGACCCTTCCTGTCGTACCGAACTACGTCCCGCCCGTTTCGGAATAAATTCGATTCCGCAATCAGATGAGAAAAATCGGGGAGTCCGGCTATTAGCGGACTCCCCAAATCCTGTGTGCGCTGATTTGTGACACTTTGCTTTCAGAGTTAGACGAAAATCCCCTAACCCACCTTTGTAACGGGGGGAATTGGGGGATTTTGAATGTAAATTGGCATTATAGCAGTTGACATAATTTCTGACCTTTTTGACCACTTTGTCCTTTGAAATGACGGTAGGGGCCGGCGTCCCTGCCGGCCCGAACTGGTTGATTTGTATTTATAAAACGTGCCGGCACGGAGGCACGGCACCCACCAATTGTCGAGCAGTGCTTTTCGCAATCGGACGCTATTTTATAAACTTGCTATATAGCAAATATCCCTGCGGGTGAGGTCTTGCTTTTTGAGCAATGGCCTCACCGAATCCACCAAGGTCTTTCTTACTTTCCAGTTTGATGTACGTGCCTGAACAGGCCGAGTCAATTAAGAGAGGCCAAGCTTCCGGACAGTCGTCAGGTAGGAAAACCAGATTATCATCTAGCACGAAATCCTTTTTTCAAAACGATCCCACAACAACCCCGCTATTTCGGGGCTTACATCGGCCCAATCCTGATTTGCATCACTCAAATATCTGGACAGATCTCGAGTCCATTTTGACTTATCGCTTTCCATATAATTTCTCAGGAAACTGCCGTACAGTCCCTCATACATGTACGGAGTAATACGCTCCATTTCACGAATGATTTGTTCAGCTTTGACAGACGTTGCCATAGCAATCCTCCTGCAAGAACACGACTAAGAAACACTTCCTTGTTTCTTTAGATGTCCGGATACCCTCCAGGTTTCAAAAAAAATCTGCAGGTTGCAAGAAAGCTTCAGATTCACACATGTTCTCAATATTGGAGGCAAAATTACCCATCAAAGCAGCCGCCCGGATCAGGATTTCGGAACATTAAGGTTTTATGTAAGCAAATCCATCTCGTTGCAGGTCAATGAGCTCGAGAATGCCCGCGGGCACTCTCACATACCTCAAGCAATCATGGGAATTTGCGGATTCCGGGGGGCCGAATCTCAAGAAAACTAAAGGATAAGAATATGAGCATATGGTCAATTTTCCGCGTACTCGGATGCAATTCTCTGTTTGCATGTCCGGATTCAGCATGATATGGTGAAGCGCTCCTATCTGCGGAGTATGTTGTTGTTTCTTTTCTTCTGTTTGCTCTTTTGGAGGTCATTACCTTTACAAGCCTTGCTATTCACCGGGGCGAAAAGCCGGAAAGCCGTCACCGGGATGTGCGAGATATGCATGATCCTAGCTGAAAGGACGTTGTAGTGATTCCGAGATATACACGGCCCGAAATGGGCACGATTTGGCAACCCAGAAACCGTTATCAAAAGTGGCTGGACATTGAAATTGCAGTGTGCGAGGCCTGGGCAGAACGCGGTTTGATTCCTCAGGACAGTCTGACACGTATCAAGAGTAAGGCTGATTTCAACCCCGAACGTATTGACGAAATAGAGAAGATTACCCGTCACGATGTTATCGCATTTACGACGAATGTTGCCGAATATGTGGGCGAAGACAGTCGCTTCATCCATAGAGGTCTAACCTCGTACGACGTAGTGGACACGGCGTTTTCTTTGCTCCTGAAAGAGGCGGGTCTCCTTATTCGCAAAGGTCTGGTCGATCTGCTGGAAGCGCTTAAAGCAAGAGCTGAGGAACACCGGCACACTCCCATGGTGGGAAGATCCCACGGAATTCACGCGGAACCGATCACGTTCGGCCTTAAGCTCGCTTTGTTCTACAGCGAAATGGAAAGACATCTGCATCGGTGGGATAGGGCGGTGGAATCCATTTCCGTGGGAAAGATATCCGGAGCAGTCGGAACATTCGCTCACCTGGATCCCCAGATGGAGACGGAAATACTGTCACGGCTGGGACTGAAACCTGCTGCAGTATCCAACCAGGTAATTCAGCGTGACCGCCACGGGGAGTATTTTGCTGCATTGGCGCTTATGGCATCGAGCATGGAGAAGATAGCTGTCGAAATAAGGCACCTTCAGCGCACTGAAGTGGCCGAGGTGGAAGAATTCTTCCATAAAGGACAAAAAGGTTCTTCTGCTATGCCTCACAAACGCAATCCTGTTCTTACGGAAAATCTGAGCGGCCTTGCCAGGATCATCCGCGGGAATGCTTTGGCAGCGATGGAAAACGTTCCTCTGTGGCACGAACGTGACATCTCGCATTCCTCGGTAGAACGAGTGATCGCACCCGATTCGACCATACTTGCAGACTTCATGATTCACCGTCTGACATCGGTCGTACGGAATATGGTAGTGTACAAGGAAAGGATGCTGGAGAATCTTAATCTCGGGCGAGGGCTCATTTTTTCAGAGGCAATCCTGATCAGATTGGTGGACAAAGGGCTCACCAGAGAAGCTGCGTACGCGATGGTGCAGCGTAATGCCATGCGAGCTTGGGAGGAGAAGACACCCTTTATGGAGGAGCTCCTGAAAGATACTGAGCTCTTGGAGTATCTGACTCCGTCTGAGATCGAGTCGGCATTTGATGTGGATCACGCGCTGCGGTGGGTGGATGCAATATTTGGAAGAGTATTTTCAAAATAATTCAGCTAAGTTGTGCTGAAAAATTAAAGTAAAATCTTGACTTTTCGGTCAACAGCATATAAAAGGGATGCCTATGTTGGCTCCTAAACTAAAGAATTCCCGAACGCGGGGTTCGCTTATGCAGGCCAAAAAGAATATCCCCCTTGTGGTTCTCGTTGTCGCTTGTCTCTGGACCGGTGTCTGTGGCGCAGAACCCCTCTATCCCGCCGCTCTCATGAACTGGATGGTGGAAGGCACGTTTCATGTCCTTATTGTGGACAAATCGCAGCAACGTCTTGGGGTATGGCAGATAAAAGACGGAGAGCCTCTGTTGCTCGAGTCTTACCGCTGTTCCACTGGTGAAAACGAGGGAGACAAATGGGTCCGAGGAGACATGAGGACTCCCGAGGGAGTTTATTTTTTCTGTTCGGTGATCGACGGTCGGGCACTCCCCTCGAAATACGGTTTTTGGGCTTTTACAACAGATTACCCCAATTTTGTCGATCGCCGCAGAGGTAAGAACGGTGACGGCATCTGGCTCCACGGACGGGATAAGCCCCTTGCCGAAAAGCCGGATTCCAACGGATGTGTAGCTCTTGAGAATCAGGATCTGGCAAAGGTGTCGCGTTTTGTAAGGCTGCAAAGCACACCCTTGATCGTGGTGAACCAACTCGTTATGGCTCCCCGAACCACAATTATTCATCAGGAAAGGCAGCTTCGAAGCTTCATTGAGTCGTGGAGAAAGTCCTGGGAGTCCAAGGATCTGGACGAATACATGGCGCATTACTCACCCAATTTCCAAAGCGCATGGCTGGATCATAAAGGATGGAAAGAAAAGAAGCGGAAGCTGAACAGCCGTTATTCAAAGATAAAAGTGAAGCTGGGGAACATATACCTTTATCGTCAGGATGGTATTATTACCTCCATTTTTACCCAGTCCTACAGTTCCGACGGTTTCCGGAGCACGGGGATCAAGGTGCTCTACATTGTCCCCACGGGTGACCGATTCAGCATATACACCGAGGACTATCACCAACCTGTTGACGATCCTTTTCCGGTGGCCCCTTTGCTTGCCAGAATCGGTGTGGATGCCCCCACTGTCGCTTCCTCGGAAAAATCGGATTTCAGAATTCGTCTTGTGTCCACGGACGAGCCACTGCAAGACCAGCAAGGTGAATTAGAGACTCCACGACCCTCTGCTCCTTCGCGAGGAGTTGTACTGGACAGAATTGCCGGTAAGAATGTGAAGGACTTTGCGGTTCCCGAAACGGAAACCAACGCCAGGGTCGGGGGGCCGGGATGTGTTCCACGGTTGATGGTTCAACGGGAAAGCTCTGCCCCCATCGCGGAAACTGCAAACATAACCATGGCGAAGCGCGTGATCGTCAATGAAGGACCGACCGAGCCCATAGCCCAGCTTCATACGGAGGGAACCATCAGCGCAGGTTTGACTGCCGCAACGAGAGGACCCGTTGCTGTGGTATCGAAACCGGAAACCAAGTGGTCTGAATCCAAGGCTGCCGGTGACGGCAGTTCCTCAGCTCGGCTGCAACAGAATGAAAACGTCGTTCAAGAATTCTTGAACAAATGGAAATCAGCCTGGGAGCAAAAGAACCTTGACAGATACATGAAAATGTATCATCCCGAATTCGAGCAGACTGGAATGGATTACGCCGGATTGCTCAAATCGAAGAAAAGTTTTTTCCGTAAGTATAAGACCATCCGAGTGGAAATCGATCGGGTGGAAATCAGGAAGGAGAACGGACGAACTCATGTAAAATTCGTCCAGACCTTCCAGGGAGACAGTTACCGTGATAAAGGTTGGAAAAACATGGTCCTGGCTGACGACAAAGATAAAAAGCTCCGGATCGTCTCAGAAGGATGGACCGCCCTATCGGAATCTGCCTCCGATTCCGGTTCCAAAACCTCGAACTAAAGCCAGATACACACTGGTGCTGATTCATGAGACCGGCACCTCCAGTGAATTTGAACTGACTCCGCTCCGGTTCGGTCTCTGCGCTGCTCTCCTTGCAGGTATTATTGTCGTATCCGCGGGTGCATTATCCTGGAGTATCGGAATTTCGAAAAATCCCGGAAATGCTCAGTTGGAAGCGCTTTCCCTTAAAGTGAAGTCTCTGGAAGAGGAACTGCAGAAAAAAGAGCTCGCTCTTGCAATCCAAGAGAAAAAGCTGAAGGAGTCTCAAGAGGCACCAACCCTCGCTGCGGCATCCAAGCTTGGGGCTGATACTACGCCGGTGAAAACGCAGGACCCCAAGACCGAAGATTCGCGGGATTCGAACCCGCTCACAACGTTCAACGCTGCTCTAAAGACACCCTCGGAAAATGTTGGAGAAGAAGAGCAGGATGAGGTTGACACAGGTGTCCAACCCAGACCGGGGCCTTCACGAGTCGCTGAATCCATGAAATCCGAGCCGAAAAGTTCATTCGAACGTGGACCGACAACGCCGATGATCATGAACTTTGATGCGCAAAATGTAACGGCATTATCTCAGACTGCTCAATCCGGAACGCTATCCTTCCGATTGATCAAGGATCAGCCTGATATCATGTTTTCCGGATATCTGTTCGTTTTCGTGGAAATGACAGATCGACGGGGTGAGAACAAGATTTATGCCTATCCGAAAAAGGCAAGGCTCGGTGAGGAAGACCTTCCTGTCGATTTTCGCGATGGCGAGAGTATCGCGTTCAAGCGCAATTCGAAAGTCGAACTCCCGTACGAAGACATTCGTGCAGGCGCAAGTTTGTCACGGGTATCCATTCTCCTTTATGGCGAGAACGGCAGAATACTTTTTCAGCGCGGGTTCGATCGCAAAGAGTTGAAGTCAGCGTCACACAGGGGCACCGTTTCTTCCCACGAGACCAGACCCCGAACTGCAGAAAGACGTAGGGCTCTGTGACGGTATAACACAGAGATTGCCTCCCTGTTCATTGCTTGAAGCTTCAGATTCATGAAACCGGTATCCTCAAATCGGGGGTATCGGTTTTTGGCGTCAATCGTATCAAGTGCAAACAAGCTGATTAAATAGAAGCGAATGCGTATGCAACCAGTGCAGATTTTCCCCGTATCAAAGACGAGTTCCGGCTCACCTCGGAATTCGCATTCGATCGATGCGTTTGGGCGCATTGTGCTGATTCTTCTCGTATGCATGCAGCTTATTTGTGCGGGCGCTTGCATTGCCGAGACGAATCACCGGGTATATTTCAAGGGAACTGATGCTGAACTGGATGTCTACACCATTACCGGCAGCCTGCCCGGTCCCACCCTTCTGCTATTGGGCGGCATTCAGGGTGACGAGCCCGGCGGATACCTCGCTGCAGACCTTTATGCGGATATTTCCCTCAAACAGGGAAAAATGATTGTGGTCCCAAGGGCTAATTTTCTTTCCATCGTAGAAAACAGCCGGGGCGTAGCGGGTGACATGAATCGCAAATTCGCAGGAGTAAGCGATTCGTCGGATCGTGACGCCCGGGTTGTCGAAATCATAAAAGAGCTCATGAAGAAAAGCGATTTCTTCCTAAACCTGCACGACGGCTCGGGATTCTATGCTCCGAAATGGGAATCGTCCGAGCGAAACCCGTTTCGTTTCGGCCAGTCGATCATTGCTGATGCTTCCGATCACAAGCGCCCGGATGGCAAAATCATCCAGATGGAGAAGATCGTCGGTCGCGTGCTGGAAAAAGTGAATCCGCAAATATCGTCAGCGGAGCATGTGTTCCGGTTCAACAACCACCGAACCTTGAGCGATGACACTAAACACAAAGAACAGCGGCTGTCGGCAACATTCCACGCTCTTACCCAGGTCGGAATTCCGGCCTTCGCGATTGAAACATCCAAGAGTGTGAAGGACTTCAGTCTCCGGGTTCGTTATCAGACCATGGTGGTAAACGCATTTCTCCATGAATTCGGGATAATTCCCGATGCCCCCAGGATATATCTCGAGAATCCGCAACTCAAATATCTCATTGTCTCGATCAACGGCAGAGCTCCTATAGTGGTAAGCGGAAACGATGTGCTGAAGGTGCATGAGGGAGACATAATTAGAATCGTGCACATAGAGGCAAATTATTCTCGCGGATTAACTGCGAAAGTAAAAAACGCCGCGGGCAAACTCAACGACGTGAACCGCGATATCCAGATCACAAAGAACACCGACATACAGATCAAGAAAGACCGATTCGTCATCGGCAATATTCCTGTGGAAATAATGCCTGGCAGACCCAACTCTGTGGCAGGCATACACTTTGAGCCTCGAGTAAAGCATTTTTCTATTCGGGTAAACGATCGGACGTTTCAGATAGAACCGGGGGAGGAGTTTCCGCTGATCCGAGGGGATTCCATAGTCCTTCTGGAACCACAAACCAATCTTCCGTCGGATGAGGAAAAGTCGATCAGAGTAGATTTGCGGGGATTTCAGGCAGAATCTTCACCCTATCCCACAGACGACAGAGGCCACAGGGTGAACACTTCCACGGACCTCCAGGATAAGTACGGAACAGTACGCGGAAAATCCACGATATTTCCTCTCCAGGCGAAAATAGGTAGCAGAGTAATTGCCGAAAGCTATATTGCAGTGGGTGAGCCTCAAACCGAGTACATGGTCTTGAAAGTCGTGAATTCGGGAAGTTTCGTTATATATCCGGGCGATACCCTGGAACTACCGGCTCATCAGGTCGTCACCATAGAAGACATTAAGACGAATATCGCTGACAAAACCCCTCTTTTTATCACAATGCGGGGCAAAACCATAAGATGGGATCAGAAAGGTTCCGCTGGTATCGACGCTTCCAAACTGTCTGATAAGGAAACCCCACTGGATATCAGCCGGGACGGCGGACACACTATCGGCAGAATCTGGCTCAAGCAGGGAAGTGGATTCAGAGTCTTCTCAAAACAGAGCGAGCCAAAAGAATTACTCGTACCAGCCCGCTACTGAGGATGAGATTTGGGGAACCTTCTTTGGAAAGAAGGTTCCCCAAGCCCCTCCAAGAAACTTTCAATACTTGATATGGTTCTTTGCATCCACATAAATATTGCGGCTCTTATGCCCTTTACTCTCGTGAGCGTCCATTTGAGCGTACGAACAGATAATCACGATATCATTCACGGATACTTTTCGAGCTGCCGCTCCGTTCAGGCAAATTTCGCCTCCACCGGCGGTACCCGGAATGGCGTAGGTTATGAATCGTTCACCATTTGACACGTTATAGATATGCACTTGTTCGTATTCGTATATATCCGCTGCTTCAAGCAGGTTGCTATCTACGGTGACACTTCCTTCATAATCGATGCAAGCCCCCGTGACCGTTGCACGGTGGATTTTCGATTTGAGCATAGTCCGCATCATTTTCCCTTCCTCCAAGGGACTCGGATCCGGCACAGACGCATACTACCAATGCGCTTTCAAAGCAGTAAAATCTGGGGAACCCTTCTTGTAAGAAGTGTTTCCCCGATATTACCTCTTTGATTGCGAATGGGTATAAGCGACTATGCCGGATCCTTTCAGTTCTGGTTAAACTCCTCCAAGGAGCATGTTGTCAATCAAACGAGTCTTGCCTATACGCACCGCGAGGATTGCCAGAGCACCCGACCTGTCGACATGGTCGAGATTTTCCAACGTACGAGGATCGACAAGCTCGATGTAGTCGATCTGCGCGGAAGGCTCTTGCTCCACACGATCACGCATTATTGAGAGATAAGCCTGCGGGTTTCCCTCACCCCTTCCAAAAAGAGCATCGGCAGCGTTCAATGCCTGATAGAGACACACTGCCTGTTTTCGCTCTTCCGGGGAAAGGTACGAATTCCTCGAACTCATCGCGAGGCCGTCCGATTCCCGCAGGGTGGGGCATGGCACTATTCGAACATCCATATTCAGGTCACGCACCATTGTGGTAATGACTTGAAGCTGCTGATAGTCTTTTTGGCCGAAGTATGCAGCCGTAGCGCCCACGATATTAAAGAGTTTGGTTACAACCGTCGCAACCCCTCTGAAATGGCCGGGTCTCGACGCTCCGCATAAAGGCCCTGAGACACGCTCCACGTCCACATAGGTCTGAAAATCAGGGCCGTACATTTCTCTGGGTGTTGGCGTAAACAGCGCATCTACGCCGATATCGGCGCATTTTGCCGCATCCGATTCGGGCGATCTCGGATAACTGTCCAGGTCTTCGTTTTGTCCGAATTGAGTGGGATTCACGAAGATGCTCGCGACCAACAGGTCGTTCTCAGTGCGCGCTCGTCGCATGAGACTGAGATGTCCTTCATGCAGATAACCCATGGTGGGGACAAAGCCGATGGTCCGTCCCTGGCGCAAATGGTTACGCGACCATTCTTTCATACCGGTCGTTGTCTGTAGGGTTTCCATTTTCACTAAATAAAAAAGCCTCCCAAGATGGAAGGCGTATCTTTGTCTTATTCGATTTCGTCCTTCCGTCCCGGTCAAAAAGATCCAGGCGGTTTATAGTTAAGCGTTTACCGGTGATTCCGGGTCCCGAGAGACTCCAGATCATAGTATCACTATAGCGAAAAAACGCATCCGGTCAAGACTAAATTTGCAGTATTGACGCGCGGGCGCTGTACTATGCTACAAAGCACTCATGAAAACTTTCGTTTCCTTAAGAACCTGCAAGAATTATGAGCCCGAATCGTTGAATAACGTTGTCGAGACGCTTCTGAACGATTTGGGAGGAATCTCTTCTTTTGTAAAACCCGGCGATAGAGTGCTGCTAAAGCCAAATCTCCTGAAATCGGCCACTCCGGATGAAGCTATCGTGACGCATCCCGCGCTCGTTGAAGCAGTGGCCGCCGCGGTTCTTGATGTCGGCGCTTCTGTGTCCATTGGAGACAGTCCTCCGCTGGGAAACCTGTCGCGAGTGCTTTCCAAGAGCGGATATGATGCGCTCCTGCAGAGGCTTCCCGTCAAAGTCGCACCGTTCCGGCAGAAAATCTCCGTGGAATTTACCGACGATCGGCTGTTTCGGAAGATCGATCTCGCACAGGAAGTATTTGAGTATGATTGCGTTATCAATCTCCCCAAGTTAAAGACTCACACGCAGATGGTGTTGACCCTTGGAGTAAAGAATCTGTTCGGTACGCTGGTGGGAACCGATAAAGCATCATGGCATCTCAGGGCGGGAACGGACGTCGACACCTTTGCCACTGTGCTGGTCCAGATCTATGAGAAAGTGAAGCCGGCCTTGACTATCATTGATGGCATTCTTGCTATGGAAGGTAACGGTCCGAATAGCGGCACCCCGCGTCACCTGGGAATTGTCGGAGCTGCAACCGACGCAGTTGCTCTGGATTCGGTTATCTGCAAGCTCATAGGGCACGATTCGACAATGTTGAGGACCTGTGTTATCGGAAATGCTCTTGGCGCGGGAACGTCCGACCCTGAACAAATAACTGTGGTTGGAGACGAACTGCGGGGATTTCCCCTGAATAATTTCAAGATGCCCGAATCTGCAACCGTCACCTGGAATATGTCCGACCGAAATCCTCTCAGGAGATTCCTGCAGAAGCACATGGTCACGGTTCCGGAAATAGACGCCTCGATTTGCGAAAGATGCGGCATCTGCGCGAACCATTGCCCGCCCGCAGCAATACGAGAGATTCACGGCAAAATGGAGATAAACCGCGACAAATGCATCTCCTGCTTCTGCTGCCACGAACTGTGCTCCCATCGGGCAGTTCGCATCGTACAGCCTCTGTTAGGCAAAATCCTGACCAGAGTTATCCGGTGAGGGGGGATTTTGGGGAACCTTTTTGAAAAAAGGTTCCCCAAACCCTTCCAAAAACTTTCAACACTCGTGAGGAGATCGGTTTTTCGGCAGAAAAACCGATCTCCTCACGCATGCTAAAAGCTTTGGAATACTTCGAAAACATTCTTCACAGGAATATACGGACCTGCGCTCATGGTGAAATGATAGAAACAGTCCTGGTAGGGGTCAGAATGCCGATCCAAGATTACCCGAATCATTTCGTCAGGCATGCGTCCCGGCGTTTCGAAGGATACTTCTACCTAGCATCGGAATTGTCTATTCAGCATTGCTTTCAGATGATGTCATTGCGAGCGAAGCGAAGCAATCACCTGAAAGAGTAGCTACGCCGTTGACAGCGCTCAAACCTACGTGCTCGACTTCACTCTCCTGTAGTCGGTCAGCACCTCACGGATTTCTTCTTCATTCGCTCCATTGGACCGCAAGAAGCGCTCCAGCTCGACTGCGGACATCTCAGCCTTCTTGATCCGCACTACAAGAAAAGTGTCCTCGATGAATCGGTGAACGATCCGCAGAGATTTCAGAGTCAGTGATGGGGGCTGCTGATTGGCGATTTTTCGTACTCCGCCGCGCGAATTTCATCGGCAGCAATAAAGCTAATTTGTAATTATCCCAGCGCCTTCTTCACATTCGGCACAGTATCTGCCGGGCTCACCTTGTACCACGCGTGCACGATCTTACCTGCTTCATCGATAAGGAAAGACGATCTGATAATCCCTTCGTACGTCTTGCCGTACATCTTTTTCTCACCCCAAACGCCGTACTTCTTGGCGACGGCATTGTCCTCATCAGACAGGAGCGGAAAACCCAGGCCATACTTGGTATCGAACTTCTTCTGCTTGTCCGGCTTGTCCGGGCTGATACCCACAGCGGCAATACCCGCCTGACTCAAGTCAGGCTCCGCATCCCGGATGCTGCATGCCTGCTTCGTGCAACCCGAGGTGTCCGCCTTGGGATAAAAATATAATAACAACTTCTTGCCCTTGTAATCGGCAAGACTCACGGCCCTCCCATCCTGATCCTGCAACTTGAACGCAGGCGCTTTGTCTCCAACTTTAAGCGTCATGTAATCCTCCAATGAAAGAAGTAATATCGGGGAAACCCTTCTTGTAAGAAGTGTTTCCCCGAACCCCTTCGCAAGAACTTCCAATATTTTTCTGAATTTTCATTTCCCACCGGGAAATGTAAATTCAGAAAAGTGTTGAAAGCTTCTTGGAGGGGCTTGGGGAACCTTCTTCACGAAGAAGGTTCCCCAAATCTTACTGCTTTGATTGGGTGATTGCATGAGCTGAATCCTGGCGGCGGAGTTCTTTTCGGAGTATTTTTCCTACAGCGCTTTTTGGCAAGTCGCTTACGAACTCGATTTCTTTGGGAACCTTGTACCGGGTCATTTTTTGTCTGCAGAACTCGATTATCTCTTTATCGGTAGCAGTTTCTCCGGGTTTCAGCACTACGAATGCCTTCACTCTTTCTCCGGAGTAGCTATCTGACACGCCCACTGCGCATGCTTCCAGGATTTTGGGATGGGTATACAGCACTTCGTCGATTTCTCTGGGGTAGATATTGAATCCTCCAGAGATAATCATGTCTTTCTTTCGATCTACGATCGTGAAGTAGCCTTCTTCGTCCATTACCGCTATGTCACCTGTAAGCAGCCAACCCTCCTTGAGCACAGCTTTGGTCTCTTTGGGGTTGTTCAAGTAGCCTTTCATCACTTGCGGACCTTTCACGCACAGCTCTCCGGGTTCGTTAAAGGCAGTGATCTCTCTCGAATAGTCGTCTATGTCTACGAGCTTTGCTTCAGTGCTCGGTAATGGGAGACCTATGCAGCCGGGCTTTTCTTTTCCACCCAGGGGAATAGCATGGGTACAGGGGCCGGTTTCGGTCATGCCGTATGCTTCCGAGATCAGTATACCCGTGAGATTCCTGAATCCTCGAATTGTCTCCACTGCAAGAGGTGCAGCCGCAGAGAAACAGCCTTTTATGGACTTGAGCGAATACTTCTTGATATCGGGGAAGTTTATCATTGCGTTAAAGAGCGTGGGAACTCCGGGAATAAGCGTGACGCCATACTTGTCAACCGCATCGAGAATCGCTTTGGCTTCCGGCTTGGGAATCAGGACGTTACACCACCCATAAAATACGGCCAGATTCATGACCACAGTAAGCCCATACAGGTGGAAAAACGGCAAACACCCCAGAATGACTTCTTTTCCATCAAAGAAATCGGGACACCAGGCTCGCATCTGCTGACAATTAGCCGAAAGATTCGTGTGGCTAAGATCCACACCTTTGGATACACCAGTCGTTCCACCGGTATAAATGATGACTGCCGTGTCTTCCATGGCCGACGGATACCTTTTGGTCCAGGGTGTGCCGGATTTCATCAAATCCATGAAATCGTACACATCCTTTGCCTTTGGCGTCTTCAGATGCATACCTCTCTTGACCCAGGGGAAGAGCAGGTTCAGCGGGAAGGGCAGGTAATCGCGTATGTGGCAGGAAATAATCTTCTTGACTGCAGTACGGTCTCGCAACTTGATCAATCGGGGAACCAAGACGTCAAAACAGAACACTACTTCGGCTCCCGAATCGCTCAACTGATGTTCCAGCTCTCGATCCGTGTACAGGGGATTATTGGGGACAACGACTGCACCCAACCGAAATGTGGCAAAAGAAGCCACTACTGTCTGGATGAGATTCGGGAGAACCAGCGCAACCCTATCTCCCGGTTTTACTCCCAGTGCCGCCAGAGCCCCCGCGCATAGAGCAACCATCTCGTCGAGCTTGCGATAGGTTATCACCCTTCCTTGAAATATGAGCGCGGGATTTTCAGGGAATCTGGAAACAGTTTTGCTGAATGCATCCTGAAGAGTTATATCCTCAACGATTATTTCATGCGGTATTCCTGGAGCGTATGATTGCAGCCAAATTTTTTCCATGGTCGATCCTTCACGTTGCTAGAAGATTAGTCATCTTGGATGAGATCACGTTTTTTCTTATGTGTCCGGGCTGGAACACAGAAGATACCACGAAAAGATCGTGAGCTGGAACATCATTGTTTGCAAAAATGTCTCTCGTTCACTGCGAAATCTCATCAGAACGACTCTGCAAGCGCACGTTCTGCTGCCAGAAATCCGCACGTTCGGACCCGACTATAATCGCATCATAGGCGCGTTGATAGCTCATAATCCAAGCGAGTCCAAAAGAACTTGTCCTTGACAGATACCTGCACAGCATTATACCATAAGAGAACTTGAGGGGGCACTGTAGTGTTCGTTGCACACATTGAGCAAGATTGAATTGTTGCTTACTATAATTGTGTTATGGGGGAGAGAAAGTCCTCAACGATAAATCCGGTTTTCAGTAAAGAAGAATACATTAATTGCGCTGTAATATGAAATCCTCGGGGTATGTTATGAGAGCAAAGAAAATTGATGCGTTGGAGGCCTTGACCGATCTCCGCAAAGGGATGAGTAATGCCGAAATCATGGGGAAGTACAATTTATCGTATGTGGGGCTAAAAAGCCTGTACAGGCAGTTGCAGGAAGTAATGGTCGATCTGCAGGTGCCGGAATTTCCAGCAGTGACAAAACAGAAACAAGTCAGTGCTAGAGAGGTGCTGAAAGATATTCAGGCTGGTTACAGCCCTGATTTCCTGAGGGAAAAGTACAAACTTTCGTCCTCGGGCCTCAAGAGTCTGTATATGCAACTTGAGAAAGCAGGTCTGATAAATAATCATTCGGGAAGGCAACTGAGGGTGAACGAGCTTGCGGAAGATATACGCAAGGGGATGCTTGAACCAGACCTTATGGAACGTTACAATTTGACCTTGGTCGAACTCAAGTGGGTCCTGAACTCTCTTATTATCTCAAAGTTTCTCGAACCGGAAGAGATAGCATTTCTTGAATTTGCCCGTCCACAATCGGATGACAATCCGCTTCAAACGCGATTCCCTGTGGAACGTTTTGAGATTTGTGAGGTCGATAATCCTAAATTGACCGGAGAAGTGCAATATCTACGCGGCAATCAGATCTGCGTTGAAGGCATGTTTACCCGAAAGGGCGAGACGAAATCGGTCTTCTTGCGATGTGCATCTCTTCGAAGCAGGCAATTGTCTTTCGATGTCAAATGCGAGTGGGTTATTTCCGGTATGTTGGCGAATTTCAGAATAGTGCATATTGCTCCAGCGGTGATGAGAGATCTCATTCGGTTTACCGCTGCATTGACCAAAGTCTTCTGTGAGGAGAATGATGAATTCTTGACTGAAGGATTCGATTATTTCGATATTACCGATGTCACGGAATTAAATCCGCAATGAGTGCTCAGACATATTATTGTGATATTTTGTAGTTATATAATTTTGTAGAAGCAATTGGGATAATTCTCATAGCGGCAACAATTAGTACGCATTGATACGATATTACAGGAGACAACAATGAGCGACATCGATACAGCAAATTCCGCATGCGAAAATATGGCGGGGAATCTCCTTCACATTTCGAATTACTCAGTGGAAACATCAACTATAGATCTGGATTGTCTGCTCGCTACCGACGTCAAGTCTCTTGATGATTTCGATCTCAATACTCTAAGACTGAGTATTCTCAAGAGGCTTCTTCAAGAAATGGCAGTTCCCTCAGTGCTCGTGGATGAGAAATATTCTATATTGCTCGCCAACGGTGCTTTTCAAAAGATGATCCGAGCTCAGGTGGGCAATCGGCAATCATTTGTGTCCCTGTTTCCTCTTTTCTCGGAAGCCAATCGCATAGAATCCACGTTGCAGAAGGTATTTTGCGGGAAAAAACCGCAGTTGGGAGAGGGAAGATTCAAAATCGGAAAGTTCAACCTGTGGTGTCGCATGCATTTTCGATGCATTCGATTTAGCAAGAATCAATTCGTTCTCGTCCAGATAGAGAATTTAAGCGCGCAGAAGAAATTGTTATCTGTTCAGAAGTACAAGAAACTTGTCCAGATGTTTCCTGTAGGCATAGCAGAATTTACTATCGACGCACCAATTTCATACAAAAGCTCCGGAGAACAATTACTCGAACACATTATGACGGCAAAGCTGATGGACGGTAACGATAGTTTTGCCCGGACGTATAAGCTTCCACGCATTACGGATCTCATGGGACTGAGTCTCGAAAAACTCGTGCCCTCTCGAGGCAAGGCGAAAGAATTTTTTGAGAAGTGGATCGCCCACGGATTCAGTCATAAGGCTTTTGAGACTCGTTTGCGGGGAGGTCCTCAAGGTGTGCGACACTTCGAAAACACATGGATCGCCAATGTAAACGATGAGCACCTCATGGGGCTGTGGTGGCTGAAGAGGGACATTACGGAAAAGAAACACCAGGAAGACGAGATGCTCAAGGCGCAAAAACTGGAGTCTCTCGGTATATTGGCAGGTGGAATTGCGCATGATTTCAATAATTTGTTGACAGGTATACTGGGTAATATCAGCCTGGCACAGATGCATATTAACGATCCGGAAGATGTTCGCAAAAAACATGAATTGGCGCTCAACGCAGTCAGAAAAGCACAAGCGTTGTCAACTCAGTTGCTCACCTTTTCCAAAGGCGGTGAACCACTCACCACCGCGTGCAGTGTGTCGGATCTCCTTAAGGATTACACCAGCTTCGCACTTCGCGGCTCCAATGTTTGCTGTGAGCTCAACATTCCCGACGATATCTGGCCGATTCAAGTGGATCAGAGCCAGATGAATCAGGTCATCAATAATTTGATGATTAATGCAGCGCAAGCAATGCCCCAGGGAGGCACGATCCGGGTAAGTGCGTCTAATGTCGAAATTGGTATGGGGAGCGAGCTTCCTTTAGCGGAAGGAAAATACGTCCGAATATCCATTTCTGATAGTGGAAACGGAATCCATCCTGAAAACCTGTCCAAAATATTCGATCCCTATTTCACGACAAAAGAAAGCGGCACCGGTTTGGGGCTTGCCACAGCTTATTCCGTCATGAAGAAGCACAGAGGGTACATTGGCGTCAATTCGAGGGTTGGATTAGGCTCGACATTCTTCTGTTACATACCCACCAGTCAGGTGGAGCCTCGAAAAGACCCATCGGAGAAGAACCATCTGGTGAAAGGCAGCGGAAGAGTGCTCATCATGGACGATGATGAAGGCATAAGGACTCTGGCTGAGGCTATTCTATCCGAAATCGGGTACCAGGTTGTGACGGTTCGAGATGGCAATGAATGCCTCAAGGAATACCATGCAGCACTCCTGGACGATAGATTCGACGTTGTCGTCATGGATTTGACCGTGCCGGGAGGGATGGGCGGAAAAGAGGCAATTCAACATCTTCGCCGCATCGATCCTACTGTCAAAGCGGTGGTATCCAGTGGATATTCAAACGACCCGATCATGTCCGATTACGAGAACCACGGTTTTGTCGATGTGCTCACGAAACCGTACGATGCTGCAACGCTGAGTCATGTGCTGGGAAGGATTACAGCTTCCATGCGCTAAACAATTCTTGGCCTGATTGAAAGGAAATCTGGCAATTGTCAGGATTAAGGTCCGATAGAGGGTGGGGGTATTGGTGGGTGCCGGCCTCCGTGCCGGTACATCCTTAATATGATTCATGATATCAATGAAATAGACCGGCAGAGACGCCGGTCTCTACCACTTTCTCATATTGGAGAGTGGGACAAACGTCAAAAACTCTTGGCAAATCGCTCTATAGCGGTTGTTGAAAGTCTTGACGGAATCCAATGCTGCAATGGGAAGAATCAGTAGCGCCGGCGTCCTGCCGGCGATAACTGGTTGATTTGTTCGGTGAATTGTTCACCGGCACGGAGGCCGGTGCTACCAATTGCTGGGAGCTGCTCTTCACAATCCGTGATTACCTTCGAGAATCGGTATAGACTATCGATAGCTTTTCTTGCAGATGCAAGCTGCTCCAATCCCAATCCGGCGACCTGAATATCTCGGGTTCAAACAGGCTTTTCACCGGGAAGATACTTTTCCTTTACCTGCTGGTCGAAATTCTGGAGTACAATTGAACTGTGGCTGAATTTACTGCATGAAGACAGGGTATTTGTGCAGTATTCGAGCTATACTGTTGTGAATCGGGACGGCCCCGGTTTGCAGAGATATGCTTGGAATCATCAAAGTGGAGGAGACGGATATGTACGTTTTGGTGCTCTATTACTCAAGAGGTGGCAACACCAGGAAATTGGCCGAACAGATTGCCGAGGGAATCAAATCCGTGGCGGGAGTCGAAGCGGTTCTAAAGTCGACTCAGGATGTGACCAAAGAAGACTTCACCGGAGCTGCCGGGATTGTGGCAGGCTCGCCCGTCTACTTCGGGGTGATGGCTGCAGATCTCAAACGTGTTTTCGATGAGTTCGTGGGGATCCGTTCAAAAATGGAAAACAAGGTCGGTGCGGCCTTCGCGAGCAGTGCTTTTTGGGCGGGGGGCAACGAGACGACCATCATGTCTATTCTGCAGTGCCTGCTCATTTATGGGATGATCATCGTCGGCGATCCAATGTCCGCGACGGGACATTACGGCGCCGCCTCAGTAGCTGCTCCGAACGAAAAGGATAGCGAGATCGCGCAAAAACTCGGGGCTCGTGTAGCCGATTTGTGTAAACGCCTTCAGAGCTGACAGCAGGCTTCTCATCACAGCTTTTTGACCGCGAGAACACTATCATCCATGAATACCTCACGAAAAACCCTCTTGCATGCATGGCACCTGGCACGCGGCGCGCATATGGCTGAATTCGCTGGTTGGGAGATGCCTCTCTGGTATCCGACCGGCGCGGTGGCAGAGCACAGAGCCGTAGTCACTGCTGCCGGTTTATTCGACACGAGTCATATGGATGCGCTTACCGTAGCAGGTGGGGATGCTTTCGATCTTCTGCAAGAATGCTTTACCCGTGATCTCCGATCATGCGTGGGGAAGGGAAAGCTTCCCCTCTCAGAGGGTGCATGCGTGTACGGAGCATTTCTCACTGAAGAGGGTTGGGTCATTGACGATGCCGTGGTGTACAGAACGGGCCCGGAGGCTTTCTTCATAGTCGTTAACGCCGGAATGGGTCCGAAAATTACCGATCACCTCCAGAGCCGGTTACGCGAAAGAAAAGTGACTGTATCGGACGTGAGCCGGAGCATCGCAAAAATGGATCTTCAGGGACCTGATTCAGCACGTATACTCATGCGTATCCTTGAATCCCCTGAAAACGTGCTGACGAATTTTCAGTACTTCACGTTTCGCGGTTCGTACGACGAATCGGGTTTCTCCGGTCCAAAATTCAGGAAGACACAAGCGCCTGTTCTGGTGTCAAGAACGGGGTATTCAGGGGAACTCGGCTTCGAGCTGCTCGTATCTCCGGAACGGCTGCTCGATGCATGGGAGGAAATCCTGGAACCAGGAGGAGACTTGCCGCTCATTGCATGTGGACTAGCTGCACGGGATTCCTTGAGGACCGGTGCGATGCTCCCGCTTTCGCACCAGGATATCGGTTCCTGGATGTTCATCAATCACCCCTGGGAATTTGCTCTTCCGTTTAATGAAGATAGAAGCGGTTTTACAAAGAGGTTCGTCGGCGATTGTGTGCTGAATGCGAGGGGATCGTCGGATTTCACGTACGCGTTCGCAGGGTTCGATCCTCGGAAAGTCTCCGCCGGGGAGCGCTCAATTGTCCTGGATGAAGCTGAAAACGAAATCGGGATCGTTTTGACCTGTGTCAGTGATATGGCAATTAATCGAGTGAACGAAAGAATCTACAGCATGGCCAGTCCGGGTAAGCCTGACGGGTTCAAGCCTCTGGGACTGAATTGCGGATTCGTGAAAGTACGCGTTCGCTTGCCTACAGGAGCTACAATTTATCTGAGGGACCAGAGAAGGACGATCAAGGCCCAAATCATTGACGAAATTCGACCCGACCGGACTGCCCGTCGCTCTATAAACCGGATGCTATAGGAGGGTATTTATTCAGTTATTCGTGGAAAAATCCCCCCTACCCCCCTTTCTAAAAGGGGGGTAAAGAAGGCGCGTGCAATTCCCCCCTTAATAAAGGGGGGTAGGGGGGATTTAGAAAGTCGGTGGTGTCATAATCACAGGAGAAGATCTTCTCTACCCAGCGTAACTGGACGGTTACATAGGAGGAAATTGTGAAAGCGCTTGAAGAAGTGAATTTGCCGGACAATTTGCGTTATGCAGAGACACATGAATGGGTGAGACTGGACGGGGACATTGCCTTTGTAGGGGTATCGGATTACGCCCAGGACAGCATGGGCGACATCACGTTCGTCGAATTTCCCCAGGTGGGAGATACGCTCCAAAAGGGCGAACAGTTTGGCAGCCTGGAATCGACCAAGGCGGTGTCCGAGCTGTTCATGCCTGTGAGCGGAGAGATCCTCGCTATCAACGAATCTCTGGCTGAATCTCCGGGATTAGTGAATTCAGATCCGTACGGTGAAGGGTGGATCGTACAGGTGAAACCGTCTCATATTGAAGATATGGAATCTCTCGCCGGTGCCGATGCGTACAGAGAAATGCTTGGAGGGCTGGAGTAGATGCGTTATCTCCCCCACACGGAAGAAGATATTGCTTCCATGCTGGAGACCGTGGGAGTCGAACACCTGGAAGATCTTTATAGTACTGTTCCGTCGGGATGCAGGCGTTCAACTCCCTTGAACCTCCCGGAGCCTCTATCGGAATGGGAGCTTGACAACCATATGTCAGGCCTGGCCGCCACAATGGGGGCATCCCCGGAATACACAGTCTTTCTGGGGGCAGGTAATTACGAGCACTTCATTCCGGAATCGGTTCGTTATCTTCTTTCGCGATCTGAATTTGTCACCGCGTACACGCCGTATCAGCCCGAACTGAGTCAAGGCACACTCCAGGCTATTTACGAATATCAGACGTTGGTATCGCGTCTTCTGGGGATGGAGATCGCCAATGCTTCCCTGTACGACGGAGCCTCCGCGTTGGCCGAAGCGCTCCTCATGACGGTGCGAATCACTCATAAAGAAAAAATCGTCATATCCGGAGCAGTTCATCCTGCATACAGGCAGGTGGTACGGACGTACTTCTCTTCAACAGGATATGAAATCATCGAGCTTCCGTACCTGGAAGACGGGAGAACCGATCTCTCTGCTTTACGCGGGATGCAAGACGTGGCAGGAGTGGCCCTGCAATCTCCGAACTTCTTCGGATGCATCGAACAACTCTCTCAAGCTGCAGAAATCACCCATTCATTCGGAGCACTGTTCGTGACGGCATTTTCAGAACCTCTCGCGTACGGGTTATACAAGAATCCCGGAATCCAGGGAGCGGACATTGCATGCGGAGAAGGCCAGAGCATGGGAATTCCCCAGTCGTTCGGAGGTCCCGGACTGGGAATGTTCGCAACCTTCATGAAGCACGTGCGCAGCATTCCCGGAAGACTCGTGGGGTTATCTCGTGACGTTTCGGGCAAAAGGGGATTTGTTCTGACTCTTGCCACCCGAGAGCAGCACATCCGTCGTGAGAAAGCCACATCCAATATTTGTACCAACGGAAGCCTGTGTGCACTCGCAACCGCCACGTACCTGGCATCGTTGGGACGAACCGGCCTTGGGGAACTGGCCAGGTTGAATTTCGACAAATCGGAATACCTCAAAGCGGCGTTACGGTCTGCCGGATTTCGCATACGGTTCTCATCGCCCACGTTCAATGAATTCGTGGTGGAGTTCCCGCCGGGGTTCGATGCCGTGTATGATCGTTTACTGCAAAAGAAGATTATCGCGGGAACGCGTCTGGCTCGTTATTACCCGGAATTGGAAAACTGCTGGCTGCTGTGCGTCACGGAGACAAAAACCCGGGAGCAGATGGACCGGCTGGTGCGGGAGGTGAAAGCGTGAACGGATTTCCCGGTACGTCGGGCTTGATCTTTGATGAGCTTCTCCTCTGGGAAAAAGGCGCGAAAGGCCGGAGGGGAATGAGTCTTCCGCCTCGAGATGTGGACTTAACTTCACCCGACCAAGCACTGGTGGGAGAATTGCCCGATCTTCCCGATTTGAGCGAAATGGACGTGGTGCGGCACTACACGCGGTTATCTCAGTGGAACTTTGGAGTCGATCAGGGAATGTACCCTCTCGGTTCGTGCACCATGAAGTACAATCCCAAAACCAATGAGAAACAGGCAGGCCTCCAGGGATTCGCCGCAGCTCATCCGTTGCTGCCGGATAGCCTGAGCCAGGGCGCGTTTAAGTTGATTCACGATCTGGAACGATTCCTTGCCGAGATCACCTGCATGGATGCAGTCTCCCTCCAACCTGCAGCGGGTGCTCAGGGCGAATTGACCGGAATGCTGATCATTTACGCGTACCACAAAAGCAGGAATTCGAAACGCACAAAGATTATCGTCCCTGATACGGCTCACGGAACCAATCCAGCGAGCGCGGCTTTATGCGGTTTTCAACCCGTAAACGTGAAGTCCGGTGAAAAAGGCATTCTGACGCCGGAAGTCATTGCACAGGTCATGGACGAAAGCGTAGCCGGGATTATGGTGACAAATCCCAATACTCTCGGGCTCTTCGAGGAACACATTATCGAAATATCTGAAATAGTCCATGAGAAGGGCGGGCTGGTTTATTGCGACGGTGCAAACATGAACGCAATCATGGGGATTGCCGATTCGGCAAAGATGGGAATAGACATTCAGCATCTCAATCTTCACAAAACCTTTTCCACGCCCCACGGCAGCGGCGGTCCGGGCTCAGGCCCTGTGTGCGTGAGGAAACATTTAGAGCCCTTCCTGCCTGTTCCACGCATTGCTTTTGAGGAAGGTGTTTACAGGTTATCGGAAGACTTCCCGCAATCCATAGGTAAGCTTCATGCGTTTTACGGCAATTACGGCGTGCTGGTAAAAGCGTACAGCTACGTTCTATCCATGGGACCATTGCTCCAGCGGGCCAGCCAATTGGCTGTACTGAACGCGAATTATATCAAAGAGCTGCTGAAAGACGTGTTTCACTTGGCCTATGACCGCCCGTGCATGCACGAATGCGTGTTTACTGATAAAGAGCAGCACGAGCAGAAAATCAGTACTTTTGAAATAGCCAAACGGCTGATGGACTATGGGTTTCATCCGCCAACCATCTATTTTCCCCTGGTTGTCAGCGGGGCAATAATGATCGAACCCACTGAGACAGAGTCCAAAGAGACCCTGGATTCGTTCGTGCAAGCCATGAAGAGTATCGCTCAGGAGGCTAAAGATCATCCCGAACTGCTGCGAGAAGCGCCCACTAAAACAAAAGTAAAGAGAATGGATGAGACTGCAGCCGCACGGCATCCCTGTCTCACGGGATAAGATGATTACAGAAGCGATTTGCGCTATCAATGGAGATTCTGGTTTTGAGGCAGAATCCACGGCGGGCCGAACAGAGGATTCATTCGGTCGTGGCAAAAATTACGCCGCCCAGGATCAAAATCCCGCTCACCACATGAATTGCATACACGGGTTCCCCAAGCAACAAGAGAGCCTCAGCTCCGCTGAACAGAGGAAGACAATAATAGACAAACGCCGCCCGGGTCGGTCCGATGATTGCCACAGACTGATTCCAGCACAGGTACGCGAGCAGGGACGGTCCTAGTCCCAGGTAGAGCAAGGCAACTACAGTGGAAGGCGAAAACTCAATCAGTCCATGCTGGATTGTTTCCTGGATGAACCATGGAAACGGGAGAAGTAATCCCAGTACGAACAGGGAAAAGAGAAACGTGAGAGGCTGCAGTCCTGCGGGTTTTTTCCGCAAGAGAATGCTGTAAGCGGCAAAGGACGTAGCCTGCCCCAGCATCCAGAGGTCGCCTTCGGAAAAGGTCAATCGACTGAGACTTGAAAACTGCCCTTTCGTTACGAGAAGGATGACTCCGGACGTGGCGGCGACGAGACCCACCACTCTCCGCATGGTAAGTGTGTCGCGAAGGAAAAGGCGAGCAAACAGTATGGTCAAGACCGGCGCAAAAATTGCGATCAGAGACATATTCAAAGCATTGGAGGTAGCTGCAGCAATATAAAGAAATGTATTGGAAGCAGTTACTCCGAGAAACGCCGTTACCACCAAGTAGCCGAGATGTTTCTTCATACCGATCATCTCGCTGCGCAAGGCATTCATTACGAATGGCAGCAATACAATGGAAGCAATTACCGAACGAAGAACAGTCAGGGTCACAGGTGGTACGGTGTCCGCCAGGATTCTGGCAACAATAAAATTACCGGACCAGATGATCATAGCTGCTATAACGAACAGATATCCTTTGACAAACCGATAATTCTGCAAAAGTATCCTCACAACCGATTATAACGACAACACTTTAGTCCGTTCCTATCCGGAAAAGAAGCCTCGATACCGATTCGCTTTTATGAACCCAATTTTGGCCGGAACGGAGGCCGACCATTACCTGTTGATGGTAGGGTCCGGCGTCTCTGCCGGACCTCCCGGTTTCATTAAATTATTGGCGAAATGCGATTTTTTTGGCAGAAGAAACGGAGCGAGAATATCCCTACTAAAGAAGTGTTGCCGAATTGTGCTCTGAGTGTTTCGCCAAAAGACGTGATGGTTCACATGTCATGAGTAATGGCGATTTTCTCGAACATAATCGTCATTCCCGCGGCAAGCCGGTAAATCGATTCTACCGTCAGATTCTCGTCAGCCGTGTCGTCAAAGAAGACGTTGAGCGACGATTCCATACCGCTGTCAGGTCTCCAATAGCAGATCAACATGGGTATTGTGGGCAAAGGATGCAAAATCACCGCGATGTCTGAATTGAAAGCACGAGGTGCACGTTTTGCAGCAAAGATATGAATCATGTGCTCGAAAAGATCCGTATGTGTATCAGCCACTCTCTTGAGCGGTTTTTCACAACGTTGACCGAATAGCGGAGCCCATGCAAGACCATCTTTGAGTTCGCGAAGCGGAACCCAGTTGCCTGTCACCGGTTTACCCGCGCAGGATACTACGTAATTGAGAATCGGTATGGTGATCCATCCGTGGATGTGGCAAACTGACGTGACATTCCCTCGGGTATCGACGTGAAAGTCTTTTCCAAGGGATTTGATAGTCAGCAAGCCGCCCGCGAACGACGCGCCCAATCGTTCTGCTGAAGAAGCCAAGTCAATATGGCTGATTTCCCGTCTCAACTGCTCCAGTGCTTCAGCTTCTCCACGTTCCAAAGTCCTGGAATCGGAATTTGCAACACTGAACATTTCGAGGGCGTTTCTATCCATATGCGGGCAATCTTTTAATCGCTGATCGCCCTTGAATACCGCCGCTGCAAAAGCGAAACAGGTGGGGACACGACAGTCCCGGCAATTGGTACGGGGCAATATTTTGAAGATTTCCATAGCATTTGTCAGTTGGATCATTTATTTGCTCCAATCATCCGTCCATCTCTATACGTATGATGCGACTGATGTGATTGTCCGGCAAATCTCTCAGGGAAAAGGTCTTCACAAGAGAGAATTTTGACCATGTACTGTAGCATAATTTTCCACTTTAGAAAATCCCCTGCAGCTCGCTCATATTCTGTCATCCTCTGCTTGATGAATCCTCTTTTTTATTTTATACGAGCTGCGAAATTGTCTGGATAAATCTCTATAAGGAGCGGCATAATAAAAGCTGAACACAATTTTGCATGGAGGAATGTGCCGTGAAAATTCGTATCATCATCGGTAACATAGTTATGGACGCCGAATTGAACGACTCGCCTACCTCCGAGAAAATAGTGGAGGCCTTGCCTCTTGAGACGTTCTTCAGCACATGGGGAGACGAGATCTATTTTTCCGTTCCTGTCAAGTCTGTCCTCGATGAGACAGCACAACAAGAGGTGCAGATAGGCGATCTGGGGTATTGGCCTTCGGGCAACGCTTTTTGTGTTTTCTTCGGTCCTACTCCCGTGAGCACTGGCGGCAAAATCATCCCCGCTTCCCCGGTAAATATCATTGGTAAGGTGATTGGCGACGCGACGCTGTTCAAGAAGGTCATGGGGGAGAGAACGGTACGAGTCGAATGTAGTCGGTAGCGTTCAGTCCTTGTTCAAAGAAGCTCCTTTTACCGGAGTCAACGCAATTTTCTTTTTCTGGAGAGATTCTGCAGTCGCATAATCCTGTTTCGCGAGATCGGACCGGCTTATGGATTCGTACAGCATTGCTCTGTGCCGATATGCTGTCGCGTTTTCCGGATCGCATAGTATGGCTGCAGAGAAATAAGCATGAGCATCCCTTAAGTAACCTCTCTGCATCAACTCGTTCCCCTTGGCGACATGTTTCTCGGAATTCTGAGCGTTGTTGTCGTAAACGAGTACTTGTTCATTGGAAAACATGCTTTCTCCTGCCTGATTCCAAGCAGTGACGGCGAAGTAGTAGATCTTCTCTTTTTCCATGCCCTGCAGCAGGATAGAACAAGCATCGGAGTTGACGGTACCTCGATATTCGCCTCTCTCGGTTCCCCAGAAAACCGTGTACGTGTGAGCGTCCGGGACACGTTCCCATACCAATTCGATTCCCGCGGGTAATGCCCGTAAGCTTAATTCGGATGGAGGCTTTGGGGCCGTGCCTATTCCTGATTTATCTGTCCCAATACAGGACGAGAGGGCCAGACAAACCAATACGCACAATACTATGTAGGGAATTCTTCTAACCACACCTCATCCCCCTTTCCAAAAAACACATATAATTCGTTTGTAACCATTATGCAAGAATCATTTCACTATGGATACAACTCCTGAATTATGTCGCGGGAATACGAAGTCAGAATTGCATGGGCGAAATTCCTTTGAGACTCATACCGATTCGCTTTTGTTTTTATAGCGATTGCCAAAAATTTTGACGTTTATCCCATGCTCCAACACAAGATACTGGTGGGGACCGGCGTCCCTGCCGGTCCATTCTATCGATATCATTGATCATATTGAAGATGTGCCGGCACGGAGGCACGGCACCCACCAATATTCCTAAGTTTTCAACCGGACACTAATTTTGGCAATTCGTATATAATCTGGCAGGCTTGAGGTATCCTTCGCTCCGGACGACGCAAGGCCGTCTAATCACTCCGCTCAGAACACCTCAGCCTTCGCCATCTTATATGCATAATTGCGAAATGGTATCAGATGATTTGACTTGAAATAGTAAGTATGGTATAAACTCCGACGATACGGAAAATAGTTAGTTATATTTGAATGTTACATAAAAACAAGAAAAGGAGACTTCAGTGTCAAGCAATCACTCTCGGCACATTTGGATTGCAGCAACGTTCATGATGCTTCTGCTGGTGAGCGCTCCGCACTCTTTCGCCCAGACCGACAAAGTCGTGGCAAAGATCGGTAATCAGACCGTAACTGAGTCCGACCTCAAAGAAATCTCGAATGCAGTACCGGAGAAGTTTCGCCACCTGTACCTTACTCCTGAAGGTAGGAAAAAAACCTTGGATTATGTGGTGAACATCTATGTGCTCGCCGCGGAAGCCGAAAGACTGGGGATGGACAAGAAGCCCGAAACTGACAAGCTCCTGCAGTTTACCCGACGAGATCTCCTTGCAAGATTGTACCTCGATCAGATGAGCAAAGATTTGCCCGCACCCACCGATGCGGAAGCCAAAGAATTTTACGAGGCGAATAAGGCCCAATACGCCACTCCCGAAAGTGTCCACCTGCATCACATTCTGGTCTCCTCTGAAAAGGAAGCGAAGGATGCGATGGACAAATTGAAGAAGGGCGAGAAATTCGCGGACCTGGCAAGCCAGATTTCGATCTGCCCGAGCAAGATGAAAGGCGGAAATTTGGAATGGCTGCCCAAAGGAAGCCTGGTGCCGGAAATCGAAGAAGTGGCATTCAGCATGAAGAACGGTCAGATTACAGGACCGGTAAAATCAAAGTTCGGATATCACGTTCTTCTGCTGGAAGATAAAAAGCCGGCCCAGGAAAACAGCTTCGATCAGGTTAAAGAGTACATTCTGGAACAGCTTCGGTTCCAAAAACAACAAGATCATTATGAAAAGATTTCCAATGACTTGCGGAAGAAAATGCAGGTACAAATTAACGATCAGAATTTACCGTCCGGAGTTCCCATTCCGGCAGGCCCGACCTCAGCGCCCAAGTGATGCTTTGAATTCGTACATATAACCCTCAGGGAGGAGACCTTCTTGTGAGAAGTTTTCCTCCCCAGACTTCCTTCTCTTATTCCTCCAACGGAATAAACATCTCCTCCGCTTCTTCGGTAAATTCGCTCATGTCCCCGACCTGCTGCTGAATTCTATCGAAAGCTTCTTCCGCTGTTCGCGTCTTCAGGTCTTCTTCCCGGACCATAATGGAAACGAGTTCATTAAAGTAGTGTTCGTTGGTGAGATATATTCTCATCAGAATGTCGAGAGTCTCTTCATCGCTCACTTCCAGGTCGTCGGGCTTGAGTTCGCCGCGATCCAGCTTGACCATGAAATCCGCGGGAAAAGAGGCTGCATCTTCGTCTTCGGGCTCGCCCGATTTTACGGAGGGCCGGATGATCTTGTCCTGAAACGCGGATGCCACAACTCGAATGTCCAGCCTGGAAAGGAGCTGTGTGAAGGTTGCGTCATCTTCCTCAAGAAAACTTACCATCCAGTGATAGGCCGTTTGGGGGTCTGTTACCCCCTTTGTAGAAAACAGTTCCTGATCCAAATCGAGAATAGCTTGGACCCGTTCCGGATTGACGAGAGACAATACGCCAATATGCGTAGAACTCTGGGATTTCATAATCCTGAAAAGAGTTCTATCCCCGATACCTTCGACAACATCGCGGCTTTTGTCGTCATCCATCAAAAACAGCAGTTCCTGCGCAGATTTCGGATCTTTAAGAGCCTGATGGCTCACGAGCGAAATCTGCTCATCCCGGGGAAGGCTTTCCATGATTTGAGATGCTTCTCTCCGGTCGGTCTTCAAAAGGTCAACAACTCGTTTTCCTCGAGCAGTGACGGGAACAAGGATCGTATCCTGCATTACATCTCCTCGTCTCTCACCCAATGGGGATCTTCAATTGCTCGGACGGTTTCCAACATGGAGTCGTCTCCTCCGAAATCCTCCTCCGTCCATCCCTCATTGGGTGGAGCGTACGATTCTCCGAGATTGAGGACTATACGTCCTTTTTCTCTGCTGATTGCCATCAGTTGGAGGGCTCGGACAAGTGAAAAATGGTTCTCCTCATCGTTACCGTCTCTGATGGAAAAGATCACGTTTCTTAATGTGTTCGCGTGGGCCTTATCCAACTGAATTCCCTTCGTGGCCAGGACAGAATCGAGGGAAGGCGGAATCGAATCGTCCTGAACTGAATTCAGCAGGAATTCCAGCAGCTCCCGTGAAAGCCGGACAAGATGTCGCATGCTGAAGGCCAACGTCACAGCATCCATATCCAACGGATTATTGCTCACCAGTTCAAGGTAGCTCGCTTCTCTTCCGGAATTTTCTGAGCAAAATTCAGTAAAGTTCTGGAAATCCTCGCTTACTTCCGGACTGACATTAATTTCCTGGTCCAATGGCATCGTGAGATCCTCCTGGGAATCCGGGCATTCTAACGATCTACTCTGCGGCTTGCAAGGAGTATGGCCTTACTCATGCATTTCCAACCATGTACAATATATAATTCTAAAGCCATGGCCGACAAGTACTCAATAAATGCTACACACAATTGTGAATCGTCAAGCGACAGCTTGCCGCTTTCATTCAGGAATGGAACGCTTTGAGAGTTCTTTTGACAGATGTTTGCAGTAGCGAACCCGGCGAGCACCTTCGTTGAAAGATGAAAGATCGGGAAACACAAGCCCTGAGGCTCTGACTCCTTAGGATTTAATCAACTTCATTCGTGGAATTGCGAGCCGAATAAGACTTATATAAGAGATGGAATGGACAATTGCGGGCGGCTTTTATTTGGGCTCGACAACAGAGCCAACATTTTCTGCAGAATCTTCCGCGATAACGTGACAGAGCCTGTTGTGCGTGCGATTATTACTATAGCAGTTGCCAAAATTAATGTCCGATTGAGGATCGGAGTATTGGTGGGTGCCGGCCTCCGTGCCGGCACATCTTCAATATGATCCATGATATCGATAGAATGGACCGGCAGGGAGAGACTGTCTCAAAAATCGAAAGTCATCCCGGACCGTGGCACGAAATTCCCATCATCTTCCCGGCCTGATTGTAAGGGCGGACCTGCGTGTCCGCCCAAATGAGGGCAGACACATAGGTCTGCCCCTACCAGGGATGGAGAATCGTGGCACGATGTTTTGTGCCTTCGAGATTTTTGAGGCACTTTCGGGACGCCGGCCCCTACTAATATCTTGTACTGGAGCGTGGGATAAACGTCAGAATTTTTGCCAATCGCTATAAGCGTATCGATCCATCTCGCGTCGAGAAGGGCATATTTGAGAAACGACAATAGAAAGCACCATTCAGGAAAAAACTGCGCCGGAATGAAAACCTCTTGACAATACAACAGTATAAGTTATATTCAGCTTAGAAGCGATGCCAAATACCAGTCAAGTTTCAAACCCGAACCGGCATCAAGAGAAAAACTGGTTTTGGACGCTATTATCCTGCTTGCGGAAGAGCCTACGAAGGTTTGAGCGCGAGTACCACACGGCCGACAGGGGAAGTAGGTTTCCATATGATCACTGCAGGGATTGACTGTGGTGCAAAGAACACTAAGACGGTCATTCTGAAAGACGGACGGATAGTCGGAAAAGGTATGGTTCTCACCGGTTTCGAGCAGGCAGCGGCTATCAAAGAATCACTGCAGATTGCGCTAAAAGAAGCCGGGATTAATGAATACGATTTGAAAAGAATTGGCGGGACCGGTTCCGGCGCAAATGCCATTGTACAAGCAAACTTCAGAGTCAACGATATTAAAGCCATAGTTACGGCAGCACACTTCTTTTTTCCTGATTCCCGGACTGTTGTCGATGTTGGAGCCGAAGAAAGTCGCGCAGTGAAATGCGACGAAAATGGCGCAGTCGTGGATTTTGCGATCAACGAAAAATGTGCGGCAGGAGCAGGCGCATTCATCGAAGCCATGGGGAGAGCTCTCGAGACACCGCTGGAGGAAATGGGGAATCTCGCCTTTTCTTCAGACAATCCCATTCCCATGAATGCTCAGTGCGCCATCTTTGCTGAATCCGAAGTGGTGGGCCTTATACACGCGAAAGTAGAGAAAAGAGACATTTGCAGGGCAATTCTCGATGCAATGGCAAGCCGGATCGCGTCCATGATCAGGCGCATCGGCGCGAATCCCGATATTGTCATGCTCGGTGGCGTTGCTTGTAATCCCGGATTCGTTACTGCCCTGAAGAGAGACCTGAACATCGATAGCGTGTACGTTCCGGAATTGCCGGAATATGGCGCTGCCGTGGGAGCTGCTGTTGCCGCTGCAGAAGCCAAATAGAGCATGTCGAAACCCTTGTGACGGATATACGGATGGCCGACGAGAACACACAAGAATTCTGGAAATGGCAGGAAACCAATTGGGTGAATCCCTGTATCAATTGGGAGAACGGCCGGTGCATTACTGTCGGAATCGATGTGGGTTCGGTGAGTTCCCAGGCGGTAGTCATGGTTGACGGCGAAATGTTTGCATACGGGAACATGAGAACCGGGTCCAACAGTCCCGACAGTGCTCGAAACGCTTTACGGTTTGCTCTGGAGAAAACCTCGCTCACGGAAGAGAAGATACATTATCTGATAGGAACCGGGTACGGTCGTGTCAATGTTCCCATGGCCGATAGAACCGTCACGGAAATCGCATGCCACGCAAAAGGCGCAAATTTCTTCTACGGACCCAGTGTGCGCACGGTTCTGGATGTCGGGGGACAGGATATCAAGGTCATTCGCTGCGACGAAAAAGGCAAGGTCACGAATTTTCTCATGAATGACAAATGTGCCGCAGGAACGGGCCGCGGAATGGAAGTCTTTTCGGATTTGCTTTCCGTTCCCATTGGCGATGTGGGAAGACGTTCCTTTGAAGTAGATGGAGAACCGCCGCCGGTTTCCAGTACCTGTGTAGTGTACGCCAAATCCGAGGCAACCGGGTTGTTGCGTAAGGGTTTGAGTACGAATGAAGTTCTCGCTGCCTACTGTTCCGCGATGGCTAATCGCATTTATTCTCTCCTGGAACGGGTGGGCGTGGAACCGGAATTCGCTGTCACCGGCGGAATGGCAAAGAACCAGGGAGTCATCGGAAGGCTTACCAGGAAGCTGGGTTTGGAACCTCTGAAAACGAAATGGGATACTCAATTGGCAGGTGCTGCCGGTGCGGCCCTGTTTGGCTATGCCCTCTGCCGACAAGGTAAGGGACGGAAGTAGTATCGGCCGGTTGCCGGGTTGATTGTCAGCGATCGACGAACTGTTCCGGACAGAGACATAGAATGAAGGCGAATTACGGCTACAGTGACGCTTCAGGAGATTACTTCATCACCATTGATACGGACAAGTGCGATGGATGCGGTGAGTGCGTGAGCGCCTGTCCTGCCGGGGTCTTTCAGGTCGTTGACTGCGATCCCAACGATCCTATGAATGAAGAGCCGGTTGTCACGGTGATTCCTGACAAAGAAAAGAAGATTAAGTATGAATGCGGTCCGTGCAAGCCATTCACGAACACGCCGTCTTTACCCTGTGTGCAAGTCTGCACACACTGTGCGATTGCATTCTCCTGGTGACCTTGTGAAAGAAGAGAGAAATATCGTCTCGCGTTTAGAAAAACAGTGCTCGTGCAGCATTGAAAGAGACGGGTTCCTGCGGAATCGAAGCCGCGTTCTTCTCGATTCGGACGCTCTCCAGGGACCCATCCTGTCTATTCATAATGATGAATATGGCGGACAGCGGAAGATCGGGAAACAAGGATTTGTTCCCTGCATTGCACGGCGTCCTGCGGGGATTGATAGTCCTTGGCATTTGGGATATAGAGAGAATGGAAAGGCGGATGAGTTCCACAGAGGTATTCCCTTCGGGGGTGCTTCGTCGTATGTGCATCCGTTCGTGCGAATCGGTTTGCGCGGAAAAGTCGATACCCTATCCATTCGTGCTTTGAAATGTTCGACTGCAGACGACGAAAGTACGATCTTCGGCTGCTTATGTAGCCGATGAGTCTGTCGCTCGAATACATCCTCGTATTTACAGCCGACGACGTCGAGAAAGTTCCTGATTCTGAAAGAGCTTTCAGACCGGATGGACTGTGAAGTCCATTAGCGGGCAACAAGAATCGAGAACTTCTCATCGAGCCCTTGAAACCTGTAAGCATGCACAATTCTTTGTTCAGGAAGAAGGCAACATGTTTTCCGTCCGGGAAAGCAAACACGTAAAGCAGCGTCTTGAAAGCACGCTGTAATTCGGAGCAGTGGAGGTGAGGAAGAAGCAAGCACGACGAATCGGAGTTCCGTCCGGACACTGTGTCACATCTGCGCTCGAGTCGCGATCCCTGTGAAAGCCGGGATTCGGATTTCTGCATTCGCAGGGATCGCGAGATCAATCGAACGCATGTTTTGGCACCACTACTAATACCGATTTGCTTTCAAAGTTAGACGAAAAATCCCCTCTTACCCCCTTTTATTAAAGGGGGGAATGGGGGGATTTTGAACGCAAATTGGTGTTAACGAGATTTACCCGAATAGGAACGGGAGGTACAGAAGACTATGGAACGTAACGTGTGCATCGTTGCCGGAGGAATGTCCAAGTGGGGCGTCAGAGACGGCAGCCAGAGGGATTTTTTTCAGGAGGCCGCAAAAGCCTGTTACGAAGACAGCCCTCAAGTGAACCCGAAAGACATTGATGGTTTACTGGTTGCATCCGCGTACACTGAACGGACTTCCTATCAAACCCATCTCGCACCACTGGTCGCAGAATACGTGGGCATAAAGCCGAAGAACATCTGTGCACGAGTGGAATTGCTGTGCGCGAGCGGCAGCTCGGCGATTATCCTGGCGTTCGCCATGATCAAGTCCGGCCAGGCGGACGTCGTCATGGTCGCCGGGGGCGAGAAACTCTATACCCCTCAAAAATGGGAAATATTCTACAGTGAGCTTGCTTCCGTAGACCACGACTGGGATGGCTCACAGGGATTGGGACTTCCTCCGCCCGTTTTCGCGATGGTGGCAAAACAGCACTTCAAGCAGTATGGGACCAAGAAAGAGCACCTGGGCATGATTTCCGTCAAGAATCGACGGAATGCCGCAAAAAACCCCAAGGCGCAGTTTCAAACACCCGTGACCATGGAAGAAGTCATGTCGGGCAAGATGATTGTCTCTCCTTTGACTCTTTACGATTGCTGCCCAATCACTGACGGTGCTGCAGCCGTAATCCTGGCTTCCGAAGAAAAAGCCAAAGAAATGACAGACAAGCCTCTGGTATATATCCGTGGAACAGGACAGGCCTCCGTGAACAACATGTCCGCGAATATGCCCAACTGGACAACATGGGAAGCTCTGAAAATAGCCGGACAACAGGCGTACAAGAAATCGAAAGTGGAGCCCAAGGACGTTGACGTGGCAATGACGCACGATTGTTTCACCATTTCCGAGATCATTGAAATGGAAGACCTGGGGTTCTGCAAGAAAGGTGAGGGCGGCTTCTTCGTAGCGGACGGACAGAATGATTTCGGTGGAAAGATTCCGACCAATACGGACGGCGGTCTCCTTGGCTGCGGTCACCCGTTCGGAGGAACCGGCATTCGTCAGGGAATCGAAGTTATGAAGCAACTGCGTGGGGACGCGACTCAGCAGGTTCCGGGAGCAACGATCGGCCTTACTCACAACCTGAGCGGTTTCATTGCCGCACACACAGTTATTATCTACGGCAAGGAGGTCGCATGAGCACGCCCGGAATTTCCGTACTCACCGGAAAATACATGGTAACTATGGATCTGTTTCCGCAGCAGTCCAAAGAATTCAATCAAATGCATCCATTCTACGAGCACCTCAAAGAAGGGCGCTTGACCACGACAAAATGCAAAGCTTGTGGATCTGAGCCCTTTCCTCCGAGGTTGATGTGTCCGGACTGCTACAGCACCGACATGGAATGGATTGACTGGCCGCTCACGGCTACAGTCATAGACGTTACCGAAGAGATGGTGGGCGTTCCCCTGGGTTTCGGAAAGCCTCCGTTAATTCATGCACTGATCGATCTTCAAGGTAAGAAGACCTTTTTTGCACGTATCATCAATTGCAAGGAAGGCGAGTTGAAGTCCGGCGATCAGGTAAAGCTGTCGGTATTTGAAGTAGACCCGGTTCCCCAGGAAGTAGGGCGGAATGTAGTTGAAATGCCGCGTGTTTTCTATGCCTTTGAACCGGTCAAATAAAGACTGATACCAATTTGCATTCAAAATCCCCCACTTCCCCCCTTAGTAAAGGGGGGGTAGAGGGGATTTTTCGTCCAACTTTGAAAGCAAATTGGTATGAACCACTATCGGCCGGGTTCCTGACAGAACCCGGCCTCACCAACAATCGATTCATCTCGTTTCGCAAGAAACATAACACCGCTTCAAGCGGCTCCGAATATCGAAATCTTACACTCAGGAGGAGCAAATATGGCATTAGAATGGTTGCCAAGGGACAATGAAATAAAGGATCACATACTCATTGGTTCCGAACACTGGGGAAGCGAAGCTCCTTGCACGGTTTACGAGAAAAAACCTCTTACCGACCCGAACGGCAATCCGGTGGAAGGGCTCTATGTAGCCTGGATCAGACTCAATAACCCCCAACAGTATAATTCCTACACTACCGAAATGGTGAAAGGCGTTATCGCAGGATTTACGGCTGCCAGCCAGGATCGGTCCGTTGTTGCCGCAGTGTTTACCGGGACGGGCGACAGAGCTTTCTGCACGGGCGGAAACACGAGAGAGTACGCAGAATACTATGCGAGAAGGCCTCATGAGTACGGCGAGTACATGGATTTGTTTAACGGCATGGTGGATTCGATTCTGAATTGCAAGAAACCGGTCATTTGCCGTGTGAACGGAATGCGAGTGGCTGGAGGACAGGAAATCGGAATGGCTTGCGATATTGCCGTCTCCAGCGATCTGGCCATTTACGGTCAGGCAGGCGCACGCCATGGTTCGAGTCCTGATGGTGGGTCGACAGACTTTCTGCCCTGGTTCCTTTCCATGGAAGACGCCATGTGGAACTGCGTGAGCTGCGAGCTTTGGAGCGCCTACAAGATGAAGGCCAAGAACCTGATCTCCAAAGTAATTCCCGTGCTCAAAAAGGACGGCAAGTTCATCCGGAATCCTCTCATCATCACCGACGAATACGTGAAAGACGGCGAGATCGTCTACGGAGAATTCAAGACCGGCGCCGCTGCAAAAGAAGCACGTGAAATGATGAAAGATATTCCCATCGATTTCGAACTCCTGGACAAGGAAGTCAGTCGGATAGTATGGACTTTTGCCAATTTGTTCCCCGGTTGCCTTATCAAAGCTATTGACGGGATTCGCGCAAAGAAAAAATTCTTCTGGGATCAATCAAAGCTCCCCAACCGTCATTGGCTCATGGCCAACATGGGGTATGAGGCATTCCTTGGATTCAACGCGTTCAATACCAAGAAGCTAACCGGCAAGGACGTGATCGATTTTATCAAGTTGCGTCAGCTCATAGCTCAGGGGTCTCCGATGAACGCGAATACCTATGCTGAGGTATTTGCGAAACCGCAAGAGTAGCGTCGGACAAACCGATATATGCATTTCAGCGTGTCTAAGGGCGCATCAACTGCTGGTCGTCCGGCCCACGCAGGTAGGAGACGGTGTCTTATACCAATTTGCATTCAAAATCCCCCCATTCCCCCCTTTATAAAGGGGGGGTAGAGGGGATTTCGTCTAACTTTGAAAGCAAATTGGTATTATACGAATTGCCAAAACTAATGTCCGACTGAAGATTAAGAATATTGGTGGGTGCCGGCCTCTGTGCCGGCACATCTTCCATTTGATCGATGCTACCGATGGAATGACCGGCAGAGAGAAAGTGTCTCAAAACCGCATTGACATCAGAATCGTGCCACGGTTCTCCATCCCTGTAGGGACAGATGGCGTAGCCAATGTAGGATGCGGTGAACCCGCGATCCGCCCGGGTTCACCGCATCAGTCGAGGTATTTCTCGACCGCTTCGCTCATCACATCCTACGCGAGGTGAATATCGTTCAAGACCGAACTACTACCATTTCGCATTATGCACATAACGTAGCGAAAGCCGGGGTGTCCTGAGCGGAGTGATTAGACGGCTTTGCGTCGTCCGGAGCGAAGGATGTCCCCGGCCTTCCAGATCATGAAAAGAAAAAGCGAATAGGTACAATTCCTTAGAAGGGAACTGCTATGGATTACAAGCTTATCAAATGTGAAAAACTATTTGACGGCGCAGTGTTCAAAGTTGTCCTGAATGCTCCCAAGGCGAATATCCTCGAAGCCGCCATGCTGGGAGAAATATCTTGCGCACTTGACGGTCTCTGCAGCGAAAAGGATTTGAAGCTGATCGTATTTGAAGGGGAAGGAAAACACTTTTCCTTCGGGGCGAGCGTCCCGGAGCATACCAAAGAGAATGCGGCAATGATGCTCAAAGCATTTCATGGCGTATTCTTCCAGTTAGTTCGTTTGTCTGTGCCGGTCATGGCCATTGTGAGAGGCCAGTGTCTCGGAGGCGGAATGGAGTTGGCTCTGTTCTGCAATTTCATCGTTGCTGACGGCAGCGCCATGTTCGGCCAGCCTGAGATCATGCTCGGGGTTTTCCCTCCTCCTGCTTCTGTCATGTTGACTCGCAAAGTAGGCCAAACCTATGCGGATGATATGGTGCTGACCGGACGTTCGGTTAGTGCCGCAGAAGCCCAGAAAATGGGTCTGATCACGTTGCTTGCCGAAGAAGGTCAGGATGCGTGGGAGACTGCTTCACAATGGATTGAAAAGCATATTCTCCCCAAGAGTGCAGAATCGCTCCGCATTGCAAATAGAGCAGTAAGAATGGATTTCTTCAGAGCTGTCATGGAAGATTTTCCCAGAATGGAAGGGCTCTACCTGAAGGACCTCATGGAATCACACGATGCCAACGAAGGCATAACGGCTTTCATCGAAAAGAGAAAACCGGTCTGGCAGAATCGTTAAAGCTTTGGGAGGAACTTCTTGTAAGAAGTTCCTCCTAAAACCCCACCTCAAGAACTTCTAACACTTGATGACTGAAGTTGAATCAAGAATTGCGCGAACATATACAGATCGATATCACTTTTCATCGGACGGAAGTTTGAATCCGGTGGACACGCCGGTGTTCCCAACCGGTGTCCTGCTTTCACGGTCGAAAATACGAACACCCCGCCTGTACAGACACGTCTTGTAAACGATATTATCCCGGCGAAGCCTCACGACAAGGCGCTGGTTCGGGCATCGTCCGTGATTCTCCGACTCGCACGCTCGGCCCTTCCCCCGGTCAGGACAGGGTTCCACGATATTCACAACACGCCAGCTTTCACCCGGTTCGCAAAACCTGTCGTTCAGACCGTCTTTATCTGCAAGGAATCTCAGGCCGACGAGATTCCGTATTACCGAGCCGATTCTAACACCCTTGAAAATATTTATGCGGCTATTGCATGTCGGGCAAAGGATGTACGATCTCCCAACGGGCACCTTTCCGTCCGGGAGTTTAGACGTTGTTCCACATTGTGTGCATTTTAGTTTCACTTTTTAAAAGTAGCGCACTGAATAAAAGGCTGCAACATCTTTTCTCATTATCATGCGGTTTTTTGGAGCTTTTATGCTCATGAGAGAGATTTCGCAGGCAAATGTTGTGACTACACCGCGAATTCTGTACTGATTCTCCTAGGAGATTCTTTTCACGCTCATCGCTTTCAGAGCGAATCAGTGTTATTCCTTGGCATCACGAACATCCGTGTTCATTCCCTTGACCGGCAACAATTCTGAGTTCCTCTTTTTGAGGAAAAAATAAAGATTTGGACAGGTGTTAAGAGTTTTTGGGAAGGGTTTGGGGAACCTTTTTTGCAAAAAAGGTTCCCCAATTCTTACTTCTGCTCCGCCCGCCCGGGCCGTTAATTTTTGTTTCAGGTTGGGACCAGTTGTGGTGGCTGTCCTTCCGACGTCGGAGGAACCACGAGGAACACCGCCTGGCTCTCGGTAGCTCCTGAGCACGTCTTCGTAGTGTTTTCCGCCTGGTTTGGAATGCTAGAACCCAGAACTTCGCCATCCATCTGTTTTCGCATGCCCTGCAAATCGGATATGAGCGAATTTGTCGTATCGATCTGTGCTTCAATATCTGAGCATGCTTTCTGAACAAGATCGCTCCAGTCTCTTTGGACCGCTACAACTGCCTGATTGGTTTCATATTTCTCATCTGACAATTTGTCCCGGAATCGGTCGAGAACCTCGAGCTGACGCTTCAATTCTTCTTCTGACCTTCTCAATTGTTCTCCTACGCGGATTTTGGCCAAAACCACCTCATTTTCGGCTTTTTCCCGAGCTTCCCGTATCTTCTCTATCTGAGCCTCAATTTGAGTTTTCGTATCCTGAATTCTGTTTTCGACTCCGGATTGTTGTGCGAAAACCGAGGTACCCGCGAATACCCAAAAAATACTGCATGCCACGAACAGGAATCTTCTCATGTTCCCAACTCCAGCGTAAATGCTGCGAACGCTGTGGCAAGATATATCAAAAATATGAAATAATTACAAGAAATTCTTAATGTAAATCGTCAAGAAGATGCGGCGCTGTGGCGGGGTCGACGATATGGTCTTCCAACACCTGCCTGAACGTCGCAAATTCAGCATATTTGGCAAGATTCCGTGCCACATGCAGGCCCGTGCGAGGTATTGCGGAGAGGTAGCGATCGGAGTTGCGTACCCATGACTGGTAACCGAACGTTCCGAGCGCTTTTATGTTGCGCTGCAAGGACATGATGTCAAAAATATATCTGAATCGAATCGGATCGGGATCACTGACAGAATCTGTATAACGGCTGATGAGGGTCTCTATCAGATCCTCAGGGAGAGATATGTACGAATCGCGCAATAGTGAAGCCAGGTCATACTGAGCCGGTCCCATTCTCGCATCCTGAAAATCGATCATGAACAGCCGATCCTCGTGGAGAATGAGATTTCGTGAATGGAAATCGCGGTGGGCAAAAATGCGCGGCTCCCGTGCAAGGTTTTGGCAAATATTCAGGAAAAACGATTCGAGAGTTTTCAGTGCGGCCGGTGATGGCTGAAGGCGTGCGAAACCAATCACAAAATGCTCCAGAAAGAAATGCATTTCCTGCATCAATTTCTCTTCGTCAAAAGCGAGACTGTAAGCACGGCAACCGGGGTCCGGAGTCTCCGTAGCAGATCGCATGCGTACCAGCAGGTCCACCGCATCGCTGTACAATCGGGAAATGTCATCGCTGGAAGCGTTTTCGACAACAGATTCCAGCAGCTCGTCCCCCAGATCCTGCAAAAGGAGAGCGCTTTCTTCCTTGCTGTACGCGAGAATCGAAGGAACAGGGAGTCCTCTGCTCTCGAGGAATCGACTCAGCTCGATGAAAGCAGCTTCTTCATTGGCTCCTGCAGTTGCCTGCAGCATGGCGATGACCGTCTGACCCGTCGGGTAGGCCACCCTGAAATATGTCCTTGTGGACGCATCTCCCGCGAGCTGAACGATTCCCGATGGTTCGGGCCGATCTCGTAGCACTGAGTAAAGCCGTTTTCGTGTTTCTTCAGTCAATCCGTACGAATTCATCTCGGATGCCGCCATGTGTAGCTTCATTTTCGGATCATACTTCCTGGTCACAGGTTATACCGATTCGCTTTTCTTTTTATAATCTGGCAGGCTGGAGGTATCCTTCGCTCCGGACGACGCAAAGCCGTCTAATCACTCCGCTCAGAACACCTCAGCCTGCGCTATCTTATATGCATAATTGCGAAATGGTATTATACCCGTTCTTTGCCGGTCCCGGCAAATCTCCTTCGCTACGAACGGCGCGGCCTGACTTCGCTTCGGAGACATGCCGGGCCGGATTTACTAGACGTTACTTCTTTGAACGCACATTGACACTAAGCAGAAATGTCCAGGTCACCGAATCTCGTAACGATTTTGTTGCGGACATCATTTCTGAGAACGACACCCGAGCCCGCGATGCAGTTGTGCACGTGAGTTTTTTCCGTGACCTCGACATCTTCCCAGAGGATTGAGTTTTCCACCACAGATTCCGAACGGACGAGGCAACCTTCCCCTGCAGTAGAAAAGGGACCGAATGTTGCTGATTCCTCGATTCTGGCTTCCGGGGAAACGCACGTATAAGGAATTTTCGTTTGATTGACGCGCAGCCTGGTCCGCATGTTCAGGAGATCTCGCTGTGCTTCCAGGTACCGCTGGGGACTGCCAACATCGTTCCAATAACCACTCACGGGAAAACCGAGTACCTTTGCTCCTCGCTTGATCGCTTCCGGATAAACCTGCTCGTTTATTTCGTACGGCATAGCATGAGGAATAAATTGAAAAATTTCAGGTTCGAGAATGTGAATTCCCGTGAAGACATACGCTTCAGGCAGTGCATTTCCCATCCTGCTGATATGTGGGAAATTCAGGAGATTGCCATCGGCATCGATCCGCACCGGAAAATACCTGGGAGGAGAGGGCTGAGGAAACATCAACAAGGTCGCAAGCGCACCGTGCTCCTTGTGAAATGCGAACGCTTCGCGAAACGAGAAATCTATGACGATGTCCCCATTGACCATGAGGAACGTGTTATTATCGAAGAAAGCTTCATTCGCTTTCAGAGGGCCGGCTGTGCCGAGAATTTCCGGTTCATGCGCAAAAGAAACAGGCATATTCAGACCGGGCCCGCGCTCGAAGATCTGTTCGATGGAGTGCGGCAGGTGGTGAAGGTTTAACCGGAATTCATCAACACCCTGAGACATCAGGTTTTCGAGCAGCCAGAATAAGAGGGGTTTTCCCAATAGGGGGATGGTCGGTTTGGCTCGTTCCAGAGTAAGGGGTCTCAACCTGGTGCCGAGACCGGCAGTGAGGATCAAGGACTTCATACAGGCTTCCTGTCAGTCCTGATGGTCAGTTTTTCGCGATGCCTTTCCTGAGCCAGTCCGACAAGTCTGTCCACGAGCTGTGCGTATGGCAGACCCGTAGCCTCCCAGAGCTTCGGATACATGCTAATGGAGGTAAAGCCGGGCAGGGTGTTGATTTCATTTACCACAACCTGATTGTCCGGCGTGAGAAACATATCCACTCGCCCCAGCCCCGAACCATCAACCGCTCTGAATGCAGTTATTGCAGCTTCCTGCGCTTTTTGCAGCATACCTGCGGGGAGTTCCGCGGGGATCACGAGCTCCGCTGTATCTTTGAGGTATTTCTCTTCATAATCGTAGAAAGAACTGTGAGATATGACTTCACCAGCAACGCTTGCTTTGGGATGGTCATTGCCAAGAACGCTCACTTCCAGTTCGCGTCCTTCAATACCGTCTTCCACCAGGATTTTTCTGTCGTATGAAGCAGCCAGGTTAACAGCGGCTTCGAATCCGGAAGGATCCGAAACCTTGCTGATTCCCACAGACGACCCAAGATTTGCAGGTTTGACGAACAGAGGAAAATGCGCGGATTTCAACTTTGCAGTGATTTTGTCAGGATCGCTCTCCCATTCAGCGCGAAAAAACCAGAAATAAGGTCCGATGTTCAGCCCGTTTTCTCGGAATGCTTTTTTCATCAAAATCTTGTCCATGCCTACTGCTGAAGCAAGAACACCGCAGCCCACGTACGGCATGTGCGCCATTTCCAGGAGTCCCTGAATGGTTCCGTCTTCACCGTACGTCCCGTGGAGCACTGGAAAAACCAGATCCACATGCATCGGCTGAATGCCAGATTCTCCGTCCACTTTCAGGAAACCTCTGTGCTGCGGGTCCGGAGAAAAAATGAGTCGGTTTGATCGAGCCGGACTCACCGAGGGATCGAATGAAGCAGCCTCTGCGGGCATGCTGTACCAGGAACCCTGTTGCGTGATCAGAATCGGAAGAGGATCGTATTTGGATCTGTCCATTGCGTCGAAGATAGATCTCGCGGAACGCAACGAGACTTCATGTTCCGCAGACTGTCCTCCGTAGACCAGGGCTATGCGCAATCGTGGGTTCTGCATGGAGCCTCCCTAGAAAAGGCATTGCGGGCTGCATACCACATCCGGTGTTGTCGTTCAAGTGCAACGCTTACGTGAAAAACTGCATTTATTGTCAGTGCTGAAAATTTTGTCGTTCACTTGGCGTGTGAATTATAGGTATTGGTAGGGACCGGCGTCTCTGCCGGTCCATCTTTGCGATATCATTTATTAATATTGAAAATGTGCCGGCACGGAGGCCGGCACCCACCAATACTCTGTTTCTGAATCGGACGTTAGATTTGGCACTGACTATGACTGCTCGCAACAGTACTGTCTGCATGTTGCTGCAGAAGTTCACCATCGTTTTCCTGAATCCAGCCGGTGATGCGAGGAAACACTTCCTTGTCCGACCGTTTTCCGACCAACAGGTCCATGTGGCCGTAATCTTCCATGCATCCCGTTTCTTTCCCCATCACCATGCATTCACGCCTTCCTCCGGGGTGTTCCGGCGCGCAAACCTGGGGACTGATGGCTTTGGGAGCCATGAGATCCTGGGAGCCTGCAATAAAAAGAATTGAAGCAGGAGACCGGTCGAGCCCGTCGAAATAGGACTTTCCGTTTTCAGGCGCACATTTGCCCATTTCGATATATCTGCCGAACGTGAGCCAGATTTTATTGGAGGTGACCAATTCTGAAGCCAACGCTACGACTTTTCTGGCAATCTCGGGGTGTATATTCGGAGGATGGAAGAGTCCCAGGAGGCTTCTCCCAATGGAGTGGGATATTGGCAGCAGGACTCTGCCGAAGAACGGCAAAGGAGAAATGGGAAGCCATGCATACAGAGGTCTGATTGCCAAGAGAAGATCGATTGAACGATTGCGCATTCCGGAAAAATCCACCGGAGACCCCAATGTGACAACCGATTCGATCCGAGCAGACGGAGTCGCCGCAAGATGAGCCAGTATCAACATCCCTCCCATGCTGTGTCCCACCCAGTGCACTTTGGAAGCTCCGGTTTTCTCCAGTACGAAATCGATAATTGCCGGGACATCATTCTCCAGGTGATCGCAAAATTCCCAGTCGTAGGGAACGTCAGAAAAGAATACCTTCGGCCCTGCACTCATGCCTGAGCCTCTCAATTCGGCCGACCAGACGTCGAACCCCTGGTTCTTCAGGAAGACAGCAAGAGATGCTGTCCCGGGAAGATCGAAGGCATATCTGTTGGAACTCAGGCCGTGACACAATATAACCGGAAGAGCACCGGACTGCCGGACAGGTCGGTACCGATGGACACTGATCTTCCAGCCGTCTCTTGCTTCAAAGAAGAATGTTTCATCCTGTGATGACGGAGCAGAGTAGTACCAGTTCCACCAGTATCCGTTCGCTATGAGCAGGCCGACCAGGATGAGTATGGCAAAAACCGCAGTTAACAAGAATTCAACCATGCAAGCTCCAGGGGGAACGGCGAGGCGTTCCTTTGAATATGCGGATCACGTATCAAAATCGTTGCGATCAAGTCCCAACACTACCGTGAAACAGTCCGGCTGCCAGACGGTATACCCAGAAAACAAACAGTGCCGCCGCGGCAATCCAGATTACCACTCCGAGACGGTCGTGAATCCATTTCAATCGGCCCTTCACTTTGTCTTCCCGGAAATAAGCCCATATCCGGTACGGGATCTGCAATACGCACAGCATGAACAAAGCCGGTCCAACAGCATTGTATTCCATTGCAAGCCTGAACTGGCCGTGAGCCACTGCGACAAAGCTGCGAGTCAGGCCGCATCCCGGGCAAGAGACTCCCAGAATTTTGCGGCTCAAACAGCCGTCTGCGAGAGGTATGTGCAGGCCGATGACTGGCAGTCCAAAGGAGACGATGCCTTCCGGTTCGATGCGGCAGCAAAATGCAGCGACCAGAATGGCCAAAGCCATACACAGCAGAAGCAGATGCTCGTTTGCATGCGACCTGCGCTCTATGTTGGGTGCCGGAATCATGGAAAAAGCATCTCGTCTTGCAGTAAAGTTGTCAAGTAGTCTCCGCGGCTATTTGGCAGCAGAGGTGTCGGCTGTCTAAGACAATATACGAATTTTCAGTGAGGGGAACGGACCTGCAGAAACGGGTTCGTCCTTCCGAAATGAGAGATAGCTCGAATATCGCACAATGCCGATAACTCATCTTATAGCAGATGGCATAATTTCTGATTCTTTGAACATATTGCACCCTAAATGAACAGTAGGGGGCGGCGTCCCTGCCGACCCGAACCGGTTGATTTGTATTTGAAGAATGTGCCGGCACGGAGGCACGGCACCTACCAATTGCCGAAAAGTGCTTTTCTCAATTGGAGACTATCTTACACACTTGCCATATACTATTTTTGCATTTATTCATATAAGGCAACAAAGGCTGAAGTGTGTCCTGAGCGGAGTGATTAGACGGCTTTGCGTCGTCCGAAGCGAAGGATACCTCCAGCCTCTCAGATCATGAAAAAAGTCGACATCGGTTATTTCCGATTGTATTTGAGCATAAAGAAATCTCGAGAATAAAATAATCCGCTCTGTGCCAGCCCAAAGAATTAAGATTTCATCCTAATTTCTTGACAATATTCCCATCTTCTGCTAATTCCACCGCAATCGTGAGTCCCGAGATTTCAGGGACTCTCTCCTGGAGGATGCTCATGGCGCCATTTCTCAGGGATCGATTCCATCCGATAGGGATGGTTTTCACGGCCCTGATTCTTCTTTTTTCCGTTGTCGCGTACGCAGATGACTGCAAACGGGTCAAGAACATCCTCGTACTTTTCGATGCTTCCGGTTACATGAAGGAAAAAGACCGGTATCAGCAATTGCTGACGCAAATGGGTCTGTTTGAGAAAGGCATGCCGGTAACGGCTGACGGTTTTTTCAATGTAGGACTTCGCCACTACGGGCTCAAGGTGGGAATGGGGTGCGAGAACACGGAAAGCATTCTCGCCATTCAGCCATGGGATCCGGAACGATTCTTCAATGCGTTTCCCAGAACCGTTTCGTACGGCGTCAGCTCTCTTTCCGCCGGACTGCGTGGTGCCGCGGACGATGCTTCTCAAGCTGAAGGAAAAACTGCAATTTTGGTTATTGGCGGAGGTATCGAGTCCTGCAAAGCTGAGCCTGGGCGAATAGCCGAACAGATCATGAGGAACAATCCCGATCTGGAGATTTATACATTCCAGATTGGACAGGCGCAGGAAGGCTCTTTTTTCATGCGTCAGATTGCAGAAGTGGGAAAAGGGACTTACGTAAGGGTGGAAGAGTTCAATTCACCGGCATCATGGTATGGATGGATGAAGAAGAATTTAGTCATGCCATGCGCTTCCAATGTAGTTCCCCCCTCGGCAACTCCAACATTTGGATTCGCACCTGTTACCTTCGATCTCAACAGCGTGTCGGTGACGTCCAAAGATCCGGCAGCCTCAGCCGCAAATCAAGCTGCACTGCAGACAGTCGGTCAGTTGTTGAAGACGAATCCGCAATCGCGCCTGGTGCTCCATGGCTATTCCAATGGCCAAGGCAGCCCGGAAGTCAACCTCAAGCTTTCGCGGAAGCGTGCCGAAACTGTGGCAAAGTTCATCATATCACGATATGGGATAGCCTCTTCTCGCATCGGAATCGTGGCGCATGGTGCGGCTCAGGCGACTATGCCGCCTCCAGGTTTTTCCGGTGACAGAATGTCCCGGCGGGTGGAATTCGAAATATCTCAGCAGTAGAGATTCCTGAACATTTCGTGAAAATCGCTTCCAAAAAATCCGCGGAAATACTACATTATAGTTTGTAATCCAATATTGGGCGCTCGGACCGGGTACAGCCCATACAGGTAGCAGCTTTGGAGAGATTCGGGCGGATCTTCAGTTTCGTTCTTTTTAGTTTCTTGGTTTATTCCTCTTGCACATGGGCTCAGAGTCAGAGTGCGCCGGACGCGGAAAAACTGCTGAAGAACGGGCAGCTTCTTTCGGATAAAACTAATTACCTTGAAGCGCTGGATCTTCTGGACAAGGCTCGGGACATTTTGGAAGCGTCAGGGGCAGACAATTCTGCCTTGTTTGCCGATGTACTATTTGCCTCGGCCCAAACGAAAATACGAGCCCGGCTACACCAGGATTTTCCTGCGGATTACGTGAAGATGGCCCTTCAGGAGGTCCAGACCGCGAACCGGCTTAGAGAGACGTTGACGGGAGTGCTGCCGCAAAAGATGTCTGAAGGATATTTCCTGGAAGGGTACATTCACAAAAGATTTTTCATGCGGTACAGCGTGGCCCGGATATGCTTCGAAAGAGCATTGAAATTCGATTCCGGTAATGCTGCCGTGAAGAGAGAGTTGAGTGAGCTCCAGGTTTCGGATGACCAAAAATAGATCGACATGTACGGCATGTGCGGAAGCGGATATGAAGAAAACGATGGAAAGAGAAGAAGTAACAGAGAACTTTGACGATAACCTCGAGAGACTCAGATCGATTGTTGAGAAACTCGAGCACGGAGGACTGCCTCTCGATCAAAGTCTCAAGTTGTTTGAAGAAGGAATCGGCATTTCCAGGAAATGTATGGAAATACTGAATAATTCTGAAGGAAAAGTGGAAGAGTTGCTCGCCACTATGGAGAGAATACCGTTTGGCAGAGTGGAAGATAAAGAGTGACTGCCCCCAACATAAAAGAATACATGGAAGCAAGGCGTGATTTGGCTGAAAAGGCTCTTGACGCCATGCTGCCGCCTGAAGATAATGAGCCCGCTGTTTTGCACCAGGCTATGCGGTACAGTGTTTTTGCGGGCGGTAAGCGGATAAGGCCGGTGCTTGCCATGGCGGCCGCTGAAGTAGTAGGAGGCAGCGGAAAACAGGTTTTGCCTCTTGCAGTGGCATTGGAATGCATTCATACATACTCTCTGATCCATGACGACCTCCCTGCTATGGACAATGACGACCTGCGGCGGGGAAAGCCTACTGTCCACAAAGTATTTGGCGAAGCTGTAGCGATTCTTGCCGGAGACGCTCTCTTGACTTATGGCCTGGGTGTCCTGAGCCTTCCTGAAGTAAGCCGCACATACAGGGCCGAAAACCTGTTGGCAGCGATCCGGGAACTCGCTCTGGCAGCGGGTTCTACCCGACTCATTGCCGGGCAGGTCATGGACATTCTGTGTGAAGGCAAGGACGTAGATAAGCACATGGTCGAATATATCGTGCGAAATAAAACCGGCGCCTTGATCAGAGCTTCACTCGTCTGTGGGGCTACATTGGTTGACGGCGAACTGGAGCGGATTGAAGTATTGGGAAAATTCGGGGATCTTCTCGGTATGATATTTCAAATACGTGACGATCTTCTGGACATAGAGGGTGATCCGGTAAAGATGGGGAAAGCCGTTCAGAAAGACGGTGACAGAGGAAAGGCGACTCTTCCCAGGTTGTTGGGAGCAGAGCGCACTGAAGAAATTATGTACTCTCTCATACGCAATGCAGAGGACACTATAAGACCCCTCGGGGAAACAGCAAATCCGTTGGTCCAAATTACTCATTATATCGGTAAGAGGGTGAGCTGAGATTCAGATGAACGGAAACATTATGAACAAAAATGAATTGATCCTGGCTGGAATAGAATCTCCTGCGGATGTCCAGGACCTCTCTTTGGAAGCTCTGAAAACCTTGAGCGATGAGATCCGGGAGACGATCATCCGAACAGTAGCCCAAAGAGGCGGGCATTTGGCTTCAAGCCTTGGGGTTGTCGAGTTGACTGTAGCTCTTCTGAAAATATTCTCACCCCCCAAGGATCGCATAGTGTTTGACGTCGGTCACCAGGCGTATGCGTACAAGATCCTCACCGGGAGACGCGATGCATTCTCAACGTTACGCACCAAGGGCGGGATTTCCGGATTCCCGAAACGGGAAGAAAGCCCGTACGACTTCTTTGACGTGGGACACGCGGGTAACGCAATCAGTGTCGCGGCAGGACTCGCCCAGGCACGATGTTTCAATGGAGACGACCACAAGGTCATCGCTGTTGTGGGCGACGGTTCTTTGACCTGTGGTGTGTCGTACGAAGGTCTGAACCAGGCAGGCGCTGCGGAAAAAGATCTTATCATCATCCTGAACGATAACGAAATGTCCATATCCCCGAATGTGGGCGCTATGGCTGCGTACCTCAACCGCATTATGACAGGCCAGATAGTCACCAGATTCAGGGCGGAAGTGAAAAACATTCTGAAAAACGTCATGGGAGAGCCCATATATAGCCTTGCAAAGCAGTTCGAGGACGCACTCAAGGGATTCATTACTCCGGGCAAGCTTTTTGAGGACCTCGGATTCAAATATGTCGGTCCCATTGACGGCCATCAGGTGAAACACCTTGTCGAAACCTTCAAAAATATAAAGAGATTTCGTGAGCCTGTCCTTGTGCACGCGATCACGTGCAAAGGCAAGGGATACTGTCAGGCGGAACAAAATCCAAGCAGATTTCACGGAGTAGGGCCGTTTGACATAGAAACGGGGAAAGTGCATTCACAGCCCAGGCCGCCTTCTTACACCACAGTATTCGGTAAGGCCCTGGTGAAGCTGGCAAGCAAAGACCCGAAGATTGTCGCTATCACTGCTGCAATGGAGTACGGAACCGGACTCGCAGAATTTGCTCGCCTTTTTCCCAGGCGTTTTTTCGATGTGGGAATAGCCGAGCAACACGGAATAGTGTTCGCGGCAGGGCTCGCCAGCGAAGGATATCATCCTGTTGTCGCGATCTACTCTACGTTCATTCAGCGAGGATACGATCACCTTATCCATGACGTTTGTATGCAGAATTTTCCTGTTGTCTTCGCCATGGACCGGGCGGGGATAGTGGGAGAGGACGGACCGACTCATCATGGAGCATTCGATATCGCGTTTGCGCGGAGCATTCCGAATCTTACTGTCATGGCTCCTGCAGATGAAGATCAGTTGTCTGACATGCTGGCCACAGCATTGACCCTGAACAGCCCTGTTTCCATACGGTACGCCCGAGCCGACGGACTGGGAGTCCCTATCAAGAAGGAACCGGAACTGATTCCCGTCGGCAAGGGACGGATGATGACAGAAGGTGAGGACCTCCTGATAATCGCGATCGGATCGATGGTCGATCCAGCCGTGCAAGCAGCAGACCTTCTTGCCAAGAAAGGCATATCCGCCGGAGTCCTGGATGCGCGGTTTATCAAGCCGCTGGATGAAGATCTCATCCTGGAGAAATCCAGAGCGGCAGGAAAAGTACTGGTGGTGGAAGAAGGAATCCTGGCAGGAGGATTCGGCAGCGCAATTCTGGAGCTTTTTTCCGACAAAGGGTTGGGGGGGGGCAGCGCCGTGCGCATGGGTATTTCCGATGCTTTTGTGGAACACGGCACAAGAGCCGAACTTCTGGCCGATCTCGGGTTAACGCCGGAAGGCATTTCAGCACAAGCCGTATCCATGTTGAAAGATCGACCTGAATCGAAACTGAGACGATTCTCATCAATCAGACTCTAGCTCATATATCGTCTGTTAATCGGGGCGTCCTGAAATGACAAACGAGCTGCGTGAAGAGCAGCATACCCTGAAAGAGTGCCCGAACACCGCTACCACGCCTGAATCCGGCCTCGATTCCGCAAAAATGATGCTTTTGTTCAATGCTGCAAAGGCATTGGCTTCCACCACGAATGTCGATCAGCTTCTCGATGTCATCGTCAGTGAAGTCCAAATGGTGCTTAATTGCGAAGGGGCGGGAGTGTTGCTGTACGATGCCGAACGCGATGACTTTTACTGGAGAAAAGTTCAAGATCGCGAGAGCTTCTTTGCGTCGGCCCGCGAGGAAATCCGTATACCCAAAGATCAGGGGGTCTGCGGTTGGGTGTTTCGGACCGGAGAACCGGCACTGGTGCAAGATGCAGTTACCGACCCCCGCATTTACCGGCCGGTTGAAGATAAATCCGGTTTCACCACGCGCAACATGGTATGCGTTCCGCTCCAGGTTTTGGACAAACGTTTGGGAGTGCTGTATGCGCTGAATAAAGAGGGCTCCTTTTCCGATTCAGATGTGGACATTCTGACTGCGCTCTCGGGAAACGTAGCCCTTGCCCTGGAGAACGCGGCCAATTTCGAGAGCCTCATGAATTCCAACAAAGAACTGGAAAGGCTCAACAGAGTAAAGAACAAGATACTGAATCATCTGTCACACGAACTGAAAACACCCCTGGCTATTGTGGAGGCTTCTCTCCGGATTATGCAGAATCGCCTGGAAGAGGCAGGAGCAGATATCGGAAAGCTTCCCTTCGGCCGCATTTCCCGAAGTCTCACGAGACTGAAAACCATAGAAAAGCAAGTGGCGCATATCGTGGAAGATAAGATCTATCTCGAAAGAGAAGCGATTCTGAGCTTTCTCGACAATCTTCCCGATCTGCTCGAGGTGGAACAGGAGCAAGAACCATCAATGGAACAAGCTCTTGAGTTTCTCAAACAAAAGATCAAAGAGCAATTTCCCGACAAGATACAGGAAACAGAAGGAATAACGGTCCGCTCGGCTTTTCGGGCAGTAGAGTTGCGGCTCAATCAAATGCTTGGGGAAAGGCAGTTGGACATACGTTTCCTTGAACCCGATCGGGCAACCCTGAGGATACAACCTCAGATCATGGTATCCGTGCTGGGCGGGTTAATTCGCAACGCCGTGGAAAACACCCCGGATTATGGAAGAATCATTGTTTCAGGGGAAAATGTTCCCTCAGGGTACAGAATTACTATTCGCGATTACGGAGTAGGCATTCCGGAGAGCGAGCAGCCCAATATCTTTGAAGGATTTTATCCCGTCCAGGAAATCGATCTCTACAGTTCAGGCCGAAGGTATGATTTCAATGCCGGAGGGACAGGAACGGATCTCTTGAAGATAAAGATCTTCTCTGCACGATTCGGTTTCAAGGTGGGCTTCAGCAGTTTCCGTTGCCCGCATCTTCCCACGACTCGGGATATCTGTCCCGGCAGCGTCCTCCGTTGTCCTCATTGTAACAGTATTGAAGATTGCATGGAAAAGGGGGGGACGGAATTTTTCATTGATATACCTTCTCAGTTAATTGAGAACGAACAGACCTCCGCGTGAGGATTTTCCACTTATACCAAAGTGCCTTCATAGAGGGAATTTGAGAAATCTGTTATTTGCCGGTCCCGGCAAATCTCCTTCGCTACGAACGGCACCGCCTGACTTCGCTTCGGAGACATGCCGGGACCGGATTTACCAGATGTTACGTCTTTGAACGCACATTGGTATTATTCGGCACTTTCGTACGATCGTAACTCACGAGCAAGGCTCTTGAGCTGGCTGTCCAATTTAAAGAATGACTCCATCATCAAATCATGAATGACAACGAGCCGGTTCTGGGTACTGTCGGCTTTTCTCAGGCTATCATCAATTTTTTCCTGTAACGAAAGCAATTCAGGATGATCCTGCAAAAATCGATCTCTTTCCAGCAATGCTTTTGCATGCTCATCCGATTTAACTGTACTTAAATGAGACATGACGCACCTTTACTAATTACTTCGTTCCCCCCTATATAAATGTTAATGCACGGAAGTCCGCGAATCTATAGCATCGGATCAATCACCGGAATCTGATGATTGTAGATCCAAATCATATTCTTTCAATTTGTGCTGGAGTGTGCGGCGGGTAATTCCGAGAACCCGTGCAGCGCGAGTCCGGTTGCCGTCATTGTCCTCCAAAGTTTTCATAATAAGTTCTTTTTCCATTTCCTTTATTGTCATGCCCGGACGGATACCTTCTCTCACCTGTTCGGAAAGAGGATCGCCTGCAGATCCTCTGATGGATTCGGGAAGTTCCGCGAAAGGAACATAATCGTCCTTGGAAAGGATGACTGCTCGCTCGACAATATTTTCCAGCTCACGGATGTTTCCGGGCCAGGAATATCGCATCATGGCATCGAGAGCTCGCGGATGAAATCCGAGCAGATTGCGATTGTTCTTCTCGTTATAGAGCTTAAGAAAATGTTCAATCAGCAACGGAATATCCTCGCGGCGTTCTCGAAGCGGAGGAAGATTTATAGGGACGACGTTCAGTCGATAAAACAGATCCTCTCGAAAGTTTCCTTTTTTCACTTCTTCTTTCAAAATTCTGTTCGAAGCGGTCACTATGCGAATATCCACTTTGACCGTGCGGGTAGATCCAAGAGGTTCGAATTCGCGTTCCTGCAAGACTCGCAGCAATTTCGATTGAGTAGCAAGAGTCATCTCCCCTATTTCGTCGAGGAAAATAGTGCCGCCGTCTGCAAGTTCGAATCTTCCAGGCCTGCGTCCGACTGCCCCTGTGAACGCACCCTTTTCGTGACCGAAAAGCTCGCTTTCGAGAAGTGTTTCCGGCAAAGCCGCACAATTGACTTTGATAAAACGTTTTTCAGCCCGGGCAGAGCCCTGGTGAAGGGCATTTGCTATAAGCTCTTTACCAGTTCCGGATTCTCCCAGAACGAGCACCGTTGCCTCTGTCGGAGCCACCATGGCAACAGTTTCAAGGACCGCTTTCATTCTTTGGGATCGCCCCACAATTCGAGACGCATCGAAGAGATTTTCAATACGCCGCCGCTGAAGAATGTTGTCCTCTTTGAGGCGCCAGAATTCCAGCGACTGATGGACTTTTATCTTGAGCTCCTCAATATCGAGCGGTTTTGTGAGGTAATCGTGGGCTCCTGCCTGCAACGCTTCGACAGCAGTTTCCACCGATGCGTAAGCGGTTATAATGATGACCGGGATTCCAGGTGATATATTCTTGATCTCTTTAAGCGCCTCAATCCCGTCCATGCTGGACATTCGATTATCCATCAGGATCAGATCGAAAAATTCTTCAGAGACCCTCTTTATTGCGCTTGTGCCATCATCGGCTTCAAAGACCTGGTAGCCTTCAAGAGACAAATTGGCGTTCAGCATTTTTCTTTGGGACGGTTCGTCGTCCACCACAAGGATTTTAGCCTTGAGAACTGTCATATCATTACCCGTTTCGGAGAACTTTACAGCAACGAATCCATTCTTCCGGATATTCCCGGCCTGACCGAGGCTGATATTTTATCACATATGAATGAAATAGGGTTTGCGAGCGAGCATCAGTTCTGAGACGCAGCAACAGTTATGCCGGTATCTGCAGTTATCTGTTCGACTTCTTCTTCCACGGTCTTATAGGCATTCAGCAGCACAATGAACCGAGTTCCTTTCCCCGGCTCGGATTCTACTTCTATTTCCCCGCCATGTCCTTCGATAATTCCTTTGACGATTGCCAGCCCGAGTCCTGTACCCTTTTTCTTTGTAGAAAAGAAGGGGTCGAACAACTTATCCAGATTCTCCCGGGGAATTCCTTCACCCGTATCTTCGAAGATTATCTGTACCCTGCCTTGATCGTCCGTATCACTGGATACGATTATGCGGCCTCCCCGCGGAGTGGCTTCGAGACCGTTCAGCAATATGTTCAAGAAGACCTGAGTCATCTGATCCGTGTCCATCAGAACCAGGGAAAGGTTATCCGGACTCGGTTTTCGTATCAGTTCAATGCCCGCAGCCTGAGTCTCCCTTTCCAGTACCCGGATGCAATGATCCAAAATCTCGTCGACTGAACGGACATTCAAGCGCGGCTCTCGCGGCTTGGAATAGGCCAGCAACTTGGAGATTACTCGATTGAGCCGATCCACTTCGGTAAGCATGAGGTCCGTATACTTGTAATCTTCCTCATCGAGCGGGAGCTTCTTCTGGAAATATTGTATGAAACCTCTGATCGAATTCAGAGGGTTTCTGATTTCATGGGCCACGCCGGCGGAAAGTCTCCCGAGAGCCGCGAATTTTTCGCTAACCAGAACTTTCTGTTCCAATTCGCGAATTACCGTTAAATCCCGGACAATGATAACCGCTCCGCGGCTGATTCTCGAATCGGGTTCTTTCAATGCGGAAACCGAGATATTCAAGAAACTCTTGGACTTGCCTTCCGTGGATATCTTTATCTCTTTTTCAAGGATCAGGTCTGAATCCGCAAGAACCTGTTTGGCTTCATCCTCCAGAGGCAAAAGATCGGCAATCGGCTTACCGTCCACTTCTTCTTTGGGTTTCCTGAGTATTTCCAGAGCCGTCGGGTTAAATGTGGCAACCCGCAAAGAGCGATCCACCGTGATCAGGCCGTTGGCCATACTCTCGACCACGTTCCGGGTATAGGTCCGCATTTCATCCAGGGTCCTTCGTACGAGGTAGGCGTTCTGGACGACAAAGATGAAATAAACACCTGCAGAACCTATGATAAAAAGCACTGCCGCCATAAAGATGGCAAAAAGTATGTCCTGCTGACGCATCTGTTGAAAGCGGTCCATTTTGAGGGCGAGAAAAAGCACCTGCTTTTTCTCTCGGTCGAATACGTCCAAGAGTTCCTTACCAATGCGAGTATGTCGGGCGAGACTCTCTGTCTGGGCAATCTGATCGGGGAAAGGCGTAAACGGTTTCCATATCTCGAATATGGTCCGGCCGCCCGGAAGATCTCTCTTGAAGGATAAGGGTTCCCCGGTTCGAATAACCGTTCGAACCGTATTCATTTCCTGCCCCATGAGTAATCGCAACCCGATTTTCGCGGGCTCGCTGTGAGCGATGATTATACCTTCGCCACTGATGAGTCCGACCCATTCCACATCAGGATCTTTTGCCGCCTGCTCGATGAGCATCTGGAGATGTTCTATGCCCCAATCGCCTTCCATGAACCCCGTACGGGTTCCCGCTTCCAGAGTTCGTATGACGGAGACTCCCTGGCGACTCGTGAGTTCTTCCATGCGTTCGTTTTGTGCATTGATGTTACGCAGCGTGAACAGCACCACGATTACAAGCATAATCGCCGCCACGAGCACAATGGACAAAACCGGAACATATTTGAGAATACCCTTGATCGTCATCCCTCAAATCCGAACTATCAGCATGATCTCTCTCGAACAACAATCGGCGCGCCGCGCCGCAATCCCTCAGATCGTATCATAATCATGAAATCATTTTAGATACAACAGATCCATTGCGGTCTTATCACTTTCAAAGTATCGGGTGGTCCCTTTCAGATTATACGGAAATTGACTGGATAAAACGAGAAACAAGTTGAAAAGAGGCTTCAAATATGTTAAGGATAACTTCACAAAAATGAGCCAAGATGTTTTAATACATCTTTTTTTGGCGAAGAATAAACAGCACCCGGAATACCATGAGTATACCAATGATAGAAATCCACTCGAGCGCTCCGGAATTCTCTTTGGTTGCGAAGGGACGAGAATCTCTGGAACAGGGAGATCTTGCCTCAGCAGTAGAATTCTACGAAAAAGTCTTCGATCCTGAGGCGCTGGATGAGACCGAGGCTCGTAGCATGCTGATTGAAGCGCGATCGCATTTATCCCGCAAGCATCTGGTTGAGGCTTTGGAAAGCTTTGAAGAGGCTTTGCTCATGGGGACGGAGGTCCAGAGACGCCAGGCATTGGATGGGATTCTCTCGGTCGGGGAGTTGATGTCTCGTCTCGGATCGCTTACGCCTCAGGTGAAGAGTTCTTTGGAAGAAGCTTCTGCACTCGATCCTGGAGTTCGCCACAAAATTGACATTGTTCCGGGCGAAGAAAATATCGTGTTGATATCCAACACAGTGTTGGATCGGTTGCCAGGGCATCTGTCGAAATCTCCTCGGATATCAAGGCTTCCACAACATCTGATAGATCAGAAATTGTCTATCAGTAATGCTAAATGCGTGGCATACGCCGACGAAGAAGACGTCCGTTTCATAGCAGAATTGGCAAAATCTGTGGCAAGCTTGACCGATCCGGCGCCGGAATCGTGATCGATCCTATGCAGCATTGCAGGATCGCGTAAATCCGGATTCCCGGATACCGCTAACCTCCAAGTATTCACTCGTTTGCAATTTCTACCCAAGTACTATAAATTTGGTCGCACCAAATGAGCACGGGATTCGATTCTATTCCCGACACGTTTAGGATTCTTCTTCAGGTGGACTCTTGCGCATTCTTGGTTTGGACATAGGTTCGAAACGCATCGGCGTAGCCCTGAGCGATGAACTGGGCTACACAGCTCAGGGCGTCGAGACCGTAACTTACACCGATCCGGAATCCGCGGCGGATCGCATCCAAGGAATAGCCGAGTCTCGCAACGTTACGGAAATCGTCATCGGTATACCCTACAATATGAATGGGACTGAAGGGCCCCAGGTTCGCAACGTCCGGGACTTTATCGAGCGTCTTCGAAAAAGGATAAACGTGCCGATTCATGAATGGGACGAGCGGCTGACGACATTTGCAGCGGAACGTGTCCTTCTGGAAGCTGATATAAGCCGCGCAAAAAGAAGAAAAGTAGTGGACAAGCTTGCCGCTGTTTTGATTCTTCAGGGGTTTCTTGACAGTCAAACATTCAAAGGCTCAACCGGAGTATAAGATTGTCGTTCTTTTCCATTCTCAAGACAGTATTCGCCATCGTATTACTCGTCGCGCTCGGCATTGGAGCTTATACAGCGTATTCGAAACTTCCGATCTTGCTGCACGATTTGATTTCTTCGTCTGGTCGTGCTCCTGCAGTTCCTGGTCAGGAAGTCATTGTGTCGATTCCCAAAGGAGCTTCCCTGTCCCAGGTGGGCAGCATACTGCAGGAGAATGGTGTAATTTCAAGCCGGTTGGTTTTCAAACTTGTGGCAATGATTCGGGGAGAGCAGCGGAAGATCAAAGCAGGAGAGTATGCTCTCAAGACTGGAAGCGATGCCGGCGATGTCCTGGATCAATTGATATCGGGAAAGACGCTCATGTTCTCGATCACTGTTCCAGAAGGATATGACATGTACCAGATTGCCGATCTCATGCAGCAGTCGGAAATCATATCCAAAGAAGAGTTTATAGCACTCTGTCAAGACGAGGCATTCCTAAAAGAACTCGGAGTAGAAGGCTCGAATCTGGAGGGGTATTTATTCCCTGACACGTACTTTTTGAGGCCGTCGGAAAAAGGAGACGGAAAACTGATCGTGCGCCGTATGGTTCAACGATTCTTCAGTGTTTACGACAAAAACGTCCGGCCGATTGCAGAAGAAAACGGCTGGTCGGTCGCTCAGGTGCTCACTCTTGCCTCATTAATCGAAAAAGAGGCTCGGGCATCGGAGCATGCGCTGGTATCTGCAGTGTTTCACAATCGTCTCAGGCAAAACATGAAGCTGCAATCGGATCCTACCGTGATTTATGGAATAAAGCGTATGGGATCCAAAATAACAAAAGAAGATCTCAACCGTAAACATCCTTACAATACGTATCAAAACACTGGCTTACCTCCCGGCCCCATTGCGAACCCCGGGAAAGAATCCCTCCTTGCTGCCATAAACCCCGCAGATGTAGATTATCTATATTTTGTTGCGAAAAACGACGGAAGCCATCAGTTTTCAAATAATCTGAAAGAGCACAATCACTGGGTTAATCTCTACCAAAAGACGCCTCGTTCCGAAATGCAGTAGGTTGACTCTGTTTTTGAACCCCAAGCTTTTATACTGATTCGCTTTTCTTCTCATAATCTGGGAGGCTGGAGATATCCTTCGCTCCTGACGACGCAAAGCCGCCTCTGAACCAGTGATCTACAGCCAAGAATGAGGCAAAGCGTTACAGTACGTTAAGAATTTTGACATCCCAATCAATCCGCATCTCTTGAAAAAAAGCTGATCAAAGCGTATTTCTCTACAAAAATCTGCCAGTTGAAAAAGCAGTCTCTTGGCACAGCCGTTGCTTTGCCAAAAAGCTACATTCGTTTTTGAGAGGTACCACCCCAGTGAATATAGCGGAATCTTCCGTACGACTACCAATTACAGTTATCGTCAGAGTCCTTCTGGTCCTGGTATTCGGATATGTGTGTGTCACTTTCCTAATTGTTGAACTCAAGCCCGATACCGAGCAGCCGGTGCTGGTGGTTACCACCCGATTTTCCGGAGCAGCTCCCGAAGAGGTGGAAGGAGAAGTCACCACCAGGTTCGAAGAAAGCATCTCCGGCGTCACCAACATGGTTTACACCCAGAGCTTCTCCCGTCACGGTGAATCCCTGATAATGATCTTCTTCAAGCCGGGGACGAACCTTGACATCGCGGCTTCAGAGCTTCAGCGCAATTTGGATCGAGTACGGGATCTGCCCAGAGCGGTCGAAACACCGCAAATTTTCAAAGCAAGCGATCGAGTGAGTCTGCCCGTTTACCAGTTCGCCCTGACCGGAAGTGCTGATCTGGTGACCATGTCTACCTGGGCGGACAAGGAAATAGCACCACGGATAAAGAGAATTCCAGGGGTGGGCGATTGCCAATTCGATGGGAACCGTACTCGTGAAATGCGCGTGACCTTCGATGCAGAGCGTCTGAAAGCACGGCGACTCACTGTAGAGGAGATAAAGCGATTCATAGATCGGACAAATCTCAATCAGAGCGGCAGCTATTTCAACGAAGGGGACAGAGAATGGACAGTGAGAACTGTGGGAGAGCTGCTTACTGCGGAAGCATTCCGTAAAGTTCGCATCTCAAAACCGGGAGAGCCGATTCTCCACCTTTCGGATGTCGCGCGTGTAGAAGACAAATACGAAAGGCCGGAATCCTATTGCCGTATAAACGGCCAAGATGGAATCGTCTTCAATGTTTTTAACCAGGTCGGGGCGGACATAATCTCGACAATCGATGAGGTGAACGAAGAAATCCGTCTCATGCAGCAGGAATACGGACCTTTGGGGGCAAATTTTCAGGCGCTTTACAATCAAAGCACGTATATTCGGGACGCCGTTCGTATCGTGAGATCCAGCCTGCTCGAGGCCATAATTCTTGTCTTACTCGTATTGTTCGTGTTCTTGAAGCATTGGCGCAGTATCTTCATTGTTGCCACATCAATCCCAGTCTCTATAGTCGGCACGTTCATAGGCATGTACCTGCTCGGGTATTCCATAAATGTTCTCTCACTTGCCGGGCTTGCATTGTCCGTGGGAATGATCGTCGACGACGCTATCGTTGTCCTCGAAAACATTTACCGCCATCGGTACGAGGAAAAGAAGGATATTGTCTCTGCATGTGTGGACGGGACCCGTGAGGTGGGAACCGCTGTCCTCATGTCAACTCTTACCACGGCGGCTGTTTTCGTACCGGTCCTCATGCTCACGGGCGAAGTTGGTACGCTATTCGGACCGGTTGCTTTCATCATATCCTGCGCAATATTCTTATCTCTTTTCGATGCGTTTACCGTCGTCCCCATGCTCGCCTCCCGCTGGATGACCGAAGAAAAGGAACCGTCGGGATTCCTGAAGAAATTGATGTCACCGTTGTACGAGCTGGATCGCGTGGGGAATAATGTATCCGAAGCGCTCATACGTACACTGAGATTTTTCCTCAATTCCTGGATAAGGAAGACAGGTCTCATTCTCGGAGTATTAATTATACTTTTGATATCCTATTGGTTGTTGCCTCGTATGGGATATTTGCCCACCGGAGGGACCCATTTATTACGAATAAAGGTGGAAACATATGAGGGAACAAGCCTGCAGGAAAAAAGTAGGCTTATGAACATCCTGGAGAACCGGTGGAAGGATATCAAAGGAGTGCATCATGTTGTAAGTATTCCGAACCGGAACATGCCTCGTAATCAGATTTATCTGGTTTGCGAACGAGAAGAAGACAGCGGGGTCTCCATAAACCAAATTGCCCGGGAAGCCTACGCTTCTTCCAAGGATCTGCCGCTGAAAGCCATCGATCCCGTCAGATTTCCTCTTTTTGGAAACATGTATTCAAGATCGAATGTTGTGGACGTCCGCATACGAGGAAAAAGCTACGAGGTAATCAATGAGATCGTGCAGCAGATTCTGGAAATCGGAAGAAATACACGGGGTGTGGTCTTCAGATACACGGACCTGTACTTACGAAAACCCCAGGTGGAAGTGAGAGTGGACGATGAGCGGGCAGTTCATTACGGATTTGATGTGAAAGACATAGCGGATGCTGTAGAGAGTGCTGTTGGCGGTCAACGGACCGACACCCAATTCGATGTGGACGGTCGTTACTTCTACATTCGCGTGATGGGACAGGAGACCGATATCACGACAGTGTCGGATATCGGTCGCATTATCCTGACTTCTCCTCAGGATTCCAACATCCAGATTCCTCTTACCAGTGTTGCAACAGTGACCACGACATTCGGACCGTTGCAGATAAATCATTACAATTCGAGGCGCAATGCTCGGGTGCAGTTAACCATCCAGGACAGGTCACTTGGCGAAGTATTCGATGAAGTCGTATCCAAAATCAACTCAACCGTGGCTTTTCCGGTTGGTTATACGTATGTCCCGTTTGGGGCGGTGAATGAATTACGTAAGCTCAACGAAGCGATAAAATTCGTTTTTCCACTTTCGGTAGTGGTGGTTTACCTGTTGCTCGTCATGCAATTTCAATCATTTATTCGACCTCTGTCGATTCTGCTGAGCCTACCGCTTTCTATCATCGGAGCGAATTTTATCGTGAAGTTAACAGGCACGCCTTTTGATTCGTTTACTATCTTAGGTTACATAATGATGGTAGGCTTAGTGGTAAAAAATGCTATTATTCTTATTACCTATGCAGTTCAACTGATGGATGAGCAGGGAGTCGGGCGGGATGAAGCCTTGGTCCTGGCGAGCATAAGAAGAATGCGTCCCATATTCATGACGGCTATTGCAATGGTTCTTGGAATGTTGCCTCTGGCTCTGAAGAGCGGAGCAGGTGCAGAAATTTACAACGGTCTTGCGATGGCGGTAATAGGAGGGCTATCGGTTGCGACACTTTTCACGCTTATATTTATTCCTGTTGTTTATACTGTCCTGGATGACATAAAACAGCGTGTCTGGAAAGTGAGTCCTCTCGTAATCGATAAGCCGTAAGTTCTTCTGTAGCAAAGCTGACCCGGTGTTTCTTACGTGTTCTTGCCGGGCGATATCGGCTATGATTGTAGCCCCCGGATGAGGAAAGGATAAATTCTGCATCATCTGGAAACTGGTAAATTTTATAGTCAGTGCCAAAACTTCTGTCGTTTATCCCTCGTGTGAATTACAGAATATTGGTAGGGACCGGCGTCGCTGCCGGTCCATTCCATCGATATCATTGATCATATTGAAGATGTGCCGGCACGGAGGCACGGCACCCACCAATATTCCTAATCTTCAATCGGTCACTAATTCTGGCAACTGCTATATAAGCAAGCACAAGAATTTGCATTCAAAGAGAGAAGATATGGGAAACCCTTCTTGTAAGAAGTGTTTCCCATATTACTGCTTTGAAAACATCTTCCCATGAAAGTCCCCGGGTTACGATGTCTGGGGTCGAAGGCTCAGGGATTCATTCTGATGAGGCTGCTTTCTTCAGGATATGATAAATACCGAATTGGGCTACAGACCTATAATTCTCCCGTATAAATTCATCCAGAATGGTGATTCCGGTGCTGACGGAGCTTGCATTGGGTTCTGTGGACTGCTTTATATCCACCAGGACAATCCATTGCACATTGTGACGGGAAAGTGCTTCTATTATTTCTTTCTGCACAGGCAGTGAATCTGCAAGACCCGGGCAGAGTTCATGATATCTTGTTGCACATGTACGATTTGCGAGAAAATAGAACCCGATATCATTGATGAACAACATGTCGTGTCGGAGATTGCCTACAAATATGGGCTCTGACTGTGAACTATGGGAGTGTAGGTACTCTATCGCGTCCTGCTGATCTCTATCAGTGAAAACACCTGCGGCTCTTTCCAGGCGAGAATGGCAGTGCATGAGAGAAAAGTTCTTACTTGTCGATGCGATTTCAGGTGCTTGGAAATAAAGGTAAGGGACTGCCAGTATGACTGGCATGACAGAGGAAACCGCTCTGGAAAGTCTTCCCACATTCTTCGTGCACATTTGAAAGATATGAGCGGCCGCCACCCACATGAGAATTGATGTAGGCAGCACATGAATATAATCGAACCTGCTATACGCTTGATTGAAGAGTAACAGACCGAACAGACTGGAAGCCATTCCACCGAATAATTCAGTTTTTCCAGGGAAAGGAGAATTTACCAGCAAAGCACGGCCGTAGCAAAGAAGAGCCGTGACATAAGTCATGAGGGGTAAGTAGAATTTCAGCCAATTGTAAGCGCCTGTGCTCGTCAATGTCGAAAAAGAAATCGGCGTTATGACATCATAGATCTGCATCAATCCAGGGATGGGAAGACGTCTGATTGCAGGAATTTTAGTGGCAGGAAATACCACCGTCTGGTCGAAGAGATCGTGAAATCCGCATTGAACGGCAATGCAGGAATATCCCAGGAGAAATGTTGCTCCGAATCCGGCTGTCACGAGCGTGGCAGGCTGCAACCTCGCAGGCCACATTCTTTCGTCCGGATTCCGAATGAGAGAATTTACCAGGATGATACTTGAACCAATGCTTGCCAATCCATAAAAAGCAATGTCCCATCTGAAGAGAGAGGCAATTCCCAGCAAAACACCCGCGAGAACGAAAGAGGAAGGTCTCTTCTTTTCCAACGAAACCATGCTCACAAGAAGCGCACACAAACACAATGCCATGGCAGGGAAAACCGCGTACCCGTAATGACCTACGGAGCTGAGTAATACGACCGAAACGGAAGTAGCGAGAAAGCTCAGCCAGCGCGTTGCGAGACGCTTCGTTATGGCATAGATAAGCACAACAAGACATAAACGAACAACCGTATCGTACAGTCTTGCAGCAAGCACGTATGAACCGAAAACATGAAATACCGCGCGTAGAACATAGAATTGTCCGGGAGGATACGTCGTCCAAAAATCTTTGTACGGTGTATCCCCCTGCATGATCCTGAGAGCATTGAAGACTGCGGAACCTTCGTCGAAAAGATTGAAAGGGCTTTTGATCGGGAGCAACAGAATCAAAAAACCGCACCCGAAGAAGAAATACGTAAAGACTCGCACCATGCTGCAACGGTTCCCATTCGATATACTTACAACCAGCAGTTTCACACAGTTGACCTGCTCGAATCAAGCGAAGCATGAGCCCTGGCATCCGGAAAGTCACATCATCCACACGAGCTAACGGACGGAAAATGATGATGGCACGAAACTGCCTGTAATAAGGGCGAAAAAAAAGAGCAGCTTTCTTTGTCGGGAAGTTTTTGCTTTGTACTGCAATTTAGTAAATACAACTCTCTTACTTTCCGCTATAATGACTCAAAATTCATTACGAGCGGTCTAGTCTGTGGAGTTCTCCTAAAAGGGGTTGTTGCTTTCTGAATATCACAATCTCGTCCGAAGGTGAATTGTATGCAAAATGAGCAAGATGCGGTGAAATTTGAATATACAACCGAGATTGAGCGACAGAGGCGGGAAAACGAAATTATAACGAACAAGCTCGGCTCTCAGCAGCAACCCTGTATTCAAGAAACACAAATGAACGAACCATCGGAAGACCTTCTTTCCGCAATTTCCCAGGATCATATGTATGTACTGACTAGGAATGGCACTTTTTTCAATGTGAGCCCATCTGCTCTCGAGACAATAGGGCTGAAGGAAGAAGAAGTAATTGGAAAAAACTGGAGAGAGATAGAATTCCACGAAAATTTGCTTCCACTCTTTGAAAAGAATCTGGAAAAAACCTTTCGCACGAACAGAACTTGTTGCGGTGAACTTACTATGCCAACCGCAGCGGGCGTCAGGTCTTACGAGTACACACTCAGCCCGATTCGGCTTAAACACGATCCCGATTGTGTACTTGTCATCCTCAGAGATGTAACAGAAACAGCGGAAACGATTTCCGATTTGCAGTGGAACGACGAGCCCGGCCAGCGGCCGGTTCAAAGCCTGAACAGCATAGTCCTGCGTTTGCACGTCGATGGAACGATAATGTTTCTCAACAATTTTGGACTGAACTTTTTCGGATATGCAAAGCATGAGATTCTCGGTAAGAACGTTGCAATCCTTCTTCCGGAGAAAGACAGGTTCGGCCTTGTTCTTTCTTCACTCCCGGATGAAGTGTTAAAAAATCCTCAATCGTACAAGCATGTTGAAAATGAAAATATAAGGAAAGACGGCAGTCGGGCATGGGTTTCCTGGACCAACACCGCACTATTCGATGAAAGGGGTCAAATAAAGGAAATCGTCTGTATAGGAAACGACATTACTCGCGTAAAGGAATTGGAAGAGCGTCTCACCAGAAGCAATGAAGAATTGGAACAGCGGGTAATCGAACGCACGGCCGAACTGGAACGAACAAACCGTCAACTTAAGCTAGAAATTGCCGGACGCAGAGCAATTCAGAAGAGCCTCGAAGACAGTGAAGAGCGATTCCGTCTCATAGCTGAAAAGGTCGATGACGTCTTTTGGATCGTCGATCCTCACGATGCAAAGGTCCTGTACGTGAGCCCGGCGTATGAAAAAGTCTGGGGTAGAAGCCGTGAAGGCCTCTATACCTCGCGAGGCGATTTTCCCCAAAACGTCCATCCCGATGACAGATCAAGGGTTTTTGAAGCAACACAGGAGTTGCTCCTTGAAGGCAGCTTTTGCTGCGATTATCGCATTATTAGACCTGATGGGACCATCCGATGGATTGAAGACAGGTCGTTTCCCGTTCGAGACTCGGATAAGATACTGAAATACGTGGCAGGAGTCGCACGGGATATCACGGAACGAAGGCTTGCCGAAATAAGGTTGCGTGAAAGTGAGGAGCTTTTCCGTCGCACCTTTGACAAAGCTCCCATTGGAGCTGCGTTGGTTTCCATGGATCTGAGGGTTCTGAGGGTGAATGAAGCATTGTGCAAAATGACACAATACTCGGAACGAGAATTTGCGAAATTAGGCATGTGCGGAGTGGCACATCCCGGTGAAGTGGAACCCGACCTGGAACGCATAAAGCAACTGGAGCGGGGAGTTATTGAAAGCTACTCTGCCGACAAGCGCTATTTTCGAAAAGACGGAAAGATGATCTGGGTTGACTCGTCCGTCCGTTTAATTCGTGATTACATGGGAAATCCGCTTTACTATTTGCCCATGATGACAGAAATAACAGATCGCAAGATAGCGGAATTCCAGTTGAGTGAAAGTGAAGAACGTTTTCGCCTTGCAGCCCAATTTGCGTCAGATTTTGTGTACGAATGGAATCTCAAAACTGACTCGGTCCGGACTTTTGGTACGGGAGCGCCTCCTCTGGGATATTCGGATGAAGAGTTCGAAAATATTACTCAGTGGATCAGCAAGATTCATCCTGATGACATTGACCGTGTCCGTGATGGGGTACGGAATAGCATCGAAGCAGGAACACCTTATTCTGAGGAATATCGGGTAGTTCACAAAGACGGATCCTACAGATATTGGTGGGGACGAGGCAATGCCTTACGAGATGAAGAGGGGACTGCTTACAAATGGATCGGAGCCGCTTCGGACGTCACTGACCGCAAGATCACGGAACTGCGGCTGCAAAGGCTCAATCGTGCGCTACGGATGGTGAATGCGTGCAACGAACTCCTCGTCCGAGCTTCAAGCGAATCCTCTTTGCTCGAAGGAATCTGTGATGTCATTGTAAATACCGGTGGATACCACATGGCATGGATCGGTTTTGCCCTTGATATTGAAGGAAAGGAAGTAAGGCCGGTGGCATGGTCGGGTAGCGAATCGGAGCACCTGCAGTCTGTTCATGTGAGTTGGGATCCATCAAGGCCGGACGGGCAGGGGCCTATAGCGCAGGCCATTCGCTCAGGTGAGTACTGTGTCGTAACAGACATACAGTCCGATCCCGGAACTCAATGTTGGAACGACTTACCCTTCTTTCAGAAATGTAAGTCTGTCGCGTGCCTTCCTTTATTCGTGCACAAGAAAATCATCGGGATTTTGACCATATACTCCGATCGGGAAGAAGCGTACGATGCAGAAGAAATAAGTCTCTTGATGAGTTTGAGTGAAGATCTCAGCTATGGACTTACCACACTCAGATTAAGGGCCGCACATGAGAACATGGCAAAGGTCCTTGAGCAGAGAGAAAAGCAGTACCGTCTGCTAACAGACAATTCTCTGACCGGTATTTTCATCTTTCAAAATGAAAGACTCGTTTACGTGAACGATCGACTGGCTTCTACCTACGGTTATAGCCGGGAAGAAGTGCTCGGACGAGAACCCCGGCAATTTCTCGTCGAAGAAGATCGTGAATGGGCAATGGCGCAGAAAAACTCTTTATTTCAAGGAGCAGAACTCGAACCGGCCGAGATTCGAGTATACGATAAAGCCGGAAACGTGAGATGGGTGCAGGTATACGTCTCCTCTATCGAGCATAATTCAGAGCCCGCGATCATGGGAAACATTGTCGATATCACCGATCGGAAAAAAGCGGAGCAAAATCTGCAGGAAACTCTTAGCAGGCTTGAAATGGTCAACCAAGAATTGGAGCAATTCACGTACGTATCGTATCACGATCTTAAAGAGCCGCTCCGAAATATTATCACGTGTCTGCAGATGATTGAGAAACACGATCGAGACCGAGTCAGTGAAGATGGAAAAATGCTGATGATACATGCCGTCGAAGGTGCACATCGACTGGTTCGTCTGATCGACTCACTTCTGGATTACACAAAAATACGGAGCAGCGAGAGAGAAGATGTTGTAATCAGTTCAGAATCGAGTCTCACGACTGCCATTGAGAACTTGGACACAGTCATCCGGGAGAGCGGCGCAAGAATTACCTATACACCGTTGCCTGATGTAAAGGCCGATCCGGTCCTTTTGACTCAGGTTTTTCAAAACCTTTTATCAAACGCGATAAAATTTCAATGTGAAGAACGCTCGAAGATCCATGTCTCTGCTCTCCGTCAGGGATCGGAATACGTGTTTGCCGTTCAAGATAACGGCATCGGGATCGATCCGCAGTATTTTGAAAGAATCTTCGTCATTTTTCAGCGGCTTTTCAGTGCCGACGAATATCCTGGAACAGGAACAGGACTTGCCATCGTGAAAAAAATTGTGGAAAGCCATGGCGGAACCGTTTGGGTGGAGTCCGAATTAGGGAAAGGATCGACCTTCTTGTTCAGCCTGCCTGCGCCACGTAGTGCATGATGTTTCATACATTTTGCAGTTACGCACACAAAATAGCGAAGGCTGGAGTGTCCTGAGCGGAGTGATTAGACGGCTTTGCGTCGTCCGGAGCGAAGGATACTCCAGCCTTCCAGATTATGAAAAAAACCGAATCGGTGTGATACGCTCGCCTGATCGGGATTCTGTGTGGCCTTTTGGAATTACTGCCCGTCAATCCCATCGGATGTTTGCTTGACTTTATCCGTGCCCCGCAATTAAGCTGCACTTCAACATGAACGCGAAAGGTGTAATTTGTATTTGCTGATTCAGGCAACCTCCACATCCGGATTGTCATCACATTGAGTATTCATATGAACACGTTACCTTCGTACTTGCCGAAGAAATTTCAACGTATCCACATCGAGCTAACCAACAGGTGCAACTTCTCCTGTATTTTTTGCCCCGATGGATTGATGACGCGCAAAAGAGGATTCATGCCTTTTTCCCTGGCATGCTCCGCACTGGACCGGATTTCCGAACTGGATCTCGCAGAAAAAGTGACGTTTCACGTCATGGGTGAGCCTCTGCTTCACCCCGAATTCTTCCGGGTCCTCGATCATGCAGCGTCCAGAAATGTCCCCGTAGGACTCACTACGAATGGAGCATTACTCAAATCAGACACTATCCGGGAGATTGCAGGTCGCGATCTGTACCAGATCGATATTTCGCTCCAAACACCGGACAGGGAAAGCTTTCATGCAACCCGCGGTACGCGGATGGATTTCGAAAAGTACAGGGACAACCTTCTTTCCCTTCTCGCTGCATGTTCGACACGCCCTTCACCGCCTATTTTCAAGATCCGCATGATGACCACCCGATTTGCCGGAAAGATGCGAAAGCAACTCGGAGTGCCGAATTTCATGCCGGATTCTGCAACCCTGCAGAGGACGGTGCTCGAGTGGACCGAACGCATCTACGAGCGTCTAGGGCTGGAGGCGACGGCAAATAACGTCAAGAAACATATAGGAAAGATCCGCATTCACGGTTGGAATGTGATAGAGATCGCTCCGAAAATATTCATTGAAACGTACGTCCTTACCGACTGGGGAAATGCGTTTGCCGAAAACAATCTTATCGAGGCAAACCGCGGCTACTGCTTTGGAATGCGAGATCATTTCGCAATTCTGTATACTGGTGACGTGGTGTTGTGCTGCGTAGATTTCGACGGCAAAACAGGCATTGGAAACCTGAACGACAAGAACTTGTCTGAGATCCTCGCTTCTCCCGAGCTGGAGAAGATTATGGAAGGATTCAAGACCGGCAAGCTCGTGCACCCTCACTGCCGCCGCTGCCTGGGCACATCGAGCAGGTTGGCCTCCTGGATCAAACCCGTAGCATCGGTTTTGGGGCTGAAGGTTTTGAAACCGTTCTTTTATAGAAAATACAAGTTGTACGAATAGAATCCCAATTGTATCCACGGGAGCAAGAAAGTGTCTCAAAAGTCGAAATTTATCCCAGATCGTGGCACGAAGCTCTCATGGTCTCGCTGGCCTGATTGTAGGGGCGGGCCTCGTGTCCGCCCAAATAAGGGTAGGCACTAGACCTACCCCTACGAAGATGTCGAATCGTGGCACGATTTGTTGTGCATTCGAGAATTTTGAGACAGTTTCGCAAACCCGCAGCTACTCATGGTCTGTCCCTTCAGGAAGTTTCAGTCTTGAACCGAGTGGCCCCCAACGCAGAACCGGCAAATTAGCGGAGCATAAGGGCATAATCCAAGAATTATTTCGTCAAAAGCAAATCCACCATATCCTGTCTTCCCGCTTCTGAGGCAACTGTCAGCGCACTCTTCCCTTCCCAGTCCTCTGCTGCTATATCGGCTCCTTCGGCAAGGAGCATTTTGGCAACCGCTTTATGCCCGTTCTGTACCGCTTTCATCAGCGCAGTTTTTTGGCGGTTGTTTGCTCCATTGATCTCCACGCCTTTGGTCAAGAGGAATTTCACGATTTCCACATGACCCCCATCGGCAGCGGCAATCAAAGCAGTGTCGCCATCCCTGTTTTTCGCATTCTTATCCGAACCCGCTGACATCAAATATCTCACCACTTCACGATGACCGTTTCTGGCGGCTACAATAAGTGGCGTATTCCCTTCGCTGCCCGCTACGTTCACATCCGATTTTTTTTCGCAGAGAGCCTTGACTGCCTCTATACGGCCCTTTGCCACCGTAAGTATCAATGCGGTGTTGCCGTTTGCCGCCTGAGCATTTGGAAACGCCCCCGCATCCAGAAGGACTTTCACGACATCCGCGTGTCCGTTTTCCGCTGCTCGCATTAGTGCCGTATATCCGTTGCTGCCACGCAGATTGATGATGGCTCCCTTGGAGATGAGCAGTCTCACTGTATCAGAATGTCCCAAACCTGCTGCAAACATCAGTGCAGAGTCTTTTGACTCAGTCTGAGCATTTGCATCGATCATCCCGGACAAGGCCCGATTGGTTTCCTCAAGGTTGCCGCTCAAGACAGCCATGATAAGGCTGCGCTCGGGTGCCCCTTTTCCGGAAACGAGTACATCGGCTCCTTTTGCCAGGAGATACTTGATTATATCCAGGTGTCCTGCCCGGGCGGCTTTGATCAAAGGAGTCGCAGATTCCAAATCCGCGGAATTAATGTCAGCACCCCAATCCACGAGGAGCTTTACCAGATCCAAACGTCCGGCTCCTGCAGCAAGGCTGAGTGCCGTGTCGCCTGCATTTGTCCTGGCTCTCACGTTTGCATTTTTTTCCAGAAGCAGTTCTGCTATTCTCGCGTGCCCGCGTTCTGCAGCAAACGCAAGAGGAGTGTAACCTTCACTATTTTTCTGGTTCACATCTGCGCCGTGTTCCAGGAGAAGCGGCACAACGTGCTCATGACCGGCTTTGCATGCGCTGGAAAGCGCAGTCGCTCCCTCCTGAAAAACCGCATTGACGTCAGCACCCTTCGCCAACAATAACTTTACGGCCTCAGACTGGCCATGAGCTGAAGCGGAGATCAAAGGGGTTGCGTTCCGTTCGTCCCGGACATCCACGTCTGCTATCTGGCCCATCATATCCTGCAGTTTTTCGAGGTTTCCCGTCTCGGCCGATTTGAACAAACGTTTTTTCAATTCCGCAACAGGAACTCGCGGTCCAACAAAGGACAAAGGGAAAGCTCCAACCACTTTGCCTTCAAATTGTGGGTGTTGGCGACCTTCGGTCTTCTTTTTGGTTACGGAATAAGCGTACTCGTACGCTTCATTGAGGGTAACGAGTCCGTCGTGGTCCTTATCTGCTTTGCCCTTCAACCCTTCGAGAAAACTGTGGGTGAAAATGCTGTTCTTGAAATCGGGCGATTCCCAGGAAAGCTCGCCGCTTCTTGCGGAAGTAATAATCGCTCTACCGGATGAACTCTTTGCTTCCTGCAGAAATAATTCGAGGGAAGGGCTCAAGGCCTTTGCCTTCATCTGAGAGAAGCCCCCCGCATAACACGCGTCGGCAATGATGAGCACCCGCTCCGCATTCAAGCCTTTGAGAAAATCCAGGCCGCTCATTTTAACGGAAGTGGTGCCCAGATAATCGGGTTCTGCATCGTGAGGCAAGAAGAGGAAATCATTCGGGCGAAGTGGGTCGAACCCGCCATGACCGCTGAAAAAAAGGATTACCGTATCGTCCTTCGATGCCTTGGGAAGCGCGTAATAGAGATATTTTTCTACTTCGGATTTAGTGGCTTTCTCATTCATGAGAAATGTCACGTTCGTATTTCTGAATATTCCTTGCTGAGTAGTAAGAAAATCACCAAATTCTTTCGCGTCTTTGTCTGACAGGTCGAGTCTGGGAACCCGGGGGTCCTTGTACTTTGAAATTCCCACTACGAGAGCATACAAGTCACCGGATTTGGTTTGAGGAAGAACGGACGCCCCAGGCCGAGACGCTGCTGCCTTCTTTGTTTCTGCAGCGTTGGCCGGAAGACCGGAAAAAAGGAGCAAGAAAACAAATAGGCCGATAACGAGCGCCCGATATGGCATGAATTACCTCCTTTTTTCTGAATCTGATAATCGCATGAAAAACGATACGTACTTCATTGTTTCGACATCGAAAATCATTCAGAGTTCTCTGCGCATCTTTTTTTTCTGAAAACGCGTACCCCGAATGATGTACTCATAGCTCGATACGCGAAAAATCTCAATTCTTACTGAATGGAGAGCTACATATTAACTTTGGTTACTTGGCAACCGTCTCTGGGGCGGGCTCCTGACTTGGAGTTTATGTGAATATTGTATACCTTGCCAAGATAACGCAATAAGGGATGAAGAGATTTTTGGATGTGCTCGTGTGTCCAACGTTGTTGTATTATCCTGGTGTGTTAACCAAATTCCAGAATACAAATAATCTGACAACTTGTAAAAAATGCTTCCATTTTTCTGAAATTATTGTATTATTCGCCCTCAACATACTGCTTCGATCCCAAAGGTCCGGCAGGAGACATCGTGAACCTCGACAAAAAGCTCGTCCTCATTTCGTTTTTGTACTTTGCCGAGGGCTTCCCGTTTGGAATCATCGAACAAACTCTACCTGTGTATCTCCGCCTGCACGGAATGTCTCTTGCATCAATGGGAATGCTGAGTCTGGTAAGTCTGCCCTACGCTCTGAAATTTCTTTGGGCCCCCGCTGTGGACTTTCTGGGAAGCCGCCGCAGATGGATTGCCGGTTCGCAGCTCATACTTGCCGGTTTGATGTGCACGCTTGTCGCTCTCGACCCTGAGTCTCCCAATATCATGCTCTGGGCGATCATTGCATCCCTGGCGATCATGTCCGCAACCCAGGACATTGCGATAGATGCATACTCTATCGAGCTGCTGGACACTCGCGAGATGGGTGTGGCTAACGGCTTCAGGCAAGCGGCATATCGTGTGGCATTGATCGTTTCAGGCGGACTCTTTGTTGCCCTGGGGGGCTGGCTGGGATGGACGACCGCTTTCATGGCCACTGCAGCAATACTCTGTATTTCCGGTCTGATTTCACTCGGGCTCCCGCATGTGGACGTAAGACGTTCTCCGTTTTCTGCCGCATCGCTCAAGGCCCCCTTTAAGGACTTGTTTGCCCGAGCCGGCGTAGTTCCGGTGATTCTCTTTATCCTTTTCTACAAACTGGGAGATCTGGCCATGGGGCCGATCGTCCGGCCATTCTGGTTGGATCGCGGACTTACAACGGAAGAAATCGGGCTCATCACCGGAACCCTTGGAGTATTTGCAGCCATCTCAGGGGGACTTGCGGGCGGCATGCTGATGAACAGGCATGGGATCTATCGAGGATTGTGGATCTTCGGATTGGCCCAGTGCTTCAGTCATTTTGCGTATGCATTTGTTGCCGCGTACCCGGTGACGGGCCACATCGGGGTCTATTTTGCCTCACTTGCCGAATCTTTTTGCAGCGGTCTCGGAACTGCCGCTTTTCTGGCTTTCCTCATGAGCATCTGCAACAGGGAGTTTTCTGCAACTCAGTATGCATTGCTTTCTGCGATCTTTCGGGTAACGGGAATCGCCGCAGGCACATTCAGCGGATTTGCGACAGATGCGCTGGGATACGCATTCTATTTTGGCGTGACGTTTCTTTTGCCGCTTCCGTCTTTCGCATTTCTCAGCCACGTGAGGAATTGGATTCCGGAAGAAAGCAAGTCGGCTGAAGTGAGATCCAAGAGCGACATCGATCATGTGAGAGATTCCGCAGAGGAGCCAACAATTGTTCGTCTCCGCAAGAAAGATTATCCCGCAGGGGAACCGGCTAGACCCGCATATAGGGAAGGTGCGCCGGAAATTTCCGAAATCAGAGACAGCCGAGCGCCATAAGCGGGACATTTTCCTCCCTTTTGCCCCTCTTGTGAGTTCCCCATTTTCTTGATGACCGTCATGCGTTTCTGATACAGTCAATTCCCCAAATCATGAAAGGCTGTTCCCCGAATGGGTCGTATTTTGTATGGCGTCATGGGTGATGCTCAGGGACACGTGAGCCGGTCGCTTGCAGTCGCTCAGTCTCTGCCGGACCATGAATTCCTGTTTCTCGGAGGAGGATCGGTCCACACGGTGACAAAACTCGGGTATAGAGTGGAAGACGTGCCCATGGCCGGAACCTTGTACCGAGGCACTCAAGTCGACCTCGTAGGGACAGCCAAGAACGCGCTGCAAGTGTTTGCAAGAAGTTCCCCTGTCGTTCGGAGGGTTGCATCAATAATCCGCGAGCTTGACCCGGACCTCATTATCACGGATTACGAATACTTCACTCCGTTGGCAGCGAAAAATCTAGGACGCCGGTGTGTCAGCCTCGATCATCAGCACGTGCTGACCCATTGCAGCTATGAAGTTCCGAGAGAGCAGCTTCTGAACCGGTTTTTTACCTGTTCCGCGGTGCGTTACCTGTACAGCAATGCAACACGTTACTTCATTATCTCTTTCTTTATGCCGCCTCCGAAAAATCCGGACACTGTGGAGTTGTTCCCACCCATACTGAGAAAAGCCGTTTTCGAGCACAGTGCGACAGAAGGCGAGCATGTTGTGGTGTACGTGAGGAGCAACACCTTCAATAACCTCTTACCGCTCTTATCCGAAAAGAAAAGCATCTTCCACATCTACGGAATGGAGCCTCGTAATGCTGCAAAGAATATCGTGTTCAAGCCACATTCGGTGCACGGATTTCTGGAAGATATTGCATCGTGCCGCTACATCATTGCGACCGGAGGGCATGCGCTGATCAGTGAATCGCTCTATTTCGGCAAGCCGTTACTATGTATTCCGGTTGGGATGGCTTACGAACAATTCCTGAACGCTCATTTTGTCGAGAAAATGGGACTGGGCAGATGCTGGACCGGTAAGGAGCCCACGCATGCAGTACTCGATGATTTCGAATCACATTTTATTGAATATAGAGATGCTATTCGTCGGCACGCACGTTTCGACAATCGACCCTTGAACTCAAGATTGGAGCAGTTGATTAGCGAAGGATTCAGCAAGAAAAGCCAGTCATAGTAGTGATTCGCTAGCAGTAAGATTTGATAATGTTTTCAAGAAATTTGGATAACAAGTTGATATCTCAAATAGGTCTGCTCATCCTCTTACGCTGTCGCGAAATTGGAAGATATGAAAAGAAGGTATGGAATTAAATGAATAAACAATTCTATCATCTAAGGTCCCCGGGTCCGGATAAGCCCCATCAAATTTATGGGCGATCGGCATGGGAGAGAACCTTTGGCAGAGCAGAATGGCCCGCGATTGCAGCCGGATTCGCTACCGGTCGCATGTATTCGCCACATGGGTACCCGAAAAAAGATCTGGCCATTGTGCTTCCAACATCCAAGATAGGTGATTTCGTATGGACATGGTACAGCGAGTGCATTGTTCCGGATAAGACATTGGCGCTTTTCAAGGAAGCGAATTTTACGGGTTATGAAACTCGTCCGGTTATAATTGAAAAAGTCAAGGGTCTCAAGAAGAAGCATAGAGAAGAAGCGCCCATTCCCCAGCTATGGGAACTGTTGATCAGAGGCAAGGGAGGAGATGCCGCGCCTGAATCCGGGATAGCTCCTTATCAATATGAAGATAGTTCCGGTGTCGTGCACAGTGGCTACACCTCTTATCGCAATGGGATCATCGTTGACGAAACCAACTGGGACGGCTCAGATTTCTTCACAATCAATGGATATCCCAAATTCCTTTTGGTTACTGAGCGGGTCAAAGAGTTCATAATGGATCGGCAACTGACCAATTGCGCACTCGTACCATCCGACAAACTGAGATGGGGATCGGACGTAACGCCTGAAGAATCTTTGGCGCAGGACCGTGAGTTGGCCAGCCGTTCCTTTGAGGAACTCCTTGCGGAACTCGAAGACCCTGAATCGGCCAGGAGAGCCATGTACGGTCTGGGGTGCAAAGGCGATCCTCGGGCATTAGATTCTCTCATTGAGAGATTCGATCATCCGGACGTTTTGATCTGGCGTCCGGCGGCAAGTGCAGTGGCAGCTATTGCCAAGCACAAGTCATCATCCGAACAGACTCGAGAGGAGATCTTTTCAAGACTTTGTGCATTGCTCGATCACAAGGATCCGCGGATACGAAAGACTGCAGCCATGGCCTTGAGTTACATTGGGAGCGAGCAAGCGGCTCAGAAAGTCATGAGAGTGCTGAGTGATCCGGACGAATCGGTGCGAAGTACAGGCGTATTTGTAATGGGTTTCCTTCGGTACAGGCCTGCATTGGAGGCCGTAAGACCTCTGATTCGGGATCGGAGCAAAAACGTACGCGAACATGCTCGACGAGTAGTCGCAGAATTGGAATGCGAATTCCGCTGAAAAGTGTCGTCCGGATTCAGTATGCAGGATGCTGGTGAGCGAAGCGAACCGCATCTTTCGAGTTGGTCACCGCATCTACGCTGCCTAGATCGGCTTTTCCGGCGTGCCCCCCAACTTCTACATTCAGAGATCTACTAGCGAATAACTCGTGCTCCGGCCTCCACCGGTATCTTTTTGCAGAATGCCCAACTCAAGAAGCTCTGTGATGTCACGCAAAGCCGTATCCTGAGAACATTTCTCAATGTTGGCATATTTCGAGGTGTTCAGCTTGCCTTTGAAGCCTTCTAACAGGCGCATGAGAATATCTTTCTGCCGCTGATTGAACGTCACGTTAGAATGGCGCTCCCAGAAGCGCGCTTTTTTGAGGACGTCGGCCAGGATCTCCTCGGCTCTTTCGATAGCACGATCCAGACAGTCCAGATACCAGCGCAACCATTCCGTGATATTAAGATCTCCTTTCTGTACTGCTTCCAGTTCCTTATAATAGACGTTTCGTTCCTGCCGGATCTGCGCTGACATGCTATAGAAGCGCTGCGAACTCCCCTCGGATTGCGCCAAAACCATATCTGCAATGGCCCGCGCGATGCGGCCGTTCCCGTCGTCAAATGGGTGGATCGACACAAACCACAAATGCGCAATACCTGATTTCAGAACCGGATCGATCTTTTGCTCGGCGTTGAACCATGCAAGAAAGCGTTTCATTTCACGGTCGAGACGTCCAGCATCGGGAGCCTGATAGTGAACTTTTTCCCTGCCAATAGGACCGGTAACAACTTGCATAGGTCCGGCGCTGTCATCCCGCCATGCCCCGACTCGGATGCGCATCATGCCACTCCGCCCTGTTGGAAACAGCGAAGCATGCCAGCCGAACAGGCGTTCGTCGGTCAAAGGTTCATCGAATTTCTGAATCGCATCGAGCATCATCTCGACAACGCCCTCGATATCCCGATCCACCGGCACCAGACCGGCGGCATCCAAACCCAAACGCCGCGCAATTGAGGAACGCACCTGAACCGGATCGAGAATTTCACCTTCAATTTCGCTGGATGTGAGTACATCCCAGGTAAGGGTTTGAAGGATGGCTTCGTCCCGCAAAGAAAAGCCAAGGCTTTCCATTCGTCCGATTAGTCGCCCTTGCCGATGCCGGACAGCAGCCAATTGATCGGCTAACGCCTCTTTATTCCATTGAAATTTAGGCCACTCAGCCCGCTCGTGGATATATCTCATAATAATAGCCGCACCTCTTGCGGAGATTATAAGCACTATTCGTCGCAAAGTCCAGATCATTCTCCGCAAAATATGCAGAGAATATATGCTCTAATCACCGCAGAAGATGTACCGACCCGGAGGCCGACACCCGCCAATGTTCTTATAGTGTCTGCCAAAAGTTTTGTCCGATTCAAATCCCCCCAACCCCCCTTTACGAAAGGGGGGTAAAAGGCAACATCTTAACTCCCCCTTATTAAGGGGGGGCAAGAGGGATTTTTCGACTAACATCTGCACTGAGTTTCGGTCATCTCTTTTGGCAATGACTATAATAACCGATCGGACATTAATTGTGGCATTTGCCATACTTCGAGTCTGTAGGATGCAATGACCATCGGGACCGCATCGTTATACAGATTCGCTTTTCTTTTCATACGGGAGGCTGGAGTATCCTTCGCTCCGGACGACGCAAAGCCGTCTAATCACTCCGCTCAGAACACCCCAGCCTTCGCTATTTCATATGCATAATTGCGAAATAGTATTAGTGATCTTTCTTCAACCGATGCGATTCGCTGCGCTCATCACGTCCTTACTCAAGGACTTGATGTGGGGTTCGGGGAGCCCCGCGAGACACGAGTTTACAGGAATCTCCCCTGATTTTCTCAGCACCATCAACGAATCAGCACCCTAGCTACCACGAGATTTCCTTGCTCTTCCACTTTGGCGATGACTTCCCCCCCAAAACCGGTTTCAAAGCAGCTCAAAGCTTCGTTGCGGAATTCCAAAGTCGCTGACCCGTATTCGTCCATTCGAGTGACGGCTATATCGCGAAGGTCGAATCTGAGGCCTGTTCCCATAGCTTTCAGGGTAGCTTCTTTCAGCGACCACATTTTCGTCAGATCCAGCCAGCGAGAATCGGAGTTGCCTGCAGATCTGATTTCCTCTTCCGTGAAGTAATCCTCCACCCAGGAGTCGGTGCGTTCTTCTATTTTCTCGACATCTATTCCGATTCCTCCGAACACGTTCGGCAAAACCGCGGCAGCCATAGCGAGTCCATTGGAATGGGACAGCGACAGATCGCAAATCCTGTCATCGGGCATGGTGTCGATTTGAGCAAACGGTTTGCCCTGAGCATCCTGAGCAATTCGGATTTCTCGTTCGTCCGGAAAAGCCTGGGATGAGAGTCCTGCAATCTTCCGAACGACACGTTTCATGGCGATTCTTCCCGCCAGCCATTCTGCTGCCCGTTTCGGTGTTGCTTTCCGGCCCAATTCTTCAGCTTCTTCAGGCTGCAGGAATTTGTCGGCCAGAGAATCTGTATCGTCTACTTTTGCGGCGATTTCCTTCACAGACTCCATGCACTCGAACACGTGAGCGGGAAAACTTTCCCTGGCTTCCGCTTCCATCATCTGCACGCCGGTGAATTCAATCATGACCCTGCCTTCTGTGTCCCGAACGAACCCATTGAATGTGAAGACCGTTCGTCCTTCCGGTCCGTCCTGAGAAACTTTCACACAGTGAAGCTCTCCGTCTTTCGGCATGGCTCCGGCATGGAAGAAGGTTACTTCAGCTATTCCGATGGGGAGCGCCATTATTCCGCGAGTTTCCTGGCCGAATGCCGCACCGCCCTGAAACACGGCTTCCATCGCTGCAGGAACCCGGTCCGTGAACATGGAATCTACCTCGGGCGTGTCCCTGTACCGGAATCGTATTCCTCCACCCTGCGATTCGATCTGAACGTATTCAAGGAGCATAAACGCAGGCCCATGGAAAAAGGACTCATAAATGACCTCCCTCGGAACCCAAATGGACTCCGGCCAGAATTCCGACTTTACCGCGGACGGCTTTCGATCCGGTGCGAGGCGGATCGTACTTTCATGATGCAGTCTTTCTGCACCGATCTTTCTGCCTCGTGGATCTATGAACCACGAACTGATTCTGGTGTGGAAACTATTTGAACCCGTCTCGGAATCCTCAATCTTGCGTGCTTCCACTTCAGCTTCGAATGGGTCCTGTTTGAAAACCTTTATCGGACTGTGAAACTTTACGTTTTCCATGAGCACGGGGATGTCATTGCCAAGACCGGCTGCTGTCCGCATTATTTCCATGCCGCCGACCCCGGGCACAACTGCAGCCCTGTTGATCCTGTGGTGATCCAGGAGCGGATGTGCGGGGTGCAATTGGACCGTGGCCTTCAAGTATTCACCCGGTACGGAATGAACCACTGTGCCTTGTTGACCGGCAAAGGTCCGTTCTTCGAGTGAAGCCTCATCCTGCTGTCCGAATGCGTCAGGCGCAAACGGTCCGAATCTTCCTGCAGCAACCACCTCACAAGAGCCAGAGCTTCTGCCGAGTTCCTGAATGAGGAGTTCCACACCTCTCCGAGGAGGAATAAAATCGATTCCGGCAGCTTCCAGGGTTTTCTGGACGCTCCCTCTCGTCGCCATGCCGATTTCCGACCAGGGTGCCCAATCAATGATGGATACTTTTGCATCCAGATCCCGATCCGCTTTCCTGAGTAGATGCGCCAGTCCGTTATTTCCTGCTGAATAATCGAGCTGTGCGAGGTTTCCGAATCTTCCGGAAACACTGCCAAACCCCACGATTCGTCGGGGCGGCATTTCATGACGGTTCAACGATTCCAAAATATTCTTCATTCCCTGAATCTTGACCGCTACGACTGTCTCGATCTGCTCCAGAGTCTTGCTGCGGAGCGCCCGGCTATTGTCTATTCCCGCTGCATGGATCACGACGTCCACCCGACCGCAGGTGTCGGCAACATTCTGGATTGCCGCGTCAACAGCTTCGGCATCTCGGATATCCAGCGCGCGGTAGATCACTTCTGCGCCGGCTTTTTTCAGACTTGAGATCGTGCGGAATACCTCCGCCTCTCCCTGCAATCGAGACAGTTCGCGTTCCACCATGACCGGAGTTACCGCGGTCTGAGTGCGTTTCAGTCTCTCCACGATCTTGCTCTTCTCCTCCTGCCAACGATCCGGGCTGAATTCCGCCAGTTGGCCGCTTCTCCCGGAGAGTTCCGTGCGCCCGAGTATCACTACGGTAGATGCATTTCCCTCAGCCAAAACCCGGAGGCATTCAGCGGTTATCCCTTTTGCTCCGCCGCTTACCAGGATCACATCGCCCGATCTAATTCCGGAATCTCCAGACACTGCTTCGGCAGGGACACAGCGGATTGCATATACGCTTCCCTTATCGTCAATCCCGATTTCGACAGGGAAATCGTGCGTGATGCTGCGTACGACCTGCTCGGAGACCTTTTCTGGCGGGAGTTCCGGATGCACATCCAGAACTCTGACGAGAGAATCAGGGTACTCTTTGGCAAAAGACTTGGCCGCTCCAGCAACTGCTCCCGCGACATACCCCAGGTCGGAAGGCTGATTGAAGCCGTATGCTCCGTCCTCTGATACCACCGATATGAAAAATGCGGGGCCGTTTTCAAAAGCCGTAGCGCTTGCGAGAAATAAAGCGAAGCTATCTCTCATGGAAGCGTCATTCGGTCTCAGCGCTTGAAGATCGATAATTCCGATCTTCTTTCCCGAAAATTGCTCCAGGGAAGTCACATCGGTCCATCTGGTGATTGCGCCGTATCCCTGGGATTTCATAGCTTCAACGATTCTCGTCGAGAAATCTTCCGGTCCTCCGACAACGATCACTTCATCCGCCAGAGGAGCTGTTCTCGTCCGGACATTGCCCAGGGCAACAAGGCGGGTCTCGAACATATGGATTTCTCCCCCGGATGAAAGAACGTCTTCTGAGCTGTCATCCAAAGGCTTCGATAGCACCTGTGGGAGGGCGGACTGAGACTTCTCCGCTACAAATCCGATAATGTGATTTATTGTGGGAAAATCAGCTATCTTCAATCCTTCAATACGAGGAATATTGAATGCGTCCCGCACTTCGGAAATGAACTCCGCCTGCTTTACCGTATCGATCCCCAGATCGGCTTCCAAATCCAGCTCGGTATCCAACATGTCCGCGGGATAACCGGTCTTCGCGGAGAGCAACGACAATACTTTCTCTCGTATTGAGTTGGTATCTACAGATGTGGTCTCCTGAACCGGTTCTTCTCCGTCCTTCATCGTGTGCTCGTGCACAAAGTTGATGATATGCTCGATTGTCGGGAATTCCGCTATCTTGAGACCGTCAATTCGAGGGATATCAAATGCTTCTCTCACTTCAGAGATGAACTCCGCCTGCTTTACCGTATCGATCCCGAGATCCGCTTCAAGATCGAGAGCGGTATCGAGCATTTCCGCGGGATATCCTGTCTTTTCCGAAAGGAGTGAGAGAATACGGGAACGTATCGCTTCAGACGGCAGAGACGTTTCCGCAGGCTTTGAAGAGGGTTCCGATGCGGCAACAGCCCGTGCAGGTTCCACACTCGGAATAGCAGCTATTTTCTCAACCGATCGCTCCGTCACTTTGAGTGTTCTGCTTTCGACCGATATAACCGGGTCAGCGTATCCGGTCATCTCTTTCAACCAGTCTCGGTGTGAATTGAGGTCCGAAATGCGGTTCTCATCGCGACATAGAGATTTGTATAGCGCCATGACGATTTGCGAACCGAATCCGGCTGCCAGCCGCAAGGCGTACGTTGCATTACACGATCCGCCCCTGCTCAAGGTCATATCCGCAAAATCCGGGTCCGGATGTCTCAGATTGGGGATCGGTGGCAAAAGCCCTTTCTGAAGACATCTGAGCGCCACCACGTCTTCGACACCCACACCCATGGTATGTCCTGTGAATCCCTTTGTATTGGTTATTGGGATTTTCCTGGCCAGATCGCCGAAAGTATTCCTCAGAGCTTTGATTTCCGCTGCAGAACTGCCGCCTCGTTTGGGGGAATACGTTTCGTGAGACATGAAAAACATGTCGGACGCAAGGTTTTCTCGTGAAATCCCGGTTTGTTCCTCCCATTTGGCAATCATCTTTTCCATGACCGTGGAAATGTGCTCGACATCCAGGCGAGTACCGTGGAAACCACTGTTTGCCGTCACAGCAGCTTCGACGGAAGCTATTGGCTCCATGCCGCGTTTCTTGACCATGTCTCCATTTTCCAGCACGATTCCCACTGCAGCAGACCCGAGTATCAAACCGTTTCTGCGATCGTCAAAGGGCAGGGCGGCTTCACTTATGTTTCCATTGGTCGTTGCTGCTCCCATGGCGAGAAAACCGCTGCCGATCCACGGGAACAAGGATTTGCCCGCAACATCGTCTGCAGCAATGATGATGACCCGTTTTGCCTGACCGGTTCTGATCCAGTCCCTTGCAAGCACTACAGCCTGAGTAGTTCCTGCACACGCGGCATCCACGTGAGTATTCGGTCCCTGGGCTTTTATCAACTGAGCCAATTGGCCTTGAGCCATGCTCATGACACGGAGGAGGAAATCCCTGTTGAACGTGTACAGATGCTCCCGGGAATCGGCAGGACTCATCTGAGCGAACTCATCGGCAAACCAGCGGGTGATACGCTCGCGCTCGCTGTCGTCCGCAACACGCTGAATCAGGCCCGTATAGAAGTCAATAAGACGGTTCTTGGCTCCCGATCCGAATCTGGCAGCCGTTTCCCTGGTCACTTCATCCACAAGGGAGGCCATGCCCGGAAAGGCCGAAGCGAAGATGATTCCCGTTTCCGCACGCAAATCCGGCGGTAAAGCCCAGGAGTCCGGCAACTCCGCTCCGGTGCTTGTGATTCTCACCTGTCGCATGAGAGGAATGCCTGCATCCCTGAGCGCCTCTATCCCGGCTGCTACGGCAAGTCTGGTGGTCACGTCCATAGCTCTGACAAGACGTTCGTCCAAACCGTATTCGTCAATGGCATCATTTTCGCTGAAGAATCCCGCCAACTGAATCACGCCGGACAAATCGTCCACAACCTGCAGTTCCGCTTCTCCCAATGGGCCTTTAACAAGGCGTTCGACATTCTTCTCCAGCATGAGCCTACGATTGTGATCCGTTACTTTTTTAATGAAGTTTCTTCCCAGAATCAGATCGTCGAGGGTTTCTCTGTCGAAGGGGAATCGCACGTCACTCGGCAGACCCGCGGCTATTCCACTCACCACAGCAGGAGCGAAATTCATTCCTTCGGATTGGACGGTCTTGACTGTCCTCTCCATAGGGAGCACGTTTTCCACGAACGATTTGAAACCGGTTTTGATGAGAGCCCGAATAGGTTCGCCCTGAATTTCCAGGTACCTACGGAACTCCTTCTTCGTTGCGATTTCCCGGATTTCCGCGTCAAGGAGATCCGTCAGAAGCTCAGGAGCAGATTGTACAACCGGGGCTGGGCTTGGAGACACCTGGGGAGCATCGACCACTCTCAATTCGGCTTTAACCGGTCGAGCTGACTTTTGCTGTTTCGGTTTTTCGCCTGCATCGAAATCCACCGGAATGCCCTCTGCGGCCAATGCTGCAAGAGTTTCCATCAACTGACCGATCCCGCCCTTTTTGGGATGATTGGTGGGGAGAGCGAGGACGTCCGCGGATAAGGTATCCAGCGTCAGGTTGGTCATGACCCGTTTGGGTCCGCATTCAAGGAATATCCGGATTCCTTCGCTGTAGAGCTTTCGTAGCGATTTCACCCATTCGACCGGGGCTGCGAACTGTTTGCCAAGAAGATCCAAGATCTTTGTCGGCGCTGCGGGTCCTACGGGGTAATAGTCTCCGGTAACATTGGACAAAACGGGAATATTGGGCGGATTGACAGTTAATCGTTCCAGAGTTTTCATGAACGGCTCTCGTGCGGGAGCGACAACTCCGGAATGAAATGCCGCGGAAACCGGGACGAGGATTCCTTCCAGACCACGAGCTTTGAAAAGCTCTCCTGCTTTCTTGACAGCGGCCGTTTCGCCGGAAATCACTGTTTGCTTGGGCGAATTCTTGTTTGCAGCCACAACGTATCCGTCGACTTCGGCCAGCACTTCTTCCACCAATCTCGCGTCAGCGGGAATGCTCATCATGAGTCCCGGGTCTGCGATACTGACACGTGCCATTTCGCGACCTCTGACTGCAACCGCCTGCAACGCATCTTCAAACGAGAAAACACCGGCAGCAACACACGCGGCATACTCACCGAGAGAGTGTCCGGCAACGGCTGCAGGATGAATCCCCATTTCGCCGAGAAGCCGGAATATTGCCGTGTTCGCTGTCAAGATCATCGGCTGAAGGAGCTGAGTGTCCTTCATGGCATCCCCCAACTCCTGAGGCGATCCACTTTGGAGTGAGGGAAAAACGGTTTCCGTGACCCCCGGCAAACCGAAGGAAGTCAATATCCTGTCAGCTTCGCTGAATGTCGCCGCAACTATGGGAAAACGCTCGGCAAGATCGCGCATCATGTACGGATACTGCGACCCCTGGCCGGGGAAGATGAAAGCAATACCACTCTTCGATCTGGCATTTCCGGCTTCTGCATAGTGAATGCCTCGCGCCGGAAAGAACGATCTCTTGGCAGGGTCAGTTATTCCCTCTCTGATCAACTCCAATTTCTGGATTGCCGTATCGAAATTGTGAGCTGCGAATCCGCACCGAATTTTGTTTGCAGCAGCTTTCGCCCTGAGATTAGTGAGCACGTCAAGACTGTTTTCCCGGGTCAACTGTTTCAACAGAGCCGAGATCTCCTCCGTCATGTCGGCAGGATTGTCGCCACCAATCACCCATGCGTTCCCCTGTACTTCCATCTGAGGGGGCTTAGGCCAGTTCGGCAGTGGAGGAGTCACTGGTGCGGCGACCGACTTTCTTCCGGAAACAACCCGGAGTTCGGGGACATGTTCCTGCACGACCACATGAAAGTTTGTCCCCCCAAACCCGAAAGCACTGACTCCCGCCCGTCTCGGATATCCATTTTCCGGTTCCCACGGCTTCGGCTCGTTAACCAGGAACAGCGGTGAAGAATCCCAGTCTATGCACGGATTGGGATTTCGGACGTTGGCCGTTGGAGGAAGCGTTTTGTGATAAACGCTCAGGATTGCCTTGATTACACCGGCGGAACCTGCCGCGGCTTTCAGATGCCCGATCTGGGATTTTACCGAACCCACACCCAAGGAAGCCAGTGGCTGACCTGACGATCTGAAGAAAGCATCCAGAACCTTCAATTCCGTGGCGTCTCCCACCGGCGTTGAGGTTCCGTGTGCTTCGATAAGACTTATGCTCCGGGGATCGATTCCGCCCGATTCGAGGCATGCTTTAAGCGCACGCTCTTGTCCGGCTGCATTGGGTGCAGTAATTCCTTTGCCTCTGCCGTCGGATGATGACCCTACGGAAAGGATGACTCCGTAAATGCGATCCCTGTCTCGCACTGCGTCCGAGAGCCGTTTCAGGACCATGATCCCCGCGCCCTCGCCCATGACGAATCCGTTTGCCCCCACGTCGAAGGGCCTGCTGCCGTCCGGTGAAAGAGCGCCGACTTTGGAGAATTTCACGAAAGAAGACGGGTGCATGGCCGCATCCACTCCACCAGCTATTGCGAGATCCACAGATTCATCCCGTAAAGCTGAAACCGCGTTCATCATCGCTGCCATAGAAGACGCACACGCTGCGTCCACGGTGAAGTTGGGGCCTTCGAGATTAAAAACGTTTGCGACCCGCCCGGAAATAACGTTGGCAAGCTCACCGGGAAGCGAGTCTTCTGTAATGGGCGGAAGCGCGCCAAGGTACTTGGATTTGAAATCTTCCATCAATTGCTGCTTGGCATTGGGATCGAGGCCTAAGCGATCGAACGATTCTTCAAGGCATGCCAGTGCTCGCGGGAATGACACCCGTTCGGCATAAAGATCTGTTTTCTGGCCTCCCATGCTATTGCCAAGGACTATTCCCACGCGCCGACCTTTGAGCTGTTCGGGGGTCAGCCGTGCATCGGTAAGAGCATCTCCCGTGCAGGCAACGGCCAACTGCTGAGTCCGATCCATGAGAGCAGCCACTGCAGGAGGAATGCGGTACTTCAATGGATCGAATTGAAAATCCGTAACAAACCCGCCAATCCGGGAATAAGTCTTGTCCGGAGCTTTAGGGTCCGGATCGTAATAGAGATTCGGATCTCCCCACCGATCGCTCGGAACATCCACAATGCCGTTTCTCTTGGTTTTTATGTTTTCCCAGAAGGAGTCAGGGTTGGCTGCACCCGGGAATCTGAGACCGATGCCGACTACTGCAATGGGTTCTCGTTCTACCGTCACTTCAATATTCTGCACTAAGACCTCTTCTTCAGGCGCATCAAGCTGTTTTTTGGTTTGAGACGCTTTCTCGAAAATTCTGCGGCCGTTTTCGACGATTTCGGCATGAAATTCTGCGATGGTCTGTTTTTGATCGAGGACGGAAACGACTTGTCCCATGAGGTACAAACCGCGGTCAAGCTGCTCTTCCGGCGTCAAATCGCAGAAAACAGGACAATCCCAGGTAGCGGTTTCCGGGTCGATTGCGCAGCCTTTGGATGCAAGGCGAAGCGCTCCGAGATTATCCTTTTCGTATTGTTCCTTTCGTTCGGTCAGTCCCACACCATTCCTGATGCGTTCATGTTCCCGGAACAACATCTGTGCGGCCATGGGCGAGTTGGCTGCTCTTGCCCTGATGTTTACTGTGCGACCGACCACGGCGGTCTTCTGACTCTTGAAAATCAAATCCTGGTAAGTTTGTGTAATCGCGCATGTGGAGACGGCTTCTTTTGTCGTCAAATATGCGGTCCCCATCTGAAGCCCAACGTTGAGGCCCTTTTCCACGAGATCCGCGACCATTCCGGCGACAAAAGCCGAAGCCCTTCCCGAACCGATTCCCCCAGCCAGGAGAACAGTCACTTCGCTCAAGAGAATACCTGCTGTAGCTGCGGCTTCCAGCTCGTTTAGATTGGCGCTCCAGAGGCTCAGGCTGTCGAACGTTCCTATGTGGCCGCCAGATTCGCAGCCTTCAAACACGAAACGCCTCAATCCCGCTTTTAAGCCTTCCGACAGAATTGCAGGAGAGGGGCAATGCAGATAGCAGCGGGTTCCGATTGCTTCAATGCGCTTGGCAAGATCGACGCTCCCTGCAGCGAGGATTGCGTAGGGTGGAGGATTCTCGGCCATGATCTCCAGATGCGGTTCATAATTCCTTCGGTTTATCTCCAGACCGATCAAGCCTACGCCGAATTTGCCTTTGGTTTTTTCTCTCGCCAGAGAGATTCCTTCCCTCGCAATAGGTGGCGGCATATTTCCCATTGCCAGAAAAGGCAAGGCTCCCTGTTCGGCCACTGCAGCAAGGAAATCAGGATTGTCGCTCACGTGCGCCATGGGTCCCTGCACGAGGGGGAAACCGGTATCGTGATCCGTGCATACACGGGAATCCTTGGTGAAAGGCCATGACGATGCTGACAAGGTGCAACGGCGTCCGAATTCGGCGATGATGTCTCGAGTTTTTCCGAACTTCCTGGCAAGCCTTTTTGCGAAGACAATGTCGTCTGAAAGCGGAAACAGTACATCTCCCGTATCCAGAGACTTTATCGGCGCTCGCAATGCAGTGCGAAGCTTTTCACGATACGCATCGAAATCCTCGGGATGTAGTGTGTCCTCAAATTTCTTTAATTCTCGGGTGATCTTTGTCGCCACCCGTGAGTAGACTCTCAACGGTGTGCTTGTGCTTTCCGCGAGGAGTGTGGTGGCCGGCATATTCAAAGCGCTCAGGAGTTCTTTGATAGAGGTATCCAAACCGGATTCAGGCATGAGCGAGAGATGCACGTCCAGAACAATTCCCAATGCACCGGCCGCAATCGCGCCTGCTGCGGTTCTGAAATCGATTCCACCCTGCAGGAAAACCGGCAAAGCGCAATTTCCGAGGATCTCCTGCAAAAGTACAAATCCAGCGGTCTCACTCACCCAGCCGGAACCTTCGTGGCCTTTTGCAATAAGCGCAGTGGCGCCGGCTTTCTCAGCCGCTTTTGCCTGTGGAGCATCTGCAACTTCAGCCAGGACGGGAAAGGCAAACTGCGCAAAGAAATCAGGCGCAAGCTCAACCATGCGCTCTGCATCTTCAAGGCTGATTATTGCTGCAACAGGCTGCTGAACTGTCCCAAGATCGTCAAGACCGATCCTTACACCATACGGAACGCCAGGCGGCATGGCGGCAGCAACCGGACCGGCTGTTGCATAATCGAAAAATCCCAGCCCTCCTGCACGCGTCACTTCCTCGACCAGAGTAGAGGTGTTATTTGCCGGAGGATTGACGAACAGAACCGGTACCTTCAATGCAGAAAGCAATTTCATGAGACCACCTTCAATGAACTGATTTTTTCAGATTCTTTCTGAACCACGAATCCGTAAAAGAGCACTTCTTTAACGGTTTCTATTTCGTGGATCAGGGATCCCTCGGCACCTTCGTGCAGCCATTTTTGGATGACGCCGTTGAGGAATCCGATAATTCCGTAAAACACGGTGAAATAATTCATCTGTTTGAGTCGGCCCGAACGGGATGCCTTCCAGCAACGCCTCTTCAGGCCGGGTAACCCGAGAATCAGCTCGCTGATGAACTTCTCGGAAAATTCTCTGCCGAATTCTTTGTGTTCCTGAATGATGACCTTGAAGAAAGCGGAATTGCTCTCGAAAAAGCTGAGATACATTCTGATGACGCTTTCGATGATTTTCAGGATGTCTTCTTCTGTGCTCAGGTCTTTCCTGGCAAGCTCGACGAATTCGGAAATAGTCGATTCCTTGAGAGCATTGAAGAGTCCTTCTTTAGTGCTGAAATAACGGTACACCGTGCCTTTGGCTATTCCTGCACGTTCAGCAATGGAATCGATGGTTGTCGCGTGGAACCCCTTTTCGGAGAATTCTTCAAGAGCCGCATGGAAGATTCTCTGCCTGGCATCCTTCTGTTTTTTTCGTTTGGATTTGTCAGGATCGCTTGGTTTACGGAGTGTTTGGAAAAGCAAGTCTTCCAGGATCGCAGCTTTTTGAATTCCCGAGGAGACCGCAGTGTCCAGCACGCTCCGGTACAATTCCCGCACGAGCGCATCCGAGTAAATCGGCGAAGCTGCGAGTGCTTCCGTTGCTTTTTCCACGAACAGCAAGACCAGTTCTTCCCGAGTGGTGTCTTCGTCTGGATTTTTTTGGAGTTCCGAGTTGAGAATCTTGATGAGCGCAGGAATAGCGAAGGTGTCCTTGTGGACTTTGGTTTTGGCAATAACCGTATTGATACGCTTTTCGAGGTCTTCCATACATGTCTCCTGACGGGATGCGCTCCCAAAAAAACACAATGGTCAGTCAACGATTTTCGAGTGACTGACCGGCTAGTCATGAGTCTATTTTTAGTGAACTCGTGAGTACATTGTCAAGATGTTTGTCAACAAACCAACTCGACATTCAATAATGATGCGAATTTAGTGAATAATTTTTGAGGAATGCGGGATGTGAAAAACTGGTAGATGGCGGCGTAGACGTTCATATATCAAATGTGGTCCCCCTTTTTGTAAACGCATTGTGAATTACCGCAAAGTTAGCGCCGATGGAGGCGGGGGATTTTTCCACGAATAACTGATTGCATATTCTGTTATGGATTTTTTCTTGACACCCGAACACCAAGGTTTTATACTTCGAAATATGTCGAACAATAGAACCATAAATTTGGAGCGATTCGCCGACATGTTCAAGGCGCTGGGCAATTCTCATCGACTCGCCATTTTTCTCCGACTCATCTCCTGTTGTCCTCCGGGTACCAAGTGGGTGGCAGGGCCGGAATCACGACGTGTGGTAGGTCAACTGGGTGAAGACCTGGGCATTGCCCCGTCAACGCTTTCTCACCACATAAAGGAACTCCGTACAGCCGGACTCATCAGTGCAGAAAGGCGAGGCAAAAACATCGAATGCTGGATCGATGCAGAGGCGCTGAACACCTTGGTGGATTTATTGACAGCTCAAGAATCGAACGATTCGGCTGCAGGTCAGATCCGTTGCTGTGCGTGCGAAGAGTCTGACTGAAGCCTAAGCCGCCAGGTCGCTCGACTCCTGAAGAGTCATCAACATTGATGGAGCAGGTTCTGACTAGCCTGGTCTCGTGGACATCTTCGTCCCTCTGAACAGTCTGTCAGAGCGCGAGAGTGGTTTGTCCTTATCACATGAAAAAGGAGGATGATTCCCCATGCTTTCAACAAATGCAGTGTCAGAGGACTTTGGTCGTATGATGGAACTTGCCCGACAAGGATTCCATTGCAGCGACATACTTGTCTCCATGGGCCTGGAGGCTCAGGCAAAGGTCAATCCCGACGCCGTTCGACTTGCGTCTGCCCTCGCCGGTGGAATCGGTTCGTCCGGTGATATCTGTGGAGCATTCACGGGTGGCGCTTGTCTTCTCGGTCTCTACGCCGGTAGGGGTGCACTGGATGAAGAAGAGGACCCGAGACTGAGAGTGATGATCTCAGAGTTGATGGACTGGTTCTCGGCTGAGCAAGAAAAGAGATACGGCGGAATTCATTGCAGCGAAATCATCGGGGATGATCCGCAAAATATGCCCATGAGATGCCCTCAGATTGTCGCGGCTGTTTACCGCAGGGTAAGGACAATTCTTGACCAGCATGGCTTCGACTGGAAGGCTGGACCCAAGCCGGTGAGACCAAAGAAAACTACGCACTCTTGCGACGCAGCCTGCCCGGTTGCAGCGAGGTTGTGACCGAGATCGATCATTTGAAGGGGGCACCGAATGAAAGACAAAGAGCCGAGTGAAATCAGAGAAGCCGTGCGGAGAAGATACGGAGAAATAGCTAATCATAGGACATCATGCGGGTGCGGGCCGCCAAGCTGTTGTGGAGGCCCGGTAGCGGCGCCGGACGGTTTGTCAGCACTCCGAGTGGGATATTCGCTGCAGGATCTGGAAATTGCGCCAGAGGGGTCCGATTTGGGGCTTGGATGCGGCAATCCGCAAGCTATAGCCGCCTTGCGGCCAGGAGAGACAGTTTTGGATCTTGGTAGCGGCGCAGGATTTGATAGTTTCTTGGCAGCCAGACAGGTTGGGAAAACCGGACGCGTAATTGGGGTTGACATGACTCCGGAAATGCTTGCCAAAGCAAGAGAACTTGCGCGGGGAGCAGAGCACTCGAAGATCGAGTTCCGTCTCGGAGAAATCGAGAATCTACCTATTGCAGACTCAAGCGTGGATGTCATCATATCAAACTGCGTCATAAACCTCTCACCGGACAAACAAAGAGTGTTCCAAGAAGCCTTTCGAGTCCTGAAACCGGGAGGGCGATTGGCCATTTCGGACGTGATTGCTACTGCACCCTTGCCCGAAGCCGTCCGGAACGACTTGTCCCTGTACTCCAGTTGCATTGGCGGAGCCGTTTCTGCAGATGAACTTGAAACGATGCTCCGTGAATCCGGTTTTGAGAGTATAAGGATTCAACCCAAAGACGAGAATCGTGAACTCATACGTGACTGGGCTCCGGAGCGCAATGTAGAAGACTACATCGCTTCTGCCATCATTGAAGCTGTAAAACCAAATTCTTGAATTAGAGCCCAATTCGTGGATGCTTAGGACAGGAGACGAAATACGTTGGAGTATCTGTCACGTCGTTGCTCGGATAATACCTAGTCGGGAATGAGCCGCTGATACAGTTCAAGAACCTTCTTGTGGTTGATTTCGGGATTGAACTGCTCCAGAACTCGCGTTCGGCCCTGCTCGGCCATGCGGGTTGCTGCAGATCTGTCTTCGGTCATCCTGAGTACGGCATCTGCAATGGCTTGAGCATTCTTTTCAGGTATAAGCAAACCTGTGACGCGATCCTCCACCAGCTCGGCTATCCCTGAAACGTCGGTGGCAATCACGGGCACTCTGTGCATGAGCGATTCCATCAGCACGGTTGGGATTCCGTCGCGATCCCCGGATTTGTGGATCACGCTGGGCATGATGAAGATATCAGTGGAGTAAAAGAGATCGGAGACCTTGTCATAGGGCAGGAATCCGGGAAACGACACGCATCCGTCCAGGCCGAGCTTGTTGGAAAGCCGCTTGAGCTGCATTCCTCGAGGCCCTGCTCCAGCAAGTGTCAGATGAAAACGGATTCCTCCACCCTTCAGAATGCTGCAAGCCTGAAGCAGGAAATCATAGCCTTTTTTCCCCACGAATCTGCCAAGGGCTAGCAGTTGGTACGGCTGGTTCATTGTTACCGGGGCTTCGCGTTCGGACTTGAGTGGAACCCCGTTGTACGTGAGATACATTTTCTCAGAACCGGAGCCTGCAAACTCTGTCAGGTATTTGATATTTGCCCGGGTTTCGCTCCTGAGAAAAGTAGCGTCTCGGATCTTCTCTTTCAGCGCACCATCCGGCGGATAAATGTCCCAGGCTCGTGCCGTGAAACTGAAAGGAATGCCGGTGAGCCGCGATGAAATCCATGCCGCTGTGGCAGGACCGTTGGCCCAGGGTGCATGAATATGGCGGACTCCTTCTACTTCAAATTTGCGGGCCAGAGTGAATCCGCAGAGAAAAGACCAGAGATTCTCCCCACCTTTTTCGAACCCGTTCCATCTGCGAAACGGGACGGTTCGCAGAAGTTCCGCTGTAAGCCGGCGGTTTCGTCTCCACCAGTATGCGACGTCTTTGAATGCATACTTGAGGAACGGGATGCCCAGACGATCCATCTTGTGGCTGACAGACTGCATTTCCGCGGACAGGTTCTTCGTATGTTCGCCATAGAGCGTATAGACTTTGAGATCCAAACCCATATTCCACAAATTCATGACTTCCCGGAAAATGAAAGTTTCCGAGGCCAAGGGGAACCAGAGAAGAATATAAGCAGTTTTCGGGCCTATCATGGGATTGAGTGCTCCAAAACGGATTCAGGATATTACCATAGATTCTTCACAGGACCTGCAGGTCTGGTAGGCAGCCCGCGAACGGGTTTTTTCATTCCGTCAGCGCTCTTAAGCAGTTTTTCGGTGTATTCTTCGATACGCCTGCGCCATTCCAAATCGGTTTCATTCGCAAGGGCTCGCTCGAAATAATTCATGGCTTCAACCGGTCTTTCACCGAGCATACAGGCGATACCCAGATTGCCCAGAGCATCGGGATTGTTCGGATTCAGTCGCAGAACAGTCTGATAGTCCTTAATGGCTTCACTGTACCGTGTCAGTGCAGTAAAAGCGAGACCTCTGCCGAGAAAAGCTGATGAAGAAGACGGTGCGAGCTTAATGGCCGTATTGTAGTCGCTCAAAGCAGTTTCGTGATCGAGATTGAAATTGTGGGCATCGCCTCTTTCCACATACCCTGCAGCATCGGACGGTTTCAGCTCGATATACTGGTTGAAGTCCTTAATGGCAAGATGAGGCATTCCCATAGCGAGTCGAGTCTTTCCTCGATACAAATAAGCTTGGGAGTTGTGTGGATCTTTTCGTAATGCAAGAGAAAGAGATCGAAGTGCCGCTGCGTAGAGCTTATTGCCAAACTGCTCTTTTCCCTGTCTCACATGAACTGCTGCGGATTGCTTTGCGCCGGCAGCCGGAGCTTGTGCCAAAGCATGCGTGCCGAACAATACGATCAACAATGCGATGCACGAGCAGCGCGTGAGGAAAAGAGTCTTCATCATCGTCATCCATTCCAGCATTGGAAGGCAGATTGTACGAAGAGAACACGTTTGTCAACGGTTGTAGAATGTAAGCCCGTGAACCCAATGGGCTTTCTCTTCTCGGGCATTGTGTGCTAATTTCCTGGTAGTCTCCTGATGCGCTTTCAAAGCGTAATATCCGGGAACCTTTTTTGTAAAAAAGGTTCCCGGACCCTCCAAAAAACTTTTAGCACTCGCCCAAGCCCATAGTTTTTCGATAGAAAAACCATGGGCTTGGGCGCATATTAAAAGTTCTTGGGAAGGGTCTGGGAAACACTTCTTACAAGAAGGGTTTCCCAGATTTTATCTCTTTGAATGCGCATCGGTATCAAATACGCTGCGGAGGTTCTCTATGAACTATCAGAACATTCTGGTTGAAACTCAGGACGCGATCGGAACGCTTACGCTCAATTCACCCAAGACCTTCAATGCGCTTTCCAGGAACATGATCGGAGAAATCATCGCAGCTCTCGAGGATTTTGCATCCACTGATTCGGTGAAAGTGCTCATTGTCAAATCGAGCGCCAAGCACTTCTGTTCGGGTCACAATCTTTCGGAAATGATTGACGGCTCCCTTTCAGAGTACAAATTCATATTCGAGCAGTGCACCCGGATGATGACGCTTGTTCACGAAATTCCTCAAACCGTGATAGCTCAGGTGCATGGTGTAGCAACAGCAGCCGGTTGTCAGCTCGTCGCAACCTGCGATCTTGCCATAGCCGACACAACTGCCAAGTTCGGGACTCCTGGTGTAAGAATCGGGCTCTTCTGCACTACTCCCATGGTTGCATTGTCCAGGGCAGTGGGCAGGAAGCGTGCTCTGGAAATGCTTCTCACCGGACGCCTCATTTCAGCGGAAGAAGCCGAAAATTACGGGCTCGTAAACAGGGTCGTTTCTGAAGAGGCGCTGGAGAGCACGTGCATGGATATGGCCAAAGCTATTGCTGAAGCGAGTCCTCTCGTGCTTCGCCTCGGGAAACGTGCGTTTTACGATCAGATCGAATTGGATGAACCAAGGGCGTACGATTATGCGACCAATCTTATTACTCTCAATCTCATGGCCGAAGATGCGCAGAACGGGATAAAGGCGTTTCTCGAGAAACGAAAGCCGGTCTGGACAGGACGTTAACACCATGAAGAATCAACAATTTTATAACAATTGCCAAAATTAATATCTGATTAAGGATGGGGGTATTGGTGGGTGCCGGCCTCCGTGCCGGCACATCTTCAATATAATAAATGATATCAATATAATAGATCGACAGAGACGCCGGTCCCCACTGATATCTTGAATTGGAGCGTAAGATAAAACGTCAGAATTTTTGACAATCAGTATAAATGGGAAAAATCTAGAGACTGCTTTCGGCTTCCTTCAAAAGATTTTGAAGATCCGATTCCCGACCGATCACTACGAGCACATCACTGGGTTTTATCCTGAAACCCGGGCCCGGCAAGAAAATGAAACTTGGCGGAACCAATTCCTTCACCGCGATGACAAACACGCCGTATTTATCTCGAACGTTCAGCTCTTGCAACGTATGCCCGTGGAAAGAGTCGGGCGGTGCAATATCCATGACGCGGAAATCCTCTGCAAGAGGAATAAAGTCGAGCAGATTCGGATTGGCAATTTGTGCAGCAAGCCTTTGAGCAGTCTCACGTTCCGGGAAAATGGTCTCCGTAGCGCCAACCGCTCGAAGAATAGCTGCATGATCCTCTGTCACAGCTTTTGCTCGGATGGTCTTTATTCCGATCCTTTTCAGATGGAGAGTGCAGAGAATACTTGCTTCCATACTTTCTCCCAGACTTACGATTGCCTCATCGAAATCCGGGGTGACGAGCGAACTGAGGGTTTGGAAGTCTTTGGCATCAATAATGAGAGCGCGCTGCACTTCATCAACGATCAGGTTTACTCTCGCCTCACTGCTATCAAGGGCCAAGACTTCGCAGTGCTGGGCCAATTCTCTGGCGATATGGCTTCCGAACTGACCCAATCCCACAACACAAATCAGTTTTTGTCCGGATTTCATCCGATCATTACTCTCCCTTTAGGGTAACTCACCTGAACAGGGGATCTGGGAAACATCCACAGAGTTATCGTAAGAGGTCCCAGTCTGCCCATGAACATGGTTGCGCTGATCCACAACTTTCCCGCAATGGAAAGATTCGGCGTAACTCCAGTTGAAAGTCCCACAGTTCCAAATGCCGATATTTGTTCAAAAAACAGGTGCAACGAATCCACTCTTAAGTGGGTTTCAGTCTGATACAAGAGCAGAATACCGATAACATTCCAGACTGTCGCCACAGCAATCAACAGATCGGTACGTCCTACCAGTTCTTGAGACAAGCGCCGGTCCATCAAATGGACATCGGTGTCCCCGTACACTCCTGAACGCAGCCGTGCAAGCCAGATGGCCACGGAGGTGGTTTTGATCCCGCCCGCGCATGAACCAGGCGATCCTCCAACAAACATAAGCACAATGAGGATAAAGAGCGATCCGGAAGGCAGCAGACCAATATCGACAGTGTTGAACCCGGCTGTCCGGGAAGTGACGGATTGGAAAACCGCATTCATTCCTTTGTCGTACCATGTAGTCTCCTCAGGGGTGAGACCCGAGGCCATCAACATGAAAGTGCCACCCACAAGCAGAATTGAAGTGACGTACATGACCACTCTACTATGAAATGAAAACCGTCTCTCTCTATAGCGCATTACCGGAAAAAAACCGAAACGTCGGCCCCCGGCAATCCACAATTCATGAAGAACCATGTATCCGAGTCCGCCCAGCACAATGAGAGCCATAATTACGAACAGCACCACAAAATCGTGTCTCAGACCGATAAGGCTATCGCTACGAATGGAAAAACCGGCGTTACAGAAGGCCGATATGGAGTGAAATACAGAACTCCACAGAGCTTCGCCGAAATCCATGTTCGGAATGAAACGGATAAACAAGAAAAAAGCACCCAGAGCCTCAATGCCGAACGTGAGTAATAAAATTGTTGCGAATGTTCGTTTGAACTCAGCACCCACATCTTGCTGAAAAAAAGAATCATGCACCACCGCCTGGGTTTGCAGGGAAAGCCTTCTGCCAAGAATCTGGAATGCGAGCGATGCGAACGTCATGACCCCCAGACCGCCGATCTGAATAAGAAAGAGAATGACCGCCTGACCGAAGAATGTGTAGTCAGTGGCAGTATCGACTACTATCAACCCGGTGACACAAACTGCAGATGTTGCAGTAAAGAGAGCATCCACGAATCCGATTTTATTCTGGGTTTGGGCCCAGGGAAGCATGAGGAACAGGGCTCCGATGAGGATTACTCCCGCGAAGCTTCCCACCAGGATTGTCTGGGGCGATCCGAGAAATCTCAAGAACGGATTATTCATCTTGGAAAAGAAAGCCATGCTCAGCGACCATCCCTCATGGTTGCAGGTTGTTTCATTTCGGCAGGGAAGCCCTGGCAGAATCTTTTATAGGAAAACTCAATATTAGTCCAATGACAGGGAGTACCATAATGGACTGCAAAGCAGTCGGAACTCCGTATATATCGGCGATAGTACCGAGAATGGTAACTCCTATTCCGCCCGTTCCTATAGCGAATCCAACCATGAGGCCGGAAGCTACCCCAAGATTTTTGGGGAGAAGTTGCTGTGCCATGACAATCGTTACCGTGAAGCTTGAAATCAAGAGAGTCCCGAAAACTCCGAGAGCAATGAACAGCATAATGCCGTCAGCCATAAAGACAACCGGAAAAAAGAGCGACGTCGCAGTCAAGGAAAGAATCAGGAATTTTCTGTGACCCCATCGATCGGCGAGCAAAGATCCGATTATCGTACCTACCACACCTCCAAGGAGGAACACCGAAACAAGCTTACCTGCATACATGGGATCGCCCTTGAGATAATCGATATAATAAAACGGGATGTAGGTCATCAATCCTATCTGAGTCCAGGATCTCATGACCACGGTCATAATGAGGAGAAAGAGCGAAAAATGGGCCCCTGAAGGAGTGGGAATCTCCAGAGCTTTTTCTTTCCCGGCACTGGACGAGGAATTCTCGGTCACTGTTCCCCATGTGTAACCGATCATCCCGAGAAAGACTAAAGAAAAGACAAACATTCCAGGAAGAAAACTGAATCCGTACGTTCCGATAACAAACAATGAGAGTAGCGGTCCCAGGGCAAATCCGAGATTTCCACCCACGGAAAACACGGACATACCTGCTGCCATTTTGTCGCCGGTAAAGAAATGGGCAGTCTTGTATCCTTCGGGATGGAAAGAGGCAACTCCGAGACCGCTGACGATTACCAATGCAATTACTGCCCAGTAGCTTGTGGGAATGGATAGCAATGACAATCCCAGTCCTGCACAAACGCAGCCTGCCGGCAGCAGGAAAGATTTTTCTTTTTTGTCCGACAAGTACCCGAACAATGGCTGTATGACAGATGAAGTCAAATTGGATGCCAACATGATTGCGCCGGTCATCGTGTACGTGAGCGCCAATTTCTCCTTCAAAAAAGGAAGAATAGCGGGAAGGGCGCCCTGGTATATATCCGTGATTAGGTGCCCTGCAGACAAGATAAGAAGAATTTTCAGGTTGAAAACGCGGTGTTCGGTATTCGATGTCATATTTCGCTCCAACGGGCAGTTATACACTATCCGCAGGAACCCCGAAAGGATCGCCTCTCTCTACTCGTGATCATGGGACATATCGTGAAAAGGGTAGGGATTTCAGTGTGGAAACTATGTTCGTTCTTGATAAGAGATAACTGACGGATAATTGGATTTCTTAAATTCGGCTGTTACATTTTTCTGGATTCTGAATCCAATGTCTTGAGGAATGCGTGGAGAGAATACATGTCGTACTCTGAAATTTCGCTTATCTTGAAACCGGCTACCGGTCGTCCGAGATAGGTTGCCACCCACCTGCATTCCGCTTTCAACTCGAATGGGTCCAGAAGACCGAGGTCATCTCCCAGAACCGCGAGCTGCGTCATTTGCCCCACGACTGCATCCATCCCTACCACTGCGAGACCGTTTTCGGCCACATCTTTGATTGTGCCCTTGTTGCGAGAATTCACTGAATCCTGCACAGGTACTGCAATTCCTATAGGACGTCGCTGTGCTTCTCTTCTATCCGCCGGGATCGAATCCTCCGTCCGACTGCGCCACCGGTCGATTTCATCTGCAGTGAGCAAGTTCTCCTGCAGGAGAACCTTAAGCGAAGCGCGCACTCCTTCTGAAGAGAGCTGATATTTTTCCATCAACTGTGAATCTTTTATTCCTGCCTGGATGTCCTGAGCAAGCGTACGAGCAACATGAGACCGCTCGTCGAGAATTTGCTTAATCGTCTTGGCTATGCCTTTCTTGGAAATATTATACTTTTCCATGAGCTGATCCGGGGTCATGCCCGATTTAATATCGTCCATTATTTCTCGAGCCTTGATTTTGCGAATCGACATGACTTCCCCCTTCACTTCATCGCCACGTGGTTGAGAGCATCAACCGCTGAATGTAGTAATTAAAAAAACAATCTATAATTAGATCACGGTACCATTAACCAAAAACTTAAGTGAAACCAATCTGTACAGTACACCATAGGCTACGACGGCTCTCCCGTCAAGATTTCATTGTACAGATTTATTCGGAACGAGTCCGAGAATTCCATTGGCATCAGCAAAATCAGGACTAATTCCAATGCGTTTTCATGCGAGTAATGTCGGGAAGCGGATCGGTTGCCGGCTCCGGTGGATCTCCTCCGCTACGGACGGCGCAGTCTTACTTCGCTTCAGAGACCCACCGCAGCCGGTTTGAGCATTGTCTTCTTTGATAGCGCATTGGAATAACATGCCCGACCACGCGCTGCTCGAAAGATACTTTACAAGCTGCTTCAAATAGAAGAAACTAGGTTCCGAGCCGGTTTTTCAGCAGTTCCATAAGCGGGGGCCAAATGCGTACCTTGAAAGCTAAGCACGTTGTTGCTGATTTCCGAGCAAGATTGACTGATTTCGAATTGATGGCGAAATATGACCTGTCTTTAGAAGAGCTCGAAAAAGTACTCGCGCAACTCGTCAAAGCAGGACTATTGAGACCGGCGGAACTGTACGAACGAGGACTTTTCTATGACGAGCCTCAAAATAGAGTGCTGACCAGGAGTAGCGGACGAGTCTATCTGAGGGTTCCCATTCCCATTTGTCTTCTGGACGATCCTACTCGCGCGGGGTTTCTTACGGATTTGTCATACAAAGGCTTTCGTACTCGCATGTTAAATATTCAAGAAGGGGAGGAGGCCACGTTTCTCGTGCGCGCAGATGAGGTAACTCAGCTCAAAGCATTCGAACTTACCGCAATATGCATATGGGTGAATCCGGGCGAAAGAAGACCCCAGGACTTTCAGGCCGGTTTTTCCATCACCCGGATCGAACCGGAAGAAGTGCAAAAAATTGACTCACTGATGACACTCTTGTCATTTGGCGATCGTAATCTCATGCGAAAGAAAACCAGCACTTGATACCGCGAAGAATTCCGGAATCTTGTTCAAAGCTGACCTGAAAATAACGAACTTAGACTGAATGCCAAAGATTCTGACGTTTATACCGATTCTCGAAAGTAATCACGGATTGTGAAGAGCAGTTCCCAGCAATTGGTAGCGCCGGCCTCTGTGCCGGCGAACAATTCACCAAACAAATCAATAAGTTCTTGCCGGCAGGGACGCCGGCGCTACTGATTCTTCTCATTGCAGGCATTGGATTCCGTCAAGATTTTCGATAACCGCTATATCTCACGCTCAGATTCAAGATATCAGTGGGGACCGGCATCCCAGCGTCCCGGAGGTGTCTCAAATCGAATACGCAACAAATCGTGCCACGATTCGCCATCGTTGTAGGGGTAGGTCTCGAAGGCTGCCTCAAAACTTTCTAATCGTTTAGGATGTGGGTAAGCAGAAAAGTCAACACCAGAACGACTCGACAGTGAATAACAAGAATCCTTGGGGTCCTCATGGTTAGTGCGACTTTAGTGCTTGTCATTGCGAGCAAAGCGAAGCAATCGCCTGAAATTAAGCGCTTGAGGACTAGGCGATTGCCACGTCGCTGCGCTCCTCGCAATGACAACATTTGAGTACGATTTCGATGCTATTTCGTGGCAGAGGCATCCCGCGAAACGCCGAACGCGTGCCTACCCAAATTCGGGTAATCCCGACGCCAACCGAATGCAAATGGCCCTTCTTTTCGGATCACACGTCCATTGGTTTCGCCTGCATCGGAACTTGCTCTTCTTTCAACTCGTCGAATGCGAAGCGCACTGTCACAACGCCTTCAGAGTACGTCTTATGGAGTACGTACGGGAGCCGCTCAAATACTTTGAGCATCGGCTTATTTGAGAAGAGCACATCTGCGCAAAATCCCTTTACTCCTCGTGCTTTTGCTATCTCGATCATATATTGAACCAGAAACGTTGCTATGCCGCGTCCCTGATAGTTCTCATCGACCATGAAAGCAATATCCGGGTATCCTCCGTTGGGTTCGAACACGTACCTGGATTCCGCAATTATCCTGCGATTCTCACGCGGACCGATGGTTACGACCAGTGAAAGCCCCTGATCTTCCGTTATAGAGACGTATTGTTGCACATTCGCATGGGGCATGCTTCTTCTCGGACTAAAATACCTGAAATAAACAGAACCTTGCGAAAGGGTATAGAAGAGATCTCGGATCATAGATTCGTCGGTCGGTTTTATCACCCGTATATGCGCGAGAAGATCACCCTTGAACATGTGATCCATGCGCACACTCTTGCGCAGTTGGGGAGAAGCGGACATGAAATAGAATTGATCCGGATAAACATATCCCATTTCCCGGGCGTCTCTCATAAGGTCTTCCCGATGATTCGGGTGAGCAATCTCAATGAGTGCCATGGCCCGTTCCCTGATGGACTTGCCGCCGAGGTACGCAATCCCGTATTCCGTGACAATGTAGTTGACTTCTCCACGATTCATAATTACAGCGGATTTGGGACCAAATGACGGAACAATGGTAGATCTGCCGCTCTTGAGTGAAGTGGAGCGCAGGCACACGACCGACCTCCCATTCTTGGCCATGCCTGTGCCTATCATAAAATCGTTGTCCCCTCCCGATCCCTCGAAGGCGGTCCATGTTGCTATTCCCTGGCGAATTTGACCTCTGAGATCGACCTGTAGCGCCAGATTTACCGCTACCATATTGTCATTGGTCGCTATGGACATCGGGTTGAGCAGGACATCGGAGGGGTAGAATTCCACGAGTGCATTCTCATGCACGTAATCGTACAGCCGGCGTGTTCCCATGCAGGAAGTAGTGAGGCATTTTCCGCGGTATGTGCGTTTGGTGCTGTTAGTGATAACACCTCTTTCTATAAGATCTGCCAACGGATCGGTGAAGATTTCCGTATGGATACCGAGATTCTTGTGATTCGTGAGAAAATCCAGGAGTCCATGAGAAATTCCGGCAAATCCGAGCTGCAGAATAGATCCGTCGTCAATGAGTTCTGCAACAAACTTGCTTATGATTGCCTCGCGTTCGCCGAGAACCTCCGCTGGAGGCTCGCACAAGGGTTCCGGTCCATCCACGAGATAATGAATCTTGTCGACGGGAACGAACGTGTCACCGTTTGTACGAGGCATGTAAGGATTAACCTGGGCAATGACGGTACGCGCGGATTCCACTGCGGCCATTGTAATGTCAACGGAAATGCCGAGACTGAATCTGCCGAATCTGTCTGGCGGCGCGACTTGAACGATTGCCACGTCGATGGGAATTCTACGGTTTCTCAGGAAAAATGGAATTTGGGAATGGAACAGGGGAACGTAATCGGCCTCTGATACTTGTTGTTCGTCGCCTTTCTTGCCACTCACAAAGAAAGTCTTCATACGAAATCGTCGAAGCCCTTTGGACGTGAGCTCAGAAGCTGCAGATCCGTTGATAAACTGCACAATCTCAACATCTTCCAGGTACGAGTCACCCAGCGCTTTGATGATGGAAACGGGCTCGGAGCACATGCTCCCAAGGTAAATTCTGTCGCCGTTCTGTACTTTCGAAGCTGCTTCTTCCGTTGAGATTATTTTCGACCGATATGATGATTTCCAATCGCTCACCATGAACGGGTACTCCCTCCGAATGCTTTAGATCACAACAACTGTTTGGATCGCAATAGCGTGTTCGACCATGTAACCGTTCAGTTACGCGGGGTAGAGAAGATCTTCTCCTGTGATCATGGTACCACTAACTTTCAAAATCCCTCCTAATCCCCCTTTATTAAGAGGGGATTGGCACGTGCCTTCTTTACCCCCCCCTTTTTTTTTATAAAGGGGGGAAGGGGGGATTTTTTCCACACATAACTGAATGACTACTCGACTATGATATATGTTCGAGACAATTGCCCAGATCTCTTAACACTGAAAGAATTCTCCCGAATACCGGTGCGTTCTTCAGATGCCCCGAGCGGTACTTTTTCGATTCTATTGCATCCGATCTGCCAATCCCCGGGCAGCACGTTACCGTGAGATCGCCGAAGTGGCAATACCCCCGAGAATCTGCGTTGCTCATCAGCAAAATGAAACCAGTAGTAACCATTGGGTTACATGGGTAGAGAGAATCTTTTCCCGCATCACGTTCCCTCCGACTTTATAAATTCCCCCCACCCCCATAGGCGCTAACTTTTCTGCCATTCTTTGTCCCGCAGGGACTAAAGAAAATAGCCCGGTAATTCAGAGACTGTCTCAAAAGTCGAAATTCATCCCATATCGTGGCACGATCTTCTCGCCGGCTTTCCGGCCTGATTGTAGGGGCGCCCCTCGTAGGTGCCCGGTAGTGACCGGCCTCCGTGCCGGTCATTGCGAGAGGGCAGGCACGAGACCTGTCCCTACAAGGATGATGAATCGCCGGCCTGTTATCAGTTGTTCCTCCGGAACAAACGACCAAAGATGCCATAAGTTAGCGCCTATGCCCCCCACCCCCCTTTTACTAAGGGGGAATTGCACGCTGCTACTTTACCCCCCTTTTATAAAGGGGGGCGGGGGGCATTTTACCCACGAATAACTGAATGGATACAACGAAAAGCTTTTCGTGCGAAACGAGACAATGCTCTTACCTTGCTGATTGTTTCCTGGACGCCAAGAGTTCCAAGAAATTATCGATCTGCGACTCCAGAGATTCTATCGTGTACAAGCGCGGGTCATTGTGATCCGCTTCCAGAATCAGACCTGGAATACCGGAACGCTCCGTTATGGCTCGCCGCACTTCCGGAATATCTTGTGAAACGAATTTACAGCTTCTATTTGAATGATACAGAAATCCATCTAACTGATATTTAGCGGCAATCTCCAGGTAATCGTCTATTCTTTTCCCAAGGTGGAGATTCGCCAAATACAAGTACTGATTTGTCCAATCCGTGAGTGGATCTTCCTCACCAACTGCAAGCCGAGCCCAGGCCCATGTGTACAATGAAGTAACAAGGCTGCCCCCGCGCTCTTCCAGAAAGAGTGATAGACGTCTGAGCTCCGGCCAAATGGGCAAATTGTCCCAAAAGAGGCGGAAACGTTCGTTTTCGCATGCGCCGATTCCCTGATCGACCCGCGCCTGCAGTTCCGCGGCGAGATCGCGGTAAAAATCCACAGCAACCTGAGTGCCTCGTTGAGCCACAATGGGAGCCATTGATATGAACTGATCGAATACCGTTATAGGAGCCGGCCTGTGCATTCCGGATTCAAGTACACGAGTCCACAGGTCTGAAGCTTCTTTGGAAAGGCGAATAGCTTCTGTCAGACGATTCCGATCGAGCGATTTGCCGGTGATTCTCTCGAGGAGAAGAATCAGGTCCTCCAGTTGCGTTCGGACGTATCTTTCTCCTGCAGGGTCCGGCTCGCCGTGACCGGAATGGGGCACGTCGATGAGAAACATGGGGACATTGTAGAGTCTGCTCAGTACCTCGAACCATTTGGTGAGCGTACCGCATTGGCTGTTTGATATGAGAAGCAGATCGGGTTTCGGAAGTCCCCAGGTCGGACTCAGCCCCGTCTTTATGGACCCCAGATCGCACCGGGCGTACGAGCACAGGTCCATCGAGTAACCCATTCCCTCGGCCGCTGCTGCGACTTCCGTGGACATTTTGCGAGCGCCGATGATCACTGCATGATTCTCGGGATAGATCGGGATCACGTCCATTGCGTACAGAAGCTCAACCGGAGTAAATGCGTTTACATATGCAATGAACTTGTTGTTCTGTCGGGCTGCGTGTGCGCCGCCGTAATAATCGATGTTGATTTGCTTGAGCTGCTTGAGCGCTTCAATAGGCTGCATCGTATTATCTCCTACATATCACGGCAGGTCTTCTGCCAGCATTTCCCGAAACGCCTCGAGTCTCAGGCGAACCTGATCGATTGAAACGCCCCGTGCAGAGGTTTCCAGTATGAGTGACGGAATATTTTTCGCTGTAAGCGCCTTCTGAAAGTCGGGAGTATCGAATCCTGCCGCCTCGCAGAATTTCGGATTCAGAAAGATCGCTCCTTGAGCACCGCTGTCCTTTACCCTGCGCACAAAGTTGTTTGCAGCCTTCGCTGGGTCGGTATGATATCCGGCGTATGGGGGCATGGCAAAATGACGATTTACAAGAGCCTTGAGTGGATCTCCCTCTTCATGGGCATCGATTTGTATTCCTCTGAATCCGGTTACTATCTCGTCGCTCGTCACAATCAACCCGAGATTATCCATGAGGTTCAATATTCCTGGGGGATCCCACACTTTCCCACGGACGTATACACGAGTTATTTCCTTTGCTGCGGATTGGCCGTCGTTTTCCCAGGGGAGAGCTTCCATCCACTTCAGGTGCTCTTCCCGGGGAGTCCTCATGGCAGAGGCCACCAGGAGATTAATGCGTTCCGCAGTCCATTCCGGGGATTGTGCATGATACTTCTTGTAGGCTGCTCTCAGCTTCGATCTGCTCTGATTGTACAATCTTATGGATGCTTCCAGTGCGGAAAGATCCGCTGTTCGACCTGTTAAGCTGCAGGCCCATGCAAACAACCGCGAGAATTCGGCATGCAAATAGTCGCGTGCCGCTGCAAGATCGATCCGTTTCGGGAGCCGCAAGAATTCATTGTTCATCTGAGGAAAACAGGTATCCCAAATGTGAAAGAGGTTTCTCGTCGTATCGCACACGTACGGAATCACCATGCCGTCCAGCACGTCGAGTTCCTCAGCCAATCCCATCTCCAGAGCGCCCATGGCATGGCTGCACGTATAACCGGGAATATGTGCCTGAGCCTGGGAGATGTGAATTCCCGCCCCTTCGATAGCTACAGGGAGCGCTCCGGACGCGTGGAGTATTTCTTCCGGAACGTCAGGCAGCAGGTGCCCAATGACGCGGCCGTGCACTGCAGATTTCCACTCTCCCGCTTTGGCCGCGGGAGACTGCATCATCTCCCTGAAAATGGTCCAGGGATCTTGAACACTCATAAGTTACCTCCGCTCGGCTCGATTCCCACGCGTCTCCTTCGGCGCGCATTCGACCCCGAGGATTCATTCCCAAACAGTCGATCGCAAATCACCTCTCTTAAATCGCATTATTCACGTCATTTGGGAAGAAGTTAAATGGAGAGCACTTGAATTCAGACCGGATTGTGCGATTTGTGGTAATATGTTTCGCGAAAACTAACCCGAGTCGCCCCGCGAGAGGGAGAATAATGGGAGCCCGGGCTGATGATTACAGAAGCACTGCTTACGGCATATCTCAAACGAAAATACAATCAGACCCTTCAATTCGATCAAGTGGGACGCATTGAACCACCGCGACCGCGTCAAGGAGCGGAATACCTCCTGTACGTTCATATTCCCTACTGTGAAGAACTGTGTCCGTATTGTTCCTTTAATCGATATCCTCTGGACAGGAGCGTGGCACGGGAGTACTTTCGTAGCCTCACGGAAGAGATCCTCATCTACAGGAAACTCGGCTTCGAATTCACCTCGGTATACGTAGGGGGCGGAACTCCAACGGTTCTCCCGGAGGAATTGGGCGCACTGTTAGATGATCTCAGAACGTGGTTTCAGATCAGGGAAATCTCAGTAGAAACCAATCCCAATCATCTCACGGATGAAATTCTGGAAATCCTTCAGAAGGGAGGGGTGAATCGACTATCAGTAGGTGTTCAGAGCTTTGATGACAATCTCCTGAAGCAAATGGAGCGGTATCACAAATACGGGAGTGGTGACGACATCAGGGCACGTCTTGCATCGATCATGGGGAGGTTTGACACTCTCAATGTGGATATGATCTTCAATTTTCCCACACAAACCATGTCGATGCTGGAGCGTGATCTGGAAATAATCAGAGAAATGCAAGCGGATCAGGTTACGTTTTATCCACTCATGGTGTCCGAGATAACAAAGAAAGAATTGGCGAAAAGATTCGGTCCAATAAGCTATGAACAGGAACGAGCTTTTTATGAGAAAATTGCAGAAACGCTCGATAATGAATATGTATGTGGTACAGCCTGGTGCTTTTCACGAAAAAAAAGCATGATAGACGAATACATTGTCGATTACGATGAATACGTCGGAGCGGGAAGCGGGTCCTTTGGATACGTTAACGGCGCCTGCATAGCAAATACTTTTTCCATCCCTGAATATATGCATCAAGTAAGTACGGGAAATCTTCCCATATTGGCAAAGAAGAGCTTTTCCGCTAAAGAACAGATACACTATGATTTCATGATGAAGCTTTTCGGGACCTCGTTGAACATCAAAGACATTGAAGAGAAGTTCGACGGCAAATTTCGGAAAGTTCTGTGGAAAGAGATTCCATTGTTCAAGCTTCTCGGCGCTTTGATCAATGAGAACGGCTCATTACGATTGACCCGCAAAGGCAGATACTTTTGGGTTATCATGATGCGAGAGTTCTTCACAGGAGTGAACAACTTCAGAGACATGTGCCGAGCCAAAATCAAAGTACCCAACGAATGTGGGCAGTGAACTCACGGAGATCTAGTCTGATGCCCAAACCAACATATGAACAACTGGAACGGCGGGTAAAAGAACTCGAACGAATAGCGGGCGATTTCATCGATAAGGAAATCGGATTCGAACAGGACGAGGGATTTGAGCTCTCGATTTTGTTCAATATTTCTCAAGCCGTTGCCTCCACTATGGAAATGGACGAGCTTTTGGCCATCGTTTGCGATGAAGTCCGAAAGGCTCTATTGGCTGAAGGTGCCGGCGTGCTTCTGTATGACGAAAACCGCGGAGATCTTTACTGGAGGCAGGTACGCGATTCCAAGCACATACTCGCTCCCCAATCGGACGATTTGAGGTTGCCCATAGACGGAAGTATTGCAGGATGGGCATTCAAGCACAACAAACCTGCTCGCGTAAACGACGTATCCATAGATCCTCGTTACTATCCCGAGATGACAAAGAAAAGCGGGTTCCAGATCCGCAAAGTCTTACAAGTACCACTGAACACGAGAGATAAAACCATCGGCGTGCTCATGGTTATGAACAAAATCGGAGGCGATTTCACCGAACAGGATGAAGCCCTGGCAATGTCCATGGGAGGGACTATTGCCCTCGCTATTGACAATGCGACAGTCTACAAAAAGCTCAAGAAATCCAAAGACGACCTTGAGATGATTTACAGAGCCAGTATGGCTCTTGCGACCACTCTTGATCTGGATCATTTGCTGTCCGTTGTCATCACCGAGCTTCGGGAAGCTCTGACGACTGAAGCAGCAGGATTGCTTCTGTATGACGAACGACGCGGAGATCTCTATTGGCGAGAAGTTCAGGATGAAAAGGGGGTAATCTCATCGAAAACCGCGGAACTGAGGCTTCCTTTGGATAAGAGTATCAGCGGCCAGGTCTTTCAGACCGGAGAGCCTGCTCTGCTGAACGATCCGTCGAGCAATCCCCAATTCTTCAAGCCTTTTCAGGAGCGAAGCGGCTTCGCCATTCGCAATGAAATCATCGTTCCTCTGCATACGAGAGAGAAAACCATCGGTGTCCTGGTTGTAATCAACAAGAAAGAAGGGAATTTTTCGGAAGAAGACGTCCATATCCTTACTTCCCTCGCGGGAGTTGTAGCCCTGGCTGTGGAAAACGCGCAATTCTTCGAGGAACTCCTCAGTTCCTACCGCGAATTGGAAAACCTGAACCGTGTCAAGTCCAAGATCCTCAATCATCTAAGCCATGAATTGCGTACTCCCCTGGCAATAATCCGGGGCACGTTGGCAACTATGTGGAAACGTCTCAGGGATATGGGAATTAACGACTTCGATCGATCCATAGACCGCATGAATCGACACGTTCAGAGCCTCAACCGACTGGAAGCCCAGGTCGAGAGCATCATGATGACCGGGTACACCTTTGAAAAACGATGGATAACGGATTTCCTGCAAAAAGCTCTCGATTTGATGGTGGTTCAGACCGAGTGGACACCAAAAATAAAAGAAGCAGCCGAAATCATCCACCATTGGCTCGAAAAAACATTTCCGACGCGGCGCGATGAGCTTCAGCGGATAAATATTCGGGAATTCGGTACAAATGTATATCACCTCGTGTCATTCAAGGCTAAAGAGCAAAATCGCAAAGTGAATATCCAGTTCAACCTGGAAGACGGCGTACTACTCATTCCCGGTCATGTCCTGACTGCGATTATGGAGGGACTGATCAGGAATGCTATTGAAGCAACCCCCGACAATGGCTCCGTGTTCGTAAACGGGGTCGTCAAAGGAGACTGGTATATTTTCACGGTCAAAGACACGGGAGTCGGAATTCCGGAATCTGACAAGAAATTGATTTTTGAGGGTTTCTATCCTGTGCAGGAGACGGAGAATTACTCCAGCAGAAGACCGTATTCCTTTAACGCGGGAGGCAAAGGAATCGATCTCTTGCGCATCAGAATGTTTTCCGAATTGTACGGCTTCAAACTGTCGTTTACGACGAAACGTTGCCAGCACCTCGGTGAGGACGCCGAAATGCCGGGTGATACCGAGCGATGCGCTCATTGCTCGTCTCCGGAAGAATGTGCGAACCTGGGAGGCTCCGAATTTACGGTGGATTTCCCACTCGCAGACTCAAAAGCGAGTGTTCGGGGGCTGCAGGAAGAGGCAGCAGCATAAGAAATGCAAAGGCGAATGCCGAAGGTCCGACTTCAATACGGTAAAGGAGTTGATCATGTATTTACCTGGAATATTTAAACAGTTTCTCGAAGAGTACAAGGATATAGCTGACGCGTATCGAAAAGTGGGCGACCTCTGCGACCAGGCTGGTCCTTTGGATCCGAAAACACAGCATCTCATTCAACTGGGAATCTCAATAGGTACGGAATCCAAGGGCGGAGTGCGTTCCCATGCGAGACGTGCGCTGAGCGCGGGTGCTACCGAACAGGAAGTGCTCCAGACAGTGCTCCTGTCCATGAGTATCGTTGGATTCCCGGCCATGATTGCCGCTTACGGATGGGTCAAAGAGGTTCTGGCCTCACGCTGATCCTGTCCGTTTTTCCACAAATATTCCAAATTCGCGCTTAGAACGATTGCCGAAAATTCTGCCGCTTATCCTGCGCTTGAATACAAGATATTGGTGGGGACCGGCGTCCCTGCCGGCCATTCTATTGATATCATTGATTATATTGAAGATGTGCCGGCACGGAGGCACGGCACCCACCAATATTCCTATCCTCAATCGAGGTTAATTTTGGCAATTCCTACAACACCGACCCCTCTGTACGCAAGAAACTGGAGGCGATGCAATCGATCCGCCTCCAGCCTCATTCCGAGCTTCTTACCAACCAGAAATGGAAACGGCTGGCAAATCGAACCGCTCCGCTCATGAAGAGCTTTTGGAGGATGCGGTCTGCTGTTCCGAAAGCACCTTCGAACCAGGTGGCATATTATAGTCAGTGCCAAGAATTCTGTCGTTTATCCCTCGTGTTCTCGTGTGAATTACAGGATATTGGGTAGGGACCGGCGTCCCTTGTATGTTTCTGTCCATGAAGTACTGAATCTCTGGAACCGGTACCGAGCTGAGGGGAGGGGCTGATACTGGATCAATGATACGAGGTACTTCAAAAAATAGGACTCTTGGTTGCCAAGATATAAGAGTCCTGATAGAGGGGGGATGCACGTCTGTCAGACTCTCTGCAGGAGTCGGGCAGAGGCACCGGTAGATCGTTCGTCCCTTGGTCCTCTGAGACTGCCCGGCAGCTGGATCACCGGAGGCCTTCGTGTAAAAAGCCCGAACAGTCGCCTGGACTCGTTGAGAAGTCCGTATCCACAAGGGTGGGATGTTACACATGCATGAAGAAGTTTTTGTTGGCATAGATATCTCTAAAGATCAGTTGGATGCGCATGTGCTGCCAAAAGGCATGCACACCACCGTCAAGAATGACACTCAAGGCATCGACTCGCTGATTGAGATCCTCCACGCAGAGCCCCCCATGGTAATCGTGATGGAAGCCACCGGAGGCTACGAGATAACCGTTGCGGCCCAGTTAGGTCTCGCCGGCCTGCCGATCGCTGTCGTCAACCCTGGTCAGGTGCGGGACTTTGCCAAAGGCATCGGAAAACTCGCCAAGACAGACGCCATCGATGCTTATGTGCTGGCACGCTTTGCCCAAACGGTTAGGCCCATACCGAAGCCGCTGCCAACGGAGGACGAAAAGCAAATCAAGGAACTCGTAACACGTCGAAAGCAGCTTGTTGATTTGCGTGCATCAGAAAAGAATCGCCTCCATCGAGCCCGTTCCAATCGCGTGCAGCGCAGCATTCAAACGGTCATAGCAGCCCTAGATAAGGAAATCGAAGACATCGATAAAGATGTCGATGACCTTATCAGGAAATCGCCTCTGTGGCGTGAAACAGAGGAACTCCTCCGAACCTTCAAAGGCGTGGGCCCCATAACTGCCAGAGTGCTCATGGCAAAACTGCCCGAACTGGGACATGTCAGCCGTCATGAAATCAGTCGCCTCGTCGGCCTGGCGCCTCTCAACAAAGACAGCGGAAAGAAGAAAGGCAAGCGCGAGATTTCGGGTGGACGGGCGGATGTACGCTCAACCCTGTATATGGCTGCAGTCGCGGCCATAACGTCCAATGTAGTCATCAAGCCTTTCTATCAACGCCTCATTGAGGCTGGAAAACCTTTCAAGGTTGCCATCACGGCTTGTATGCGTAAGATGATCGTCATCCTAAACGCAATGCTCAAGAAAAAACAGCCTTTCCAGGTAGTTTTTTCTTGACAAGAAACACAGTCGCTGCCGGTCCATTCTATCGATATCATTGATCATATTTATAGCTGTTATCGAAAGTCTTGACGGAATCCAATGCCTGCAATGGGAAGAATCAGTAGCGCCGGCGTCCCTGCCGGCGATAACTTATTGCTTTGTTTGGTGAATTGTTCGCCGGCACGGAGGCCGGCGCTACCAATTGCTGGGAACTGCTCTTCACAATCCGTGATTACTTCGAGAATCGGTATAAGATGTGCCGGCACGGAGGCACGGCACCTACCAATCTTCAATCGGTCACTAATTTTGGCAACTGATATAGCAGTTCTCGAAAGCAATCACGGATTGACTTCACGTGCGGCTATTTTTTCTCGGTTGCTCGTTTCGCAATTCTGACAGTCGGGTGCCACTGACCTGAGCGTGCTCAGGTCAGTGGCACCCGAGACACGACCTTGCCTCTTGCTGAATGTTAGGCGCAAAACGCAAAAACTTTTCAGAACCGTCATAGTACATACTGAAATTACAGCATAAAAATCTTCCCTGCCGTATTTCGGTCATTTCTTGTCAGATTTGCTTCCAGGTTACGAATCATTATTCAAGCCGGTCGAAACAGACCGGAAACACAAACCTGACAAGAAATGTCAAGGAGGATTTAGATGAAAAGGTTCTTGTATCTTCTGACGTTGGCAGCCTTCCTGTTGTCTGCACCCCTGGCTATGGCAGGCGAGGGAACTCTCCCAGTAGGAAAGGCAGCCAATGTCGGCGACAAACCCGCCGTAAACTGTTGCGTGAAGGGCAAATGCAAGCAGGCCGGTACGGAAGCGGATTGCGCCAAAGAAGGCGGGAAAATCGTCAAAGATTGCAAGGAATGCAAGTAATCTCTATCTCTTGAATCTTGGAACGTCGGGGCGGGGGCCCGCCTCGATGTTTTCTTTACAGGGGTCAGATCAAACTTACCGTGGACAAGACTTGAAGGCATGCTATCATAAGCGAGGCTCTTGATCCATTCCTTCAGTCCATGCAGGGCGACAGGAGTTGCCGTCAGGAGCCGGATTAAGATCTTGGTGCTCTCGGTGACATCATTGTGAGCAGACACCTAAGCTGGCTGGAGCTGTCTGGGCATGTCGCTTTACGGTAAGACTCCTGACATAGACTTGGTACAGGAATGTCTCAAAGGATCTCAAACCGCATGGAACGAGTTCTATACTCGCTTCCTGGGATTGGTCAAAAACATCGTGAGGAGAAATACGGGATCTTCTCCACAAGATATAGAGGACTTGACGCAATCGGCTTTTCTGGAGCTCGCATCCGCGTTGAAGAGTTTCGTTCCGGGGAATTCTTTGACGGGATTCATTTGCACAGTCGCTCAGAGAGTGGCCGTTGACGAGTTCAGGAAAACTAAAGCCTCCAAGAGGGATGCTCGCACTGAACCTGTCGATCATCATGATGGGGAAGATGAAAATTCTACTATCGTGATTTCGAATTCGGTGTCTCAGGACAGGCAATTAGAAAGAGCGCAGCTTGCCGCACAGCTCAGAAGAGCATTGACCGGGCTGGATCCCAGGTGTCGCGAGCTGATCGAACTGAGATATATGCAAGAGCTGCCCTTTAGCGAGGTCTCCCAGCTCATGGGAGCAACTGAAAACACCGTCACCGTTCAGACGAAAAGATGTCTGGACAAGCTCAAGACGGCGTACAAGGACATGGAACTGAGAGGGACTTCTCGTGAAAACACCTGAACCACCCCACAATATGGAACACCCGAAAGACTTGCTTCTGCAGTATCTGGACGATACTCTGAGCCCGGAGCAGAAACTGGAGCTTGAAAGGCATATAGACGCGTGCTCGACGTGCGCATTGGAACTGAAGGACCTGGCAAAGATCACGGGTGCACTCAGGGAAAACAAGGAGATCTATTGTCCCGATTCCCTCGAAATAGAAGAATTCGTACGTGAAAACCGAGACCCTGCAGGCCGTATTGCCGCACACCTGGAAGTGTGCCCGGCCTGTTCCGCATTCGCGGAGTCACTACGACAGGAAGACTATGCGCGAGAAATGCCGGTGGAACTCTGGCACGGCATTCAAGAGCGACTCGAAATCCCCTCTGAGAAACGCTCTGCACCGGTTCAACCCCAACCGGAAGCCGGGCTGTTTGAGCGATTCTTCAACCGGTTCAGAATTCCGTCCTTTGCTGCGGCTGCCGTTGTTGCTGCGGTTCTGCTGCTGATCGTGGTTCTTCCCAGGGATACAACCTCGCCCCTTGTCGGACTGAGCTCCGTTGCATGGGAGAATGTACCAAAACCAAAAGTTATGCGTCCGCGAGCCGCATTTCTGGTCACTTTCCCCAGTACGACACAACACCTGTCCCAGAAACAGGTGGACTCTATATATGCAGCTTTACAGCCTGATCTGGACCTACTTGAAAAATATGAAATAGTTCCTCCATCGGAACTGAAGAGTGCAGCGAAATCCGGTGAGGTAACCATCAACCCCGAACAACCAAAAGAAATGTTCGAGAGCCTCAATAGCAAACTTGGCGTATCAATAATCTCACTGGTTGAAGTAAGCCGCACTGACGGCCTATTCCGCATTAAAGTGGACGTTGTGGATACGCAAAAAGGCAGCAGCATGCGAGAGAATACTCGCTCCGGAATATCCGAAGAAGCGCTGCCGAAGGCTATCCGAGAAATGGTCTTTGCAGCTCTGCAGCCCTGAGCAAACCATCAATTTGTGATAATTGGGCGGAATCTGCGAATGACGAGGAGAAGAGCCACTCCCGCCGCGAATGCCACGCAAGCAATCACGAAGAAGAAGACGTCCCGGGGCAGCTTTTCCCAGTATCGGCCAAGATAGCCGGCTCCGTAGTTCCCTGCGAAAGATGCAAGGAACCAGACTCCCATCATTGTTGAGACAATCCGTGCCGGCGACACTTTGGTAACGAAAGACAATCCGATTGGCGATAGATACAGTTCGCCTAATGTGATCAGGAACGTAAACGCTCCCAGCCACAGAAAACTTACGGGCGCACCGCTTGTCGCATGCAACCTTGCAGGAACGATCATAACCAGAAACCCTGCAGAAAGCAGAAAGCATCCGATAGCCATCTTTGTCGGTGCCGAGGGCTCGTTCCCTCTACGGGACTGTCTCGACCAGAAGGAAGTCAGGAACGGTGTGAGCAGAAATATCAGCGCCGGATTGAGTGCCTGAAACCAGGATGCAGGAAATTCCCAGCCGAGAATCCTTCGATCTGTATTCACGTCAGCCCACAAGGCCATGGTATTTCCCTGCTGTTCGTAAGCAGCCCAAAAAGCGATGCTCACGAGGCATACCGCAATGAGTCCCCACAGTCGATCCTTCTCTTCCGGAGTAAAAGCCCGCTCGGGTTGCACGGTCTGATTTTTGATATTCTCCAAGGCGTCGGGCGGCAGCAAATGGTTACCGAGAAGATAGATAACCAGCCCTGTCACCATGCCTACTCCCGCTGCAGCAAAGCCATAATGCCATCCGTACAGTTCTCCCAGGGTTCCGCATATGAGAGGAGAGAAGAAAGCTCCGATGTTGATTCCAACATAAAAGATGCTGAACGCTCTGTCGCGGCGGGGATCTCCCGGAGAATACAGATTGCCTACCTGGGTGGAGATATTCGGCTTGAACGCACCATTGCCCAGGATCAGAAGCGCGAGGGCAGGCAAGAACAACGATTCCCAGGCCATGGTGAAATGGCCGATAGACATAAGGACACAACCGATTATGACTGCCTTGTGCTGTCCTATCACTCTGTCTGCGAGCATTCCGCCGAAGAACGGGGTCAGGTACACAAGCCCGGTATAAAGACCGTAGATGTGGGAAGCCTGATCCTGGGGAATTCTGAGATGTCTGACCATGTAATAGACGAGCAAAGCTCGCATACCATAATAGGAAAAACGTTCCCACATTTCCGTGAAAAACAGTACGAACAAACCCTTTGGATGACCTGAAAACATTCGGGTAAGCACCCCGCAAGACAATTTCGTAATCAATAATATAATGGGCGATGAGGAAGATGTGGATATTTGATTACATCGCTCTGCAGCGCGGATACGTCATCCACTCGACTGTACTGTTCAAGGATACAAAATAAGGTATGGGGCGTAGCGGGTGACAAACAGGACCTGCCTGTCCTCGCAGCAGTAAGATCCAAAGTAATCAAAAGCGTATTACAGAATAGCAGCTATCGTGTAGGCCCCTTATCCGATTTGAGCTTTACAAATACTTCATCAGGATCTTGTTCCGCAAGTGGGACCATATTTCGACCATGATGCAGCACCATGCGATCGGGATCGCTGTTTTGGACCAGCAGCGTCGAAATCGCGCCGGAATCCCAATGCATATTCAGGACCGGCGGCCGGAAAGAAAAGCCTCCCTGGCCTGCTCGAACCCATTTTTGCGATTCGTCCCCGCGATACTCGGCGCGGAATGTCCCGTCGGGATTAAAGGCTAACCTCATGAATCTCTGAGTTACCGGGTTTTCCGCCTCGTTTTCGACACGAGCTTTCAGATCCCAAATCCCTGCCAAAGCGATTCCTTGATCGCTTCGCTGAGGTGCATTGGACTGTCCCAAACAAGCGGTTAGAAAGAGGGCCATCGTTACGAGAATGGCAAATCTGGCTGCAAAACGGAAGAGAATTACGTGCATTTTTCCTGGCTGTAAAATGCGCGAGGCGATTACCCCTGAGGGATTAATCGCCTCGTTCAGTTGCGACCACCAATGGTGTTCGGTTTAAATCTTTTTAGAACCAGCCGCTGGATGAGCTGCTTGCAGGATAGTATCCGCTGCTGGAAGAAGAAGCCGGCCAATAACCGCTGCTGCTGCTGGATGCAGGCACGCAGCAATAATTGTAGCCGCTGCTGCTGCTGGATGCGGGCATACAATTGTAGTTGTAGCCGCTGCTGCTGCTGGATGCGGGCATACAATTGTAGTTGTAGCCGCTGCTGCTGCTGGATGCCGCAGGCCAGTAACCGCTGCTTGAGGAACTTGCCGGTTGATAGCCGCTGGATGAGCTGCTAGCGCCACCCCAAGAAGAATAGGGGGCCCATGCGTAGAAGCCCACAGCAAATGATGCGAACAGCGTAACCATACCGACAACCGCAAGCGCCACTGCAAATCTTTTCATTTAAATGAAACCTCCTCATGGAATAAACGTCACATTCTCTGTTCTCTAAATCGAAAACAGTTACTCCCTCGTATTAATGCAAAAGATTTACCTATTCGCTACCACGAAAAAATGCTTTTGTCAAATCATTTTTCCGTTATAAAGCCCTTGGTGCGAGTGCCTGTAACGTGTACATCCAAAAGACTTGACTCACCCAAGTTGTCTGCTAGGATTCTCCTAATTTCATTTGTTGTCAAGGAAATTTTCGCAATGATCCAAAAACATAGTCTGACACAAGCTTTATCGCTACTTCAGGTACGTAAACAATTCGTAAGAAACTGTCTTACACGAAGGATAGTCTCTTGGGGGTGCATAATTCTATTCTGCGTCCCGGCAAGCGCTTACCCACAGGGCTCAGCTTCTCTCGATTACCTGAATGTTCAGACTTCTCTATTGAGTGATACCAAGGATTCCTGGTCGCCGACACATCCTGCCAAGGCCGGTGAAGAAATCTCGGCTGGATTCCGGCCCGATTCCGTTGCAGAGCAAATCCGCAGCGCAGGAGAACTCCTGGGGAAAGGGGAGACTGCTCGCGCCAGAGAAGCTGTGAATAACGCGCTAAAACAGTGCGAGTCCGTGAATGCACCTCAGGACTGTGCAGAGTGGGCTGAAGCAATTCGCGGGCTCAAGAACGCCCTGCCGAAATCGTCGGAACGGATTACTCTAACCAATTCAATAGGAATGAAACTCGTCCGTATTCCCGCTTCCGAGTACATGATGGGGAGTCCCAAGCAAGAAATGGACTGGATACGACTTACCTTCAAGAAAATATGGAGAGAAGGACATAAACAGTGGTTTCAGGACGAATTGCCCCTCCATCCCGTACGCATAACCAAACCCTTCTACATGAATTCCACCGAGATCACGGTAGGTCAGTTCCGCCAATTTGTTAAAGAGACAAACCATAAGACGGATGCCGAAAAAGGCGACGGAGGCATGATCTATAGCAAGAAGGAGGAGCGCTGGGTACCTCAGAAAGGTATGAAGTGGGACAATGTCCCCTGGCAGATCGCAGACGATCAGCCGGCGGTCTTTATATCCTGGAATGACGCGCAAGCGTTCTGCCGCTGGCTGAGCCGAAAAGAAAAGCGGACGTACAGACTTCCCACAGAAGCTGAATGGGAAATGGGGTGCAGAGGTGGCTCCGCGTGGGTCCGGTTTCCCTGGGGAGACAGGCTTCCGGGAGATAGGGATCTGAATTTCGGAGACGGTAACCCGAAACTCCCCGAGAGCATGACAACCGTGAATGACGGGTACGAATACGTATCTCCTGTCGGAAGTTTCCCCCCGAATGGGCTGGGCCTCTACGACATGGAAGGCAATGTCATGGAATGGGTGGAAGACCGGTACGAGCGTAATTATTACGAAACGTCTCCTATAGAGGATCCGAAGGGCCCCGCTTCGGGAACATCGAGAATCAACAAAGGCGGAAACTGGTATGCAAGTCCCGCTGACTGCAGATGCGCTTTCAGAGGATTCTCGGGCCCGGAGATGAGTTTTTTCAATCTTGGTTTCAGGGTAGTCCTGGAGGACGAGAATCAGCTTAAGACCGATCTCGCTGCGCGGTCCGACGACCGCGGAACCCGGTCTTCTCAAGCAACTTTGCCACCCAGCGAAGAAGATGGGCTTCGCCTGTTCCGGGAAGCCATGTTTGCTGCACAACAGCAGCAATGGGATCAGGCAATCAGAGACCTGGAGGAGGCCCTCAAACTGTATGAACGACGTGAGGATCAGAAGTGGATCCCAAGGGTCAAGGCCACACTTGCCGGATTGTATGCAGAAAGGAACCGCACGTACAAGAGCAAGGAATTATATACCCAATCTCTCGCGGAATTCAGAAAGATAGGGGATTTCAACAGCGCTCGCGTCATCTTGGGTCGCCTGCAGGAACTTGAAACGTCTCCGGGCGTGAAAGTGGATGAAGTGAAAAAGGGCGGGATTGCAGATCGGGCCGGAATAGTCAAAGGCGATCTTATAGTAGAATATGCCGGAGAGACCGGTTTCCGGGTAATAGGTTTCAAGAAGCTCGTCGAGGATTTCGCCCGGGCGGATCAGGTTACCATCAGCGTGATGAACAACAACGAGATCACCACTACGGTGGTTCGGGGCGGACTGTTGGGTGTGGCGGTGGAGGATATTAAAAGGCCGCCGCGACCGGCACGGCCTCAAGAAGAGGACCGCCGACGGGATCGTCCGCGACAAAGGCAGCGTCCCAACAGACGTTAAAGAAGCAAAGGCTCAGCCTTCGCCTCGAATTTTCTTAATGAGCGATGTTGTGGAAATTCCGGGGACAAACTTTGCGAACTGCACTCTACCGCCCCGGGCATTGACCACATCTGAGCCCACGACTTCTTTGCCGGCCCAGTCTTCCCCTTTGACCAGCACGTCAGGCTGAACTTCCTGAATGAGTTTGAGCGGGGTATCTTCCGAAAAAGGTACGATGTAATCGACGAAATTTAATGCAGCCAGAACTGCAATGCGATCCGGGAGTGCGATGATCGGCCGGCTCGGTCCTTTCAGCCGCCGCACGGATTCGTCGGAGTTGATCCCAACAACTGTAACTTCGCCGAGAGAAGATGTCTGCCTCAGGAGATCCAGATGCCCGGCATGGAACAGGTCAAAACAACCGTTGGTGAAAACGATTTTGTGACCTGCGATACGGTGGTTGCGCAATACGGACGAAATGTCCTCGAAGGAGATGCACTTATTGTCCCGAACCTGGCCGTTGAGAGAATCGACCATCTCATCCAGGGTCACGGAAGCTGCTCCAAAACGGGCCACCACGAGAGACGCCGCAAGATTCGCAAGGCCGGCCGCACTTTCAATGGACAATCCGTTTGCAACCGCAAGGGCCATGGTAGCAATCACCGTGTCTCCAGCGCCGGTAACGTCCACAATTTCCACCTGACGGGCTGAAAAATCCTGCGCCTTCTTCCGGGTGACCAGAGTACTTCCGTCTCTCCCGCGTGTGATAATTACAGCCTGAACGTCTGCCTGCTCCAGGAGCGCCTTGCCCGCGTTTACAAGCGATTCTTCAGAATGGATCTCTATTCCGGAAGCGAGAGAAGCTTCCTTCAAATTGGGTGTGATGTATGTGGCCCCTCTGTATCGCCGGAAATCCATGCCTTTGGGATCGACGATGATGGGAATCCCCTGTGCTCTCGCACCTGAAATAAGGGCTTCCAGGATACGCGGAGTGAGAAACCCCTTTCCATAATCCGATATAACCACTGCTCTCACCTGGGTGATGGCAGAGCCGATTTCCTTGACTATCAGATTTTCAAGCTCTGTGGGAAGCGGCCCCACATGTTCTTCGTCGATACGCACAATCTGTTGATTCCGAGCTACCACCCGAGTCTTGATCGTGGTCGGACGAGAGGCATCTTCTTTCACCCAAAAACTTTCCACACCTATGTGCTCGCAATAATTCTTGAACCACTTTCCGGGGTTGTCCTTTCCGACCGTGGCAAAAAGAGCGACTTCTCCTCCCATTGTGACAATATTCTGAACCACATTGCCCGCTCCACCCGGCTTCCGCAGACGATCTCTGGCCACGAGAACCGGAACGGGAGATTCCGGCGAAATGCGTTCCACATCCCCAATAATGTATTCATCTACCATAACGTCTCCCGCAACGAGGATAGGCGCGGGTTTCAGTTTTCTAATAAGCATTTCGTTCAAAACAAGTCCTCCGAGTCTGCGGGATAATAGAAGAAAGTCATGCCAGGGGCGGGTTGTTGAAGCCGGCGGCACCGGCGCATGAAAAATATAAAGAAGTGATACATTATGGGAAATTAAGACAAAATCTTAAACTAAAAAAAGATTAAATGCAGCCTGCATTTTGGAATTATTATTGATTTAAGCTCATTTTTCTGGTATACACACTGCGGCGAACCTTCCAATGCCTGCTGTATCCTCCGGAAAACGGATGCGGCAGATCGGTTCGTTACACCAGAGAGACAAGCGGGTATAGCCCGTTATCGAATCTGAGGAATCCGAACTGGAGCCGTTACTCATGTTGTACCGGCTCGAATTCGGTTGCCAAGCAGTTTAACGTCATGCCCGGGACGGGGTTTGGCATCCTTCTTTGCAGTGACTAACCCTTGGAACCATGAATCTTTTCAAGGGAGCCTCCTTTCCCTCAAGAGAGGATCGCTGATCGGTCGTTTATAATTATTCACCCAGACCCGGCATTGTCAAGCCTTATGCAATGGATTCAACGAAAGCGGTCATGGCATGAGCAGCAAACTTTTCAGATGGAGCATATCAGCAGAGTCGATCCGTTCGATGTACGGTTGGCGGCTTATTCTTGCCATTCTCATTGGGTCGTCAGCGGCTTGGCTTATAGCCGCATTCGCTATTCATTTCGGGACCATTGCTCCGCTTCGTGCAGGATTAATTTCGGATCGCGCAAATGCTCTTGCGAGACAAATCGACTCTGTCATAAAAGTCAGGTCTACCCTGATTTCGTCCGCTGTAAACGATCAGCATCTCGAAAAAATCTTGGATTCGGCACAATTGGAGGCCTTGGTAAAGCACATAGAAAACCGTTTTTCCGATTTCATAAGCCTCGAGGTCATGAATCACAGGGGAGAGATTCTGGCAATCGTCGGGGAAGTTGCTCTTTCCAAGGGCAATCTCGCTCCATTGGATATCAGAGAGGCCCTTTTCAACTTGGATGCTCGGACAGGAAATACCGGCCTTCTTCGGGATGACCCGGAGAATGACAGCTTTTTTATAACATGTCGGCATCGAAATTCCGACGGGACTCTTTGGTATTCGAGAAGCAGATTCGGCCGGAGTACACTGGAAAATATTCTGAATCACGAAAAAGACAAGGGATCGGCTTCTCTTGTTCCGATTTCGGGCGTCAGTTCCGATGTGCGGCAGATTGCCGAGAACCGTAACCGAATCTACAATAGCTGGTGGTCAGGTCTTCAGGCTATAGAGGTATCCCTGGAAAGTCCGGGATGGATGTTGAAAATGGTTCCGAACAGCTCCGGATCTCCTGTTCGGCGTGCGTCCGTGATAATTCCCGGACTCCTTCTCTTGCTCTTCGCTGCAGCTTATCTCATCTTCGCACGTCGCGAGAATACGTACGATGCGCCGGACGATCATTCATCACGGACACCAAGCACCGTCGATAAGAAGTCCTTGACACCCATTGTAATTCCGGAGCAAAAGACGGAAGAAGAATTTATCGAGAAATCACCCGAGCCCGTCAGTCCAGCGGTTGTTGCTGCCGCTCATGCGATTCCTCCTTCAGTCTTGTCCCCCTTAGCCGTGGCTAAGCTGGTTCCCGTGACAAATCTCCCTCCATCGTATGATGTGGACCGGGAGCACGAAAGCTCTGAGGTATACAGCGAACTCCTGTGTCCGCCTCAACTTGTCTTCGCGCCGATGCCCGATACGTTCGGTTTGCCTTGCCAAGATCCGAATCCGAAGAATACTCAGGAGCAGCAAACGCCCGAGATCGAAAAAGAAGCGGAATGCCCTTCTGAAGAGTATTTTTGTCAGGGGCCGGAGAAGGTCGAACCGGATCGTGCAGACACTGAGCCGTATTTGGCAGAGGAGCGCATGAGCGCTTTGTTGGAGTGGTCAGAAGACGACCGCACCATGGAACCAATCTTCGAAGCTATTCCTGAATGCCGTGTCGAAGAGACAATCCCGTCCGAACCCGAAAAGGACATGCTGTTGCTCGAAGCGGTTGACATCGACGAACAACCGACCGCTTTCGCTCCTGTGGATGAAACAGAATCTCTTGTCATAGGTGAAGAAGAATGCTGGGTTCTTGAAGACGAGGACGTAGAAGTGTCGGATTACAGAGCAGCCGATGACACACTTGTGGAAATCGCATCGGAAGAACCTGAGAATTGTGAAGAAGAAGAGATTATCTTTCCCGATTATTGTATCCGGGTAGATTCGGTGCAGCCCGAAATAGATTCAGGAAGCTCCTGGAAAAGCATCGATTTAGGACCGGTTACGGAACTGCTCGTAACTCAAGATGAGTACTGGATTGTGTCTGATGACGAGCGTCAAGAGGATGCGACGCTTGAAGCTCAGATCGCCCCCGAAATACCTGAAGAATTGACTGTCGAGTGGGACGACGAAATTGTAGTTCCGACTCTTCCTGAGATTCCGCGTGATACGGTTTACGCTGTCCTCGCGACGCCGGACACAGGGATTCCCGAAGTGCTCGAAGTAGAATGGAACGAACCCGTTGCTGAAGAAGAATCCGAAAATCCCCGAAAAGAGCGAGAGGTCATCCTGTTCTCGGAATTCTTCAATTTCTAAGTGTAGAAAGATACTTTTGTTCGCCTGCCAGCATGTGATAAAGTCACTCACAATGGATGGATTGGTCCGGACGGATCGAAGCTTGTGGAGATCGTACACGGTTTACGTGGCACAGGTCTGACAAGGTCGCCTCTGTCTGTGGTTGAATGGTTTTTGCCGAAAGAGATGTTTCGAGATCGTTCTTGAACGCAAACCGGCGATGATTGACTCGCGAGGTCGATCCGACCGATCTAACCGGACCTCCTTCAATAGATCGTAAGCCAAAGATGTCGGCAAGATTAATGAGAGCGTGCCGGTAGGTGGCACAGCAACGTCTTGAGATTTTTCTCTTGTCGAGAAAATTGCGAGGTCATTCAGAGAATCACGAGAAAGTATGCGCATTCAAACCGACGCGCTTTCGAGTGATAAGATGTGGTACCAATTTGCTTTCAAAGTTGGATGAAAATCCCCTCTAACCCCCTTTATTAAAGAGGAGAATGGAGGGATTTTGAATGCAAATTGCTACGAGGAATATTGAAGAGAAAGGGTTCTCGGTCTTATCCTCTTAATTGTGAATCTGTGTATCGATCGGGAGCATACACGAGTGTAGTGGGGATGCTATGCAAAAAATTCTCACCATTGCAGGTTCTGATTCCGGTGGCGGATCGGGTATTCAGGGAGATCTGAAAACAATTCTCTCACTCGGCGGCTATGGCATGAGCGTGATTACCGCTGTCACAGCCCAAAACACCATGGGAATTCAGGGAATCGTTCCCATGGATCCGGATTTTGTAGCACTTCAACTTGAATCAGTGCTGAGCGACATAGGAGCAGACGCAGTAAAGACGGGCATGTTGGCCAATGCGGATATAGTCTCTGTTGTTGCAGAAATTCTCTCCAAATATAAGATCGACAAACTCGTTGTGGACCCTGTTCTGGTTTCGGAAAGCGGAAAAGAGCTTCTGGAAAAAGAAGGCATTTCCAGACTTGTTGATAAGCTGTTTCCCATGACGTATCTGCTGACACCTAACATTCCTGAAGCTGAAGCTCTGACCGGAAAGAGCGTGACCACCGTCTCGGACATGATCAAGGCCGGAAAAAAGCTCCAGAAGATGGGCCCCAAATATGTACTCGTAAAAGGAGGCCATCTACAGGACTCTCCTGTGGACGTTCTTCATGACGGTTCGCAGTATTATGAGTTTGCGACACAAAGGGTGCGGACCCGACACACGCACGGTACGGGATGTACGCTTGCTTCCGCAATTGCCACACTCATGGGACGAGGGCTTCCTCTCATGGAATCCATCGATCAGGCCAAACGGTACCTGTACCGTGCTCTCAGATTTTCTCTGAGGATCGGCAGTGGCATCGGCCCGACAAACCATCTGGCCTCAATTACCCGGGAAATGGCCAGGACTCAGACAATTGAGGAACTGGACAAAGCACTGGAACGACTGAAACGGCTCAACATAGGACATTTGATTCCTGAAGTTCAATCCAATCTTGCCTATGCCATTCCCTTCGCGGAATCCGTGGAAGACGTTGCATCCTTTCCGGGTAGGATCATCCGGATGATTCACACGGTGGCTACCATGACCGGCGCGAAATTCGGAGCATCCCGGCAAATTCATCATCTCGTGCTTGCCGCAATGGATTACGACCCGGAAAGACGCGCAGCCATGAATATCGCTTTCTCGGACGTCCTGGTGAGGAGGATCCGCTCACTTGGATTCACCGTGGCGGAATTCGATCGGAATCGCACGCCTCCGGATCTTCAGGAAGAGGAGGGCAGCACGTTGGCCTGGGGTGTGCAAGATGTCATGGAAGAGCTGGGACGGGTTCCGGACGCTATTTTCGATAGGGGAGCAGTCGGAAAAGTTGCCATGATCCGTCTGTTCGGCAAAGATCCGGGCTCCATTGTCGATCTGATTGCCAAACTGTGATCCCGAGATTCCTCTTTTCATGGTTTTCCGTTTACATCCCGGCCTCGTACTTGAATTTCGTGAGGATACCACTATTATAATGAGTGACCGGAGGGGCAACATATGAGCGACAATACAATCGGGTTACCGGTCCCTGCCGAAATGCGTTAGGTTTCCCGTTAGTTGTGGGGAATGTTATGTCAAATAGTTTAATGGATGCGTACGGACGTACGATTCAATACCTTCGAGTTTCCATAACGGACCTGTGCAATCTTCGATGCATCTATTGCCGTCCCCCTGAAGGTGTCCCCCTCGTTACCCACGAAGAGATCCTCCGATATGAAGAAATCCTCGCGATAGTCGGCATTTTCCGGGATCTTGGCATAAAGAAGATACGGGTCACCGGAGGTGAGCCTCTCGTCCGTCGCGGTGTTCGGGAATTTATCGCGAGACTGGCGGCAATGAAGGGCATAGAAGATGTCGGTTTGACTACCAACGGGGTTCTGCTTGCTTCCATGGCCAAGGATCTTCGGGCTGCCGGACTCAAAAGAGTAAACGTAAGCCTCGATTCCATGGATAGGGAAAACTTCAGGAGAATTACGGGGTCCGACAAGCTGGAGCTTGTCCTGAAAGGGATCCGGGAGGCTCTTGCTGTAGGTTTTTCTCCGGTAAAGATTAATGTGGTCCTTCTTCAAGGCATAAACGAAACAGATGTTGCAGAATTTGCAAGGCTAACAATCCATGAACCGGTATACGTGAGGTTTATCGAACGCATGCCATTTGGCTCCGAGTCCCTACCGAGTTCGCCCGATTCATTCAGCGCCCACAGGGTCTTGGAGATGATCCGGAAAGAAGTAGGGGAACTCAAAATAATGGATCGTGAACCCCTCGACGGGCCGGCAACTATGTATACCCTCAAAGGGGCTGCCGGACGCATTGGAATTATCGATCCGGTTACAGGTCATTTCTGCGGCACGTGCAATCGCATGAGGCTGACGGCGAGAGGAACCTTACGACCCTGTCTTCTCGGTTCAGCGGAAATCGATGTGAAGACTCCTCTGAGACACGGCGCAACCCCTGCGGAGCTCACAGAAATCGTTCGATCCGCTGTTCTCGCCAAACCGGTCGGACATCCGGGTGAACCCCAACGTATGTGCGACGGTATGAATACCATCGGCGGCTGAAGGAAAATCGGGGAGGAACTTCTTGTAAGAAGTTCCTCCCCGAACCCCACCTCAAGAACTTTTGACACTCGCCGGAACCGGATTTCCGGGACGGAAATCTCCGTTCCGGTGAATGATAAAAGTTTCTTGGAGGGGGATTGGGGGGCACATTCTTTACAGAGAAGGTCCACCCAATTTTAACTTCTTCAAGGATTTAGATGGATTACAATCGGGAGACTGTTGTCAGTTTTGTCGTGGTAAACCGCAACACGGCTGCCTTACTCATTCGTTGTCTCAATCACATTTTTCAATCAAGACTGCCTCAAATTCCCCAGGTAATTGTGGTGGACAACGGGTCTACTGACGATTCCGTGGCTCAGGTTCGGAATGCGTACCCTGATGTGGAAATCATCGAAGCAGGCCGAAATCTTGGGTTTGCAGCGGCGAATAACCGCGCTTTTAGGATCTCCCGGGGGCAATTCCTCATGCTCGTCAATACAGATGCTATGCTGGAGCCGGAGTGTGCGGGCAGACTCTTGGATCTCATGAAAGCCGATCCTCAGATCGGCATGGCAGGACCTCAGTTACTGAATAACGACGGAACTCCCCAGACTTCGTTTGAAGCGGTGCCGACTCTTGCAACGGAGACACTAAACAGAAGCCTTTTGAAAAGACTCTTTCCCGGGAGATTTCCGGGAAAACGAGTACGTCTCGAGTGTTCCACGCAGGTAGAGGCGTTGATCGGCGCGGTTATGATGATTCGCAGGAAAGCTATCGAAGAAATCGGTGAGTTTGATGAGAATTATTTCTTCTTCCTCGAGGAAACGGATCTTGCGGTACGGATGAGAAAAGCCGGGTGGAAAGTGGTACACGATCCGTCTTCAAAGGCGGTTCATCTTCAAGGTGCGACCGCGAAAACCTACAGGGCCGATGCGCGAATAGAATTCTACCGATCGAGGTATCTCTTTTTCAGAAAACATTACGGATTAGTTGCTGAGAGCATTCTAAGGGCTGTTATCGCGGTGAATCTCAGCTTGAACGTGATCGGACTCGGACTGGCCACTGCCGTAACGTTCGGAAAATCTCGATCTGTTGCGGGAAATTTCCATGTTCGCAATGAACTGTGGAAATGGCATCTTCATGGATGTCCCGATGGAAAGGGGCTTCCGAGAACATGAAGAAACAACTCACAATAAATACAGTACGAAATCTTTTATCATTTAATTTATTTCTTTAGTAAAATTCTCATGACTCTCCGCACCCGAGTGGTAGAATGTACTTACTGCATGGCATTCCCCTCACCGGAGGTGCTTGATGTCTGTATTGCGAGTCGCAAGTCTGATGCTGCCTCTATCGGAGTGCGCTACCGTTCCGGAGACTGCCACCTTACGAGAGACAATCTCGGTCATGGAAGCGACACGTATGATGTTTCAACGCTGGGATTATCGTCCCAGAATCGTCCTGGTATTCGACAAGAATCATAAGATCGTAGGGAGCTTGAGACACTTCGACGTTTTGCGCGGACTGGAGCCGAAGTACAAACAACTGGGAGAGATGAGAAGCCTTGCGCGGCTGGGATTCAGCCCCGAATCCGTGGTTTCGATCAAAGAGAACTTCAGGTTATGGAATCATTCTTTGGAAACTCTCTGCAAGAACCTGTCTGAAATCAGTGTCGGAGAGATCATGAGCACCATAACCGAGCAAGAGACGATCCACAAAGGTGCTTTGATTACTGATGCGATCCATCGCATGCTCATGGGCAATTATCCTTCGCTTTTTGTACGGGAGAAATCAGAAATCCAGGGGATATTGCGCATGTGCGACGTGGGAGAGCATGTATTCAAAGAAATAAAGAGAACCAATCAGTTTCGGGAAGTTAAGTCCGGATAAGTACTGGTTATCGATCGTAATGGTTATAACGATTGTTCAAAATTCTGGCGCTTATCCCGCGTCCCGAGACTGTCTCAACAGTCGAAATTTATCCCAGATCGTGGCACGATTTTCTCATCAACTTCCGGCCTTATTGTAGGGGCGCCCCTTGTGGGTGCCCGGTAGTGACCGGCCTCCGTGCCGGTCATTGCGGAAGGGCAGGCATCCCGCGTGTTCGCGGGACCCCTATCAAGGATGGCGAATCGTGGCACGATTTGTTATGTATTCGAGAATTTTGAAACAGTCTCTCCCTGCCGGTCCATTCTATCGATATCATTGATCATATTGAAGATGTGCCGGCACGGAGGCACGGCACCCACCAATATTCCTAATCTTCGATCGGAAAGGGACTTTCATCGTTCGCTGTGGCAGTTTCTGCCTTGGGCGTTGCTGTAAACAAAGCCGAGGTTCACACCAGAGACGCCGAACCATAGCGGGCGTGTCTCCGTGCCGGTCATTCGGAATATCAACAAATAGTAATCTCGTATTGTTCCTGGAACAGGTTGGGGTCGGGGTTCAGCAGGATCTTTGTGTTGTATTTTCTCTGGATTTCTTCGAGTTCATCATTCTCCTGCTCGAACAGGAGCTTCAACACTTCGGGATTTGCCGTGACCTGCAGGCATTCGGAATATTCATCCGCCAGCTCTCTGCCGATAGCTCTTAGTATTTCATAACACACGGTAGTTTGCGATTTCAGAAAACCTTTGCCCTCGCAGTACGGACACTGCTCACAGAGAGTGCGAGTCAGGCTCTCTCTGGTGCGTTTTCGGGTCATCTGGACAAGGCCCAGTTCGGAGATCTTCAGAATGTTCGTCTTCTGCTTGTCTTTGCGCAGGGCTTCCTGGAGCGCATTGAATACCTTGTCCCGGTCCGTCGGACGATCCATATCGATGAAATCCACGATAATGATTCCACCGATGTTCCTGAGACGCAATTGGTAGGCGATTTCGCGAGCTGCCTCAAGGTTCGTCTTTAGAATGGTTTCCTGGAGATTTCTTTTGCCGACGAATCGACCGGTATTTACGTCAATGGCCACCAGCGCCTCGGTGAAATCGATGTTGATGTACCCGCCTGATTTCAGCCATACCTTTCGACCCAGGGCTTTGTTCAATTCCATCTCGATACCGAAATAGTCGAAGATGGGCTCCTCACCCTCATAGAGTTCGACCTGAGCTTTGAGGGACGGCATGAACGTGTCCATGAATTCGATAACGCGATTATAGTATTCACGAGAATCCACGATGAGGCGCGATACGTTTTCCGTGAACAGGTCTCGTACTCCGCGCAGGCAAAGGTCCAGGTCTTCGTAGATCAGTGAGGGGGCTGGGACTTTCTTTTCCTTTTCCAGGATCCGTTCCCATGAGCCCTGAAGAAACGTCAAATCGGCCTGAAGCTTTTCCTGGGTCTCGTGTTCGCTCACCGTTCGTACGATGATGCCGCAGGACGGCGGTTTAATTTCAGCGATAATATCTTTGAGCCGCTGCCGTTCCACTTCATTTTCTATTCTGCGCGATATTCCGATATGATCCACTGTAGGCATGAACACGAGATGCCTTCCGGGTATGGATATGTGCGAAGTGATCCGAGCCCCCTTACTGCCGAGAGGCTCTTTGGAGATCTGCACCAGGACGTCTTCACCTTCCTGAATCAACTCTTCGATTGGGGTATACGAGGGAATAGTGTCATGAATGCCGTCAGGTAAGCCGTTTTCCTCTTCCTGCTGCGCCTCGGACTCCTCTTCGTTCATCATGAAATCCAGGTCGTGAATGTGATGATGAATGTCCCCAACATACAGGAAAGCAGCTCTTGGGAGTCCAATATCCACAAACGCTGCCTGCATTCCCGGCAATACTTTGATAACCCGACCTTTATATATGTTTCCTACAATGCCTCGTTCGCCCTTGCGTTCGAGGTGGAGCTCCACAACCTGACCGCTTTCGATCATGGCCAGACGCGTCTCCCGCTTCGTGGTATTCATCACGATTTCACTTGTCAAAGCGGAAGCTCTTGCCGTATCAGTCACATTCATGGGTTCCTGCATCTGTCTTGATAACGTGCAGATCTCTTGCAAGCTCTTTGTCTATGCCCAGTACTGCCGCAACCGCATCCAGAGGATGCACCGATCCGGACGCATCTGCCCTGATGGTAACAGTGAGAGCACCGTCCGACAAATCCAAGCGCTTGATCCATTCCTTGAGATCTTTGGTCTTGAATTTGCCTTTGTGCTTTCTGACAAGCGGGAACTCAGGCGCACTCCAAAACTGGTCGATCCGTTCCTGCGCTTGCTCGGGCTCCAGTGTGTCCAACAACTTAATTTTGTAGGAAAACTGCCGAATTCTAGCAGAAAGAAGCGGTTCGTTCAACAAAATTTCCTGCAATTTTAAGGGTGTTATCCCGTTTGGAAGATTTTTCGTCAGGATAACCATGATTTCATCAGGCTTTAATTCAACATTCACGAGATCGAAATCCAGGAATTCCGCAACACTTTCCACGCCAAGAGCTAAAGGAGCAGAGAACCTGAGTCGAGGATGCGGATGGAAACCGTTGGAAAAATCCAGGGTCATGCGGGAACGCCGAAAACTCCGCTCGAAGAGTCTGATGAGATCTTGATGCCCGAGGAAACGCATTCGTCCGACTTTTCCGTACTGAAGACGAAATCGGCGAACGGTTCGGTCGGATGCTTCAGCGGACAACGCCGACTGCGGTTCCGTATTTCCGGGAGCGACGCGAGCATCAGGAGCAAGAGTCGGAGCCAATTTGGAGAAATCGCACACACCGCATGCCTGGCACCATCCTTTGCGGCAATCCACCGTGCTTTCTTCCCTCAGGGCTTTATCGCATTCTTTTGAGAGGTATTCTTCAGTAACCCCTCCGTGGATGAACCCCCAGGGTAACGGATCCGCTTTTACGCGTGCAGCGAGATAACGTTCCGGATCGATTCCGGATTCGCTGAATGCATCCATCCAGATATCGAATTTGAGTTGATCGTCCCATCCATCGAACCGGGCGCCTTTCCTAAAGGCGATTTCGATCGCATCAGACACTTTTTCATCCGCCCGGGCGAAGACTCCTTCGAGAAAAGAGACTCTGGGATCGTGAAACTTTACTTGAATTCTACCTCTGCCGAAGCTCTTTCTGATGTGCTGTTGTCTGCGTACGGTCTCCTCGATGGATATCTGCTCTGCCCATTGAAAAGGAGTGTGTGCTTTGGGCACGAACGTGGAAATGGAAGCCGTTACTTTGCCTCCTTTTGCCCATTTGAAGGCTTTTCTGACAAGCGTCACAATTCCATCCAGGTCTTCATCCGTTTCATGAGGCAGTCCGATCATGAAATAGAGCTTTACCGATTGCCAACCCAGGTCGAATGCGGCAGTGATCGCCCGTTGCAGGTCTTCTTCCGTATTCCCTTTGTTTATAATTTTTCGCAGTCTTTCTGTTCCTGCTTCCGGCGCCAGAGTAAAACCGGTCTTGCGCACTCTTCTGATCTGCTCTCCCATGTCCGTATTGAAGGTATCGGTACGCAGCGACGGGAGCGATACTGCAATCTTTTCGGAACCGAATTTCTGCACCATGCAACCGATAAGATCTGAAATGCAGCTATGATCCCCGGTGGAAAGCGAGAGAAGGGCCACTTCTTCCCAGCCTGTGCTTCGAAGATTCTGCTCGGCCAGATGGAGGACGCGTTGAACGGATTTTTCTCGAACCGGCCGGTAAATCATCCCGGCCTGACAGAATCGGCATCCTCGTGTGCACCCCCGCGCCACTTCCACTCCGATGCGGTCGTGAACTGTTTCACAGAACGGCACAATGAAGGCTGAAGGAAAATCGGATTTTTCCAGATCGGTGGTGACGCGGCGCTGGATAATATCTCTCGGTGTGTGCAGAGAAGGGACGAATACTCCGGGAATTTCTTTCCACATGCGGAGCAGTTCTTCTCTCGGGGCATTGCGTTGCTTCCACACGCAATGAGCTGCCGAGACTTCCAGGATGGCTTCTTCTCCGTCTCCTATGACGAATGCATCGAAAAACGGTGACAGAGGAACCGGATTAAACGCTACAGGTCCTCCTCCGATCACGAACGGATGATCTGATGTTCGGTCATTCGCTCGTAAGGGAATACCCGCAAGATCGAGTATCTGCAAAACGGTAGTCGCGCAGAGCTCATATTGAAGAGAAAAACCCACCAAATCCAGATCCGCCACAGGAGTTCCGGTTTCCAGGGTCACCAGTTTGAGACCGTTGCGTCTCATCTGGTCTTCCATATCGGGCCACGGAGCGAAAACTCTTTCAGCGTACAGATCGGTCCGGGCGTTCACGATGGAATACAGGATCTTCAACCCAAGATGGGACATTCCCACTTCGTACACGTCAGGAAAACACAGTCCGATCCTCAGATTGACTTTGCTGACATCCTTTCGAATCGCATTAATTTCTTCTCCGATATATCGTGCAGGCTTTTGCACGTGGACCAGTATTTTTTCTAAGTCATGAGAATTGCTGTCTGTTTCAACACTATTCACTTCACGGTCTTTCATAGAAAACGATTGATCTCCCAATCAACTAGGTTTGCGTCCACAGAGATGATACCATACAAACCATGACACGTACACGCCTGGCAGGTTTGATCGTTGGAGCAATCGTTACAATCGCAGTCTTCTGGGGACTGCTCTATTTGATGCTCTATGGGGGCTATGTCGAATCAGATCACATCATGCTGTTCGTATCGATTTCACTCGGGCCGGTAGCTGCGGTCTCGGTAATTGCCGGATATTTGGTGTGGTGGCTTGTCGTATTCTTGCTTACCCTCTTGAGTCCGGATTCAACTGACCGATCCGACCCCCAATGAACGCATGCTATGAAAAAGTTGTTTCTTGGAGGTTTGTTCGTGAACGGATATTCAGATAACCCACTGTACAAGGTGATGCATCCGGAAAGTGTAGCATTCTGGGGCGCATCAAGCAATCCTCTCGGTATGGGGAGTGTCCAGCTTTCTCAACTCGTTGCTATGAAGTTTCCCGGCGCTGTCTTTCCTATGCACCCAAGGGAGACGGAGATCATGGGGTACAAAGCGTACCGGCACGTAAAGGACCTTCCCGTTGTCCCGGACCTGGCAGTTTTTGTGCTGCCCACTAAAGTTGTGCCTGAAGTCCTCGAAGAATGCGGACAGGGAGGAATAAAGTACGTTGTCATCGTATCCGCCGGATTCGCAGAAATGGGATCTGAAGGCAAACAGATGCAAGATCGATTGGTCGAGATCGCCAGGAAATACGGCATCGTGTTCCTCGGACCCAACTGCATAGGGGTTATTAACTCCCACTGGAAGCTCAATACCACGTTCTTCCCGTACGACGCTCAACCGGGATTCATCGGAATCGCCTCCCAGAGCGGGAGCTTCGTGACGCAGATGTTCGTGCACCTCGAGACCTTCGGCATGGGATTCAGCCAGGGATTCAGTATCGGCAACGAAGCCATGGTCGATATAGCGGATTGTTTGGAATATCTCGGGGGCTGCCCGGATACGAAAGTCATCGCGTTGTACATCGAGAGCATCAGGCGCGGCCGCGAGTTTTTCCGGGTCGCACGGAAAGTATCGAAAAAGAAACCCATTGTCGCGTTCTATGTAGGCGGGTCTGAATCGGGAAAGAAAGCCGCTATGTCCCATACCGGCGCGATGGCGGGGCCGGACTCTCTGTACGATGGCATCCTGAAACAGGCCGGTATTATCAGAGCCCATTCCATTCAGGAGATGTTCGATTTCTGCTTTGTCATGGGAAGTCAGCCGCTCCCAAACGGGAATCGCATCGCCATCTTGACGCATTCCGGTGGCCCTGGAGCAGCCGCGGCGGATGCAGCAGAACGAAACGGCCTGCAGCTTGCCACGCTTTCGCCAAAGACCGTCGATGCTCTGAGAGAACTGGTTCCCCATACGGCAAGTATCGGGAATCCCGTGGATTTGACATTCAACAAGGATCCCAACGATTACACGAAAACCATGCCGTCAATTCTGCTCCAGGACGATAATGTGGACAGCCTTTTCATGTATCTGCTCATCCCGGTAGGCAGGGTTATGCAAGCCCTGGCGGCCACCGGGGCAAATCACGAGCAAGCAACCATCCTTGCGGACCAGTTCCTTGACAGTCAATGTCATGCGGTTGTAGGTCTTTCCGGCAAATTCGGGAAACCTGTTGCAGGAGGATCGTTTTGCACGCGCAATGAACCGTTCATACGAAAACTGCAGGATGCAGGTTTTCCGGTGCTTACCAGCCCGGAACGCGCTGTGAGAGCACTGGCAGGGCTAAGCCGGTACGCGAAAGCAAGGCAAGCCATTCTAGCAGAGGATCGGAAACATGGCGTAGACCAAACTGCGGAGTGATCCGTCCCAGAAAATAGTACCAACGTCCTATTTGATCGAACAATGGTCTTTTTGTCTGGACGATGTAACGAGTCACTGATTCACTTCGCGCGTGGTTATGGCTGTTTTTCAGTTCGTAGGCAAAAATCCCCCCAGCCCCCCTTTATAAAAGGGGGGTAAAAGGTGCGTGCAATCAACCCTTTAGCATGTAGGATGTGATGAGCGAAGCGAATCGCATCGGTCGCGAAAGACCTCGACTGATGCGGTTCGCTTCGCTCACCGGCATCCTACGTACCAATTCATCTAAGGCTTTGCCCTTCGTCCCGTTTCTACAGGAAGACCATGGCGAAAATGTGAGTATCTATGCCATGTCATAGTACCTTATCCATTGACAGCCGTTCCATTCTCATGTCATTGTAGACTGACCAGTCAGTACGAAAGGACCTGTATGCCGTCCAAAGGCGATATTACCCGAGCGCGAATCATTGACGCTGCACGAAGACTATTTCGTCTCCAGGGATATGCTCGGACCAGCATCGACGATATCTGCAGCGAATCCGGTGTCAAAAGAGGCAATCTCTATTTCTACTTTAAATCAAAGGAAGAAGTGGCGGATGCTGCTATCAAGGATGCTCTGGACAAGCAGATCCCTTTTTTCGAGCAGATGATGGCAGACGAGACGGACCCTTTGAGAAGGATCGAATTGCTCATTGATGGCATCGTCGGATATCACGTAGCTCGCGGCTGCAATGCATGCTGACTGTTCGGCAACATCGCCCAGGAGCTGGGCGACAGCAATCGGGTGCTTGCTCAATCAGCCAATCGTTTTTTCGTGTTATGGGGCGAATTGCTTCGTTCTCATTTCGATCGGGCCAAAGCTCAAGGATGTCTCGAGCCCGATGCGGATACGGATGGACTCAGCAGACTGGTAATGAGTACCATTGAAGGGGCGCTTCTGCTCTGCAAAGCATCCAAGGATACGGAAGCTTTTAAGAAGACGGCAGAGGCTCTCAAGCAGGCAATCAGACCGGGAAGAGGAGCATAAGGCAGCGATCCGGCGTGCATGAGCATGCGTAAGAAATAGACTTTACAGTCAGTCAAAAAAAGGAGCAGTCATGAGTTCCCACATGCTTACCGAATCACTTACTGCATTTTTCAAGAACTTCAACGTCCCGGTTTTCGGGATCTCCGCGGCCGAAGCACTGGAGACGGAGCCCGCAGGCTCGAGACCCTCGGACCGCCTTGAAAGAGCACAAAGCCTGGTGAGCTTGGGAATGCCGGTACCAAAAGGGGTATTTCGCGCGAAAGAGGGGAGTGAAGCGCTGTACTGGCGTACGGCTAATATCTACTATCGTCAGATTGACGCTCTGGTCCTGAGAACGGCCATTTTCCTCGAGGAACACGGAGAAACCGCGGTTCCTGTGTACGGTTGTTTTCCGTATGCAATACGGGGAAAAGGCGACATGGTCGGAGATCTCGATCTCATCAAGGTCGGCGTTGCGACAGGAATAGGCGCAAAAGGTAAGAATGGACTGCTCTATCACACGATGTACGGTCCCAGGCTGATTCTCGGCGGAATTATTACCACAGCGAATCTGGAAAGCTTCGCATGGCCCGAATGCGATCAGAAGGGATGTCCTGTAGATTGTTTCGATTGTCAGGATCGGTGTCCTGTTTCGGCCATTGAAAAGGATGGGAAGGTGAACGGGCCCCGTTGCACCAAGCAGTCGTCTGTGAGCCCACTCTTTTCCCATATGATGAAGTCCGGCAAACCCCAGCCGAAGGAGCTTCAGATGCTTAACCACGTCACGGCTGTGGACGACCATTCCTGGTATTCATGTATAGCCTGCGTGGCGGTATGCCCGCACATGTGATTACCGACGATTGAAGTTGCCTTAATCAACAAGTCTTTATTGAGGAGGTGAGCATGCAGTACGTGGAGTTGTTGCAGGAGGAAAATCTTGCCCTGGTCGCATTAAATCGAGGCAAGGTGAATGCGTTAAACGATGAAGTTGTCGGGGAACTGACTTCGTGTCTTGAGAAGCTTGCAGCGGACGTTTCCGTTGCTGCGGTTATCCTGACGGGGAAAGGAAAGTTCTTCTCGTTCGGTTTTGATATTCCCCACTTCATGAGCTACTCAAAGGAAGACTTTACCAGGTATCTGGAGAGCTTTTCCTTCCTGTATACCAAGGTGTACCTGTTTCCTAAACCGGTGATTGCAGCACTCAACGGTCATGCTATCGCAGGTGGATGTATGCTGGCAAACGCATGCGACTACCGGATAATGACCGAAGGAAAGGGAAAGATTTCCCTCAATGAGGTTACGTTCGGATCGTCCGTGTTTGCCGGAGCGGTGGACATTTTGAAAGCCCTGGTGGGATCGAGGAACGCTGAAACCATTCTTCTGGGTGGAAACATGTACAGCGCGGAACAGGCAGAAACTCTGGGGCTTATCGATCGGAGGACATCCGAAGAGAACCTGATGAGTGAAGCAAAGAGAATTGCCCGGGATTGCGGACGGCTGGATCGCAGAGCGTTTGAAAGCATAAAGAGGCTGCTCAGATATGAACTGGTAGAGCGATACAAGGAACGAGAGGCAGCGTCAATTTCGGAATTCGTCGAGATCTGGTATTCGGAAGAAACGCGAAATCAGATAAAAAACATTGCTATTCGTTAAAGGACCGCCATAGCGGAATTCATTCCCGGAGCACATTATGCAACCACTTGAAATACTACCCGATCTATTTTTTATCCAGCGTGGTTACCTTAACGGAAATCATTTCGTGTACAGGTCGGATAAGTCAATCCTGATAGACACTGCCTATATTAGGGATTTCAGGGATACCGAAAAAGCGTTGAACGACCTGGGAGTAAACCTTTCCCGGGTCGAGATGATCGTCAATACGCATTGTCACTGCGATCACGTCGGTGGGAACAGGATTATTCAGGAGAGATCCGATTGCCGAATCGCCATGCATGAGATAGGCAAGTACTTCATTGATATGAAAGATTCATGGTCCACGTGGTGGAAATATTACATGCAGGAGGCGGATTTCTTCAGATGCGATGTGGGGCTGAAAGATGAAGACGTGCTTGCGGTCGGTCCTTACGAGTTTCGGGTATTGCATACTCCGGGGCATTCCGCGGACGGAATGGTTTTGTACCACGAAGCCGAGAAACTCCTCATTTCGTCGGACACTCTATGGGAAAACGATATGGCGGTTATGACCATGAGAGTCGAAGGTTCCACTGCGATTTTTTCCATGCTCGAATCTTTGAAAAAGCTCTCATCGCTTGACATCAAGATGGTTTTTCCGGGACATGGAGACCCCTTTTACGATGCTCAGGGAGCTATACAGAAAACCAAAGAAAGACTTTTCGATTTTCTGGAAAATCCGAAACGGGTCGGCAACGACTTGATCAAGAAGATTATTATCTACACCTTGATGATGAAGAGGAGCATCGACGAGGAAACCTTTTACGACTATCTCATGACAACGCCCTGGTTTGTTGAAACCGTGGATCTCTATTTCGACGGCAAGTACGAGAAGAAATATCACGATACCATGCAGGGCTTTTTCAGGCGAGGGATTGTGAAACGAAATTGCGGCACACTTTTTACCACTGTCAAACCGTGAACTCCGAAAAAAATCTTGTCCGCACCAGTTGCCGGAAACGAATCAACCTATTATTATCACACATAGTATCGCATCCTTTTAGTGCTTGACTGCGATCTCCTGCTGAAGTATTGTTCGACCACTTTAGAAGCCCCCTCTTCTGTGGGTGAAATCCATGGCTGAACGTGAAGATGACGATCTTACAGTGCAATTGCTGACACAGTTAAGAGATGAAATGCGCGCAATGCGTGACTCCGTCGATATGAGGTTCGACTCACTTGATAACCGCATGAAATCTCTTGAAACGAGAATGATATCGCTTGAAGGAGCAGTTGGTTCCCTTCAGACGCAAGTTGATTCTCTTCAGACTCAAGTTGGTTCCCTTCAGACTCAAGTTGGTTCCCTTCAGACTCAAGTTGGTTCCCTTCAGACTCAAGTTGGTTCCCTTCAGACTCAAGTTGATTCCCTTCAGACACAAGCTGATTTCTTTCAGCGTCGATTGGACCATTTCGAAGCCAGACTCGACAGCATGGAGGAACGAAACGAGACCCGTAATCAGGACCTTTTGCGTCGTTTCGGTCTCCTGGAATCAGACCTCAAGAAATTCGCCTCTGTTGCCAATGAAGCCATCCTGCATTATGCTGGGGAAATGGACTCTGTTAGGGACCGCGTACTGTACATAGAAAACAAACTCGGAATCCCCTACCCCAATGACTAACTAGAACATATTCGGATCACACAATGAATCTCCAGGGTCATCTCCGGCGATACATGGAATTGGTCGCTCGGGCGGATAGACTGTTCGATACTGTTGCGCACTCTCACGGTAATCTCATGGCCTGCAAAGCAGGATGCGACGACTGCTGTCACGTATATTTCAGAGTGACGCTGATTGAAGCGTTTGTTATCAACCAGGCCTTCAAACAGAATGTCTCCGATGGCTTTCGATCTAGGGCCATTTCCAGGGCCGAGCAGGTCGAACCGCTTTTTCGGCAGGCCGAGCAACTCATCGCACTGGCAGATGAAAAAGGGCAGGCAATTGAGACCGCTTCCCGGATCAAGATTCGATGCCCTCTCAACGAAGACCATGCCTGCATATTGTACGAGTATCGGCCCATAACCTGCCGTCTGTACGGTACTCCCCAGAAAATGGCCGGCAAAGTTGTCTCCTGTCCAAGGAACGGATTTCTGGCGGGAACCAAGTACACGACTATCGATATCGATGACATACAGAAGCGTTTATCCCGGTATTCACGCGATTTGCTCGTGGATTTAGTGGGGATCGATCCTCAGCCGCCGGGACCTCTGTACTGCATTTCGGATGTCATCAGAACCACCTTCGACAAAAACTACTTTCTCTCATTGAGCGAATCGCTTTGAAGCGTAAATCTCGAAAAACTCAGCCCGGCGCAACAGGCTGCCTTGATGTAGGAGAGCGACTGAGGCTTGTTCCTTATTGGGAGCGGGGTATTCACAAGACAGACAGATTGGAAATTGTTCTGGACCCCGGACCGGCATTCGGCATCGGCGACCATCCGACAACAATAATAGCACTGGAATACCTTGAAAAGGCAGTGCATGTCATTGGAAGTAGGCCATTCTCTTTACTGGACGTGGGGACCGGCACAGGAGTGCTGGCCCTGGCGGGAATAGCTATGGGATCGCATCTTACCCTGGGCCTGGATATCGATTGCGCTTCCGTCTATGTGGCTCGATGGAATCTCAAGTGTAACAGCCCTGACCGAGAAAGCTCCGCCTCATTTGTGGTGGGCGGGGTGGAATGTGCCAGGGGGAAGTTCGATATAGTCACTGCAAATCTGGCAGCTCCCACGCTCCTGAGAATTCGAGATCAATTATCTGCTTGCGTAGGAAAAGTCCTTGTCCTTTCCGGAATTGCAGAAGTGATGAAAGAACAGGTTCTGGACGTTTATTCGGCTCTGGGGCTTGTTCTGAAAGAGAGTGATGGAAGACAAGAGTGGAATGGGGCGCTTTTTGTAAAGGCGTCTGATGCGCTTCTCTGAAGCGAAGCAGGGGAGGGGCACTGCCCCTCCCCTGAACCCGAAGCTCGGTCAAAGGATCCGGTTCAACCAGCCGAAGGGACTAGTCCTCTTCCAGATGCTGCTTTCCCATGCCCTTCAGGCCGATCAAGGTCGTGCTTCCACTTGACCAATACTCGAGAGTTCCTTCCTGGACCATCTTGTTGACCAGGTTTTTGATGTCCCGGTTTTTCCATTCGGGAACCATCGAGTAAAAGTCCTTCAGATAGAACTTTGATTTGGTTTTGCTCTTGGTTGTAAGAGTGTCTACTATAGCTTTTTTTGCTTCATCTTCGGTCATCATGGAAAAAAACTCCTTTTGACCAACTAGAACTTGAATTGGGTCGACTGCCGCCAGGTTGTATAGGCAAAGCGATAATCATCAATGAGATGATGGGTGAACGGAATCTGGGTTTTCTCGAAGAAGCGTTCCCAACCGATTCTTTCAGCCCAATCGCCAAGTCGCTCGTACTTGCGTGCGTCTTTCGCGTACACGTCCACAATGTTCTTCACTGCTGCGACGGTGCTGCCCCAACGCGGCGGCTCATTGGGGATGAACGGGATAACGACTTTGGAGAACTTCGGCTTGCTGATTCTGTTGGAAAGCTTGCCGCCGACGAGGATGGCGATTCCGCTTCCGACTTCATCCGCCAGAGGCATGGCTGCGCACATGGTGTAGCAGTTACCGCAGAACATGCAGCGCTCACCGTTTACTTCGAGGCTCTTCAAGCCACCTGCAGACTTGGCCGGCTTAATGGCTGCCGTGGGGCAGGCCGCAATTGCGAGGGGGAGTTCGCACAGCTTGTCGATCCACTCACCATCGATCATGGGCGGTTTGCGGTGAATTCCGAGGATCGCTATGTCCGAACAATGGACTGCGCCGCACATATTCAGACAGCAAGCCAGAGAGACTCGCACGGGTGCGGGCATGTTCATGGAACCGAATTCTTCGAACAGACCGTCCATAACCGCCTTGACCACGCCGGAAGCGTCGATCGCGGGGGTGTGGCAATGAGCCCAACCCTGGGTATGAACGATGTTGGTGATACCGGAACCGGTTCCACCGATCGGGAACTTGTAAGAGCCCGCGGCGAACTTACGGCCCTTGAGATCGTCGATCAAGGGTTTCACCTTGCTCTTATCACTCACCAGGAACTCGATATTGTTTCTTGTCGTAAATCTCAGGTAACCGTCGCAATACTTATCCGCTATCTCGCAGATTTCGCGAAGGTGCTCGACACTCATGAGGCGGCAGCCGCCTACACGGACCGTGTACACTTCATCGCCACCTTCAGCGACGTGTACCAGGACACCGGGCTCCAGGATTTCATGATATTCCCATTTGCCGAAATTCTTTTCGATAACGGGCGGGAAAAATTCTCTAAAATACCTTGGGCCTATATCTGTAATTCTATCCTGTAGAGGATTGCTGGGATCGTAAGGCATCTGTGACCTCCTGTTTACCTTGGGTGTTTCGTTCGGTAGACTTCGATGTCTCGGGTCCAGCCGCCCTCGACCTCTTCCTCTTTCCAGAAGATGTACGGGTTGGATCTGGGCTCGTCCACCATTCTCGGATCGGGCTCCAGTTCGATCACACGCAGGAATTCCTGCATGCTCTTTCTCTGGATCAACTCGCCGAGACGTTCACGGTTCTTGCCTTCTTCCATCCACCAATCCCAAACTTTTTCGATCAACTCTTTCAGCTCATCGAACGGCGGCTCCATCTTCATGAACGGAACGGTGAGTGTGGACATCTGTGCACCTTCAAGAATCGGAGCTTTTGCGCCGAACAGTATGCTCGCTCCGCGATCTTCACCGATCCTGAGGGCTCGAGGCATAACATTGAGGCAATGCATGCAGCGCACGCATTCTGCATTGTTGATCTCAAGCTTGCTGCCGTCCCAGCACATGCAGTTTGTCGGACAGAGATTAATGACTTCAGCAATAATATCGAACTTGCCCCAGTCTCTGCTGGAATGTGCACCCGCATTGGGTTTCAGCTCGCCGCCCACATATGCTTTCACGGCTTCCTGGTTGATACGAATATCGTCTCTCCAGGTACCGATGACAGACATATCCGAACGAGCGATGGAGGCCACGCAACCATTGGGGCATGCGTCAAATTTGAACTTGAACTTGTAAGGGAATGCAGGTCTGTGGAGTTCTTCCTGATAGGCATTGGTCATCTGATGGCAAGCTTCCTGGCTGTCATAGCAGGCGAACTCGCAACGAGACATACCGAGGCAGCACTCGGGGGTTCTCAGGTTCGATCCCGAACCGCCCAGGTCCTGATTCAATTCATGGGTCATGTCGTAGAAGAGGGGCTCGAGATGATCGGTGGTAGTTCCCAAGAAGACGATATCACCGGTCGATCCGTGCATGTTCGTCAAACCGCTTCCGTGTCTGTCCCACAGATCACAGAGTTCGCGCAGGAACTTGGTGGTGTAATACTTGCTTGAGGGCTGGTTCACACGAACAGTATGGAAATGAGCAACACCAGGGAACTGCTGCGGCTGATCGCAGTATCTTCCGATGATCCCTCCGCCGTATCCGAAAACACCCACGATTCCGCCGTGTTTCCAATGGGTGACTTTGTCCTCGTAAGACATTTCCAGGACGCCAAGCAGGTCGTCAGGCGCGTCTTTCAGGATATGTTTCCCTTTTTCGACTTGCTGCTTGATATCGGAAACGAAACTAGGCCACGGTCCATTTTCCAACTCATCAAGCATGGGAGTCTTGTGTTTTCCCATTAAGGTTCCTCCTTCTTTACTTCGGGTTTTTGTTTGTCCATTTCATCGAGATCAGGCTAACTGCAGTGAACAAAAAAACAATTCCTCCAAAGAGCATTTTACCCTCTTTTTATGCTCCACTGAGGGAATAGTTTCGAATTTGCAGCGGGTTAAGTGAACGGGGAATTCTCCGGTCACCCGAACCTAGATTCGATCAAGTCTATCGCACAGCCCTTAACCAAGTCAAGAAAAAACATGGATTTTTCGCATCCATTCAGTTATTCGCGGACAAAATCCCCCTGCCGCCCTTTCTAAAAGGGGAGGTAAAGAAGCAACGTGCAATTCTCTCCTTAGTAAGGGGGGGTTAGAGAGGATTTATAAAGTCGGAGCGACCGACATCGCAGGAAAAGATTTTCTCTGCTCCGTGTCAGTGAATGATTATGATTTTGCATGACAAATGAATCGGCTGTTATCCCTTTGTGACAAAGCAAAAAAGGCTTTCTCTGTGAACTCCCGATTCATCCGATTTCCAACCATTTACAGCAGAGGACCCCGGCACCGTCAATAAAACGATTCGAATTGACGAATATCGTCGAGCCGATTATAGACCAAATTCTCTGATACCGATTCGCTTTTCTTCTCATAATCTGGGGGGCTGGAGGTATCCTTCGCTCCGGACGACGCAAAGCCCGTCTAATCACCCGCTCAGGACACCTCAGCCTTCGCTATCTTATAGGCACGACTGCCAAATGGTATGGGCATTTCCCTATTGAGGTTGCGGTTTTTGAAATCGGAGAAGAGTTGCGGTATCATCTGCCGAGAAATGTCTCGCACGTCTATCCGATCGACAGATATGGCATTCACATGATTCTTGCAGGAAAAGATGTTCCGTCCCACTTTTGCTATTCAACCCCCAATGGACCTGCCGTCTTCGAGCAGTCGCAGCTAAACGAATTTCTGCCGACGAATCGCTCTGAGGCGCTATCCGGAGCTGCTTCCGGAATCGCCTACGGTTCTTATCTTAGCGCTATCGAGCATTTTCTTGCCGAACATGAAGCGGACCTGGCGCAGGCTTTAGAAAAATGTCTCTCAGGCAATTCCTTATTTGTGGAAGAAGTGGAAATCATTGCAGAAAAACATGGCAGCGATTATCATCCGGCCAGGGTAAATGTTCTCTATGCAGACCGAAAAATCTCATTCGTCGTAAATGTCGCCTTGAGCGAACGCGGAAAGCAGAGACTTCTCGGAGATTTTTTCGTACTCCGGAGCCTTGCCGGGTATATTCGGCCCAGCTTTGTTCCGGAAGCATATTTTTCGGGCAGCACAATGATTGAATCCGCGGACGGACCGGTTTTCGCGGAGATGTTTTTGGCAGAATGGTTCGATAATTTTCACGAATTCCATCTGAAAGAATCAGACGAAGGTGTGCCCGGACTGGAACTCTGGGATTTTTCACAAGGCTGCCGCATGATGTCCCGGGTCGAAGAAGAGGAAATTTATCGTCAGGCGGCGTATATTCTCACGTGGTACTACAATCCGGGATCCTTCGAGGAAATTTTTCCCTGGCATCATGCGTCGGGGGATTTCGTCGTCCGATCGGACCACAGCACTATTGACGTGCGATTGATAACGGTCCGGCAATATGCTTCACGGCTGGAAATCCCGGAAGATGCGCGACCGGACCCGCTTCAACCGCTTCTCTTCTTTTTGGCAAATTTGACGGTGAGAATGCGACTGGACAGATTCGACGGAATAGGGAATGTGGCATTTGCAGGATCTCACGCAGTGCATGCGTGTGTTCGCGGCTTCATGGACGCATTGCAGGTGAAGTGTGCTCAGGGTTTCTGCGATCCCGAGTTGATCCGTGAGTTCTTTCGCGCTGTACGCGAATTGTCGCCTGGAGATTTGGCGGAGATATTTTCCTGTGTAGTGGGCGCTTATCACGAAGACGCTCCGGATGTTCCCATCATTCTGGCTAATCTTCCCGATCATATATTGGCCGTATATTTCGCGTTGCAGGAAATCGCCGCTCATCCGAGCGCTTGAGTTGCGCCTTGCATCGAGAAACGTTACAATTCTTTGGTTCGATCAAGGTTGGATGTATATACCTATTGCCAAAATTAACATCCATTTGAGGATAAGAGTGTTGGTGGGTGCCGGCCTCCGTGCCGGCACATCTTCAATATAACAAATGATATCAGTAGAATGGACCGGCAGGGACGCCGGTCTCCACTGATATCTTGGTATTGGAGCGTGAGACAGACGTCAACATTTTTGGCAATCAGTCTAAATCTGCCCATCAGCGTATTCAATAGTGTACGAGAGAGATAGGGAAATGGCGTCATCCATTAGAACGCCCAGAATAGTGCTGGCCGCACTCAGGGGAGGGGCAGGAAAAACCCTCCTGAGTGTCGGGATTGTCGCGGCTCTGCGAAAGCGGGGATGCAGGATCGGCGTTTTCAAGAAAGGGCCGGATTATATCGATGCGGGCTGGCTCGGGCTTGCAGCCGATGCGGTGTGTCATAATCTCGATCCGTACCTGTTTTCCAGAGAAACGCTGTTGAGCTCCTTCCTGGAGAAATCCCAGGGCATGGAAATCGCCATAATAGAAGGAAACAGAGGCCTTTTCGACGGAGTTGACGCTCAGGGTAGCTTCAGTACCGCGGAACTGTCAAAAACACTGAAAGCTCCCGCGATCTTGATAATAGATACCACGAAGATGACCCGAACGGCTGCTGCACTGGCACTCGGTTGTTGCGCTCTGGACCCGAGCCTGGAACTAAAGGGAATCATCCTTAATCGTGTGGGCGGATCACGGCATGAGCGAGTGGTTACCGAAGCGATCGAGCACGCAGTCTCCGTCCCGGTCATAGGATGTGTGAGAAAGCTGTCCCTGGACAACTTTCCCCAGCGACATCTCGGCCTGCTGCCTCTTCACGAGCATCCCGGAGCATTGGATTTCATCCGCGATGCCGCCGCGGTAGCGGAACAGAGCATTAATCTGGACAGACTTGTGGACATTGCCGGGCAAGCCGGAGAACTGGCTTTGGAACAGCTCTCGCTGCCGAACAGGAGATCCGACCATTATTCGGGAATAAGAATCGGAGTAATCAGAGATTCCGCGTTTCAGTTCTATTATCCTGAGAATCTGGAAGCCCTGAGCAATCAAGGAGCGGAACTCGTTTTCATAAGTGCGCTGAAACCCGAGGCGTTACCGGATGTTCACGCCGTGTATATTGGCGGAGGATTTCCGGAAACCCACGCGGAGCAGTTGGCTGAAAACACCATTTTCAAACGATCTTTGTATGAAGCTGTGGAGAGAGGGCTGCCCGTTTATGCAGAATGCGGCGGTTTGATGTATCTTTGCAGGACTCTCCGAATAGACGAAAGAGTCTACCCGATGACAGGCGTGTTTCAGGTTGACACGGTTCTCGAAAGAAAGCCACAGGGTCTGGGGTACATTCAGGTTGAAGTCACCGGGGCGAATCCATTTTTTCGCAAAGGAGACCGCCTCACCGGGCATGAGTTTCATTACTCTTCACTAAGAGGGAGACTTCCGGATTGGATGTATTCGTTTGCAGTGCTGAGAGGGCAAGGAATGGATGGACGGCGTGACGGACTTTGCAGATTGAATGCCCTGGGAACTTACATGCACCTTCATGCTCTCGGAGAACCACGCTGGGCGCAGGGTCTTTTGCGCAAAGCTGCTGAATTCAAGATTTCATGCGAAGATTCCCGTCGGCTCGCGATGACCCTTTAAATCCGGATCGGTACGGCCGAATGTGCGAAATAATGGGATGATATTTGGGGAGCGATAGACCAAAAACTCTGACGTTTATCCCACGCTTCAATACAAAATGTTAGTGGGGACCGGCGTCTGTCTCCCCCCGACCTTTCAGCTCACGCAGCGATGTGATGAGCGAAGCGAATCGCATCGGTCGCGAAAGACCTCGACTGATGCGGTGAACCCGCGCTGATCGCGGGTTCACCACATCCTACGCTGGCTTCAGTTTCATCATACAAGTTTGCTTCCTAAGTTCATCTCTTGAATGACAATGCAAGAGGATGCAAAAGCAGTTTGTCCCGGATGCAGCGTGCTATTACCTTATGACCTTCAACATTCGGGTGGTTGTCAGGCGTAATTTTGTAAGGCTGTTTTCCAGAAGTGACGGCTTCTCTCAGATAGGGAAGCGTATCGATATACGCTATCCCGTTCTTGCGGAAATAGTCGAACGCTCGCTCCCTTACGTTGGACTCGTTTTCAACAATTGCCGAGTATGCCTGTGGAACGATCTTTTCTAAGTTGGCCGAGTATTTGGTTACCGCTCCCTTGAATACGGTATGTTTTGTCGGAATCACAAGGACACAGAAACGAATCCCTTGCGACTCAGCTTTGGACTTCATCAAGCGAAATGCGTCCAATGAAAAAGCAAGTCCTCGTTTAATCCAATCGTTCTGCATGTCCAGCCCACTGAAGACTCTCTTGGTGGAAAACACCGTGCAGTTCGTGCCATCATCAAAAAAGAACGCGTCGTTCGAAAACGAACACAGGAAATTGATGAAACATCTCAGGCCGTTTCCAATCAAACCGCTATCGGGAGTGTCGAGGAAAGCGTATTCAGACATAGCGTACATGGCGCGGATCAGAGCAACCAGTTTCAGTCCGGCGCGGTTCGCGGGCACCACTGCGTTCTCGAAATTCGCTCGTGCCTGTCTTGTCACCCTGGGAACCATATGGAGAAATTCCATCGATTCTTCGAGAGTGCACTGCGTCGGGGGACGCTTCGTCTGCCCTGAAAAATAATGGAAGTCCACCAGGTGAAATGAGTCAAACAAGTCGTTGCCCGTGTAGAACGTTGCGATCATGACACGAGGCTTCCTTTCGATCGCCTGATCGGAAAGGAGCAGATAGTGAACGGGACCGTATCCCGGACAGGAGACGTTCACCACCTCATGCGAGAAATCCGGGGCCGAATCCGAAGACGGTCGTTCGCACTCCGAGACCAAATTAACCTTGCCCGAGTAGAATTCCGGGACCCGTTGTACGGCAATAAGAGGATCTTCAAAGAATGAACTGAGTATTTCAGGCCACGCTTCACGGGGACTTACTCCCGATCCGTACGTTATGGAATCGCCCAGAGCCAGGAGTTCGGGGCTGCGTCTGAGGTTTGGAGAACTGCTCAATCCAGGGCTGTCAGAAACGAACCGGTATTCGAGATCCGCATCGGGGACGACTTCAGATGGAAAAATAAGACTGTTCAGTTGGGGAAAAATCCACGTACCTACAGTTAAGACTAGTTCCATTAACAGCAGGCCGAGAAGAATAGCCAAACAAGTATGGGGAAGAGTCTTGCTTTTCTTGAGCAGCAGCATCGGGGAGTCCGCAGCGCAAGTCGATTAGTCAGTGCTGATATTATTAATAGCATATAATCGGTATGTTATCAAAATTAAAATGAAGTGAAATGAATAATATGTTCTAACTATCCAGGATATATGAGATATATAAATCTATGAGGCTTCTTTCAGCAACGGAGAAGGGGAGAATTCGTCACAACTGCGGTCTTCCTTCGTAACGGGTCTTGCAGTCGGAAACACAACTCGCGTAGGCTCCCGGATTGAGCACGGGATCGTATGCTACCCTGCATTGCATAATGCAGTTGTCCATTTCATAATTTGACTGGGTTGTGGCCGGAAAGGCAGCCAAGAGCAAGGTAGCGGCCAGCACTATAAGCAGGACTTTCGCACGGTTGCGTTTCATACGTGACCTCCGCTCTTCTTTTCTCGTTTCTGACTGTATCTTAAGGAGAGGTGAAAATTCTGCCTCTACACCTTTATAGATGCAAGATGAGGCGAACCGGATCACTTGATCGTGATCGTAAGAATGTTTTTGCCATTTTCTCGCAGATAGTTCATCGAATGCGCAGTTTGCCGCACAAGGTAAATCCCCAGTCCGCCTTCAGTACAATCCATAATTGAATCATGGAGTTGTGGCGGCGGAAGTGAGAGCGGGTCGAACGCACAGCCGTCGTCTTCGCATCTGATGGTAACTTCAGACTCCTGCAAAGAGAGCATCAACTGTATTTCGTGCGCCCATTCGTCCTTGAACGCATATTTGATTACGTTCGTAACCACCTCTTCCAGAATGAGGTTTACACAGTAGATAGTCCGCTCCGGAATTTGCCTTGAACGGAGAAAATCCTCCGCGGACGACATTAAACGAGTGAGTTCGTCGAAATTATTCGCCAAACTGAAGTGTATCGTGTCCATCATTGGATCCCGCATGCATTTCAGCCTGCAAGAATCGCCAGGGCCTCCTTCTCGTCATGCGTTACGGGTATGAATTTCGCGGTACCGGAATTCAGCAGGGTTTCTTCCACCATCGGCTGAGGATTAAGAACCACTAGCTTGTTCCGGGATGACGCAAGCGCTTTGGCAGCGGCAAACAACAAGCGGATTCCAAGCGATGCGAGATACGTTACAGCGCTCATATCAATGAGCAATGAGGTGTTGTTGACTTCCGCAATGCGTCTGAATTCATCTCCTATTTCGGCTTCGCCCGCGACGTCGAGCTTTCCGGACAATGCAATTCGTGTCAGATATGCTTCTTTTTCCGTGACTTTCAGCTCCATGGATTTCCTCCGAATGCTTTTTGCCATGAATAAACCACAAGTATCGAAGAATATAAAGAGAAAACTATGAGGGAAACATTTCTTGTAAGGTATCCGGGTTCGTTTCTCAATTGCAGTGCGGTGAGAAACTATTCTGCAGCGTAGAGGGCGGCCCCCAGAGCACCCATAATCTGAGGATGAGGTGATATCTGAATGGGAACATCGGCATGTTCCTGGAGCATCTCGGCAAGAAACGGATTGTGTTCGATGACTCCTCCGGTGAGCACAACCGTATCGGTGAGCGTATCCATCTCCATGATCCGTTTGAGAACGGATCGGAACAAACCCCTTACGATGCGGTCGACAGGATAACCGGCTTTGATCTTCTCCAGGACCTCGGTAGCGGAAAACACCGTGCAGTAACTTCCGAGCACGACTTCACCCGTTGCGGTTCGAGCAAGCCGATCCAATTTATCCAGAGGCAAGCGGAGCCGTAGAGCCATTTCTTCCAGGAAAGCGCCCGTGCCTGCAGCGCATTTCCGGTTCATTTTGAAACTGACCCTCTGGCCGGATGCATCGAGCTTTATGATCTTATTGTCCTGTCCGCCTATGTCGATAATGGTAATCGGTCCTTGAAAGAAATGCAGGCAACCTCTACCGTGACACGATATTTCGGTGCGGTCGGAAGTGGCAAACGGCACACTCTTGCGACCGTATCCTGTGGAGACAACGTGCCGCACATCACCGTTATGCAATCCGGCGCTTTGCAGAGCTGCAGACCACGCTTCCAGAGCTGCGGCTTCGAAATCCGTTCCGGAATATACGACGCGACTGCCTATCATCTGAGACTGAGCGTCCAGAATGACTGCCTTCGTCGTGCAAGAGCCTACATCTACTCCACCGGTGTACCGAATCATCTCATTTCTTTTCGTCGAGCTGCTCTATGAAAGCCTCGATATTGGTCTTGGCCTGTTCTTCGGAATAACACCGGAGGTCGTTCAGGTCGCCGTTTATAACGAGAGTGGGAACCTTCAATCGTTGCGTCATTCGCTGAGGCATGCAATACCTGCTATTGCTGTTGTTCGGACAGGTCTTGGCATCATGGAAAATGACGCCGTCCACGGAAAACTTGGTGATCCACGCATCCATGTATGCTTCTTTGTAGGTTTCATCCCGTACGATGAACAGCTCGGTATATGCGCGTGCCATGGATTCCAGCGGCTGAGCAGGGTCGAATGCATCGAAAATCCAGCTATTGCAGTACGTGGAAGCAACGATATTGGTTTTGAGTGACGTAAACAGCTCACTGAGATCACGAAGCTTGCCCCAAATAGGCATACCATCCCAGTAGATTCTATGGCGCTCGCCTTCTATGGCGGCAACTTTGTTCTCAATGCGTTCGTGCAATTCACTCAAGAGAAGTTTGTAATATTCGACTGCCTCCGGCAAACCCCTGAGCACAACAGCCGGAGCCATGTGAATGCTGGTGTCGAAAAACGTCAACGGCGCCGGAATGGTAGCTCCACATTCAAGCACCTGACGCCACAGGCGGGTACACTCAAGAGAGAGTCCGACCACTTCACGCAGGCGATCTATATCGAAGCGATTCCCGGACACTTCTTCGAGAATGGGAATCATCTCCTTGAGTTGTGCGACCAGATCGGCAATGTGATGATCGTCGACGGACTTGATATTTCGGTGGGTGTGCAATCCGACTATCGGCACGTTCCATTCTCTCGCATAGAATGCAAACCAATCCTGCACGTCCCGGCACTGATTCGTGTTGTAAACGAGGACGTCCGCCTTCGGAACCGATTCGAGCCCGTACGCTTTTGTGAGGGGAGTTATTCCTTTGAGATAAGCGCCCACATCCGATGTCAAGTACGAACAGATGTCCGGAGAATAACCGATTGCATTGGCCAGGGGAATGAAGTCGGTTGCCAACCGGGTCGCGCCCAGGAGAGCACCATGATTCTCAGGATAATATACCTGGAATCCCATTGCATGCAGGAGCTCAGCCGGTCCGACGGAAGTGCACCATGCAATTTTGGGACTGCCGTTTTTCTTGGCCGTGTCCAATGACGTGAAATAATCCGCCATGAGTCTCTTCATATGAGATGTTGCAGCAATGGATTTTCGTACTTCTGCCATATGCATTCTCCGGGGGCTTGAGTGTTGTCGGTTATTTAAACTAGCGTATCCCGGTGAATTTTACAAGATAGTCCGGGACCGCTTGTAGGTCCATACATAACTGCATTTCGCCAATAGACTATTTACTGCAACTGAGAGCCAGTCCGAAATTCCTGTAATGGCTGTTGCTAGTCCGGGTGGTCAGGACCAATGCGGATCGGTAGGGGTCCCGCTAACACGCAGGTGGGTGCCCGGTAGCGCGCGGCGTCCCTGCCGCTCACAATTTATTGATTTATCAACATATCGTCCAGTGGCACGGAGGCCGGTTGCTCCCAATCGGAATGGCTCTCCTTCATCACTCCTGCGGATTCTCAATAACTGGAAACCGGATCTTCCTGGAAATTCGTACGTCGGCAGAGACGCCGACGTCTACCGGGGCATGCAGAACATTATTCCTCAGGCATACCATGTATCTACCCGCACCTATTCACGAATACTTGGCTCTTGAATCTTCTTTGTGCGGCTGAATGTTCACGATCCAAAACGGCGCCATCCTTGCCGGTAATATTTTACCAGGACCTGATCGTCGAGACGATTCGCTGCAATATCCCGAACCGGCTTGTAGTCTTGCGGAAAGAGAAACAGACTATGTAGAACATCATCATTAAGGAATTTGAGTGGGACGTTCTTTTCCAGTTCGAGCATTCCGGGGTCGAGGCCCCTTTGTGATGCCATAACGAATCCCCAATCTCCGAAAGACGGTACGTACGCATGGTACGGATAGACATGGAATCGGCCGTTTCCTTCCGGCCCAAGAGGAGTTTCTTCCCAGGTTTTCACGATGCACCAGAAGGCCTCGGGAGCATAGAAAGGACTGGTCGCCTGAGTGACCGCAATTCCGCCTGCGTTCAAATGCCTGGAAAGCAGCTTATAGAAACTTTTGGTATAGAGTCGTGCCAAGGAAAGTGTGTTCGGGTCCGGTAAATCCAGAAAAATCACATCCCAGAATTCCTCGGATTCCTCAAGGAATTTTCCTGCATCCTGAATGTGTACCTTCACTCTCGGGTCTGAAAGCGCATTATTCGACAAGCCTGCGAGCAAAGGTTTTTCACGGAACAGACCGATGACCTCGGGATCGAGATCGACCAGATCGATGCTCTTTATGTGCGAATACTTGAGCAGTTCCCGCACAGCCATTCCGTCTCCGCCTCCGAGCACCAGAGCACGGGCGGCTCCGGGTAATGCAGACATTGCGGGATGGATGAGAGCTTCATGATAGCGGTGCTCGTCAACACTGGAGAATTGCAGACCGCCATCGATGAACATTCGTACATCGCTGTGCCATTTGGTGATTACGATCCTCTGGTACGGTGTCTGTCGCACAAGGATGATATTATCCTGATACAGAGCGTTTTCCGTGAATGATGTGAATGCTCCGGAGCCGATAAAGCCGACTGTCAGTATCGCTGCACAAATTCCCGCAGCAACTGCAAGAGCACGCTTCTTCTTGAGCATGTGCCCCATGACCCGAATGGCGACTGCTGAAACTCCCACGTTTACGAGCCCGAACAGGAAGCTGGTCCGGAGTATGCCCAAATGAGGGACCAGCAAGAGCGGAAATGCGCAGGACGCGATCAGGGCACCGATATAGTCCAGAGCCAAAACATTGGAAACCGTGAGTCGAAGAGCTTCGTGGCTGCGCAGGATCCGAATGAGCAGGGGAATTTCCATGCCCACCAGCGTTCCCGTTACGGTCAAGACACAAATCAGAACAGGAAGATACGATGAGAGGAAAGAAAACGTCAGCAGCAGCACTGCCGCAGACAATCCGCCCGAAAGCCCGATCCCGATTTGGATGGCCACGAATGCATCGGAAAGACGGGTTTCCACATAACGGGTCAGGTAGGACCCGAGTCCCATTGCCGAAAGGAATACTCCAATGACTATGGAGAACTGGGTTATGGAACCGCCCAGGAGATAACTGGAGAGCGAGGCAGCTATAAGCTCATATACCAAGCCGCACACTGCAACAATGAACACCGCGGCAAGGAGAAATACTCCCGGAAAGCGAGGGGCCATAATGTTTGTTCGCTACCTTATCGCTGCCTGGATAATGATTGCCAGAGAGATAAATACCGATCCCATGATGATTGCCAGCGCAGTATTCTGATCCTGCTCGATTTCCTTTTGAATGGAAAACGGGGTTACTTTATCCATAATCCAGAGCGCTGCAACGAACACCAGAAGTCCGATGATGCTGTAAATTACTGTGCTGAGCATCGCCAAAGGTTTCAAATCGTGCCAGAATTGTTCCATTTCTCATCTCCCCGAAGGGTCTTCCGTTTTTCTTGGAGAGTTCACATGAACTTCCTGTCTGGGTATCGTCAAAGACCGGAATGAAAAAGTCACAAAGAAAAATTCTTTAATACCGATTCGCTTTACTTTTCATAATCTGGGAGGCAGGAAGTATCCTTCGCTCCAGACGACGCAAAGCCGTCTAATCACTCCGCTCAGGACACCCCCAGCCTTCCGCTATCTCACGTGCCCAACTGCGAAATGGCATAATCCCATTTTGCATTCAGAAGAGGAAATTGGGGGACCTCTTGTAAGAATGCCCCCCAAATCCCCTCGAAAAACTTTTGCCATTCGCCGGAACCTGAATTTCCAAGGAGAAATTCAGGTTCCGGCGAGTGTTGAAAGTTCTTGAGGAGGGGTTCGGGGAGGAACTTCTTTCAAGAAGTTCCTCCCCGATTTCTCTTCTTCGTCACTTGCCTCCGCGGTAGCCGCCACCTGCATGGGTTCGTCCCAGAAAATAAGCGAATCCCGCTCCTGGATGCCTTGTGGAGCCTTCTCTCAAACTGACCGGTTTCTTCAGGTCCGCGGGAAGAAACCAGCCATGAAAGCCTGCTCCATATGCGACCACTGTTGAAGACAGGAGAAGCGTTCCTATCACTATTTTTGTAAGCAGACCCGCCATAACGGTGTGGTCCTCTCATTCCATTCTTGCATTGAGAAAGCAACTTTCTGTGTTCGTAGCAAACCAAGCTGCGATCAAGTTAACGCCTACACAAAGCTCACTCAAGAAAATGTTGTCATTCGCCGGAACCTGAATTTCCAAGGAGAAATTCAGGTTCCGGCGAGTGTTGAAAGTTCTTGAGAAGAAGTCGGGGAGGAACTTCTTACAAGAAGTTCCTCCCGACTTCTTCTCAGTCATCATCGTCATCTTCCGCCACTTGCTGCCATCGTCTGGCTTCGAAAATGAGCCTTCCCAAGGGCTCGGCAAAAGTCATCAGACCGGCAAGAATCAGCGGAATGAAGAAATACCACGAAATCGTAACATCTGAATACAAAGAAATCTGGATAGGCTCTTTCATGGGAGGACCATTGATACCGCTTCCTCCTGTGGCATGAACGAGCAACTTGTATGTTCCCGCTTTCTTGATTTTGAAATAGCTGCTGAAATTGGACGATCCCTCGGACCAGGATCCGTCTGAGTCAGTCCCATAGTAGTAACTGGCGTCCCCTGAGAATTCGGAGACTACGCTTTCTCCAGCGTTAACAACCGCGAAATCCAGAGCAAGCCAGGAATTCTTCAAAGGGGCATGGCCTGCCAGTCGCAAGATAGTTCCATCCTGTTTGATCGCAAAAGGTTGAGTCAGGTGTTCTTTGGAATACTGATCGTACGTTATTTTCTCGTGGAGCACCGCAGTCTTTTTCTCACTCGTGCAACTGTAGGTCAACAGAAGCACGTTAAGGATCAGGAAAACACATGCAATCTTCCAGAGACCTACCAGCGATGCATAGGGAATGTAAGGCTGGCAGGAGTACACTCCACCTCGGGAGGGAATCCTCCGCCCTTTCGGTACTGCGGCCTGCATTTCTTCAGGACTGACGTACCTCCCTCGGAACAGCTCGATTTCTCTACCGGTTTTTTCGCGGTCTATGCACTCGGGTGGCTTTACCAGATGCACATAATGGGTGGATTCTCCGACAACGGCTCGCCACGGGAGCGCTCCGTCCACCCATTTCAGGGACTGAGTGCCTTGCTCGTAGAATTTGAAGGTATCCTGACCGACTCTGACTTTCTGCTTGGGTTTAATTCCGGGAGGAATTGCCACGCTACCGTGAAACGGTGAACTCAACGTAAAATGGCCCCGTTCCTCCGAAAGCCATAGATAGCCCGCATCGGGATTGTACAGGACGTATTCGAAAGTACGATAATGTTTTGTGCCTTCTTGCTCGTCATAGAGCAGTCTGCCCATGACCTCGTACTGTACTTTGTCAAAAGTAAGAGGTGTTCCCACGGGAAAAGTAAAGAGTGGCTCAGGATCTTCATTTTTTCCCACCACTTTGGCTTGCGCTTCGGTGAGATCCAGCCCGGCTCCGCATGCCTCACAAACCACCATTTCTGTAGTAGAGACTCGCGCACCTTCGTACGGCTTTCCGCAGGATGGGCATCGAATAATCAGGCCGACTCTGCTTTCAGGAGCAGTCTTGTCTTCAGGGCTCGACTTGGCTGATTTCAGCTCGAGGATGCGTCCGATGAAAGCTCTGGGAGCACCTGTTCCGGCATCATATTCCAGGCCGAAAGAAAAGCTGCCGTCCTGTCCTGCTCCATCGGCATAACGATAAGTTTCACCGATCTCCACCTGAAAGGGAATCTCTCCTTCTCCGCCGATACACCGTGCTTCCCCGATTTCTTCCACTACCCCGATCTTGGGGCCCAGGGCGATTTCCATTCCGGGCTTTAGATCGTCAAAAGGAGGAACAGGTCCGGTGAGAGTAAATGGTTTTTCCAGAAAGAGCTCGCCTTCATCCTCGCTTAGCCACAGGATCGACCCGTCCTGCATCTCAACGTACCACTCGTTCCAGGTTCCAGTGTCGTGGGCGTATACGAGCCGGCCGAGTACCCGAAAGGATTCCTTCTTGAGTTTCCCCGATGCACCCACCTTGAATCGGGCTGAGAGAGGCAGATCCAACGATTTGTTACCTGCGCGCAAAGCCGATTCGTCATCCCAGTAGATCGCGGTCCGGCAATAATCGCAGATCTTCATCAGGATTCCGGGATTCGTAACCAGGTGTGCGGCTCCGCACGATGGGCAGTGAAATCGTCTTTCCATGTTCCGTAGAGTGCTACCTGTTTCTGACCGTGATTTTCGGGACCATAGGCGTTAACCGCTAATCTTTATCCAGCTCCTGGGCTCGGTTTGTGGCCGCTTCGATGACGTCCATGAGGATTCCCCGTAATCCGGCCCGTTCCATCTCCTGCAATCCGGCAATGGTTGTTCCGCCAGGAGACGTGATCCGATCTTTCAGCTCGCTGAAGGACGCACCGGTTTCCGCCATTTTTGCGGAACCCAGGAAGGTTTGCACTGTCAAAGCCCGCGCGGTAACCCGATCGAGTCCCATACGGACAGCTCCGTCGGTAAATGCCTCCATGATCGGAAAAAGGTACCCCGGCCCGCTTCCTGAAAGGGCTGTCACCACGTTCATGTACTTTTCGTCCACCGCAACTGCGACTCCGACGGCAGAGAACAGATCCAGAGCGACGTCCATATCTTTCTGATCCGCTCCTCCGGCTTTGCACAGTGCTGCTGCACCGAATCCCACCATTGCGGGTGCATTCGGCATCACTCGGATGACGCGAGCGCGCTGGGAAAGACGCGAAAGCATAGTTCGGGTAGATATCCCTGCGGCTATGGAAATCACGAGTTTCGTTTCGCCGATATGTGACGCAAGCTCATCCAGCACAGCGGGCATGATTTGCGGTTTGATCGCTACAATGAGTATCTCGGTATCGGTTGTCGCAACATCAGTCAATGTTGTTACCGGCACCACGCCGAACTCGTTCTTGAGCACGCTTAACCGGGTTTGGTCCACGTCAAAGACTCGAATGTGTTCACCCAAAGATTTGCCCGATGACACAAATCCTCTAATAAGGGCGAAACCCATGTTTCCTGCGCCGATTACACCGATATGTTGCAACCTACTCTCCTTAGCTTGATAATAGTAAAAGGTATGAGCTATATTAAATATAGGAAAAGCCGCGGTTTGCCCGCGTGCCGATTATAGTAGCACGGAAGCGCCCCGGCCCGACAGAAAAAATCCTTTTCTCATCAGAGCGGGTGGCCCCAGGAGGTTTGAATGGGTGAAGTACAAACGGTTGATTGCCGCGGTCTCTCATGTCCTCAACCCGTGTTGGAGACAAGGAAGGCTCTTGAAGAATCGGTTGCCTCCCAACTGAGAATTCTCGTGGACAATATTACGTCCCGTGAAAACGTGAAGAGATTTGCCTCGAGCCAGGGTTTGGGCGTTCAGGTACGTGAGATGGGGGCTGACGAATTCGAGTTACTGTTGGAACGAGTTCAGGATACGGCATCTCCCGAAAATAAGCCCACGGAATCGCAATCTTCTCCAGTGGAGCAAGAATCCCTGAACGGCAAGAACGTAGTGTACGTGGGCAACGACTGCATGGGCCGCGGCGACGATGAACTCGGTCGAAAGCTCATTCGCGGATTCCTGCGCACGTTGATCGATGTCGCACCTGTTCCATGGAAAATCATCTTCATTAATGCGGGAGTGAAACTGACGACACTGGACGAAGAGGCTGTTGAAGCTATTTCCGTCCTGGCAGACAGAGGCGTTGAGATTCTCTCTTGCGGGACTTGTCTCGAACACTTCGGCCTTGTGGATCGACTCAAAGTGGGACGCGTTACCAACATGTTCGAGGTAATCGAATCTCTCAACGGCGCGACAAAGGTGATTTCTCCGGATTGATACCTTTTGTCATCAAAGCAAAAAACCGGGAAAACCCATACGGGAACTTGAGGGAGAGGCTTTTTACAGATGGATTATGTCATTAGCTCCGCGAATTTGCCACCTTTGCGTTGGGGCACCACTTGGCTCAAAGTTCGAAAGTCCCGAAGGGACGAACCATGAGTAGCCACGGGTGCAAGAAACTGTCTCAAAAGTCGTAATCTATCCTGGATCGTGGCACGAACTTCTCATCATCTTCACGGCCTGACTGTAGGGGAGCCCCTCGTGGGTGCCCGGTAAAGACCGGCCTCCGTGCCGGTCATTGCGGGAGGGCAGGCACGAGACCTGCCCCTACAGGGATGATGAATCGTGGCACGATTTTTGTGCATTCGAGAATTTTGAGACAGTTTCGCAAACCCGTGGGTAACGGCGTGCCACAGCATAAAGGCTAGGACCCTGGAAGGGTCCGCCATTGAGTTCATCCGAGTTCAAGTTGAACGATAGTGGACCCCGCTAGGGTCCTCACTGGTCGGTTTGGCTACAATTCTTTCCATGGGTTCCACCCATGGCTACATTTGGATCGCCCCGTTGGGGCTCCGGCCGGCACGCCTCAGCCATATGAGCGCCAATAGCGGAGCGAAAGGAACAATCCGTTATAGAAAAAACCATCGCACTCCTTCCTAAAATCGCAATTCTTCGGTTGTCGATTTTCGACATTCGATGGCTTGATGGGCTACAATTCTATTTCGAGACCTTCGTATGCGGCTTGACTATTAGGGAATTTTTGCTGGGCTTTACGTTCGATTTCCTCGACGAGATCGTCGCTGTTTCCGTGATGAAAGAGAATCAGGCGCTTCACTCTGGCTGCAACAGCTAATTCCACGGCTGCTTCCCATGTGCTGTGTCCCCACGATTGTCGTGAGATATCATCCCACAGTCCGAGATACTGCTCTGGCGTAAACATACTGTCGTAAATCAGAATGTCCGCATCCGCTGCAAGCTTCAGCATTTCGGGGTGTATGCCTTCCATGTGTTCGGTGTCGCTCGCATAGACCACGGTTTTCGAGCAGAATTCAAGGCGGTATCCGAAGCTGCCGCCGGGATGATTGAGCCGCTCGGCTTGTACAAGCGCACCGTCGATCGAGACTTGTTCTCCCGGATCCAGATTGTGGAAAGTCAGCATTGCAGCCAGTTCATCCAACCGAACCGGAAAATTGGGATAGTCCATCTGTTCTCGCATGATCCGATGTATCGTGGAACTCAAGTCTTTTCCGCCGTACAGATGGAACTCGTTTCCATTGGTGAAAGCCGGGGCAAAGAAGGGAAATCCTTGAACATGGTCCCAATGCAGGTGAGAAAAGAAAATGTGGCCGCAAATTTTTCGCGGAGTGGTTCTGAAGCTTTTGCACATAGCTTCGCCGAGTTCCCGTATTCCGGTTCCCGCGTCAAAGATGATCAGGGTCTTGTCGCAACGAACCTCGACGCATGCAGTATTGCCGCCAAATTTCAGTGTGGTAGGCCCGGGACGGGGCAAGCTGCCGTGAACTCCCCAAAATTTGATAAACATAGCCCTTTCCGTTGGAGCATATAGTTACCGAATGGAGTTTATCCAAGCGCAAAAACTATCCTATTATTGCAGAGGTGAGGAGGGTAAGTCAATCATTGCCTGATTATTTGATACAGTTTATCTCCAGTCGGTTGACACGGGGTAGGGGATGCTTATCTGAGAAATAACCTGAACGGTTAAATTCCCGTGGAGGTAAACTCATAATGTCCAAACCCATTGGCATAGATCTTGGCACGACAAATTCAGTCGTCGCTGTTACGGTGGGAAAATCACCGGAAGTAATAGTAAATGAAGAAGGCTCCAGGCTAACGCCCTCGGTAGTGGCTTTTACTGACAAAGGAGAACGGTTGGTCGGGCAATTGGCAAAACGGCAGGCAGTCACCAATCCGAAAAACACAATCTCCTCCATCAAGCGATTCATGGGCAGACGCTATGATGAAGTGCAGCAAGAGCTAAAAACCATCACGTACGATGTCACTCCCGGTTCTGAAGGGGATGTGAGGATAAAAGCGCAGGGAAAAACTTATTCTCCACCGGAAATTTCCGCGATGATTCTTCAGAAGCTCAAAAAAGCTGCGGAAGATTATCTCGGTGAAAAAGTAACTGACGCGGTTATCACGGTTCCCGCGTATTTCAACGATGCGCAACGTCAGGCTACAAAAGATGCAGGCCGTATTGCGGGTCTCAAGGTATTGAGGATCATCAACGAACCTACAGCCGCGGCTCTGGCATACGGACTCGACAAGAAGAAGAACGAGCAAATTGCAGTGTACGATTTCGGCGGCGGAACGTTCGATATTTCCATTCTGGAAGTCGGAGAAGGTGTAGTTGAAGTCAAATCTACCAACGGAGACACTCATCTCGGTGGGGACGATCTGGACTTGCGTATCATCCAGTGGTTGGTGGATGAATTTAAAAAGGATCAGGGAATTGACCTCGGCCGCGATCCCATGGCAATGCAGAGGCTCAAAGAAGCTGCGGAAAAAGCAAAGATAGAATTGTCCTCAACCATGGAGACCGATGTCAATCTGCCTTTCGTCACGGCTGATGCTTCAGGTCCAAAGCACCTGAATGTAAAACTGACGCGGGCCAAATTCGAATCGCTGGTTCAAGACCTGATCGAGAGAACCATGGAGCCCTGCAGGCGTGCAATTCAGGATGCAGGCATTTCTGCCCGCGATATAGATGAGGTCGTTCTGGTGGGCGGTTCCACGAGAATCCCCATGGTCGTGGAAAAGGTAAAAGGATTCTTCGGAAAAGAGCCACATAAAGGGGTTAATCCGGATGAGGTAGTGGCATTGGGCGCAGCGGTTCAGGCTGGGGTCCTTTCAGGAGAGGTTTCCGACGTACTGTTGCTCGATGTTACCCCGCTTTCACTGGGTATCGAGACACTCGGCGGTGTCATGACGAGACTCATAGACCGTAATACAACGGTTCCAACTCGAAAAACCGAGATCTTCTCCACAGCAGCGGACGGTCAGGACAGTGTTGAGGTCCATGTGGTCCAGGGTGAGCGCGAAATGGCAGCGGACAACAGAACCCTGGGGAGATTCCATTTGACCGGAATCCCGCCTGCTCCACGAGGTGTCCCTCAGATCGAGGTTACCTTCGACATCGACGCCAATGGCATAGTGAATGTATCGGCCCTGGACAAGGGAACCGGGCGGAAGCAGGACATTACCATTACCGCTTCCAGTGGGCTCTCTGAAGACGAAATTCAGAGGATGGTCCGTGAGGCTGAGAGGAATTCCGCAGAGGACAGGCGTAAACGCGAAATGGTGGATGTCCGCAATCAACTGGATTCTCTTACGTACAGTGTGGAGCGATTACTGAAAGAGAACCGAGACAGGCTGCGATCTGAGGATATCTCTGCAGCGGAATCCGCTCTGCAGCAGGCGCGTGACGCCATGAATTCCGGCGACATGGAACGTATGCGCTCCGCTATGGATGTCCTGAACAGCGCATCTCATCAGGTTGCTCAAAACCTGTACGGTCAAACTGCCTATGGCCAGCAAGGAGCCCCAGGTGAAGGCGCACCATTCGAGGGCGGTGCGGGGCAAGCCAGACCAGCAGGACAAGACCAGGATTATGTCGACGCAGAATGGCGCCAGACCTAATACTAGTGTGCTTTCAAAGCAGTAATATCCGGGAACCTTTTTTGTAAAAAAGGATCCCGAACCCTCCAAAAAACTTTTAGCACTCGCCCAAGCCCATAGTTTTTCGATAGAAAAACCGTGGGCTTGGGCGAATATTAAAAGTTCTTGGGAAGGGTCTGGGAAACACTTCTTACAAGAAGGGTTTCCCAGATTTTATCTCTTTGAATGCAAACCAGTATAACGCTATCCGCATGCCCTAAATTACCCCTTTTGACCGCAATTCCAGCAGGTCTTTCTCTTGTAAGCCCAATTTTCCCAAAATTTCTTGATTATTCTGACCCAAATCAGGGGCGGGACAATCCTCCGGAACGGGAGATTCCGAGAGCTTCAGCGGACAGGCAAGAACAGGGTGTCCTTGCGGTGACGTGTTCACCATATTCCGTGCACGGACAAGCGGCGACTCCACGGCCTCGTTCAAGGTAAGGACCGGTTCGCAACACGCGTCCGCATCTTTGAGGATTTCGAGCCATTCTTCTCTGGTACGGGATGCAAAAAGGGCAGCGACTTCCGACACCACATTTTCTCCTGCATACTGGCCATTCAAAAGATCGGGTCTTCCCGCAGCCTGGCAAAAATTCACCCAGAATTTGGGTTCGATTGCCCCCAGAGACATGTACTGTCCATCGCTCGTTCTGTACAGGCCATAGCAGGGGAATCGTCCGTTCAGCAGCATTTTCCCCGGCAAAGGAGTCTCCATACCCGTGCCCACTCCTGCAAATACCATGGTCGCGAGAGAAAGAGAGCCATCGAACATAGCAGTGTCCACGAACTGGCCGCGACCGGTTCGTTCACGCTGGATTACTGCCGCAAGAAGCCCCACGAGTCCGAACAGCGCTCCTCCGGCAAGATCCGCAATCTGTACGCCGGGAACCACAGGTTGGCCGTCTCTGGTTCCGGTCATGCCGATAATACCTGCAAGCGACAGATAATTCAGGTCATGTCCTGCACGCAGACGGTTCGGGCCGTTATGGCCGTAACCGGTAATGGAAACGTGAATCAACCGGGGATTGCGTGCGCTCGTATCAGAATATCCCAGACCGAGGCGTTCCATGGTTCCGGGTCTGAATCCCTCCACCAGCGTATCGTAATGGTCCAGAAGATCGAGAAAGATGCGCTTGCCTTCCGGATGCTTCAGGTTCAGGCTCACACTCTTCTTGTTCCGGTTCACTGCCGCAAAATAGGGTGACTCCTGACCTCCACTCCCGAGCGCCCGGGCGTAGTCTCCACCTACGGGATTCTCAATCTTTACGATTTCCGCGCCAAGCATGGCCAAAAGCCATGTCATGTACGGACCCGGAAGATTCATGCTCAAATCCAGAACCTTCAACCCCGAAAGCGCTTGCACCATATTCCACCACCTGATGCGCTTTCAAAGGGGCAAATCTGGGGAACCTTTTTTGTAAAAAAGGTTCCCCAGACCCTTCCAAAAAACTTTTAACACTGGCCTAATTCCCGGTTTTTCCGCTGGAAAAAGCGGGAATTAGGCGAATGCTAAAAGTTCTTGGGATGGGGCTCGGGGAAACACTTCTTACAAGAAGGGTTTCCCCGGTTTTACCTCTTTGATTGCGAATGCGAGGGCCGGATTGCTACAGGCCCATTCGTTTTGCCACGATAGTCTTCATGATTTCGTTTGTCCCTGCGAAGATCGAGAAGACTCGGATATCTCGCCATGCTCGTGCTACGGGGTATTCTTCGCAGTATCCGTATCCACCGTGGAGTTGGAGACAGCCGTCGATAATCCGTGTTGCGGCTTCTGTTATCCAGTATTTTGCCATAGAGACTTCAGTTACCACATCTTTTTTCTCCATGTGGTCTACAATCAGTTTGTCGAGAAACGTCCTGGCCAGCTTCAATTCCGTTGCCATTTCCACAAGCTTGAACTGAGTATTCTGAAATTTGGAGATTGGTTTGCCGAAGGCCGATCGTTCACCGCAGTACTTGACGGTAAGCTGAAAAATATTCTCGGCTGAGGCAAGCGCTCCGACACTGCACACAAGCCGTTCTTGCTGGAGCTTCTCCATAAGCATGACAAATCCGGAGCCTTTCTGGCCGAGTCGCTGGGATTTGTGGACTCTGCAATCGCTGAAGTAGAGCTCCGCTGTATCCTGACTGTGCCATCCGATCTTTTTGAGTCTCCGTCCTTTTTCAAATCCCGGAGTTCCGGCTTCAACCACGTACAAATCTATGGCCCGGTGAGGGTTATCTACCTTCGGATCTCTCACTGCAAGCACGACCAGGTCCGCATTTATCCCGCTGCTGATAAAAGTCTTCTGACCGTTGATGATTACATGATCGCCATCTTCAACGGCGGTAGTGCGGATGCCTGCGAGATCGCTTCCCGCATTGGGTTCCGTCATCGCGACGGCAGTGATGATGTCGCCCGATATACAACTTGGAAGATACTTGTGTTTTAACTCCTCCGAAGCATACGACAGGATATACGGGACTACGATATCGCTATGGAGCCCGGTGAGCAGGCCGAAAAAATTGCTCCGGGCCAGCTCTTCCATGAGAATGACGGAATAGAGGAAGTCTACGCCCATTCCGCCGTATTCTTCGGGGACCTGCATGCATAGGAATCCCTGTTCGCCCATCTTTTTCCAGACGCTTTTGGGAACGATTCCAGCCTCTTCCCATTCCTCCACATGTGGTACGACTTCCTTCTCGAAAAAGCGGGCAACGGCTTCCTTGAATATCCGGTGTTCTTCCGTGTAGTTAATTATTTCCACTTTCGACTCCTTTTTTCGGCCGCGATTTGGGCGGGTCCTTGCGGGCCGCTATACCGTGGAAAATCAGTTCGCAAAGCTCTTCCGTGAGTTCGTCCGGAGAGATCTCCTTGTTGAAAATGATGCCGGGTAAACAGAGGTGCTCCACACCTCCCAGGACAATCTGCCTGATGCTCAGAGGCGAGAGATCATTGCGGATTTCTCCGTTATCGATACCTTCCTGAATTACATCAAGGGATATTTTAGAGTATCGTTTCACCGACTCGTAAGCGTCGCTCTTGAAATAATCCGGGTAATTACGGACCTCAAGGAGTAGTATTTTTGCGAAAACCCGATTCGTGGAATACATATTTATGTGAGACCACATCAGCTTGCGGAGCTTGTTCAAAGATCCCTTGATTCCCTTCAGATCCATTTCAGCTCGAGAAATGTAAAACTCCAGGTATTCGCCGAGCACCTGATGAAGCAGATCTCTCTTATCTTTAAAATACTTGTAAATAAGCGCTTCCGTGACACAAGCGGTCTTGGCAATTTCTGCAGTGGTTATTGCATTGAACTCCTTTTCTTCAAGGAGCAGTTTCAGAGCCTCCGCGATCTTGGTCCGACCGGGAGGAAAGAGCTTGCGCTGTTTCTTTCGGATTGTGCTTTCCGTTCGTAAGGATGTGACCGTTTTCATGGGCTTACTCTAAGACGCTTTGAATGTGATTTTTTGTCCGGATGGACGTGAATCGGAGAAGCTCTTTCGAAGAGCCTCTCCTGTATCGGTCAGATCAATGCGGTCTCGAGACCGCACGCGATGAGACGGTCGAATTCGGGCGCAGGCTTCAACTGCGGCATAAGATACTTTGCTGAAAGCTCTTCCAAACGGGCTTTTACGTTGCTCACGCCTTTCAAGCTCACGTACCTCGCGGGTCCGTGCCAGCAGTCAGGAAAGCCGATTCCCAATACCGCCCCTAAATCCATGCTGTAAAAGTCCTTGAGCACGCCTTCGCTCATGCACCAGAAGGCTTCATTCACCATTCCCAGCAGGAGAATGTCTTTGACATCCTCATCGGAAGGTAGAGGAAAACCCTCGGCATATGCAATGTGCTGAAGGATCGATTCATCTCGAAGCATCCTTTTTGAGTCCAGATAGAAACAAGGCTTGCCTGCTCCCGTGCAACCCGCCTCATACAGACGGCCGAGCGACTCGGGAAGCTCTAATCTACCCTTGAATTTCCGAGCAAGGAAGTTCCCCGCGTGGTAAATGACGTTGCCACCCGCTGTTCCGTAGATGTGCAAAGGTCCCTGGGGGAATCCTGCCTGCAATGCAAGCATATCGACATCCCAGGGAGAAACCCCTAATTCAACCAGTCTGATCCCGTTATTTACGAAAGTGCCGAAAGTCCTGCTCGTATAGAATCCCGGCCCGTCACCCATGAGAATGACCGTCTTTCCGATTGCCCTTCCCACAGTGACTACCGTGGCCACTGCGGCTTGACTGGAATTCTTCCCCTGGATGACTTCCAGAAGGGGCATGAGCGGAACCGGCGAGAAGAAATGCATTCCCACCACCTGCTCAGGTCTGATCGCTCCTTCCGAGATCTCGGCCATAGGAATGGTAGATGTGTTCGATGCGAATATGGCATCCGGGTTGACAGCCTGCACATGAGCGAGAATCCGTTTCTTGAGATCCGGATCCTCAAATACGCATTCGATGATGAGCGGGATGCCTTTCAAGTCCGAATAATCAACGGTCCACGAAATATTCGATAATACCGCATCTTTTCGTGCACGAGCCCACCTTCCGCGAATCACGAGATCTTCAAGTGTCTCACTGAGGTTTTCTACGGCAGCTTTTACCCTGGTTTCGTCAACATCTATCAACAGAGTCCTTATTCCCTTATCTGCGGCTATCTGAGCTATGCCCAATCCCATGAGGCCTGCGCCGATCACCGCAATGCGGTCCACGGGTACTGCTTTGGAGGCATCAACTCTGGCAAGTTTGGGGCCGAGGCTGGTTGCGAGAAAGAACAAATCGATCTTGTTGCGGCTGTTCTCGTGGAACAGTAAAGGCACGAATAGATCCACTTCTTTCTTCACCGCATCATCGAACGAAAGTGTCAGCCCTGCTTCGAGAGCATCAATGGCTGCAATGAGATACGGTCTGTACGGGCTGATAGTATAACGGAATCGGGCACTGTTGAGGATCGCCTGTTTTTCTTCCAATCCTGGTGCATCGGGCTCGACGTAATCGGGATCATAATTGCGGTTGATCGCACCCGAGTGCGTCGCGGTCCACTCCGTCGCTTTTTGCATCAGATCGGCCGGCGAGCATACGGTGAATGCTCCCGATGCTGCCAACGCCTCCACTGGAACAACCCGAGCGGTGGTAATCATGTCCACAGCGGTTTTGAAACCAACGACTCGCTTCAGCGTCTGCGTGCCACCACCTGCAGGAAAGAGTCCCACGCTCACTTCAGGCAGTCCCATCTTCGATCCCGGTGTGGCAAAAATATGATCGCAGGCCCACAACAGCAGCTCGAAACCGCCACCCAGTGCTGACTGATTGTTCAGAGCAGCCACTACGGGAAATGGGCTTTCTGCAAGATCGGCAAGAGCATCCTGATATCTCCGGACTGTCAGCCGAGCGGTTTGAGGAGTGGCATCAGTGATGATTTCCTTCAGATTTGCTCCATCGAGGAAGCTCTTCTTCTTTGCCGAAACAATGACGACTCCATTCACGGCATCTTTTTGCGCCCGTGCGGAAGCTTTTTCGAGATCGGTTATGAATTGCAGCCCAATGGTGTTTACCGGGCCGGCCGTATCTATGACAAAAGTGGCCACACGAGTGGCCTGATCCAAATGGTATGCGACTTCAGGCATGTCAATACTCCCCTTTAAACCCTTATGAGGGCAGCCTCGCCCTGGGTGAGGCCGCCGCAAATCGCCGCAACCCCCATTCCTCCGCCCCTGCGACGGAGTTCATACATCATGGTCATGGTAATTCTGAGTCCCGAGGCTCCCACCGGGTGGCCTATGGCGATCGCTCCACCATTTACGTTCGTCTTTTTGAGAAGATCGTACCACTTGTCCACATCGTTCCGAGCTAGTATCTTCGTGCTTACCAGAGGCATGGCCGCAAAAGCTTCGTTGATTTCGATGAGATCGATCGTATCGAGATCCACGCCTGCCCTGGTCAGGACCTTTTTGATGGTCAATGCTGGTATCCAGGAGATACCATAGGGCATGTCCGTTTCTCCGGCCATTTCTACAATGGTTGCCAATGGAGTCAATCCGAGTTTCTGTGCCCTGGTCTCGGTCATGACCACCATGGCAGATGCGCCGTCATTCAAGCCGGGAGCATTTCCCGCTGTGGTCGTCCTGGCCCCGAATACGGGAGGAAGCTGTTCAATGGCTGCAAGATTTCCGTTCGGCCGGGGAAATTCATCCAGTTCAAACCTGAATTTCTCCTTTCCCTTGGAGACCATCATGGGAGCGATTTCGTCCGCGAATTTTCCCTGTTCCTGAGCTTTTAGCCATTTGAGGTGGGATGCCATCGCCCAGCTATCCAGCATACGTTTCGGGACCTCGTATTTGGCAGCGCCGTCGGAAGCATCGACAGCCACGGAATTGTAACCGGGATAACTGATAGGGAAAATCTGGTCCTTCAGTTTAACTTCACCAATGCGAATTCCCGCCCTGAGTTGCCGTGACATGTGAGGCACCAGGCTCATGGATTCGACGCCTATCACCAGGGCGGAAGAAACTTCACCCAGACGGAGCGCCCATAAAGCCATGCGAAGGGCAGTAAGCGGCGAGCAACATGCCGTATCCAGCGTGATGGTGAATTTGTCTATCCCGAGCTTCAGGGCCATTTGCCTGCCGGTTACCGAACCTGTTTCGAATGCGGCAGGAATGCAGTTCCCGACGAACACCTGATCGATTTCCGCCTTGAGATCCTTTCCCTGAGCATTCAGAGCAGCCTGGGCTGCATGCACTCCGAGATCCAGCGGCTCAGTGCCGGAAAGCGAGCCCAGGTATTTTCCGAAAGGAGTTCTCTTTGCCCCTACAATGACGAATTTTTCTGTCATAAATGACCTCCCACCGGGAGCGCTCGAGAGCAACCGGTAAATGTGACCCACTCAGAAAAAGAGGTTTAATTAAGAAGGATTCTTACTATGCTGCCAACAGACTAATCCCAAAATGGTAAGTGATCATCACCCACCATCGGACCTTTGTCAAGAAAATTGTACGAAGAGAAATTGGGCGCGGTCGGCCACGGGACTGTCATATCATAAGGGTGCAGGAAGCGTTAAGAATAAATGTCGGATTTCGGTAACCCTTCCATTATAGAGACATTTGCCGAGAGATTCGCTCTTTGCTCGGATGATTTCTCTTATACCGATTCGCTTTTCTTTTCACAATCTGGGAAGGCTCGAGGTATCCTTCGCTCCGGACGCAAAGCCGTCTAATCACTCCACTCAGGACACCCCAGCCTTCGCTGAGTTGTAGCGATTGCCAGGAATTCTGACGTTTATCCCGTGCTCCCGTACAAGATACTAGCAGGGACCGGCGTCCCGAAACTGTTTCAAAAGTCGAAATCTATCTCAGATCGTGGCACGAAATTCTCATCATCTTCACGGCCTGATTGTAGCTCACGTAGGATGTGATGAGCGAAGCGAATCGCATCGGTCGCGAAAGACCTCGACTGATGCGATTCCCGTTGGTCATCGCATCCTACATTGGCCACGCTGTCAGTTTATAGAGATGGATAATCGTGGCACGATTTGTGTGCATTCGAGAATTTTGAGACACTTTCTCCCTGCCGGTCCATTCTATCGATATCATTGATTATGTCGAATATGTGCCGGCACGGAGGCACGGCACCCACCAATACCCCATCTTCAATCGGACACTGGTCTTGGCAATTGATATATGTGCATCACTGCGAAATGGTATTACGGCCTCAATGAGACGTGTCTCGACTGCAAGTCCATATTACTGGAGAGATGCATTGTTCCACGTGTCTTCCGCTCGTGCGATCTTGATGTCAATGACGGGTGTATCGTCCAACGCTTCCAACGGGCTCACCAGAAATCTGGTGGTGGACTCCATTTTGACAATGGTCACCGGATGTAGGCCGATAGGATTCGGACGCGCAGGCGATCGTGTCGCGAATACCCCTTTCAAGGGCTTGTTCTTATTTTTCTGAGGGTGGACCCGTAACACGGAACGGTCTGCCAGATGCATCCAGGTGAACAAGACAATTTCCGATCCCGCCTGCAATCCATCGGTAGCATCCGTGAATTCCGGATCAAGTTCGATCCAGGCTTCAGGTGCTCCCTCGGAACCCTGGTTCGGACACTGACTCAATTCCTTGAGCGAAGATCGCACCTTTCCTATCGGCCGTACGATAAATGTCATGCAATCGCCTTTCCAAATTGTTTTGCTGAGGGTTACCGGGATAGGCTACTCGAATCGCATGGCAGTCACTGAATCCAGACGACTCGCGCGCACCGATGGATACAGGCCGGAAACAATCCCGAGGCACATGGTAAAGAGCAGTCCTCCTGCTACACTCGTGAACAGTATTTGAAGCGAGATATCAACCCCTATGGGATCCTTCAGGAGATACACAGATACGATCCCTACCAGCACGCCTATTGCGCCCGCGAACATACTGATCAGGCCCGATTCGGTAAGGAATTGCAGGAGTATGAGTTCCTCCTTGGCACCCAGTGCCTTTCTGAGGCCGATCTCTTTTGTTCGGTCCTGCACCGCGGCAAGCATGACATTCATAATTCCGAGCCCGCCCAGAACCAGCGTCACCCCCAATGCAGCCCAGATAAATAGCTTCACCAGGTACACGGTAGACTTGACCTTTTCAATCCTCTTCGGAAAATAGACAATGCGCATTGCGTTCTCGTAACCTTTATGGTTGTTGTTTAGAACGTCCTGCACCTCCAACCGAACTCGATCCACATCATTCCAGTTGCTTACCCTGACGTAGATATTGTGAATGGAGGAAACGCCCTGGAATAAGCTTTGAGCTGTAGTAATGGGGATAAATACTCCTCTCCGAATATCCGTGTGCTGTATTCCTCCGAGTGTACCGATCACTTTGAAGCTCAAATTACCTAATCGGATGACCTGTCCCACCGGATCGACATTCTTGAACAGATATTTGACCACATCCTGTCCGAGCACCACCACCGGTTTACGCCCTACAACATCCGAGGGGCCGATCAGTCTCCCGCTTTGTAGGCGACAGGTCTGAGTCATCCAGTACTCGTGATTTATGCCGAATAGTCCTGGTCCCCATTGAGTCGTCTGAAAATATGCCTCGACTTTGGGAAGTGTAACCACAGGCGCAACGGCAATAACGTCATTGAGTTGTTTAAGATTATTTACATCCGAATTGACGAATTCGCCGGGATGAAATTCCAGGTCGTTCTTGTACTCCGCTTTTATAACAGTAGCTTCACCTAGCAATTCCAGGTGCTCACCCATCTTCTTCTCAACCGAGTCCCCCATTGTCTGTATCAGGATGAACCCAGCCGTGCCGAAGGCTATTCCTGCAATGACCGCTTTGTACCGCCTCCTGTTACGCAGTACCAGACGCCAGCACATGGTCATCAAGTCATCAATTCTCAACGTACATGCTCCAAACGCGAAATCCTTAATTATCTCTCAGAGTATAGCATCGCCACACGAGGCGCTCAACTGTGTAAAGAGTCGAAGCACTCACTCAAACTTCAACCGATAGGAAAAAAGCGGCCAAATTGAAATTATTCGCCTTCCCGAATTGCCGGTGGTAAAGTGCTCTTTTCCAAGAAGGCGGTCAATATTGCACACAGATAGAGATTCGATCACGGCGACAGTTTCGAGCAGTTCGCCTCAAAAAAGCATTATGCAGCGATTTGCCCACCTGCTTTCGGCCCAAGGTATCGAGGCAGTCACAAGCATGGTGTTCTTTTTGTACCTTGCCCGGCTGGACGCGTCGGTTTTCGGAGAGGTCATGTACGCCATGGCTGCCGGAAGCATCGTGATGAAAGTCGTGCAATTCGGGCTGTATTATCCGCTCGTATCGGATCTCGGGTCCGCAAGTCCGGGAGAAGAACCGGAAATACTCAATCGCGTAAACGTGATCAAGTTTCTCCTCCTGGTCCCTTCAATGGTGGTAATTTTTGGGATTGTGTTTTACCGCGGTTTTTCTTTGCAGATGGGGCTCGTCATTGTTTTCGTGTGTCTCGGATTCGCCTTGGAAGCGTTTGCAGAGACGTTTTTTGCCGATTTTCGTGTTCGAGGACTCCAGGACAGGGAAGCGCGGGCTCGTATTACTTCATCCGTCGTATCTTATGGATTCGGATTCGGCACTGCAGCATTGGGGTTCAGTCCCATTGTCGTAAGTCTTTTCAAGCTGATTTCTGCAGGCATCCGAACCTGGTACGGCGCGGCTGATTACCTGAAGGATTATTCTGCCAGGATTGTTTCCATTCCGAATTGGCCCATGGTCTGGAAGGTGTTCAGCGCTGCTTCTGTTTTCGCTGTGATCGAGATTCTTGGGATTATTTACAATAAAACCAACATCTTTTTCCTTGAAGAGGCAGCGGGCGTAAAGGGCGTCGCTCTGTACAGCGCAACATGGAATCTGGTTGACCCTGTTTCAATCCTTGCGAGCGAGCAATTCCTTGGCTGGGTCATTTTCCCGCTTCTGGCAACCCTCTGGTGGAAACGCAGGCAAAGTGTCGACAAACTCGTGCGAAGCAATGCTCAATGGTTGATGGCTCTCGCGTTTCCCATCATGTTCGTTCTCCATACGGAAAGCGGACTGATGATCGGTCTCGTGTACGGTCAGGGCTACGAACAGGCAATCTGGATGCAGCAGTACCTTGTGTGGACGATCCTCATCTCTTTCGAGAATAACCTGTTTTCGTATGTAATGATGGTTGCGGGAGCAGCCAAGACGCTCCTGATATTTACTATTGCAGCAACCTTGTTGAACCTGGTTTTCAATCTCGTTCTGGTTGCGCCTCTCGGGTTGGAGGGCGCTTGTCTGGTAATCATTCTCACGAAGCTGTCAATGATGGTGTTTACGTTCTTATACTGCCAGATCCGCTTCCGTTTTTTCGGGTGGAAAGATTTCTTATTTCCCCTTTTGCTGGGTATTGCAAGTGTGGTTGTTTTTGTAGGCTTGGAACCCGTTGTCACGCTGCACCCGGCAGTTGCGATCACTCTCGCACTGTACTCCGGCGCGGTCTTCGTGCTCGGACCCCGTTTTATGGGGAGATTGCCCGCGAAAAAACCGGCATCCAATACCGATTCACCCTAAAGAAATTGGATTTGGGAACTTCCTGTAAATAGATTGTGCCGTTAGCTCAGCAGATTCCCGGCTTTGCGTTTAGCGCCGCTCCGGCTCAAGGCGCAAGGTCCTGAAGGGACGAACCATGAGTAGCCACGGGTGCAACCCGTGGGCAGCGATGCCACATCATGAGGGCTTGGACCCCGCCAGGGTCCTCACGGCTTGATCTTGTGATAATTGTTTCCATGGGTTTCACCCATGGCTACCATTTGGATCGCCCCCTTGGCGCTCCGGCCGGCACGTCTCAGCCACACGAGCGAGTAACCACACTCTAATATTCGTACGGCAGGAAGAGCTTCCTGTGCTCGTCGAGGGCGAAACGATCCGTCATTCCGGCTATATAATCGCAGACAATCCGTTCCGGCCGGACTGGTTCGGATGCGATCCTCTCCTGAACGGGAGGCGGGAGTTGAGAAGGGCGCCTCACATATTCCTGGAACAAATCTCTCAATAATCTATTGGCCTTATATTGCATCCTCATTATTTTGTGATGCGTGTAGAACCTGCTGTGCAGGAATTTGTTGAGCTGTTCTTTCCAGAGCTGCATTTCAGTTGAAAAAACTGCCGTAGGGCTGTCAGCAGCCGTAATCTCCCCGGAGGTTCGGTAATTATTGGAACTGAGACGTTCTTCCGTTTCCTTCACCAGATCCCGGATCAACATGTCGATCAAAAATCGCGTGCATTGATAACGAAAGGTATTTTTATCCAGGCAGGGATACCGCTCTTTGAGAATGAGTGTCACCCTGTTCCATATGTCCAGTTCGGCCAGGTCGGATTCGTCAAAAAAACCCGATCGAAGCCCGTCTTCGATATCGTGACAATTGTAGGCGATCTCGTCCGCTAGATTGACGATCTGAGCCTCAAGTGAAGGACTCGGTTCAGCCATGAATTCTGCAATCAACTCCTGAGGAGCGCGGTCGTATACCGTGGAATGCCGTATGATACCCGCTCTGGTTTCGTACGTGAGATTGAGCCCCGGAAATTCCGGGTATCGTGCCTCGAGATAATCGACCACTCTCAGCGATTGGCTGTTATGCTCGAATCCGCCGCTATCCTTCATTAGTTCGTGAAGGGAATGCTCTCCTGCATGGCCGAACGGAGTGTGCCCCAAATCGTGCGCCAGAGCGATTGCATGGGTCAAATCTTCATTTGCCCCCAGATATTGCGCGATGCTCCGTGCGATCTGGGCAACTTCCAGAGTGTGTGTCAAGCGGGTGCGATAGTGATCGCCTTCGTAGTACGCAAAAACCTGTGTTTTATATTCCAGGCGTCTGAAGGCTTTTGAGTGAATAATTCTGTCGCGATCCCGCTGGAATGCGGTGCGATATGGGCATTCTTCCTCAGGATGCACGCGACCCCGATTATTTTCGGACAGCGATGCATATCCGGCAAGGAAAGATCTTTCTCTCTGTTCCTGTACGGCGCGTTTTATAATCATAGTGGCATCTGCTTCCAGTATTAGCAGCCGGTTGTTTTTCTATCTCGGACGGGCTGGGTTTATGTCTTGAGGAGCATTTTCTTCCCATTGAGGCAACCCGCTGCCCGGTCGCTGGGATGCCGGGCCAGGCAGGATGATGTTCACAATGAGAGCAAAAAGGATAATGACGCCCAATGAGGCAGCTATCCAAAACGCAAGCCTTCTCCAGCTATTGGACGATTTGTTCGAAGTCTGGCTACCTGACAATTTCCCATTCCTCCGTTCGGAAGGAAAACGGAACTCGTGAAACGCATCTGAAGGAATTGTGAGGTCATCCGCCGGCTGAGCGTAAATCGGCTCCGGGTCCGAGCGTAGGATTGTCTTGTCTTCCGCTGTGATTCCGCTGTTCTCGTGGTAGGGCTGTACCGTGCCGCAGTGAGGGCACCGTAGTTTCACCTTTTCTCCCGGCGGAATACGGCTTTGGTCGACTCTCATTTTTTTCTGACATGCAGAGCACTGGACTATCATATGTGAAACCGTGTGCCTCCAATCACTCTCGAATGCCTCCGTACGCTGGAGATGGGAAAAAACACGTTCACAAAGAACGTTAGCTCAGAATGTTATCAGGTAATAGTCTTTTTTCAAGACACAGGAAGAGTCCGCATAAGACTTCCAAGCTGTTCTGCATTCAGTAGAGTAATATTGGAGGGATCTTCTCTGTAAAAGATCATCCCTCCAAACCCTTCCACAAGATTTTTTTCATTGCCGGAACCGGAATTTCCCTCAGGGAAATTCGAGTTCCGGCAGTGTAAAAAGTTCTTGAGGCGGGGTTCGGGGAGGAACTTCTTACAAGAAGTTCCTCCCCGATTTGCTTTTACTCGATCCCGGAGCGGGGCTGTTGAGGACCTTTGAGTTCCAGGAACAGGAGCGTTCCTCCGACGGCAGCAGCAGGAATGAAGAACAGGTTAATAAACGGAATAGAAGCTGTTATCAGATTTCCCAGGCCGAATCCGATGATAGTGCCAAGGCGCGACCTGAAAAACTTCTTCTTCGCACTCCAGGAGAAACGGTATCTGTCCATCGGATATCCGAGATATTCGTAGGCCAGCATGTACGCGGAAAGCAGCCATCCACACGCGGAAAAGAGAAATCCGCCAACTCCGGGAATGAGGAGAAAGAACAGGCAAGCGACGAGCAGAATGAGATAAAGCGCCAGTAGTTTAAAGGAGTGGGCGATAGCTCGACTTGAATCTTTGATGAGGCCGATTACGGAAAATGGAGTATCGGTATAATTGCCGGTGACGAGCTCCTCTGTCTTCTGAGAAAGAAGATCGTTGAAGGGTGCCGAAAGAGCCGAGGCTACACGTGCGAAAAAGAAGAAAAAGAGCACTGTCAATACAATGGTAAGAACAAAAACTACCACGTAATAGAGCGCACGCCAGTACCATTCTTCGGAGGGAAGAACCCCGAGCATTCTGCCGAGTCCAAAATAGAGAAGCACGTATGCAATGCCCATAATGATGAGGCTAATGACCAGAGGAGCTGCCGCGTACTTCCACAGCTGCCGATTCCTTTTCAAAAATAGCGCTCCTCTCAGCACATAGAGCGGTGCCGGAGTGAATCTATTTGCCAGACTTTCTGATGGTTGAATAGTCTCTCGGCTCATTTAGGCTTCATCTCATACCGATTCGCTTTTTTCATAGTCTGGGAGGCTGGAGGTATCCTTCGCTCCGGAGGACGCAAAGCCGTCTAATCACTCCGCTCCAGGATACTCCAGCCTTCGCTATCATATGTGCATAACTGTGAAATCGTATCAAATGGCGGTTTGCATTTCAATAATGTGCAGGGAGGAACTTCTCAAACGAAACCTCTCCCCCAATTTGTATCTTGAAGTATCATATCGTTTTCTTGATGAGTTCCACTATTTCATTGTCCTCTGGAAATCGATGTCTTTCGTGTTTCGAGAAAATCGTTTTCCCCTTGTACTCCACATCGAAGATTCCCCCGCTGGATCTGATCAACTCCGAGGTAATACCGAGTTTTTCTTCCAGATCCTTCGCCAGACCGGCGGCTCGCGGCTGGTAGTTTCACATACCGCAATATGTTATCTTGCATTTCTCCATTTTATGTACTGGCCTCCTTCTTGTTAAACGGTCACGCTAGGTTCCGAGAGTTCATCTTCGGAACCTTCCCCGCAACTATATGATCGGGTACCGATAGAAAATATTCTGTCATCTTTTATAGAAACCAATTCACGTTAGCAACCGGTTTATCGATAATCGAGCACATCCAATTTTAAGTTGCCCACCATTTTCAGTATAGCTTGCGCACTTTCACTATGATTTCGAGAGGCAATCTTAATGTGCGTGGGATCTGCCGGAACTTGGTTGAGTGTGGGGTCCACCGCGAGCCAGCCGTCAACGAATGATTCAGCCCAGGCATGATAGAGAAATCCGACGTCTTCAGAGTAGACGATACCTGTTGCGATGCGAGTCGGTATGTGCAGAGACCGGGCCAGTGCTGCGTATAGATTTGCATGAGCCTGGCATTCGCCTTCCCGGCTTCTCAGCACAGCAATTGCCGTGAAGGAATCCTGCATCTTACTTTCAATATTTTCTGCAGTCCATTTCACCAGTTTACGAATCTTTTCGTACTGAGTATCGGATCGTTCGACTATTTCCCTGGCTTGAGAGACAATTTCCGGATGATCTGACTGAATGACCATGGTGGGATTGAGATCGTCCGGTGAAAAGGAGTCTGCAGCATGGCGCTTGTCCCTGGTGCGATCCGGTTCCACATGGACGGTAATCTCGAATCCGCTCCTACCGGTATCGCTGTCAGGCACAATTATATCCTGCCGATGATCCCGAGCGAGAAGATTGCTATCAATACCGGATATACCCGCTTTCAGGTAACGCAGTTTTCCTGCGTGGGGAATAGTCTTAGCGACCTTTATCCGGCTCACGTCCAGGATCAGGTCCTTCCCTGAAGTTTTTTTTTCCAGGAATTTCCGAGCGGAGGACTCATCTTCGAGCACCGTGATGAGCGATCCGTCTACTCCTTTTTCCAACACCGTCAATCCCTTGTTGTTCAACCAGGACAGGACAAGACCTCGTCCACAGTGATTCTTTATCTTCCAAACGGCACCATTCGGTCCAGGATCTCCAGGAACCGTATTTATCTCCTGCTGGACAGTCTCAAGCTCCTGCCCCTCGGCATTGAAAATGCCGAACGAGTACTTTTCGCCGTCCCTGAGACCTCTTATGATAGGCATGAGGGAAATTGCGCTAGAGTGATGGATTTTTCCTTCAACCTTATATGCACGGCTGTGTTTTTCTCCATCCACCTCGATATCCACGCGGAATTCTTTACCTTCAAGCTTGCCGATCATGTGCATGTCCTTACCATTTATGCGCACCTTGGAATCGATGGACAGAAGCGCAAGATCGGGCATGACCCGCACTTTTTCATTCAGGACGATTTCGTTTGTCTTTTTCAGTGCAGTAAGCCGCGTGACCGAATCGCTATGAATGATGAAATTCTTACCATCCGGCTCGATCTTGAAATGGCTGTATCCGATTCTATCTTCTTTGAAATACGTGCCGTACCAGGCTTCTTTGAAAGGTATTTTATCGAGACTTTTGCATCCCTGTACAAGAAGTGTTTTATCCCCGGGAACATCCGAAGGCGAATTCACCATGCAGGATGAAATCATGAGTGCAGCAGCGAAGATGAATACCGGTAAGACTCGTTGTCGTATCATGGCATGTCCTTCGGGGAATCAGTATACTGTGCCCCGCCGTTGCTTGCAACGAAGCGCCTGGAAAAAGACCATATATTCCTTGATTCGCCGTCTCCTCATGTGGCATGTTTGCGAGACTCGATGCATTGATATATCGTGGGAAGATTCGTTCAATCCCGTGAAGTGAGTGGAAAACGAATGAAGCTGGATTCGATGTGCGACAATAGTTCAATTCCTCAAGAGTATTTTGCTCGAAACAGCAATCGACGCCATGCGATAAGATTGTTCCTCGGTGATTGCCTTTCGGGAATGGAACAGATTCTCGAGCCCGGGAGCGTCGATCTTATAGTTACTTCTCCACCCTACAATATTGGGGTCCAGTACGGATCGTATAACGACAAAATCCCGCGTGAAGCATATCTAAAATGGATGGGAGATTGGGGGAAACTGGTCAAGCGAGTGTTGTCGCCAGAGGGTTCGCTGTTCTTGAACATCGGGTCCAAACCGTCCGATCCGTGGGTTCCATTCGAGGTTGCCACAACATTGAAGGAATCTCTTGTCTTGCAGAATGTCATTCACTGGATCAAATCCATTTACATTGAGAACGAAAGCTACGGAAAATCGACATCCATCAATGTGGGTCATTTCAAACCCATCAACAGCAAGCGGTTCATAAACGATGCGCACGAATACATATTTCATTTCACTCTTGACGGCAATGTCGCTTTGGACCGACTCAGCATAGGGGTTCCGTACAAAGACACATCCAATGTGGAACGCTGGAAATCTGCAGGCCAAGGGGTTCGATGTCGGGGTAACAACTGGTATATACCGTACCCGACCATTCAGCATCGCGTTCATGACCGGCCGCATCCTGCGAGTTTCCCTCCGGAACTTGTCGAGATGTGTATCAAGGTGCATGGAGCGAACAGGATTCAGTTAGTATTGGATCCGTTTCTCGGCATCGGCAATACAGCAATTGCTTGCATGCGCATGGGCGTCGGAATGTACGGGTTCGAAATAGATGAAGAGTATCTCGCTGTTGCCAAGACTCGATTGATCGAGGCTTCCTCTCAGACGGTTCTGCAATTAGAAAAGTGAATACCGGCTTTTCTTCTGTACGAGGTCAATAAGGTTTTGCAGTTATAGTCAGTGCCAAAAATTCTGTCGTTTATCCCTCGTGTGAATTACAGGATATTGGTAGGGACCGGCGTCCCTGCCGGTCCATTCTATCGATATCATTGATCATATTGAAGATGTGCCGGCACGGAGGCACGGCACCTACCAATATTCCTACTCCTCAATCGGTCACTAATTTTCGCAACTGCTTAAGATAGTTCTCACCTACAGGGCAGGTCCGTGGCACCCGAAATTGTCATTCGGCCCGGATACAAGGGTGCCACTGACCTGCGAAGCCAGGTCAGTGCAGTTAACATCTTGAAATGCAAAATGGTGTCACTTGCTTCTCCGCTGCAATGCTTCCAGGAACACCTCTTGTGTCCTGCTCACCATAGCATTGAGGGAGTGACGGGCCACAGCTCTCTCACGACCTGCCTGTCCCATCGATCTCGCTTTGTCAGGATTCGCAAGCAGACTCACCAGCGCATCGGCAAGACCTCGAGGATCGCCGGGGTTCACCAATAGTCCGGTGCGGCCTTCCTCTATGAGTTCAGGGATACCGCCAACCCGAGTGCCCACAATGGGAAGTCCCATTGCCATGGCTTCTATGACGACATTCGGTGAAGCTTCACTCGCGGAAGGCAACGTGAAGACTGAGGCATTCCGCAAAGCAGGCCTGATATCCGATTGGGCGGGCACGAGCCGAACCCGATTCTGAAGCGAGTATGCCTCGATCCGTTGCGCAACATCTGCTTTGAGAGACCCGTTCCCCATGATTACGAATGTTGCGTCAGGAACTTCTTCAGCAGCCAATCGGAATCCCTCGAGAAGGTTGAGCGGGTCCTTTTCGGCAACGAGTCTTCCTATGAAGAGGACAGATCCCACTTTAGTGGGTCCATCCCCGTCCGGCTCGAAATAATCGGTATCCACGGCATTGGGGATCACCGCAATCCGCGAAGGGTCCACGGAAAAACGTTGTACCATTACCTTCTTTAGCATCTCCGCATTACAGATAATGGTATCTGAAAACCGCCACAACAATTGTTCATGCTGCCTGGGTAAAAGACTGCGGTAACCGGATACGATTACAGGAACGCGAAGAATGCGTCCGAAGACCCGTCCCCATATGTTCGGCACGACAGTTAACGTGTACAGGATGTGCGGGCGTTTTTGCAGAAGCCTTGCTGCCAGGTTCGCAAGAGCACGGGGAGTCACCCATGAGTCTTCAGACATGTGGTGAATGGGTATACCCGTTTCCTGAGCTGCCGGGAGCATATCTTTGCCGCCGCGCAGCACCCAGAGTTCGGGTTCGAAGACATTCAGATCGAGATGCTTCAGGAGATGGACAGCATAGCGCTGTGTGCCGCCGAATTCCAGATCCTGCAGCAACACCGCAAGCTTAATGGGGGATTGATGCGAGTGCATGTTTCAATGCTCGACAATGTCCCGAGCACGAGGAGAGGCGAACAGCCTACCAAGCTCGGACAAGGTTATGGATTCGAGAGAATAGGTCTGATGCAGCCATGCAAAAAAACGGTCAAGCTTATCCAGGAAACGATCCACGTCTTCAGTGGTCCGGTGTTGGGGACATCCCCCGGGAATGAGTTCCGAAGAATGAAAGAACACTGTCAGGACTCGACCTCCTCGCATCTTATGGAGTCGCACCGCAAGCTTCAACCTGTTCAAGCCCGTCCATAACGGCTGAGCCGGCAATGACAGCAGATTCGCTGCCATCCACGAGATACGGCGTTCTATCCGAGCGTTCGTCTTTATACTATCCAGGACAGAGCCAAGAGTACTTGTTACCGGCAAAATGGTCAAAGGTGCTTCCAGGATTTCGGAATTTCCCGGGCGACGAGGATCTGAAGGGTCGGGGAAATAGGGATCGATCGGAACCGATAAATGATCCGGACCTCCATAATACCTTCGCATGGGAGCAATGCTGCTGTCCACAAGCATGCCTGCTTTTCGAAGGACGGAAAACATCTTCGGCCCGAGATTGAATCTGCCCATCCTGAAGGAGGTAGCAACAATTCCCATTTCCCGGATCGATTCCAAGAGCGTCTGCAGCTTTGCAGTCAAGAGATGCTCCGGCATGAGTTCAGACGGAACAGGTTGCGGATATGGAAGCTCCTCAAAAGGTGGTGTATTCCAGTGATGCAGATGAGCGCCTATTTCACCGTGCCACGTGTCGCACAGATTGACGAGGAGTCCTTGAAGGTTTTTGTTGCTTGCAACAGCATGGGTCACCAGGAGAGTAGGGTGGATGTTCCATCTTTGAAACACCCGGTTCAAACAGGGAAGCGCCTGCACGTTCTCCACCGGGACGTCTCGTGCAGCATAGGAATTACTGAACAGCCCTTCTTCTTCAACGTCTATGGTGACAACGAGTTTCATCTGTCGGCAATGGAATCCGGAAGATCGAGCTGAAGCTTCTCTTTGAGGACCGTTGTCATGAAGTCTGCTACTGCAAGCCGGCCGTCATCGGTAAGGTGAACGCCGTCAGGCTGATAGCAAGGAACCTGGCGATCGCACAGGATTCGTCTGAAATTAACAAAATACTCTTTGTTTGCGAGCCTCTCCGCAAGCTTGTTGTATGGCAGCGTGAAATTGTTGCGCACAGTGGCCCATCGTTCATCGTCAAGGATGAGATTCTTCTCTCCAGCTTTTACGAATGGTGCAACAGTACAGTCCTCAACCCAGAGCGTAGGCTGCCAGAACAGGATGAACCGGGACCCGTACGCTGATGCGAGCTTATTTATATAGTCATACCGTTTTTCCACTGCATCCATCATACTCGCGAATTCGGGTGAATCCACATTCACTGGCACAGCGACCTGCATAATCTTGTCGTAAAGCTCTTTGGTAAATGAAGCATATACCGCCGCATTCAACGGCTTGAGCAATCCGAACCAGCTCTGGTAGTAGCTCTCAATGAGCGCACGGACACGCCGGTAACCGTGATGTGCCTGCGGGTCTCTGTGTTCGAGAAAATACTTCACATCATTGGCGCCGTCAAAAAAGATGATCACGTCCGGCGGTTCGAGGTTGATCAGCATCTTCTGCAGATACTTGGTCTCCAGCAGAGAGTTGAACGAGTTCACACCACAGTTGTATACCGAGAAATGCAATCCGTTCCTGTTGGAATTGAGCAGCATTGAAACACAACTGGGAATGGTCCTGTCACTCAGAGGCGTGGCTCCTCTCATGGTGGAACCGCCGAAAGCCCAAACTCGACGATTCTTCTCCGGATCTTCGGACATCGAATTGTACGCTGTAGGGCGAAGACCGTGAGGCTGCAAGAATAGAGTATAAGCATCGTACACAGCTCTGCTGCCCTCTCTCGCATGGCCGTACAGAATGTAGTTGCTTCCGACAATGGCAAGAAAACTGAGAACCTCCAAGGCTACTACAGAGATCAGAAGCCATTTAAGAACCCGGAACAACCCTCGAAATACTCTCTTCAAACTTCTACCTCTAGAAACGCTCAAAACATTCATAATACCATGAATATGGGATGCAGTGCGAGAAAACTGTTGTCGGCCTGTATCCATCGGGTTATTCGACTAAGAAATCGTGTGCCCTATGGGGGTTATAGTCAGTGCCAAAAATTCTGTCGTTTATCCCTCGTGTGAATTACAGGATATTGGTAGGGACCGGCGTTCCTGCCGGTCCATTCTATCGATATCATTGATCATATTTAAGATGTGCCGACACGAGGCACGGCACCTACCAATCTTCCTAATCTTCAATCGGTCCCTAATTTTGGCAACTGATATGATATGGCTCATGACATGCACTGGCCGTGAAGGTTACGTAGGGTGCCGGTGAGCACAGCAAACCGCATCAATCGAGTCAACGACCGGTTTCCAAAAACTAATTAGTTCAGATTACAGATCCTGTAAACGTGATGTATGTAAATTGATAGATGAGAATTAATTGAAAATTAATTGACTTTATTAAATAAAATTGGATATAATTCAGAAAAATTTCCAACTGCGGAAAGAGACTGCCATGAAAAAATCGGTAATCCTTCTCGTGATTTTGATTCTCGCCACTGCTTCGACGGCTTTGTGTGAACCTCTGAACCCGTATCTGCCAATGAACGCGGTTGCTGCGGAGCCTATGGACCCTTATAATCTCAATGAAATTCCCATGTGTTCGGAAAAACTCTACTTGCCGTGCCCTTCACCTATACCGTTTTCCGCACAATTTCCCGATATTCCTCCTTTACAGGTGGCTTTCCGGGGTGTTTTCGGCTGCCCGGTACCGGTGCCCTAGTTTCGATCGATCTGTACCATCCGAGCCGGTGCTCATGACCGGCTTTTCTCGCGTCCGGCAATGCGTTTCGTCAAGCAAGCGGGCTTTGACACTTACAGGCCCAAATGTTACAGTGAGGGACGTTTATCCTATTCTGCAGGCAAGAAAGTAATTGGGGCGAATTTTGTACAAGTGATCTCCAGAAGGTTACTCTCTTGAAAGCGGAACGGTATTCCTTTATCAAGGTTTTCTCAGGGGAAACAGTATGACTACGTGTGAAGAACAAATAGCCTGCGGTGATTCCGCACAGTCGTCGACTCAAGACAGCGCGAACATTCAATCCTGTTTAACCTGTGGCGAATGCGTTTCACGATGCTTTCTTACGGACGGCTACCCCGACATGAACCCCAGAAAGCTGGTTCGCAAGGTTGTGACGGGTAAAGTCGAAGAAATGGCAGACTCGGAATTCATCTGGGCGTGCACCATGTGCGGAAGGTGTACAACCGATTGCCGCGAAAACCTGGACATGGAAGAGATAGTCGGCCAGCTTCGATATAACGCGCTTACCCGCGGCAAAGCTCCGGCTCGACTGCTCGAAGGAATTGAAAAAGCCCTGGAATTCGGCAACAACACCGGCGTGGATGCAGAAGAATTCGTTGAAATGGCTGAGTGGATGGCCGAAGAAATGGCTGACGAAATGGAAGACGTGGAAGAAGGCGAAATTGAAGTGCCTTTTGACGTTGAAGGCGCAGAGATGCTCTATGTCCCGAATCCTCGCGAGTACACGTCCAACCCGGCTCAATTCCAAACGTACTTGAAATTCTTTAGATTCACGAACACGAACTGGACGCTTTCGTCCCGGGTCTTCGATATAACCAACTGGGGCTACTATGTGGGAGATCGAAAGTTTGCCACGCAGCTCGTCCGCAATCTGGTGGAAGAAGCTGAGCGACTCAAAGTAAAGACACTGTTGTCCACAGAATGCGGTCACGGATTCAAGATTCTTCGCAAAGATGCAGAGAGCTGGTTGGGCAGAAAACCTGAAATCGAGGTAATTTCTATTGTCGAACTTGCCCACCGCTATTTGAAAGAGGGAAGGCTGCCTGTAAAAGCCGGCTCTGTCCGGGAAACCGTCACGTATCACGACCCGTGCAACGTAGGCCGAAAGCTCGGTATTTATGAAGAGCCTAGAGAGTTGATTGCCTCGGTGGCCGATAATTTCGTAGAAGTCTGGCCCAACAGGAAGTATTCGATTTGCTGCGGCGGTGGCGGGAGTGTTAAACAGAACCCCCAGATGGGAACCAAAAGACTCGAGCACGCCCAGATGAAACGCGATCAGATACTCAAGACGGGCGCAGACGTTGTGGTTACCAGTTGTCAAAGTTGTCTCAGCCAGCTCGGTGACCTGCAGGAACGGTACGAAATGCCGGTCAAGGTCAAGTCCCTGATCGAATTCCTTGTCGAAGCCATAGAGAACGGTGCAGATGACGATTAACAATAAGCTTTGACTGGTAGAAACTGCTTTTCCAAGGATTGTTCGCTGCTTTCAATTCTCTGACCGCGGTTTGTGCTGCATTGTGGAGCGGAAGCCATCCCGTTCCTTTTGGTTGCATCACGGATTAATTTCAATAATACATCAGTAATGGAGTGCTTTTCTGAAGGCCATGTCAACGCCTGTGAACGTCAAAAAGACTTTCAGGGAAAAAGGGCTCACGCCAAAGAAATGGATGGGCCAGAATCTCCTCGTGGACAAGCTCTACCTGTCGAAGATCGTTCAGGCTGCACGAGTCAATCCAGGTGAATCGATTGTTGAAATAGGAGCAGGACTGGGAGTATTGACCGAAGCGCTCCTTGCCCGCGGAGCAAAGGTGTGGGCTCTGGAAGTGGATTCCGGTTTCTATAAAGTGCTCCAGGAGAAATTTGAAGGTAATCCGGATGTGGAACTCATCCATGCGGATGCGCTCAAATACGATTTTAGATCTCTGGCCCAGAGAATCGGGGTGCTCAGAGTAGTGGCGAACCTTCCGTATAATATTTCGAGTCGACTCCTCTTTCGATTTCACGAGCACAGAAACCTCTTTGCTTCCCTTCACATTCTCCTGCAAAAGGAAGTTGCGGAACGGCTCGTATCCGACCCTGGAACCAAGGATTACGGCGTTCTGACGGTGCTCCTCGGGACAAGCGCCAGCATCGAGATACTCTTCGATATTCCCGGCAAAGCATTCTACCCGGCTCCGGATGTAGTTTCATCCTTTGTCAAAGTGGAATTTCCCGAGCATGCCCCCGTGCCGGTTCGGGACCCGCAGCTTTTGAACATCCTGACAAAGGCCTCCTTTACCGGACGGCGCAAGACATTGAGGAACACGTTACGGAATCCGGCTCTTTTCGGGATCTCCATGGACGAAGTGGTCGATGCTGCAAGTGATGCTGCGATAGACCTGAACCGGAGAGGAGAAACCTTGTCTCCAGCCGAATTCGGCCGTTTCGCGGATGCTCTCGTCAAAAGGCGAGAAAGCAGGACAGCCAGTGAAAAATAAGGGACATTGCTCTGACGAATTTTCTCAATTCCTTCGGGATGTTAAACCACCAGCGACAAATTGACTTCCATGTTTGCTGCAGTTAAACTGTACATGTAATTGACAATTTTGACCGCTAAAGGACAATTTTGAAGAGAAACCGGTTGGAAAACAATTTTCGAGAGGAGAAGTCTTATGAACACGATCCAGCCAGGTGATCAGGTAGTCAGCATGGGGCCGGACAGGGAATCAATCGAAGTACATACGGTGGTCAGTGTTCTGCCCGGTGGATTGCAGGTTGATGGTACTTCCGGCAAAATCTCTAAGACGGAATTGAGGGCCTACAAAGAGAGCATTGTGAATCAGATACGAGAAAAAGAGAGCGAACTCAAATCGATCAAACAGGATATCAGATCTCTCTATGAATCACTCGGCCGCGTAGAATAAATGATCCAGGGCGGGCAGTATTCCGGTTCATGAGGGGAACCTGTATGAAAGTTCACTTATCTTTCTTTTCGAGATCGGGAAATGCCTCTTTTTGCCTTGTTTCCCAATCATCAGGTGCGTACAAGATGGCATAATTGGAAACTCCCAGAGGAGATCTCCAATATTCGATGAATGCTCGCACCTCTTCTTTCGGCTCGATGACTCCGAAATGGCTTTCGAGAAGAACATCGGCCTGCAAGCGCAAGAGCCTTGTCAATGAATTCACGTACTGCTCTTCATTGGAGAGTAACTCCGAATGGAGCGGACCGTGGATATCCTGCCCGAAAAGAATAAGCTGACCGTCAATTTCAGTCGTATACGCAACCGAACCCGGAGAGTGACCGGGGCAATGAATCGCCGTCACTGTACCGTTGCCGATGGAAAGGGTTGATTCTTGATCCTGCAATCTGATGTCAACGGTAAGTGGTTCCAGGCAGGCTCCATACCAGGCAGCGCCGGTCACATGGTTATCTCCTGTTTGCAGATATATCGCATCCAATTCATGAGCTACGATTTTGCAGCCATATTCGTCTCTTATGGCCTTAGCTCCGCCGGCATGATCGAAGTGGCAATGAGTCAGGAGAAGGTATTCTATTTGAGCATTCGATTCGAGGCATTCCGCAATGTTCTTTCGTAATTTCGAGTGACCTCGACCGCTTCCGGCATCAATGAGGGCTGCTTTATCGCCGAAGCGCACGAGGAAGATGCCCGCATCCGATGGATCGGTCAACTCCATTCCGCCCACTTGCCAGAGATTATTCCTGACTTTTATGCTCAACCTGACTCCTATAGAATTTGGGCACATGCTTAGACGCTTAGGAGGCTGTCTCAAAAGTCGAAACTTATCCCAGATCGTGGCACGAAGTTTTCATCATCTTTCCGGCCTGATTGTAGGGGCGCCTCTCGTGGGTGCCCGGTAGTGACCGGCCTCCGTGCCGGTCATTGCAGGAGGGTAGGCACGAGACCTGCCCCTACAGGGACGGATGAATCGTGGCACGATTTGTGTGCATTCGAGAATTCTGAGACAGTCTCCTTAGGTCTTAGGTGCGCCTGCCTAGCATCGGAACCGCCCATTCAGCAATTCCATTAAATGCTGTCATTGCGAGCGAAGCGAAGCAATCGCCTGAAATTAGCCGGTTGAGTCAGGAGATCGTCTCGCAAAACGCGGGATGGTGCACTCCTCGCAACGTCAGGTTTTAAGGGCCTCTCTGGCGCCCGAGGACCCGAAGATTCTCCATGTCGTTGTCATCAACAGCGACATGGTTGCGGAGCCGGGGTAATACAATTCTGAATGAATTCGTCAACCTCTCGCCTTGGCTCGATAATACCGAAATGGCCCTCGAGAAGAAGATCGGCATTCAAGTTTGCCACTCTTTCCAGTGAAGCCAGGTACTTTTCTTCATCGGACAGCAGTTCCGAATGGAGCGGACCGGCGAGGTCTTGCCCGAAAAGAATGAGCTGACCGTCAAGGTACGTTGTGTACACGACCGAACCCGGAGAGTGACCCGGGCAATGGATGGCTGTAACAGTACCATTACCGATAGACAGAGTCGATTCTTCTCCCTGCAATTTGATGTCGATGGAGAACGGTTTGAAGTGCGCCTTGTGCCGAGCTGCTCCGGTTACACGGTTATCGCCGGATTCCATATAAACCGCATCCAACTCATGAGCCACGATTTTGCAACCATATTCATCTCTTACGGCTTCAGCCCCACCAGTATGATCGAAATGGCAATGCGTCAGCAGGAGGTATTCGAGTTGCCCATTCGATCCCAAGCATCCAGCGATGTTTTTAGTGAGCTGCGAATGATCTCGTCCGCTTCCGGCATCGATAAGGGCTGCTTTGTCGTCAAAGAGCACGAGGTAGACCGCGGCGTCGGAGGGATCGGTCAGCCCTCGTCCGCCCACTTGCCACAGATTATCCTTGATTTTTATGGGCACTCCGACCTCCTGTGTGTCGCATGAAGAGTTTCCTTCGGTTTGTGCCGATTTATACCGATTTGCTTTCAGAGTTAGACGAAAATCCCTTCTAACCCCCCTTTATTAAAGGGGGGAATGGGGGGATTTTAAACGCAAATTCGTATTGCATCAGACGGCATAGGATTTCTTGGCCTCATGAATGACTTCTTCACTGCAATATTGCACTTTTTCGGTCGCCTGTTCAGTCTTTCTTTGAGAGAGAAATCCGGGAAACAGTATCCATGACCTTGTCCAATCCGTATTTGTTGATCATGGCCTCAATTCCTATCTCTACGTCCTCCAGCTTCACTTCTTCTTCCACTTCCTCTTCTCTCTCTTCGTAGATCAGGACATTATTGAGGCACTTCTCAACACACTTCGGTTTTTCCAGAGCGGGATCGCTTTCACACATGTCGCATTTCAGAGGGAGACCTGAATCGGGTTCCTTGAAAAAATCCCTGGAAGGACAGGAAGCCCTGCAAAAGGAACACTCATCGTATTCTTTTCCGTCAATCAGGTATTTGTCTCTGCCCATGCATTCGGCCGGAGCATACTCACCTGCGAATACCGGAAGCCAGATATTTTTTAGTCGATGACTGATCACCTGAATACGAGCCCTTGCCGGATTAATGCTGCTGTATTTCGGTGTGGCGTGATACGCGGAGCAAATGATCTCACATGCACGGCAGCCGTTGCATTTATCAGCATCAATCTTGATGGTCTTAATTTTCTTCGTTATTTTCGCCATCTTTTAAGATTCCTCTCTTCTCTAAATCTTCAGCAACATAGCCCAGATCCAGTTCAATCAATCTCTCTTTTGTCGGAACACCATTCATGTTCCATCCCTTGAATTTGTAGTACGTAGACAAGAGTTCTTCTTCCAGTTCCGGGAATCTCCTCTTCCAATGGTCTTCAGGCGGCTTCTCATCTGCCCTTCTCATGCCTCGCCTGTTGTTGAATGCTCTGTGCAGATTTCTGCTTCTATTCACTATTTTCTTCAATCCGGCTTCATCCACATCCATACCGCTCGCTGCGGAGATAAGTTTCGGGTAATTGTGTATATGATACGGAGGCTTCAGGCAAAACGACCCCATGCCGGCACATATTCCCAGGGCATCGTCAATGTTGTGCAGCATTTCCATCCAATCCACAATTTCACTGCACATTTGCGGAGTCGGGAAATAAGGTATCGATTTATCTCCCCTTGGCTCCCACTCAAGAACATATTGTTTGAATCTGTCGTCCGGAACCTGAATCCAATCCCTTACAAAGGCTTCCCTCTGTTCTCTCGTGGGAAAAGCTGCCTGTGGGAAATTCCCTTCGATTTGGGTGATGCTTATCTTCTCGTTGGTGGAATACATAAGGTAGTAGATAGGATCCAACATTCCCAGTTTGAGAGGCAATTGCTCGTGCTTCTTGATAGTATTATGATCGAATTTCTCCGCTCCTTTGCCGATCTTTCTGGCTGCATAGTAAACGCCGTCTGCTAGAATGTCTCCAATTCCTTCCCTGTGGGCAACTCTGTCAAGCAACCAGAAAAATCGTCCTTCTTTGTCGGAGGGACATCCTTCAAAGTCCTTATCGGTCAGAATGCCTGCTTCATAGAGTTCAACGGCAAACGCCAGTATTTGTGGCGTCGAGAATGAGTCCACTCCATATTCAGTGGCTCGTTGAAGGATCCTGAAGTTAAAGTTGAGGTCATCCACATAGGAAGCCATGGCATACGTTAGCTTGCCGAAGCATTTCATCATGTATCTCGAACCGCTATCAGGGGATGCAACCAGTGCTCCGCATTGTTGCGGACAATTAAAGCAGCTTATCAGGCGTTGAATAGCGGTCAATTGAGCATTCGTCCAATTCGCTTCATTGTCCTTGCTCCAGAAATCTCTCCTCCGAGTACGAGCATTGCCCCACATGAAATTTTCAGTATGCCACTTCTCATCGGTGTGCTTCATCTCCTGGGGGGATCCGATGCCGGACAAAATGGTCATCACATCCGGGATGGGGTTCGTATTCCGAAAGTTTATATATTCGGTGACTTCGTCCATGAGGGACATGAATTCCGCACCGCGGGCAAGATAGACATCCTTGGTGCCGCGAACGGCGATTGCCTTGATGTTCTTATCCCCCATCACGGCTCCTCCGCCGAGCCTACTGGCACTGGACCTACTTTGCTCAATGGAGGCAGTAAAGACACGGTTTTCACCTGCCAGCCCGATGGCGGCCACCTGAGCCTTAGGTTGTTTCAACTCCTCTCGTATGAGATCCTGGGTCTCAAGAGCGCCCTTACCCTTCAAATGCGTGGCATCCCGAATTTCTACCTTGTCATTGTGTATCCACAAATAAACGAGCTTCGGGGATTTGTTGCGAATGACAATCTTGTCATATCCGGCATATTTCAACTCTGCAGAAAAGAATCCCCCCATCATGGGATACGCCAGTAGTCCCGACTGCGGTGAGATGAAAGTAAAAAGAGTACGGTTAGCGCTATAAGCCGGAGTGCCGTTGAGAAGACCAGTGCTGACTGTCAGAATATTCTCATCATCAAATGCTTCAGTCTCAGGGGGAACACGATCCCAGTGCAATTTTACGCTGGTACCCAGACCCCCAAGATGAAGTTCCGTTAATTTCGGGTCTGTTTCTACCCGTTCGATGTTTCCTCTCGCTAGATCAATTTCTAAATGGTATCCCGTCTCTGCGTACCTCATCTTACTTTACTCCTCACAGTCGACTTGCGATATGCCTCATCGGTGCTTCTGCAACCAAAGAAGCGACTCATACCAATTTGCACTCAAAATCCCCCCATTCCCCCCTTTAATAAAGGGGGGTTAGGGGATTTTCGTCTAACACTGAAAGCAAATCGGTATCATCTCGAGTTCTATGCTGGTCGAATAACGCCGCTTAAATAGTTTTCCGGTCGAGGCGTTCCTGATTACGTGCTGTATCGGCAATGACATCGACGTCTTTTCTTCATCGAACGGATCGGAACAGCCGAGTGGTCTGCCATCCTGAGGTCAATTCCATGAAGCTGATTATGTCTCGCATGACATAAGCCATAATACGAATATCACTTATATAAAAAAGTTTGTCAAGGGTTTTTGCTTTTGTCACGAATTTTGCGTTGATAATCGATGTTCTTGAACTGACGGCCAGTCCAAATCAGATGCACCATTGAAGCACGTTCTATCCGGTCCCTGTTGCGTCATTCATTACTTCCATGGGTAATTTTGCTGAATGTAACAATTGCCAGCATTGATGTCCGATTGAGGCTAGAGGCCGGCATATCCGAAATATGATCAATGATATCGATAGAATGGATCGGCAGGGACGTCGGCACCCGCTAATATCTTGTATTCGAGTGGGGTAAACGTCAGAATTTTTGGTAATCGACTTATACCGATTCGCTTTTGTTTTTTGTAATCTGGCAGGCTTGAGGTATCCTTCGCCCCGGACGACGCAAGGCCGTCTAATCACTCCGCTCAGAACACCTCAGCCTTCGCCATCTTATACGCATAATTGCAAAATTATTAAACATCAGGTACCAAGCTTCCTCACTGCGCGTATATCAAAACCTTGCCAACTATCATGTGAGTTCTGTTCGGTTTTCGGACGAGATGTAATGATGGTCGTAAATACGCGAAGCTACTCGAATGGAGTTTTCAGCGCAGTGCGCAGAGGTCCGTGTCGTTAGAGCGATTGTCAAAAGTTCCGACGTTTATTCCACGCCCGAATACTACCTATTAAATGGAGACCGACCTCTCGGGGGAGAGACTGTCTCAAAATTCTCGAATGCACAACAAATCGTGCCACGATTCGCCATCTTCGTAGGAGTAGGCCTAGTGCATACCCTTATTTGGGAGGACACGAGGCGCGCTCCTAAATCAGGCCAGCAGGACCATGAGAACTTCGTGCTACGATTCAGGACAAATTTCGACTTCTGAGACAACCTCGAGATGCCGGCCGCCACCATGATCCGGTAGCGGTCGGCCTGCGTGCCGGCCAGATCAGGTTGATACGAGCGAACTCGTGTTAATCTGCGATTCCCACTCGCTGAAGATAAGGATTAGCCATAATTTGTGTGCATTATCGGCTTTTCCTGCCAGATGTTCCGACCAGATTTTCTCGACCTGTCCTCTCCTGAAGACCGTGTGACGCCCTCCCAAAAGTCGATCCTCGGCCCATTTCCGGAGATCGGTTTTGAACCATTGCCCCAGAGGCACTTGAAATCCGTACTTCGATCTTTCGAGGATTTCAGACGGTACCAGGCCCCGGGCTGCCTGCTTGAGGATCTTCTTGGTCTGTCGATAACCCATCTTGAATCCGAGGGGCATTCTGCAGGCGAGTTCAACGACGCGGTAATCCAGCAAAGGGCTTCTCACCTCCAGGCTGTGGGCCATGCTCATGCGATCCACCTTGGTAAGAATGTCTTCTGCCATGTAGGTCTGTATATCCGTGAACATCATGCGGGTTACAGGGTCCAGACCTGTCCATTGTCTGGCTGCTTGCAACACCGAATCAGAATCCGCGTGATAATCCATTCCCGTAAGGAGCCGTGCTTCAGATAACGTGAACGTCTGCGGAATAACCGCAAGAGGATTCTCTCGCATTCGCCGGGATGCGGCCACAAACAGCTTCATCTTCTTCGTAATGCTCGTCCCGTAATAATCCGTTGTTGCAGGCAATAACCGCACAAAAGGTTCGATGCACCGCTCTCTCAAGAGAGACGGGACCAAATCGTATATCGTCTGCAACCGCCGCGCGACGTATCGTTCGTACCCCCCGAAGAGCTCGTCTCCGCCGTCTCCGGAAAGAGCCACCGTAACGTGCTCTCGAGTGTGCTGCGACAAATACCAGGTGGGAATTGCTGAAGAATCTCCGAACGGCTCCCCGAAATGGCGCACCACTTCAGGGAATATGTCCTGAATTGTGTAGTTCACTGCCCGTTCGGTGTGGTCCGTTCCGATGGAACGGGCAGCAAGCTTTGACCATTTCGATTCGTCGTGGGTTGTTCCCGGAAAAGATATGCTGAACGTTTTCACCGTTCGGAAGCTATTCCGGGCCATGAGGGAAGTAATAAGCGTGGAGTCGATGCCGCCGCTCAGAAACGATCCGAGCGGTACGTCGGAGATGAGTCTTCTACTGACCGCATCATCGAGCAATCCTCGTAATTCTTCGACGGTGCTGCCGTAATTCAAGCCATGCTGCGGCTCGGGAGGTTCCCAGTATTTCTCGATCGTCAATCCGTTCTTGTCGAAGACTGCCATGTGGCCAGGAGGCAACTTTTGCACCCCCGCAAAGATCGTGTGCGGCGCGGGTATGAAATCATAGAGGAGATATTCGAGCAGCGCCTGATGCGAGAGTTCCTGAGGGACTGCTCTGTCCCGGGTCAAGGCCTGGAGCTCCGAGGCAAAACTCAGCCTGTTCTTTTGCAGAGAATAATATAAGGGTTTCTTCCCCAGCCGATCACGTACGATAATCAGTTTCTTGCGTACATCGTCCCACAGAGCAAAGCTGAACATGCCATTCAATGTTCCGGGAAGATCCTCTGGATTGTCGAGATACAATTCAAGAATGACTTCAGTGTCCGAGCGTGTCCTGAATGTACGTCCTCTTTTGAGTAGCCCTTCTCGAAGCTCTTGAAAATTGTAAATTTCCCCATTAAAAACCAGAGCGGCACGCCCATCCACGGAGAGCATCGGCTGTTTTGCAGCATCGGTCAAATCGAGAATCGAAAGCCTCCGGTGCCCCAGAACACATGCATCGAATGTGCAGGTCCCACCCATATCGGGACCGCGATGCGTCATATCGTTGCACATGGCCTCAACCACAGAAACATCCGGGGTTTTTGAAAAATCGACAATACCGCAAATACCGCACATTCGGGGCGCTCCTCGCTACTTATGGTCAGAGGTGACCCAGTATACTGCATTCCGTGCCGAGTATGCAGTACCGGGTTGCTTCCCACGAACGCATGGTTTACAGCCAAAACTTCTGATGTTTGTCCCACGCCTAATACAAGATAGATAATAAGTGGGGACCGATATCCCAGTGTCCCGAAAGTGACTCAAAAATCGAAATTTGTCCCAGATCGTGGCACGAAGTTCTCATCATCTTCACGGCCTGATTGTAGGGGCGCCCCTCGTGGGTGCTCGGTGGTGACCGGCCTCAGTGCCGGTCATTCCGGGAAGGGCAGGCATCCCGCGTGTTCGCGGGACCCCTACGAGGATGATGAATCGTGGCACGATCTTTGCGTATTCGAGAATTTTGAGACAGTCTCTCCCTCCCGGCCCATTCTATCGATATCATCGATCATATTGAAGATGTGTCGGCACGGAGGCCGGCACCCACCAATACTCTTATCCTTAATCGAACACTCATTTCGGCAATTCCTATAAAAGCAGCTTCCAAAGGCACTGCCAAACATCGGCACGAAATCCGGTTGTGAGGATATCCGGGAGAGGGTATCCTACACAGGAAACCACTGTAATGAACTAGGATCCATACATGGAACGAATGTCGCACATACCGGATACTGTCAGGGCACTCATCGACGCAATTCACAATCCTATTATTGCAATCGATGCTCAGGGAACAATCGCGATGTGCAACAGCGCCGCAGAAAGCATGCTCGGTCATACCCGGGAACAGGTCTATGGCAAACGATTGGATTCCTATCTTGAAACTTCGGAACTTCACCGGATTCTGGAAACCGGCCAGGGAGAATTGGTCAGAAGACTCTCCATAGGATCCAAGGCGTACGTGTCAAACCGAACACCCGTGAGAATCAACGGAGAAACCATCGGTGCCGTGGCAGTTCTTCAGGATATTTCAGAGCTTGAGGCAATCTCCAGCGAACTGGAGCATACAAGGCTCATCTCGGAGCAGCTCAATGCAATCATAGAATCGTCTTTTGACGGGATCTACGTCACCGACGGCCAGGCCCGCACGCTCAAGGTCAATGCGGCCTATGAGCGCATAACCGGCCTCAGACGTGAAGACGTACTGGGCCGCACCATGATGGATTTGGTAAAAGAAGGGTTTTACGATGAATCGGTAACTATACGCGTTCTGGAAACCGGTAAACCGCAATCCATTCTCCAGACTATAAAGACCGGCAAGACCGTGATGGTCACTGGAACACCGTTTCTTGACAAAGAAGGCAAAACCATGCTCGTGGTGACGAATGTGCGAGACGTGACTGAGTTGAATCTCCTCCAGAAAAAATTGGAAAATATGCATAAGTTGCAGTCTGAAGCCAAAATAGAGCTGGAACAGCTCAAAGAATCCCGCAGAGGAGGCGTTCGGCTATCATTAAGGTCCAAGAGCATGCAGGAAATTCTGCAATTAGGTCTGAGATTGTCTCACGTGGATTCAACTGTGCTCGTGGAAGGAGAATCAGGAGTCGGCAAGGAAGTCTTCGCTGACATTATTCACAATAGCGGCCCCAGACAAGGGAACCCCTTTATCAAGATCAGTTGCGGAGCAATACCGGACCAACTGCTGGAATCCGAACTCTTCGGGTATGTTTCCGGCGCTTTCACCGGAGCAAGGAAGCAAGGCAAAGCCGGGTTATTCGAGGTGGCGGACGGCGGGACTATATTCCTGGACGAAATAGGAGAAATGCCCCTCGGTCTTCAGGTCAAGCTCCTGAGGGTGCTTCAGGAAAGAACCATCACAAGAGTAGGTGATACGGTCCCCATCAAAGTGGACGTGCGCGTAATTGCCGCAACCAACAGGAATCTTGCTGGAATGGCTCAAGTAGGACAGTTCAGAAAAGACCTCTACTACAGACTAAACGTTGTGCCGGTACGGATTCCGCCTTTAAGAGAGAGAAAGGAAGACATAATTGACCTGGTCTATCGTTTCCTGGATTCCTGTAACAAGAGGTACGGATTCAGCAAACAGATCGATCGGGAAGTGCTGAACGTTCTCATGGATTATGAATGGCCCGGTAATGTGCGAGAGTTGGAGAATGTCATGGAACAGATGGTGGTTGTCACTCAAGGAGAAGTGATCACGATGGATGACCTGCCCTCGCAGTTGAAACGAGCCATGGAAGGAACACAAGTATTGCCCGTGGAGGACAAACCCCTGAAAACGGTTCTGGAGGAAGTGGAACGTCGTTCTCTCGAACTGGCGTATCGAAAACATAAGACCACGCGCGCTGTTGCCAAGATACTGGGGATAAATCAATCGACTGTTGTCCGCAAAATGCGTCAGTACGGGATACGCCCCATCGGCATTGCTCAGGGAGATGCTCTGTGATGCAGGACTGCATCTATAGATGCTGCTATGCATCAATCTCTCATTCGCGTTCAGATACCCGGTTCCCACTCTAGGACTATTCCGCGATGCAGAAATGCATCAAACGCAAAGACCAACACCCCGCTGAGTTCACCACGCATATTCTCACCCATTCGCACACTGTCTTCGATTGAACGGCTCCCAACCGTGACCGCGTGCTGTTTTTTCCGGATTGCCTCAGGACCCATGCCTGCAACGCGAGCTTGACACAGTTCGGCACACTTGTTGCTTCTCAAATGAGCGCGATGTTCAATTTGCTGCAGACTTCGGACCGTCTGTAGACCTTGTAATTCAAACCGAGAGCTCTCGATTACGACTTACCCGTTAGTACCATGTGCGCTGAACGGGCAATTCTCAAGTCGCGCGGACCCTTGAGATAAAAGGAGAATCATTCCCAAAAAGGAGAAGTCTCATGAGCTGGTTAGGCCCAATACACGAACGAAAGGTAGGCGAGCAACAGCCGTACATACCTTTTGGCCCCTTCCATATCAGGTTGCCCTTCGTTCACTATCGATTCGAAGTAGCGGATTTTGTTCAGGGTCTGGTCATGTGCGCCGTCTGCCTGGGCATAATCCCTATTCTCCAGGAATATCTGGGAATGCCGTTTGAAATAGCGATCACCATCGTGATCCTGAACGGTTTTCTTTATTGCTGGCATGCCCATCTGGGAGATCCTGTGGTTCCCGGTTGGATCACACCGGCCATCCCCTTGTTACTGCTATGGCTGAAGACGTTTCCCGAGGGTGTTCCCCGTATGCATGCCCTTATTGCATTCGAGTTCGAGTTGGGCCTTTTCGCTCTCTTCCTTGGGATGACCGGCCTGGCGAGACGATTTGTCGATCTCGTCCCTGATGCGTTGAAAGCGGGAATCCTGATCGGCGCCGGAATAGCGGCCATCAGGCTGGTATTCGAAACAGGTGGAAGATTTGACAAATACCCCTGGACCATTACCATCGCGATCGGTTTTGCATTCTTCATCCTGTTTTCCAACTTTTTCAAGAGCCTTCGGCCCAAGCATAAGATTTTCAAGTTCGTGTCGGATTTGGGGCTTCTTCCTGCGCTCCTTCTGGCAATCCCCATCGCGCCGCTTCTTGGAGAGCTTCCGTGGCCGACGATCCAATGGGGATTCACTGTCCCAGATTTTTACACCCTGTTCACCGAATGGACACCTTTTTCCAGCAGGATCGGCTTTCCCCCAATTGAGCTGTATCTCGCTTGTGCCCCTCTGGTTGCCGCCACCTATATCGTCCTGTTCGGAGACCTCATCCAGGTTGAAGCACTCGTGGATGAAGCGCGAGTGTTCCGTCACGGTGACGAGAATGTACATTTTGATGCAAACCGTAACAACATCATCGTGGGAATGAGAAATGTGGGAATGTCAATGTTCGGACCCGACTTGTCTATGTGCGGCCCCATTTGGGCAGCCATGCAGGTGGTGGAATGCGAACGTTACAAACACGGGCGCGAGGCAATGGACAGTCTGTTCGGCGGGGTAGCATCATTCCGACTAGGCACATTTTTCGCCTATTTCCTCATGCCAATCGTGAGTCTCGTAAAGCCAATTCTTCCCATTGCACTGTCCTTAACTATGTTGGTTCAAGGCTACGTGTCTGTCCGCATCGGAGTCCTCAAGGCTCGCACTTACAATGACCTTGGAGTGGCGGGCGTAGTAGGCGCTGTGCTCATTTCCCGCGGCGCAGCGTATGCATTTGGAGTTGGCATAATTCTTTGTCTGCTGATCTACGGTCGAGACTTTTTCCGTAGATGGCAAGCGTACAACAAAGTTGACGATCCTGTATTCAACAGCACCATCGATATAGAGGAACCTAAGCCTGAACCAGAGTCGCTTAAGGTGGCCGCTGGTTGATCAGGATAGAGGAGAAACGACAATGGCTCTTAAGACCGGAGTACAATACGAAGAGAGTCTCCGTAAACTAAATCTGAAAGTGTATTTGTTGGGCGAGTTGGTCTCGAATCCGGTAGACCACCCCATGATCAGACCGTCAATGAATTCAGTGAAAATGACATACTCGCTGGCGGAGGACCCTCAGCATGAAGATCTCATGACAGCGACATCTCATCTTACCGGCCAAAAGGTAAATCGCTTCTGTCATCTGCATCAGAGTACGGAGGACCTTATAAAGAAGGTGAAGATGCAGAGACTTCTCGGGCAAAAAACGGGCTCCTGCTTTCAACGCTGCGTAGGCATGGATGCAATTAATGCCGTAGACAGCACGACGTTCGAGATGGACGAAAAACTCGGGACCGAGTACCACAAGCGTTTTTTGGCATTTTTGAACATGATGCAGGAACAGGACCTCACTGTCGATGGTGCTATGACCGATCCGAAAGGGGATCGCGGATTAGCTCCAAGCAAACAAGCCGATCCGGATATGTACGTGCATGTGGTGGAGAAGAAACCTGACGGGATAGTCGTCCGGGGTGCCAAGGCTCACCAGACAGGCGCCATAAACTCCCACTGGATTCTCGTCATGCCCACCATTTCCATGCAGAAAGACGACGCGGATTATGCCGTCTGTTTTGCTGCTCCCGCCGATGCGGAAGGCATTTTCTACATTTACGGCAGACAATCATGCGACACCAGGAAACTCGAAGGCGGTGAAATCGACGTAGGAAACAAGCAATTCGGGGGACATGAGGCTCTCATGGTATTCGAGGACGTGTTCATCCCCTGGGAAAATGTGTTTATGTGCGGAGAGCATGAATTCAGCGGAATGCTTGTCGAACGATTCGCAGGATATCACCGGCAGAGTTACGGGGGCTGCAAAGTGGGTGTCGGCGACGTTCTCATCGGTGCCGCGGCTCTGGCGGCCGACTACAATGGAGCGGCAAAAGCTTCGCACATCAAAGACAAGCTCATAGAAATGGTCCATCTCAACGAAACGCTCTATGCGTGCGGAATAGCCTGTTCATCAGAAGGCCGGAGAACTCCGTCCGGTACGTACCTCATCAACCTTCTGCTTGCCAATGTGTGTAAACAAAACGTCACACGTCTTCCGTACGAAATTGCCAGGTTGGCTGAAGACATTGCAGGAGGCTTAATGGTGACCATGGCATCAGAGCGCGATCTCAAGCACCCGGAAGTCGGGAAAGTCATTGAAAAGTACTTTCAGGGAGTAGCTTCAGTCCCGACCGAGCACCGCATGCGCATTTTGCGACTCATCGAGAACATGACCCTGGGTACGGCCGCGGTAGGGTACAGAACCGAATCCATGCATGGTGCAGGATCGCCTCAGGCACAACGCATAATGATTTCGCGGCAAGGCAACCTGGAGCAGAAGAAAAATCTGGCCAAGGAACTTGCGGGGATCAGATGATTGATCCGACCGAAGAGGTGAGTAACGAATAATCGAGAATCGCAGGGTCTGACAGCTTTGAGATCGGTCGGCATCAAATACTGCGGGGGATGCAACCCCCAAATCGAGCGCTCTGAAATTGTAGACCGCTTGACACGACTATTTCCTGAAGACTGGCTCCTGGAAAGAGGTGAGCCTGCCGATCGATGGGACATTGTGATTCTCGTTTGCGGGTGCCCCGTAGCCTGTCTTGACCGACCGGAAACACGGGGCCTCGCACGAAATTACATCCTGATAAGCGGTTCCATGGTGGATTTCCGTCCTGTACCAAAGGAAAGACTCGTGGCAGTGACCGTACAGAGATTGCAGGAACTCGTTTCCTGCGGAAAAGGAGAATTTCCGTGAATTGGAAATCTTATTATAACCAGCGCACATTCCCCGCCCGTGAGGCGGTCAAAGCAATAAAATCGGGAGATAGAGTCGTTCATGCTCATGCATGCGGAGAACCAGCATGTCTGGTCAACGCAATGGTGGATCGTGCAGACGAGCTGCGAGACGTAGAGATCGTTCACATGGTCTCCATGGGAAAGGCAAAATATTGTCAGCCCGAGTATGCGACTTCGTTCCGGCACAATGCTCTCTTTGTCGGTAACACCAGTAGACAGGCAGTGAACGAGGGACGAGGTGATTATACGTGCTGCTATTTTTCCGAAATTCCGCTCCTGTTTCGAAACGGTCTTTTACCTGTCGATGTGGCCCTTATAGCAGTCTCACCCCCGGATAAACTCGGTTTTGTTTGTCTCGGCATATCGGTGGACTACACAAAGCAGGCGGCATTGAGTGCCAAGACGGTAATAGCGGCCGTTAATCCCAATATGCCGAGGATCGGAGGCGATTCGTATCTTCACGTCACAGATATTGACTATTTCGTGCCTACGGAAGAGCCGCTTATCGAATTACAGCCTCCTGCTCTCGGAGATCTTGAAAGAGCCATCGGAAGCAATGTGGCAAGTCTCATCAAAGACGGAGACTGCCTGCAACTCGGTATTGGAGCACTGCCCGATGCGGTACTCAGCTTTTTGGGAGAAAAAACCGATCTGGGTATCCATTCGGAGATGATCTCCGATGGAGTGATGAAGCTCGTGGAAGCAGGTGTCGTAACCTGCAAGAGAAAGAATTTTAGGCCCAGAAAAGCAGTCATAACATTTGCCATGGGAACACGGGGATTCTACGAATGGCTGAATGACAACGCCTTAATGGAATCCTATCCTGTAGATTTCACGAACGATCCATCCATTATCGCTCAGAACGATAACATGGTGTCCATAAATTCGGCAATTTCTGTAGACCTCCAGGGTCAAGTGGCTGCAGATACGCTCGGCTCGAAACAATTCAGCGGAGTTGGCGGTCAGGTGGACTTCGTTAGGGGCGCAAACCGTTCCAAAGGCGGCAGGAGCATTATCGCGATGCCATCCACTGCTGCCAAAGGGAAGGCTTCCCGTATCGTAGCAGCTCTCGACCGCGGTCAGGCTGTCACCACTCCCAGAAATGACGTGGCTTACGTCGTCACCGAAAACGGGGTAGCCGCTCTCAAAGGCAAAACCATTCGACAGCGTGCAGAGGCGCTTATAGCAATAGCGGCTCCGGAATTTCAAGACCGACTCAGGGAGGAATTCTTTGAAGTGTACGGATTGAGAGGCCCAACAATCCAGGTTTCTGTTCAAGTGGCTGCCGGCTCGGCTGGCGCAGCGTGACGGAGCCTGGAATTCTGCAATTTGACGAACGCAGATTATCGGTATATCAACCCCGCACCGGAGGAAGAAGAAACCTGGACTATCATCCCGCGTAGGCGCTAAGTTAGGGTCACGCTGCTTAGAAGGGCACTTCGGAGTGTCAAGAAGACCACCAATGTCCCCCTTTTTTAAAGGGGGATTCAGGGGGATTTTAGGGATTTAGATCAAAATCCTCCCTTGGCCCCCTCTTTATAAAAGAGGGGAAATACTCTGGTAAGTTAGCGCATATATCATCAGCCGGTGCGGAATTGTTACGAGATAAAAAAAGGAGGAACCGTAATGGCAGCCGAGATTTCTCGCAGGCATTTTTTTAAGTTCGCCGGTGCAACCGCTCTGGCATGCGGTGCAGTCAATGCAGAGGATCTATTCGGCCACGTACCGTCAGCTTCCGCCGCGGTACTGGAAGTGAAGGCGAAAGCCTTCAAGTGCGGAATTCTCAAGACCCAGACACAGTATATGCTCAAGGATACCAGGGTCGGCACTCCAATGGACATTCCTGTGACCTTCTTCGTCATCAGTCACGGAAAGGATTGGGTTGCTTTTGATACGGGGAATAACGCTATGGTCGCGAAAGACCCGGTCGCATATTGGGGAGAAGCCGTGACCAAGGCATATTATCCCGTGATGAAGGACTACGAGGAATTTCAGGTTCAAGTCCAGAAAATCGGACTCAAACCAAAGGATTTCAAGGCAGTGATATTGAGTCACGGGCATCTGGATCATGCTGGCGCCATTGACAATTTCAAAGGTACAGATGTCCCCATTTACCTTCAGGGAAAAGAACTGGAAATAATCAAGAAGGCAGTGGCAACCGGTGAAAGATCGGCCTACATTCCGGCTGACTTCGCGGCGATCGATCAGCTCAATATCAAGCCAGTTGACGGTCTCTTCGACGTGTTCGGGGATCAGACGGTAATCGCGTTTCCGACTCCGGGCCACACCGATGGGCATCAGTCCCTGTTCGTGAAGCAGACAAACGGGAAAGCCTTGATTCTCGCTGCAGACGCCATGTACACAATAGAGAACATGCGAGATGCAATCCCTCCGGGATTGGCAATGAATATTCCCACAGCAACACAGGGTCTGTACGTATTCAAAGTGATGAGCTATATCGGTGCTTCTGTGGTTCCTTCACACGATCCTGGCTATTGGGAGACGAAGGCGCTTTCGCCCAAGGATTTTGAAGCCTGAGGCTGGAATGTGCAGTCGTGGAAGGGCGTTGATGCTCTGATGAGAGCAAGATGAAGTTGTTCCCTATATTCCGGGGGCGTTTGTCAGGCCACTCTCCCGCGAGGTGTGGGATCGCTTCGCTCCTCGCAATGACAAGCAGTAGGACTATTTTGCATTCAAGATGCTTACTGCACGGACCTGGCGGACAGGTCCGTGCTTCCGCCTTAATGAGAACTATCTGACTGCAGGTCGGTATACATTCGTTGCTGAACGGTGGATTCCTCTGCTGCTCCCGCGGGAGACTCCGGCCCCCGCCAGCAAGGTCAAGTATCATATCTTCATCTTATAGTGCCAAAATTGAGGCCCGATTGCACAAAGAACAATGCGTAGCGGCGGGCCTCCGTGCTGTGGTGGGTGGGCAGAGATGAATTACCGGGCTATTTTCTTCCGTCCCTACGGGACGAAGAGGTGGGAAGCAAAGTTTCCGCTTATGAACTCTTCCCTCGCTCTTCTTGCCCGGAGACTACGCGATTGATATTTCTCTTAAGAGGTCCAGATCCTGCAGCATCATTCCTGCTCCTCGGGCAACGGTAGTCAGCGGATTATCCGGAACGATCACCGGAACTCCAATTTCGCGCCTGACTCGGATATCGAGATTTCTGAGTAATGCACCGCCACCGGTCAGAACGATTCCCGTATCGATGATATCAGCCGCGAGTTCCGGGGGACACTGTTCCATGGCAACTTTTACGCTATCCACGATGGAATTCACCGAATCCATGATCGCGTGGGTGATGTCCCCGGAATTGATGGTGATCGTTTTCGGAATTCCGTCCATCAGGTCTCGTCCTTTGACGTCCACTTCCTCGATATCATCATCGGGGTAGGCTCTTCCTACCAGGATCTTTATCTGTTCTGCCGTAGAGGGACCGATCAAAATGCTGTAATGCTTTCGAATGAAATTCAGGATATCCATGTCCAGCTTGTCTCCGGCTATCTTGCTGGAACTGCTGTACACCACTCCGGTAAGTGAAATAATTGCCACTTCCGTGGTGCCGCCGCCAATATCCACAATCATGTTGCTCATGGGTTCGGTTATGGGAAGACCTGCCCCGAGCGCTGCAGCCATGGCCTCTTCTACGATGTAGACTTCATGAGCACCGGCATTCAGTGTGGAATCCCGAACCGCACGCCGTTCGACGGGGGTGACTCCGGAGGGTACGGAAATGATGACACGCGGTCGAACAAATGCTTTTCGGCCGTGAACTTTCTGAATAAAAAACTTCAACATGAGGCTAGCCATCTCAAAATTCGCGATGACTCCCTCCCGCAGCGGGCGAAATACCTCAATGGAACCGGGGACCCGGCCGATCATCTTCTTGGCGTCTTCGCCGATCCATACCTCGGATCTGCGCTTGTCTTTTTTCCGCAAGGCTACGACGGAAGGTTCGTTGAGAACGATTCCTTTGCCTTGTGCATAGACCAGCGTATTAGCCGTGCCAAGATCAATGGCAAGGTTCTTGGATATTTTTGAGGCGAAAAAATTAACGAGCATGAGCCGCCAAGAAGACCGTTCTACCGTTGTCGATATCGGATTTGAGCGTCGAAATCCGGGAAACAACCCGGAATGGGAAATGCCTTTGCAAGGACAAGAAACCCTGAATAAGGAATGTACTAGATTTTGACTTCAATGATAGAATTTTTCCTTAATTCGTCGAGCCATTCTTTCATCCTGGCCTGAATTTTCTCCGTCCGGATCAACTCTATGACTTTTCTGCGAACTTTACGATATTCCTTTTCTTCTTCCGGAGTCAGTATTCCGAGAGATTTCTCGTTACCCTTGACTTCCTCTTCCTTCTCGTCAGGTTTTTCGGCTGTATCGGGAGTATTTTTCTTTTTGACATTTTCCCGTTGTTTGTTCAATTGCTCTTCCAACTGCTTTCGTTCTTTCTCGGGAATATTCTCAACCTTCTTCACCCTGTTCTTTGAGTCCGCAATGTAGAAGATTACGACTGCATCGGGAGAAGTCAGCGGAGGAATCAGATCTCCGTCCTTAAAACGTTGAAGCATTTTCTGGAGCGCGGGTACCATGTTCTTGGTATCCATGAACCCAAGATCGCCTCCAGATGAAGCCAGATGATCCTTGGAATACCTCTTGGCGAGCTGAGCGAAATCCGCGCCGGTCATGGCTTCTTTGTAGATTTCTCTGGCCTGAGCCATTGCTCTTTCCATATCCGCCCTTTTATGGCCTGGGGGAAGCTTCAGGGTAATCTGTCTCAGTCTTACCTGTCCGCCAACATAAATCTCTCTGGTTTTCGGGATCTCCGGTTGCTTCGCCTCTGTTTGCGGGCGAGCAGGGGTCATACTCTCAATGAGCTTGTTGTGAAGATCGTCGATCTCACCTTTATGGTTCTTGAAAAACTGCTGAGCATCTTCCTCGCTAAGAGGAACCTTTTGTGCCACTTCCGCGGAAATAAGCCGGTTGAGGGTTAACTGACGCCGCATAAGTTTCCGATATTCAGGGTAAGACATTCCTATGCCGCTCAGATGAAGCACAAACTGATCTTCCGAGAGGTTATTCCGTTTTCGTATGGATTCCAGCGATGCGTCGAGTATCCTGTCCTCGATCTTGAGACCCTTTTTCTTCGCCTCTTGCTCCAGGAGGTGTATTATTATCAATTCTTCAAGGATTTCACGTTCAGTAGGCCATTTTCCCGGTGGCACGACACCCAGAGGAAGACTGAGAAAGCTCCGCATGAGAGGTTGTTTGTGTTTCTTGACGTCGGATTCCAGTATGACCTCGCCATTCACCACAGCCGCCACTCTGTCGGACCCTATTTCCGTTGCGGCTGATATCTTCGTGAGTGAAAAAATAAGAAAACAACCTAGTAAAAAGAAGAGTGCTCGTTTCATGTACCACGGTCCTCGATGAGCCCGGGTAGTCCTCACAAAGATTCTTGCAACGGAGCTGCAAACCCGGGTTCAGCTATTTTGGAGCAGAGCGTTTCATGTCGGGAGAATTGTTACGAAAAAAAGAAACGGGTTCCTCCTCGCACAAAACCCAAAACGGTAATTAAATAATAGAGAACTTGATATTTTTCAAGTCATGATCTTCTTCTGATCCGAACGGTCGCCCTGAAGTGCTCCTTATCGGATTTTTCACCGTCCGTAGACTCTGGACGGTTATGATCGAGCCGGCTGAATAATTCTTGGCATTTCTTGATTCGCGTGTCGGGATTGGTCTTCCCGATTCGGTACTTCAGGCGATCTCCGGGCATGATTTTGACGAGATGATCTGCCTGCGCCCATTGCACGAGAGTTTCCGGGCGAATCGGAGTATCCGGATCGAACGTAAGTACGAGATCTTGACCATTGTAATCGAGTCTCAGGATTCGAATTTCTTTCATCGCGAGCCGAATTCTCATGACTTGAATCAAATGGTGCACCTGAATGGGAGGCTTGCCGTAGAGATCGAAGATTTCTTCTTCCGTGTCCTCTATCTCTGAATTGGTTTCCGCTTTTGAAAGTCTCTTATAAAGATTCATACGCTGTTGCGTGTCAGGCACGTAATCGTCCGGGATGTACACTTCCATCTTCAGGTGTATTTCTGGATCGATTCTAGGCGCGGATTCCTCTCCCTTGAGTTCCTGTATCGCGTCTTCCAGAAGATCCAGGTACATCTCGTAGCCCACGAGAGAGACATGCCCGGATTGTGAAGTACCCAGAATATTGCCTGCTCCTCGAATCTCCATGTCTCGCATGGCAATTCTGAATCCCTGACCGAGACTCGAATATTCCTGCATTACTGACAAACGTTTTACCGCATCGGGAGTTATCATGGTTTCAGGAGGGGTAAGCAGGTACGCGTATGCGCGCACGTGGGATCTTCCTACACGGCCCCGCAATTGATACAAATCTGCAAGTCCGAAGGTATCGGATCGCTCGATGACGATAGTGTTCGCAGTGGGAATGTCCAATCCCGATTCTATGATGCTCGTACAGACGAGAATATTGTACTTGCCCGTAAGAAAGTCCACCATTACCTGTTCCAGTTCCCGTTCCGCCATTTGCCCGTGAGCTATGCAGAATCTTCCCTCAGGAACGAGCTTTTGCAGCGCGGCAGTCCTTCGGGCTATGCTCTGGACCCGGTTATGCACATAGAAAACCTGGCCGCCTCTGTTCAACTCTTTGAGGAGCGCTTCTCTGACCACTTCTTCGGACTGACGCATCACATATGTCCTGATGGACTGTCGATTCGTCGGAGGGGTCTCGATGACGGATAAATCCCGGATTCCTGTAAGAGAAAGATTGAGAGTACGGGGTATGGGGGTCGCTGTGAGTGTAAGAACATCAACGTGCGCTTTGTATTTTTTGACTCGCTCCTTATGCGCGACGCCGAAACGTTGTTCTTCATCGACCACAAGGAGCCCCAGATCTTTGAAAACAACGTCTTTCTGCAGTAAGCGGTGGGTTCCGACAACCAGATCGACTTTGCCCTGTTCGACTTGCCGCAGCGTTTCCTTTTGTTCAGCGTTGGAACGAAACCTGGAAAGCACGTCTACAATGAAGGGATATCCTCTGAATCGTTTCTTGAACGTATCGAAATGTTGTTGAGCCAGGACCGTTGTGGGCACGAGAACAGCAACTTGCCTGCCATCCATTATTGCCCGAAAAGCTGCTCTTAGAGCCACTTCTGTTTTTCCGTACCCTACGTCGCCGCACACCAGCCGGTCCATAGGCATGTCCGTGTCCATGGATTCCATGACATCTTGAATTGCCCGGGCCTGATCCGGAGTTTCCTCAAAATCGAACGATGCTTCGAATGCGGCGAAATTTTCATCCGGCGGAGAATAAGCGGATCTTCTGGTCACTTGACGTTTGGCATAGATTTCGAGCAACTCCCCGGCCATTTCCTTAATGGACTTCTTGATCCTGGCCTTTATCTTGACCCAGCCTTTACCGCCAAGCTTATCGATGCGCGGAGGTTCTTCGGAACCTGCAATATACTTCTGAATTACTTGCAGTCGCTCGACCGGATGATACAGGAGATCTCCCCCTGCATATTCGATGAGCATTACCTCGCCTACAACTCCGTCAAATTCTTTGCGGACGAGGCCACGGTAAATTCCTATTCCATAATCCTCATGGACCACCGGCTCGCCTTCAGCCAGATCCATCAATGAGGAAATCAGCGTGCCCCGGGCCCGCTTCTTTGGCACCGACCTGACTCTGGAACCGAAAATCTCTTCTTCACACAGGACGATCCGGTGAGCCTGATCCAGCTTGAATCCGGAAGAACAAGCGCCGACATACAGCCGTATTCCCGGAGTGGGCTCTGCATCGAAATTGACGGGCTCAAATCCGGTTCCGCGGTAATCGATATTGAGACCGTACGGTTCCAGCAGTTTCAGGAGCCGGTGAGCTTGTCCTTGTGTATGGCTGACCAGGAATAGTTCATATCCGTCATCTCGCCAGGATTCCATGCGTTTGACAAGCTTTGCCATTCCGCTGTCATAACCTTTTGACTGGAGAAGTTCGGATCTGACATTGTCATTGGATTGGGCATTGAGCCTGAAAGAAACCGCCCCCGGCTCGTGTATCTCGAGGGGAGAAACGGTCACCGTGCGAAACCGCTGTATTCGTTGAAAAAAATCTTCCTGTGTGAGATATACCCGATCGGGATCCGGGACCGGATATCCATCTTCTGCCGCATTCTCCCAACCGTGCCTGATTTCCTCCTCAAAGTCCTCAAATGCACGCCCCAGAATGTCTTCATTCGGGAGCACAAGAGTACTATCCGAGGGGACATAGTCCAGGAGCGTTTCCAGCGCGGGGAAGAAATAGGGGATGTAAAACTCTGCGCCCGGAAAGCGTATGCCATGGCGAAAATCATCGATGAGACGCTGTCTTACACGCTTTTCCGTGCCTCTGTCTTCGCAGGCCTGTAATAGTCGCTGCAAACCTTCGTCTCTGGTTTCAGTATCAGGCACGAGCATGTGAACAGGAGCGACAAGAACCTGTCGAACATCGTCCCGTGAACGTTGATTCGTGGGATCGAAAAACCGCATGGACTCGATCAGGTCGCCGCTCTGCTCGATACGAATCGGATAAGGATACAAAGGGGAGTACAAATCTATAATGAAACCGCGTACAGAGAAGTCTCCCGCATCTTCCACGAGGGGGACCCGGTTGTAACCGGCTGCAACCAGACGTTCCAACAATTCGTCGCGGTCTATCTCGCTGCCCAAGGCGATCGTAAACGACGCTCGATCGAATGCACGCGCGGGTATGAGCTTGCGAATCAATGCATCCAGGCCGACCACCACTACCCTGGGTGGTTCGGGTTCTCTCAGCCTGAAGAGGGTGGACATCCGTTCGACCCACGACTCGTTTTCCAGTGCCGCATGGGTAAACGGGAGCATGTCCGAGGAAGGATAGCGCATCACCTTGTCGGTAAGAGGATATCTGTATTCCTCGTCTTCACCGAGAAAAAATCGAATATCCGAGGCAACACTGAGGGCCGCTCCTCCGTCGGGCATCACGACGATTATTGTCCTGAAGCTTTTCCTCGTAGCCGCAGCTATAAGGAATGCAGGAGCCGAGCCCACTAAGCCATAGACCCCGCCGTTATCGGCGGATTTCGTCAGAAAATTTACTGCCTCTTCAAAAGAAGAAGATTGTGTCGAAGGGAATGGGTCAGTTTTCATGAGTTCCAATTGGACTCCGGCGTATAGCAAAATTCGACAGTATTTGCGATCGATCGTTTCTCATTCGATGCACGCGCGAACTTTTCAGAATAACTCGATTTCATGTTCCCGATCAAGCGCTTTGCGGTCCGGTACATCGTCTGCATATCGGGTTTCGGCTGGTTCAAGGCTGTACAGAGGCTTTCAAAGCCTGAGAAAGGATTGCATTGACTTGCGACTCTTAATCGGCTATCCATTTAGGTTATTCCGTTTCGGCCACTCGTCTCGAGTGTGACAACAAAGCCGTATATTCCACCGTCAGGTCTGAGCCGTTGTTGGCACGGCAGAACGCATGCGTTCGGAAGACTGTGACACGCATACGATCAAGAAGCGAGGTGTTTGACTTTGGCTGATAAGAAAATCACGCGCAAGGAGCTTCTTAAAGAACCGGATGAGTTCCTCACGCTCTCTACAAAAATAATCCGTCATGCCAGACTGAACCCGCGGATGTACGGAGCGGCATTTGCCGCGCTCATAGTTATTGTTCTCGCAGTGCTGGGGTGGTTTGCCTATAGTCACCAGCAGGAGGTCAGGAGTCACGAGCTGTTCGAACAGGCCTACACATCGTACGAGCAACTGACAAACCAGAGTTCTCCGACTCCGGAACAGTCGGACAAAGCTTTTCAAGAATTCGATCGTATCGCCAAAGAATACCCCTCCCGTACCGGCGGCGAAATGGCGCTGCTCTATTCAGCCCATGTTTTGTACAAGAAGCAAGACTACAAGGACGCTCTTGAACGATATAGCCGACTTCAAAGCTCGAGTCTCGTGCAACACGGATTGGGACCGCTGGTTACCTATCATCTGGCAATGACACGCATGGCGATGAAGGAATACGATCAAGCTCTTGCTCTCTTTGACCAACTCTCGAAAGACACGCTTTCTCCATATCGTCGAGAAGCATATTCTTCTATTGCCAAGACCTACGAACTGATGGGCAAGAACAAAGAAGCAGTTCAAGCATACAAACAGTACCTGAAAATGTTTCCTGAAGCTCCGGACGCCTCTTTTGTGAAGACCCGGATTATGGATCTTTCGGCCAAAGGGTAAGCCCGAGGAGGAATTCCTCCCCTCGGGTCGGAACCTCTTCACAGGCGCTGAATAAAGACATCTGCTTCCATAACCCACACTTCGAACTCATTGTCTTCAGCATCGATACGATAGGATCCCTTGATGTCGTCTGAATCGAATGCCTGCAATTCGATCAACTGATCCAGAATCGATCGCACTTCTTTGAACTCCAAATCATCTTCACAAGCGATATTAAAGCTTCTTCCCGAATGGAGAAAGGGTATAAATTCCATGCTTCACTTCCTCTTGGGGAAGCTTAAGACACATTGTCACCGCGGTCAAGCGAAGACAGGCAAGTGCTAACACTATGATATTTCTTGACAGCCTAAGACAGAGTATGTATAAAACGCTCGTAAGCATATTTTTGTCTCATTATGAGAATTGTATTGGCGAAAGGAGGAGTCAACAATGACCAAGTCCGATCTGGTGGCAAAACTTGCCGAAGAAGCTGGAATATCGAAAAAAGCTGCCCTGGCGGCGCTCGACTCTGTAGTGACTGCTATTCACGATGTTCTGAGCAAAGGTGAAAAAGTTCGTATTACCGATCTCGGTAGTTTCAGTATCGTTAAAAGACAGGCACGACAGGGCGTAAATCCCAGGACAGGCAAGCCGATTAAGATTCCGCCGACCCAGGCGCCTAAGTTCAGCCCGGCAAAAGCTCTGAAGGACTCGGTCAAGAAATAACGAAGTCCGATTGAGAGCAATAAGATAATTTCCGCTTTTTACCGAGCGTACTTTGATTAATGAAAACATCCGGGGGGGGCCGTGTATACGGCCCTCTATGAGAATAGTGCTTCCATCTGTATGAAAATATTCCGGTATATTCCTCTGATACTGCTGATGCTCACGATGGTTTCGTGCTCCGCCCTTTTGGACGGTAAGTTTACCCCCCGAGATGGCAAACAATCACCATACAAAGCGAATACCGACCCGTACGAGCCCCCAAAAGACCCTTCTTCTCGACTGTAGACTCTGTGACCTATAAAAAAGGTGGCGTCATCGCCGAGCACTTTCAATAAACATCATCAAAATCACGCCACATACCCGGCGGTCCGGGAGGCAGACGTCTGGAGCGATCGCCTTGAGGCGGTCCCATTCTTGGAGGAGTAGGGGCACCTGGACCGGGCCGGGGACGAATCATCTGACGCAATTCTTTCTGAAAATCTTTGAGAAACAAGATGAGCTCCGCTTGTTGCCTTACGGTGAGCAAGGAAGAGACTTCATTGTAAAGCTCATCCTGCAGGGCTTCCAATTTCTTCCTTTTTTCACGGACATCAGCAATGATGGGGCTCAATTTATTCGGATCTTCTTGACCCCGAGGACTCTTGAGAATGTCCCTCAAGGTCTGGAAATCGTTCGCAAGAGATTGTTGAATTTCTTTGCGGTTTGACAGGAACTTCTTGCGAATTTCCATTATTTTGTCCGCGGTTTGTTTATCCAGATCCAGAGCTTCCATCATTTTCCACATGGTGAGGAACTCCAGACGTTCCTGAATTTTCTCCGGATCGCGTTTCTGAAAGTCCTGTTCCTTGGCGTGGGCCTGAACAGGAATCGCTAAAAGCAATACGAGGAGAAAAACGAATAAAGGGTGCATCTATACGCTCCTTGTTCCAAATAACTATTCGTACCAATTTGCTTTCAAACTCAGAGGAAAATCTCCACTAACCTCCCTTTACTAAAGGGGGAATGGGTGCATAGGCGCTAACTTAGCGTGCTCTTGGTCGTTTGTTCCGGAGGAACAACTGGCAATAGGCCGGCGATTCATCGCCGGTTAAGGAAAAACCTTATGATTTCGAGTCCCGGAGGGACGGCTGATACACAAATTCCCGGCAATGAAGAAACTGTTGCAAAACTGTTTGGAGCAACGAAATCGTGGCACGATTCATCATCCTTGTAGGGGCAGGTCTCGTGCCTGCCCTCTCGCAATGACCGGCACGGAGGCCGGTCACTACCGGGCACCTACGAGGGGCGCCCCTACAATCAGGCCGGAAAGCCGGCGAGAAGATCGTGCCACGATATGGGATGAATTTCGACTTTTGAGACAGTCTCTGAATTACCGGGCTATTTTCTTTAGTCCCTGCGGGACAAAGAATTGCAGAAAAGTCAGCGCCTATGCGGAATGGAAGCATTTTGAATGCAAAATCAGAACATTTTCTAGCCATGTTCTTCTTCAACCTCAAACCAACTCACGGCAATGTCATCCTGCCTGAGGCCACGGACTTCAATCGTTAAATCCTGGGCCTGAAAAGGGAGCGTTTCCTGGGACAACGGCCCCATGGCCATATCCAGTTCTTCCATGAGAATTGTTGCCTGCTGTGGGTCATCAATGGCATAGCGGCCACGGTCCGGTATGAAGCAAAAGACCGCAAAAAACGAAATAGCGGCAGCCAGGAATGTTCCGGCAATTTTCCAATTGTACGAAGATCTATTCAGGAATTCTTTTTCCCTGATACGGGCTTCTAATGTGCTCTCATAAGAATCCCAGAATTCCGAACCGGGAATTGGAGGATTGCAGAGTCCTGCCGTATGGAAAAGCAGTTGTGTCTCTGCTTGGATGCGGGCACACGATTCACACGCTGCAATATGATGCTCCAGCCAGTTTTTCCGATCGACGTCCAATCCTTCATCCAAGTCTTCGATGATGAACTTTTCTGCTCGAGCACATTCAAGGGTCTTCATACGCTCACCCTTTCTCAGGATAGGGAACTCTTCCGTTGTCGTTTGCATAGCCACGTGCTTCGCCGAACAGCATTTTTTGCCGGAGAGTTTTGACAGCCTGGAAGAAATTTCCACGCGCTCCGCCTTCAGTTCCCCCCATTACGGCTGCGATTTCTTTGTAATCCATATTTTCGTAAATTCTCAGAATAAACGTTACTCTTTGTTTTTCGGGAAGTTGTTCGATCGCGTCTCTCAAAGATTTGCGCATTCGCGCGGAATCCAACAGATCGGAAACAGACGCGGATTCGTCGGGGAAATCGTCGAAATCGCAATCGGCAATAGGAGAACGCTTTCTCACTCTCAGATGATCGCGAACTGCATTGAGAGCGATGCTGTACAACCATGTTTTGAATGAAGAGGCCATCATGAATCCGGGCAGTCCCTCGTATACTTTGAGGAAAACGGTTTGAGAAATATCTTTTGCGTCTTCCTGGTCCCGTACCAACCTCAAAATCATCATGGTGAGGGGTTTAGCATATCTTCTCACAAGTTCGGAAAAAGCATCTTTTCTGCCTTTCCGAAATTGCTGCACAAGATCGTCATCGTTCATCACCTGTCTCATTCTTTTCAATTAGACGAAAAAGACATGCGAACGTTATACGTCAAATCTGCTTTTTTGGTAAATAAGGTAGGTTCGGAAAGAGATGCAGGGGACGAATCCCCTGCATAGTGAAGTCTAGGCGGCCAGTTCGGAACGCAAGTAATTGCCACGGAGCTTTTCCAGAGCGCTTCTTTCAATCTGACGCGCTCGCTCGCGGGTAATACCGAAGTGTTTTCCCAATTCCTTTAGCGTCACAGGATCTTCTGCCAGAATCCTTTGTTCTACAATGTACTTTTCTCGAGGATTGAGTGTCTCGAGAGCGTTAACAGCCCACATTCTCAGGTCCTGTTGCGCTTCGTAATCGGAAAGCGTTTCTTCCTGATCGGGTCTTTCATCTTTCAGAGTATCTGCAAAAGAGTCTCGAGATTGATCGCCGATCAAATCGTCCAACGACAAGTCATGTGCCTTGAGACGTGCAGCCATTTCTATTACTTCATCCTGCGTAACACTTATCTTGTCTGCAAGTTTGGCAACATTCTCAAGATGATTTTCCATATCACGAGCCTCGGGAAGATCGGAAACCCGATAAAAAAGCTTTCGTTGAGCCTGGGTTGTTCCTATTTTCACGAGTGACCATGATTTTATGATAAAATTCTGAATGTATGCTTTAATCCACCAAATAGCATACGAAATAAGCCTGTATCCTCGATCGGGATCAAATCGTTCAACTGCTTTCATGAGGCCGATATTGCCTTCCTGAATGAGATCCATAAGTTTCACACCGTAGTTCCTGTAACCCAGTGCCACTTTGATTACGAATCTCAAATTTGACGTGATCAGCGTTTTTGCGGCCTCTTCATCTTTCTGATCACGGTACCGGACTGCAAGAAGATATTCTGACTCTCTGTCCAAAATCGCATAGCGTTCTATTTGAGAAAGATATATCCTCAGTCCGTCAGTTTCGATGGGGTAATTCATATTTCATTCCTCCCGGTTGTTGTGCCGCGGCATGTCCAACCATATGGATGCACGTGATAAGAAAATGGTTCGTACATTTTCCATAGATTCATAAACCCTACTTTCAGCAGAATGCACATTTGACATCCATTCTGCGTTCATGAGGACGGAACGATGTTCCTGAGGAAACTTTTGACGAGAATTCAGGGAGAATTCCTCGTTTGGAAACAAACGCACTCCAGAGAACAGAACACGCAGTTCACCCCAGACAATGCATACGTACATGACCAATCTCCCCCAATTCCCTCAAATCAAGAATTCCGTGGATCCGATGTCAGGAGTAATACAAAGGCAAGAGAGCTAGAAAAAGAGTTTGATGAGCTACTGAAGAGGCGATCCAAAAATAGCCTGCCTGAAAACGAAGACGTTTCAGATAAAGTTCACAATCCAAGGTCGCTCGGTTGAATGGTAGAGTGTATTTCACACTCTACCATTCACACAACTCTCTCCTATACGGAATTTTCACTCGGAGGCGCTTCCGAAGACTCGTCTTTCCCTTCCTCCCCCTTCGATTCTTCCGCCGGGGTCTCAAATTCTTTCAAACCTTCAGACAATTCATCAAGGCGGTTGTTCACTAAATAATTAATGGAGTCCTCTGGGAAATTACCTTCTTCATCGGGGATACCAGCCGGCTTCCCTGTTAAAATCTCAATTCCCTGATCGACATGCTGCACTGCCCAGATGTGAAAATTACCTTTTCTCACTTCTTCCAGGACTTCAGAGTCCACCATGAGATCGCCTATGTTGCGTGCGGGAATCATGACCCCCTGTTTGCCTGTGAATCCCATGCTCTTGCAGACTTTAAAAAAGCCTTCAATTTTTTGGTTTACCCCTCCAATGGGTTGCACTTCTCCGTGCTGGTTCACACTGCCGGTAACAGCGATCCCCTGGTCTATCGGGACCTCAGACAATGCACTCAGTATCGCGTAAAGCTCTGTGGACGATGCCGAATCTCCATCCACGCCTCCGTACGATTGCTCGAAGGTGATGCTCGCAGTCAGGTTCAGAGGCTTGTCCTGTGCGAAGCGGCCTCTCAGAAATCCGGTCAATATGAGAGTGCCTTTATTGTACGTGTGGCCGGAAAGCTCTGCTTCCCGTTCGATTGAGACAATTCCCAACTTTCCCATGCTGGTCTTTACGGTAATTCTTGAAGGACGTCCAAAGGAGAACTCCGGAAAACTGTAAACACTGAGCCCATTTATCTGGCCCACTCTTTCTCCTTGTGTGTCGATCATGATGATCCCGTCAGTCACGTACTCGTGGATTTTGTCCTCGATCATATTGAGCCGTTCAATCCTGTCTCTATTTGCAGCTTCCACGAATTCCGCGCTGATCATCTCTGCATGAGCTTGTCGTGCATCGAAATCGGCTTCCCTCAGCAGGTCACTTACGCGCTCGAATTGAGCTGTAATCTTTTTTTTCCTGCCGCCCCAGCGAACGGCCAACTTTGCCAGTGCAATCAGTCCTGAAGCATCACAGGGGAGGAGATTTTCTTCTTTGCACAGATGGGAAACGAAACCGGCGAGTTGTCGAAGATTCGATTCCGTATTGGGTATGGAAGTATCAAAATCGGCTTTGATTTTAAAAACTTTCCTGAAATCCTCTTCATACCAGTGGAGAAGATCGTAGATCTCCGGTTCACCGATCATGATCACTTTAATATTGATTGGGATCGGCTCGGGTTTCAGCGCCGACGTGAACAGAAAACTGTACGGATCTGTTTGTATCTCAACCATGGAGTTTCGGAGGCTTCTCTTCAGAGCAGGCCATACCCCAACTTCGAGTATAGCATCCCTCGCATTGAGGATGAGATACCCACCGTTTGCATTGAGAAAGCTGCCGGCCTTAATGTGGAGATAATCGGAAAGCCACATTCCACTCCGGTCCATGGCCCGCTCAATCGTTCCGAACAGGTTTCTGAAGGTTGGGGTGGTTTCGATTACTATTGGCGGTTTAGTGGTTTCTGAATTATCCACCAGAAGATTCACTTCATAGTCTCTAAATTGACTGGGATCCGGTGGTACCAGCATGGGCGGCCCAGCAGGTTCGCCTCCCGCTCCCTGGGGGGTGATCAGTTTCGGCCGGAAACGATCCAGATGATTCACCGTATCGTCTTCTATTTCGTCGAGATAAGCCCGTACGGAATCCACGGTGAATTCATCATGGATCGGATTCAAGACTTCTTTGATAAACGGGTGCACCCAGTCTTTGGAGAGCTTTTCCAGATCTTCCTGGATGGTCTTTTCTATATCTCGTGCGGCCTTGAATATCTTTTCCATCTCTTGAGAGAGTTCTTTGTGCTGCTGCTTTATCCGCGCAAGCTCGTCCGCAGAAAATTTTCCTTCTTCCACGAGTTGTTCGAGCTGATCGATCTTCATGGGATTTCCGACGATAACCGGTGCAAGATCCGGCCGAGTGAATGGGCCGACCTGTACCTGTACCATCATGAAATTCTGTTGATTGACTTTATTTTCGAAATTCTTGAACAGCGCTTTTTGGGCACCCATATGACGGTTAACGATTTCGTTTCTGGCAGTCTGAAATTCTTCGCTCTCGAAAATTGCAGGAATCTTCTTCTTCAGAGAATTGACCAGATCATTCATCCTGGCCTTGAACTTTCGACCTTCGCCCGCTGTGAGAGCTATTAACCTCGGCTGGCTGGGATTCTTGAAATTGTTCACATAGCACAGGTCGTCAGGAATGGGACCTTCCACATTGAACTCGTCCAGCAGCCGTTTGACGGTCGCCATACGACCGGTTCCATTATATCCGGAGACATACACGTTGTAGCCATAAGCATTCATGGCCAAGCCGCGTTTGATGGCTTTTACGGCTCTGTCCTGGCCGATTATGTCCTCCTGCGGCTCGATGTTCTCAGTCGTATTGTTCAGTATTCCGTCTTCAGGAGGGTTCCAGGTAAGATCTGCCACAGATAACCGAAGCTCTTCTCTCAAGTTGGTCATAGTTTTTACCCTAATTGCAGAATTTTCTCGGATCTCCGAGCACTTTTGACTACACTTTAAGACAAACAGCCTATGAGTTCTGTTTGCGAAGAATTTCCAAAATTGATACTGCACATAAAAAAAAAGTATGATTTGCTTTGGTTCGGCTACAGTTTTATAAGCTCTTTTATCTCCTGCTTGGTCCAGGGAAACAGCGGATCTTTTGCCTCCCAGAGCAGATCGAGGACCTCCTTTTCCTGGAGAACCCCTTTCTTCTTGAGGAGCTTAATTAACTCTATCACTACTTGACCGGAATCGAACCCGTAATGACTGTCCTGCATTGTGCGTCTCCAGGCACACTCATTTGCTCAGTGTGCGTAACATCTGCAAGTATTCCCTCAACACATCGACAACCTCGATGGGTGGATCGAGAAAAGAAATTCCAACGGTGAACGCATGTCCCAGGGCTGTCGGACGTCTTTCGTACCAGTCAACTTGCGCTATTAACTCGAGCACTCCGAATCTCTTTCCAAGATCCAGCGAAATTTCGAGTGAATTACGGCCGTACGTTGATTCCGTGAACGAAAGGTGAAAATCATCAACTTCCATGGTCGGTGTTTCAAATACCAGACCGATAAGATTGAGGGACTTGGTCACGGCCTTCTGTTGGGACGATCTGCGGTCTGATTCCATGCCATGGACCACGGTGAATTTGAATGGAATTTGAACCTCGGCCGTATGGGCCGGCAATCGCGTACCAACTTTTTCGCTCATATCCCGTCCAATCTTCGTAGCTGCAGCCGTACTGGACCGCGCTTGTTCGTAAATTGCGGTCAAATTGCCTTTGAACCGGCAAAAGCGGTTCCAAAGAGCATTTCGTCCACTATTTCCACAAGAGTATGGCCTATAATCTGGTGCACTTCTTGTATCCTTGGAGTCGGACCGCCTTGTACACTCAGATAATAGGTGCAAGCGTTCTGCATCGGACTTTCGACGGGGCCGCCGATTCCGACAGTAATGAGACCGTTTTGTTGCGCGGCAGTCAATGCCCGGATTACGTTCGGGGATTTACCTGAAGTGCTGATGCCGATAGCTGCATCCCCCCTGGTACCGAGAGCCCGTACTTGTTTTTCGAATACCTCTTCATAGCCGAAGTCATTCGCTATGGAGGTCATCACCGAAGAATCTGTCGTCAAAGCGACAGCAGCCAGTGGAGGTCTATCGATAAGATATCGGTTGACAAATTCGGCGGCAATGTGCTGAGCATCGGCTGCGGAGCCGCCATTTCCGAAAAGAATGATCTTTTTCCCCTCTCGCAAAACAGAGACAAGTGCGCGCGCAATGTGCTCCATGATCTCCAAGTTTTCGCTCAGGAATTCGGCTCTAAGCTTTTGACTGGCCTCAAAGATTTCCAGTATGCGCGATTTCACCGTGTTCGGCATGCGTATCGTGTGCACCTCTTGGATTTCTTCATATCACAGACACGTGAAATAATGAACTATACATTGTTTATGGGAATATCTCTTCTCCCGGTCCGATTCGGAAAAGCGGCTATTTACTTACCGAATGCTTTAGAGCACAATAGACGACGTTTTCGGGCTCAAAAATCAGTAGCCTCCGGCCGTTCAATCTTGTTAAATTAAACGGGAAGGAAAATCAATTCGAATTATTCGGGAGCCGCAATAAGATCTGAGGATCAAAGCTGCCGTTAAGAATAAATGCTATTCTGCCGAGAGGTAATTCGGCGGTTGAAATCTCGATTATGAGTGGCGGAACCCGAGATACGAAAACGGTAGTCAATGAGTTTTCAAAAGAACGATATAGTCGATTATTACGAGAATTGCAGGATTTCCTGTGGGTTGATTGTCGATGTCGACGATCGCAAGCTGAAAGTGCTGAACGATCAGGGCAAAGAGACCAAAATTTCGTCCAGCAGAGCTTTAACGACAGGAACAGACCCGGCTTTCCCCTTCTCCGGCACCAAAGAAGAACAAGTGAGGAGATTGAAAGAGCTCTCCGCATCGAGAGATGCCCTGAAGAGAAACATCGATCTCAAAGAATTGTGGGAAGTCGTCGGCGATGTAACCAGAGAAATCGACATCAGCGATTTGAGTGAATTATTTTTCGGAAACCAAATCGATCAGAATAAGACTGCCTCCCTCATTAGAGCTATCTTTGAAGACAGGGTCTATTTCAAAATAGGGCAGGGCTCTATTGAAGTACCTTCCCAAAATCAGGTCAAGCAGGCGCTCGTTCAGCGTGAAAAGGAATTGCAGCGCCGTCAACTGATCGAGCAGTCGGCCAAGTTTCTCAGCCAAATCAAATCCTCCGAGGAATTGAAAGCAACCGATGCACCGGAAGACCTGATTCTCATGCTGGAAGAAGCGGCTTTGGCCGGAAAAGACTGGATGTTGTTCAAACAGGTGAAAGAGATCTTCCTTCAGGCCGGACTGATTCCCCAGTGGGACCCCTTCAAAGTCCTTGTGCGATTGGGAAAATGGTCTGAAGACGAAAACATAACGCTACGCGCCGAGAGAATTCCTGTAGAGTTTTCATCCGAAGCGTTAGCAGGAGCGGAACACGCCTCGAAAAAACCTCTTCCCGACATAACCTTCTTCTCGGGCCAGGATCTGTTGGCTATCGATTCCTCCACCACACGGGACGTGGATGACGCTATCAGTTTATCCAGAGACGGCGATCATCTCGTCCTGGGGGTGCATATCACCGATGCAAGTTATTACGTGGAACACAATTCTTCACTCGATCTCGAAATACGGGATCGTGCGACGTCGATATATCTTCCTGAAATAACTATCCCTATGATGCCGAGAGTGCTTTCCGAACAGGCAGCAAGTCTCGAATCGGGACAAGACCGACTCGCTCTCACAGTGCTGGTGAGGTTCGGGCCGGAAATGCAGCTTCTGGATTTCGCGCTGAAGAGATCCATAATCAGGATTAACCAGCGGCTGACGTATGAAGAAGCTGAAGAAAAGATAGCAGTACCTGGGTCGACGGAAGCGCTGATGTTTGCCGTTGCTTCTTCCCTGAGGCAGAAGAGAATCGAATCTGGGGCAATCATCTTCAAAGATCCGGAGATCTCTGTACGAGTCAATCATGCCGGAGAAATAGAGGTTTTCGTTCGCAACAGAGAAACCCCTGCTCAGATTCTCGTCTCGGAAATGATGATCCTGGCCAACAATTTGTTTGCCCGGTATCTTCGAGACAACAAAATTCCGGGCATATTCAGGAGCCAAGGCCCCCCCTTGGAAAAGATAGAGCTCGGGGAGGAGTACGATCCGGTTGCATCGTACCGCAGCAAGAAAGTTCTTGCCCGCGGCGACTTGAGCACGGACCCGGATGCTCACTCAACCCTGGGTTTAGATATCTATACCACGGCATCATCGCCGCTGAGACGTTATCCCGACTTGATCGTTCAACGACAACTCAAGGCCGCTCTTGAGGGAGCGACTCTGCTAAGACCCCAGGAATTGGAGAGAATCCTGGATCAGATCATACCTCGATTGGATCGTGCGGCTTCATTGGAGCGAGAAAGACAAAAGTACTTTCTCCTCAAATACCTTGAAAAGCGAAAGGCGCAGGAGTTCCAAGCCATAGTGCTACATCGATTCCCTCGATTTTACCTTGTGCAGATTACGGACCTGGCACTTAATGCCGTATTACGCACCCCTGCCGGAACGAATTTGAGTCCGGGGGAAAGGGTAGTTACGAAAATCGAAAAAGTCAGCCCGAGAGACGACCGGCTGACATTGTCCTTGGTATCCGCCAATCCTGTCTGATATGGAGTGCACGAGTTCTGTTTAGTTTGACTGAGGCACTCGAACTCTAAGAAACGAATCGGAAGTGGAAAAAATATCCATCAAAATAATACCTACACCTGCCACTCAGGATATGTCTGCGGCAAGCATTGAGAAATTGGCTCGCATCACGAAAATTCCCGAGGAGAAGCTTCGGGAGCGTATATCCCGTGGCAAAGCCATATCGATCACGACAGCTCCGCATCCGAAGCTGGACAAGCTCCTGGAACTGATCAGGCGAATCGGTTTTTCGGTGGCCACCGGCCCAGCCACAAGTAAAGCGATCAGCTCGAAAACCGACACCTCGACGTTTCCTTCCCGCGGATTGAGAACCGAGGCCGGTGAGTGGCGCATCGGTGACTTTATAGAGAACCTGTACGAAGTAAAAGACATAAAACAGGGGGGAATGGGGTCGGTCTACATTGTGCGCCATGCGCGATGGAACTCGATGATGGCGGTAAAATCCCTCCAGCACAAATTTCGTGAGAACGAGGAAGATCGTGCACTCTTCCTCAAAGAAGCGGAAACCTGGATTGACATCGGATTCCACCCCAATATAGCCGCCTGCTACTACGTCAGGAACATTAAAGAGAGCCCCAGAATCTTCATCGAATATGTGGATGGAGGCGGCTTGAATGAGTGGCTTGCCAGACGCAAGAATGTGGGTTGGGATCTGCTCCTGGACTTAATGGTTCAAGTCAGTGACGGACTGCATCACGCCCACACGAAAGGTCTGGTGCACCGGGACGTCAAACCCGGAAACTGCATGATAACGAAAGACGGTATCCTGAAAGTCACGGATTTCGGACTCACCAAGCGCAGGAATCAAGATATCGCGTCTGACCATTCCCCTGGCACTACAGCCGAAATCACTCTGGATCGAGAATCCATTACTGCCGCGGGTATGGGAACTCCCGGGTACATGGCTCCGGAGATGTGGATTCCCCATGCTGAAGTGGGACCTCCGGCGGACATGTATGCTTTTGGTGTCATGTTTTTTGAGCTGTGTTGCGGCCGCAAACCTTTCCTGGTTAAACCCGGCGAAAAAAGAGACAAATTGGCGCTGGCTCACGTGAAGAAAGCTCCGCCCAGACCCCAGACTCTTCGACCCGACATCCCGGCGGAAATAGAAGATCTTATTCTAAGATGTTTGTCGAAACATCCGGAGAATCGCTATCCGACTTTTCGCGACATTCGACAAGAACTCCAGTCCATGTACGAGAAGATTTGCGGCAGGCGTTTTTCGCGGGAAACCCCCGATGAGGTGAAGCTCCTTTCCGACGCATTGAACAATCGTGCAGTATCTCTCATGGACTTGAATCACGAAGATGAGGCAAGACAGAGATTGCGTGAAGCCCTCGATTCGGATCCTCATCACCCTGAAGCCACGTACAATTTGGGCTTGCTTGATTGGATCAAGACCAAGAACCCCGATCCGGAACTTATGGTCAGACTTGAGGAAGTGATAAAAACCCCCGAATACACGGGAAGGGGATCCTATTTGCTGGGACGCTGCTGCCTCGGTGTCGGCGATGTCCAGAAGGCTCTCAAAGCTTGTGAACAGGCAATTTCTTCCGAGGATTCGCACGAGGAATGGCTCAAGTCTTACGCAATCGCCCTCATCGGAGCCAATCGAAACGAGGATGCTGTCAATTATCTCGAGACTTACGTGAACGAATTCCCCAATGACGAAGACGCTATGGGGTGGCTCATCGGAGCGCTTCAAACAAGCGGACGAACAGATGCAGTTGCCGCTAAACTAAATGGGATACCGGGTTCATCCTCTCTGAAAGGTCAAACTGCGCACGAAATAGCAGATACGTACCGTTTCAGCGTATTGACCGAAATGATGAAACTTACAGGTCATACTGGGTGGATAACGTGTATGGCCCTGTTCCCACGTTCCGGAAAGCTCCTGACCGGCTCTCGGGATCGTACGCTTCGGATCTGGAACTTGGAGGAAGGGCGTGAAGAGAAAAGTTTCAATGTCGTGGGCGAACCCCCGGCGGCCCTCTGGATTTCCCCTGACGAACAAATCATTGCCATTGCCTCAGCACAACCCGGAGTCCCGGTAAAGTTGCTCGATCTGACATCCGGGCGCTTTCAAGGTAATCTCCTCGTACAGGGCAAGCTGAGCGATCTGGGTTTTTCTCCGGATGGCAAACAGATTCTCACCGTTGAGCAGAAAGGCGCCGCTCGCCTGTGGGATACTTCAGATTTTAAGGCCCAGACTTTCCAGATACCTACGCACACAGTTGCTGCTGTCTCATATGACGCCGGCGGTCGGCCGTACATTTTCTTGACCGCCATTGACCGCATCATTCGCAAAGTGAATCCCCTGGATTCGACTACCGACGCTTATGAACGGCATCACCGGGAACTGATTACGGTACTTGGGGTAAGTGCCGACGGCAGCCGCATTTTAAGCTGCGGTCGCGACAAACAGGCGATTCTCTGGGACACGGCCGACGGAACCGTTTTGAGTTCCTTTCTTGCACATCAGGATATTCCTTCCCTGGCAGTGATTAATCTAAACAGAGAACTCGCTGCTACCTATGACCCCAAATCGGGCATCAAGGTTTGGGATGCGAAGAGCGGTACGGTGTTTCGAAGCTTTGCTCCAGGGGACAGCGACATAAACTGTATTGCATTCGGTCCCGAAGGAAAGACGGTATTGGCAGGAAGTAGAGATATGAACATCCGAATATGGGATGTTCAAGGTCGCCAAATCATCCCGACCTTCGCGCTCACGAAAATCAGGCCCATCACAAAGCAGGCAAAGTCGGAAAAGAAGTACCATGCTATGGTGGAGACGGCCAAGAAAGCGATAAAACGCGGATCGTACGCGATGGCTTATTCTCTGCTCCGAGATTCCCAAATGCTGGCCGGATATGAACGATCGGACACTACGTTGGATTTGATTGTCCGTTTGAGGGACCACGGGCGACGCGTTGGATTGCATGGGGCTTGGAAACGTAAAGATGTGGAGACAACCTCCGGGGTCATGGATATAGCATTTTCGCCATCCGCAATCTATTTTACCACTGCCCATGCCGACCATACGATTCGATTGTGGAGCACGACGACTGGAGAAAATATCAAAGTATTCAAGGGGCATACCAATCTCGTCACATCCCTGGCGTTGTCCGTGAACGGAAGAGAAATGATCTCCGGGAGCGACGATCGCTCTGCCAGAGTGTGGGACATTAACACGGGAAGGAATTATCTCGTCTTGAAGGGACACACCGAGAGCGTCAGCTCGGTGGATTACGCTCGCGACGGGAGCATGGCTGCAACCGGGTCATGGGATTGTACCAGCAGGATATGGCGATTGCCGGAAGGTTCCCAGGTCAAGGTTCTCAAGGGACATGACGAAAGGGTCACGTCGATTGCTTTCGGCCAGGACCCCGGATATCTTGTCACAGCCGGATACGACGGAATTGTCAAAATGTGGGAAATCTCTTCCGGACGCGTTCTGCGCGACCTCAAAGGCCATAAGGACCGAATTATGTGTCTGGAGGTTTCTCCTGCGGGAGATCTGCTCATTTCCGCCTCCATGGACGGAACGGTGAGAGTGTGGGACTTCAGGAAAGGCACATGCCTTAGGGTTCTTGAAGTCAACGAAATGGGAGTCCGGACTGCAGCGTTCTCACAAGATCAAAAGTACCTCGTAACTGGCGGGCCTGATACCGTACTGAGGATCTGGGATATCGAAAAAGGTGAGTGCCAGAGAGCGTTCCAGGGCCATTCACGAGAAATTACCGGGGCCAAGTTTTCATCCAACGGGCGATTTGTGGTAAGTTCATCGGTAGATGGAAATGTCATGATCTGGGAATTGGATTGGGACTGGGAATTTGACCCGCAGAAGAACAATGAAAGACCTGTATAAAAGCAATTTTTGCCTCGATAAGTGATCCAACGGCCTTACTCTCTCCTGTGTTTGGCTCCATTTGTTTCGCTATCTGGTGTTTGAGACAATCATGATTCGAAAAAACAGACCAATATGGAAACTTCCCGATTTTGAGGACAGGCTGGAAAAGATCCTCAGCACGAGACAGAAACTGGTCCTGCCGCCTGACAACAATATTACTGCTGCGGTGCTCGTTCCGTTGTTTTGCAAGAACGGATCGCGTCACGTGCTCTTGACCAAAAGATCCGATTTTGTTGAGCACCACAGAGGGGAAATCTCTTTTCCCGGAGGGAAACTCGACGCGTGTGACATTACGATCCTGGATTGCGCTCTTCGGGAAACAGCGGAAGAAATCGGAGTAGATCCGGCTCACGTGCGGATACTAGGCGAATTGGATGATTTCTATACTGTGGCCACCGGTTTTCGGGTGATTCCTTTTGTGGGACTTATCCCATATCCGTATGAGTTCCGGACCAGCGTTCGCGAGATTTCAGGACTCTTGGACGTGCCACTGGACGTGTTCTTCGATCCCGCAAAACGGTCTGAAGAGATCTGGATGATTCGAGATGAACCTGTGGAAGTAGTTTCCTATCTCTGGGAAGGACACAACATCTGGGGAGCAACAGCTCGCATTCTCAAACATTTCACAGAAATTACCGAGGAATGGCAAGGTGTTCAGGATGAATCCAATGACTGATGGACAGCTCCCTCAGGATTTCCTGAAATGTGTGGATTTTCACGGTCATGTGTGTCCCGGTCTGGCTATAGGATACGCCGCTGTCAGACGCGTGGGGCTCCTGTCGAGACACGATTCTTACTGCTTTATTGAAGAAAAGGTTTCATCATATGAAAGTAGCAGATCATTTTTATGTATATTTATGGGACAATCCCCGAGAGAATAACTGCAATACGGTTTTCATTGATGGCAAAGTTCCCGTGCTTATAGATCCGGGACATCTGCATCGCGTACCCAATCTCAAAGAGCGTATGATTGCAGACGGTGTCGACCCTGAAAAAGTCAAGGTCGTCATAGTCACCCATGCCCACCCCGACCATTTTGGCGGCGCTACGGCATTCAAACATGCCAAGACAGCGCTATCCCTTCAAGAGGAAGAGTTCATCGAGAAAGTGGCTGCTCCAATGTACGCGCGTCAGGGCGCGGAGATGCCTAATTACAGGATCGACTTCTACTTGCAGGACGGCGATCTCATTCTGGGAAAACACGAATTCCGGATACTCCTGACACCCGGCCACAGTCCGGGAGGATTATCTGTGTATTGGCCGCGCTACAAGGCATTGTTCCCCGGAGATGTGGTATTTTCTCAGAGTATCGGCCGGGTAGATTTACCAGGTGGAGACGTCAAGGCGCTGCAGGGAAGCGTGCAAAAATTATCCGAGCTGGAAGTGGATCTGATCGTTCCCGGTCATGGGCCTGCGATTCAAGGGGCATCGAATGTCCTCAAGAACTTTGATTTCATTAAGAAAGCTTTCTTCGGCGCGATGTAGCGAACCGATGTACAAAAATTCGGCAGGCTGCGGCCAAAACTTTATACAAATTAAAACTTAATAATTCTGGTCGATTATGAAAAGCACGCTCCGATGTTCAAAAATTTTGACAAACTATGACCTGATTTTCGAATTGTTGATGGATGGCTGGTTCAATGAAGTTGGCTGCAACGTGGTGAATTCAGGAGATAAATTAGGGGTGAGCCGGTTCCGATTTGAAATGGCACGCAGATTGCTCTATACCGGGTCAAGAAAAAGAATCTATTCCTCCTACGCCAACTGCAATTCGACAGTTGGTTTTTTTTTGAATGTGACGGTTAGCGGAAGACAAATCTGATGATGGTGATTAAGAACAGCTCGGCTCGATTCCGGGTTGCGGTGATTGCCTTTTTTTTCATATTCCTGTGTTCATCTTTTTCTTCAGGCGAATCCCCCCGCAAAATACTCGTATTGCCGTTTCACGTCGAGAGTTTGGAACGGGATCTGCTGAATTTCAGCGACCATGTAAATCGAAGTGTTCGGAAAGCGATGGAGAATCTCGGCAGCGAATTCTCTTTGGAACCGGAACGATCGTCACGAGAATTGCTGAAAGAGAAAAGCGCGCCTGAAACCGAAGAAGAAGCTCTATCCATTGCTCTGGAAAATCATGCGGACCTGGTGGTGTACGGATTTCTCACCCAGGATGAGTCCCAGTTCCGATTGAAAGGGGTCATGTGGGACGTCTCGAGCGGTAGAGCGATAGTGTCCACCGATATGACGGTTGCAAACATTCACGCGCTTGCCGGCGTGTTGCAGCTTTTTATCGCATCACTCGACAAACGATTGCACGGGACTCCTCGACTCACCTTTTATCAAAGCGAACCGCCTGTTTCTCCGGATCTGAAGCAATTACATCGACTGCCGACGTTAGTGGCTCTTCCCAGGAACACAGGACCGTGGAGAAGCTCAGAAATCGGATCTGCCCTGCTCGGTCTCGATGTGGGAGATCTCGACGGTGACAAGAAGAATGAGATTGTGTTCCTGGAGGAATCGGGGCTCACCATTCACCGATTCGAAAACGGCACGTTGAGGCCGCTCACACAATTTGCTGAATCTCCTGCCCAGTACATCAGTGCCGAAATCGAGGATTTGGATGGGGACGGAATAGCAGAGCTCATCCTTTGCTATCAGACTCCCGCAGGTGTGGAGTCCGCAGTAGCACGGTATCTCAACAGAAATTTCAGGATCGTAACCAAACTGCGCCATGTGATACTCAAGAGCATACGTGACGACATCGGGAATACCAAAAAGAGGATTCTTGTAGGACAGAGAACCGATGCTGCCGACATGTTTTCAGGAGAAATGGTTCTGTATAATCTGCAGGGAGATACCGTCAAAGAGGACGGAAACATCCAGTTGCCACCGGGAACTCTGATCCTGAGTTACGATTCCGGCGAACTCGGCAAACCGGGTCAGCATTTCAGGGCTATTTTGAATCAAGATCAACGGCTGATGTTGTTCGATCGCGAGAATCGGCTTATTTCCAGCGTGTCTGATCGAATATTCGGACATTATCGGCGGCTGCGTATTCTGGCAGGTTCGACCATGCGGCAAATCATATGTCCCGGAAGGATTTTCATAGCCGATACAAAAGGAGAAGGAGAAAACGAACTCCTGGTCATGAAAAGCAGCGATCGAGGCAGTTACATCCAGGCACTCGGATGGAACGGCACTCAACTCGCCGAAAAATGGAAGACCGTGGAAAACCAGGGAAACATCTCAGATTTCAGGATACGCGATTTTAAGAATGCAGGTAATCAATCTCTCGTGATGATACTCGTCAAACCCATGCAGTTTCTCGCCCTCTCAGGCCCACGAAGCGTAATTTTCGCATTCGATCTGCTCCGGTAATTACTTCCACGCCAAGCATCCCCGGAACAAAATGCCACAGAACGTAGATCCGGATCACGCGTAAAATCCTGGAGAATTACAGGACAAATCGTTGGTGAGAAGATGTCGTCCTCATTTTAACGAACATTCTTGACGCCTTGTTCAGAACAAAGTACGTTGCGGAACCAATTAGCAGGTCTTTGGGGCATATGAAATGGACTGGCGACTTACCTCAATTGAAATTCAAGGATATCGGCCGTTCAAGGAAGCTGTATTCACCTTGGGTCCTTTGGTTGTGCTGGTTGGAGCAAATGGAGCAGGGAAGTCCAGCCTTTTTGAGTTCCTAAGATTTTTGAGGGATAGTGCATATCAGGAACTCCCTGCTGAAATTGTTGCTGGCTCTATCGGTCAACAAATTTTCCATATTCCGGGACCGGAGAAATTTTCCTGGAAAGCCGAAATCGATACCCGTCAGAGCGTTCCTATTGTTTACGAAGGGGAGGTCCTCGGTCCGGTAGGCCGCGTTCATGTCTCATCATTGATAGTGAGATCCCAAAGACCAGTAGGAGGAAATCTTAAACCATTCGTACTCATGGAAGTTCATGAACGTAAGGGGGAGGCATATGAATTTGACCCAGTTGAAGATCGCTACATTAGTCAAAAGATCGAGTTGACGAAAGCTAACCAGTCAGCTCTCAGCATTATGACAAATCCTGCATTTACGACGTTATACAATTTGAAAGAATATCTTACTGGGTGGCGATTTTACAGCTCTTTCGCGATAGCAAACGAGAAGATTAGAAGATCAGTACCTGTAGAACAGGAACCGGTCCTGCATGAAGATGCCGGCAATCTGAGTTCAGTGCTTCACTATCTTATGCTCGAGCACCGTGAACAATTCGATGAGCTACAACAGTTCCTGCGCTTAACCATCCCGGGTTTTGCAGGGTTATCCGTAAAAGCGCGAGGCGGCCCCGGAGAGGTGATGGCCTTTTGGCAAGAAAAGGGGATAGATCGGGAATTGAGTCTCGCCGATTTGGCTGATGGAATACTCAGGCTCATTTGTTGGGCCACTATTTGTGTTCATCCCCATCCACCGCGACTCATTTGCATTGATGAGCCGGACCAGGGAGTTCATCCAAGAACGCTGCCGATTTTGGCCGGTTTTTTTCAGAAGGCATCTGAGCGGACCCAGATACTATTGGCCACCCACGCATCATATTTCTTGACTCAGTTTGATCTGGAGCATATCGCTGTCATGCGAAAAAATATGGGAAGGGCGGAATTCGTGCGACCTCATGACTCAGCCGCGCTCAGAGCAAATCTGGAAGACTTCGGGCCCGAAGAATTGGAGGCACTGCATCGGAGTGATGAACTGGAGCAACTTCCATGAAAGTGCTGGTATATGTGGAAGGTCCCTCCGATAAAGCTGCCATGGAAACTTTGCTATCCCCTCTTCTGGAACGTAAACAGCGTGAAGGTGTTCGCATCAGTTTCCATGAGGCACCTACTGGCGACAGGAAGAAATCGGTTCTCCTCAAGATTCCGGTTAAGGCAGTCAACATACTGCGTAACGATCCTGAAACTATGGTTGTGGCTCTACCGGATTTGTATCCGAAAAATAAAGGATTTCCCCATTCAACTCCAGAGGAATTGCGGTCAGGAGTGATAGACCAATTCGAGAAAGCTCTTGTCAACAAGGGAGTTGAAGATCATAGGATGTTAAACCGGTTCAAGGTCTTCTGCTTCAAACACGATATGGAAGCGCTACTTCTTGCGGCAGAAGACTCGCTCAGACAACGTATAGGCCCACCGCGACTCATGTGCTCGTGGATTCACCCTGTAGAGAACCAAAATCACGACATACCGCCCAAGCGGGTTGTGGAAGAGGTGTTTTCTCAACGGAATCAAAGATACCGAGATACCGTGGATGCACCAATGATTCTCGCCGAAGCCGAATATCAAGATTTGATGGAGGAGTGCAATCAGTGTTTTCGACCGTTTGTTGAATTTCTGGAAAACTGCCGAGAATAACTGCCTGGTGTCCATCCTACCGATTCTCATCGTGACTCACTGACTTTATCTGTTCATGCTCGGCAACTAACCATAAAAAAAGGGAAAACCCTTTTCGGAGTTTTCCCTAATTCAACAGTAATCGAAACGAATCGATTTATAAATTCTTACATAACGAAGGGGACAACCAACAAGGCCACCATGTTGACGACCTTGATAACCGGGTTCAGAGCCGGGCCCGCGGTATCTTTGTACGGGTCGCCGACGGTGTCGCCGGTAACAGCGGCTTTGTGAGCCTCAGAGCCCTTGCCGCCCAGATTGCCTTCTTCGATGTATTTCTTCGCGTTATCCCAGGTGGCTCCACCGGTGGTCATTGCGATCGCGAGGAACAGCCCCACTACGATACTACCGATGAGAGCGCCGCCGAGAGCTTCTCTACCAAGACCGGGGATGAATGCCACGGCCAGCGGAATGGCAACGGGCAGGAGAGAAGGAATAACCATTTCCCTCTGGGCTGCCGCAGTAACCAGGTCCACGCATTTGCCGTATTCGGCTTTGACTCCCGGTAATCCTTCCTTGAGTCCTGCGATTTCACGGAACTGTCTTCGCACTTCGTCAACGATGGCGCCGGCTGCCTTGCCCACCGCGAGCATACAAAGAGCTGCAAAGAAGTAAGGAATGATCCCGCCGATAAGAAGTCCGACGATAATCTTGGGATTGGAAAGATCGAACGACATTGCCTTACCGGAAAGCTCTTCAATCGCTCTTGTGTACTCGGCAAAGAGCACCAGAGCTGCGAGAGCAGCGGAGCCGATGGCATAGCCTTTGGTAACCGCTTTGGTGGTATTTCCAACTGCGTCCAACGGGTCGGTTCTGTTACGTACTTCGTCGGACAGTTCGGCCATTTCAGCAATACCGCCCGCGTTGTCGGTAATAGGACCGTAGGAGTCGATGGCAACGACCATACCGGTCATGGAAAGCATGGAAACAACCGTAATTGCAATGCCGTACAGACCCGTTCCTGTGCCGCCCTGTACTCCGGAAAAACCGCCGCCCATTCCGTACCCGATCAGTATTGATACCGCGAGCACGATAACAGGCAACACGGTGGACATCATACCAATAGCCAATCCGGCGATGATGTTGGTGCCGTGACCGGTGGAGCTGGCTTTGGACACGTACTTAACCGGACCGTACATACCCGTGAAATACTCGGTGATGACAACGATCAAGCCGGTGAGAACGAGACCGAGTACTGCCATCCAGAATACGTTGATAGCGCTGATTTCATAGCCGCCGCCCTTGGGAGGACCCAGGGGAAGTTTCTGAGCGACAAAATAAAAGGCGATAGCAGCCAGGATGCCGGCAACAGCCAAGCCTTTGTAAAGGGCGCCCATAATGTACAGGTCCTTCTCTGCCTGACTTTTGCTGAGGCGGACAAAAAATGTTCCAATGATGGACGCGATGATGGCCACACCACCGACAAAGAGTGGCAGATAAAAAGCCGGTTTGTCGATTCCGCCGTAAATAGTGCTGCCGAGTAGCATGGCCGCCACAATGGTGACCGTGTACGTTTCGTACAAGTCAGCAGCCATACCCGCACAGTCACCAACGTTGTCGCCAACGTTGTCCGCGATAACACCAGCATTGCGGGGATCGTCCTCGGGAAGATCCGCTTCGACTTTACCGACCAAGTCGGCGCCGACGTCAGCAGCCTTGGTGTAGATACCACCGCCAACACGAGCAAAAACGCTCATGAGGGAGCTTCCGAAGCCCAGACCTACCAGTGCGCTGAAGATTTTGTGAGGATCGGGATCAGACGATTTGGCAAGCATGAAAAAACCGGCAACGCCCAAGAGCGCCAGACCGGTAACCACGATTCCTGTGACCGACCCACCCCTGAATGCAACGTCCATGGCATCCGGCAGGCTTTTGCTGGCCGCCGCCGCCACACGCACGTTCGCGTTTACGGAGACTTTCATTCCGAGAAAGCCTGCGAGACCGGAGCCCACTAGACCTACTATGAATCCGATTGCCGGCATTGAGCCAAGCGTTAACAAAAGAACGATAAAAAGGATAATCGCAATGATAGCGACCACTTTATACTGGCGGGTCAGATACGCCATAGCGCCTTCTGCAACGTAGCTGGAAATCTCTTGCATTCGCGCATTGCCGGCGTCCTGCTTAAAGACCCACCCGGCTGTAAAGAGGCTGTACGCCACTCCTATTGCTCCACAAATCAGTGCGATCCAAACGATCTGATCCATCCACCTACCTCCTTAGGTAAATAATTCGACCTCTTACACATGGGGAAACACGATTGTATCCGAGAAAACTATCCACAATTCCCGGTAATGTCAAGGATAAACACGCACAAGCGCTCTTTCCATGCCTCAGTTTTCAGGGAGACGAAGAGTTGATCAGTCTATCAAACGGAAAATTTGTACACTTTTCTTTTTGCCCTTTACCTGTGCATTGAACGGTGCAGAAAGCGTACGTGATAGTGTCAGTGAATCGCGGGTATCTTTGCTTATAAGGATATCGGCGTCTAACTCTTTTGTAAGTCCTTGTATTCTCGATGCGAGGTTCACTGTATCACCGACGAGAGCATACGATATCTTGTACCGGCTGCCGACGATCCCCGCGAGGGCAGGTCCGGTATGAATTCCAATCCCGTGGTGGAGGGGGTCTTGTCCCTGCTCTAAGCGCCGCTGATTCAGAGCCGCAAGTCGGGCGCGCATTTCAAGTGCCGCAGCTACAGCCTTGTCCGCGTGGGCAGGATCGTCCAAAGGTGCTCCAAAAACCGCCTCGACCTCATCTCCCACATACTGGAGGACGATTCCCCCATGCTGCACGACTGCAGCGCTCATCTCCTCGAAATAGTTGTTTATTGAATCAAGCACCTGCTCGGGGGAGAAACGCTCCGCCATGGTGGTGAAATCCCGAAGATCGGAAAACAGAAGCGTAACCTGACGAATCTCGCCGCCTGCAAAACTCTTGCGGGAAAGGACTTCTCTACTTATTTCAGGACTCGTGAACAGATTGAACACTTCTCGTATCCGCTCGCGTTCTTTCAGCTCTCTGGCCATTTCGTTTACCCGATCGCCCATGTGGCCTATTTCATCATTGCTCATGACCTGCACGCGCGCGTCGTAGTCGCCTGCGGATATGGTTTCTGCAGCCTTCATAATTTCCCAGGCAGGAGCGGAAATATTCCGGGAGAAAAGCAAAACCAACCATAAACCGTACAAAGCTGCAAACGCGAAAAGAATCACTGAAAATACGCCAAGGTGAGGCAGCACGACATTCGGATCGGCATACCGGGCATTTGCATTTATCATCAATGCCGTCTGGAACATCGGAATGAAGCAAATTGCGAAGTACATAATGAGAAGTTTATGGCGGATGGTCAGTTTAAAGGTTTTCCTTTGATCCTTCACTTTTCCTTCCGGAAACAGCTTGGGAATCACCGCGATGCGACAAGCCTGTTCCAGCAGCACGAGAGCCAGTAACGTTATCATTACCGCATTGCTGAAATTGTAAACGATCGCAACGCCAAGATTGAAGGCGGAATCCGGGCTCCGTAGCTTGAAAAACACCGGAAACGCCACTGAGGGAACGATCCAGGCCGCGAGATTCATGAATGCTGCATAAAAAGGAATATTTACGGCACGTCGACGGGCGTTCTCCAGAGCGGTTTCTGGAAGTTCTCTTCCTTGTTTCAGTGCTTTGAGCGCAGAATTGACTGGAGCCGCCAAAACCAGCAGAACGGCTACCGCTGCCGGTACGAGAACCGCCAAAAGCGCCAGATTGGCTCCCCGGTCCAATGCGGCCATGCGATGCCATTCTTCTTGCGGGTACGCACTTCCCAGGAGCACCTGGACAAGAAAGAAGCCCGCGAGGTTACTTCCGATGTTAATGACCAACACTGTCCAGGAGAATGGAATTGCGGGAAGGAATCGATTCATGAGCAAGACTTCATACATGCACTCACTAATTGCCCACCGGAAGCAGAAGGAGGGGGACCATTCCGGCCGGCAGTTTCAGTACTGCTGCAACCTGATTGTCCTGGAATGCGCCTACACTGGCTGCTTTCAGTCCCAGGGATTCCGCCTGAAGATAGACATTCTGGTTTGCAGCGCCGGCTTCCATGAAGACATACTGCATGCCTCGACCGCCGTACTTTCCAGTCATCCGTTCAAATACCGCGGCAATGACGATTATCGCCGGAGCTCGTGCAATCCACACCTGAGACAAAGCTGCATGTGCAAGTAAGTTACGCTGGTCGCCAGGGACGATTTGCCGGAGCGTGTTGTCTGCCGGATTATAGCGATACACGCCTGCGGGCACTCCTTCCACGGTATTCTGGCCTGCAACGAGAAACGCTTCCAACGCGTTCAATCCACCTGCGGAAGGAAACACCTTGGTAGTTGCACTGGTAACAGCATCGGCAGGTAAGTTGCCGTTTGCAGACCACAGCAATTGTGACACGTTTGCGAGACTAAGCGTGGATCCGGTGAAATTACGCGATGACTTCTTGTGTAAAATAGCGGCTTCCAGGGGTTTGTTTCCCGTAAGCGCAGGCTTCGGGAGTTTTATATCTGTAGTCTGAGCTTCCGCTGTCGTCATAAAAGTCACGCATAGAATTCCGCACCAAACCATAAGCCGAGGCAAGTATCTCATGAGAACTCCTGTTCAGTTTCCAGAGCTATACCCTATAGAAGGTATAAAGTTCAACTGTTTCGCATCCGGTCACAACAGCCCTGTAAAAACGGCTTTGGCATTCCAAAAATCCTTTACAAGGTCGCAAATTGAAGTTACAAGATAAGATAGGTGAAATTCTGTGCGTTCGTAAATATTAAAACTAATTTTGTTTTTGAGAATGGTTCCCCCGATTCTTACATTACTGCTTTTTTCTTCCATGAATGGACGCGTTTGTTGCATTCCCGTGGAATATCCTCGAAAGGAGAGTCCAAGTGACAGGAATCAATTTTATGTCGGCAACATATCATTCAAAACCGAAGATGAGCAGCTCAGAGATCTTTTTGAAACGTACGGACAGGTTGATGCTGCAAAAGTGATCATCGATCGCGCAACGGGTCGATCGCGAGGTTTTGGATTTGTTGAGATGCCCGATCGTGATGCGGGTTTGAGAGCAATCGAAGATTTGGATTCAAAAGATTTCATGGGTCGAAGTCTCAGAGTGAACGAAGCGAGGCCGCGTAAGGGTCATTTCTAGGCCAAAGCAGTCTTCTCACAGACAGACACAATATTGAACCCGATAAATTACGAGCTCTCGGGGTGTCGCTCGATTCGAGCCAAAAATTCTGACGCTTGTCCCGCGCCCGAGTACAAGGTCTTGGTGGGGACTGGTGTCTCGAGACCGTCTCAAAATTCACGAATGCACAAAAATAGTGCCACGATTCATCATCCTTGTAGGGGCAGGTCTCGTGCCTGCCCTCCCGCAATGACCGGCACGGAGGCCGGTCACTACCGGGCACCCACGAGGGGCGCCCCTACAATTAGACCGTGAAGATAATGACAATTTCGTGCCACGATCTGGGGTAAATTTCGACTTCTGAGACAGTCTCTCTCTGCCGGTCCATCCTATCGATATCATTGATTAATGGAAGATGTGCCGACACGGAGGCCGGCACCCACCAATGTTCTTAAATCTTCAATCGGACGTTAATTTCGGTAATTGCCATGTACTTCAGCAAGCAAGATTGAGGAGCCTTGAAATCTAATCCATATCGTTCGGATCGAACCCCATTGCTTTGACAGCCTCGGAATCGCCGGGCCAGTTGCGATTTTTCAGATATCGCGCCAGTGCGAATCGTTCTTCTGGAGCCTTATTTTGGGCCAGGTCGCTCTTCGCAGAGATGCAAGTCGGAGTGATTTCAACTACTTCACAGGCCTTAAAGGCTGGCATTTCCTGATTTACGAGCTCGTGATCCGAGCAGTTCTCATGTTTGGCGACCAGGTCGTTCAAGGCCGCCACCTTCAAGGAGCCATCCGGAACGATACGCGATTGGCCTCGAATAATGACGCAATGATACAATTGGTGCACCTTACAGATACGACGGTCCGGATCTGTGCCTGCATCAAGATAGGCCAACGGAATATCAACCTCGAAGCAGACCTTGGGATCTCGTGCCATATTGTCCAGTTTTTCACCCTTCTTGGCGCAATGAAAATAGATCTTCTCCTGGTGATACACGAAATTTACCGGCGTAATGTAGGGATAACCGTCCGCTCCATTGGTGGCCAATCGACCTACATTCGTTGAAGCGAGAATCCGTTCGATCTGCTGATGGTCGGTTATTTCACAATGCTTTCGCCGCACCTGCCAACACCTCCTTATACCGATCGCAATCAAAGAGGAAAATTCGGGGAAACCCTTCTTGTAAGAAGTGTTTCCCCGAGCCCCATCCCAAGAACTTCTAGTATTCGTCTGAGTTGTTGTTTTTCTATAGAAAAAACAACAACTCAGACAAGTGTTAAAAGTCTTTTGGAAGGGTTTGGGGAACTTTTTTACAGAAGAAGGTTCCCCAAATCTTACTGCTTTGAAAGCGCACTGGTATTAGGAATTTTCGACTTTCGTCCAATCCTAAAGTCCCATGAATTTTGCGGCTATGGTTTTCATGATTTCGTTCGTACCTGCGAAAATTTGCATGACACGGATGTCTCTCCACGCTCGGGCTATGGCGTATTCTTCGCAATAACCATATCCGCCGTGAAGCTGTAAGCAGGTATCGGCAACTCTGGTTGCCATTTCCGTTGTCCAGTATTTGGCCATGGAGACTTCCACGACAATGTTCTTGCCTTCCATGTGATCCACAATGAGCTTGTCTACAAAGGTGCGAGCCATTTTTGTGTCTGCGGCCATTTCAACGATCTTGAATTGTGTGTTCTGAAACTTGGAAATCGGTTTTCCGAAAGCCTGTCTCTCCTGACAATATTTTATCGTCATCTCGAGCATGTGTTCTGCCGCGGGCACGGCAGAAATACACACCATGAGACGTTCCTGTTGCAGCTTATTCATGAGCATGAGAAAGCCCGATCCCTTTTCGCCTAAACGGTTCTTCTTGGGAACGCGGCAATCATTGAAAAAGAGTTCTGCGGTATCCTGGCTGTGCCAGCCTATTTTCTTCAGATTTCGTCCCTTCTCGAATCCGGGAGTGGACGCTTCAACTACATACAGGTCAATCGCAGCATAGGGATTGGTTTCTTTGGGATCTCGTACCGCCAGAACTACGATGTCGCAGTTGATACCGTTACTGATAAAAGTCTTCTGACCGTTCACGATCACGTGATCGCCGTCTTCGACAGCCGTGGTCCTTATGGAAGCCAGATCGCTGCCGGTGTTGGGTTCGGTCATGGCTATTGCAGAAACCGCATCACCGGAAACACAGGGAGGCAGATATTGTCTCTTCAGTTCCTCGGAGCCGAATGACAATATGTAAGGAACAACAACGTCACTGTGCAACGGCGCAGCCAGACCGGTGTGCCCGGTACGAACCAGTTCTTCCGAGAGGATGACGCTGTACAGGAAGTCAGCGCCGAAACCTCCGTATTCTTCCGGCACGTTCATACAGAGGAAGCCCTGATCCCCCATTTTCTTCCAGACGCTTTTCGGCACGATTCCGGCTTCTTCCCATTGGTCAACGTAGGGAACAACTTCTTTTTCCAGGAATTTGCGGAGAGATTGCCGGAAAATGTTGTGTTCTTCAGTGTACTTGATTATCTCCATGAGGCCCTCTTGATGAGAATCGCGTTTCGAAGCAGAGACGTATGACGCAGTGAATGAAATGAACCACATCGTTTGCGAACCGGCAATTGATCCGATCGATACGGATTCGCATTCAAGGCATTTATAGCAGATGACATAATTTCTGACCTTTTGAACACATTGTGCCTTAAATGAACGGTAGGGGCCGGCGTCCCTGCCGGCCCGAACTGGTTGATTTGTATTTGAAAAATGTGCCGGCACGGAGGCACGGCACCTACCAATTGCCGAGAAGTGCTTTTCGCAATTGGGCACTGTTTTATGCACTTGCTCTAATATCCGGGAACTTTTGTTACAAACGGATTGTGCCCGTAGCTCAGCTAATTTCCTAGCTTTGCCAACATTCTCACCCACATTAGCGCTAATTGCTGAGAAAAAGAAACAATCCATTTACAGGAAAGGTTCCCGGATATTAACGCCTTGAATGCGAATCCGTCTAATACTTCCCAATAATTCCAATGCTACAGACGTTCATGAAAGGAACGCCGCCCAGATTGTGGGTGAGCCCGTACCTGGGGTTCGGAATTTGCCGTGCTCCGGCCCTGCCGTGAAGCTGGAGATACATTTCGTAGAGCATTCGCAATCCCGATGCTCCGATGGGATGACCGAAGCACTTCAGGCCTCCATCTACCTGACAGGGAACTCCCTTGCCTTCTCTGTCATAAAAGCCGTCAAGAGAGTCGTATACCGCACGCCCGCGCTCGGAGATATGGAGGTCCTCGTACGTGACCAATTCAGTGATGGAAAAGCAGTCGTGCACCTCCATCATGCTGATTTCTTTGCGGGGGGCTTTTATCCCGGCTTCTTCATAAGCCCGAATGCTGGCCTGAGACGTGGTAATGAAGTGGTCTCCATCCCAGTTGTTATAGCCCATTTCCTCGCCGCTGCTGAGGGCAAGCTGAAGCGCCTTCACGGTCACAAAATCTTTCTTGCCCATTTCCTTTGCTTTTTCCACGGTGGTCACAATGGCGCAGGCTGCTCCGTCACTGACGCCACAACAATCGAAAAGCCCCAGAGGATGCGCAATGATCGGAGCAGACAGGACTTGATCGAGCGTCACCGGTTTTCGAAGATGCGCTTTGGGATTGAGTGCTCCGTTTGCATGACTCTTCACGGAAACATGCCCGATTGCTCTTTTCAAGTCCTGTTCGGGGATCTTGTATTTTGCCGCGTACGCAGTGGCGAGTTGCGCGAAAGCCCCGGGAGCTGTCACGTTCGGCCACCACAGCCAGCTCAGGGAACCCCAGTTGGAGCCCGGATTCGGGAGTCCTCCGTAACCGGTATCTTTGAGTTTCTCCACTCCCATTGCCAGGCACATGTCATACGCACCGGAAGCGACCGCGTACACTGCACCGCGAAATGATTCTGTGCCGCTCGCACAAAAATTCTCGACCCGAGTCACGGGGATAAGGGGAAGTCGAAGGGTCACGGACAGCGGTAAGCCGCTTTTACCCACATTCACTTCTTCGAGGCACGTTCCAAGCCATGCAGCCTGTATGTCCTTGGGCTCGACTCCTGCATCTCCAAGGCATTCGGTGAATGCTTCCACCATGAGCTCTTCGGCTCCCACATCCCAGCGTTCGCCGAATCGGGTGCAACCCATGCCTATAATCGCAACTTTGTCTTTGATTCCTGTTGCCATGTTGGTCCCCTTAGAACTTGAACAGCTTCTCAATGAGCTGCGATTTCATGAGATCACCCTCGATTTTGAGCTTTCCCGAGGTGAAAGCCTGCATCGCGTTCAACTTGCCCGTGATGAGGGCCAGAAAATCTTCATCCGACATGATTATCGAAGTCGTTGGTTTCTCGTGTTTACCCGGGAGCACCGTGCACGCGGCATCCTTGATAATAACGTGCCACTCGCCGCCGCCACTTCCGGTGATGCGATACTGAAACACAACGTCCACGCCCGCGGCTTTGTCCGATCGGAATGCTTCAGGCATGCGCTCGAAGATGCTCTTGACGGTGACGGTTGGTTTTGGAGCCGGGGTCGTGCTCTCAGACTTCGGGTTGAATGCCTCCAGCATCGCACCGAGAGCAACGGTCGCATTGTACGATTCCGCTGCGCCAGTCATGTCGTTAATGGCGTCCCAATTCTGCTGAATCTGTTCCGGGGTAGGGGGGGCGACTCCATCGCCCACGATAGCGCCCGGACCGGTCACCACGGCCGCCCGGTTGTAGCAGCCCATTTCGGCATTGAAAACCATGCCTGTTTCCGAACAGGAATCCGCGCACAGGTACAGTACAAGAGGTGCAACGTACTCCGGCTTCAGTTTTTCGAAAAGATCGGGTGGAAGCACGTCCTCTGTGAGGCGTGTGGCTGCCACGGGAGCTACGGCGTTGATCTTAATGTTGTATTTCTCGCCTTCCAGCTTCAACGTATTCATGAAGCCCGCGAGTCCCATCTTTGCCGCTGAATAGTTTGTCTGGCCGAAGTTCCCGTACAGTCCTGCAGCAGAAGTCGTCACTATGATGCGGCCGTATCCCTGTTCACGCATTTTCATGAATGCAGGTTTGGTCACATTGAATGCGCCGTCGAGGTGAACGGACCGTATTGCCGCCCATTCCGACGGCTCCATTTTCGCGAGAGTCCGATCTCTTAAGATTCCTGCATTGTTTATAACAATGTCCACGCGACCGAACGCCTCGACAGCCTTTTCGACTATTGCGGCTCCTCCTTCAGGAGTGGCAACGGAATCGTAGCTTGCAACCGCTTCCGCGCCGAGAGCTTTGATCTCTTCCACCACTGTATCCGCTGCTGCCTGCGATCCTCCTGCTCCATCCCGGGAACCGCCCAGATCGTTGACCACCAGCTTAGCCCCGCGCTTCGCAAGTTCCAGAGCATAAATACGGCCCAGACCCGCACCTGCACCGGTTACGATTGCCACCTGGCCGTCGAAGCGGATTTCATCCGATTTCGGCTCTTCCTGAATCGGCAGAGGAACTGCTTTCCAGAAATAGCCGCTGAATCCGCGTTCCGTATCGGTGTAGCGCTTTCTGAAAGCCAGTTTCACCGGCTGCCCCACTCGGACGTCAGAAAGCTCGCAATCCGTAAAGTCAGCCATGAACCTGCCACCGCCATCGAATTGCACCATGCCGTAGATTGCAGGCGGGTCCAGGGACACTGCCAGAAGATCGCCGGTAAAACTCTTCACCGTTGCGGGTGAATCGGCAAATTCATACTCCACTTGGGTACCGGTCTTTCGGCAATCGGGATTCACGCAAATATCCATTTTCGGAAATTGGGGGGTGCCGCATTCAGTGCATTTGCCACCCACCATGCCAAGGAGCATTTTCCGGTTTCGCCAAAGAACCGTCATTGCGGTCTGAGTCGGCATTTCCGCGCGAATTCCCATTTCCGTTTGGATGAGATCGCGAAATCTAAGGAACTTGGCATAATTATCCGTGGTTTTCTTGTTCGCCAGAGAGCCGCCGATGCCGACCCTTTGCGGAAGATTGACAATATTTTCCGTTACCTGGAAATAGAGAGCATCGCATCCCTGTCCGAATCCGGCAACGAGTATTCTGTCACCGGGCTTGGCCTGTTCCAGAGTCTGGACGAGCATGACCAGAGGATGGGCGGTTCCGGTTTCACCGCACACATCGTGGAGATTATCCACCAGCTTTTCCGGACCTGCGCCAAGACTTGCTGCTATTTTGCGGTGTTCGGCTTTGAAAAAGCAGGGAAAAACGAATTTATCCACCTGATCCATGGAAATGGAAAGCTTCCCGAACAGACCTTTAACTGCTTCAGGAACAATCCTGGAGTAACCTGCATCCCGAACCCAACGCTCTTCCCACATGTAATCGTATTTGGAACGATCTCCACGGAAGTGATCCACAAAATCGTGAGAGACTGAATAAGACCCTTTGAACTCGGCAATAACGTCAGAGTCCCCCACCAGCAGCGAAGCCGCGCCGTCACCAAACCACATTTCGTAGAAATAAGCCGCTTTGGTTTCTCTCTTATCGGATGCGGTCACCAGGATATTCTTACGGCCTTCCCGCCCGATGGAAGATAGCGCCGCAATTAATCCGGTGGTGCCGGATTTGAGCGACGATGTCAAATCCTGGGTGACTATATCGTCACGAAGATTAAGAGCAGTCTTCAGCATTCCTGCATTGGATCGATCGGCAAAGGGTAGGGAGGTGGAGCAAAGATAGACGCCGTGCACTGCCGATTTATCCAAATCCCGAAGACAATCCTGTGATGCCGACACAGCCATGGTCAAGCTGTCCTCGTCCCAATTGCAGAAGGATCTCTCGCCCTGCGCAACCAGGACGACAGCCGGAGCGAACCAGCCCATGGTTTGGTAGATGCTCATGCGGTTGAGCCTTAGTCTGGGAATGTACCCGCCATATGAAACAATGCCGATCATTTTGGGATCTCCTGTATCGATCAGAACTTGAACAGTTTTTCAATGAGCTGGGACTTCATGAGATCCCCCTGGATCTTCAGCTTCCCCGACGTGTACGCCTGCATTGCATTGAGCTCTTTACCGATAAGCTTGAGAAAATCTTCGGCTGCCATGAGAATTGTCGTTGTTGGAGCAGCATGGACTCCTTGTGCAACCGTGCAGGTTCCATCCTTGACGATTACATGCCATTCCCCACCGTTCGGACCTGAAATCTTGTACTGAAACACCACGTCCAATCCGGCAGCTTTGTCGGCTTGAAAAGCATCTTGGATGCGATCGAACACTCGCGAGACAGTCTGATCGCCACTTTTCGGAGGTGTTTTCAGCACAGGTTTTCCAACAGCGTTCAACATATCTCCCAGAGCAGCAGTGATGCTGTAACATTCGGCAGCGCCTTCGAGTGATGCGATATTCTTGCTGTTGCGAGCGATTTCTTCAGCAGTCGGAATGGTTTGTCCGTCACCGAGGACAACACCGGGTCCGGTTACAATGGCGGCTCGGTTGTAGTACCCCATTCCTGCATTGTAAATCGAGCCGGTGACCGGGCATTGTTCGGAGCACAGAAACATGACCAGCGGAGTGACGAATTCCGGTTTCAGCTTTTCCGAGAGGTCCGGTGGAAGTATGTCTTCGGTCAGTCTTGTCATGGCAATTGGGGCAATTGCGTTGATTTTGATGCCGTTCTTCTCGCCCTCGAGTTTCAGGCTGTTCATAAAACCTACAAGAGCCATTTTGGCCGCGGAATAGTTGGTCTGGCCGAAATTTCCGTACAGTCCCGCTGCCGACGTAGTCACGATTATGCGGCCATAGCCATTCTCTCTCATCTTGATATATGCGGGTCTGGTTACGTTATAGGCTCCGTCGAGGTGAACCGACATGACCGCATCCCATTCCGAAGCTTCCATTTTGGTCAGGCTCTTGTCCCGCAGGATGCCGGCATTGTTAATGAGGATGTCTACCCTTCCGAATGCTTCAACAGCTTTGTCGATTATGGCTTCGCCCCCTTCGGGAGTGGAAACCGAATCGTAGGACGCTACTGCTTCGCCTCCGAGAGCTTTGATTTCTTCCACCACTTTATCCGCAGGAGTACTCGAACCTTGACCTGAGCCATCGCGGGCTCCTCCGAGATCGTTCACCACTACTTTGGCTCCGCGTTTTGCCAATTCCAGGGCGTACAAACGTCCAAGGCCCTGTCCGGCTCCGGTGACAACCGCAACCTGATCGTCGAACCGGATGCCCTGTCGTTTGGAACGCTGTTCAATCTCTTCTGGAGTAAGCCATTCCACGAGTCCCCGATCTATGACGACTTCTCCGGTTTCAGTATTGACGGTCCGAAAGACTGCCCGACCTTCTTCAAGCTTCCAGATTTGCGTCTTGATGGGCACACCCGGGTAAATGGTTTTGGAGAAGCGATTCCGGAATCGCGTCATGCGCTCGGGCTCACCCGGAAAGAGGTGCTTTATGACTGCTCTGCACGCGTATCCATGGGTACACAAGCCGTGCATGATTGGTTTGGTGAAACCGCTGGCTTTGGCAAAATCCGGGTCCACATGAAGCGCGAAGATGTCGCCGGAAAGCCTGTACAGGAGAGGTTGATCCGCAGACGGTAACGCGTGCTCCTCAAAATCCGGTGGACGGTCAGGAAACTCGATGGTTTCTCCCGGCGCGTCATCTCCCCCAAATCCGCCATCGCGACGGCAGAACAGGGTGAATATGTTCGTGAACAGCTTCTGACCGTCGGAATGGAAGGTGTCGGCTTCGGCAACCACAAGAGCGCCCTTTTCGGCACCCTTGTCGTAAATGCCTGTAATTGCGCCCTCTGTGATCAATTTTCCTTTAACCGGTATGGGGTTGTGAAAAATGATATCCTGCTCGCCGTGGAGAATCCCTGCGAGATTAGCTCCGGAACTGAGCCCCACCTCTGCAAGAAAGTCGAAAACCGCGCCGATTGAGAAACTGGGAATGGTTTTGAGCCGATTTTCGTAGCAGTATTCCAGATCCTCGAACCCGGCGCCGACTCCAAGGGCGTACAGGACTACATCCTTCCAGTCGTATTCGCGGGTAACAGGACCAATCTTCTTCCCGACACTGTCCAAATCCAGGGCCATAGAGGTCCTCCATCGTGTAAGTACCGTGTGAGGTCAAACATTGAGAATCGGTGAGGAAACTTTTGTATTCTGAGTCTTGCGTTATTGCCGAATCCACTCGGATCACTAATACTGCCCGTAACCCGTTTTCCTGCAAGAATTTTGGGTTCCGGTACTCCACAAACCTTCTCTGATTGGGTTTGGATCGCAGCGTTAATTTACCAGCATGCTCCCTCTTTTTGCAAAAGGAGAAGATGTATTAGCGCAAAAATAAGGAAAACTCTGCCGATGCGAATCGGACTGTCTTCAGTACCGACCATGCTACAGTAATTGCCGAAATTAATGTCCAGTTGAAGATTCAAGAGTATTGGTGGGCGCCGGCCTCCGTGCCGGCACATCTTCTATATAATCAATGATATCGATAGAATGGACCGGCAGAGAGAAACTGTCTCAAAAGTCGAAATTTATCCCGAATCGTGGCACGAAATTCTCATCATCTTCACGGCCTGATTGTAGGGGCGGACCTCGTGGGTGCCCAGTAGTGACCGGCCTCCGTGCCGGTCATTGCAGGAGGGCAGGCACGAGACCTGCCCCTACAAGGATGATGAATCGTGGCACGATTTTTTGTGGATTCATGACTTTTGAGACACTTTCGAGACGCTGGTCCCCACTAACAGGCGCAGGATAAACGCCAGAACTTTTGACAGTACTATGAATGCCGATCGTCTGACATACGGAAGCAGGGCATTACTTTTCTGAATGCAAAATGGTATCAATACTATAGTCCAATTCCTAATGCGCTGGATGCGGACAATCGTTTGCTCCTGAGATAACGGCCTGTGTGGCCATTCTTAAGCACGTAACGATATCAGTTGCATTCAAGAGGAAGGAAAGACAGGAGTAGGTACGGTGAATCGTTCGGCCATCTTTCGGCGGACATGGGGACTTTGCTTTGCGCATCGCGTCTCTCGTTCGCTGTTTCTGACGAAACACTCCTACTTCTTAAATAGTGCAGAGAAATATGAGCTCATCGAAGATCACGAATCTCCCCAGGGTAGTGGTTGCAGCCCTCAAGGGAGGCGCAGGAAAGACGTTCCTCACAGTAGGGCTGGTTGCTGCACTGAGGAAACGCGGTCTGAATGTCGGTGTCTTTAAGAAAGGACCCGATTATATAGACGCTGGATGGTTGGGTATGGCTGCAGGGAGAGATTGTTACAATCTCGATGCGTTCCTGTTCCCGGAGGAAATTGCCCGGGAAAGCTTTTTACGAAAATCCGCAGGCAGTGACGTTTCCATTGTTGAGGGGAATCGAGGACTCTTTGACGGAGTAGATGCCAAAGGGAGCTACAGCACGGCTGAACTGGCAAAGCTCGTCAATGCGCCTGTGATTCTCATTGTGGACGCTACGAAAATAACGAGGACGGCCGCAGCTATGGTTCTCGGCTGCAAACTGCTGGACCCCGATCTCAGGATAGAAGGAGTCATTCTGAACCGTGTTGCAGGCACACGCCACGAAACCGTACTGAGAGAGGCGATCGAATCTGCTGCTCACGTTCCGGTCCTTGGATCGGTGGCTAAGTTGCCTCTGGAAAACTTTCCTCAACGGCACCTCGGTCTTCTTCCCTTGTACGAGCACCCTCAGGCAGCGGAATTCGTGGATCAAGCTGCAGAAATCGTGGAGCGAGCGGTCGATCTCGAGAAAGTGCTGGCAATTTGTCAGTCCGCGGAGCATCTCGAAATCCCCGACTCTTCGGCTCTCGATCAGGCAGCGGCAGTGGAGAGTAAACCTCTGTTACGAATCGGTATCCTCAAAGATTCGGCATTTCAATTCTACTACCCCGAAAATCTGGAAGCTCTTCGGAATGCCGGCGCTGATCTGATTTTTCTCAGCGCCCTGGTCGAGAAGGACTTACCGGAACTGGATGCGCTCTATATTGGCGGAGGTTTTCCCGAAACTCATGCCGAAGCTCTGGCGCGCAATGACGTGTTCAAGAATTCTCTTCGGTCGGCCGTTGAGAATGGATTACCTGTGTACGCAGAATGTGGCGGGCTCATGTACCTGTCCCGAAATTTACTTATTGATCGGCACTCTTATCCGATGGTAGGAGTCTTCCCCGTGGATTCGGTTTTGGAACGGAATCCCCAGGGGCATGGATATATTCAGGTGGAAGTGCAAGAGGCAAACCCTTTTTACCCTGAAGGAACCGTTCTCAAAGGCCATGAATTTCATTATTCGTACGTGACAGGCCTGGACAGGCCGGGTGCTTCATACGCATTCCGGGTTGTCAGAGGTCATGGAATGGATGGACATCGTGACGGTATCTGCTGCGGAAATGCTCTCGGAACATACGTACACGTCCATGCACTCGGTCAGCCTGAATGGGCCCGATGCATGATCCAAAAAGCCCGCGCGTACCGACAACGGAAATAGCAGTTCATTCCAATGCGCTTTAAAGGAGTAACACTCTGGGAACCTTTTTTGTAAATGGATTATGTCCTTAGTTCAGTCTGAGAGTCAGTTAGAAATTCGGATGTTCCTGGTCCGGCGGATTGGGGCCAATGTGGATCGGGTAGGGGCATCCCTTGTGGGTGCCCGGTAGCGACCGGCCTCCGTGCCGGTCATCCGGGACGGGCAGGCACGAGGAAAGTGTCTCAAAATTCATGAATGGACAAAGAATCGTGCCACGATCCAGGGTAAATTTTGACTTTTGAGACAGTCTCCGAGACCCGAGACCTGCCCCTACGGCGGCTGCGCCAGCAATGCCGAATGACAGTTGATAGAGCCGATGCTTTCGATTCGGAACTGAGCTAACGGCACAATCCATTGTAAAAAGATTTCCCTGATTTTACTTCTTTGATTACGCAGCGGGATGAACTGTATCTGGGGCGAAGGAACGAAATGGAAGTTCGCGCACAAATAGAAGAGATTCTCGGCAGAGACGGGATTCTGGCCCGATCCATGGAAGGCTATGAATTACGAAAACAGCAATTGGACATGGCATATGCTGTCTTCGATGCACTGGAATCCGACGACAGGCTGATTATCGAAGCACCCACAGGTACGGGGAAGACGCTCGCGTACCTTATTGCTGCCGCACTATCCGGAAAGAAGGTGGCAATCTCGACAGGAACCAAGAACCTTCAAGAGCAGCTCTTTTTCAAGGATATACCGTTTGTTCGAGAGAAAATCTTTCCCGATCTGAAAGCCGCGCTCCTCAAAGGTCGCGGCAATTTCGTATGCCATACCCGACTCAAAAAGTTTCTCAGGCAGCCGTATCTTGAAGGCTTTGCCCCGGAGGATTCGTTACAGAAGATTCTCAAGTGGTACAGAGCTACCCGGGATCATGGGGACGGAGACAGGGCGGAAATTGAAAACCTCCCGGATGACGACCCAATCTGGCCGGAGATCTGCTCCACTACCGAAAGTTGTCTCGGTCGCAAATGTGCGGATCGGGACGATTGTTTCGTCGTGAAAATGAAGGCGAAGGCTTATGACGTTCATGTGATGATCGTCAATCATCATCTGCTTACGTCGGATCTTGTCGTGAAGGAGTCCGGATACGCAGAGGTTATCCCGAGGTACGAAGCTCTGATAGTAGATGAAGCCCACGGACTGGAAGATGCAGCCACGCAACACTTCGGGTTTCATATCAGTCTTTTCAGGATCACCCGGCTCATCAAGGACATACGATCCGAACTTCCGCCTGTGGAGGCGGAAAAGTTTGCGAAACCTCTGTCGGAACTCGATGCTCTTGCTCGACAACTCTTTGCCCGATGCGCGGAGCTTTTTCCGTTTCGGTCACGTCTGGGCAGGCTCGGGCCGGAAATCGGCGAGCTAAAAGACAAGATTTGTTTGGGATTGGATTCCATTTCTCAGCGTCTGATGAATCTCCCGGCACCTTCCGACGACCTGAAAAGCTTAGCGCGGCGGACGAAGGCAGTCGGCTCTGAACTCTCCACAGTGCTTGCGGCGGAAGCAAACCAGGAATACGCGTGCTGGGCCGAGCGAAGAGATCGCAGTTTGATCCTCCATGCTTCGCCAATCAACGTGGGAGATCGATTTCAGGAATTGCTATACGACAAAGTGCCGGGAATCGTGTTCACTTCTGCCACACTCTCGTCCGGAGGCACGCTCGATTATTTTAAGTCCAGGTTGGGACTGAAGAGCGATCCGAGTCCCTCGGAGACGATACTCGATTCGCCTTTTGACTATGCCCGCCAGACACTCCTTTATATTCCCCGGTCTATTCCGGAACCCAATTCGCACAATTTTGCAGAAGCAACAGCGAAGCACGTGCACGAGATTCTTGAACGAAGCCGAGGGCGTGCGTTCGTGCTGTTCACCTCATACAAGAATATGGAAGAGGTACACCGGAGAGTGGCGTCCAAGCTTCCGTTCCCTGTGTTGATCCAGGGCGCAAAACCGAAAACGAAGCTACTTGAGGAATTTCGGGAAAAAACAGGTTCCGTGTTGTTCGCAACATCGTCGTTCTGGGAAGGAGTAGATGTTCAAGGAGAAGCTCTTTCCTGTGTCGTGGTAGACCGGCTCCCCTTTGCTCCACCGGACGAACCGATTGTAGCAGCCCGCATGGAGAAGCTCCGGAATGAGGGGACCGAACCGTTCTTTTCTTTTCAGGTGCCCATGGCGGTGATTTCTCTGAAGCAGGGCCTGGGACGGCTCATACGCACCCGTTCGGATAAAGGAGTGCTCTGCATTTTGGACATCCGTATACTAACCAAGCAATATGGCCGTACCTTCAGAAAAAGTCTTCACCAGAGCCCTCTCAGCAGAGAATTGTCGGATTTGGAAGCTTTTTTCGCTGTCCCCTGATTTTGTTTGCAGGAAATTAGTTTTTCGGCCGGTAAGCATCCATTCCTTCGCGAACTTTGCCATAATGGTGAAAGAATAATTCATCTTTGTTATTGCACGTACGGGCCGCACGTGATTGAAGTTATGCAGCCGGTGCTTCATCATAGTAGGAAGTTCCGGGATCTGAGGACGATTACCGACCTCAAATCGCAAGCTTGACAGCAGGTCCATGGCGCTCGACCGGAAGCACAGGAGTGCCTCGCTGCGGCTGCTGAACAAGCGACCATCCGGTAACAGGAAAAGCTTTCAGGTGGAGGCAGGAATCCGATAACACAGGGCAAACGTATCCATTCAGTTATTCGTGGGAAAAATCCCCCCTTCCCCCCTTTACAAAAGGGGGGTAAAGAAGGCACGTGCAATTCCCCCCTTAATAAAGGGGGGTTAGGGGGGATTTAGAAAGTGAGTGGTATTGTATCGCAGGAGAAGATCTTCTTTAATCCCGCGTGGCTGAACGGTTACGGTCAAACACATTCAGATCCTGAGAGCATGGAGTTACTTTTGAAGGAAGACTTCTCAGTTACACGCGAAGAAAAGGCATTCGATCGATTGCATCTGGTTATCTCCGGAAAGATCTGGATGAATAACGCGGACACGGTCCGTCGAACATTGATTGAACAGGTGCGGTCCGAACCATTGAAAAACATTGTCGTGGATCTGAAAAACGTCGAATATTTTGATAGCTCGGGGGCCGCAATTCTGTCGGAATTGAGTCTTCTGTGTAAGGAACTGGGAAACACTCTGAAGCTGAGTAATGTGCCTTCAAGAATCCAGAGTCTTCTGGATTTGATGGAATATCGACCTGTAGAATCTGAAGGAATTCTGTATCCTCCAAAAGAACCTAACATCATTGAACAATTTGGAGAGGGTGCACTCGTATTTCTAGAGAATGCACGTAATATCATAACCTTCATCGGCTCTGCCGCTGCTGGTTTTGTGGGGGATATATTAAGACCGAGAAAGCTGCAATGGGATGATTTGTGGAAACTTATCGAACGAAGCGGATCCGACGCCATACCCATTGTGACGATTCTCAGTTTTCTGACTGGTGGAGTCCTCGCTTTTCAGGCAGCGATTCAGTTGCGAAAATTCGGTGCGAACATCTTTGTCGCGGATCTGGTGAGCTTGTCCATCTTTCTTGAAATGGGGCCTCTCATAACCGCAATGATAGTCTCGGGGAGATCGGGCGCGGCATTTGCCGCTCAGATCGGTACGATGCAGGTGACGGAGGAAATCGATGCTTTGAGGATCATGGGCATCGATCCCATCCGGTATCTGGTTGTCCCTCGAATATTGGCTATAGCTTTGATAATGCCTTGTTTGACTTTGATTGCGGACATCGTCGGTATGGCAGGGGGGTGTTTTGTCGCAATCTTGTACCTTGATTTGACTCCCACGGCGTACTTCGATCAAGTTCAGAAGGTGCTTGAGATTTCCGATGTATTGAAAGGACTCACAAAGAGTCTTGCCTATGGCATCGAAATTGCCATGATCGGCTGTCAGCGAGGGTTTCAGGTCCGAGGCGGTGCCGAAAGCGTTGGTAATGCAACTACTTCTGCCGTTGTCACGTGTATCTTTGTGATCACGGTGACTGACGCGGTGTTTTCGGTAATTTTCTACTATCTTCCCTCCATTGGGTCTTGAGAATGAGCAGGGGTAATTTTGGAGCCTAAAGACACACTGATTTCCGTACGGAATCTCACGATGGGATATGGAAACGGAGTGGTGGTCAGAGACGTATCGTTCGATATTTCCGAAGGAGACATCTTTGCTATTCTCGGCCGCTCAGGATGCGGGAAAACCACCTTATTCAAAGCGATAATCGGACTTTTGAATCCCATCGAGGGCGAGGTGATCATCGACGGCGACAGAGTTCTTCCTGTTTTGGAAGGCGGTTCAGACCGGGTATTACGCAAAATAGGAGTCCTGTTCCAGTCGGGCGCTTTGTTCAGTTCCATGACCGTGGCCGAGAACCTGGCCTTTCCTTTGCGGCAATACACGTCACTCCCTGAAGGGCTGATTGAAAAGATAATTACGATGCGGCTTTCCGAAGTCGGACTCGATCATGCGGCACGGATGTTGCCGTCTGAATTGAGCGGGGGAATGCAAAAACGTGCCGCTCTTGCCCGTGCGATGGTTTTGGACCCCAAGATACTTTTTTTTGACGAACCTTCGGCTGGTTTGGACCCCGTGACCAGCGCGGAACTCGACAACATGATTCTCAAGATAAATGAGACGCTGGGTACAACCATCGTTCTTGTAACTCACGAATTACCGAGTATTTTCAAAATAGTGCGGCGTGCCGTGATGCTCGATCCGGAAGAGAAGACCATAATAGCTGACGGAAAGCCGTCAGATCTTCGTAAGTCCGAGGATTCCAGAGTCAGAGATTTTTTCACCCGTTTAGGGTCCGAAGAATAAGATACAGCATAGGCATGGACACCGTTCGCCCAAGCAGCTCGATTGAAGGAGAATAAGAGATGGCCGGCAGGGCCGATAAATTCAAAATAGGTCTCTTTGTGATCGGTGCCCTGATTCTGGGCATCGGTTTGATGATTTGGCTGGGAGCTTCACGCTATTTCGAAGAAACGCAAATGGTCGTAGCATACTTCAGCGAAAGCGTGCAGGGACTGCAGACGGACAGTCCGGTAAAATTTCGCGGAGTTCCCGTAGGGCGAATTAAAGCGATACGCCTGGCTCCGAACGGAAGACTTATCGAAGTCGTCATGAGCCTGGATAAGACTTTCCAGGTGACTCCGGATCTGGGCATCAAAATGAACCTGCTGGGACTGACCGGTCTGAAGTACCTTGAAATGGATACCATCAAACCTGAGCAACAACGAGAAGTCGTCCAGTTGGGTTTCGAACCGAAATACCCGGTAATTGCCACGTATCCGTCTGATATCAGCGAGATTGGAAGCGCACTTGATAACATTTTCCAGAAGATAAAAGGTGTGGACGTGGAGAGGATTTCAGATAACCTTATCCGCGTGTCTGGAAGGCTCGACAAGATGCTGGCCGATCCCAAGCTGGATCATCTGGGGACAGACACTGCCGATGCGATGAGAGAAGTAAAAGAAACTGCAAGGAAGCTCAATGAGGAAATCGGCAGGGCGCAGATAGCCAAAAATATGAACAAAGTGACGGAAAAGGCCTCGGAATTGCTCCAGGAAAGCGCGGAAACCGCACGAAGCGCAGATCGCATGATTCGAAGAACAGATAATAATCTTAACCGATTAACGCAGAAGCTCGATCGCAGTGCAGATAATCTTATTGATTTTACTCGAATGATTCGGCTAAAGCCGTCCAGTATTATCTTCGGTCCGGATGAGAAAACCGCCCCAAACCGGTAATGGGAAATGGGATGGTTGTGTTATGGTTCCCGGGGGATTCCCGTTGCATAGCAATGATCCTCCGGAATCATTGGCAGTCTCGGCAAGCTTTTGGCACGAGCGTAAATATGAAGATTCCCAAGCGGCTCTCTTTAAATACTGCACGCACTCTTTTTCTCATCCTGAGTATGTTTTTCCTGCAAGTAGGGTGCGCGCTCACAACACGGGACGCCATTACCTACCACACTTTTAATTATCCAAGCCCGCCCACGGAAAAGACCAGTGTTTCACCGGATACCCTCATGGTCTACCATTTTCTTCTGGATCCGGAGATAGAGATGCACACTCTCGCGATTTCATGCGAGAAAGGAAGCGAAAAATCGATCCTGAAGCACCGATGGCAAGAGAATCCCGCGGACATGATAACCGAGCTGGTACTCAGGGATCTGAAAGCTTCCGGTCTGTTCGCCCGAACCGTAGATCAGCTCAGCACCGCCCGCTATCGATATGCTCTGGAAGGACTGATTCGGCAGTTGCAGGGTGAAATCAAGAATGGAAAAGCTTTTGCACGCTTGGTAATTGAAGTGTCGCTCATGGATTTTGATGCACCATTGGGAATGGATAAGAGTCTTATGAGAGAGACGTACCGTTTTGAGGTGCCAAGTGTCGACAGCAAACCGGAATCGATTGTTGCCGCATTAAACCAGGCGCTAAAAGACTTCTCGACCAGGCTGAGAACCGATATCAGAGCGGCACTCGATCGCCATTCCGCCAAATCTAAAAGATAGCATCGCACGATAGCGAGAATGCCTGGAGCATGGAGAATCCATAGGTAGTTGAATCGCCGATACACTCTCCTGAATTCGTGAAAAAGTTGCTCTTTGGGGGCATCATTTGATATTCTGAATCCGCTGTTACATTGCAGAGTGACCGAAGTGAATGCGATCTTTCGCGAGGCTGGGACTATGAAGCACATTTTAGTAGTGGATGACGAAAAACATATATGCGAGCTTTACAGAAGTGAACTTGAAGATGAAGGCTATGCGGTCACAATAGCACATTCCGGGATAGAGGCTCTTGAAAAAGTTGAATCCGATCCTCCCGACCTTGTCGTTCTCGATATTCAAATGCCGGGTATGGATGGAATCGAGACTCTAGAGAAATTACTCGGCCGCGATAAAGGTATACCCGTAATCCTCAATACGGCGTACAGCCACTATAAAGATGACTTTACTACCTGGGGAGCGGATGCGTACGTTGTCAAATCATCGGATACAACTGTCCTCAAGCAAGAAATAAAAAGGTTGCTTGGTGATGAATCTTAGAAGTGAGATGAAAAAGACTTTATGCATTTTGATGGCGGGAGGGAAAGGCGAGCGCCTGTATCCGTTGACCAAGGCCCGAGCCAAGCCATCCGTCAGATTTGGCGGGATTTACAGAATTGTGGATTTTACCTTATCGAATTGCTTGAACTCAGATATCCGCAGGGTTTACGTTCTCACCCAGTACAGGTCGGTTTCACTGGATCGACATATACGGCTGGGATGGAATATTTTCAACCACGAGTTGGGTGAATTCATCGAATGCATTCCGCCTCAGCAGAGAAACGTAGACCGTTGGTATCGCGGCACTGCAGACAGTATCTACCAGAACATCCATATTCTCCAACGGGAACGACCCGAACGAGTCCTCATACTCTCCGGCGATCATGTTTACAAAATGAACTACAACGATATGCTCGCTTTTCATATCGAGAAAAACGCGCAGCTTACCGTTGCCGGCGTGGAAGTGGATCGCTCTGAGGCATCTGCGTTCGGTGTGATAGGAAGCGATGACCGATTCAGGATTGTGGATTGGGAGGAGAAGCCGAAGAATCCGAAACCCGTTCCCGGAAATCCTGATAAAGCGTTCGTTTCCATGGGAGTATACATTTTCAACACCGACATGCTGGTGAAGAGTGTCATAGCGGATGCCAAGAATTCAGCATCCTCCCATGATTTTGGGAAGGACGTAGTACCTTCCGCTATCACCAAGAGCGGTGTATTCGTCCACAGTTTCAAAGAAGCAAACAATGAGGAAGGCCGATATTGGAGAGATATAGGAACTCTGGACGCATACTGGCAGGCCAATATGGATCTCTGCAAGAAAGATCCTCCTGTTAACCTGTACGACCCCGAATGGCCTATCCGTACGTACCAGGAACAAGTGCCTCCAGCCAAGACCGTGTCAACGGATGATTCGGAAGGAGTCCTCAATGGAGCCGCATTGAACTCTATTATTTCCGGAGGATGCATTGTGTCCGGAGCAACCGTTCGCCGCTCGGTTCTGTCGTTAAACGTATCGGTTGGCCCCAAAAGCCTTGTGGAAGATTCGGTCATCCTGGAAAACGTGAAAATAGGGTCACGGGTGAAGATCAAGAAAGCGATTATAGATCAGGACGTGCATGTTCCCGATGATTTCGTGATCGGACACGATCCCGAGGCAGATAAGGCTCGCTTTACCATATCTAACGCGGGCGTGGTGATAGTCCCCAGAGGTATGAGTCTTTGATGCATCGGTGAGAGTGGCTTTGAAACCTTTTATCCAAAGCCTCTGAGATATTTCGAAAGAAAAGACAATCCTACTTGAATCGGGAAAAAACGTTTTTTCCTCGATAAGGTTTTTTATTCTTTGTAATTGAGGGACACTCCCATGCCCGAACGTACAATAAACGGAAGAAGACTCGGATTTGAGATTCAGCCCGAAAGCTTCGACAAAAACGGGCTTACGGTCGTGTTCATTCATGGAACCGGCGGTGACAGAGAGCACTGGCGGGATCAACTGAACGGATTATCTTCGACTGCTAGCATGTTGGCTCTGGAACTGCCGGGACATGGTACTTCGGAAGGTCCGGGTGAAGCAACTGTTCAGGGTTTTTCCCGGTGGGTAATCGATTTCATAGATGCAGTGGATCTCCGAAAAGTAATGCTTGTGGGATGTTCTCTGGGCAGTGCTATTACTCAATGGATTGCGCTGAATGCTCGTCAGCCCTGGCTTGTGGCTCTCGGTCTTGTTGGAGCGGGTGCCCGATTGAAGGTGCATCCGGCTTTTCTTGAGGGGCTCAGAGACAATAAGAATAAAGCACTGTCAATGTTGGCCGATTTTTGCCTGTCGGACAGTCCGGACCCCGTTCTTCATGCAAAACTACGGGAAAAGTTTCTGGATGCCGACGCTGAACTGATACTGGGCGATCTCGGTGCGTGCAACGAATTCGATGTAATGGGCAGGCTATCGGAAATCGATCTACCGACCTGTATTATCGTCGGTCAAGAAGACAAGCTCACTCCGGTGAAGTACGCCAAGTTTCTCAGTGAATCTATAAAAAATTCGTCATTACAGATTATTCCTGCAGCAGGACACCTGGTATCGATGGAACAACCGCTGAAGTTCAACGAGATCCTTTCAGACTTCATCCGTCGACTATAGCGTTTCCCGAAAGTCTTGAAAGAGTCGGCCTTATTCTTAGTCCGCTTCCGTCTTTGGCCGAACCCCGGCGAAGGAGGGCAGGAATATATAATTGAGCGTCTCTTTTACCAGCCTGATATATTCTTCTTTGGAAATCTTGAGCATGGATCTGAAAAAGTCTTCGCCTGAAACGAAATTGTGCATGGCGTTCATGAGTGCAAGCACCAGCATACGTACTTCGTTGGGCACATTTTTTCTATCTTTTGCCATACCCATGGACCGAGCGATATCGGTAATCACTTCCGGAACATGAAAATCCAGAGCGGATTCGTCCCGGGTTTTCGTAAAATAGCGAAATAGAATCAAATTGGAAATCTCCGAGTGCTCGAAAAGATAATCGATCATGATGTCGAAAGAGATTTCGATTCTTTTCGCCAGAGGCATTCCGTGTATGATATTTTCTACTTCCAATAGCTTGGTTTTGAGGTCTTCATTTATATCGAGAACGACTGCTTCGTACAGATCGCTTTTTTCACCCCAATGATAGTACATGGTGGAGATATCAATCCCAACCTCTTCTGCAATCATTCTCGTCGTAGCGCCATGAAACCCGTATTGACCGAAAATGATCCGTGCTTTATTGAGAATCCTGGCCTTCATGGAATCAGGATCTTTTCGGGCTTTTTCAAGAGGTGTTGGCATCGTAATGTTCCATCTTATTATTCCATCGATTGTTGGAATCACAATGCGGTATATCACAAAATAAGTCAAGGGAAAAATTACCCACTGTTTGTGCTGGTTTCCTTGTGTTCGCGGAACGTCAAGCCAGAGGCGCCGGGGGAGATGACGTACGCTATGCTTCTTCTCGACTCTACTGTACCTGTAGCGATTCATATAAAAATCTGACGTTTATCCCATGCTTCAAGACAAGATACTAGTGGGGACCGACGTCTCCCTGCCGAACCCATAGTTTATTATAGCAGTAGACATAATTTCCGACCTTTTGAAGACCGTTCCTTCTACAAGGAAGGGTAGAGTCCGGCGTCTCTGCCGGACCGAACCGGTCGGTTCATTATGAAAAATGTGCCGGCACGGAGGCACGGCACCCACCGATTATCCAGAAGCGCTTTTCGCAATCGGACAAAAAATGTGACATTTGCTATAACTCATCAACGAAATGGTATTAGATGGGAGTAAAAGAACCCGCTCGTCATTCCAACGTGTAGAATGACGAGACGTGGTTTTCGGACTCTCTCAGAGGGGGGAGGCGAATGATTCGATGAATTCCTGTCTCGTGTTGTCGCGATGGTCCACGAAATAAAGCACGGTACCCTTCTCCCTCATTTCAGCGAGCATTGCAGGTACTTGACTACGTTCGATGGAATGAGCCCTTATGTACACATGGCGATACCCGGCTGGTGCCCGCTCGCAGGAAGTGAGAATACTGACGAGTCGACCGCAGTGGACCCTGATTATTTCCAGAACTTCGCCTATTGCCCCGGGACGGTCTTCCAGTTGAAAGGCGAACTGCACACCCCGTTGTTCCAGTCCGCTTAGAGAAATCAGCGCTTGGAACAGCTCGTGATTGGAAATCAGGCCAATCACTTTTCCATCGCCATTGATTACGGGAGCTCCGGAAAAGTTGTTCTTCAGAAGAATCGATGCAGCCTCTTCCAACGTGAGATCCGGAGCCAGGGTTACGGGTTTTCGGCTCATGATATCTGAAACTTTGATTCTTGAAAGGAGATAGATGAGCTCGTGAATATCCAGAGAAGTTGCATCCGAAGCGGACGCCCTCTTCAAGTCTCTATCCGTCACTACTCCTATGAGTTGATTCTTCTGCATTACCGGCAAAAGAGCGACCTTATGCTCTTTCATACACACCATTGCATCCTGCATCGAAGCATTTACATCGATTGTCGGAACATCTTTTCGCATCCAATACTTAACTAACATCTTCGTACTCCTCTCCACATGAAATGCCCACGCACGATCGCTTCGCAGTGTCAGCAGATGCAGTCCTGATTTTCCTCACTCGAATCCCCCTTTCGACTCCAGGAGTGCTAACACTCTTGCATCTCAATGATCCAATTTTCGTGCCAATTCCCGGTAGGATTTACATTAACCTCTATGGGTAAGATAATTCTGAGGTTTATCCAGCGCTTCAATACGAGATATTAGTGGATGTCAGCACGGAGAAACGGTCTCAACATTCTCGATTCCACAAGAAGCGTGACACGATTCTCTATCTTCGTAGGGGTAGGCCTAGTGCCTACCCTTATTTGGACGGACACGAGGCCCGCTCCTACAATCAGGCCAGCAGGACCATGAGGACTTCGTTCCACGATCTGGGATAAATTTCGATTTTTGAGACAGTTTCCGGAGGCTGGCACCCCACCAGTACTTCTATCCACAACCAGAGATCAATTTTGATAATTCCTATATGTATCGGGAGGATATTCGAATATATGTTCTCGGGGGATTTTAGGGATTCCGGGGCGGGAACCGGGAAAAATGAGATCATATGGAGGGCGATATATGAAAAGTTCCCTCTCGCGTGTGGCCTTTCTCGTGAGCCCTCCACAATCTCTGTCCATTCGAAGAAGCAACAGTTGTGCCAAGTTAAGGCAGAAATGCAAGACCGTTCGCGTCCTCTCGCAGCGCTCCGGAAAGATCACTGCATTATATTGCTCCAATCATTCTTTGTATCAGGGATGTCAGTGTTCTTTACAACCTGTAAAAAAGCCTGCCAAAAAGCTCATTGACTCGTTTGGAAATCACAGATAGTCTGATTCATCTTCATCCTTTTTTACGAGTAGAATAAGAGACTGCTCTGAAGAGCCTGTCTCAAAGCGGTTCCGCTTTATAATCTACGGAGAAGCTCATGTGGAATCGAATAAGTCTGCGCACGCGTATCATATGTATGCTCGCGCTGCTGGTTCTGGTCACGGTTGGCGGTGGTATCACTTCCATGTGGTACACGTACATGATGGACAGATTCTTCGCGGCATTGGTCGAATCGGATATTGGAGCATTTCGTACGTCTCAAGAGCTCGAGAATGCCATTGTTATGCAGAAGGGCTACGTTACGTATTTCTTCCAGGACGGAGACCCTCAATGGCTCGAGAAACTCGACAAATATCGAAATTCCTTCGAATCGATACTCCTGAAAGCCCGTAAATCAACCGATTCAGATAAAGAAAGAGAAATACTCAATCGTATTGAATCACTCTATATAAAATACTCGTACTATCGGGACCAGGTCCTGGACTTGTATAAAGAAGGCAAGAAGGCTGAGGGCTTCAAATTACATAAAGAAATCCGAGATCAGTTTTTTGCCATTATTGATTTATGTCAGGAATTCACCCGAAAATATGAAGAACGTATCGCTGCTTCCCGCATGCAAATAGCAGATGAAGCACAATTGATTACTGTCCTTGCGTTTGCCGCGCTTGTCTGCGTGCTGGTATTAAGTCTGGTGCTCGCTTACATTCTTTTAATACAGGTGCTCGGACCAATTCGCCAGTTGACGCTGACCACCCAGGCAACCACCGATAACGTGGAGGATGAAGTCAAGGCGCTCAGTCTCAGATTCAGAGATCTCATTGAGGACGTGGATCAAACGAAAACGAAACTGAAATGGAGCCGTGAACACCTCCTCCAGGCAGAAAAATGGGCTCTTGTAGGAAAACTGGCCGCGGGCGTTGCTCACAGTGTCCGAAATCCCCTCACTTCAGTGAAAATGAGACTCTTCTCCATGGAGCGCACATTGGCTCTTTCTCCCAGTCAAAAAGAAGACTTCGAAGTCATCTCTGAAGAGATCAGACACATCGATACTATAGTGGGGAATTTCCTGGAATTTTCCAGGCCGCCCAAACTCAAGATGCAGACAGTAAGCCCGTCCGATGCTGTCGACATGGCGATTCAGTTGTTGCGGCATCGTCTGGAATCGTACGATGTAAAAGTGACAGTTCAGCGAGAAGAGCGCTTGCCTGAAATTCCCGCTGATCCCGATCAGTTGAAAGAAGTATTCGTAAATCTTATAGTAAATGCATGCGAGGCAATGGTGGATGGAGGATCCATCGACATCTCCGAAAAGCTGAATACATCAGAGAATATGGGGCGCTTCATCACCATTGCGGTCAGCGACAAAGGTCCGGGCGTTCCGGATGCCATTCAGGAAAAGCTTTTTCAACCATTTTTCAGTACTAAGGAAGAAGGAACGGGTTTGGGGCTGAGCATAGCAACTCGCATCGTGGAAGAACACGGAGGGTGGCTCGACCTGAAATCAAGAGAGAGTGAAGGTGCCACTTTCATCATCACTCTTCCGATCCGGGAGGAGGGCGCGTGGGAACAATCGTTATCGTAGACGATGACGCTCAGCTCAGGCACAGTTTTGAAAAGCTGTTGACTTCAGAAGGGCATGTCGTCCGCACTTCTGCCACAGGAGAAACCGGTCTAGAGCTTATCAAGGCAAAGCTCCCGGATCTCGTCATCATGGATGTGCGCCTGCCCGGGATGGACGGCCTGGAAACATTCCGAGCCATGCACGACATCGAGCCGAAGCTGCCGGTCATCATCATGACTGCGTACGGCAGTACGGATACAGCGATAGAAGCAACAAAGCTGGGGGCCTATGATTACGTCCTGAAACCGTTCGAAATTCCGGAGATGTTGAACACTATCGAGAAAGCTCTCGAAGCCGGAAGGTTTATGCGGTCCCGCGTATCAGTGGACGCGACCGCGGTGAACGATTCCTCAGATGCTATTCTCGGGCGCAGCAAGGCTATGCAGGAAGTCTTCAAAGCGATAGGCAGGGTTGCTTCGACTGATGCCACGGTTCTCATCCGGGGAGAATCGGGAACAGGTAAAGAACTCGTCGCACGAGCGATTTATCAGCACGGAATTCGCTCTGACAAACCTTTCCTGGTGATAAATTGTGTGGCCATTCCCGAAACACTCCTGGAGAGCGAGTTGTTCGGGTATGAAAAAGGCGCATTTACCGGCGCTGTCACCAGGAGAGTCGGGAAAATCGAACAGGCCAATGGCGGTACTGTTTTCCTTGATGAAATCGGAGATATGCCATTCAGCATTCAGGCAAAGATTCTCCGTCTTCTTCAGGAAAAGAGCATAGAGAGACTGGGCGGACGAGCCCCGATTCCCGTGGATGTTCGCGTCATTGCCGCAACGAATCGGGATTTGGAAGCGGCCCTTGCCGAAGGCAGATTCCGCGAAGATCTCTACTACCGGCTAAAGGTGGTGACTCTGCGACTGCCGCCTTTACGCGATCGCTCCGGTGACACCATCGTACTTGCCGATTATTTTCTCAAGAAATATGCGTCCGAAATGAACGTCAACAGTCCCGGTGTCACAGCGGAAGCCAAGACTATTCTCAACAATTACGCATGGCCGGGAAATGTGCGCGAACTGGGGAACACGATGCAAAAAGCTCTCATTTTCAGCAGAGGAGCCCCCATCAGCGCAGAGGAGATTTCACAGGCAATCAAGGGGGAGACTGCACGACGTGAGCCGATACAGAGTTCCGAAGACGAGCCTATACGGGATTGGGTTCGAAAAGTCCTGGCTTTGGGCGGCGGTGAAAAGACGTTCAACGATCTCATCGATAAGTTCGCTGAATTGCTTATCACTGAAGCCTTGAATCTCACCAGTGGGAATCGATCCCAGGCGGCAAAGCTTCTGGGGTTGTCCAGACCCACGCTTCTTGCACGTATTGAGAAATACGGCATCAAGATCGAAACCGCCATCAGGAGTGAGTAAGTTGTTTGCAGGGAGCCAGACGTGCGGAGCATTCCATTACGTTAGATATGGCTGATGATGGAAGGGTTTTCTGTGGGAACTCTTTTATATAAAGGATTTTCCCTTAGCTCCATCGTCCGACTCTTTCGAGTTAAAATAGTTTCGGGAGCCCCGGCGGGGGCGACCCAAAAGTAGCCGTGGGTGCGAACCCACGGAAAGGATCGTGACGGAACTATAGTCAAGACCCTGGAGGGGTCATACTTCGGGACGTTGTAGCAATGTCGACGTACACCCAAATTTTGTATCACATCGTCTTCTCGACAAAGGGCAGGGCACCGGTACTGGTCGCCACAGAGAGAGAGGCCATGTTTCGATATATCTGGGGTATTATCCGATTCAGAGACTGCCATTTATACCGTGTGAATGGAACCTTGGACCATATACACATCCTGATCCGTCTGCATCCAACCCAGGCGCTATCAAATTTGATCCGGGAAATTAAAGTGTCTTCATCTAATTGGATCAAAACAAACCGAATTTTCACGGAGTTTTCTGGCTGGCAAGCCGGATACGGCGCCTTCACCCATTCAGAGAAGGATAAGGAACGACTGATTCTTTATATCAAGAACCAAGAACAGCACCATAAGGCCCTCTCTTTTGGAGAAGAATTGAGGAATCTTCTGAATGAAGCAGGCATTCAGTTTGACGAGAAGTATCTTCTGAAATAGGGCACCTGTAGGTTGACCCCTTCAGGGTCCGGTTTCTTACGTTGTTATGCCATTTGACCACGGGTTTGCACCCGTGGCTACACTGGTTCGTCCCTATAGGACGATCAGAGTCTGTAAAGCGCTCAAAACCGTTTTGGGGAGAGAGCAGGTTACGCGAAAATCAGTTTGAGGGGGACGATGTCCCAGAGCTTCACCTCGGGATGCTTAGTGTTGTCGATTGCAAGATAAACGGAAACGGATTGTTCATCTAGCTCAGCTTTTAGCGCCATCCTGGCTGGGACGTGTTGGCCGGAGCCCCAAAGGGGGCGATCCAAAGGGTAGCCATTGGGTGCAACCCATGGAAAGGATTGCAGCAAAATCAGGCGGTGAGGACCCTGGCGGGATCCACCATCGTCTAACTCGAATTCAGATGCACCCAATGGTGGACCCTTTCAGGGACCAAGCCGTTATTGTGTGGCGGTAATTAGAGTGTAAAGTATTACATGGCACCCTTCCTTCAAGACATAGCCTTTTCCGACCTCCCTGTCGATCCATTTCGAGGACTCGATGCTTCGTTGCGGGAATCCATACTGCAAAAAAGCTCACTGAAGAAATACCCGAGAGATGCCGTTATTGCCGAGGCCGGTGACCCGGGAGATACCATCCGTTTCCTGATCTCGGGTCGAGCGCTGATCACAGTGCGAGAAGAAGCTGGACAGGATATTGCCGTGGAGACAATACAACCCGGAGACATGATCGGTGAGATCAGTCATCTCATCGGACGCCCCGCGCCGGTCCAGTCCGAAGTGGTGGCACAGGAACCGTGTACTCTCCTGGAATTGCCGTCCGCAGAATTCGATCGCATACTCCAGGATAATCCTGCAGCAGCAGTTACTGTGCTGAAAAATCTCGCGCGAAAGGTGATCCGGCTCGACGGCAGCGTGTATCGGAATATCCGTAAAAAGAGGGCCTTACAGCAGCTCATCAGCCGTCAGGAGCACCTGTTCCCGGACTTCTTCGTCAGTCAAACAGTCCTCCGGAGAACCAGCAAACGTCTTGAGGAACTTGCAGAATCCCGCAAGCCGGTCCTGGTGACCGGTGAAACGGGAGTTGGCAAAGAATTTGTGGCGCATGCCTTATACGATCTCAGCACCCATCACAAACGCATTTTCCTCTGCCTCGATCTCTTGAGACCGGTTCAAGGTTCATCTGTTTTGGATGCCTCCGAACTCCCCGACAGTCCGAGAAATCCCACGAGCGAACAGATGAAACTGTTCTTCGGCTCGGAAACCAATTCCTTAGGCAGGTCGCGGTCCGAGACTCCCGGATACCTGGAACTCACTGAAGAAGGCACGCTGCTCGTGCGGAGCGTCGAACAGTTAACCACCCCAGTGCAGAGAGAACTCCTTAAGACGCTTCAGACAGGGAGTTTCAAAAGGATTGGAGGAGAAGCGGAATATGCCCTGGATTTTCGCCTGATCGGGACCACCAATCTGGAACGGCATGAGATTTCCGAGGAAAAGCATCCGCTGCTGCATTGGCTCCTGGGGAATTCCCTCGATATTCCGCCGTTACGAAAGCGTCGCAAGGAAATTCCGACTCTGGCTCAGCATTATCTCAATCAGTACTGCCAGGAACTCCACAAGGAGGTGCCCCAGCTTTCAAAGGAAACGCTGAAATCGCTGGTGAGCTATTCGTGGCCGGGAAACGACAGGGAATTGGCTACTACGCTGAAACGGGCGGTTCTCCTCAGCGAAAATGGGGTGCTGAGACCTCAGGATATCTATTTCGACGTCCGCAAAATCGAGGACCGCGGCAAAGTCAACCTGCTGCGCATCTCGACCCTAGCTTCAGCCCTGCGAAGCCCCTTGTTCCCCGCCATATTTCAAAGCGCCGCCATGCCGTTCTTCTTTATTCTTCTGATCTTGCTCTTCCTGGGACCTGCAGATCCGTCAAAGAATCTCGGCGGACTGTTCAGTTGGGCTGTGGGTTGGCCCATGATGATCTTCGGCGCCTTTTTGTGGGCTCGATTCTGGTGCGCAATATGTCCCATGGGAACTGTGAGCAGTCTGGCAAAGCGGCTCGTGTCGTTCGACATTCCGTTCCCTCCATTTCTCAAGAATCACAGCGATGTCATTGTGGCAGGTTCCGCACTGTTCATCATATGGCTGGAGACAGCGACGGATATCAGGAACTCACCCCTGAACACGGGATTGCTCCTGCTGGTGATTTTCGGGATGGCAATAATTGTGTCGGTACTCTTTGAACGCCAATCCTGGTGCAGGTACATGTGTCCTCTGGGCGGAATGATGGGAGTCTTCGCCAAAGTGTCGCCCATCGAACTCCGGGCGGACCGCAATGTGTGCGGCTCCCAGTGCACCTCGAACGAATGCTACACCGGCACTGCCGATCACGAGGGCTGTCCCTTCGGGCAAATGGTTCCGACCCTCAGGAGCAACCGGTTCTGTAAGCTGTGTTTGTCCTGCTACAAGAATTGCCCTCACGGTGCGATCAATATCAATTTGCGCATTCCGGGCAGGGAGATCTGGGAAATCCGGCACGCTTTCGTCATAACGGCCTTTCTGGTTATCGGAATGCTTGGCGGATTGCTCAGCGATCTCTTGCACAAGAACGTACATTCCTGGTTCACAGCGAACGTACCCGGAATGCCGGAGATCGTCGGATTCACGATCTTCTTCATAGGGATGCTGGCCTGCACGAATCTACTCGTGCTGGCTGCTGCGGCAGTCTCCAGCCGCATTTCCGCGGACGACCTCAAAGAGAACTTTGCTCGATACGGACTGGCGCTGCTGCCTTTGGTGCTTACGGGATACATGGCTTTTCACCTGTACTATCTGATCAACTTGGGCGTGCACTTTCCACTTGTACTATGGCAGATGTTCCAGTTCGAAGTGTTCCATCAACTGGTGATTGAAGTCCCGCCCTCATGGACGCACTTTTTTCAAGAATTGTTGATCTGGACCGGAACCGCAGGATCGCTCGCTGTGGCGTATCGCGTGAGCCGAGGCAGGCAGGGGACCTTGAAGGATTCCCTCGGGGAGTTCATTCCGCATGGGATAGTAGCCCTGGGTCTCTCTCTTGTGCTTCTGCGGGCCATTGAGGACTTCTTCTATTAGTCCCGATTTCTGAATTCTTGCTGGTGTAGGATGCCGGTGAGCGTCAGCGAACCGCATCGGTCGCGAAATCACTCGAATGATGCGGTTCGCTCACACTCATCAGCATCCTATGTGAACCATTTGATCAGCAACTAGAGCGATTGAAAATTCTGACGTTTATCCCACGCTCCAATACAAGATGTTAGTGGGGATCGGCATCTCGAAACTGTCTCAAAATTCAAAATTTATCCCAGATCGTAGCACGAATTCCCCATCATCTTCTCGGCCTGATTGTAGGGGCGCCCCTCGTGGGTGCCCGGTAGTGACCGGCCTCCGTGCCGGTCATTGCGGGAGGGCAGGCACGAGACCTACCCCTACAAAGAAGGTGAATCGTGGCACGATTTCTTGTCCATCTGTAAATTTTGAGACACTTTCTTCTCCCTGTCGGTCCATTCTATTCGATATCATTGATTATATTGAAGATGTGCCGGCACGGAGGCACGGCACCCACCAATACTCCTATCCTCAATCGGACATTAATTCTGGCAATTGCTGTAAATCCGATTGGCTATAGCACCTTATTCAAAGAATACTCGATAATTCCTCGTGCGCCGGCTTTGAGCAGCTTGGGGATGAGGGATCTCACCACTTCTTCCGACACCACGGATTCCACTGCAAACCAGTCGGATTTGTACAGGCCTGCAACAGTTGGAGCGTCCAGCGACGGGAGAAGACCCACGATCATGTCGAGGTTCTCCTTGGAGACATTCATCTTTAAGCCAACCATTTTGCGGGCTTCAAGAGCAGCCTGGAGCAGCATATGAATCTGCTCGATCTTCTCGCGCTTGAAGGGGTCCTTGTAAGACCTCGGATTGCAGATGAATTGGGTATTCGTGGTCAACAGATTGTGGATAATCCGAAGACCGTTCGCCCTCAGCGTGCTTCCGGTTTCGGTGACATCAACGATGGCATCCACCACGCCTTCTTTTACTTTTGCTTCAGTGCTGCCCCAGGAAAACTCCACTTCCACGGGGACTCCCCGGTCAGCGAAGAATCGTGTGGTGAACCGTAGTAATTCAGTGGCTATCTTCTTCCCGGCAAGATCCTCCGGCGTGTGATAATCGGATTCGCCGTCCACGGCAAGAACCCATCGGGCAGGATTCTGCGACACTTTTGAATACACGAGATCGTCTATTACCTGCACATCCGATCCGTTTTCCAGTATCCAGTCCTTACCGGTGAGCCCAGCATCGAAGGTCCCGGCTTCCACGTATCGGGAAATCTCCTGGGCCCGGAGACGCGCCATTACTATTTCGTCGTCGTCAACCGTGGGAAAATAGTTACGCGGGGAAATGGAAATGTTCCAACCGGCTCGTTTGAATAGATCTATCGTTGCCTGTTCCAGACTACCTTTGGGAATAACCAGTTTCAAAGCTTCCTTATTCATCTATCTCCTGCAAATCTCCTTCTCGTGTGAATCTCCGAAAAAAACAACTCCACTTTTTTGTGTGGCATGCGCCATCTCCCTGCTGTTCCACAAGCAACAGTATCGTATCCAAATCACAGTCCACAAGCACGTCTTTCACGATCTGAATGTCGCCTGAAGTGTCGCCTTTCCGCCATAGCTCTTTCCTGGAGCGGCTCCAATAGCAAGCGCGGCCTTCTTTCAAGGTGGTTTCCAGTGCTTCCCTGTTCATGTACGCCATCATGAGCACTTTGCCCGTACGGACATCCTGGGCTATGGCCGGAACGAGCCCGTTTCCTTTTGCAAAATCGACCTGCGATATATCCTTAAATTGTTGGGGATTCCCCATTATTCCTCCTCAGACTCGGTCATGAACTCCTGTTCCATTGCGCGAAGAATCGCCATGACAAGCTGTGTGGATACTTCCGCGACCTTGGGATCGACGGTCCCGTTCAGCACCCCATCGAGAAGCTGATTGAGCAGGCGAACCGCATCTGAAGGATTGTTGACAAGCACGTTTTCGGCCCCTTTCTCTGCTGGTGGTCGAGCCTGATCCATCATGGAATTGCGAATCCGATCATATCCCCACGTATGCGCAGGGGCTGACGAATCTGTTTTTGCCGAACGGGCGTGTTGAACTCCGCTCTTCACGGAAACTCCGCGTTGGGAAAGGATTTCCTCGAATATCGTAATAGCTTCCGGAGCATAGTCATCGCGTTCTGTTCGCAGAATTCTGAGAATCTCTTCGGTAGATTTGGCCTCGAGAAGGGATCTATCGATTTTATACTCCATGAGAAACCTCCTGAACAACTTCAACGATCCGGCAAACACCGGAGTCAGTACCCTTAATTGTCCGGTGAATCGACTGATGCAACCAGTGACAGGATGGGGGAATAAGAACGAAGTATAAGTTATTTCGGCAAGAAGTCCATAATCCGTATGGTCTGATCGTCTCTCTCCCATTCCATTTCGTCAATCCACTTCCATATCTTTTTTGTGGAACAGCCGGAAATCATGATCAGTGCAAGGGCAAGAACGAGCCATTTTTTCATGTGATTCCTCGTGGAGCGTCATTCCCGGTATAGCCCGGAAAGCAAGGGAATTCATGATACATCCGTATTTGTTCCAGGGCAAGCGTGATATTTAATGAAAGTGATTTCTAGATAAAATATTCACCAAATTGAAATAAGGATCTTTTTATTGCTTTTTGCGATTCACTGTGATAGGATCGGCCCAGAGTAAGCGTACGTTCGGCAACAAACGATTCGTACTGAATGAGAATATTCCGGAGCAATAAAGGCAAACGGCGTTCCGATGTGGAGGATGCAACTATGAAGAAAATGCTGATTATGCACGCGGCCGTGCTCATAGCCCTGGCAATGGTATCGGCGACGTGGGCTTTTGAAACCGATTTTGACGATCTGCAGAAATTCGATCGCAGCCTGCCCGCGTGGAAATTCGGCAGAGGCCTGACCAATATATTCACTGCCCCTTACGAACTGCTGGTCAATCCCTCAAATGAAGCCATTCAGGGCGGTTATCACGGTGCGTACGACAATGGGCTTCAGGGATGGCTTGCCGGATCATTCAACGGGTTTATCGCAGGTACATTCTCCGGAACACTCAAGGCATTCCGCAGGATGACAACAGGCGCGCTGGAGATGGCGACCTTCTGGAAACCCGAGTACGGACCGACTGTGGAACCGGAATACGGGACAAGAAACATGGCATTCGGTTACACGGACTATTTCAACCCCGACCCCTTCTGGTACTGGGGACCTGAACGGATGGATCCCTGAGAATTGCTCGGGTTTGCATATACGTGCTAGCTTCTTTTTGAATCTTTTCTGCTGAAATAGGGTATGGATATAATAAAAGAGCACGAACATTCGTGCTCTTCTTTTTTCCATAACTGACTTTCAGATCTTGCGGTGCAAACTCAGCCGAGGCTCTCCGAAATAATCAAAAACAGCAAAAGCCGTTGGAAGATTTATGAAGCGCGATTACTGGTTCTGCGAAGGGATGAGGCGCCATGTTCCAAATAGTGCTGAGCACTATAAGCTGCTATTGCTCCATCTCCTATTGCGGTGCTGATCTGCCTGAGTATTTTTGACCTCACGTCCCCTGCCGCGAAAAATCCGGGAACAGATGTGACCATGCGTTCATCCGTGACGATAAATCCCCTTTGATCGGTCTCTACAAGGTTGGCGTACGCGGAGCTATTAGGATTGAGACCTACATAGAAGAATACGCCCGAGATCGGCAACACCGACTCTGTCTGGTCCGAGGCGGACCGTAATCTGATGCCGGTGACTTCTTTATTTCCGAGAATCTCAACGGGAATCGTATTCCAATGCACCAAGATCTTAGGTTCGCTGAACGCTTTTTCCTGAATTTCATGGCAGGCCCGCAACTGATCTCTGCGGTGGATAAGGTGAACCTTGGAAGCGAAACGGGTAAGGTACACAGCTTCTTCTACCGCGGAATCTCCGCCTCCTACGACTGCGAGCTCTGTTTCGCGGAAGAAGGGCCCGTCGCAGACGGCACAATAACTCACTCCGCGGCCCGCCAGTTCCAATTCACCAGGAATACCAAGCTTCATAGGAGACGCGCCGGTAGCCGCAATCACAGCCCGACAATGGAACGTCTCATCGGAATCGGTGATAATGGAAAATCCATCATCCACCTGGAGAACCGATTTGACGTCTCCATACCGAATATCGAGCCCGAACTTGACAGCTTGCGCTTCCATTTTCTTGGACAGATCCATTCCGAGGATAGGCTCTGGAAATCCCGGATAATTGTCCACATACTCGGTGGCAGTCATCTGGCCGCCGGGAATTCCTTTTTCCAGCAGCATAGTCGAAATACGCGCCCGAGTGCTGTAAATGCCGGCCGTTAATCCAGCCGGCCCGCCACCCAAGATAATAAGTTCTGTTGTCATGGGCATCAGACCTTGTCGAGTAACTCCTTGATGCGGCTTTTGGGGACAGCCCCCACGATCTGGTCCACTACCTGACCATTATGGAACAGCATGAGTGTAGGTATACCTCTGACCCCATATTTCATGGGAGTGTCTTTGTTTTCATCCACATTGAGCTTTGCAACTTTGATTTTTCCCGCATACTCCGTTGCCAATTCTTCGACAACGGGCCCTACGGTACGGCAGGGACCGCACCAGGCAGCCCAGAAATCCACGAGTGCAGGAACTTCCGATTTAAGGATTTCCTGATCGAAATCGCCATCCGAGACATTGAGAAGGTTCGGGTTATCCGACATTTATCAAACTCCTTTCTTAGGTTCACATGAATCTTGCCCGCAATGTTCCCTCAGGAAACGTCTTAGATTTTCCCTCACGTCATCCGGTATTTCCGCCGGCATCGATTTGGAACAAATCTCAACAGTGGTGGCAAGAGATTGATACATGAGCTGGCAAGGAGGACACCTGTCAAGATGGTCTTCCAGCAATCTGCACATATCCTCGCTCATATCTCCATCCAAATAGTCAGATATGCAATCGCAAAACTCTTTGCAGGTTTTCATAATTTAGGCCTCTCGTCGGTCCGAGGAAAGGTTTCTCTCCATATAATATGAAGTCAAGGTTTCCCGAACCGAATTCCTTGCACGATGCAGTCGAGATTTTATGGCAGCGATGGAAGAATCCATGATTTTTGACACTTCCTCGAGAGAGAATCCCTCAACGTCTCTGAGGACAATCACCGATCGATACAGTGCTGGAAGTTCGTCAATTGCTTCTTCAATTTTCTTTCTGCCTTCATTCGAAAGAAGAATTTCGAGTGGCGTGTTTACGAATTCCGAAGAAATCGGAGGGAGAGGAGAATTCGATTGATTACGAATTTCATCGTCATATTCGATACTGTCCGGCCTGTTTTTCCTAAGATACATTAAAGCCGTATTTGTAGCTATCCTGAAAAGCCAGGTGGAAAACGACGACGACCCCGTGAACCCGGGTAATCCTTTGTAGGCGCTGAGAAAAGTTTCCTGGAGCAGATCTTGAGCCAGATGGCCGTCTTTTACCATTTTTTTCAAATGTCGGTATATTCTGGCCTGGTATTTTTCCACCAGCCCCTCAAAAGCATCGTAATCGCCGTTCAGAACTTTTTCTATTGTTTCCCGATCTTCGTACATAGGCATTTCTTGTTCCTATCCGGAACGGACACAAATTCTTTACTTATCTTTTGAACATAATCTTGACCTCGCGCCTGTGTCAAGGGGTAACCATCTCTGCTGAAGCCTTCCTTCAAGAGAATCCGTATTGTGATAACGCGAATGCATCCAACAGTATACTTCCAACAGGTACAAAAATCTGATAACGTGGAAACAGTATTCTCATGGTCCGAGTGCCGTTTGAACGGGGTTTTCCGCGTATTATCGGGAAACGGATTTTTTCAAAAAAGAATAAAAACTATCTCATCGCACGTGATTGACTTTTGAATTTAAGTTACGTGCAAGGAGTTCTTATGGAAACAATAATACAGGAAGTTGCAGATTGCCTCGCCACCTCTGTCAATGCCGTTGTGCTCACTGGTGCCGGCATAAGCACGGAATCGGGAATTCCGGATTTCAGAAGTCCGGGCGGACTTTGGTCGCGAGTGGACCCGGGCGAATTCTCCATAGATCGGTTCTTGCAGAATCCCGGCCGATTTTGGCGTCTGCACCTTCAAATGAAGGCATCCGGTGATTTCGATCTCGCTTCGGCAGAACCGAATGCCGCGCATTTCGCTTTGGCCAAACTGGAGCAAATGGGAATCGTCAAATGCATTATCACGCAGAATGTGGACAACCTGCACCAGAAAGCCGGTTCGGTTGAAGTCGTAGAATTTCATGGTAATTTTCTCAGAGCCATCTGCATGAAATGCAAAATGGTCGAGCCGATTTCAAATGTGGAAAGCAGGCTGGATAATGGCGATGAGGATGTGCCCCGATGTACCCGATGTGGGGGATTGCTCAAACCCGATGCAGTTTTCTTCGGGGAGCCGATTGGCTCAAAATCGCTCATGATGTCTCAGGTACAATCACAAAAGTGTGACGTGCTGCTGGTAATCGGGACATCGCTGCAGGTGTTTCCCGCTGCCCAGATTCCTCTTACCGTAAAGCTCAAGTATCCGCCCGCCAAAGTCATTGAGATCAATATGGAACCATCGGCTATGCACAAACAGGTTACCGATATACTCATGCTGGGTAGCGCAGGTGAGATATTGACGCGGGTTTTCAACTGCGTCCAGGAAAGAATCCTGCAGCAAGGCGCTATGCAATCCGGAAGGAATTGAAGCAATCCTACGACAGAGGATCGCTAAGCTGATAGACACCGCTGAAATCATTCATTCCAGAGCATACAGCACCAGAAGGACAGCGGATACATTGTAGAATGCGCAACTCCGGACGACTCTCCTTGAGCAGTTGTCCGGAAAAACTCTCAGGTTGTTATCTGCGATTATTTTCAGAGAAAAAAGCGGGAAATCTCAAGATAATCATTGTCTGCTGAAGATACGAGGAAAGGCGTATACGCTGGCGGCTCAGAAGAGCAAAGTTGTCTCGAGAAAGAAGCCGTTGCGGTTCAAATCAACCGTATCCACCTCTCTTTTCATCTTGTTGTGCCAGAATCTGAATCCTCCGCTGAGTCCCCACGTCCACAGACGATTTATCGGAATATCTACCGCTGCTGCAATCTCCCAATCCCAGGACTCCAGACTTTCGTAATTCCACCATCCGAATCGACTTGAAAATTGAGGCCTTAAGGCGATGGAATCCATGACCGGGAAGAACGTGCCGTGAAGCCCTAACAAAGGAACAGCGCGAGTGCGTTTCTCGTTGTAATTGTAGGTAATGCCTCCGACGATCGCATCACTCACGTTGGTTTCCAGCGACAGAGCCGATACCTCGATGTTGCCGCCGAAAAGGATCTGAGGAGACATAAAGAAATCCAGATCATACCCGAACCGAAAATCCCGAATGGCCTGGTAAGAACCGTTGCTGGACTCATATTTGGTGAACGGTTCCGCGCGGAATCTGAAGACGTGGATATTGTCAATGCGCAAACTGCCGAATATTTCCCAGGCCAGCCGTTCTGTGCTCAGTCCCAACGCATCCGAGAAATCGATTTTGGAACGGTTTGGCTGGATCAAGTCGCCCTGGAGATTTGAAAACCACATACGAGCACCTGAGTTGATCCTCAGGTACGGGGGGATTTCCCAGGCGTGGACATTGCCCATGAGCATAAAGCACAGGAAGGTGAGCCAGATTGTTATGAGTAGTTTTTTCATCTTCATTTAAAGCGTTAGCGTGCTTTTGCTATAACCTACATAAGCAAAGTTGGCTAACCTATATATGATCCTAATATTTTTGTCAAGAAAAAGCCGGTAGATAACCCAACCATTCGAATCCCCCGAAAAAACAGTCAGAGACGGGAAATCTGGCAAGGATCACGAATCTAGCGAAACGCGATGCAAATCCGGTGTCTCTGCCAACGCCTGGTTTGAATTTCCTCGTGGTTTCCCTTGACGCACACCCTTTGCGACGCTAATGTTGTATGAACGTGGAAAAGCGAGGATGATTTCATGGGCCGTCTTGAAAACCGTTCGGAGCAGATCCTGAAAGCGATCGTTTCCGAATACGTTGCCACCGGAGAACCCGTAGGTTCCCGCACTCTTTCAAAGAGGCGGGAAATAGGGTTATCCGCGGCCTCTATTCGCAATATCATGAGCGACCTTACTGACTCGGGGTTTATCACTCAACCCCATGTGAGTGCGGGCCGTGTTCCAACCGATCTCGGGTACAGGTTCTACGTGGATGTCCTGCTGCGACCGGGAAAACTGGAAACCGAAGAAGAAGCCATGATCGAGACTCTGCTGGGCAATGCCGGTCTCGACATACGCGACGTCTTGAGGAAGTCTTCAGGGGTTCTGGCAGGCTTTTCGCGGCAGGCAGGCGTTGTTGCTTCTCCTCCTGCTGATTACACATTCAAATCTATTGATTTCATAAAAGTTGCCGAAGACAAAATTCTGGTGGTTCTCGTATCCACCGCGGGAATTATTCACAATAAGATTATTTTCGATGAGGACGGGATCAAGCAGGAGACTCTGGAGCGTTACAGCCGCATGTTGTGCGATATGCTGAAGGATCTGGACTTGCGGCAAGCCAGGGAGCGCATAGAGAATGAACTGAACCTGGAACGAACGAGAGTCGATGCCATGCTGGCAAAGGTTCTTCGTTTGGGACATTCCATTCTAATGGTGGGCGCAACCAGAGAGGTATTTATAGAGGGCCAGATCAACATTCTCGAAGACCCGGAATTTGCTCATATCGAAAAACTGAAAGCCGTGTTGGTCGCATTCGAGGAAAAGAGCAATTTTCTAAAAATTTTGGATAAGACCTTACAGGCAAAGGGAATTCAGATACTGATCGGTTCAGAGCACGGAGTCGGCGAGCTGGACACATGCTCTATCGTCGCTTACCCCATACGAACAAAGAAATCGTGTCTGGGAAGCATTGCCGTGGTGGGGCCGAAAAGGATGGACTACCAGAAGGTAGTTCCGGTTGTAAGCGCGACAGCGAGAATTATCACGAAAATAGTGAAACGCATTGTAGAGAGTGACGTATAGAGTGATTGCCGAAAATTTTTGAGGTTTATCCGATCTTCAATAGAAGCTACAGGTGGGGACCGGCGTCCCTGCCGGTCCATTCTATTGATATCATTGGTCATGTTGAAGATGTGTCGGCACTGAGGCACGGCACCTACCATTATTCCTAATCTTCAAGCCGTCACTAATTTTGGCAACTGCCACAATTGCCCATATCATGAGACGCAATTCTCGCTCCCCTGTACATACCGTCTTATCACGAATTGCCGTTCAAGAATGCTGCGGTCCGCAATTCCGACCAATACTGACGTGACGCGTTGAATGCTACGAACCCCACGTGGCCGCCATGCCGCGTAATCTCGAAAAAGAAGTTTTCGTTGCGCGCAGCTTCTTCCAGCGGATAACATTCCGGGGTAAGAAACGGATCGTCCTGCGCATTCACGAGCAAAGTGGGGACGCTGATTTCAGGAATGTACTGCTTGCAGGACGACTGGAGCCAATAATCTTCGGCATCCTTGAATCCGTGTAAGGGTGCAGTGTAGCGGTTGTCGAAATCCTCAAAGTCTTTGATGGATTCGTATCCGTTATCGTTAATGCGACCGGGCATGATCGCCATTTTGGCGCGAATCTTTTCTCGTAACATGCGGAGGAATCTACTCATATAAGGCCGGTTGCCCGAAGAACCGATCTTTCTCGCTCCTGCACACAAATCGCAGGGTACGGAAAAGACCGCCGATCGCTTGACTGTTTCGTGAACATTGGTTCCGCGCTCCCCAAGATATTTGAGGATGAGGTTGCCTCCCAGGCTGAATCCGATGAGAGCAAGCTCTTCGTATGCATCGATCTCTTCCACATTTGTTAAGACCGTGCTCAGGTCATCGGTATCTCCACTATGGTAAAACCGGGGAAGCTTGTTGGATTCTCCGCTGCAGCCGCGGAAATTCATAGCTATGGCGTCCCAGCCGTTCCTGGTGAGCACCCGTGCCATTCCCAGGACGTAGCTTCTGCCGGAATTCCCTTCCAGGCCGTGGAGTATTATTCCCGCTTTCCGAGCTCCCACGGAAGCAATATCGATGTCGATGAAATCATCATCGGGCGTAGTAATCCTTCTCCTGGTGTATTCAACACCGGTAACTCGACGAAACAGAGAAGGATATACTGTTTGCACATGAGCATTCCTGAATAAAAGCGGCGCGGTATAGGTGGAATTGGAGACAACAGGCATTCTGGCTTCGCATTCTCCCCCGTTGGAAAAACATACCGTATCAAAGGTGCAATTTAAGGAACGTTCCTGCGAAAAGGAGATTTCCCGATGTAATTCTTGAAACGAACGATCGGATTAATAGTGACCCAGGATGTGTTCCATAAGCGTATTACCGAGCTCGTGAAAGATAACGCGGTAACCGCCCGGCCAGGTATGTCGTATGGGGGCAGGAGGTATGTATCCGTAAAACATTTTTTGTTGCGCTGCCGTATTACCCGTGACTCTCTGAGGCTGATTCGACTGCTGATCGGGAAAATTCTGGGCCCACACAGTTGAGCCTGCGGCGAAAATCGCAATCACGAGTATAAGTACGGCACGTCTCATTATCACACCTCGTGGACGGTATTCTATCTATGGAATGAAGAAAAATCAAGTCAGAACTGATTTAATCGTAACCATACAATATCCATTCAGCTATGCGTGGGAAAAATCCCCCCTCCCGTAAGCATTCAGTTACGCGTGGAAAAGAGTTCTATAGCCCCGAAGGGGCTACTCAACAGTAGCCGTGGGTGCAAACCCACGGAAGTGATACGGCAAGTCCTTTGTCTTCAGGACCCTGAAAGGGTCTAACAATGACATTCGAGAATCCTTGCCTTTTGGTCGACCCTTTCAGGGTCGTTGAACCATGCCTGTGGGCGTGCCGGTGTCCACGGGTTGACCACCCGTGGCTACTATCGGGCCGCCCTTTCAGGGCGCAGAATTGCTAGTGCCCGCTTACAACTGAATGGTTACCCCCTCCCCTCTTTATAAAAGGGGGGGTTAAGAAGGCACGTGCCAATCCCCCCTTAATAAAGGGGGGGATTTTGAAAGTCAGTGTTATCATGAGCACAGGAGAAGATCTTCTCTACCCCGCGTAACTATTAGGTTTGTGAGAGTCGCGAAGAGGTGAAACACTACTCGCGTTCCCCGGGCAATTGCCCGAACATGTCGTAATTGGACTTTTACCAACAGACTACCAGTCCCGATCAGGAACCAATCTTCAACAAAACCTTCATACTTGAGGGTTCCTGCGATTTCACGAATGCGGTTTCCGCCTCAGTCAACAGAAATGTTCCGCTTATCAGGGGGGTCGGATCCACGAGGCCCTGGCTCATGACTCTCAATGCAGGGGCAAGCTGACCGCACCTCGATCCGACAACGGTGATTTCGTCGATCACCAGGGGCGCTGTGTTGAATTCCAGGGACCCGTGGTACGTGCTTTTCAGGACCAGGGTACCGCGAGGTTTCACTCGATCGAGAGCAAGCTTCCATCCTCCGGGACTTCCGGAAGCTTCAACGACAACATCGAATTTGTCCCGAGTGTCGGCCAATTCGTGAAGAAGCGCGGTTGAACCGCCCAGATCTTGAAAGTACTTCAGCTTCTCCGGATGCTTGCCCACGAGGAGCAGCTTGCATCCGGTCAATCTCAATACCATACAGACGAGCAGCCCGAGCTTTCCATCTCCAATGACGAGCACCTCATCTGCCGGTTTGACGTGGACCTGCTCCAGGATCTCAAGGGCAGCGGCAAGGGGTTCGGCAAAAACCGCCCTTTCGGTGGCAAGGTTCTCGGGAACGGAGATGAGATTGGATGGTGGCAGCGTCAGGTATTCTGCCATTGCGCCGTTCCGCCCGAGAATACCGAGGCACGTCCTGTTGGGGCAGTGCCGTTCCATGCCTGCTTTGCACCACGAGCAGGTTCCGCATCCGGCATTGATCTCGCCCACAACGCGCTCTCCCAGTTGTTCAGGGTCGGGAGACTGTTCCACAGTGCCGACGAATTCGTGGCCCAAAACCCCTTGAAAATCCATGTACCCGCGGCTGATTTCAACATCAGTCTTGCAAATACCTGCCGTGAGCACTTTGACGAGTGCCTCGTTAGGCGAAGGTTCGGGTACCGGCAGGTCTTTCAAAGAAAGATTTCCGTCGAAAACAAGTGCTTTCACGCTTGTGCTCCTTGCGCGCACGTACGGCTGTTGCGAACCATTATTTTCCCATCACCTGAATCATCACGGACCTGTTTCGAGGCCGGTTATCAAAATCCATGAGCACGATCTGCTGCCATGTGCCCAGGCACAATGTACCTTCGGTTATCGGAACACTGAGAGAAGGCTTCATGAGAGCTGCCCTCACATGGGAAAATCCATTTCCATCATGCCATCTCAGGTTGTGCGCGTATTCAATGTCTGTCGGAGCAAGTCGTTCCAAAGCTTGCTTCAAGTCGCTTATTGCTCCGGACTCGAATTCTATGGTAGTGATCGCGCCTGTGGAACCTGTCACCATTACTGTAGCCAGGCCTTCCCGAACACCCGAAGCATGCACTGCTTTTTCCACTTCCTCGGTGATATTCCGGCAATCCGAGAACCCTTCGGTCCGAAGACTGATTGAACTGTTATGAACGATCATACTTGTACTCCGTTCGAATGTGTACGCTATGCTACTCGATCACGACCGCCGGGAACAAGTCCGAGGCCTCGAATTTCCTTCTTTGCTTGCGGGACACAAGATGCGTATGATACACGACCACCAAAACGAATGAACGAACATGATTTCGAGAGGTTTGCAGTGATCATCGTAACCGGAGGCGCCGGATTCATAGGAAGCAACATAGTGAGAGCCCTGAACGAAGCAGGAGAAGACGACATCCTCATTGTCGATCGTCTCGGCCAAACTGAGAAATGGAAGAATCTCCTGGACTTGAAATTTGTCGATTACGAACACAAGGATGATTTTCTCGTGCGGCTCGAAAGGGGTCTCTACGACCATGGAATCTGGGCGGTTTTTCATCTGGGAGCGTGCAGTTCCACAACCGAAAAGAATGCCGATTATCTCATGGAAAACAACTTTCAGTTTTCTCAGAAATTAGCTTCCAGATTTGCCGGAAAGCGCGGCGTGAGATTCATCTACGCGTCAAGCGCGGCAACCTATGGTGACGGCGCTCAGGGATATTCCGACGATCATGAAGCCGTGGCCCGATTGCTCCCCTTGAATATGTACGGCTACTCAAAGCAGCTTTTCGACTGGTGGGCTCTCAGGACGGGAATCCTGAAGACAGCGGTGGGGATCAAATATTTCAACGTATACGGACCGTACGAGTATCACAAAGCCGATATGCGCAGCGTTGTCATCCGTTCCTTTTTTCAGATCAAGAAGACAGGAAAAGTGAAGCTCTTCAAATCATACAGGCCCGAATATAAAGACGGCGAGCAGGTAAGGGATTTCATCTACGTCAAGGACGCGGTGAAAATTACGCTCCATTTTCTGGAACGTCCCGAAGTAAATGGCATTTTCAATGCGGGAACCGGCACGCCGCGAAGCTTCAACGATCTGGCGGCAGGCGTATTCTCTGCGCTCGATCTGCCGGTGAATATTGAATACATAGATATGCCTGAAGGGCTGGAAAAGAAATATCAGTACCATACCTGTGCAGAAACAACGAAGCTGAAGTTTGCCGGTTTTCGAGACAAGCTCTTTACCCTGGAAAGCGGTATTCGCGATTACGTCTTGAACTATCTCGAAAAGGCAGATGCCGAGGCCTGATCGAAGACCGCTATCAGACGGTGGCGGCCGGCCTCCGTGCCGGCCGATTTTGGTCCTTATGAAGGATGCATATTAACTGACTGATACTTTCAAAGCATTAGATTTGGAGAACTTTTCTTGTAAATGGATTGTACTTTTTGCTCAGCCATTGTAATTTGGACGTGGGCGAGCAAATGGGCCGGCAAGAGCCCCAGAGGGGCGGTCTAATGGTAGTCCCGCGGGACGCGGGATGCAACCCATGGAAAAAAGTCGGTTTAACCAGCTCTGTGGAACCCTGGAAGGGTTCACAAACCATCAACATTCATGGATGCCAATCCACATCAAAATGTCCAGCTTGATGAAAATCCAGAATGGTCGACCCCTTTAGGGTCTCCGTCCTTCAGCGCCCAATGCCCACGGGTTTGCGAAACTGTCTCAAAAGTCTCGAACGCACAAAAATCGTGCCACGATTCATCATCCTTGTAGGGGCAGGTCTCGTGCCTGCCCTCCCGCAATGACCGGCACGGAGGCCGGTCACTACCGGGCACCCACGAGAGGCGCCCCTACAATCAGGCCGTGAAGATGATAAGAATTTCGTGCCACGATCTGGGACAAATTTCGACTTCTGAGACAGTCTCTTGCACCCGTGGCTACCGGTGGTACGTCCCTTCAGGACGTTAATACCTCGGCAAAACTTCATAACAAAGCTGTCATTGAAACTTGCTGAGGCAAAGAAAAAAGGTTCCCCGAATTTTCCTTCTTTGATTTCGAATCAGTATGAGGTCCGGCCCAACAGGCCTACTCATACGGCGAATGGGAACTCAGAGGAGTGCTGTGCAGCACTTGGACGCTGACCGAATCCCCTGCGGAAAAAGGTGAGCGCTCTGAAGGCAGCACCAACAAACCATCAGCGAGGACCATCGACCGCAACGCCCCGGAGCTTTGCGTTCCAGTGGCCACAGCCATCATTGTTCCATCCTTGTCGAAAAGCTTGCAGCGAACGAGATGGAGCCGCCCAGGGGATACTTTGATATCCTGAGCAAGAACCGCATTTACCAGAGGTCTGTACAGATTCGTGTGACCCATCATTTTGAGAAGTGCGGGCCTCACGAACTGTTCGAATGAGATCATGGCAGATGTCGGGTTGCCGGGAAGCCCGAATACCGGCTTGTTACCTATGGTCCCGAAGACAAGAGGTTTTCCCGGTTTCATGGCGACTTTCCAGAATTTGACGCGCATTCCAAGCTGGGTAAGCGTATCTTTCACCAGATCGTATTTACCAACCGAAACGCCGCCCGAAGTGAGGATCACGTCAGCTCGCAAACCTTCTGAAATCCGGGCACGCTGATCGGATTCGTTGTCCGTCGCTATTCCCAGGGAAAGGGGAATCCCTCCACACTCCGCAACCTGCGCTGCTAGACTGTAGGAATTAGAGCAGACCACTTTGCCGTCAGTGAAGGGTTCGTCCAGGTCGACCAGTTCATCGCCCGTAGAGAGAATTGCGACAAGAGGCCTTTGATGCACTTGCACGTATGCATGCCCCAGGGTTGCCAGCATACCGACTTCAGGCGGCCTGACAATAGTTCCTGCCGGCAAGACCACTTCGCCTGCTTGCACGTCTTCGCCACGAGGTCTGACGTGTGCGCCATTGCCCGGATCGTTGGAACAAATCACATAATCGCCGTCCCTGTCGGTATCTTCCAGCATTATCACCGTGTCCGCGCCCGGAGGTATCAGGCCCCCCGTCATAATGCGAACGGCTTCACCCGGTCCTATGGGTTCCAGGTAAGGTCTTCCTGCCGGAGAATCTCCTATGAGCTTCACTCTTTTAGGATTGGACGCTTCCGCCCCCGCGATATCTTCGTGGCGTAATGCATAACCATCCATTGCGGAATTGTTTGCAGAGGGAACATCCCTGATTGCTGCCACTTCCTGCGCGAGCACCCTTCCGAGTGCCTCGAGAATATGGATCCGTTCCCTGCCCAAGACCGGGATTTCTTCCAATACTTTCTGCTGGGCTTCTCCAATAGGTATCACTGCTACCTCTGTAAGCGTCATATGAGTTTTTTCAAATGGATTATGCCCTTAGTTCAGCCCGACTCAGTGAGAAGTTCGGGCGCAACGGCTGTTCCTGTACCGAGGATCCCTCCCGATGCGCATCTGTAGGGGCATCCCTTGTGGGTGCCCGGCAACGAACCGGCCTCCGTGACGGTCATCCCGGGAAGGGCAGGCATCCCCCGTGTTCGCGGGACCCCTACCGTGGCCGTGCCCGCCATGTCAAGATCACGTATGGCGGTTGGCAAAGCCGATGCTTTCATTCTGACCTGAGCTGACGGAATAAACCATTTTCTCATGAGATTACTACAAATCTGTTATTCGTGCAAAACCGACCGGCTGACCGGTGTGTCAATATATGATAATAGAATGAATAAATTCCTGGCTACGGGCACATACAATACTGCGCGAATCAAGCATCCCCCGGAAATCTCTGATCGCGTAGAGCCCCCCAAAGGATTAAGCACAGTGAGGAGGCACTTCATATGAGATGGTCATTCAGAATCGGCTCCATTATGGGAATACCCGTTAAGGTTCATCTGACGTTCGTATTATTGCTGATTCTCATCTATTTTGTGGGAGTTTCCGTGATCGGAATCGGCGGACTCGCGGGAGTAGTATTCGTCGTTCTGGTTTTCGCGTCAGTCGTTTTCCACGAACTCAGTCATTCTCTCGTAGCCCGCCACTACGGCATAGAAGTCGTTGATATTACGTTGCTTCCTATCGGTGGGGTTGCCCGTATGCCGAATCCGCCCGAAAACCCGACCCAGGAGATCCTGATTTCCGTAGCAGGACCGGCAGCAAGTATGATCCTGGGTTTCTCTTTATGGTTCTTTGCTGAACTCTTCGGAACGGGTGTGAGTCTGCGGGATCTTTCCGTGGAAAAAAGCCTGCTGGCTCAACTCGCCGCGGTAAATTTCGTGCTGGCGATTTTTAATCTCCTTCCGGCGTTTCCCATGGATGGTGGAAGGATATTGCGAGGATTTCTGGCTCTTTATCTATCCAAGTACACCGCGACACGAATTGCGGTGGGAGTCGGCCAGGTTTTCGCTATTCTCCTGTTCTTCTTGGGAATATTTACCATGAATTTTTTCATGCTGCTCATTGCTCTGTTCGTGTACCTCGGAGCGGAAGCTGAAGAACGTTACTCGGGCATTATGCTGTCGCTTGGGGAAGCATCGGCAGGAGCGGCCATGATCACTCACATAGAAGCGGTCTCGCCCGACGCAACACTCGGCGATCTTGCAGCACTGTTCACCAGGGGATTTCAGTCCGACTTTCCTGTGGTGGATGACCGACGTCTGGTGGGATTGGTTACTCGAGATATGCTCGTGAACGGGCTTCACGAACAGGGCCCGTCTGCTCCTATTACTAGTTTTATGATCAAGGACTTTGCCACCGCAGTGGAAGACACTCCATTGACAGAGGTTTTTCATAAAATGCAGAACACCGGTATCAGAGCAGTTCCTGTGCTACGCGGCGGTGAGTTGAAAGGTCTGGTAACACTCGAACAAATCGGCCGGTACAATATGCTGTGCTCAGGCTATTCCTGTGAATTCCTGCATCCCGGAAAATCTTCGAAGGTGGTTGCACAGTGAAATAAACCAACGGCTCCTCTCGACCGGAGAAATCTGCAATGTATCTTGTAACTGCTGAGGAAATGAGGGCTTTTGACGCTACTGCGATTCAGGAATACGGCATTCCCGGGATAGTGCTGATGGAAAATGCCGGTCGAACAACGTTTCACATTATGAAAACGCGACTCGGACCAGATCTTCAGGATTTGAAGGTTTCCGTTGTCGCGGGTCCCGGGAATAACGGTGGAGACGGCTACGTGATTGCCCGATATCTGATCAATCACGGAGCCGAAGTCGAGACATTTCTTCTGAGTCCTCGCGACAAAATCCAGGGCGACGCGCTGATCAACCTGAAAATCCTGGAGCATATGACATCGCGTATTTTTCACGTCACCGATTCGGAATCCATGAATGTGGCGGCCAGAAAATGGCGCGAGAGCGAAGTGATTGTGGACGCAATTCTTGGCACCGGCTTGAATTCCGAAGTCCGTTCTCCGTACAGAGATGCCATTCTTGAGATAAACTCATCGCAAGCAATTCGGGTGGCAGTCGATCTGCCTTCCGGATTGGATGCGGATACGGGCAAGATCCTGGGGTGTGCAGTCAAGGCCGATATCACGGCCACGTACGGCTTTAAAAAAGTGGGCATGGCCGTATACCCCGGAATTGCTTACTGCGGCGATATCGAAGTCGTCGATATCTCCATACCGCTACCCGCAATAGAGAAGAATCCTCCGCAAGCAATGTTGTATTCAAGTCCCAACGCGGCGACCTACTATGGCCTGCGCATGAACCCCGAAGCCCACAAGGGGATTTTCGGACATCTGCTCGTCATTGGAGGTTCGCCGGGCAAAACCGGAGCTCCTGCAATGGCCGCACATGCAGCTTCACGGATTGGGGCAGGGCTTGTCACCGTTGGAGTTCCCGCGGCATTGAACTCGATTCTCGAAGTAAAACTCACGGAAGAGATGACAGCGCCTCTTCCCGAATCTGTCCCGGGATTTCTTGGGATAACTGCTCTGGAACGCTTGCTTGATCTGGCTGAAGGCAAACGCTGCGTTGTTCTCGGCCCCGGACTTTCCACGGAATACGATATTCCCGAGATGGTGCAGAGATTCCTGTCATCCTATACAGGATGGCTGGTGATCGATGCGGACGGCCTGAATGCCCTTTCGGGACGTATGGATATACTCAAGTCCACTGAAGCAAAAGTAGTCTTGACTCCTCATCCCGGAGAAATGGCACGGCTTACTGGCAAGAGTCCGCGGGAAGTGCAAGAGGACAGGATCGGAACAGCACGGAAGTTTGCCGTGGATTTCGGGGTCTGGGTAGTGCTCAAGGGAGCGGGGACTATAACCGCATCACCTGACGGCATGATTGTGATTAACACCACCGGCAATTCCTGGATGGCTTCCGGCGGTCAAGGCGATGTGCTGAGCGGAATCCTCGGCGGGCTGCTTGTCCAGAATATCCCTCCCGAAGAGGCTATCCCCTTTGGTGTCTTTCTCCACGGTCTGGCTGCGGACAGCCTTCTGGAAAAGGTCGGAAACTCGCCGATGCTGGCAACTGACCTGCTGCAGGAAATCAGGATACTGCTGGGCGGCAAACGTGAAGAATAAGACTTGGGGAACCTTTTTTGGTAAAAAAGGGTCCCCAAACGCCTCCAAAAAACTTTTAATATTCGTCTGAGTTGTCGTTTTTCTAATCGAAAAACGACAACTCAGACGAAAGCACAGAACATTGAAACAATTTGCGGTCGAGCTTCAGAAGTGCACCGAATCCCCTTCTTGACAAAATCCGCTGCACTACTTACCCTAGACTTCCTATAATGACCAAAACACGCATACATTCTTCCATTCAGGTGGTGAAGCAATGACGGCAATCTGGAAAGCCGCTGCAGAGCAATTCGAGCAAGTCCAGGATTTCGTAGTGGCAACGATCCTCGGTGTTCGAGGGTCTTCTCCCCGGCATGTGGGGACTCGATTTCTCGTAAAAAAGGACGGAGGAACCGTAGGAACTATAGGCGGAGGCCTCTTCGAATCTCAGGTGCAGGAATTTGCACTTCACGCATTGAATACTGGGACTTCCCATCGAGCGCACTTCTCATTTCAGGGAAAAGATGCGCAGTCCGTCGACATGATCTGTGGCGGAGAAGCCGATGTGCTTATAGAATTCATTTCTGCCGATGATATAAAAAAACAGGAAATCTTTCGGAAAGTCTTGGAGATTAAAAAAGAGAGAGCATCAGGATACTTTTTCACTACTCTGCAAACCAACCCGGGAAGTACCGGAGGTGCAATAAATCATCTGCTTCTCGATGGCGCAGGAAAGAAATGGGGTGGATTCTCCGGAGAAGAATCGGCTCTGGAAGCCATGCCGGCTCAACGTCTCTTAAAGCCGGCTCAGCTATTGGACGTGTCGGACTTATCAAGTCCTGTATTTCTCGAATGGCTCCATCCCACAGGAACGGTCTATATCTTCGGAGCGGGTCACGTTGGGATTTGTGTAGCGCATTTGGCTGCGTACGTGGATTTCAAAGTGGTCGTCCTGGATGACCGCTCGGAATTTGCCTGCATCGAAAAATGTCCTGATGCTGACGAAATTATTGTACTCGATGATTATGAATCTGCTTTGTCCAAGCTTCAGATAAACGAGGACTGTTATCTCGTGATCGTCACAAGAGGCCATGCGCACGATAAGACAGTGCTGGCTCAATGCCTGAATACTCCTGCTGCATACATTGGCATGATCGGATCGCGAAGAAAGACACAGCTCATATTTGAGCTGCTGATGAAACAAGGATTCAGCCGTGAAAGCATCGAGCGCGTACATGCTCCCATCGGCTTGCCTATCGGAGGCGAAACACCTCAAGAGATCGCAGTATCTATAATCGCGCAGATGATTCAGATCAGAAACAAGAAGGATTCGCCTCTGACAACCAAAAGTGTGTGCATGGGATAATCCGGAGGAAAAGCGCCCGCCATGCTGAACGGGAAAAAGATCATTGTTGTTCTGCCGGCGTACAATGCAGCCGCAACACTGGAAAAGACAGTGTCTGAGCTGGATCGAGACGTTGTGGATGAGGTTCTTCTGGTCGACGATTTTTCTGCCGACGAAACAGTGTGCCTGGCACGAGGACTGGATATCCGCTGCTTTCTCCATGACCGAAATTACGGGTATGGCCGGAATCAGAAGACCTGCTATCGAGAAGCTCTGAAATCCGAAGCCGATGTCATTGTGATGCTGCACCCGGATTATCAGTATTCCCCCAAACTGGTTCCCGCAATGGCGGCAATGGTGGTGTCCGGAGAATACGAAGTGGTGCTTGGTTCCCGCATCCTGGGAGGAAAAGCGAGAAGCGGGGGCATGCCGTTGTACAAATATATCTTCAACAGAATGTTGACACTCGCTGAAAATCTTTTCCTCGGTTCCAAGCTTTCCGAATTTCACACGGGCTTTCGCGCGTTTTCCCGGTCCGTGTTGGAAGAACTGCCTATTCACGAGAATTCCGACGATTTCATGTTCGATAATGAAATGCTCGCTCAAGCCATCTATTTCAAATTCAATGTGGGGGAAATATCCTGTCCGACACGGTACTTTCCCGAGGCTTCTTCCATCAATTTCCGGAGATCTGTTGTGTACGGCCTGGGAGTCCTCTGGACGTCCGTTCGATTTCGTCTGCAAAAATGGGGGGTAGCGAGTTTTCGTATTTTCGCGGCTCGGGAACCCGCTCCTGCTCCTGATTATTACACCGAAATAGATTAATCTCGTCTCACCCGGATCCGCTTGTCTTCCCAGGGGGCTTTTAAAAAGAGATATAACTTGCTGAGATATCGTGATTAAATAGATGGTTCTCTAAGAGTCGAGCAATTTCTTCAAAGAAAATCCTCCTTCCAATAAGGCTTTCCTTTATTCCGTTTTGTAGAAAAAACCTGATATATTGATATGTTGCATAGATTTGTTTCTCAATTGACGAGCAAATCTTCCGGAAAGAGATCCGTGCGCCGCTCCGCGCTTGGATCAACTATGCTGCATAGTGGTTTGAAATTTTGGTTGATTTTTTGAGAACAAGAATTGCGGCGTAGTTTAAGTTAATAAGAATCGGAATATTAGGTAGTTATGTGATAGCTCCTTTCATTTATTTTAAGTATTTTCTAGTTTTTTAAAATAAATATTTGATTAACCAATATCTTTTTTCTTGACATTGTTGAGAATCTGTTTAAAGTCCACCCCAGCACGACATTAGAACCCTGAGGGAGGGTGTTATGTTAGGAAACTATCCGAAATTCGTGTTTGTACTCGCTCTTTTTGTGACAGTGATCGCTACTGTCGCGTGGGCCGAATCCTCGCCTACTGATTACGATCCTTGTATCGGCGCACGTCTTGATTGCCCCCCGGGAGCCAAAGGCATCACCAAAGTGAAGCCGACGACTCCTGAAGCGATTAAGGTCAGACCCTACCCCGGGGTGACTTCAAGGTTCGAGGCGCTTTCAAGGCTTAATCCGATGAACTGGTGGGCAGACTGCTTCTTACCCACACCAGCGAAAGGCCAGTTTATGGTCGGTCCCAAGGTGACCTTTGCAAGAATCCAGGGTGAAGTACGCCGCGGGCTTGATGTGGCGGGACTCCAAAGCTCCCTGGTGGACTTCGACGATCATCTGGGCCTGAAAAAAAGCGGTAACATAGTGTGGTCTGTGGATGCACTCTATCAGTTCAGACCCCGCTGGGGAATTCGGTACTCCTTCACTCCTATTTTTCAGGAAGCCACGAGCTTCCCGAGAACCTCTTTCAACTTCATGGGGACCACCTTTGCGTCGGCAACTGAAGTGCGGTCAAAATGGGATCATGTGGAGCATCGAGCGGGAATTTACTTTAACCTGAGCCAGACTCAGCACAGTCTTACCAACCTGTATGCGGACTGGCTGAATGTGCAGGACAAGCTGTCCATCGGAACCGGCGTAACCTCGCCCGTGGTATGGAACGATACCAAGAATATGGCGGTAACCGGACTCGAATTCAGCAGATGTCTCAAGAATTTTCACGGCAATACCCTGGCTTTCAGCGGCAAAGGCGGCATCGCCTTCCTGAATGACAGCATCGGCTATGAAGCTGAAGTAGGGCTGAGCTATCTGATACCGATTAAGACAGGACGTTTCGGCATCGTCCAAGGTGGGTATCGGTACTCTCATTTGAAAAAGGACAAACAGGCCGAGGTATTCGGCACCACCATAGACGGAGCCTTCCTCCAGGTCGGCTTCCTCTTCTAACCCCCGGTTGCCGGATACCCTTTCTCCCCCCGCATAAAGCTCGGCCGATTCGTCGGACGAGCTTTATCGTTCACCGGTAGATGAACATGTCTCTGCTAGATCGCATCCTCAGGTAATTTTCCTCCGGCCTTCTTGAATTCCCGATAGCATGCGTCCGGGCTCGGATGCCAGGCATCCCCAAGAATTGCATGTGCGGCAGCAGGACAGTTGCCGGTACAGAAATTTACGTACTCGCAGCCGTAGCAGAACTCAAAATCTCCCAGAGAGATCTCCTGCCGCTTGCGAAAACGCCTCAGTTCCGGATGTGTCTGCCAGATTTCCTTGAGATCGTCTTCATTGATCCGCCCAAGCTCGATATCCGGGAGTTGAGGGCAGGGCACGATAACACCATCGGCACGCACGGCCAGTTTCGATTCAGTGCCTCCACATCCTGTCAGAAATCCTCCACCGTGAATGTTGCCTGCATTTCCCGCTGCCGCTTGCTCCATCCCGCGCCAGAGGCGAGCTTCCGCAAGCGGTCCAGCCTGGGCCGATATTCTGCCGTCATATTTCCTGGAGAGCTCCATCAGCTTTATCATAGCAATCGAGCGTTCCGCTGCGGAAAGTTGAACCTGTTCTGAATTCTTCCTACAGAGTCCGAAATAGGATGCCGAATTCGTGGAGAATTCGGGTAACCCCAACTCCTCCAGCAAAAATTCAGCTATTCTCTCCAGCTCGTGCACGTTTTGACGATGGATAGTAACGCGTACGACCGCCTGAATTCCGTGTTTCAGAAGAAACTGCAGCCCGCGCAACGCACGGACGAAATTGCCTTCACCCCTGAATGCATCGTGGGTTGTCGGTATGGAACCGTCAATGGAAACCTGCACTGAATTACACCGGCGGGAGGCTTTCAAAAAGGACGCTATTTCATCGGTGATCAGGGTTCCGTTGGAAAGAATGGAATAACGCATGCGATTCTTTACGATTCCATCCACCAATTCGAAAAAATCCGAGCGAACGAACGGTTCGCCGCCCTGAAGACAGACGTCTATGACGCTGCACCGGTTGAGTTCTTCAAAAAACGTGAGCCATTCTGAAGTGGGTAAATCGTCGGCAACGTCACCGGCACTGGAGAAATGTGAACAGTACGCGCATCGCAAATTGCAGCGACCCGTTATGGACAGGTCCATCGATCGCGGGGTTTGCATCAGTTTCATGGGATTGATCGCATTAATTTTACGGAATTATAGTGGTTTAAGACGATCTTGCTTTTTGCATTCTCATCGTCCCTTTTGACATACGATTATTTGGGCTTATACACTTTTCGTGGGATATTTCAAAAGGTTGTCTTCTTGCGATTCTAAAAATCCCCTTTGTGATTAAGCACTCGTCACGCCCAGAAGGGGATGCCGGCTGCCGCTGTTTCCGGACCTTGCCTCGGAGATATTCAGTCTTTCCAGGAGTGCACGCAAACCCATTGCTGCATCCTCGGGTTGAACGTACGTGGGGATTCCCGCCTCATGGAGCCTCTTGCGATCCGGCTCGATTTTGCGGATCGTACCAATGAAGCATGCCACAATAGGCTTGGGAAAGCGATGTGCTAGCTCAATGAGTTCCTCAGAAGGATACACCCAATTCTTGTGTTCGCAAAATATTGCCAGGAGCGCGTCTACGGAATCGTCCATGAGAATTGCTTCTGCTATGTCGTGAAACGGTTTCGTCAGGAATGCTCCAGCAGCACCGTCCACTGGATTTTTGTGTACAACCGGAACGCTCGGCCCGAGAATCCCTGCTATTCTTTCCAGGGTAGACGCAGCCAATTCGGACAGAACGCACCCCGGTTCTTTCATGAGCACATCCCACGCGACGATGCTGGGGCCCGCAGTATGAGTGAAAATAGCAATCCTCTTTCCTAAAGGAATTCTCCCAATCGCAAGCGCCTTGCAGAGAGCAATCATCTCCCATACTGAGGAGACCGTTCTTGCTCCTGCTTGTTGAAGAGCGCCTTCCCAGATACGCATCTCTCCTGCTGCCGCACCGGTGTGAGTCACTGTCACACGGTCCGCATCACTGCCAAGACCTCCCTTGTACACCAAAACAGGTTTGTGCGGTGTGGTTTCGGCGATTTGTTTCATGAGGGCACGGGGGTCGGATGTTCCTTCAGTGAATAATCCGATCACCCGGGTGTCAGGATCGTCTTTCAAGTATTCGATAAGCGTGTGAAATTCGAGATTCAAGCGGTTTCCCACACCAATCCATTTGGCTATACCAAGACCTTCGTCGTCAGCGCGACCTTTGAATCCAAGGCCTATTCCGCCACTCTGGCTGAGAAAGGAGACGTATCCGGGATTGAGAACACGCGGATAAAAGGTCACATTGAGTTTTGCCCTGGCATTCAGGAATCCAAGGGTATTCGGCCCCACAATGGGCATGTCTCCCGCTGCTTGTTGCAGCTTTGCCTGAAGCTCGAGCCCATGCGCGCCCATTTCGGCATAACCGCCTGCAACAAGGCTTGCTCCGCCAACTCCCATGTCTCGTAGCCTGGCAGCAATGTCCACGCTGGAATGCTGATTCAGCGCGATTACTGCGAGATCCGGGACTTCGGGGAGATCTTCGAGTTTTTTGAACACCTTGTAACCCAGAATACTCTCGTGTCTGGGATGCACAGGGTAGACGTTGCCCGGAAATTCCCCGGTAACAATGCTGTCCATAATTGCATGGCCCACTTTATCGGGAGTGTCTCCTGCTCCGATTACCGCGATGGACCGCGGAGCGAACATTCTGTCAAGCCGCATTCGAAGAGACTCGTGCATATGGATTCCTTTTACGGCAACGATTTGATTATCCCTGCGATGAGATCGAAGGAAAAAGTACGCCGAACGTCGTTCCTCCAGAGGCTTTGCAGTCCCGGATTCCCGATATATGGGAGCAGAGTGAAATATCACCCGGACAATGATCGCCGTCCTCAGGAATGTAGCGACACCTGGCGCTTGAAAAAGAAATCTGAAAGAGACTCGCTTCGGCCAAAGTCTTCAACCGCAGCAGTTCGAGCCCTTTTCCACCGGCATTGAAGTCGTACGGTCGTTTGCTGGAATAGTCATCCGTGATTTGCGTGTTATGAAACCCGTCAAATATGAATTCCCGGTCACCGATGGCAATTCCCACTCCCCAGTCTTGCACCGTTAGGCTCATGCCGCCGGTCACGCGTTCGGCTGTCACAAGTATTTCTCCTCCGTTGGGAACCGCTTCCACGGAGTTTTTCACCAGAGTCTTAATGACAGTGACCAGCAGCGAGCGATCCAGCACAACCTGCAAGTCGGACCCTATGCACGTGCCGATTGTAACGCTCCGATGAAGGAAGTGGAGACGTAATTCCGCGAGAATCTCTTCGATAGTGCTCCGGACTTGGATAGTTTGCGGATCGATTACCGGTGGATTGAAGATTTCTTCGATGATACCGGAGAGTTCAGCGAGGCGCTTGATATTTCGTTCAACGCGGGCAAAGGCTTTTTGTTGCTTTTCCGTCGATCTTTCATCCGCTGCCAACGTTCCGACGGATGCAGTAATTATCGCAAGGGGAGTTCTCAGTTCGTGTGAAAGATGATTCACGGCTCTGCGTTTCATCTGCTCCAGGGATTTCAACGCGGTTACATCCCTGAATACCACGACAACGTTCTGTAAGTCCGGAACACATACATCATAATCGAGAAAGGACGGAGCAAGCGATAGATAGACAACTTGCCCGTCTGCACGAGTATATTCAACGTCAGGGTGCAACTGCCTCTTACCGGATTGGACTGCGTGCATGAAGGTATCTGCAAATTCACTATTCCGTGGATCGCTGAAGACTTCGTAGAACTGTCGTCCCACGAGATCTTCTTGCTCGAACCCAAGAATTTTCAGAGCTGCGGGATTGGTAGTATGTATCTTTCCGGTACACTCCAGAGTGATGACCCCTTCGTTCATGCTTTTCAGAATAATTTTTTCGATGGGATCGGGAACGAAGCGAGAATCCTGAGAGGGATCGGAACTCATGCTTACCTCGTTGTCGGCAGATAGGTTGGGCCGGATCTTAAAAATAGCAGAAAACACATCTCCTTCCTATGGTTTCGTTCGATTCTTGATGAAGTAGAGAGAAATTGAACGCCGGAACACTTGCGTACCCGTGGGGAAAGGGTTACCTATAACGAAGAATGCCTTGGGTATGCACATATAGGCATCCAGAACGCGTTTTGCCGCGAGAAATCGCGTCCGGAGCGCAACCGAGGAGGTTATCTATGGAGAAGGGGCCCGAATGTCCGCATTGCGGCGAAAAAATGGATCCTATTGAGACTCCCTTGGAGTCGTCATGGGGCGGAGAAATCCACTATGTGTGTTTCAACGACGAGTGCTGCTATTTCAAAGATAGCTGGCAGTTCCTTGAAAACCAAGGGGTAACCGGCACAGGTTATCGGTGCCGCATGGATCCCAGAGGTGCGTGTGGACCCCTTGCAGTCTGGTCTTCGGACGCAATCAAGAATCGAATCTGCAGTGATGTAGAAGGCAGCACAGAGAAATAGCGTAATCGACCGGTCACCCCCTGCCGGTCGTTTTTATTTTGAACCGACAAACCGCGGTCGGTTGATGATAAATACTGCTCCCTTGGAATTCCGAGCGATCCGGTTTATGCTGTATGGGCAAGAGTAAATAAATAAAATGACCAGGCTTGTATTATGCCCCAGAATCAGCTTCTTTCGTTTTCCACAAAGTTACTGTTGATTGGTGCGCTCGGTCTCTTCCTCCTTATTTTCTCGCTGGAATCAAGTGCACACGCACTGGAGAAGAAATCTGAGCGGATGAGCTTGTTTGAAGTGCCCACCACGGGCAAGATCATGGACGTGGAGTTTCGACCGGAATTCGACGAATGGTGGGTAAAGTGCCGCGAAGGGGAGAACATCTCGGTGTATACGTTCGACAGGAGAGCCAATAAATGGGGACGGGTTCAATTCATGCCCAGGAAAGCGGACGCCAAAACGCACGTAGAAGAGCCTGAAAAGCCCGCAATTCCGCAAAGTGCCCCGGCTCCCAAGCCCCCCGAACCGGTGAAACCACCTGAAACCAAGCCTGAACCCACAAAACCGCCGGAACAGAAAAAAACCGAGACCCGATGGTGGGATCCGCTCAATGTATTTAAAGGTGGAGAAAGACTTATCAAGTCTCTTGAAGGGAAGTAAGTAGCTCCGGGTGAACTGGAAGAACCACAAGGAGGAACTTCTCTTGAGAAGTTCCTCCTTGTTTTACACGCGGCAAAGAATGCAGCACCGGTTTTCGGATTCGAAGATCGGTTCCACGGATCTGAACCCTGCAGACCGGAATAGAGCCACCAGACCTTGCGTATTGGGAAACCACCAGTTGTAGCAGCGTTCTTCATGAACATGGGAGTAACCCGGGAACACGAATTCCCACAACGGCCTGTCATTCACATTTTCAGCATGCTTCATTACTGCAGATTCTATAATCGCGATATCGCGAGTAGCCGCCAATACGTTCTTCGCAGCCAGAAACGGATCGGAACAGTGGTAAATGACTCCCAGGCAAAAAACTAGATCGAATTGCTGCTCCAGCACCGGAAGCTCATATACACTCATCTGCCGATAATCGATATTCAGTCGGAGGACGTCTCGCACAAATTCGGCTTGTCTTAAGTATCCAGGAGACGTGTCGATTCCGAGCACGTACTGTGCGTTCCGATTCTTAGCCGCGACACTGAAGAATCCGGCGTTGCAGCCGATGTCCAGTACACTCATTCCGGTTAGATCGAGTGGAATATGCTTGTCCAGAATCTCCCATAGCGTTTGAAGGTGCTTCACCGGCTCACGCATGGTGAAAATTCCATTGCCCAGGTCGATGCAATGGAACCATTCTTCCTCGTTTCCCAGCTCGTTTATTCTGGCAAGTATCTCTTCGGGAGATGATTTCTGTATATCAGGCATGTCGTTCCTTTCTTTTTCCGAACTGAAGCAGAAGGAGTCGGATCACTCTCAGCCCAATACGAATTCCCTCTCGATGATTATTACAGTCCACGTTTATCCGACAAGTTAGTTGCTCTGTAAACCGATAGTACATTAGGCACATTTCATGCCAGAAGAACAGATTTTGCCGAGTGTTTCTCTCATTGCGAGATTGACGTATAAAACCTCTGCTACCAGCAAGTAAGTTTTGCCATCACATTGTCTCAAAATATCGGAGAGAATGCAAAGCAAGTCCTTCGAAAGAAAAGGGGCAAAAAATACCCCTTTATCGAAAAGAAAAGGTGCGCGAAGTGCCCGGATTTCGTGAAGAAGAAAGGAATTCATGAGAATTCTGGATGAATGGCAAGAAAAGTATTCAGCATGAGTGGATTCGGGTATGACTGCAATTCTGAACGCGTTCGGATTTGGATTTCTTCTCTTCGCGATGAGAATCGAATATTCTGCGAACTAGGTTCTTAATGCATACGGATAAGGGATAAATCATGCTAACTCGAGGAAGTGGTATACTCATTCATATAACATCTCTGCCGTCCCGCTTCGGAATAGGCGATCTTGGGCCATGGGCGTATAAATTCGTAGACTTCTTGGCTGAAAGTAGACAGAGTTTCTGGCAGATACTACCTCTGACAGTCACCAACCCGGGCCACCATTCTCCCTATAACAGCCCGTCCGCATTCGCGTGCAATCCGCTCCTGATCAGTCCGGAATTTCTCGTGAGAGACGGATATGTATCGAACGACGATTTGGGAACACCGAATTTTCGGAACGATCAGGTGGACTATTCCGCTGTCGAGCAATACAAAATTGGCTTGCTCTGGAAGGCCTTTTGGACATTCAAGAAAAAGACCGATTATGAATATGAGCTCTTTATCGAGAAGAACCGGATATGGCTTGATGATTTTGCCTTATTCATGGCTTACAAAAAGCGGGTCGACAACAGGGGCTGGAACGAATGGCCGTACGAAATCCGCGATCGTCATCCTGAAGCGCTCAAAGCCATCGCGAGAGACCTGAGCCAATATGTGGAAATGGAAAAGTTCGTTCAGTTCATATTCCACAAGCAATGGACCGCGCTTTCCGAATACTGTAAAGAGAAAAGCATCCAGTTGATCGGCGACATTCCGATCTATGTCGATTTCGACAGTGCTGATGTCTGGTGCCATCCGCAATATTTCAAGCTGGATGAGAACAAGAAACCGTACGCGGTGGGAGGCGTTCCTCCCGATTACTTCAGCGAGACCGGTCAACTCTGGGGAGTTCCCATATATCAATGGGGTACTCTCGAGCATGACGGCTTCAAATGGTGGATTCAACGTCTCGAGCGCAACCTGAGCCTTTGCCAGTTTCTCAGGATCGATCATTTCAGAGGATTAGTGGGATACTGGGAGGTGCCGGCCCACGAACAAACGGCAATCAACGGCAGGTGGATCGAGGGGCCTGCCGAACGATTCTTCAAGGCAGTGCTCAAGAAATTCCCCAAAATTCCACTTGTTGCAGAGGACCTTGGTATTATTACTCCAGACGTTCGCGAGGTGATGCGGACATTCGAATTACCCGGTATGAAAGTGCTGCTGTTTTCCTTTGGCGACGACCAGCCCACAAATCCATACACAGTACACAATTTCGAGAAAAACTACATTGCGTACACCGGGACTCACGATACCAATACGATTCGGGGGTGGTTCGACCATGAAGCTTCTCCCGAGCAAAAGCAGCGAGTCTGGGAGTATCTGGGACGGAACGAGGCACCCGACGAGTTGCACTGGGATATGATACGACTGATAATGATGTCTGTTGCTGCGGTGTCCATGTTTCCCATGCAGGATGTGCTCGGGTTGGGGAACGAATCCCGGATGAATTTTCCTTCGGTCAAAGAGGGCAATTGGCGCTGGAGGCTCCTTCCGGAGCAGCTAACCCCTGAGCTTACGAAAAAGCTTGCTCGCCTGTCGGTACTCTATGGGAGAGCATGAAAAGATTGCCACAAATATTCTGAGGTTTAGCAGACACTCGAACACGAGACATTGGTTGGGGATTGGCTGTCCCCGTCGGTACAATCTATCGATATCATTGGATATGAAAGATCACGGAGAAACTGTCTCAAATATCGAAATCTATCCCAGATCGTAGCACGTATTTCTCATCATCATTCCGGCCTGAGTGTAGGGGCGGACCTGCGAGTCCGCCCAATTGAGGGCAGACGCATTGGTCTGCCCCTACCATGACGGACAATCGTGGCACGATTTCTTGTGCATTCGAGACTCTTGAGACAGTCTCCGCAGGCTGGCACCCACCAGTATTTCTATCCTCAATCGGACGTCAATTTCGTGCAATTCTTATAGTTTCTGTTTGCTTCGCAAGACAACGTCTATTTAATCAATTCCGGGGGCTGTAGAAAGATAAATTCCCGCATGCATACCACTTGACAAACGTCCCCCCATGGCCATCTGTACCAGGGAAACCGGAGATAACTTCCGATTTTTATTCCTAAATTATGTAATTGCCGTATCTTCGTGTTTCTGACTATCAGGGGTGTGAGGCGGGAAACTGCCTGGTGAACCCTGTTGGGCCCCCGGGTAATCTTAAAATGGTCCGAGAGGAGGCAGATTTGACGGAACAGGATCGTAAGGAAACAAATATTTCGAATCGCGGCGAACCGGCTATTGAGCCGCGGCACCCCACTGCTCCGCAGGTGGTATCCAGTCCGGAAGAGAAAGAAAGCGGTTCGGAACCCGAGCCTGATCGGCAGCCAGAAGTGGATCCTCTCGAGAGTGCCCAAAAGGAAGCCGCGCACAACCGCGATAAATGGATTCGAGCCGTAGCAGACCTGGAGAATTATAAGAAACGAGCCATCCAGGAGAGAAGCAATCTTCTGAAATATCGAAATGAGGAACTGCTCAGAGACTTACTCGCGGTGATCGATAATCTGGAGCGTGCACTACAACACAGCGGCAACGAGGAAAAGGCTCATGCGCTCACTGAAGGAGTGGCCATGACCGCGAAGATGTTTGCGGACGTTCTCAAGAAATACGGAGTGACTGAAATTAAAGCCATCGGTCAAAACTTCGATCCACATGTGCATGAGGCTATCATGCGCGTCCCGGTTGCAGAGGGAAACAAACCCAACCAGGTGGTGGAGGAAGTCGAAAAAGGATACATGTACCAGGATCGCTTACTGAGACCTGCCAAAGTGGTGGTTTCCACTGGTGCGTAATATGGAGCAATCGTGCTCGAGAAATATTTTGAATGAGGTAACGAGGAGGAAACATGCCGGGAAAAGTAATAGGAATTGACCTGGGAACCACCAACTCATGTGTGGCCATCATGGAAGGTGGGGATCCCACGGTCATCCCCAATTCCGAAGGCGGACGGACCACTCCGTCAATGGTGGCTTTCACCGATTCGGGCGAACGTCTGGTAGGTCAGGTTGCCAAGCGCCAGGCCATAACAAACCCCGAGAACACGCTTTTTGCCATTAAAAGACTGATCGGACGCAAGTTCAGTTCCGGTGAAGTTCAGAACGATATAAAGGTCCTGCCGTATAAGATAGTTGAAGGAAAGAACTCAGACGCAGCCGTTAGAGTCCGAGGCAAGGATTACAGCCCTGCGGAAATCTCTGCAATGATTCTGCAGAAAATGAAACAAACCGCTCAGGACTATCTGGGAGAAGAGGTCACTGATGCTGTTGTGACGGTGCCCGCGTATTTCAACGATTCACAGCGGCAAGCTACCAAAGATGCAGGCAGGATAGCCGGTCTGAATGTCTTGAGAATCATAAACGAGCCTACAGCGGCTTCCCTTGCCTATGGGTTGGATAAGAAGAAGGAAGAAAAAGTCGCCGTTTTCGACCTGGGCGGCGGTACTTTCGACATTTCCATCCTGGAAATAGGTGACGGCGTTTTCGAAGTCAAATCCACCAATGGCGACACCCATCTTGGCGGCGAAGACTTCGATCAGCGATTGATCGATTATCTTGCGGACGAATTCCGAAAGGATCAAGGAATAGATCTGCGCAACGACAAAATGGCCCTGCAACGACTAAAAGAAGCGGCGGAGAAAGCAAAAATAGAACTCAGCTCGTCCATGGAAACGGACATTAACTTGCCGTTCATCACCGCGGATGCCTCCGGTCCGAAACACATGACCATGAAATTGAGCAGGGCGAAACTGGAAGCCCTGGTGGAAGATCTCATCGAAAAAACTGCCGGTCCCTGCAGGACAGCAATGAAAGATGCCGGCCTTTCAGCGAATGACATCAATGAGGTCATCCTGGTGGGCGGCATGACACGAATGCCCGCGGTGCAGGCCAAGGTGAAGCAACTCTTCGGAAAGGAGCCTCATAGAGGAGTAAATCCGGACGAAGTTGTCGCCATCGGCGCAGCCATTCAGGGAGCCGTGCTCAAGGGCGAAGTGAAAGACGTGCTTTTGTTGGACGTCACTCCGTTGTCTCTTGGAATCGAAACTCTCGGGGGCGTGTTTACGAGGCTTATCGACAAGAACACCACGATCCCCACGAAGAAGAGTCAGATCTTTTCGACTGCGTCGGACAATCAGCCTTCGGTCTCTATCCATGTCCTGCAGGGCGAGCGGGAGATGGCAGCGGGGAACAAAACCCTCGGTCGGTTTGAGCTGGTGGGAATTCCACCTGCACCGAGAGGAGTGCCCCAAATCGAAGTTGCCTTTGATATCGACGCTAACGGCATTGTGCATGTCTCCGCAAAAGATCTCGGCACAGGGAAAGAGCAGTCCATTCAAATAACCGCTTCAAGCGGCCTGACTGAAGAAGAAATCCAACGTATGGTCAGGGACGCTGAATCCCATGCTGAAGAGGATAAAAAGAAACGGGAGCTTATTGACGCACGTAATCAGGCGGATTCACTGGTCTACATGACTGAGAAATCCTTGAAGGAACACGGCGATAAGGTGGATTCTTCAGTCAAGAGCGCGATTGAAGCTGCGATTACGAAGACCAAGACCGCAATGGAAGGCTCTGACGCTCAAGAGATAAAAACCGCTGTCGACGAACTGCAGACTGCCTCTCACAAACTGGCCGAAGCCATGTACCAGCAGGCTGCCGGACAGGCCGGAGGTCCGGGAGGTCCCGGAGCTGGTGGCTTTGAAGGTGCCGGTCCGCAGGGTGGCGCACAGAAGAAACCTGATGAAGACGTCGTAGACGCAGATTTTGAAGAGGTGAAGGAAGAGCGCAAGAAATAGACTCGTCGGTGTTCCAACACGTTGAAATTTCAACTAAGTCCCCCTTAAGTCCCCTTTGAGAAAAGGGGGACTTATAGTCAGTGCAAAAAATTCTGTCGTTTATTCCGCGAGTGAATTACAGGATATTGGTAGAGACCGGCGTCCCTGCCGGTCCATTCTATCGATATTATTGATCATATTGAAGGTGTGCCGGCACGGAGGCCGGCACCCACCAATACTCTTTTTGTGAATCAGACATTAGTTTTGGCACTGACTATAGGAGGAGAGTATGCGTCGGTCTTGCCATTTTGAGCGTTCCGGCACCCTTCGTCTTCGGTTCGAACTCGCCTCATTTACTAGATGATGATTGCAATCCTATTTGTTTTTTGTCCGGGGTATTGACCCTTGAATCACTGCGTGTTACACAATTCGGATAGCCTTCGGCCCCTCGTTCGATTCACGAGCGAAACTTCAGCATGATCTTCCGCTATGCAGGTCCTGTGAGAAGTTATTCGTCGTTTCGAAATCCCGCGTGATCGCGCCCTCACTGAAACTCTCCGGAAAGGGGATGTATGGTGAGTTCGGAAAACGATGCAGTAAGCATTGCCTGTATATCGAACGCGATCTCGGAGTCGGGGGACCTGAAGTTGACAAACAGAGGTCTCAAGAATGCCACAGATAATACCCTTCAAAACAACTCACTACAGCGATCGGTACTCGGCCGAACTCGATAAACTTATAACTCCCCCGTACGACATCATCTCTCCGGCCGAGCAGGAAGCTTTTTACAAAGCTCATGAACTCAACGTTATCCGACTGGTACTGGGCAAGGAACTCCAGAGCGACTCCAATGGGAGCAATCGGTACACCCGCGCTTCAGATACCCTGAAAACCTGGCTCAAGGAAGGCGTGCTCGCTGTTGACGAACGCCCGGGATTTGCCGTGTACAGAATGGATTTCGAGCAGCCCGGCGGAGGTCGGCGTTCCATTGACGGATTCGTGGCCCTGGTCAAAGTTGATGATTATGGCAAAGGCAAGGTGCTGCCTCACGAAAAGACTTACAAGGGGCCCAAGGCGGATCAACTCAATCTTCTTCGCGCGTGCCGGGCACATTTCACGCCGATTCACAGTCTTTTCCCCGATGATGATGCTACTGTGGTGAATACCTATTCCCGCTTCATTCAGGGTAAGCCTTTTCGCGAAACCGTGGATGCAGATGGAACGATTCACCAGGTCTGGATCATTCATGACGAAGATGCCATTGCAACTATTCAGAACGCCCTGGAATCGAAAAGTATATTTATCGCAGACGGGCATCACCGGTACGAAACGGCACTGGCTTACAAACAGGAGCGCATAGCAGCCGGAGATTCGAGTCCCGACGGCCCCCATGAATGGGTCATGATGTATCTGACCGCAATGAACCATCCGGGCCTGCTGATTCTTCCGGCTCACCGCATGGTTACCGGACTGAAGAACTTCGATCCATCCCGGATGGAAGAAGCGCTGGCTGCGTACTTTGAGATCGAGATGGTGTGCTTTTCAGAGCAGAACCGTGAAGAAGTGTCTGCGCAACTCGTGGAACGTATCCGGTCCTACTCCGATATTGGCGGGAAATTCGGTATGGTCATACAGGGCGAGAATTGTTTTCGTCTCTTGAGACTCAAGGATTTCGGCAAAGTGGATGCAGCCATGGATGCGGACATCCCGTCTTCTCTCAGAGGGTTGGATGTGACGATTCTTCGTGAAATCATAATGAATTTCGGTCTCGGCATGGACAAGGAGAATTGCGAAGGACAAATAGCGTATACACCGCTGATATCCGAGGCTCTCAGTAAAGCATTGAACGGGGAATATCAGGTCAGTTTTATCCTGAATCCCACTCGGGTCGATCAGATGCGTACGGCAGCGGAGTTGGGACATAAACTGCCGCATAAATCAACGTACTTCTTCCCCAAGATATCTTCGGGGCTGGTGTTCAACGTCTTCCGATAAGGGGCACTCCTCGAAGCAAATTGCGGATTGTTTTACGTGGACACCATCAAGACAACCGAGTCCGTAGACGGTCTACTCAGACACAAAATCCGAGTGGTCCAGGCAAAGAAAGGGTACCGCGTCAGCGAAGATGCAATCATTCTGACCTGGTTTGCCCGGCCCGAACCTGGCGATTGGGTCCTGGATGCAGGATGTGGCTGCGGAGTGATAGCCTTCGGTCTCGCTGCTCGAATGAGCGGAATCCGTATTGTCGGTCTGGAAATTCAACCGGCCCCTGCTCACAGAGCGGCACGAGGGATCAGGTTGAACAAAATGGAATCTGAAGTATTCATCATTCAGGGAGATTTTCGCCACGCGGATCGCTTCTTCAGATCCCAGTCGTTTGATTCCATTGTCTCGAATCCTCCGTACCACGAGCCGGGTCGCGGCAAGATAAGCACTCAGGAAGAAAAGGCTCTTTCCAGGCATCAGATGATGCTGCCCCTGGAAGACCTGTTTCGCGTTTCCGCGTGTCTCCTGAAAGCTTCCGGTGGATTGACGTTTGTTTATCCTGCTTCCCGCTGGGAACGCATTAAGATTGCCATGAAAGAGACTGGCTTTGGAGCGGTTCGTGTGCTATGGATTCACTCGCAGAAGGATGCGGAAGCAAGCCTGGTGTGCATTGAAGCCAAACGTAAACAGTACAGTACCAACCTGACCCAGATGCGTCTGGTCCTCTACAGTTCTCCGGGTGTGAGAACCCCCGCGGCTGAGGCCATACTGGCGGGAGAAGATCTCCCTGAACTGTGTGAAAGGAGCGACTTTTCATCCTTGCCGATGAACAGTATAGCGTAGAGCACAAATGCGGAAAGAGCGGGTGCGCGATGCATGTGCCCATTAACGGCAGGAGACCGGGCGCTTGAGGGACGCTGTACGTTCGGAAGCGGACTGTCACATAGCGTGACCGGGTCCGGTATGAAGCAGAGTCGGGATGAAACCGACCGGAGGTGAATGTGGAACAGTTTGAAAGAATAAAAAGACTGCCGCCGTACGTTTTTCAGGTGGTGAACGAATTGAAAATGAGACTACGGCGCGCAGGCGAGGATATTATCGATCTGGGAATGGGCAATCCTGATATCCCTACTCCCAAACACATTGTCAGTAAGGTGATGGAAGCGATCCAGAACCCCAGAAATCACCGATACAGCGCATCCATGGGGATACCCAAGCTCAGAGAGGCTTTTGCATCCTGGTGGAAGAGGCGCTATGACGTGGATCTCGATCCCGTCACGGAAGTGGTTGCAACCATGGGAGCGAAAGATGCGCTGGCCCATCTTGTTCTTGCAACTATAACTCCGGGCGATGTAGTTTTCGTGCCTTCTCCCACGTATCCGATTCACCCTTACTCGGTGGTAATCGCCGGTGGCGACCTGAGACACATTCCGATCAGACCGGATCACGATTTCTTTGAGGATCTAAAAGCTGCAGCACGGCTCACCTGGCCTCTGCCGAAAATGTTGATCATCTCGTTCCCTCATAACCCGACAACAATGGTTGTGGACCAGGACTTCTTCAAGCGTATCGTTGAATTCGCCATGGAATATAAGATCATGGTGATCCACGATTTCGCGTATGCAGATCTTACCTTTGACGGGTACAAGGCTCCGAGCTTTCTTGCTGTCCCAGGCGCGAAAGAAGTGGGCGTGGAAGTATTTTCCATGTCCAAAAGCTATTCCATGGCAGGCTGGAGGGTAGGGTGTGCAGCCGGGAATCCCCAGATGATAGAAGCGCTTCGGCGTCTCAAGAGCTATATAGATTACGGAATTTTTCAGCCGGTTCAGATTGGTTCTATCATTGCACTCAATGAGGATCAGTCCTGCGTTCGAGAAATCGTAGACGAGTACAAAGAACGCAGAGACGTTTTGTGCTCGGGACTGAATGACTGCGGCTGGTCTTTGACACCGCCTTTGGGAACCATGTTCGCGTGGGCCAGGATTCCTGAACAATTCAGGGGAATGGGCTCCCTCGAGTTCTCAAAGCTAATGACAGAGCAGGCAAGAGTTGCTGTAAGTCCCGGAATCGGCTTCGGTCCTTTCGGTGACGAGTACGTGAGATTCGCACTGGTCGAGAACAGAATGCGCATTCAGCAGGCTGTTCGCGGTATCCGCCACTTCATGCAGCAAAACGGCCAAAGCTGCGCGGAGCCCCCCTTGGCTCAGTCTGCAGCAGTCTAGGTACTCGAGAGAAGATCGTCAGGCAATGTCGGTACGGCGAAAGCTGTACCGCATCATCATTCCGGCGGGCGGCTTCGGACAATATTTGCCGTCTTCGCCGGTTTCTGTTTGAAGGAACTCGTTTCGAAAAACGTCGGACTGTAAAAAAACGGCCTTTTTCAAAACCGCGTTACCGTGGATCATACATTTCGCAGTTACGCACATAAGACAGCGAAGGCTGGAGTGTGTCCTGAGCGGAGTGATTAGACGGCTTTGCGTCGTCCGGAGCGAAGGATACCTTCAGCCTCCCAGATTATGAAAAGAAAAGCGAATGTATTACAACCTGTTCCACTGACTTCGATACCCGTGAGGTTTGGTTATGAAGGAAGTTTCCATAGGATTGATTGGATTCGGCACGGTCGGTGCAGGCGTCGTGCAAATTCTCGAAGAAAACCGTGACGTGCTCGAAGCTCGAGTTGGGGTTCCCGTCCGCCTGAAGCGAATCGCAGATCTGAATATAGAATCCGATCGCGGCGTAAAAGTGGATCGGAGTCTTCTCACTACAAATGCGATGGAAGTGGTAAGAGATCCTGAGATTTCCGTTGTGGTCGAACTGATTGGAGGGTACGAACCCGCGAAAAGCCTTATCCTGGAAGCCTTCAAGAATGGTAAACAGGTTGTCACTGCAAACAAAGCACTTCTTGCGGAACACGGTCCGGAGGTTTTTCAGGCTGCGCATAAAGCCGGAGTCGATATTGGATTCGAAGCAGCGGTTGCGGGAGGTATTCCCATCCTTCGATCCCTGAGAGAAGGGCTGGTTGCCAATCGTTTTGACAAGATACTCGCTATACTAAATGGCACGTGCAATTTCATTCTTACTGCCATGGATTCCACTCCTGGTGTTTCTTTTGACGAAGTATTGAAGAAAGCTCAGGAACTTGGGTATGCAGAAGCAGATCCCGCTCTGGATATCGATGGTATCGATTCGGCTCATAAGCTTGTGTTGGTTCTGAGCCTTACCCACGGGATTCGGGTTCCTCCCAGGAGTATCCATGTGGAAGGCATTCGCAATATCGATCCTTTCGATGTGGCAATGGCGCACGAGTTCTCGTATAAGATCAAACTGTTGGCCATAATCCGGAGAGATGGCGACAATGTGGATGCCCGATTGCATCCTACCTTGCTTCCTGAGGATCATCCCCTGGCTCGGGTTGACGGAGTGTTCAACGGGATCTTTCTTCATGGGGACATGGTGGGAGATCAGCTCTTCTACGGCCGTGGGGCCGGCAGAGAGTCCACCGCGTCCGCGGTTATCGGTGATGTGATAGAAATGGCACGGAGCGCTGCCCGAGGAGAAGCGGGGCGCGTTCCCCCATTGGGTTATCCGGAATCCTGGAAAGCGTCCGGAAAACTGAAAAACATAAGCGAAATAGTCACGAATTACTATCTTCGTATTAAGGCGATGGATCGACCTGGAGTACTCTCAAAGGTGGCGGGAATTCTGGGGGAGCATCAAATAAGTCTCCATTCGGTCGTGCAAAAGAGCAGACAGAGCTCCGCCGCTGTGCCGGTTGTATTCTTGACGCATCTTGCCAAGGAAGCTGACCTGCAAATTGCTTGCGAGAAGATCAGCCGACTGGATGATGTCGAAGGTGCTCCGGTCATCCTGAGAATAGAAGACGAGACGCTTAACTAGGATCTTTTGGAGATAAACATGTGGAAAGGCATCATAAGACAATATCCGGACTTCTATCGATTCGCATCCGATAGTCACGTGATAACGCTTCTGGAAGGGAATACTCCGCTTATTCCGGTTCCACGATTGGCAGCCAAAATTAAACCGGGGATCTCGCTGTACTTGAAGTACGAGGGACTCAATCCCAGTTCCTCGTTCAAGGACCGGGGCATGACTCTGGCTGTTTCCAGAGCAGTGGAGGCTGGGTCGAATTCCGTTATCTGCGCGTCTACCGGCAATACGTCTGCTTCGGCTGCGGCATACGCGGCAAGAGCCGGAATCAAGGCTTTCGTGCTCATTCCGGAAGGCAAAATAGCTCTGGGAAAGCTTGCTCAGGCTATGATTCACGGTGCCATCGTCATTAAAATCCTCGGAAATTTCGACGAGGCATTGAAATTGGTACGTGAAATATCTGATAATTATCCGGTAACCTTGGTGAACTCGGTGAATCCTCACAGGATCGAAGGTCAAAAATCCGCGGCATTCGAGGTCTGTGACGCTCTTGGCGTTGCACCTGATTATCACTGTCTGCCCGTTGGCAATGCAGGAAATATCACCGCGTACTGGGCAGGTTACAAGGTATACAAGGATGCGGGAAAGATAAACGCATTGCCGAAAATGTTCGGATTCCAGGCAGAAGGAGCAGCTCCCATTGTGAGAGGTCATATTGTGGAAAATCCTGAGACTGTGGCAACTGCCATCAGAATCGGAAACCCGGCTTCGTGGAAACCGGCGGAAGCCGCCCGAGACGAATCCGGAGGTCTCATCGATATGGTAACTGATGAGGAGATTCTGGAAGCGTACAAGATGGTTGCATCGCTTGAAGGAGTCTTCTGTGAGCCCGCCTCTGCCGCTTCTATAGCCGGTCTGATCAAAAAGAGCCGCGAAGGCTACTTCGAGACAGGATCGACAATTGTATGTACTCTCACGGGACATGGACTCAAAGATCCCGATAATGCCATAAAGGTGTCAACCGATCCGGTCACTTGCGAGCCGGATATGAAGAAGGTGCTGAATGTCCTCGGATTCTAAGACAAAATACGTAATACTCGTCCCGGATGGGATGGCAGACTCGCCCATGAAAGAGCTGGATGGGGCAACTCCGCTGCAAGCAGCAAAAACTCCCTGGATGGACAGCATGGCTGCAACCGGTAATCTGGGAACCGCACGAACGATTCCGCATGGAATGGAACCGGGCAGCGATGTGGCCAATCTTTCAATTATGGGATATTCCCCTGATACTGTGTATACGGGGCGTGCTCCGTTTGAAGCCGCTTCCATGGGGGTTCATCTCAGACCGGAAGATGTGGCTTTCAGGCTCAATCTGGTGACGCTTGAGCGGAATTTCACGCTCATGGTCGATCACAGTGCGGATCATATAGCCACTCCGGAAGCACACGACATCATTGAAGAGATGTTTCCCGTTGCAGAAGCTTTCGGTCTGGTGATTGTGCCGGGCGTTTCCTACCGGAATCTGCTGGTATGGCGTGACGGACCGACGGGGTGCCTCACCCATGCGCCACATGATTTCCCGGGAGAATCCATAGCGACTCGGCTGCCTACAGGTGAGGGAGCAGACGTACTGCTCCGGTTGATCATCAAATCATGGAAGCTCTTTGAAACGCATCCGGTAAACCAGCGTAGGAAAAGGCGCTGCCAGGGAGCTGCCAATTCTGTCTGGCCCTGGGGTCAGGGAAGACCTCCGAAAATCCGGACATTGACCCAGAGATTCGGCATTTCGGGAGCAGTTGTCGCTGCTGTTGATCTCGTGCGCGGCATCGGCAAATATGCCGGTTTGGACATCATCGACGTACCTGGAGCGACAGGCTACCTGGACACCAATTATCAGGGCAAAGTGGACGCCGCTCTGAGTGCTCTTGAAGACAAGGATTTCGTTTTCCTCCACGTGGAAGCACCTGACGAGGCTGCGCATTCAGGACAGTTGGATCTGAAGATCAAAGCAATCGAAGATTTCGACGAGAAGGTTGTAGGCCCGGTGCTCAGCGGGCTCCAGAAGTTTTCCCACTGGCGTGTTCTGTTGATGCCCGATCATCACACGCCCACGGAGAGACGGGTCCATACAGGCGAACCTGTGCCTTATGTCTTGCAGGATTCCGAGACCTGGAAGCCTCCCGCCGCAGAGTCGGTAACCGGGTTTTCAGAAAAGCGAGCATCCGAGGGCCAGGCGGTCGAAGACGCTGCCAAAATGATCGAGATGCTCTTACAGAAAAATTAGTATTTGCCCTGCCGACTCCCGGGCAGGATGTGCCCGGGAGCACAAGCAACCGGAAAGGCTTTTTCATCATCGATTGCGTGTTCACATCTGCCTTGAATTGGATCTGCCGGCACATTCAATTTCATTCCATTTTCACATACTGTAATTGATTGAAATATCATATGATTGTTCGGTAGGGGCGGACCCGCGTGTCCGCCCAAAATCAGGCTGACGCGTCGGCCTGCACCTACCGTACTTCAGCATTTTGCCGATAGTTCGGGTTCTCGGGATCTTTGGGCCACTGACCAGGGTTCGCTTCAATATAGGTTCGTATTGCATGAAGTGCCTTTTCATTTCGAATCACGTGTTCGTAATAATTTCGCTGCCAGAGTTTGGCCTCAGATAAACGGTTCTTCTTTGCGTGACGAATGTACTCGTTGGTAGTCATTGTCTTAAACCATTGTATGATTTTGGGTAGATGCGCACCTTCGTGTGCGCCCAAAATCGGGCAGACGCGCCGGTCTGCCCCTACTATGACAATGATTCCATGAAAATGGTTGGGCATGATCACATATGCATCTGTCTCAATGTATGAAAACTTGCTTTCTATAGTGTTTCTCAAAAGTTTTGAAGCAATCCGATACCAGCACTGAAGAGTATCAGTAGCGCCCGGCGTCCCTTGTATGTTTCTGTCCATGAAGTACTGAATCTCTGGAACCGGTACCGAGCTGAGGGGAGGGGCTGATACTGGATCAATGATACGAGGTACTTCAAAAAATAGGACTCTTGGTTGCCAAGATATAAGAGTCCTGATAGAGGGGGGATGCACGTCTGTCAGACTCTCTGCAGGAGTCGGGCAGAGGCACCGGTAGATCGTTCGTCCCTTGGTCCTCTGAGACTGCCCGGCAGCTGGATCACCGGAGGCCTTCGTGTAAAAAGCCCGAACAGTCGCCTGGACTCGTTGAGAAGTCCGTATCCACAAGGGTGGGATGTTACACATGCATGAAGAAGTTTTTGTTGGCATAGATATCTCTAAAGATCAGTTGGATGCGCATGTGCTGCCAAAAGGCATGCACACCACCGTCAAGAATGACACTCAAGGCATCGACTCGCTGATTGAGATCCTCCACGCAGAGACCCCCATGGTAATCGTGATGGAAGCCACCGGAGGCTACGAGATAACCGTTGCGGCCCAGTTAGGTCTCGCCGGCCTGCCGATCGCTGTCGTCAACCCTGGTCAGGTGCGGGACTTTGCCAAAGGCATCGGAAAACTCGCCAAGACAGACGCCATCGATGCTTATGTGCTGGCACGCTTTGCCCAAACGGTTAGGCCCATACCGAAGCCGCTGCCAACGGAGGACGAAAAGCAAATCAAGGAACTCGTAACACGTCGAAAGCAGCTTGTTGATTTGCGTGCATCAGAAAAGAATCGCCTCCATCGAGCCCGTTCCAATCGCGTGCAGCGCAGCATTCAAACGGTCATAGCAGCCCTAGATAAGGAAATCGAAGACATCGATAAAGATGTCGATGACCTTATCAGGAAATCGCCTCTGTGGCGTGAAACAGAGGAACTCCTCCGAACCTTCAAAGGCGTGGGCCCCATAACTGCCAGAGTGCTCATGGCAAAACTGCCCGAACTGGGACATGTCAGCCGTCATGAAATCAGTCGCCTCGTCGGCCTGGCGCCTCTCAACAAAGACAGCGGAAAGAAGAAAGGCAAGCGCGAGATTTCGGGTGGACGGGCGGATGTACGCTCAACCCTGTATATGGCTGCAGTCGCGGCCATAACGTCCAATGTAGTCATCAAGCCTTTCTATCAACGCCTCATTGAGGCTGGAAAACCTTTCAAGGTTGCCATCACGGCTTGTATGCGTAAGATGATCGTCATCCTAAACGCAATGCTCAAGAAAAAACAGCCTTTCCAGGTAGTTTTTCCTTGACAAGAAACACAGTCGCTGCCGGGCAAAACTAGTTGATTTGTTTGCATATTGTCCACCGGCACGGAGGCCGGTGGCTACCAAATTCGAGGAATCGCTCTTCGCAATTCGCGATTACTTTTGAGAATCAGTATAATGCCTGCCACCATTTTTGAATTATATGCCCCGGCTCATTCAATATCATCTCACCATCAACAATCTCTCCGAACATGCACTTCTTGTTATGCGCGCAAATAGTAACGAAATAAGCCCCTTCCTGGCCATAATCATAATAGCGAAGGCGAATCGACCGCCTGCAATGTTTGTCCTGATCGAAAAACATTCCTGTCCTGATCGGTTTCTCTGCCGGAACCGACTCTCCTTTCATGCAAGAGCTGTCCGGAGAGAGTATTTCGTAATTTTGGTCCTGATTGCCAATACACTATCAGATGCAATGTGGCTTCCTCCAGCACAAGATTTCACTCGCTTATTCCCCTGATAATTTTTCTTGACATCTGATCCTCTCATTGCCATGGTAATGTTCTTCTGAGTGGCTGGCTTACAGAGCAGTTTCAGCACTCTTTGATTGGCTTATATGCGGGGGAATGCAATGCACATGCAATGTGACCAGAGATCATGGAAGGGTGGGGTACGCGCACTTTTCCTCGAACAGCTTGAAGACCGGATCGTCCTCGATGGAGCTGTGGCTGACACTCAAGATATTCAAGAATCTCAAGATACCGGCAATACAGTAGACACACTCGGATGGATTTCCGCGGGCAACGGCTGGTGGTACGAAGATACCGGCAGCGGCTGGTGGTTTAACGACCAGACTCATTGGTGGTTCAATGATATCACCGGCTGGTGGTGGAACGAGAGCGATGGCTGGTGGTTCAAGCCGGATAATGGATTCGATTTCTGGTATCACGGGGAGCACCAGTACTGGGCCCATGAGATTTCCACAGGATTCTGGTTCTGGTGGGATGATGTAGACAATACCGGCTGGGAAAAAGCCTGGGAGTGGTTTTACGATTATGACCTTTGGACCTGGGTCTACAATGACTGGAACGGAAGCCAATATTTTTCGGATGACGACCATTTCTTCTATCAGGATCATGCGAATTCGGAGTGGTGGCAATGGGGAGGAGTCAGTTGGTCGCAGGTCCACAATGAGATGCAACAGATTCCGGACCAATGGGACATGAATTTCTGTGAAAGCTATATGACAGTAGTCGGGGGCGATCTCTATCTTAATGCTTATGACAATTACCACTGGGGAACTTGGAAATACGACCCTCAAACAGGTAACTTGACTGAGATATTACAGGGCAACAAACAGTACCTGGCCGAATTAGGCGGAGACCTGTACTTCGTCAAGGCTGCCTCTTACGATTACAGACTTGCTAAATATGATCCGGAGTCCGGCACAGTGTCAGAAATCGCTGGGGGACACACGTGGATTGACGCAGTAGAAGATTTGACAGCATTTGACGGCGATTTATATTTCAGCGCAGTTGACGCTGCGCACGGGCGTGAGCTTTGGAAATATGACTCGGAGACAGACACCGTTTCATTGGTAGCCGACATACGTCAAGGTTCAACCGGTTCCGGTCCTGGAGACTTCATAGTGTACGACGGTGATTTATATCTCGCCGCGGATGACAGTTGGTATTCCAGTCAAGATGACAGCTTGCATGGCCGTGAGCTTTGGAAGTATGACTCTGTGTCCAATACAGTCTCACTGGTAGCTGACATAGAGCCGGGATACTATGGTTCCAATCCTAAGGCATTTGCGGTATTCGATGGAGATTTGTATTTTACTGCCTGCTACTTGGGCGACCAACAATATACTCATTCTTATCTCTGGAGGTATGATGCTCAATCGAATGTAGTCTCCCAGTGCGCTGATTTTGGGTACCACACAATTTGCGGACTTACCGTGCTAAACGAAAAATTATATTTCATAAACGAGTACAGCCAGTATTTGTGTGAATATGATCCTGTATCTGACACCGTGTTCCGGATAGAGCCAATCCCAAATGTAAAATTTACATATGACGACATGACAGCGCTTGACGGGGATCTGTGTATCTGGAACGGTGACTCGCTCTGGAAATACAGTCCGGATCCTCAACTGAGCCAGTCACCTGATTATGAAGTCTTCTGGGATGACCATCGTTTTTGGAAGGAGGTTTCCGGCGAATGGTTCTATAGCGCGAATTTGTTGGATTGGACACAGTATACGGACGGGGACGTTCACTTTGCGCCGGGACTCGGACAGATCCTGGGCTCAAGTGATGGCGTCAATCTTGAAGCCGTAAATGGAAGCCTATTCTTTACCGATGACCAATATGGCTCGACGGGCTGGCACAGCACTTCCGAATTCGATCCTCGCCTGCATGACGGCTGGGGGTACGAGGGAGAGCCGGTGCATCACGATTTCTTGTGGTCCGATTTTGATGGAGACGGAAACGTAGAGATTAAGTACCAGATTATCGGCAACTGGACCAACAATCTCAAACTCATTTACACGGTTTGGAACCCAAGTCCTGATTTTAACGAACAAGTCTGGCTGGGGACAGACACAAATAGTATAAGCATATTCTTCATGTCTTCTGAAGCCTGGGATGACGGTCACGGAGAGTATAATTATGTTCAACAAAATGTGCGGGTGATCAAATACGATCCAGCAGATTGCGACGGATACAACACATTTAATACATATACAATGGTCTATTATACCGAACTTATCTCCTACGCTGAAAGCGCGTGGATAAAAGACATAGGGTTTTTGGAACATGGAAATCCCGATCAGTTCAATGTCGGCGAAGACACTATTACTCATACATCCATTGACGGTTACGAACCTCTTTTCCGGCGGCTTGCGGATGTGATGAGTCCAGGGGCCGAAATCCAGATATGGCATTGTTCCGTGGCGGGAAATCCAGACGGCCGCACAATGTTGCAGGACATAGCTCTGTGGACAAATGCATATGTTTATGCCAGCGCAGACCTGACCGTTATGCCTTATGGAGATTCAACATCGGCGAATCCGTATGGCGATTGGACACTGGAAGTATGCTATGGACCTACAGGACAAATTAACCAAAACACTATTGATCCATTGTTTGATATTAGTGGTTTCAATGCGGCTTTTGAGGATTTTAACCAGTACTCATGGCCGGACGGATACGGATATTGCGTGCACGAGGAAATGCCCTATCAAGGAGATGACTACTGGTGGACTTTCAATTACTCCAACGGGAAGTGCACTGCAGTAAGAGACGGAGATAGTTTTACATTGCAATGGGAATATTACGGGGCAGAAAACCCTCAGTAATTACTTTCCGGTCCCACAAAAGCCGGACTTGGCTCGACTGCCATCTTTGCCACTCGAATGCATTTGCCCGTAGTAATGAATTTGAATGCACCGATGACATCGCTCAATGTAGGGGCAACCCTCGTGGTTGCCCCATTTTCATGATCTGAGGCACCCACCAGAGGGCGCCCCTACCAGTCGAATAGTGACATGGATGATTCTTTCTCAATCAACTCTGCACGAAAATCCTCGTGACCCGCGGGGAAATCTTACATGCTATTTCATAGTTAATGGTGTTACCGTTCGCAGCGATATCGTCCGGGAGAATCTCTTCGTCCCCCTGTTTGCCTATGAGCACCACTTCATCGCCGACCCGTGCCTCGGGGATCTCAGTGACATCTATCATGATAGTGTCCATGCAGACGGTACCCACTACAGGGGCTCTCTTTCCATGTACGAGGACCTCTCCTACATTGGACTGAAAGCGTGGGTATCCATCGTTGTACCCGACATGCAACGTAGCTATGCGGCAATTCCGGCTTGTGACATATCGTCGATTGTAAGAGATGCATCGGCCCGGAGGGTGTTCCTTCAATTGAGCAATCTTGGTGGTAAACGCGATTACCTGTTCCAGTTGAATGTATGATTTGACAGCCTCAGACGGATACATGCCGTAAATGGCCAAACCGGGCCGAACCATTGTGTAATGCGTCTGGGGAAATCGTACGAGAGCAGAGGTATTCGCTGCGTGAATATACCTGAATGAATGCCCGCGTTGCTTCAGTTCGGAAAGCAAAGCTTCAAATGCGGTAATCTGCTGGAGTGTATAATCGTCGCTGGCTGGATCGTCTGCAGAGGAAAAGTGAGTCATGATACCTTCAACTGCCAGATTCCGGAAACAAAGGACCTGCTCGATAAAAGGAACCGCATCTTCAACCCAGATTCCGGAACGTCCCATGCCGGTATCGATTTTCACGTGGACCGGTATTTTCCTGCGGCCGGTAGCTGCACGATCGAGCGCTGCCGCGGTCTCCAGGGATGCAACCACACATGAAAGATCGTGTTTTATGATTTTGTCCACTTCCTCGGGCAGCACGTTGAAAACCAGAATCGGGGCATCGATCCGATTTTCGCGTAACGTTGTGCCTTCATCAGGAAAGGCAACGGCAAGATAATTTGCTCCGTTTTCCAGAGCCACTCTGGATGTCCTGATGGAATCGTTGCCATAGCCGAAACTCTTTACTACAGACATTATGGCGACGTCTTCACCCACAATGCCCCGTATCTTCTTCACGTTTGCCGCAATGGCATCCAGGTTCACCAACAGGCGGGTTGCACCAATGGAACCGACAAGCTCCTTTGCGATACGTTCCAGCCGAAACCAGCGCGAACCTTTGAAAAGCACCACATCACCGCGGTTCATGATCTTCTCAAGTTCCAAAGCCGCTTCTTTGTGGCTGCGAGTATGAGTGATTCTCTTGGGATTCATGCCTTCCGTGGCAGCGGCATGACCGATTATTGCCGCGTTTTCTCCCACCGTAATTAGTTGATCCACCTGACTGCGTACCACTTCTTTGCCCACAGCAAGGTGCTCTTCTCTGCTGTGGAGACCGAGATCGAGCATTTCACTGAGTATAGCTATCTTGCGGCGGCCTTTACCGACCTTTGCCAGGACGTCCAGAGCGCCTTTGACGGACACAGGGTCCGAATTGTACGTGTCATTGATGAGAGTCACCCCGGTCACGGTAGTGTGCATCTCGAGCCGCATCGGGGATGGTCGGAAATCCTTTAATCCCTCTGCAATGGCTTCAGGAGAAGCTCCCAGGAGTGTGGCGGCTGCAGACGCGGCAAGAGCATTCAGCACGTTGAATCTTCCCGCCACGGGCAACATGATCTGCTGCGCATTGCCGAAAATCTGCATAATGAACTGATGCCCTCTGTCCGGGATAGAAGTGATATTCTCCGCCCTTACGTCCGCTTGCGGGGACATACCGAATGTGACCACCCGAGCTTTACTGTCCTGCGCGAGCTCCATGCTCAAAGGATCGTCTGCATTCAGCACGAGAAAGGAATCTTCCTTGAGATTCTTGAATAATCTCCGCTTTTCCGCGATCGTATTCTCAAGAGTCCCCAGACCGCCGATATGCGCTTTGCTGATGATTGTCAGAATTCCATGGTCCGGACGGATCATCCGTTCCAGCCGGTCCATTTCCCCAGGTAGACTAATTCCTGCCTCAATGATCGCCACCTGGTGTTCCGGTCGCATCCCGAGCAATCCCAGAGCTGCACCTATCTGCGTATTATACGAAAGGGGAGACCTGTAGGTTTTTCGCTCAAGGCAGAGTATAGAAGCGAGCATTTCCTTGACGAGAGTCTTGCCGTTGCTCCCGGTGATTCCGATAACAGGATATCTGAACCGATTTCGGTATGTGGCCGCAAGGTCCTGTAATGCCTGCAAAGTGTCCTGCACCTGGATCAGTGTGGCATCAGGCCAGGAGCCGTTTTGAAAGCAATCGTCCCGACTTGCCACAACGGCGCGTGCTCCGGCAGAAAGAGCATCTTCGACAAAATCGTTTCCATTGAAATGCTCGCCTCTGATTGCCCAGAAGATGAAGTCTTCGCTCATGGGTTTACGAGTATCGATGGATATGCCGGAAATCGGGCCGGCAAGCGGTCCTTGAACTCGAATCGGCTTAAGAATCCCTATTAATTCACTCAGATCCAAAAAACCCGTGTTGGCAATTCCCTGTTTCTCGACGCTATTGGATCGGGCACACGCGGAGACCGGATCGACACACTCAGCGTCTGCGATAGGCGTCGAATTCTTGGTGGTTTCTGAAATCATGATCGAAATTATCCCCTCAAATCTTCCACCGCTGAAAAACAGTGAAAAAGAAGCGTTATGATGAATGTACAGACACAAGCCGCTCCTACGGGCAAGCCCTTACCATACTGCGGCTGAAAACACAATGTCGGCAGTTCCCGTCCAGCCAGAGCGACTGGAAAATACAGTGATTATGTAGGGGCAACCCTCGTGGTTTCCCCAATGTGGTTATCCAGGGCACCCACAAGGGGCGCGCCTACCAGCCAGATGCACCTTTTAGCCGTTATGCTCTCACCGATGCCACGAGTAGTCAAATGTGTCGACCAATTCGAGTCATTCTTGTCTAAGCAATAGAGACGAAGCGTTCTTTTTTGAAGAGCTGCACAAATGTTGCATTTGCGGCTTTGGTAAAGAGTGGCGACAAATGCCAACTCTTTCTCAATGCTTGTAACTTTTTTCGATGAGAGAATCCAGAATGACCAAGACTCGAATGGAAGCATTCAGCGATGGAGTGATTGCCATTCTCATCACGATCATGGTGCTGGAGTTGAAAGCACCGCTCACGCACGATTGGTTTGCGTTGATCCCTCTCATCCCGGTATTTCTGAGTTATCTCATGAGCTTTATGTATCTCGGGATCTATTGGAATAATCACCATCATTTACTTCAAGCTGTTAAGCATGTGGACGGCCGAATTCTGTGGGCAAATCTGCATCTCCTTTTTTGGCTGTCCCTCATTCCGTTCGTGACGGCTTGGATGGGTGAAACTCACTTTGCTGCTCGGCCGGTAGCCCTTTACGGACTGGTGTTGCTCTTGGCAGCGGTTGCGTACTATATCTTGAGCCGCTCTCTGATCGTTTTGCACGGACGAGATTCCGTTCTGGCAGGAGCCATTGGTCGAGATTTAAAGGGCAAAGCGTCAATCGCAATTTACGGGATGGGAATTGCCCTCTCCAGTGTGAACTCGTGGTTGGCCTGTGCGCTGTACGTGTTGGTGGCAGTGATGTGGTTGATACCCGACCGGCGGATCGAAAAAACGTTAGTTCGTCTGGGATCGTGACATGCGACAATATCTGAAACTTGTTACGAGAGGGATTCTCGAGTTCTAATTTCAGGAATCCAAGAGAGGAATACAAATGGAAGTAGTGAAAATACTCGGTTTTGCAGGAAGCTTGCGAAAAGCTTCCTACAACAGATCTCTTTTGCGAGCGGCTCAAGAACTTGTTCCCATCGATGCCGAACTTGAAATTTTCGACCTCGATGGGATCCCTGTCTTTAACCAAGACCTGGAGGATCACCCCACCGAAACGGTGAGATTGTTTAAGGCGAAGATTAAAGCAGCCGATGCTGTTCTTATTGCGACGCCGGAATACAACTACTCAATTCCGGGTGTTCTGAAGAACGCCATCGACTGTGCTTCCAGACCGTTCGGAGACAATGCATTCGAACATAAGCCTATCGCGATCATGGGAGCTTCAATTGGGATGGCCGGGACCGCCAGAGCCCAGTATCACTTGCGGCAATCTTTTGTCTTCTTGTCTTGTTTTGCTCTGAATCAGCCAGAGGTTATGGTTCCCTACGTTCATGAGAAGGTTGACAAGAACGGCAATTTGACTGATGAGAAGACTCTGAACAGGATAAAAGAATTGCTGGAGAGCCTGGTGACCTGGACAAGGAAACTGAGAAGCTAGCTGGCAAACGCGAATCGGGCTGTGAATGGGGCAAAACTCATTATTTTAAGTTCTGCCGATGCGTCTCACATTAGCATACCTTGATATTGCCCTCATTCCTTCGCTCCAACAGTTGAATAGAGGCTGGTTTTGCTCTTATTAAGCCGTCCATCCGACCTGCTGCTCATTTCCTTGTGCAAGCTTCGGTCGGCCGATCGTGAGCGTCAGCTTGCCGAGCCCGTCATTGAACCTAAACGGTGCTCGTAGTCACGATCGTCCGCCTGCGTCCGAGTGTCCGTCACCTCACCAACTCAATCTCGCTCGGACGCCATTCCTTCGTGAAGAATGGTTCAAGTGGGCTGTAGAGGCGCAGGATCGTGAACCAACCTTTCCCGGGCATCGTCTGGATCCAGTTGCCCCGCTTGACTCCGTCGGGTTGTTTCGGGCCGAAGTAAACCGTCGTGGAGCCGTCGGCGTCGGGCTCGGCTGCGGGCGACGGATAGCTCTGGCTGCCCGCGCGCGGATATTTTTGAGGCGTCTGCAGCATCGAGCGCGTCTGATTGTCGTAGAGGGTGAAAGACCAGAACCTGGCGGCGGGGATGCCCTTGGGCAGCGTTACCTTGTAGGACTTAGCGCCGTCGAAGAGATTGCCCTTTGAGTCGAGGAAGCTCATCAGATACTGCGAGCCGATGCCAGGGAGCCGCATGATCATGGCTGGCGAGTCGAACGTGTAGGCGTAGTAGAACGCCGTCCGCGAATCGAGCGTCCGCGCTCCGGTCCGCGGAAACGGCTTGAACATGCCACCCTCGAAGAGCGGTGGTGGCGTCTCAAAGGTGTAGCCGCCCTGCCACAGCATAGTGCCCCACTGGGAGTTGGGATAGTAAGCCCAGTCGGGATGCGCCATGCCGTACCGGAAGTTAAGCGCACGCCCGGCCGCATTTCCCACCGCGGCCGCGTCTGTCAGGATCTTCTTAATCCGCTCGTCCGGGTTGAATTCCTTGCCTTTCACGATTCCGACGGCTTCCAATTGCCCGGCGAGTTCTACATCGTAGCTGTCCCTCGGTTCCTGCTGGACATTCTCGTTGATTATCTCGAAAAACGAGTAGTCACTGGGCGGGATCGTGTTGAACGATTTCCCGCTGGCCTCGACGAACTTGGTCTCGGGAACCGCCGGATCTTTGGCGAGGCGGACCTTGCCCGTGACCGCCGTGGCGATGCTCGTGCCGTAGCCGCCCGGCGTGTAGGGGTAGATCTTCATCGACCTCTTGATCAGGTCCACGGTCGGCTTCGGGTCGTTGTCCGTGAGGAAAGCGCGGGCCCCGTAGATCACCCGATTGGTTCTGGAACGCGCGACGAAGAAGCCGCCGTCGGGAAGCGGCCCGTCATAATCCGTGGGCACGATCAAGTACTTTCCACCCTTACCCCGATCCGGGCCGGGAAAGCCGATGTCGATCACCCATGTGAACCACATATCGTTGATAGTGCCAAGCCCCATCGGCGGCTGCTCGATCACCATAGGACCCTTCGTCAGGTCGATCGCGGCCACGTAGTAGATGGTGTCGGCGTTGCCCGTCAGGAAAAGCGAGCTCGAATCCATCAGCTCGGAGAAGATGACGACGGTGTTGTCCTCGGCGCCGATGCTCTGGAAACCCTTCCGGATCGCATAAGCGGACGCGCCGCGGAAACTGTTGTTGTACGCTGTGAGAGCTGCCGTGAAGGCCAGGATGTCATACGCCATCTCGGCAGTTTCCACGCTTGGCGCGCCGTCCTTGAATTCGAGCGCCCCGATACGGGTCTGGATTTTATTGGACGTCGAAAGGGATTTCAACGTCTCGCTGGAAACCTGAGCCAGTGCCGGGAAGCTGGCGGTTGCGAGCACAAGCGAGACTACGACAAGATACGATCTGTTCATGATTCTCTCTCCTCGGTACTCAGTCTATTTCACAAGCTCGGTCTCACTCGGTCGCCACTCCTTACTGAAGAATGGCTCGAGCGGGCTGTAGAGGCGCAGGATCACCCACCAGCTTTTGCCAGGCATGGTCTGAATCCAGTTGCCGCGCTTGACTCCGTTGGGTTGTTTTGGGCCGAAGTAAACCCTCGTCGAACCGTCGGCGTTCGGTTCTGCCGCCGGCGAGGGATAGCTCGGGCTAACCGTGCGCGGATAGCGTTGCGGCGTGTCGAGCATTGAGCGCGTGATGGTGTCGTAGACAGTGAACGATCAGAAGTTCGCCTCTGGAATGCCTTTGGGCAGCGTCACCTTGTAGGTCTTGGCACAGTCCAAGTAGTTTTTGTCGGTGTCCAGAGCCTCTTACAAAATATACATTGTATACCTTGCGTGGTTCCTCTCTCTTTTCGGATCAATTTCGATAATCCTGTCTACGCGCCAGCGAAGTCGCTGGTCGCGCCCGGACAGGCGGTCCACGTGGTTCACCATCAATTCTGCTGTTGCTAGCCGATCTCGTTATTCCGCGTGGCAGCTACAATCTTCTTGACACGCTCTGTTCTCGCATCCATAATTCGCTTCTCCTTGCAGACAGCATATGAAACCTCAATATTGTTTGTGTAGTCTCCACGTCATTTCGTTCGATTCTATTTCGTTCGACTCTAAATAATATATATTTCGATCTGATGCATGGTGCAAAGAATGAGACGAATATGAACACCTTCGATCCGGAAGAGCCCATACAAATTCCCATAGATGGAGTGCTGGATCTCCACACTTTTTCCCCCAAAGAATTGCCGGCTCTTCTGGACGACTATATCGAAGCGTGCCTCCAGGAGGGAATTCGTGAACTGAGAATTATTCACGGAAAAGGGAAGGGCATACTTCGGGATCGTGTGCGCAGCCTGTTGTCGAAACATACAAGCGTGGAATCCTGGTCAGAAGCTCCACTGGACGCGGGCGGTTGGGGAGCCACACTGGTCCGTCTCCGGTATACCGGTGTGGAAGGAAAATAAGGTTTTTCGCTGCATGGGATAACGTTGCTTGCGATCATTGAACAAAACGATCAATGATTCCTTTATCCAAATGATGAGATGCCAAAGATGAAAGTCCGGCGAGCGCCAATAATGTTCTTCGTATTCGCTCTATGTGCGGTCGCTGCTTTGGCGATCTTGTTCTCCATCTTTCCGGATCATGCAGCTTCAGTGGGATGGCTGATATACGGAATGGGAAGCATGCTTATCTTTTTAGTTTTGCTCAGAAGATACCGTGCTGAAGGAACGAAGACCCCGAACGCAAAGATACACTCGTCGGAACCCGTCGGTGCCAACCGGAAAGAACTGGATGGAATCGGATCGCGAATTCGAAACCTGAAACGAGAGAAGAGAGAGAAGCGGGAACATGAGCGGCAATAGCCTGTATCAGGAAGTCAATGGAGGTCATGAGAAAAATTCCTCCGATTTTCTTCTCAACGCATTTTCGAGAGAAGCATCAAACCGATAGTCTCTTCACTCTCCCTTCTGGAGCGCTTGGGCCACCTTCTGCTCGAGAGATTCCAGAAGCTCCAATTCTCGGCCGTATCTGTTCCCGATTTCCAGGATGGATTCGATCCATTCTCGAATTACCTTGCCTTCGGTCGTTACGTACGTGATGCGGGTATCCATCATGCGGGTTAGGGTGCCCATAATATCCAGGAGCAGATCGAGTTTGTGGCAATCGGATTCCATGTTAACCAATGGCGTATGCAATTCCTGACTCCCATACGTGCTCCAGGTCATTTCATCCATAAGAGTTAAAGCAGCTTTTGAGAGAACGTGGATGGCTCGGAAATCCATGCTCTACACCTCTTGTAGTTTGTAATACCGATTCGCTTTTCACAATCCGGGAGGCTGGAGGTATCCTTCGCTCCGGACGACGCAAAGCCGTCTAATCACTCCGCTCAGAACACCTCAGCATTCGCCATCTTATATGCATAATTGCGAAATGGAATAACTCTCTCAAGGAAACCTTTGTTACTCCCGTGCTCGTTTCACCAGCAGTTTTGCACAGGTCATGATATTGTCTTCCGTGTACATCGTGAGTTCGTCTTTATAAAACTCCTGGAAGATTTCCGCTGCAATTTCATGGTCCGGGCGGGAATCGTTCATAATACGGTTGCGCATCTCTTCAGCTCTCGTACGTGACTGGTGGAATGCTGCCGAAATTTCATCTCCCATGAGCGGTCCCTGATGAGCTACGCCCACTATTCTGGGCCGAAGACTTTCCAGACGGTCGAGTCCCTCCACGTATTCGGCATAGCTCGTCAAGAAGAGCGGGAACACGCCTCGACCGGGGAATCTGAATCCCAGGGAATCCGACAGGATGAGTGCTTCGATTTCAGGGATATGAACGACGATCTTTCCAGGAGAATGTCCTTTGATAGAGAGGAAGCGTAACGTTAATCCTCCGAGATCCATTTCGTCACCATCCTGTGCCACAAGAGCATTCTCAAGGGATGGCGGCTCCTGCACGGGCGGTCTTCCCGGCGGCAGATCGTGACCTGCTAGAAAATCGCTCATGTGGCGGTCTTCCACAATGAGGTTAGCGATTGCTTTGGGATGCATGAGAAAGTCCCGAGCACCTTCACCGGTCACTACGAGGGCCTGGGGGTACTTCTGCTGCAGCCCTTCGAGTCCTGTAATATGGTCCGAATGCGGATGGGTCACGACCAGAAAGCTCGGGCTCAAGCGCAGAGTATCCAGTTGGGACATGACCGAATCCACAACAGCGGAGACTCCCACCTCAATGAGGGCAATAGCCTGCTCACCCTTGACCGCATACAAGTTGAAGTAATAATTCCCCACTACCCACAGGCCATCAGTTAATTTTTGCGGAAAGCTGTTGTTCATGGGATCGTCCGTACGAACTCTGTGCATTCACCGTGTACTTGGGACATGGATTAACACGCTCGGCTACTGATTGGGCGACCTTTCGGGTCTTGCATCGTAGCGCGACCGAATGCTTACTCGATCTTTCTGCTCTTTTGGGGAATCGGAAGTCATCGGTGGTTCAACGTGGCCCCATTCTTCTCATATTGCATCCGGAACTGTATTGATCGAGCTTCTTTTTGATTCTATCCCTGTGTTTAGTCGTTGCCTGTACAAGATTTCCCAATGCCCGAAGATGTCGAGGATTATTCGCTTTCACGACGTCAAGATAGTCCAATTCAATAATGGTTCTTTCAAAATGATATGCTATCAACAGAGCGCCATACATGGTCAAGGTCCCGGATGCGAGTTTCTGTTGATCTGCGTGTATGCGGGAGAGAATCGTGCGAACTGCAGACATGGGAAACTGCTGTCCAACATCGAACTGTTCGGGCTTGCGAGATACCATTTCGGAAAGCTTGAGAATCACGTCAGCGTGCAAGAATTCCTCGTGTGAAAGTTTCGTCCAGAGTTCCGACTCTCCGTCAAACGCTTCGGCGCAACTCGCGTAAAAGTATCCGATCGCTTTTTCAACCTCAGCCATAAGTTCAAAGAGACGAACAATGTCCTGAATCTCTTGTTCCCGCATAAAGTAGTAACCCCTCAATTGTGCAGCTCCGGATCAAATCCTCTAAGACGAGCAGCATTAGCTTATCAGCTTTGCCGCTCTCACTATAGAAAATTTGCAGTGAAATACAATCCAAGAAAAAAGTCACACGCCATTTTGTTTGAAGATGTGTGGATGACTCATACTGATTCGCTTTTCTTTTCATAATCCGAGAGGCTGGAGGCATCCTTCGCTCCGGATGACGCAGCCGCCTAATCACTGCGCTCATACCGATGTGCTTTCATAGAGGGAATATTGAGACACCTGTTATTTGCCGGTCCCGGCATGCCTCCTTCGCTACGAACGGCACGGCCTGACTTCGCTTCGGAGGCATGCCGGGACCGGGCTTGCTCCCGCCGGTGGCGGGATTACTTATTTGAACGCACATTGGTATCAGGACACCCCAGCCTTCGCTATCTTATGTGCATAACTGCGAAATGGTTCTCAATACATTTTTTTCCGCGTACCTAGAATCAGATTACCACGTTCCAACCAAGAGGAGTGCCTCGCTCAAGGTCAGTGGCAGCGCGGCGTCCCAGAATTTCCGGCAGATATTTGGGGGCGAGTCCGTGAGCCGGTCGGATGGAACGCACGTTTTGCTCAGTGAAAGTGTCACCTGCTTTCATATCTTCAACAACGAAGAGAGATCTTCGAAATACTCTGCTTTCCAATTCTTTCCCGTTTACATCATAACTGATTCTGCCCAGTGCCTTTTCTGCGGTTTGCACGGCATCGACCATTGCCTTGAACTCATGGGGCTCGAGAGAGAATGCTCGATCTGCTCCTCCGAGATTTCTCGAAAGCGTGAAATGCTTCTCAATGATGGACGCTCCCAGAGCCACAGCAGTCACGGGAGGAGCAAGCTCGAGTGAATGATCCGACAAGCCCACCGGCACGTGAAACGCTTCAGCCAAATGCGGGATGGTGCGAAGATTCATTTCTTCCGGAGGAGCAGGGTAGGCGCTGGTACATTTGAGCAGAGCCATTTGCACGTTCCCTGCTGCACGAAGAACACGGACAGCCTCATCTATTTCCGCCAAAGTAGCCATTCCTGTGGACATGAACACCGGCTTCCCTGTTGCCGCGATTCCTGCGAGCAAAGGATGATCCACCAGTTCAAAGGAAGCCACTTTGTAGCAGGGCACATTCAGCTTTTCCAGGAAATCCACTGCTGTCAGATCGAAAGGCGTTGAAAAAAACACCAACCCCATTTCTTCGGCACAACGTTTCAGTTGGGGATGCCATTCCCACGGAGTGCACGCTTCTCCGTAAAGATCATAGAGGCTTCTTCCTTCCCATGATGTTCCTTTGATCTGAAAATAGTCTTTGTTGCTGTCAATGGTCATTGTATCCGGTGAATAGGTCTGCACCTTGACAGCATCAGCTCCCGCCTTGCGAGCTTCCTCAATGAGTCGTAATGCAGTATCAAGACTCCCGCAATGATTTGCCGATAATTCCGCTACGATGAAGACCTGTCGGTCTGTTCCTATGGAACGATCATTCACATTGAGATGGTACATTGCCTGACCTCGATAATGCTTCTTCGATGCTGAAGGAATTCTTGCGACCCGATCTGATAATTTCAAGGGAACGTTCACCTTCGTTGAACAACAGATCGATGACTGAAGCATACGGAATAAAAGGCTTGAACAGTTGCCTGTACTCAGGATGCTCATAGTGGTGAATCAAAAGCTTCACACCATGTTCATCGAAAATTCCGTATTCCTGGGACAGATAGGCCAGCGATCCGAACGTGGAGAGATACGTCCTTGCGCAGACTCGCTTACAAAGATCGACCAGGAGATGGGAACGTTCGCCGGTGACACCCAATTCGGATGCCAGCACCAACGTAGTTTTGATGCCAAGTATCTTTGCCACCCACGTGACAAGTTCGATGTTCAGCCGACAGAGAGATTTCTCCGGTGCACTCAAGAGGTCGCGGAAATCCGGGAAAAAAGTGGCAAAATGACGTGTTCTTGCATAATTAAGTTCAATTGAACGAATATGATCCTTGGGAAAAGCCGGTGATCTGATCACTTCCACTTCTGAAATATACTGTTTGGGGATTCCTTTATTCCGAACGGGAACCGTCAACCATTCCAAACCTCGGGACGTCTTCACACGGTTTCTCTGCTGCCACGATTGTTTGGAAAAGAGAACATTATCGAGAAATACAAACACGGAGCACTGGTCCATAAGGTCGAAGTAGCCCAGCCACGGAAGGTACGTCGGTTGCATCACAACACAGGTGATCTCATCGTTCACAGATGTTCTCCCGTCTGACAGAAGAGAAATCGGGGAGCAATCGTTTTGTTTGGAGACAGATATAACGATTGCCAAAAATAACGATCAGAACTCGGTCCGGGTAGTCCGTCGAAAACCCTCAGCCCCCCTAAAAAAGAGGGGTAAAGGAACTGTACTCCCCGTAAACGTTAAAATAAGGGCATCCGCTCTCAACTTTCCTGGTAGGGGTCGGCGTCTCTGCCGACCTATGTTGATGGAACGAATCCACCATTTACAACAAATTTGATGATTGTCATTACGAGGAGCGAAGCGACGTGGCAATCTCCCGATTTGTGCCTGTACCTTCAGGAGATTGCTTCGCTTTGCTCGCAATGACAGCCATCAAACGCTCTGGAATCAATGATGCGGTTCGCTTCGCTCCACCAGCATCCTTCGCGTTCGAACCCCGTCTCAAGATCGCATCCGAAAAATAACTTCTTACAATAGGTTTTACTCGCATTCCGGAATGACACGCGGTGAGATCACCTGGAAAATCTTCCGACACGATGATTGATAAACGAGTTTCAAATGCGGGTTTTCCCTCAAATTGCCCGCTTCGCCCCAGTAAAGGTCCGAAACCAGGATGTAGTCGCACTCCGTTTGGCCTAACGTTCTCCAGATTCGGCCGTCATACCAGCCAATGACTTTTTTGACGAAATCGAAATCTACACGGCGGCCGTCCTTTTCAGCGAGAGGAACGCCATCGAGGCTTCCAATGAACGGCCAGTATACAAGACCGTACACAAACATTGCGCTCTCAAACGCAACCCGATCGAAAGATTGCGGGCGGCTCATTCCGTAGAGCGGCCAATATCGAATGAGATCCGAAGCATGCGCAACCGATTCATTCACGAGTCTTTTCAGCCGGGAGTCCGGCAAGCCAAGCATATTCCATGCTTTCAAATATCGAGCGACTTCCTCGGCCGGACTCCTATTATCCACGATCAAATGCCCGAAGAACAAGTAATTATCAGTGTACATGGGGATCAAATTAACATCGTCCCAATCCATTGCCAGGACGACTGAACCCTTTGGGCTGTTTTCTCGTAACCATTGGTATGCTCCGTATTGTCCATCTTCGAGATAATGACTTGAATCCTGAAGATTTTTCCATGCAAATTGGGAAAATCCCACGAGCGGAACGACAATGACCAGAAGAATCGATAAGACGGAAACGGCTCTCTTAAGTCGATTTTTCCACAGAGCAGATCCAATCCATTGCTCAGACGATCGACTAAGCCATCCGATGAAGGCTGCTGCAACAAAACATAGCCATACCAGGGAATGAGCCCTGTACAAAAGCCGGTACGAGACCAACGAGTTGCTCGCGAAAAGATCGAGAATAACAAACACGAGCCCGATCGATCCAAGTACGATCAGCCAACGGCGCAATTCCCGATTACTTCCTGCAGCATAGAGAGACACAGCGATTATCAAAGCGTATTTCACAAAAAGGAACAGAGCGTCGAAAAATGTAGCACCCTCCCGCAGTTCCGAAAAGGAGATATTCCAGATAGAGCCGAATGAGTTCGTGTCGCTTGAATAGCTGAGAACAAGATTCGGATAATTCATCAGCGCCAGTGCTGCCAAGATACTCAGTCCCAAACCGAAGAACTCGAATCCCTTTCGCGGTTCTTTTTCAAGGAAGAACATCGCTGTCAGTCCAGCGAGTATCAAGTACCCCACAATGGTCTGCGGAGGATAATTGAAGGCCAGCGCAACAGATAAGATGAGAGCAAGGAAAAATGCCCACCATGTCTGCCGCCGCTCCAGGGTAACGAAACTCCACATGGTTGCGAGAAAGACGCAGCTCGACACAGAGGTGACAAGAAACCTGAAATTAGTGCTGTAATCGTACTCGTTTACCGTGAGAATAACAGCCCAATATCCGAGGAATACCTTGAGCGGTTTCATGATTTCAGGGGAGGACGTAAAGATGTACCATGACGGCAAATAGAAGAGAACATATAATGCCGCAAACACGCATACTCTTGGATTGTCCAAGAAGAGCCGCAGTAATAAATAGCACAGGAGAAAGATAATCCCCGGGAAAATGCAGCGGCTAATGACGATGGAGACACGCCTATCCGATGCGATCCAGGAGGGGACCGCTGCAAGCGCAGTCGACACAACCTTCAATAATTCTATGGAACCTCGTTGTGACTTCTCTTTTGCTGTGGGACTTCCACTCAGGAGGTTTCCTTTGACGGCTCCCATGACCAGAGCCCCGTACTGATACGTATCACCCGAACGGAAACGCTGCGAATTAACAGGGGTCCAGACGTGACCGTCAACGGGCCTCATTATGGGGGCCAACTCCGGTAATGCGGAGACAAAAACGCAGAACAGAAATCCGATCAAAGCGGCTAGAGGAATGCGATCGATAATAGTGTGTATTTTTCCGGGCACCTGAAAATCAGTCATATCGATTCGCTTTTCTTGTCATAATCTGGGAGGCTGGAGGTATCCTTCGCTCCGGACGACGCAAAGCCGTCTAATCACTCCGCTCAGAACACCTCAGCCTTCGCCATCTTATATGCATAATTGCGAAATGGTATCATGGGATGCAGACCGCAAATCAAAGCGATTGAACGATTGCGACTATGGATCTGAAGTCCTTTGTTTTCATGCTCTTTCCGATATCATGAAGAGCATTCTGCAGATATGCGGGATGCTTTCTCACTATCAGGAAGAAATACCCGAAAATGGCATTCAACAAATCCGAGAGTCTCGGATCGACAAGATAACAGGTGTTGCACGCGGGAGGCAGCTCCTGTGCCAAGCCCTCGAATGAAGCGTTTCTCATCTTTCCGAGAATTGAATTGTTGTAAGCCGATTCCAGATCTTCATGGACAGTTCCGAAAATTAGTTCTCCATGATAATCCCTGCAACACGCGCTGATACTCCCGTCTCTCAATATGTGAAATCCGCCCCAGAGCTGATGGCACGGCATATTTAACGAGAAATCATCCAAATAGTTTTTTTCGAGAAAATACTCGTTTTGAGGCGCAAGTGAATTGATGAACCCGAACGAGAAATTTTCCGGGCCGGTCAGATAGGAAAAAACGAGGGGAATGAACGCGAGTTCGTGAAAATTGTCCTGTGACACAATGCTATGCACCGATACCGGAAAAGGCGATGAACTCGCAGCATTTCTCTTGGAGAAAGCCAGCAGAGATCGTTGGAACTGTTCCCATTTTCCACCGCACCGAATTTTTTCGTACGTGGGTTTGCTTGCAGCATCGATGGAAGGACGAATACTGACGATAACATCCCGAAATTCGAAGATGGTGTCGAGCTGCTTTTCACCCAGCAAGAAGTTCGACGAAAGAAAGCCCACACGGAGCTTCTTCTTACGCAATATTTTCAGGTAGTCCGCGAGATTCCTGTTTGCAAGCGGTTCGCCGATAGTATGGAGTGAACTGATGTTGATTCTTAATTTCGAGAGCTTGTCCGTAATAGATTCGAAAAGATCCGGATCCATAAGACCTTTGGGTCTGGTGGAGAGTGACGTCCGGCACATGGCACAATCGATGTTGCAGGTATTGTTGATCTCCAGCACAATTTCCCGGGGCACAGGGATCGGCTTTGTCGGATCGCCCAGAGGGACTGTCTGCTTCAGATATTCCCGGAGATTCAGGTTTTCGAGACTTTCTATAATATCCGCAATCCTGTTGAGGTTTGCCTGCTTTCTCGTGTTGTATCGGGCATAGTATCGATACCATCGAGTAAAGTAGAATCTTTCTTTGACAGGTCTCGGGACGATTTTTTTTATCAGTTGCAGCAAGCCGTTCCCCATTCTCATGGAAATCAGGCACGAAACATGATTGATTCGATTTTGTATTGATGAAGAATAGGGGAGAGAGACTCCTGCAAAGTTATCCCTGAATGGATTATGTCGTTAGCTCAGGTTCGAATTGAAGCATCAGCCTTATCAACTGACGTGGTGGTCTTGGCATCGCGGGTACAGCCACGGTAGGGGCAGGTCTCGTGCCTGCCCACCCGGAATGACCGGCACGGAGGCCGGTCACTACCGGGCACCCACGAGGGATGCCCCTACCTGATTCGCATTGGCCTTCATTCGCCGGACCAGGAAGGTCTTTGCCAGAAATCTTAGACTGACTCTCTGCTGAACTAAGGACACAGTCCTTCTCCGAGTTTTCTTCATAGCGTCATCGTATCACAGGCGAAACGATCGCCAAAATAGCATACGAAATTAATGGAATCCAAGCTGAATCGAATGTTCTCAGGATGGCGGGTTGAGTAGAGTGCGGCAGAAATCCTGAATCGAAGCCATTACGTCAAGAAATGCGTCCAAGTCCTCTGGTTTGCGATAGAAAAGACTGGCTCCTAGTTCAAAGCTGATCCGGGCATCGCTTTCCGCGTCCGAAGTAGTCAGCACAATGACAGGAATATCTGAGGTGGCGGGGACCTTCCGTATCTCAGCCAGGACTTCGCGTCCGTTTTTTCTCGGAAGATTCAGATCCAATATAACCAGATGCGGCTTGACGGCTTCGGCGTAATCGCCTCTCCGGAACAGGTAATTCAGCGCTTCTTCACCATGACGTGCCACACGCAGGTTGATTTTGATCTCCCACGTCAGGATTGCCTGTCGCATCATGTGAATGTCCACAGGATTGTCTTCGACCACCAGAATTTCAAGCGTGTCGGTATCCGCTTGAGGAAAATCCATGGTCATGGCTGTCTATCCGGTATAGTGAAAAGGAAAGTGGATCCTTTTCCTGGTTCAGACTCTACCCATACGCGTCCGCGATGCCGTTCGATGATTTTCTTGACAATGGCGAGTCCCATGCCGGTGCCATCAAACCGTTCTTGACCATTCAACTGCTGGAATATTACAAACACCAGATCGAAGTAATCGCTGTCGATCCCTATACCGTTGTCTTTGACCGAAAAAATCCATTCATTCCCCGACCGACTGGCAGAAACATGAATTCTCGGCGGTTTGGCAGTCCGATATTTTATCGCATTCCCGATGAGATTCTGAAATACCCGTATCATCTGTATTGAATCGGCATGAATCGGAGGCAACGCATCGTGAGTGATCGTTGCCTCACTCCCATCTATGAGTGTTCTTAAATTGAGAAGGGCTTGCTTCAGAACTTCTTCGGTATCGAGGATTTCCAGTGAGTCGCCGCGAGTAGAGATTCGAGAATACGCGAGCAAGTCTCTGATAAGAGCATTGGTCTTTTTGGCAGAATCTACTGCATAGCCTATCAGGTCATTTGAAGTCTTTCCTAACCCACCCTCGTGTTCTTTCTGGATCAGTTGCAGACAGTTCACAATATTGCGCAACGGCTCCTGAAGATCGTGCGATGCAATATACGCAAACTGTTCGAGATCCTGATTGGAGCGGGTCAGGTCTTCCGTCCGCATTTGCAGGAGTGCTTCATTCCGTTTGCGATCCGTAATGTCCCGAATTACCACGACAGATAGTCCATCGCCCTTTGGATCGCAAAAAATGCTTTCCGATATTTCTGTGGGGAACACTGTTCCGTCCGCACGGCGGCAATTCAGTTCACCCACCGCTTTCCTTTTATTTATCTTCTCTTCCAGGAAGGAAGTACGTCTCGAATCGGATTCATCCATTAAATTGGAGAGCTTCAGCGAACACATTTCCTGTTCCGAACGATTGAATATCTGGCAAGCGGCCGGATTTACAGCCAGGATTTGTTCGTCCGAAATCCTTGCAAGCAACAGGGCATCAATACTGTTTTCGAACACCAATCGGAATTGCTGCTCGCTTTCGACAAGAGCTGCTTCCGTGAATTCGTGTTCTTCGATCTTCTTCTTGAGTCTTTCGTTCAGTACGGCCAGTTGTGCCGTTCGTTCGACTACTTTTCTTTCGAGATTTGCATTGAGCAGCCTTATCTTCGCTTCTGCCTGCTTGCGTTCGGCAATATCGACATCAATGCAGTACATCTCTTTTTCGCCATGTATGTTTTCGAACATTACGTGGCTGGAGAATACGGGTACTACCGTCCCGCTCTTGTGCATCAATTCCAATTCTCCAGGAGGCACGCGTTTACCGTATTTGATCCAGTTCTCAATCGCGCTGACAACCTGCTCGCGCATACGAGGGGGAATAATTAATTCTTCCAGCTTCTTACCAATGACATCTTCTTTCGCATAGCCGTAAAGTTGTTGACTGGCGGAATTCCAAAAAATTACCTCTCTATCTGCATTATAACCTTGAACGGCAATATTTGGTATGTCTTCGACAAGAGAGCGGAACCGCATCTCGCTCTCCAGGAGAACCTGCTCGGCTTTCTCCTGATCTGTAACGTCTCGAGCCGTAATTTGAACCAATTTGTCATACTGTGTGATAACGGATTTCAGATCCACCACAAAATCTCTGACCTCTCCGGTACTCATCGGCAACCTGGTCTTAAAAGCTCCGTGATGCCGATCAAGCGTTTCGACAAAGTCCTGAAGAATCTCTTTTGTGGCAAAGATCGCCTGAATTTCAGGAATGCCGTGCTTGGGCAGGTCTCCCCGACTACAGCTCAAAAACTTGAGAGCCTTGTCATTACAGTCCACAATTTTTCCGGAATGCGGGTCCACAAGAAAGGTCATGTGGGCACTTTGCTCAAAAAGGATACGATATTTTTCCTCATCCGCCTTCAGCGCTGTCTCAACAGTTTTGTTGTGAGTAATATCACGGAATGTGATCATGTATCCGGCAGGCATTCCTTCATCGTCTCTGAAGGGCACGGAACTGAGTTGAACATCCAGTATCGTTCCTTCTCGAGTGATCCGTTTGGTTTCGAAGGTCGGAACCGAGCCTCCTCTCATCAAAATCTCGATCATCTCATCGGTCTGGGAAGTAAAATCTTCAGGGACATCCTCGATGATCATTCCGATCGCTTCTTCGGGGGACCAACCGAAAGCTGCAGTAAAAGCCGAATTGAGAAACAAAACATGTCCGTGCTTGTCATACAATGCCGATGGATCGGAGAGATCCCTTACGAGAGCTCGCAAAACAGTCTCGCTTTTCCTGCCGGACAATCTTGCTTGCACCCGAGTCTGTTTCGTCTTTTCATTTTTCTCAGGCAGTCGGCGTAAGGCGAGTGGTTCTTTTTGGACTATCCCATGCTCTTTTTTCCGGGTTTTCATAACTTTCCCAGCCTGACGTTCTAATTAGGAATGGTAACCTTTTACGACCTGATTCGCTTTAACTGCCGCTACTTGGCCTCTCTTCCCGAGAAATTTCGATGAGGCAAGCATCGGCGGTACCAAAATTTTCTGGTAGACAAGAATTACCCTATTATTAATAGGAACATACCTCATCGCTGGTTGGCAATCAACTGTCAATTTTCCCTTATCCCACCGACAAACGATGCAATCTGCCGCATGTCCCGCTCCGCGGCACCACTGGAGATTCTAAATGTCATTCTGATTCTTCTCTCTCTTAATGAGGAGTGGATGCCCATCACAATAGTCATCTTGAGTGGAAATGAAAGAGAACAAGAGAGACACCAAATGCGCAATTTATGGCAGATCCAGTATTCATCTTTTGAGACAGTCTCGCAAACCCACGGGAGCGATACGGGAAATCCCTTGTCTTAAAGATCCTGAAGGGGGCGACCGACGATATTTGAGCATTACTGCTTGTTGGTCGACTCTTTCAGGGTCGCTCAACTATGCTTTGAAGCGTGCCGCCGTCCACGGGTTACACCCGTGGCATCGGGACGCCCTCCCAGGGCGTGCCCGCTCATGACTGAACGGCTGCCCGACCCATGTTCTTCCCGTATGGAGACACGTTAATAAACCGTACACTGGAAGGCTTTCCCTTTGAATTGACATTCCGATATTGTATACTCCTGTGCGTTTTCGAACCCTGGAGAACGGTGAACAGAGTCCGGTTTTCCTGCGGCAGGATCCAAAAAGTCCGTTGAAATTTGACTTTACACAACTCTTCTCGACAGGCGAATTCTCAATGCAAGACCCCCTTCAACAGAGAATTTATGTGGCCGGACACACAGGAATGGTTGGCTCGGCAATCTCTCGTAGACTCAAGCGTGACGGTTATCTCCTGGTAGGTCCGAAGTCTCGAGTCGATCTGCGCGACCAGCGCAGAACCATGGACATGTTCAGCGAACTCAAACCGGACCTCGTGTTTCTTGCTGCAGCAAAGGTCGGAGGAATTTATGCCAATTTGACCTATCCTGCTGATTTCATCTATGACAACCTCATGATTCAAACAAACGTGATTCATGCGTCATGCCAACATAGTGTAAAAAAGCTCCTATTCTTGGGCAGTTCCTGCATTTATCCGGCGAAATCTCCCCAACCCATAAAAGAGGAATATTTGCTGAGCGGATACCTGGAGAAGACCAATGAAGCTTACGCATTGTCCAAAATTGCCGGAATCTTCATGTGCCAATCGTATAACCGACAATACGGGACAAATTTTATTTCCCTGATGCCGGCAAACCTGTACGGTCCCGGGGACACCTTCGATCCATCGAATTCGCACGTAATTCCGGCGCTCATCCGAAAGATTCATACGGGAAAAGAATCTGGAGCAGAATCTGTGGAAATCTGGGGCACGGGAAATCCGCGACGCGAATTCCTGTACGTCGACGATCTCGCAGACGCGTGTTTATTCCTCATGGAAAATTATGATTCCAGTGAAATAATCAATGTGGGAGCAGGAAAAGAGGTGACAATCAGGGATCTCGCACACCTTATAGGAGAGGTGATCGGTTACAGAGGAGAATTCACGTTTAATGACGACATGCCGGACGGAGTACCTCAGAAATTGCTCAATACGAGCAAGATCGCCAAAATGGGATGGCAACCCTCTACTGCGCTACGAGAAGGACTCGAGAAGACCTATCAGTGGTTCCTTGACAACGTTGCAGGATCCGGCTGATACCATTTGGCTGTTGTGCACATAAGATAGCGAACGCAGGGGTGTCCTGAGCGCAGTGATTAGGCGGCTTTGCGTCGTCCGGAGCCAAAAATTCTGTGGCATATCCCGCGTGTGAATTACAGGATATTGGTAGGGACCGGCGTCTCTGCCGGTCCATCAAAGTGATATCATATTGTTAATATTGAAGATGTGCCGGCATGGAGGCCGACACCCACCAATGTTCTTTTTCTGAATCAGACATTAGTTTTGGCACTTACTATAAGGCACCATCTTCGGCATGGTAGGATGCCGCCAAAAAATTCGTCAAGAAATGTACTCAAGCATTATTGAATGAAATTATGCGGTTCTCTGAAGTGTGTCTTCCGGTGCAGCATATGTCGCAGATTAACGGCTTTCGAGAGCGTTGGAAGCTCTCCGCTAATCGCGACTCAGTCGATGAGCTTTCTCAATTCCCCTGAATCCAAAGATGAGATGTAAGTAATTTCAAATCCTGCGAAAGCGACTCTTCCTGTCATGGGATGTCTGTCCACCCATCGGCATTTGCCCTCGAAAACCATTGTGGAACTGTCGCCAAACGCACCAAAACGGATGATGAAATTCTTAACGTCACCAACGGTTGCATCGATACCTTCGATGCATACTCCTTTTTCCGAAACGTCTTTCACGGTTCCGGATTTAAAAGGATCGCCACCGTCATAAATCTTCAGGGGAAAGACCATTGGTTTCCGCGGATGTCGCCTGAGCCCCTGAGTAGAACCGTCATGCAGCGACGTATGTGTGTTCAGTTCATCCTTGCTCATGGCCCTGGCTTCCAGAAGTTTTTGAAAGATTGTTCTGAGATTCTTTGCGTTGAATTGATACTTCTCCAGCAATTCGGAAGCTGCCATTCCGGTTCGAATGTCACTGATAATCTCTTTGGCCTTGATCTTACGTTTCGGGTTCATTCCGGGACTCCTTGGGTGAAGCAGCAATTTTCGTCACCTCGGTGATACAGGACAACAATTACGGGGATTCTCTCGCTTGATACCAAGCTCATGAGGGTCGGAGAATTCACAGCGTAATTCTGAGGCACCGAGCGAGAAAATTCAACTGAAAACATGGTCAAATCGGAACCGCGCCTTTAAAAAGTTCTTTCACACTTTTAAGGACAACAAGCAGTCCCTACATTCAGTTTGAAAGATTTGAGATAAGCTCTTATCCGAATCGACACCAGATTGGCTATCTGGTTCCGAATTCCGATTTTTTTGCCCCTGCAACTATATTGAGACGTTCACCCGCTCTGCCGATAAAACGTGCAAAACGGACGATTCGCAGGCATGAGCAGAAAATCTACTCTCATCAGCTTGCTTTCTCCAATATGCTTCGGAGTTCCATAAATCTCATGAGACCGTTCCTGGTAATCATGCCGGTCATGCGGTCACCATCCATGACTACCAGCCTTCCCGACCCGGTTTGCAGCATTTTCCGAAGTGCGTCAACGAGCGAAGCCGATTCGGACGTTATTCTATCTGCGTCCAGGGGGACCATAATGTCTCTCACTGTCTTAAGATGGAAATCTTCATTGTTGATCTCGCCGAGTTGCGCCAGATTGATAATTCCCACGGGCCGGCCGTTCTCGACGACCGGAAATCCACCGTACCCGTATTTCAGAAAGTATTGCTCTGCAATCTGGTTCAACGGCAAATCGACAGGTACAGTTACAACATCTTTGACCATCACCTCCTGCACTGAGACGCCTCTCAGAGCCTGTTGCATGAGAACCTCCTGATAGCCGCCGGCAGCTATCCCTCGAAGGAACATACCTATGAGAATTAACCAGAATCCCCCTACGAGCGATCCGGTAAAGATTTGCAGCCCGCCCAGAATCATGAGAGCCCAGGCAAACCCCACACCAATGTCGGAAGCCCATTTGGTCGCGAGGGTGAGTGAGCCCGTGCGCCACCACACGAGCGCTCGCAAGATCCGACCGCCATCCAGAGGGAATCCGGGGACCAAATTGAACACTGCCAGGGCAACATTGATCCACCCGAGATAATTGAAAACTGCGAAGAGAGGCCCGCCGGTCACAATTTTTGTTAGTACCCAAAAAATCAGGGCAATAACGAGACTGCACAGAGGTCCTGCAGCAGCGATCTTCAATTCTGTTTGGGGGTCTGAGGATTCTCGGGAAATTTTCGCAATTCCCCCGAATATGAACAACGTGATTTCTTTTATTTCAATGCCGGATCGTATTGCGGTCAGTGAATGTGCAAGCTCGTGGGTAACGATGCTCGAGAAGAAGAGAACGGTCGCAAAAAAACCGATGATCCAGTACCCCAGCGTGGTGTATCCCGGATAATAAAAGGGAAAATAGCCGCTGGACAGACTCCAGAGTACGAGGAGAAATATGACGATCCAGGAATACTCCAGGGAAATAGTGATCCCAAAGACTTTGAAAAGCTTTATAGCTCCTTGAGAAGGTCTACTCTCAGTGGGCTCCAATGCAGATTCCTGAGTGCTTGACGTCATCGACACAACCCCCGTTCAGCAAATGTGAATCAAGTCCGGGAAGAACGACTCATCGTTCAAAAAGTACTTACCTCTATTGTTTGGCCCCGCATCGAATCTGTCAAGATGACCTGCTTGTCACCGGAATTCCAAGGGTGCTCGTTTCGTGTATCCGTTAAGATTGAAGTAAGGAGCTTTGCCATTTACTTATCGTAGTCGGAGACTATTCCCGCGGATAAGGTGAAGCGTTCTTGGAGGCTACAAAAAAAGTTTGTTCCGTGCTGAAGGACGAGATTCTCAATCAAAACGCGGCAGCCCGAATTTTCGCCCCGCGACTATAGCAGATGTCAGAATTGTTGTCCGATTGCGAAAAGCGCTTCTCGAAAATTGGTGGGTGCCGCCTCCGTGCCTCCGGAAAGTATCTCAAAAATCGAAGTACCCCAGATCGTGGCACGAAGTTTCCGTCATCTTCCCGACGTAATTGAAGCTCACGTAGCGATGTGGTAAGCGAAGCGAACCGCATCGGTCGAGAAAGACCTCGACTGATGCGATTCCCGCTGGTCATCGCATTCTACATTAGCTGCGCTGTCTGCCCTGCAGGGATGGCGAATCGTGGCACGATTTGTCTGCATTCGAGGATTCTGAGACCGTCTCTCCGTGCCGGCACATTTTTCAAAATGGATGAACCAGTTCGACCATGCAGAGACGCCCGCCCCAATTATTCCAATCCGGTACAATCGGTTTTAATTGAGGAATCTCACGTTCCCGGAGCACACAAGACACCTGGAATTTCCGACTTTCCGCAAGATCTGCTGCGGAATCAGAACAAGACTACTTTACGATTTTTGCCCGTTTTAGGACTTCACTCGGAATGGTGAGGTTCAATGCCTTCACCACAGTTTCGTTTATGATAATGTCAGGGTCCGTGTCCAGTTTTACTGGTACCCTGGAAATCGGGATACCTTTCACAACTACTTCGACCACCGATTCGGCCAGCATTTTTCCCATTTTTTCATCATTCGCGGCCATTTCCGCTGTCGCCCCCTTTTCCGCTCGATCGCCCGCATAGGAAAAGATCGGCTTCTTTGCCGGGTTGGCAACGCCCTGAATGCTGGAGAGATTATCTAACACCAGGGCAGTAGTGCTGATGATGAATAAATCCACCCGATTTACCTGTTGCTTAGCCCCTTCCACCAACTGGGTCACGTTTTCTGCAACGACTTCATTATAGGTTATCTTGAAACGTTCGCATTGAGCCTTTGTTCCTGCTTGCTCGATAGGTGTCGATGGGTGGCCTTTCTGGACGAGAAGGCAGACACTCTTTACATTGGGAAAAATGGACCGTATTGCTTCAAATCGTTTGGGGTAGGGGATGAAATAGGTGACTCCCGTTATCATTCCTTCAGGAGCGTTAAGGTTCGTTACGGCTCCAAGCTCTGTGGGATTGTTGCATCCCCCGACAAAACAAGGGACTTTCGGGGGGGAAGCCAGTTTACCGAGAAACTCGGCCCCATTGGAACGCAGAAATATGATCCCGTTCGAGCCGGTCTGGGCTTCATTGAAGATCTTCTCTGCGCTATTCATACTATCGAGATCTCGATACTGAACCAACTCGACCTGGGGTGCCAATTCCTTCATTCCCCATATAAAACCTGTGGAAACGCGTTTAGCCATTGCCGCTTTTCCCACCCACATCAATACCACTTTCTTCTCGGCAGACCAGGCCGCGGAGCTTCCTAGTACCAGAACGGCGGCCAACAAAGTGGTAAGCGCCAAAAAGCCTCTCATCCGTCTCTTCTGACTCATAATAGCCTCCTAAACGATACGGCAGTGTGCAATTTCAATAGGTTAAGTAAGAATGGATCTGAGGGATAAAACTAACCCCGGGACTCCGAAAAGGGCACCGAATGTTTACCTCTCAGGACCTAATACCGAATGCCCTTTCACGCAGGAATACTGAGAAAGAACATTCTTGGCTGGTCCCGGCAAGTCTCCTCCGCTGCGAACGGCGGGGCCTGATTTCGCTTCGGAGACATGCCAGGACCGGATTCAACCGAAGTTTTGGTCGCGCATCGGTATAATGCAGCACAACTGTCAACACGATAAGCAGAATACGGTCCTATAACCGTACCATCCCATTCCGTGTCAAGTCAATTTGAAACATTGCAGTCGAATTGCACCTGAAGAAGGGTAATCCAACAGCATGAACAGAATGTTGGCATTTTGAGCATTATTTGGCGAATCTTCGATCTGCGGGCTGATTTTTCGCGAAAAATATTTCATTCAGGGAGCAAAGATTCGAAAAACGAACGCGCACTGTTGAAGCATTGCTCCGGAACCAGAAATGTTCTTCTCTTCCCGACTTCCTATGCTATAATCCTTGCGAACAACTGTTCGGGAGAGCTAAGTTGCCGAAATTCGAAATTAAGCACGAAAAAACTGGCGAAGTTCTTTTCTCGGGAAAAGCGAGTTCCCTGAAAGAGCTCGTTCAGCGGGCGGTGCATTTTGGATCGGATGCATCACTGCTTCAAATGGCCGTAACGAAATTAGGTCTGAAAAAAGTTGGCAAGATGCGATTATATGGCGCAAATCTCGCAGAAGCCGATCTTTCCGAGATCGATCTCACTGAAGCTGATTTTTCAGGATCGAATCTTTCCAAGAGCAAACTGGAAGGTTCGTGTCTGAAAAAGGGTATTTTTTCAAGATGTAATCTTTCCAATACGGATATGACCCGTACCACACTCAGTGACTGTAATTTGACGGAAGCCAACCTTTTTAGGGCAAATCTGAGCAAAGCAATAATCGATACGGCCAATTTTACCGGTGCAAATCTTAATTGCGCAAACCTGGCCGGCAACAAGCTTTCGAAAGCGAATTTCACGAAAGCCGATCTCTCGGAGGCAGTATTGACGTCCTCCGATATGTCAAGAATTCAGTTGAGCGGAAACAAGCTCACCAAAGCCGATCTCTCCTGGGGTGTTTTATCCAAAGCAAGAATAGAACGGGCAGATCTTACCGGAGCAAATCTCGAACGGGCAGATCTCTCTGATGCCAAGCTAATCGGGGCAACACTTGTGAACGCGAATCTCAAGGAGGCTAATCTTTCGGGGGCGGATCTTGCCGGAGCGGATCTCACGGGCGCAGATTTGTCTGCAGCGAACCTGTCGGGCGCAAAATTGACGAACGCCAAACTCCCAAAAACGAACCTGAACGGATCGAAGCTTATCCGAGCTGAGGGATTCAACTGCGACCTGTCTGGAGCGGCTGTGCGTGATTCGGATCTGACCGGGGCAAACTTCTCATCATCACAATTGGTCGAAACCGATTTTTCAAAATCCATACTCGTAAGCGCAAATTTCTCAAATGCCCAGATGCAGGGAGCGGTACTCACCAGAACAAATCTCCAGGAAGCAGACTTTCAGAAAGCCGCAGCCCAAAATGCCGATTTCTCCCAGGCATCCGGCGAGAAGGTTGATTTTTCGGGAGCGGTCTTGCAAGGAGCAAACCTGCAAGAAGCTAACTTCTTCAAGGCAAAGCTCGAACGGGCGGACCTCAGCTCCGCGAACGTGAGTAAAGCTTCTTTCCGGGATGGAGATCTTACCCGTGTTATTGCGCTTGCTACGATCTTCGTCTCTGCTGACCTTCAAAACACATCCTTCAAAGATGCTGATGTGTCTGCGGCAGATTTCACGAACGCCAATTTTTCCGGAGTAACGATGTCCCAAGTGGCAGCCGTGAACGCCAATTTAACCGGAACCGATTTCTCTTGGGCTTTCATTGACAACACGGATTTCTCGGGAGTCAAGATCTCGGGGACCAAGATGAGAGGAGCAAAATTAACCGCTGTGAAAGGTATCAAACTCAAGAAAAAAGAAGCATGACGATTCGTTTTTCCTGAGGGGCGAATCTGGTTACAGCAATAAGACGATGACAATAATTCATATAATCCAAGTACCTATACCTTACCCGGTAAAATGGGTGAACTGCTACTATTTTGAAGACTCTATTCCGACGCTAATCGATACCGGACTCAATCTTCCCGAGTGTTACGAATCATTGGTTGAAGGCATTCGTAATTCCGGCGGTGCTGCTTCCGGACTTCGAAGGGTAGTAGCCACACACGGCCACATGGATCACGCAGGCCTCGCAGGCAAATTGCGCGATCTGAGTGGCGCCGAGATATTGGTCCACGCGGACGATCAAACCAAGCTGTTAACCGATAAGGAAACAATCGAATCGAAGATCGCTGCTTTCGATCGGATACTCCTGGAGACGGGCTGTCCGGAAGAAAAAAGAGCTGAAGCACTCGAGCCCCTGTCCGAACGTTTCAGCACCTTCATGAGCCATGCTGCTGAATGTGTCCCGCTCAACGGCGGAGAATCGATCCAATTTGACGATTTCAACCTTCGGGTTCTTCACACACCCGGTCACAGTCCGGGGTCTACGTGTTTGTTGAATGAAGCGAACGGAGATCTCTTTTCGGGAGACAGTCTCATCGACGAGCTTTATGTCGATCCAAGTTCCTCCATGGAACCTCTTTCCACGCATTTGGCATCACTGGATATGCTCGTGCATTTGCCTGTTCGCCGCGTGTATCCGGGACATGGTTCATCGTACGCGAATTTCAAGAATCGCATAAAGAGAATCCGACAATATCACGATAGACGCACTGCCAAGGTAAAAGAAATACTGCAGAATTCTGAAGCCCCCCAGTCACCGTATGCCATCGCGTCTCGGCTATTCGGTGTCGAGCAGGGTATCGATTTGCTCTGGGCCGTATCCTCCGTTCGTTTTCATCTGGAGCGTCTTGAATCCATCGGAGAAGCTGTTCGCATCAGTGCGGGGAATTCGGCATACAACTACGTTCCGGCAGTTGCGAATTCATGACAAGCCTCACAGATCCTGCCCCACATAGCATGCGACGATGGGCCATCTTTGTGGTCGGCAGCATAAATTTCGTGATATCCATGTTCTACCGGGTATCCACTGCGGTAATTAGCCCCTCTCTCGTGCACGACCTGGGCTTTACGAGCAGCCAGCTCAGCGATCTTTCCGCAGTATTCTTCTATGCATTTGCATTCAGTCAGCTTCCCATGGGAGTGGCACTCGATCGATACGGAACCAGAAGAACACTATTGGTTCTATCAACTTTCGGAGTAACCGGGGCGATTCTCTTTTCTGTCGGCGAGACTCCCAATCATCTGATCGTTGCACGCACGTTGCTGGGCATCGGGGTAAGTGGCAACCTCATGGTGCTGCTGACGCTCTTCGCTGCGTGGTTTCCCGTGAATCGATTTGGTTTTCTTACGGGTCTGGTGGTATCCATAGGGGTTCTGGGTAATCTTCTCGCAGCGACTCCTCTTGCCCTGATGAATCATTGGATCGGGTGGAGATCCAGCTTCCTGGTATTCGCACTGCTGAATGCCGCAGTAGTTGTCATATTTCTCCTGATAGCCCGAGAAAGACCTCCCGGCAGTGCTCCAAAAACGGTCAGATCCGGCGAAATGGAAAACGGGCTTTACAGCCTGTTTCGTTCTTACGGTTACTGGGCCATCAGTCTGTGCAGCTTTGTGCGGTACGGGTATTTTGCCGCTCTACAAGGTTTGTGGATTGCCCCTTTTCTCATCTACGGTCTCGGGCTTACTGAAATTGCCGCTGGAAACGCACTGTTTGTCATGGGACTGGGTTATATGATCGCTCTTCCGTTAGGAGGGTCTTTGAGCGATCTGGTGCTTCGCTCCCGACGGCAAGTCGTGATACTCTCTATGTCTCTCATGTGTCTTCTTACCTTTTCAATAGTCTTGTGGACGAAACCCGTTCCGATGTGGCTGGTCATGACGACCATGTTTGGGCTGGGTTTTTGCTCTGCTCCGGGAAATATCGCGTATGCTCACATGAAAGAACTGCTTCCGCCCGACATGGTTGCTCGTGCTCTGACAGCAGTCAATCTTTTTACAGTCCTGGGGGCAGGGGTGATCACTCACATTCTTGGTATCGCGGTGGGACCGGAACCGGCAAAATTGACGTGTCCCGAGGACTTCAGAGCGCTTTGGCTCATTGGCGGATTCAGCATAGCCCTAGTCGTCGCAGTGTATTATCCTGTTCAGGACAGCAACGTTTTGAAGCAAAAGAGAAGCTGAATCGGGAACACACCTGGTCTATTACCACAAGCCACTCCCGCGGTTCGGCCGGAAATTGACATGTGCCTGAAGGCTTGGTAAGCTCCTAGAGAGGCGAATCGTTGAAGAAATTACTCGGTCATAAGTCAACGAGAGAAGACAGCCAACGGGTCGTCATGGACGAGCCGATTTGCCGAGATTGGCGTCCGAATGTGCTCGATATTTTCATATCAATTTGCTTTCAAAGTTGGACGAAAATCCCCTCTCACCCCCCTTTATAAAGGGGGGAATGGGGGGATTTTGAATGCAAAGTGTTATGAACCCTTCACGCACACCTATCTGAAAGCGAGATCGTGAAATGCTTGGTATGCAAGAACTTGTAATAATATTGCTCATTGTGGTTCTTATCTTTGGAGCAAAAAGAATTCCCGAAATCATGAGTGGACTCGGAAAAGGAATCCGATCTTTTAAGAAAAACATGGAGGAAGATGACACACAGATCGCTCCCACAACTCCTCCTCCGCAACTGGATTCCACCACTGCAAAGGGGGAATCCGGTACTGCAAAAGACAAAATCGAACCGAAATAGTCTGCTGTCTATATTTTCGAGATCATGAGCAAAGAACGTGAATTAATGACAAATGAGTCGCTCTCGTATTGTTATATGAATTCGTTTGTATCCTTCGGAACCGGGATCGTAAAATTGCGAATAGGCATATATATCAGATGAAATTAGTAATTCTTCTATTGCGCAGCATTGCCGGATTGTCACTGAAGTATCCGCGGTCGGTAATTGCGATTTTCTTCCTGATTTCCGTAGCAGGTTTTGCCACCATACCATTCATCGTACAGAGCACGAATCTCCTCGCGGGAGTGGGAGAATCGAATCCTATCATTAATCTTACCCGGGAGAACACTGAATTTTTCGGAGAGCAGGATTCCCTTATTGTAGTTCTTCAGTTCCCCGAACCGCCCGGTGACAAGAGACTGCCGTTCATCCGTAGTCTTGGTGAGTCCATTGGGGAAATTCCCGGTGTGAAGCGAGTCCGATATAGGCTGCTCGACCCTGACGATCAGGCTCAGGTGGAGATGCTGTTCAAACAGTTCCTTCTCGGGATGAGCCCTCGGGAACGCGAAGGCATCCAGAATATTCTCAGTCCGGACGGAATCAGCGATGCGGTGAGACGAACTCGCAACCGCCTGTTTCTAACTGAAAATCCTTATATCCAAAGGAAGCTGCTCGAAGATCCGCTCGAGCTGGGACAGTTTGTCTCAAAAGCCATGGAGCGTCGCATCGGCGCTATCAGTCTGGGTGATCTTTTTCTCCTCATTTCAAGTCCTGACAGCACTATGTATCTCATTCAGGTAACACCTGAATTCCCAAGCTCGGATGTGGTAAAGGCAAAAGAACTGGTGGAGAGCTTCAACAGGTTTATGCCAAAGAAACTTGCCGAGCTCTCGAAGTCGTCCCCAGTTATAGACCGGCCTGAGGATTTGCGCTGGTACTTGACGGGAAAAACCGCTTTTCAGTATGAGTCGGATGTCATTTTCGACAAAGAAACATCCACTCTGCTCCTGGTTTCATTCGCATTGGTCGCTAGTATTTTTCTCTCGATTTACCGGAGCATTGTATCTTCCTTTATTCTGATGATCCCTCTTCTGGCCGGAATTGGACCGAATTACGGCATGTTGTTTCTTGCCTACTCCGAAGTGAATCCTGTCGTCATGGGAGCCACAGGGGTTTTGTTGGGACTGGGAGCGGAATACGGGGTACATCTCTGGGGACGTTTCCGAGAGGAATACGAAGTAAGCGGATTATTCGAACAGTCGATTTTTACTGCATACGAGCAAACCGGACCTCCGGTTATGTTAGGAGCCGTGACAGGCATTATCGCGTTCCTGTGTCTCTGTTTCTCAAAACAACCTGCGTTGGTCCAGTTCGGTTTTTTCGGTGCAGCCGGTCTGGCTTTGACTATGCTGTCCACTTTTTTCCTTGTACCTGCACTGGCAAAGCTCCTTTCAGGATTCAAGAGAGACTTGTTTCCCAGGCTGCAGGTTTCGTTTGGAATCCTTGCCCGGATGTTCGATCGCAGGTCGGCCGCCATTATCGTCATATCGTTTGTTGTTGTGGGGTGCAGCGTCTTTTTTGCGGCTCGGGTCAGCTATGAAAAAGACCTGTTCAAGGTGTTTCTCGCTCGAGACATGGAATCCATGGCAGTGTCCCAGAAGATTTCCGGTAAATTTCACTCGAATTTTTCTCAACCTACGCTCTTGAGCTTCGACGTAGACGATTTCCAGGAAGGACTGTTCATCCAACGCAGTATTGATGAAAAGATTCAAGGCCTTATGAGCAAACATCATGAGATAGCCTCGTTTGACTCCATATCCTACCTGATGGCACCTGATAAAATTCGAGATGCAAATATAGCTGCGCTTTCTCAGGTCGTTGACTCTTGGCCAAAACTCAAAAGCGTCTTTAGCCATCGTCTTCAGGTCTCGGATTTCTCGGATTCTGCGGAAAAGCTGGCCGAGAATTCCTTTGATACGATCGGCTCGCTGATTGCGGATCTCAAATCCGAGTCATCCCGGGACCGTGCAGATACAATCGCATTGGAACGTTCGTGGTACACGGCAAAGATTAGGGGCAAAACACGTTTTTTGACGCAGATCAGATACGCTGACACCATAACGGATTCCGCTGCATTGAAAGCTGCCGACGCGAGACTCCTGCAGGCTCTTTCCGATCTCCCGGTTCATGTACAGCTTTCGGGAACGCGGCAAACGATGGAAGCAGTGCTCTCGAGCCTCGTGAGTGAGTTGTTGCGGCTCGGATCCTACGCTTTTGTTTCGCTGATCCTCGTGTTCTATCTTGTTTTTCCCAATCCGCTCGGGGTAGGGCTTTGCCTGGTGCCCATGATAGGCTCCTTCTCCATCACTCTTGGGGTCATGGGATTATTGGGCCTGGGGCTGCCGTTTTCGATTGTCTGCGTTGCTCCTCTCGTATTCGGATTCAGCATTCACAATGGAATACACGTCGTAATGGGCAGTCTTCACGAAAAGGGCAGCACAGTGGCCACAACCATGAAGAGAGTAACCCCTCGCGCCGTGCTCACATCTTTGACTATCATGGCCGGTTTCGTGGCGATGATTACGTCAGAGCATTACTCCATGGAATTTCTGGGCTGGGCGATGGTGGTGGGCATGCTTTCTGCGGTGCCTCTTACTCTCGTAACATTGCCGGCCCTGTTGAAAGTAATCTTACAGCGATTCTCACCTCAGAAAGCCGCTTAACCGGCATCATATTTCCACAGGTTGCTGTCGCTTCCATTGTCGACTGAGGATTCTCTCATCACAATGCGTATGCCAGCGAAATGGAGCGATTGCCAAAAATCTTGCCGTTGATCCGACACTCCAATACAAGATATTGATGGGGACCGGCGTCCCGCGTCCCGAAACTGTCTCAAAATTCTCGAATCCACAAGAATCGTGCCACGATCTGGGTTATAGCTGTTATCGAAAGTCTTGACGGAATCCAATGCCTGCAATGGGAAGAATCAGTAGCGCCGGCGTCCCTGCCGGCGATAACTTATTGCTTTGTTTGGTGAATTGTTCGCCGGCACGGAGGCCGGCGCTACCAATTGCTGGGAACTGCTCTTCACAATCCGTGATTACTTTCGAGAATCGGTATAAATTTCGATTTTTGAGACAGTCTGTCCTCGTCGGTCCATTCTGTTGATATCATTCATCATATTGAAGAAGTGCCGGCACGGAGGCTGGCATCCACCAATATTGCTAATCTTCAATCGAACAGTCAACGGCCATAGCATCCCGAAACAAATCCTCGCAATCGGCATCCCAGTTGTTGGAAGCAATACCAAACTCAAGTACTATCGGCTCATTGAGCGGATAGTACTTGAGTTTGGTATTGCTTCCCGAGTCACCACTGTCTAACGTATAGGATAAAGTATAATCTCAACTAGTTATAAGGAAATACGATGTCTTTTGCAGATCAAAGCGCATTAACGGATCGGACAGTGCAGCCTGTTGGAACACCTGTGCAGCAAAGCATAGAAACCGCCACCTTTGCCTTAGGCTGATTCTGGGGTCCTGACTCCCGGTTCGGGAGCATCAAAGGTGTCATTCGTACTCGTGTAGGCTATACGGGCGGGACAAAACCCAGTCCCACATATCACAGTCTCGGCGATCACACGGAATCTCTACAAATCGATTACGATCCCAAAGAAATTTCGTATGAAGACATCCTGAATGTCTTCTGGAGAAGCCACGATCCCACTCAACGGGCGTGGTCGAGACAGTACAAGGCAGCCGTGTTTTATCATAATGCACAGCAGAAAGCTTTAGCCGAGAAGACCCGAGATCGCGAAGCATCTCAAAGAAACGGTCAGATAGTGACGGAGATTCTTCCTGCAACGGCTTTTTATAACGCAGAACCGTATCATCAGAAGTTCAGACTCCAGCAGAATAGGGAATTGATGCTTAGAATTCTTGAGGTGTATCCATCATTCGAAGATTTTGTCGATTCAACTGCGGCCGCACGGTTAAATGCATACCTCGACGGCTACGGTACGGCGGAATTTCTTCGAGAAGAGCTGGAAAAAGCGGGGCTGTCTTCTGAAACAATAGACGAATTCATGACATATGTGGAGCCCAGGAAAAAGTTCCAGAAATGAGGTTTTTTGCCACATGAAACCAATACTGATGTTTTTGAGCATATTCATATTATTGGCAGCCGTACAGAGCGTTCAGGCCAAGAATGAAACAGCAATATTCGCGGGGGGATGTTTCTGGTGCATGGAACCGCCTTTTGAGAAGCTCAATGGTGTAGTGGACGTTACATCAGGGTACACGGGCGGAAAGGGTGCAAATCCGACGTACGAAGATTATGCGAGAAAAGGATACATCGAAGCGGTTCAGGTCACGTACGATCCTTCAATTGTGCCTTACGGTCGACTTCTCGATGTTTTTTGGCGGCAAATAGATCCCACCGATGCCGGCGGACAGTTTGTCGATCGCGGAGCCGAATACCGTTCCGCAATCTTCTATCATGACGAACAGCAGAAGAAACTGGCGGAAGAATCCAAAAAAGCTCTGGCCGAATCCGGCAGGTTCGACAAGCCTATTGTTACCGAAATTCTTCCGGAAAAGCCCTTCTTCAAGGCAGAAGCATATCATCAGGATTACTACAAGAAGAATCCTATTCGGTACTCGTACTATCGATTCAGATCCGGAAGGGATCAATATTTGGCTAAGGTCTGGGACCAGGACAAGGACGGAACAGAAATGAAGCAGACTGCTTTGGAATTCAAAAAACCAAACAAAGACGATCTGAAGAATAAGCTGACTCCGCTGCAGTACAAAGTCACTCAGGAAGAGGGCACTGAACCGGCTTTCCGGAACGAATACTGGGATAATAAGAAACCGGGAATTTACGTGGACATCGTATCCGGCGAGCCTCTCTTCAGTTCTCTGGATAAATACGATTCGGGTACAGGATGGCCGAGTTTCACGAAACCCCTGGAACCCGACAATATTGTGGAAAAAGAGGACAGAAGCTTTTTCACGACACGAACGGAAGTCCGGAGCAAACATGGGGATTCTCATCTGGGGCATGTTTTCACTGACGGCCCGAAACCAACCGGTCTCAGATATTGTATGAACTCTGCTGCGCTCCGTTTCGTGCCCAAAGATGACCTTGAAAAAGAAGGCTATGGTAAATACAAGATCATTTTTGAAAATGTGAAAGTTGAGATGTGATACCATTTCGCAGTTATGTACGTAAGATAAGGAAGGCTGGAGTGTCCTGAGCGTAGTGATTAGACGGCTTTGCGTCGTCCGGAACGAAGGATACCTCCGCCTCCCAGATTATGAAAAGAAAAGCGAATCGGTAGGAATACAACGATATGAGGAATACGGTCCTCTGCCTTGCGAAATTACACCTTGCTCGCAATCACAAGAGGCCGTTTCCTCTATTCAGTGCGAATTGTGGATCTGTCCGGCTGCATGAAAGCTATCCGCAACCTGTTAACGGCAAGATTATCTCAACCGACATAATTTCTGACCTTGGAACGCCTTACCCTTTATAAGAAACGGTAGGGTCCGGCGTCCCTGCCGGACCGAACTGATTGATTTGTCTTGGAAAATGTGCCGGCATGGAGGCCAGTACCCACCAATTTTCGAGAAGCGCTTTTCGCAATCGGACAAAAATTCTGACATTTGCCATATTTCAACCGATCATAACAAGAGAGATCTCAATGCTTCTTCAATCGTCGGATAATCAAATTTGAAACCGCTGTCGAGAAGCTTCTTCGGGATGACTCGCTGTCCGGTCAGGACGAATTCCGCAAACTCTCCGAGGACCAGCCTCATCATAAAACCGGGAGCCGGCATAAATGAAGGTCTGCCCAGCACTTTCCCTATGGTGTCTGCTAACTCGGCATTTCTGACCGGAAACGGGGACGTGCAGTTCACAGGTCCGGTCAGGTTATCGTTTTCAGCGGCGAAAAGGAGGGCTCGACAAAGATCTTCGATATGGATCCACGAAAACCATTGGCGACCGCTTCCCAAGGGACCTCCGGCAAAAAAGCGGAAAGGTCGCACCATTTGATTCAGTGCGCCGCCTTCTCGGCCAAGAACGACTCCGAAGCGCGTTCGGACTACTCGCACCCCTTTATCTTCTGCTCTCGTAGCTTCCGATTCCCAGTCGCGGGCAAGATTTGCAAAAAAATCGGTCCCCGCTGGAGAGGATTCGTCTAATTGCTGGTCTTCGGTCATTCCGTAGTATCCGACTCCTGAAGCGCTGATAAGGACGACTCGTCCTCCTGTTTCGGAAGCTATTGCATCAACGAGGTTCCTGGTGGTCTTTACGCGGCTATCCCGAATAAGGCGCTTGTAGTCTTCATCCCATCTCCTAAATGTCGTTGCACCCGCCAGATTGACGAGTACGTCGTGGCCTGCCACTTCCCTCTGCCAATCCCCCGGCTTTGAGCCATCTGCAGCAATCATCTCAACGTTCTTTGGAAGATCGGCCCGGGCTTTGGGGGTACGAGCCAGAACTGTCACGTTATATCCCCTCGCTGTCAGAAACGTGCTCAGGTAAGTGCCAATAAACCCGGTCCCTCCTGTGATGAAAGCTCTCATGGCTCAATCCTCCCTGTAAGCATTGCCAGGCGGACTATGAATGGTTTGACGGGATTGCGTCTGTCCATCCTTGGGACTATTAATCTTTAGAATAGTTCTTCCATTGCTCACATACCATAAGTCTAAGCCGGATTGCTCCGGCAGCCATCGCACCTTGAAATTTCGTCACCACATGAGGATTCACTTAAGTGCGGCATTCGATGAATGACCCGAAGGGGCAACCCAGTAGTAGCCGTGGGTGTCAGAAACTGTCTCAAAAGTCGAAATTTATCCTAGATCGTGGCACGATTTGTTACGTATTCGAGACTTTTGAGACAGTCTCGTCAACCCACGGAAAATGTTGTGTCGAAATCCCTAATTCTTGGGGACCCTGGTGGGGGTTCCCAATGACATTTAGGCCTTGGGCGACCCCGCCAGGGTCGTTTATCAAAGATTATGGACTACGCTCTGTTCCACGGGTTTCACCCATGGCTACTGTTGGTTCGCTCCTCTGGAGCTCGAAATCCCATTTTTCCCCGAATAGCGGAACTTATCTCACAACGGAGGCACGGCACCTACCAGTTTCCCAAAGCGCTTTTGGCAATCGGACAACAATTCTGACATTTTCTATAGACATCTCTTTCGAGTTTTTCAGTCGATCTACAAGAAATGTATCCCACACTGGCATATTTTCGGTCACACTGTTCTGAATCCAAACGTCAAAAGAAGGGAAGGGCACATTTGTGCTAAACAGTTCAGACACGATAGCCGGAGTATACGGAAGGAAGGACTAAGAGCATATGAACGTATCGACCGAGGAACTCGTACGTGAGGCTTTGAAAGGAAATTCCGATGCTCTGGAATCGGTTGTCCTGAAGATACAGGACCGAATTTACGGATTGGCGATACGAATGTTGTGGCACCCGGAGGATGCCGAGGATGCGTCTCAGGAGATACTCGTCAAGATCGTCACCCACCTGGGGAGTTTCAGGTTCGAGAGTTCGTTCGAAACGTGGTGCTTTCGAATTGCCGTGAATCACCTGCTCACCACGCGAAAACGAAGAGCGGAATTACTGAATTTAACGTTCCCTCTGCTGGAACAGGATATCGATAAAGGCCTGGAATACTGCAGCAACCACTCCACTCCGGAACCAGAGCAGGATCTTCTGGTGAAAGAAGTCATGATCGGCTGTGTGCAGGGAGTAATGCTCTGCCTGGATCGGGCACATCGCATCGTCTATGTCCTGGGAGAGGTCTATCGGGTGGACAGCCAGACAGGATCTCACGTACTGGAAATAACACCCGAAGCATTTCGCAAGCGCCTGTCCAGATCTCGAGGCCTGGTGAGAAATTTTCTCGCACGACATTGCGGTCTCGTAGACACGTCCAATGAGTGCACGTGCAAGCGACAAATTCCCTATGCCATAAAAACCGGGATAGTAAATCCGCGGCGATTACTCTTCGCTGGATATTCCTGCCAGTCTTACACTTCTGCTGAGTCCGACGTTTCCTGTGATACCGACGAACGAGTTGCAGCACTGCTTCGTCAACCTCAGTACGAGGCTCCCAACCGATTCGTCGAAAAGGTAAGGGCTCTCGTCCGTGCAGAATTTCAAACTGTTCGTCCGCACCATTAGACATTAGAAACAGGCCGGATTCGATAAATACACCGGACTGCATGTATCACTCACAAGAAAGATGAGGAACACAAAAATGGAAATTCCTGAGAATGTCTGGACTTCACTTCAAGAGCGGCTCGGTTATTCCGATGAAGAGCTGAGCAAATTCAAAGAAAACGCGAACAATCAGAGAGTCCTGAAGTGCGCTCCGGAACTTATGGCGAAGACCATTGTTGCGGAAGTTGTGTATTCCCACGGGTGCAATAGTCAGCACAAAGTGGGCGACAAGTTTTACATGGACGGATCGGGCAATCTGCTTTCCAAACTGTGTCCCAGCAGGATGTGTGTGTACGCTGTGAGTGCGCTCAGACCGCTTGTTTATGCCGCACATGAATTGTTCTATAACGGCGTGGATCCCAACAAGATGGTTTTCAATCACTGCGGGTGCGTGGATGTCGGCCTGGAATGCAGTGGCTGGGGCCGTGTCGTAATGGAAGTGAGAATGGAAGATCGTGCCACAGAAAAGACGTGATTGACGTTGTCTTCTGATTGCCACGATTTTCAGATTATGGGAGAATTCGACGACCGAATTTTTCTGGCAACTAACTGAATCGGCGATTCGGATGGATTCGAGATCTACGTGCCATATCCCGCGTGTGAATTGCAGGATATTGGTAGGGACCGGCGTCTCGAAGCTGTCTCAAAAGTTGAAATTTGTCCCAGATCGTGGCACGAAGTTTTTATCGTGCTGTTGGGCTGATTGTAGGGGCGGGCCTCGTGTCCGCCCAAATAAGGGTAGGCACTAGGCCTACCCCTACGAAGATAGCGAATCGTGGCACGATTTGTATGTTTTGGATAATTTTGAGACAGTCTCTCTCTGCCGGTCCATCATGCCGATATCATTTACTAATATTGAAGATGTGCCGGCACGGAGGCCGACACCCACCAATACTCTTTTTCTGAATCAGACATTAGTTTGGCACTCACTATATACCCTAACAAAGAGGAATACGGCTCCTGTTCATTCAGGTCCGTACAGAAACTTTCAATTTAGTAATCAATCAATTATATGCTGCACCTTTCAACTCTGATATACTCCGCACTCGAATTTGAGGGCATCTGGTGCGGTCTGCGTCTCGCGAGCCGAATTGCCATGGATGATCCGGCCCGATCGGACAGCAGAAATCTCAAATTCCTGAAGGAGTTTTCACGCTGGTGTTTTCTCTGCATGAAGAAAACCTGTTTACTCCCGGTATGAGACATCGCCGAGCACTCTCTTTTTTCCGACTCGCTCTCCTGTTCCTGTTTCTCTGTTCCTTTGCATGCACAAAGAATGCTGTTCCCACCCCTTTCGCCACCAAATCGATGGAGGAATCGTCCGCCAAGAAGACCTCTGAAGAGACTGCATCTGCAAAGAAAACGGACGGAAGTTCGACCCGGGAAGACCAGACGCCGAAAGATCTTCATTCGGACAAAGACTCGAAGACCAAAGATTCTGATGGAGGCCGGTGGGAAGCTGTTCAACGTTTTCCTTTGAAAACTTCAGCCGATGAAACGGAGAAAGCTGCACTCCTGAAAGCGGCTTCGGACATCGCGCGCACATTCAATGCAGTACATGCAATAAAGCTCTGCCGCAACGAGCAAAAGGCAGAATGGTGGATAGTTCTATACCTGGATCACGGTCCTTATTATGAGGTGAAGCAATTTGTCTGGACTCCCGTGGAAGAAGATCCCCAACCGTTCACGATTCTGGAGAGAGTCTCACGGGGCGGGCTGAAAGAACACTTGAGCAAATGCAAACGTGGGGCCATTTATCAGGTGTTGGAAAGGAGTCACCCGTCTGTATCCGAAAAAAATGCCGCTCAGCCATCTTCCCGTGAAGCAAGTCCAGTAAAAGCAGAACCCAAGGTCCGCAAAGATGCCGAAGAAGAAAATATCGTCAAAAAGCCGACTCCACCAGCCCGATCGCAACCGGCCGAGCATCCGGAGAAGTTGACGAAACCTCAAGTACTGCCGCCTCAGACAAAGACCCCATCAAGCGGAAGCGCATCCGAAAAAAATCAAGAAAACCTGAGAACACGGGAGCAACCTCGGCCGGAAAGAAAAACAGCGCCTGTCAGGGATACGTCAACTCATTCCACGGCATCGAAAATCGACGAGCATCTGAGGAAAGTGGAACAATCCGATTTGCGGGTTGACACTCCAGGAGCCGAGCCCAAGAACATCAAGGAACCTTCGGCTGGAAAGAATGCTCGCACGGAAAGACCGACGTACTACGTATTCCTGTACGGCTCGGATATGAATCATTCGGAACTGCTGGATTGGCTCGAGAACAACGACTATGACGTGAAGCGAGCCGTTGATGGTAGTCCGGGAGTTCTCAAGGACTATGATTTTGTCTGGAACTACTATTCTTCTTCACGAAAAGGTGGAGCCGTCAATATTCAGCCAAAACCGAATTCACAGATATGGGGCGTGCTTCTGGAAGTGGAAGATACTCTTTTGCAGGCGTTTGATGAAAAGGCCGGACATCCCCGGTATTACTCGAGAGGCGACCAGAGGCTGCCGATAAAACGTCTTGATGACGGAAAGACAGTATTCGCCTGGGTTTATAAGGCTCACCCATCTCACGGCAAAAAAACTGACATATGGCCGACGAGAGAATATAAGCAGAAAATTATTGAAGCGGCCAAATTCTGGGGTTTTCCGAACGATTATCTCAATCGAATTGCATCCTGGCCGGTGAGATGAACTGAAATCGAAGAGGTAAAACCGGGGAAACTCTTCCTGTAGGAAGCGTTTCCCCAAGCCTTTTTTGCATATGTATTATGTCCTTAGATCAGCCTGATTTTCTAACTCTGCTTTTGGCGCCAGTCGGCTCAAGGCTCTAGAGTCCCGGAGGGACGAAACATAAATAGCCACGGGTGCGAACCCGTGGGCACCCGCGCCACATTACAAAGATTGGACCCTGAAAGGGTCTGCCATTGGTTCCATCTGAGTTCAAGTTGAACTATGGTGGGACCCCCGCCAGGGTCCTCACTTATTGGTCTTGCTATAATTCTTTCCATGGGTTGCACCCATGGCTAGTATTTGGATCGCCCCGCTGGGGCTCCGGCCAGCACGTCTTAGCTGCATCGGCGCTAATGGCTGAGCTAGGGGAACAATCTATTTGCAGAAAAAAGGTTTCCCCAGATCTTACTGCTTTGAAGGCGCATCGGCACGAACCTTTTAAGTCTTGCCTAATTACCGGCCGGTATGGAGACTGCCCTGAGCCGGAGGCGCAGGCGGAATTTCCCGCCAATTTACGGAATCGAATGGATTGTCGGGGCCGGCAGGTGCTGCAGCGGGGACTGCCCGTCCCTGTGCTTTTCTTTTACTCTTCCAGTGTTCTACATAGGATTCAACTTTGTCGAAAGGATAACTCAAGACTTTTCCAAGAACCCAGAACACGTACAACTGGTCCCTTGGAGAAGGCAACTGCTCAGCCTCACTGGGGGGCGGGGGCGTGTACGTGGGCTGTTGTTGAGATGGAAAAACCGGTATGAGTCTGTTATCCGCAGCTTGAGCGAAACCCGCGGAAATGGCACACAAACCAACCAATAACACCGCAATCATTTTGCGCATTTATCACGCTCCTGCTTTTATTGGGGAATCCTCTATCAACAACCGGTCACAAAATCCAGCATTTTTTGTCAAAATATCGATTTCGGTTACATGTCAGATGACATAATTTCTGACCTTTTGAACACATTGAGCTCAAAAGAACGGTAGGGGCCGGCGTCCCTGCTGGCCCGAACCGGTTGATTTGTATTTGAAAAATGTGCCGGCACGGAGGCACGGCATCTACCAATTGCCGAGAAGTGCTTTTCTCAATTGGACGCTGTTTTTATACACTTACTATGAAGTCAGGGCCTTTCGCCGACAGATTTCTTCTCCTGTGTCGACTTACCATTCCGGAGCGCTCGGCGAACAGATTTCCCCGTCTTCTTAATGCGTTTCCATGGGTCGAATAGAAACTCCTGTTGACAAAAGGGGCGCCCCGGAGTTACAGTGTCGATAATAGAAAAGGAAGAAAATCGTGACATTCATGAGCACAGCCTATTATTACTTTTATTTTAGCAGGAGGATACCCGCGCTGCTGCGCTGAGTGTAGCGAGTCATCATCGAATACAAAGCGGAGCAGCTGCTCCGCTTTTTTATTTTGGGCACTAGAGGGTACTCATGATCAATACCCCCGGGCATCGGACTTCCGAAACGGAATCGCAACGACTGAGCTTGAACGGGAAACTTGCCTTGATCGGCCTTATTGAAGAGGGTGTGCGGCTGGGTTCCACCGATGCGCCTATGGTGGCCGATCTTTTCAAGGATCTCGGTGATCTGGTAAACGCGACCGTTTCCGGATCGAAGGTAGACCGTCTGAAATCGGATAGCCGGAATAACGGATTCAAGATTCTCGAAATTAATGCTGAAACCGGCGAGAATCTGGGGCGGCTCAATATGCTTTACTTGAAGAAGCCGATTCCCTGTTATTACCTGGTTTATGTCGAAGTTGCAGTACCGTTTCGCAAACGAGGTCTTGGAAACCGTATTCTAAAAGCGTTCCGGGATTTTCTCATAGAAAAATCCGCTGTCGGCATCCTGGACAATATTATCCCTCAGGACGATCCCACATTCGATATCTATACAAAACTTGAATGGCGTTCCATTGAAGAGGTCACAGGATCGCCCGCAATAAACGGTGACGGCCTGTACATGGTGTACATTCCGCCCACTCTTGCCGACAAAGATCTTCGCGATTCCATTCTCAGGCTCGTCCATCACATAAAGCGAAGACGGCCTCATATAGACATGCGCGACAACGAGCTCATGGTGAAACGGACGATAGAGGAATTCAAGGATCTCTATTCCGCGCTGATGAGCTATTTCGAGAAGGATTTGGAATCCGGCGAAAATCATGCGCTCGCACGGTTCATGTTCACGCGATTCATGACAAAACTGCTGGGTTTTCAGAGAAGAATTTCCGAACTGCTGGGGTACACGGGCGGTGAATCGCTGCAACAGATCGATCTTGACCCGAGAGTCCGACGACTCAAAATCAAGTCGTACGCACCGAAAGAACTCGCGACCAATCCTTTGTTCCATTCGGGGGATAAAGAACTGTGGATGCATCTTGATGAGGCTCTCAAGCAGAATCCCGCCCGTTCCATTGAGGGACTGCCGAATTACCGAAGACCTGCGCTCAAAGCATGGCTCGAAAAAACAGGAGCTACTCCGACCGATCCCATAAATATTGGCGACCTTCTGGACCTGGGGTTCGATCCCACCCGACTGAAGGAACTCACCATTGACGGGACCGAACATATTTTCGAACGCATGCAGCCACGCATGCTCTTGCAGTTGGATGAGCGGAAGACCGTGCTGCTGCGACTTGCAGAGGGATCTCCGGGCAAGAGAATTCGCAATGCCATGATAGCGATGAACCCGCCGCTCCTGGTCATCCGTGACAGGGGCAACGGTTATGTTTTACGCAAGAAGGTGCAAGGAATTCACTGGGAAGAGGCTGTAGAGCAACTCCAGACAGTTCCGGAGCTAAAAAGCATCAATGCTTCGGTTAAGCTGGATAAAATCATCCAGACGACCGTAAGGAAAGCCCAGGACTGGGTAAGATCCAAAACTACTCCCGAAGAACATGCGCTCCTGGATCAATTCACGTTTTTCGTCTCGTGGGATTTTGAAGCCAACCGGCCGCGCATTGTAATCGACCCTAGCGGCTCCTTTTTGGAATCACTCTGGATCGCTTAAGCAACTCCTGCCGACCGAAAGCCCACGTTGCACACGGTCCAGAGTGGATTCCTGCTTTCCGTGTTTATGGAGGAGCCCATAGCGGTTCCTGAGTTGATGCTCGATTGACGATAGGAGTATTGGTGGGGTGCCGGCCTCCGTGCCTCCGGAGACTGTCTCAAAAGTCCCGATTTATCTTGGATCGTGGCACGAAATTCTCATTACCTTCTCTGCCTGAGTGTAGGAGCGGACCTGCGAGTCCGCCCAGATGAGGGCAGACACACAGTAGGCTGTCTCAAAATTATCCGAAACATACAGATCGTGCCATGAATTTCTTATCGACCTGCTGGTCTGATTTTAGCTCACGTAGGATGTGATGAGCGAAGCGAATCGCATCGGTCGAGAAAGACCTCGACTGATGCGGTTCCCGCTGGTCACCGCATCCTACGCTGGCCACCAGGAATCTTCAGTGCCGACCAAGGACAGCATACCATATGGTAGCAATCGTGGCACGATTTTGTTGCTCCAAATAGTTTTGCGACAGCCTCCACAGGTCTGCCCCTACCCGGATGGCGAATCGTGGCACGATGTTTCTATACCGATTCTCGAAAGTAATCACGGATTGTGAAGAGCAGTTCCCAGCAATTGGTAGCGCCGGCCTCCCAATGCTGTTGAATTAAGGAAAGGGTTCTTGATTTTTCACGTTTAACCTCCGAGAATTCAGAAGGAATTGTGTTGACATGCGGGTAGTTACGCGCGATAAATTCTTTCAAAACAAGCTGCTGAAAGGATTTTATTATGGCACGCATTATGCTTTGAAGAACCATGCCAACTTAGCGCGTACGCTGAAAAATTTCTTCACATTATTCCCGGACAAATCGACCCTTCCAAGAAACGCTCGCCTCAGGACTTTACTCGAAACAGAAAACTCGCCTTTGGAAAGCTTATCACCTTCATCTTGTCCATTGCCGCCAGTGGAAAGGGTAAAGGAGTGGACATGAAATCCGGTGAATTCTTTCGACATGCCAGAATTCTTGGCCTTTGGCCTGACGCCGAGGCGATCCATCGAAGCGCGCTCACCAAGGCGCGCAAAAAGGTGGATTGGAGGATCTTTCGGCAAATACTCGATGATGCGGTTGGTCTGGCTTATGAGTGTTGGCCTAAGAGCCCGAAGGACGAGTGGCATGGTATGTCCACTCATGCGATAGATGGCTCCGACTATACGCTTCCAGCCGCCGATGAGCTCAGGGCCGAGTTTGATCCTGAGAGCGGACTTGGGCAAGCGGGCAAAGGACATTATCCTCAGTGTCTTGTATGCACGCTCTATGACGTCTTCAGACGTCTGCCCATCGCAAGAACTGTGGTCCCGGTGAATTCTTCGGAGCGGGACCAAGCCAAACATCTCCTGCCCCTCGTGCCTGAGGGAAGTGTCTTGCTCCTGGATCGAGGTTACCCAGGATATGAATTTCTCAGCTACCTTTTGGACAAGTTCAAAGGCTATTTCGTGATACGTTGCCCCGCAACGTCCACCTTCGCCACAGTAAAGGAATTCATTCGGAGCGGGAAGAGCGAAGCCGAAATCGTGATTCCTCCGACATCGAACTATCTCAGCCAGGTGACGGCTGAACAACGAAAGGCCGCCAAGCCCATCAGAGTGAGAGTCATCAGACTGTCCAATCCTGACGGAACCCTCTCGGTTCTCCTGACGAATCTTTACGACAAGGTGGAGTTTCCGAGACAGGAGATCACTGACCTCTATTTCAGGCGATGGGAAATCGAGAGCTATTTCCGGGATGAAAAGATTGGGCTCGAAATCGAAAAATTTCATGGCAAAACCTGCAACAGCGTCCTGCAAGAACTCTTTGCAGCTGCGATCATGGCTGTGATCTCAAGAACTCTCATGGCCATTTCCACCCAGTTACTCGGTGGAGAGCTCGGAGAACCTCAGTTCAAGAATGCGGTCATGACGCTCGCGTCTGAAGCCGCCGTGCTCGCCGCAGACGATCCTGAAAGAGCCATCGAAATCTTTCAGGATATTCTCAAAGAAATCTATCGTGTCAAATACTATCGACCAAACAGTCAGCGACCACCCCAACCAAGGGTGAACAAGCAAAGCAAAAACAAATGGCTTTACCGCAGGTACAAAAATGTCCCCGCAGCTTAAGTCAACAGCATTGCGCCGGCCTCCGTGCCGGCGAACAATTCACCAAACAAAGCAATAAGTTATCGCCGGCAGGGACGCCGGCGCTACTGATTCTTCCCATTGCAGGCATTGGATTCCGTCAAGACTTTCGATAACAGCTATAGATTCTTGAGTTTTGAGACAGTTTCTCCCCGCTGGTCTATTTTAGCGATATCATTGATCATATTGAAGACGTGCCGGCACGGAGGCACGGCACCTACCAATGATCCTACCCTCAATCGGACATTAGTCTTGGTAATTCCCCTATGTAATATTGCATCGGCTTTTCGTCTGAAAAGAAAATCGGGGAGCAACTTCTGCCAAACAAGTCGCTCCCCGAATTCCCACTTCACGGATTGCTCAAACTCGCTTCACGCCACAAGTTTTCTTCATGAAAGCGGGATAAACCCCATATGTGAACGATTACCACCCATCAGGAGGGAAGGTGGTCATCCAAAAAAACTGTCGTTGTCATCCGATCATTGCTCATGGCCTCGATGACAATCTTCCGTCTTATTCACGAGAGATCGTTTGGAGCGAATGTCAAGGATTCTGACGTCTATCCCACGCTCCGATATAAGACATTGGTAGGGGCCGGCGTCCCTGCCGGTCCATTCTATCGATATCATTGATCATATTGAAGATGTGCCGGCACGGAGGCCGACACCACCAATACTCCGGTCTTCAATCGGATGTTAATTTCGGCAATTCTAAGAGCCGGACAGACGGATCTCACAACACCTGTGTCACTTTGCCGACGGCTTTGTCAGTGCTTTCCAATGCTTCCGCATAACGTTTTCTCAGCAGGTCCGACGCTTCGCCCACCTTTCCGAAATGCAGGCACTGGGTCAGACAACCTGTTGCGCACGCAGGCTTGAGCCCCTTATCGATGCGATCCATGCAGTAGTCGCATTTGACGATCTTGCCGGTTTCGGGATTCCACTGGGGGACACCCCAGGGACAAGCCGCTATGCAACATTTGCATCCGATGCAAAGCTTTGAGTCCACAAACACGATTCCGTCTTTAACGCGCTTCTGAATAGCGCCGGTCGGGCATACATTCGCGCAAAAAGGGTTTTCGCAGTGGAAGCACGGAAGGAAATGGAAATCCATCTTTAATGTATGTTGACGTGTTCTCGGGCCTATTTCGATAATCCTGCACAGACGCGGCCCCACGGGAAGATTGTTCTTCATCTTGCAGTGAAGCTCACAACTGTAGCAGCCGATACATCGTTCCGAATCATGGAACAGGTGGACTCTGTCCAAAGTTTCTCCGGGCTGTGATTCAGGTTTTTCAGGATTCGACATTTGATGCCTCCGATATATTAAGAGCTTTGTGTTTCATATGGTGTGCGACCTGTCGGACGATCACATCTTCTCGATTTCTACGAAGCATTCCTGCATGGCAGCGCTTCCACCAACAAAATCGGATACTACTCCCTGTAATTCGGAATCCGCGAGACCCACTCCGTACGCGTATTTCTGAGCCTTGGCCTTCTTTCCGAATCCGTGAGGCATGAATACGGCTTCCGGATGTATTCCGTCCGTGGTGAAAACCGTAGCGGTTCCCGATCCGATCTCGTTTCGCACCAGAACGCTGTCACCGTCTTTCACGCCCAGGCGGGCTGCAACATCCTTGTGCATCCAAAGAGGATGATTCCAGAGCACTTCCTTGATGAACTTGTTGTTGCTCATGGAACCCTGGGTGTACAGGGGATTTCTTCCGATGATGAGGCGTAGCTTTCCTTCCGGAACCTGAAGATTCTCATACGGAGGAAGCGACTCAAGACCGTTTTCCTCCATTTTTGAGGAGATAACCTCAATCTTCTTGGAAGGAGTCTTGAACTTGAGGCCTGTCTGGCGGTCGTAATAGATCTTATCCTTCGCCAGATTGACCACACCCGTCTTTTCGAATTCGGCAAGCTCTATACCGGTTTCCGACAGTTTCCACGCGTTGTAGTCGTCGATATCCGTGTAGAAGAATTTGTCACCGAACCCGAGCCGTTCAGCCAATTCTTTGAAGATCTGCCATGCGGGTCGCGTATCGAGAAGGGGGTCCACCACTTTCTTACGGAGTGCAAGTATCGGTTTGAGCCCTTTTCGCTCCTGAATGGGATCTCCCCGCTCGAGGAAATGAGTTTCAGGAAGCACTACGTCTGCATACCAGGCAGTGTTGCTCCAGTTCACATCGACTGCCACGATGAGATCGAGTTTGTCGAGCGCATGAATAAGCCTTTTCGTATCAGGGACCGAATATAAGGGGTCGAAGCGGTAGATCATGAGCCCTTTCACGGGATAGGGCTGCTCGGTTTCAATCGCTTCGGCCAGCATGTGAGCTATTCCCTGAGATTTCTCGACAATGGGAAACTTCTTTCCGGGCCCGATGCAGTCGAATCGATCGCCTTTCGGTGCTTCTATGGTGCCGGGCAGCTCTTTCATGCCCTTTCTGCCGGTATCTCCAAGCCCCTTCTTGAAGAACAAACCTCCCGGGGTCTCGTAACTGCCCATGAGCGCGTTCAGGAAGAGAATGGATCGTCTCATGTGGAATTCGGTTACATAACGAGCGGCAAACCATCCGATATGGAAGATCACCTTGGGTTTTGCTTCACCGAATTCTCTCGCGAGTTTGCGGATTGCCGCAGGCTCCACATCAGTTTCTTTTTCCGCCCATTCAGGGGTGTACGGCTCTACATAGCGCCGCAATGCATCGAAATCCTTCACCCAGGTGTTGACGAAACCCTCATCATACAGACGATTCTTTATGATTTCGTTCATGAGCGCCAGGTTGAAGGCCCAGTCGCCTCCCGGTCGAATCTTCACCCAGTAATAGGACCTAACTGCAGTCTTGGACGCGCGGGGATCGACGGTTACGATCTTTACCCCATTGTCCATTGCGGCCATCAGTTGGTTCACTTCCGCAACCGTAAGAGATTCGAATATGTTACGGCCGTAGAGCACAACGTATTCTGCGTTTTCGATATCGAAGCCCAATGCCTTGCGGCCTACTCCCAGGGTGGCCTGACAGGCCGTGTGCAGCGACAACGGGCAAACGCTGTTATGAGTAAAGTCGTTCGGAGTACCGTAGCCGCGGGCAAAGGATTTTACGAACTCATTGTTCAGGCTGCCTCTGTAGCCGACGAGAACACTCTCGGGACCGAATTTTTCCTTGATGCGGCTCATTCGTTCGGCAACGTATGTATATGCTTCGTCCCATGAAACATCGCGCCACTCTCCACCGCCTCTCGGCCCCACTCTGATTTTTGGACCGCCCGGCTTTTCCGTGTCATAGAGGAACCATTTTCCCGCTGCTCCTTTTGCGCAGAGTCGAGTGCCAATCGATCCCACATTAGGGTTGCCGAAAATGGTGGACACCACTCCGTCATTGAGCGTCACTTCAATGGGACATCGTGCCGAACACATTTCGCATTGACTGTATTTTACTGTTTCCATGCAAGAAACTCCTTGAGCTACATCTAGTTTTCCGGTGATGTATCGGTCACCATAGCGTGCACGGCCGAAGGTCACGTGCTCTTGCTGTTTTGCGGAGCAAGATCCGCGAGGGTTTTCATTTTTCGAGTGCGCTGGCCGTATGAATCCAGAATTGCGTTGATACGCCTGAAATACGGGATCATAGGCTTTATCCGCTTGAATATGAGGTAGGCTGCGGCGTAGAGCGGAACGAAAACTGCAAAACATCCTACCGTATAGTCGGTAAACAGGATCGCAAAATCGACTTCAGCAAACCTGTACTGCAGCCATGTCATGACGAAGAAAACAGGCCAGAGAAAAGCCGCTGACATGGCGATCTGCGCGAAAAAAGATTTACCGAAAGCCTCGTTCGCCATTTTATTCGCCGCGTGATAGGCCTCTTTGTCATTGGCGGCCAGAGCATCAATGGACAGATTCTGATATTTGACGATCTCACCTGTCTGTTCGTCGATGTGTTTTCTGTTGATCAGGAAGACGAGAGAAATCGTAAATTCTCCCACAACGACCGCGAGAAATGCCAAAACAAAATTTCCGATGAGAAAATCGATAAAGCTGTATCCGGTCATGCGGAACAGCATGATGAGGTACGGATCGAAATAGTGACAAATCTCAATCATCAGATCTCTCGAGTGAAGGAGGCCAGGTGTCGACCTCCCTCATCACAACGTATCAGCGCGTCCTTACATTCCGGGGAATATGGATTTACCCAGAAAACCTTTTGTGGCGTAACCGATGCCTACGTAGAGTGCCAGGACAACAAAGAGTCTCTTTAACCAGATATCGGGGATTTTCTTGGAAGTCATGGGTCCGAGGATCGACCCGATTATTATACCAATTAATTCGACTCCGATAAAGGACAGGTCAACAGGAATACCCTTCACGAACATATACGTGAAAATCGAGGTTATCATACTGATGAGAACCGCCAGCGCCGAGGTCCCTGCAACGATGTACATGGGCAGTCCGGCAATGGAAGTTAGAAACGGAACGTACAGGAAGCCGCCGCCGACTCCGATAAAGGCAGAGATTGCAGCGATCACGAAACCACCGATGATTGGGATGATGGGGTTGAAAGAGAATTCCACGCCATAAAACGTAAAACTTATCCGGCTGGCGCCCCAGCTCTTGACCTGAACGCCTGCTGCAGCATGGTTGGTGGCCGAGCCGCCGCCTTTGCCCATGTGCTCGCGCTCGAATGCGTCCGCTGCTGCCTTGGCCGCCTTCTTACTCTTTTGGCCGGCAGGAGTGGTCTCATAGAAGAGGAATCCGCCGATCACGAGAACTGTTATGCCGAAGTATCCAATGTACTCCCTGAGGCTTATCTTTCCGGCCGTGAGAACGGGAATCAGATATGCGCCCAAAATCCCTCCAGCCGCAAGACAGACACCGAGGGGAAGCACAAGACGCCCCATTCTATAGTACGTCGTTGAAGAAATGAGGGCGGATAAGCCCACCAAATATTGGTTGCTGGTTCGTATCGAGTCAGTGAGCAGTTTGTTGAGAACGGGGTTTGTGTCTTTAAAGGACCGTGCGTAATCGCCCAGCCCAAACACCGTGATATGACCGACTCCTGCCATGATCCCGCCGAACGCGCCGACTGACGAGAAAATCCATCCGACCCAGATTCCCCAGAGGATAGGCCAAAGGAGAAAGAAACTGGGTGCTCCCGGGATACCGAAGAAACCTTTCGGAGCATTCTGATCTATCTGTCCGACACCCGTTCCCTGGGGAGTCTTTGCCAGCGCGTCTTCGAGCTTACCTGCGTCCGCTCCCGAAGCAGCCAGCAGTACGGCAGCCAAAGCCACTGCAATCACTAATCCTGCAATGACCCAACCTTTGTGCTTCATGTAAACCTCCTGATTTTGACGAACTCTAGTGTTCGTTAAGTGTCCTGGACCCATTCTGTTTTCGATAACCGGTTCGCTTGGAAAGCAACTCTCGCACTTTGGATTCGATAGTTTGTATCTCAACGGGCTTTATGAGCAGATTGTCCCGGGAGAGGGATCTTTCGCTTTCGGAGAAATAATCGGAAATTGTGATGATCGAAATACCTGCTTCCATCCGTTCTATTCGCTTCACCATATCGATCTCTTCGGGGCTTCCGTGACGGATATGAGCAATCACAATGTCCGGAGGATTCGATGCAATCTGTCTGAGTGCTGCGGTACTCTCATTGCAGGTATCCACCTGATAGCCTTCAGGTTCGAGTACCCGTCGCAGGAGATTGCAGGAATCCGCTTCTTCGTCGAAAATCAGTATCGAGGCCAAATTGTGTGCACCGTATCTGAAGGTTCTTGAGCCGGTCCAGACTGTTCCTCACGATTTAGCAACATAGATGCCATCAAATGCTCATAATTCGACAGAAGAGATTATTCGGAAATTATGTTGCCAATTGACCGGAATTGCAGGTGAAAGACAAATATATGGCTCTCAGCCACTCTGTTTGATAATTCGAGAGACCAATCCGGATGTTGCCAAGTGCAACGAAATTCATGCACTCCAGATGGGACTAAAATGAAATATGGTTAATGTTTTCAGTGAGATAGGAAGAATCGGAATTTTTTGCAGGTGCAATAAATGTACTGCATTACTCAGCATCTTCGTTCGAAAGGAGTTCTTTGTTTCTGATGGCATATCTCCGCATCACCTGTTGCAGGGCCTGCCGTTCGAGACCGCATTCCTTGGCCGCCTTTGTAACATTATTGTTGTTCCGCATCAGCACGCGGGAAACGTACTCTCGGTTGAATTTCTCCAGTACCTGTGCTTTGGCTTCCTTGTAAGGAAGAAAACTTACTTCTGCAGGTACCAGGCATTCTTCCGTTTCCCTGATAGGCCAATCAAGATCTTCCTCACGGATAACCTCTCCCGGTGACATGAGAACAGCCCGGCTGACGAGATTTTCCAGTTCTCGTACATTGCCCCGCCACGGATGGGACAAAAATATCTGGATCACTTCGTCGGACGCCCGTTTCAGCGGCTTTCCGAATTCCTTCGAGTACTTCTCCAGAAAATGTTGGATCAACAAGGGGATGTCTTCGGGACGCTCTCGAAGTGACGGCATTTGCAGCGAGAGTACATTGAGCCGATAAAAGAGGTCCTCTCTGAAAGTCTGATCTTGGATCTTAGCGGCCAGGTCCCGATTCGTAGACGCAATGATACGCACGTCGACTTTGACCGATTTCGTCTGTCCGAGGGGCCTGATCTCCTTGTCCTGGAGAACTCGAAGCAATTTTGTCTGCAGTGTCGGAGAAATATCGCCTATTTCGTCCAGATATATTGTCCCGCCTTCAGCTTCCCGGAAGAGCCCTCTTCTGTCCTGGGCAGCATGTGTGAAAGCACCTTTCTTGTACCCGAACAGCTCACTCTCAAGGATATTTTCAGGAAGATTCGGACAATTTACCGCAACAAAAGGACCCTGATCTCTTTGACTGAGTCGATGAATCGCTCGAGCTGCGAGATCTTTACCTGTTCCCGATTCACCTGTAATCAACACGGTAACATCTGTATTGCTAATAATTTTAATGGTCTCGAAAATCTTGCGGATCTTGGGGCTGGTTCCTACCATTTCCTGGAAGCTTTCCTGCTCGCGAACCCTTTTCTGGAGGAGGAGATTTTCATGAATCAACCTGGTTCGTTCAAAAGCCTTCCCGAGAAGATGCACCAATTTGTCGTGTTCAAAGGGCTTTGTGATAAAGTCGTACGCACCCTGTTTAATCGCTTGCACAGCAAGGTCGATACTCCCGTATGCAGTCATCATGACGACGGTAAGCTCAGGATGAGCTGTCTTGGTGCGCTCCAGAAATTCCATCCCATCCATTCCGGGCATTCGCACATCGGCAAGGGCAACATCGAACCGTGAGGATTCCAGGAGCGTTAAGGCACTGACTGCATCGGGCACGGCTTCGATCTCGCAATTCAGATCTGCCGTCAGACTTCTCTTCAGGAGCCGAAGCATGTCTTCTTCATCATCGACTATGAGGAGTCGCGCTGAGGGCAGCATGCTCATAGTGCCTCCTCTGCCGCCGACTGCTCGTTCAGCGGTAAGATCACAGTAAAAGTGCTCCCTTTTCCCGGCCGGCTTTCTACTTCAATGCGGCCGCTGTGGTCCTGGATAATGCCGTAACTTACCGACAATCCCAGTCCGGTACCTTCCCCGACAGGTTTGGTGGTGAAGAACGGGTCGAAAATCTTGTTCATCACTTGAGGAGCTATTCCCGATCCGGAATCCGAGATGGAGATGTCGATTGAGTTTCCATTCCTACGCGTCGTGACGGAGATTTCTCCTTTTCCGGAAATCGCCTGCTTGGCATTCATCAGCAAGTTCATGAAGACCTGTTTGAGTTTTTCCGCATCGCCCGTTATTTTCGGGATGGTACCATCCAGGTCGGTCTTGATATCGATCTTGTCCAACTCGAACTGATGGCCGAGGAGAGATATTACCTCGGCAAGAGAACTATTCACGTCGACCGGAATCTTTCGGATAGGAGTGCTTCTCGAGAACTTCAGAAGGTCTTCCACTATGCCTTTGCAATTGCGAGTATGCTTTTCGATCGTCTTCAAATCGTCATGCATCTGGCTTCGAGGTGCTTGCTCCCTTAACAGCAACTGCGTGTACCCAAGTATTATCCCCAGCGGATTATTGATCTCATGTGCAATTCCTGTGGAAATCTGCCCCAGCGACGCAAGCTTGTCTGCCTGTTGGAGCTGACGTTCCATCTGCACTCTTGAAGTAATGTCCTTGGCTATACCTTCATAGTTGAGCGTTTCTCCGGATTCGCCTCTTCTGATGGTGGCACTTAACAAGAGATGCAGCTCGGAGCCGTTGCTTGCCAGGAAAAGGCATTCTCTATCTTTTACGAATCCCGTAGTATGGAGTTCCTGGAAAAGACTCGCGTAGGATTCTCCCGATGTACAGAGATCGTAGAGCCCCATTTGTCCCACAAGACGATCGCGATCGTATCCCAGGGTGGTTATACCGGCAGGGTTTATATCCAAAAAACGGCCTTTATCATCCAGGATGAATATCACATCCATAGAGCTTTCAAAGATTCTCCTGAATTTCTGTTCGGATCGGCTCAGTTCTTCTGTGCGCTCCTGCACGACCGATTCCAGATTTCTGTTCAGGTGCATAACTTCTCTGCTGGCCGTTTCCAGGGCTTTCTTGTCCTGCAGTATTTCCCGGTTGATCTTCTGAACTCTCTGAAAGAAAAGCGTTATTGAGGCCACCAATACGAACGCAATGGTATTAATGCCTCCGGAATAGGGGCGAAGACTTACCCATATATCACGCATGTCCATCATGAGAAGGTAGCGTTTTGCAATATGGCCCACGCCGCGCGACAGGCCGAACAGAGCCAGTGCAGCACACAACCAGAGCATGTATGTCCAGATAAGACGGGACTTCTGAATACGCGCCAGTCTCGCTGCGTACGTGACGGCGAGGAACGCAAATACGATGACAAGAGACGATCCCACTACGTCGACAAACCAAACCGGGGCCAGGGGATATGAATCACTCATCGAAATGATGTTCCTCCGCAAGCGCCTGTTTGTACAGAGATCTGATTCCAAGGAAAAGCGCTATCATCGCAGGCACAGATACAAGGTGATCGAGTTTGAGCATATAGTACAAAGGAATGAGAGGGTGTAAATCGACACGAATCCGTTGTGACCAATCCGGCTCCCCTACGACCGAGGCATCGGGAATGCGGGTTTCAACCCAGTGACCGATGAACGCGACCACATTCCATAGTATGAGCAGCAAGCATGCGAGCTGAATCAGGCGCCATCCCCGTTCGCGTATCAGCAAATTATACTGAAGCCAATACGCCAAGAACCCCATGGCAATGATAAAAACAATATGGGCGATCTGGTGCACATAGAGGCCTTCAGGCGCTGGATGAGACTGAAAGGCCTCTGCACAATCGGGTTTTATACATAGTACCAGCGCAGCAAACAATATTGCTGGAACTCTTAAACGAATCATCTGTTCTTTTCTTTATGCTCTCGTTTCAACGGGACCATCCACGCAGGATCTGAATCCCTGTTCCGTTGCACAGGTTCCACACAATCCTATCCCGCACTTCATAATGTCTTCTCGTGCTATGCAGATTCGCTCGGGAGGAACGATTCCGTCGAGGACTGCATAAACGGCATTCATCATCGCTGCGGGCCCGCACACGTACACACGGCTTCGAGAGTAATCCTCTCTGTGGGAACATGCATCTTCCGCGAGTGAACGCACCACTTTTCCAATCTCGTTCGGTCGATCGTAGATAATATTCGCCGACGGAACGAACTGGAGCATCTCCTTGTGGAAGCTATCGTTCACCTGTTCGGAGAACCCGAAAAAAGCTCTGAATACCGAATTGGGCCAGCGGCGGGCTGCCATAAGGATCGGTGCGGTTCCCGTGCCGCCACCTACAAGCACGACCGATTCATGCGGCCAGGGCTGTTCAAATCCGTTTCCGTAAGGACCTCGCATATATATGCTATCACCGGATTGCAACTTTTCAAGTGCTTCGGTGAAGATCCCAACTTTTCTTACGAGATAGACGGGCTCGGTATCCCATGCAGGAGAGAAAGGTTTCTCGCCTACTTCCGGAAGTCTCAGGAAAAAATACATTCCGGGATTGCATGCAGGCCCCTGTTCCAGGACCAATTTGAATATCCCCGCCCCTAATCTGGAGTTTTCTATGACTTGAGTTTTCATGTAATTCATCCGTCTTTCCGAACGGACAGGTCCCTGAGGCGAATTCTGCTGTCCACCGTTCAGGGAATCCATCAAGCGTTCAAAAAAATTGGCCAATTGTGGCGTGCTCAATCCGGCCAATGACGATCCGATCGCGAACAGAGAAGCACCGACAGACGCGTAGGATCGAACATCATCCGCAGAACCGATGCCACCTGAAGCAATTATGGGAAGATCGACGGCGCGTGAAGCTTCTCGAACGGATTTTATCCCGATTGGAAGGATTCCCGAGCCGGAAAGCCCTCCCAGTACATTCGACAAAATAGGATTACCTTCCTGGTCCAAGGCTATGCCAGGTCCTACAGTATTGATAAGGCTCAAAGCATCTGCTCCCGAATCCCGGCAAAGTCTGGCCATTCCTGCAATATCTCCCAGGTTGGGAGACAGCTTCGGTATCACGGGTTTTCGAGTTCGGACCTTTATGGACCGAATGACTTCGCTCACAGCTTCAGGATCGGAACCGATACTCTGGCCTGCACCCTTCACATGGGGGCATGAAAGATTCAGTTCAAATGCATCCGCAATGGGATCCAATACGAGGGCGCAATCGAGGAATTCTTGCGGATTTTCTCCCATTATCGAAACCACCAGGGGTTTATTCTCGTGCAAAGGCAAAAGCGCTTGCATTGTCCTCAGGAATACTTCTGCACCCGGATTAGCCAATCCGACAGCATTGACAAAACAGCCGGGATAATATTCATGAATGACCGGTTCCCGGTATCCCGCCCTGGGGCGAAGACTCAGCGTTTTCGTAGTCAGGAATCCGATTTCAGGTAATTTCGCAATCGCAGAGATTACGCTTGGAGCGGTAGTGACGATTCCCGAAGGAATGGTAAACGGAGCGCGTATTCCCAAACCGGCCAAACCAGTGCCGACCAGCTTATCCTGAGTTAATTGCCAAAACTTGTTATCTGTCATTTCTTCAACCGGTCTCTTTAACTTCCGCTTTTCTGTCCATGAAGAAGAGTGGATTTCTCGGCTTCTTCCTGGAGCGCACTTCATAATAGAGCGTCGGTCCTTCCGATCTTCCGGAACTCCCGACAGTACCTATAATCTGCCCATTCTTTACCGTGTCACCAGCGGTTACTTTGATCTCTTTGAGGTGAGCGTACACTGTTACCAGATTATTCGGATGCTCGATCAGCACCACGTTCCCGAATAGCGTTATTGTTCCGACATGACCGACTCGACCGTTCCCGGAAGCTCGGACGGGACTTCCTTCCGGCGCCTGTATGGTAATTCCGTTGTACTGTGTACCGCCTCGGACTCCGAATTCCGAGATGATTTTCCCTTCGACCGGCCATGAAAGGAGCCCGGTGAAATCCCTCACCTCAGTCTTTTCCTTTTCCTGAGGTTCCGTTTTCGCTGATTCCACCGGCATCACCTGAGATGCGCCGGGGATGAACAAACTGGAATCCGCCTTTATCATGTACGGCGGTCGCAAGTTGTTTACCTCTGCCAGTGCCTGAAGATCGATATTGTACGCTTTGGCAATTGACAGCAAATTCTGATCGGGCAGCACTTTATGGAGAATTCCTCGTGCAGGCTGGTCAGGTTCCAGATGGTCGAGTCTCAGGGAAGGGGGCAAGCCTGAACTGTAATGAGGACAACCGCTGAGAAACGCGGTAAGCAAGAACAGCGCGATTCCCATCGCAAGTTGCTGTCCAATACGGTTCCTGCGAATCAGATTACGCGCGTCCAACCGGTTCGGAACCCCCCGATCGGGAGACCCGGGAGCATCGGGACCTGAGTGGAACCTGCTTTTCAAATTCAGTGCTGCCATTCGGAAAAGAACGATGGAGACCAACCGTGTTCGCCAACAAGGTCTACGAATCGGCATCCGGTAAAGCTTTCAATGGTATCTCCATCGTCACGCCGGGTAAATCTCTTTAAAGTCTGGGAAAACCTGTTCCCCACAGGAATAATAAGCCTTCCTCCCGGGGCGAGCTGTGCCACCAGGGTCTTGGGAATCCTCGGAGCACCTGCGGTAACGATGATACCGTCGAAAGGCGCTTCCTCCGGCCAGCCTTGAGTCCCATCAGCGACCCGAAAACTGATATTCCGATAATTGCAGACAGACGTTATCCGCCGCGCTCTCTCCGAGAGAAACGGGAACCGCTCGATCGTATAAACCCACTGACAAATACAGGAGAGTACTGCTGCCTGATACCCCGACCCTGTCCCGATTTCAAGAACGCGGTCCGAATCTCGAAGACCCAGGAGCTCCGTCATGATGGCAACCATGTACGGTTGACTTATAGTCTGACCTTCTCCTATGGGCAAAGGATTATCGTCGTACGCTTCATCCCGCAAGGATTCGTCAACGAACAAGTGCCGAGGGACCTCTCCAAGAGCGGAAAGCACTTTGGGATCCCTTATTCCTCTCGCCACAAGCTGCTTCTGCACCATATCGTTTCGGGCCTGTGCGAAATTTATCATGCTCTTTACCTCTGCGGCAGCGCTCTTCACAAGACATATTAATCACAAAGCACCTGTTTTTCTACAGTTTGCGAGCGTAAAGAAGATTATTTGGTAACGTCCGAATCCTTTCGGCCATTTTCATTCGCAGAACCCTGGACATCTTTCTCCTGCACCCCTCCGCCTCCGTGAGTGGCGGGAATTCTCGGATACACCTGTTTATCGAGAAATTGAGCAAAAGAGTCCACGAATACCGAAGGGACGCGCATCATCCAATCCAGGGCCTGTGCCGCCAGGTTTTTATCCGGCGGCCCGTCGTAAAAAGGATTGTGATAGGGTGGATACGGATACTTCGGCCAAATCTCCTCTGAAGCCTGCGATCTTCCGGGCTGAAATTCGGATTGGCCGGGCACGGAAGGCTGCGGCCCTTGTTGCTCCAGTTTTCCGCCCTGTTCCTGTCTCATCATCGACAGCCTTGAAGGGCCCCCTGACTGTGCTACGGGGTCCACTTGCCAAGCGTGTGCAACTGATAGAAATACCACGGGGAGTAAGATTATCAGAAATTTGGCGCTTCGATTCATAGTTTGCTCCTATCCGCAGATAGGTCACCTTTAGACCGGACACGACTTTATTTCAACTGTTTTTTGAATAATTCAATGTAACATATTAAGATTATATGTTAACACTCAATTTGTCCAGTTCGGTTCAGTATTCCTGCCTCAACGTTTCTTCATAAAGCGGCTGGGAAAAAAGTGCTTCACTTCATTTTTTTGTGAAACTTCCGTAATAAATGGTTGACAAATGTCCTGATAAGGGATATACGTTCCCGTCCGCGACATAGCCCCTTTGGAAAACTCGTGCGCGGTGTCGAAGCGCGTGACGCTTCAAATTGAAAATGCAGTTTGGTTGTCGAGAATTCCTGGCATGAGACCTGTGAGAAGGGGGAATGCAGTCCGGAAGATCTTGCTCACAGGGATAAGGATGATTAAAAAGAGCCAAATGGAATGGTAGTCAAGGAGCAACAAGCATGTGGATGACCCGTGAAGAAATTGCGGCCGCTTTGGGAATAGTCCCCAACAGTGTGCGGGGGAAAGTCCAAAAAGGCCAAATTGAACGCAAAGTGGAAGATGGGAAGAATTTGTACAGGATAATAACCGCTGTTCCGAAGAAGGGGGTAGCGCCTCAAGATTCGGAGACTGAGATCCAAACCGCACCGCAGCCTGCTCCCGTACCTCCGGAACCGCCCAAGAGAGAGGAACCGAGGCCGGTGCCTCGTATCGTGCATCCAGTGCATGAACCTGTTCGTAAACCGGTAACAACTCCGGAACCTGAAGTAAAAAGGAAACCATCCGATAAAGAACCCTTTAATCCCAAACAGGTTCTGCTGGAAATGATAGCCTCTTTGAAAATAGGTAGAAATATTGACGCTATTGAAAAAGGTGACGAAATAGATCTTGCCACTGGAGAGATTTCCCGAGAATTGGATGCCCGTATTTCCATGCGACAGCATCGGCAACTCAAAGAAATCGAAGATGCCTTGGAAAGAATCAAGCTCGGAGAATACGGCATATGTGAAGATTGTGGCGAACCCATTCCTGAACAGAGATTGCGTCTGTTTCCTGCTGCACGGCTCTGCGTTCGCTGCCAGGAGGAGATGGATCAATTGGAAAAACTCAGGGAATCTCAGGGCATCAGGGGCGGCACTTGGAGAGAAGAGCCGTCTGAAGGAACATACGTGCGATCCTTCGAAGATTAATGAAGATTAATACCAGAGGACCCTCTCTGGAGGGCCCTCAAAAGATCCTATTGGCATTCAAGCATTTATTCCCACAGTTTCCCGTACTTGTCCCGCCATGAGTGGCCGATATGCTCATCAAGCCACAGTTCGAGACGTTTCATCGTATGAGATCGAGCAGAACCACCGCTTGCCATAATTGCAAACAGCTCCTCCAGAAGTCGATCCAGTTGAGTAATATCTTCTTTGGGAAGATATGATGTGGCGCCTAATTCCATGCACTTGAGAATGTAGTCCGGAGTCAAGGCAGGAGCCGTAAGCATAACAGAAGGGATTTGCTTGCCAACCGCCACCTGTAAAAGTTCCACGCCTTTTACGCCCATAATGTCAAGCACCGCCATATCATAGGAACGGGTTTCCAAAAGCGTTTGCGCACTGGCAAAACTTCCGGCGGTCTCCACCTGGCATTGTTCGAGAATTTCCTTGACGGTCTCAAGGATATCCGGCTCATCATCGACTACGAGAATGACTTTTCCGCTTAGCAAGCAACTCTCTCCGATACTATGGATTTTGGAATCCGAAAATGTCTCTCCTCATGATGGCAACTTGATTTCATTGTTCAGAGCATGTGAGGAATCGCCGGTTATAGTCAGTGCCAAAAATTCTGTCGTTTATCCCTCGTGTGAATTACAGGATATTGGTAGGGACCGGCGTCCCTGCCGGTCCATTCTATCGATATCATTGATCATATTGAAGATGTGCCGGCACGGAGGCACGGCACCCACCAATATTCCTAATCTTCAATCGGTCACTAATTTTGGCAACTGCTATAAATCAAGCTGCAGCGGTTCTGAACGAGAACCGGTCAAGAGTAGATCGTACTGCACGCCTGGGAAAAAAGGTCATCGACGCCCGAGATAACTCTTTTTTCGCCGATGGGTTAATCTCCCAAGATCGTTCGCTTGACACGATTCTTGCACGTATACTATAAAGAACTGTGGAGATCAATATATGACTTCCGGGACTTCTCTGCAGCGATAAGAATTTCGGCTTTATTGCGGTTACCGTAAGAAAAATGACTATGGTCCGTGCAATGAAGAGCGAGAAGATGAAATATCTTTCTTCTTTTTCGATATTATGATAGTCGGTAATGCTGGTCTGAAGGACGGTTATTCGATGCTCGATGTGAGCAGTCATAAGCCAAACAGATCTCTACAGCTTGGATTCCCCGAAACATACGTCGATTCCCATTTTGGACCGAAAATATTCGGTGAAATCTCGCGCAATGAATGTGAGCCGGGCGGAATTGGGACCGGGAAATCCGCAAAACGCAAGCTGAATAGTTCGGTTAGGAATCTACCATCGCACAATCCTGAGCCGTATTTCTTTGATTATGCCGGGGGTAATTCGTGCCGATAAAAAACATACAGACGTCCCATTTAGTGCATGACCTGAAGAATCCTGTGAATATCATTGAGACAGGCGCTCGCTCACTTTTGGACAAGCAAGACCGTTATGGATCTTTGACCGCGAGCCAGGAAAAAGTACTGCGACGCATGTTGAGAAACGCTTTGAAAATCAGACAACTGGCGGACAACATGCTCGAAATGGATATGGCTGCCCGCGGAGTGGTACGAATAACCGAGTGCACGTTATCGGGTATTCTCAAAACCGCTTTAGTGGAGGTTTTCGATATCGTCGATCCCGACGTTTCCGATGCGCTTGTGAGTGCACCTACTTTGGATGCGCTCCGCAAGGTTCTCGTCGCAAATGACATCGATTTGGATGCCGAGGATTCCCAACTTACTCGTACCATCGAGACGGACGAGACCAAGATGTGCCTGATTGTGACGAATCTCCTGTCAAACGCATTCAAGTACAAACAGAAAAAAGTCTTTCTGAGATGCAGTTCCGAGGGGGAGTTCATCCGTATCTCTGTGAGAGATGACGGACCCGGAATCCCCGACGTCTATCATCAGCAAATTTTCGATCAGTATTTTCAATGCGTCAAAGTTGACGGATTCCCCGTCCGCGGTCACGGGCTCGGCCTGGCTGGAGCACAGGCGCTTACCGAGGCAATCGGAGGGGATCTCTCCTTGTGCAAGAGTGTACATGGGGCCGAATTCGTGGTCCAGTTCAAAGCAGGCGTGAAAATCTAGCTTATTTTTCGCACCACCTCAGCCTTCCATTTCGTAATATCTACTCTTGAACAGGTCGAAAAGCGTTCGATCATTCCAAACCCGATTCACATCAAAAAACCATTTAGCCGTAGTACTGGAAATGGATGTCTCGTGGTATTCCCGAATAGGTAGAGGCGTTTGTTAGAAGTAATCTATTGGATAAGTTATTGAAATAATAAGTTAAGCAGAAAAGTTTACGAAGATGCTTGACAAAGCTGAGGCCGATAGGTAAACATTAGTTCGACGAAACTAATTCTGGTAGTGGACTGACCCTTTGGTTCGGTCTTAGAATAAAATGGTGAGGTGCAATCATGGCTCATGCAGAACGACAATGTGACGACTGCCCGGCTCTGATTGACGAGGAATGTAAGGTAAACGGTATGGTAACACTGTCCAGCTACAGACCCGGAGAAACAGGCACGATCGCGCAGGTATGCGGCAATCCCGAATTCCGCCTGCGCATGATGGAAATGGGCTTCATTAGAGGCACGCAGGTCAAGGTCGTAAAATTTGCCCCGTTGAGCGATCCTATCGAATTCCTCATTAAAGGATATCATGTGACCCTCCGCAGAGACCAAGCGAACAACATCATCATGAACCAGCCGGAAAAAGCCGCTTAGAAGGGATCGCGATGCCAAATAGAATGGTGGTGGCCCTTGCTGGCAATCCGAATGCCGGCAAGACAACGCTGTTTAACGCCCTGACAGGGGCGCGGCAGCATGTTGGTAATTGGCCGGGGGTAACTGTCGAAAAAAAGGAAGGTTCTCTCTGGCACGCGGACCACGAGATTCATGTCGTAGACCTGCCCGGTACCTATTCTCTTACAGCTTACTCGCTCGAAGAAATCATTGCCCGTAATTTTGTCGTTCAAGGGGCACCTGACGTTGTGCTCGACGTTGTGGACGCCTCCAACCTGGAACGCAATTTGTACTTGTCGGTTCAGCTTCTCGAGATGGGCGCAAAGGTAATAATGGCTCTCAACATGATAGATGTTGCAGAAGGCCGCAAAATCCATATCGATCACAAGAAGCTGTCAGAACTTCTTGGAATCCCGATTATTCCTACGAATGGGAAAAAGGGCGTTGGCATCCATGTGCTGCTCGACACGGCATTGGACAAGTCCCAGGATGAGAAACCCGTTGCAGGATCGGTCATTCAGTACGGGACCGAAATTGAAGAAGAACTGGTCAAGATTGAAAGCAAATTGAATGAAGCTCGGTTTCATCTGGGGAAGCTCTCCAACAGATGGATTGCCGTGAAACTCCTCGAAGGCGACCCGGAAATCATCTCGCTGGTCAATGGTTCCGAGACAACCAACGAGATCGTTTCCCAGGTCGAGAAGAGTCGAAAGCATCTTATCGACATTTTTGCAGACACTCCCGAGATTCTGTTTACCGACGCGCGATACGGCTTCATTTCCGGTGCGATTAAACAGTCCGTTCATGTGGAGACCACCGATCGTGTGCATTTGAGCGAAAATATAGATAAATACCTGACTAATCGTGTTCTCGGTCCTGTCATTCTCCTCCTCGTCTTGTACTCGGTTTATCTGGTTACCTTTCAGGGTAGTGAACCTCTCGTAAACTGGTTCGAGGCGTTCTTTAAATGGCTCGGCGCCACGGTGACCGATCTCCTGCCGGAAGGTTTGCTCAGATCGCTCCTCGTAAGTGGCATAATTGACGGTGTCGGCGGAGTCCTGGGGTTTACGCCCCTTATTGCATTCATGTTTTTTGCCATAGCGATTCTTGAAGATACGGGCTACATGGCTCGAATAGCATTCATGCTGGATCGTGTACTACGAGGATTCGGGCTTCACGGAGCCTCCATGCTTGCTCTCATGGTCTCCGGAGGAATTGCGGGAGGCTGCGCTGTCCCCGGGATTATGGCAACGCGCACCATGAAGGAACCCAAAGAGCGGCTGGTAACGATCCTTGTCGCGCCATTGATGAATTGCGGTGCAAAGCTTCCCGTCTATGCGCTCATGATTGGAGCATTCTTTCCGCATGGAAAAGCTCAGATAATGTTCCTGCTTACAATCGTATCATGGGCCCTGGCATTGACCGCTGCCAAGATAATACGCTCCACGGTCCTCGCGGGACCTTCGGCTCCCTTTGTGCTCGAACTGCCTCCTTACAGGATGCCCACATTACGAGGCCTCCTGATTCACACGTGGGAGCGAACGTGGATGTACGTGAAGAAGGCCGGGACCGTGATTCTTGCGATTTCGGTTATCATCTGGGCAATGATGACCTTCCCTGGCCTGGCGCCGGAAAAGGCCGAACCATTCGACAAGAAAATTGAAACCCTGACTTCCGAATTTCTCGCTTTACCCTCAGCGCAGCAGGTGTTCGCCACGGAAGCCGACCTGGAGACGTTTGCGAACTTCAGAACCAAACTGGGGGAGGGCAGGGGGGCAGAATTCGAGAACGAAAAACGCGGCTACTGGGTTTTGGCTGCGGCATTGGGTGACAAAGCCGCCGAGAAACGAGTCGCCAAGAGTGCAATAACTGAAATGACCGCTTTGGCTGAGGATTACAAGAAATACGCCGACGAAAAAGCCGAAGTGGAGAATGAAAAGCAAAGCACCAAACTGAGGAATACGATAGCAGGCCGTTTGGGTGTGGCCCTTGAATACGTGTTCAAACCCATAGGTTTCGACTGGCGAACCAATGTGGCCCTGGTGGGCGGTTTTGCAGCCAAAGAAGTGGTCGTATCCACTCTGGGAACCGCATACAGCCTGGGGGAGGTGAATCCCAGCGAAGAGTCCTCAAGTCTTCCTGAAAGGCTGCAAAAGGAATCTGGTTGGAATCCTCTCATGGCAGTATGTCTGATCATGTTTGTGATGCTCTACAATCCGTGCTTCACCACACTTGTAGTGATTCGAAAAGAAACGGGTACGTGGAGATGGACCCTGTTTGCAATGGGGTACACGACCCTTCTCGCTTACTGCGTAGCCCTTGTGGTGAAAGTTGTCGGTTCCTTGCTCAATGTGGGAATCTAATGCCATTTTGAAGATCATTATGTGGCAATTGCCAAGACAAGTGTCCGATTGAAGATCGGAGTAGTAGTAGGTGCCGGCCTCCGTGCCGGCACATCTCAAATATGATCAATGATATCGATAGAATAGACCGGCAGGGACGCCGGTCTCCACTAATATCTTGTATTCGAGCGTGAGGCAAACGTCAGAATTTCTGATACTTGCTCCAAATGACAACCGAGAAGTCCGGCAGGGGTGTCGGTCGCGGGATGAACGGTGGCGGCCAAAATATGTCGCTTTGTTAGCTTGAGAAAAGAGAAGAACGATGTGGCAAGAGTTGATTGTAGGCGTGATATTACTTGTCTGCGCGGGCTATATTGGCAAGCTCCTCTGGAAAAAATTCGCACTCATGAAATCAGATGCGGAACCATCCTGCCAGGACTGTTCGTCATGCGGCGAGGGATCGCGCGTAAGCTGTAAAAATCATCCGGAGAATGTCAGATAGGCTTTATGCAGATCTTGGGAGCATCGTCTCCCGAGATGGATACATGATAACCTTTGGTGTTAATGCGCAAGCCGCCGGAATCGTTCTTTTCTTCCACTTCCACGATCACTCCGGTGTCTAGCCCCTGCAAAGCTATATTCTTGCGAAACTTTGCCGTTCCCTTGACACTCTCGATCATAACCTGGGAACCGGGGACAGCCTCGGCGAGCGTCATACCACCTTGAATAGCTGCCTGCTGAGCACGCTGCCTGTCCGTGAGCCTGCGTTGAGCTTTTTCCAGGCACGGTGTACAGTCGTCACATGTGTCCGCGCGGTTTTCATGCCATCTGGTCTGGTCAACAGGGCACATTTCAATGAATTCTACGAACCTGGTCAGCTTCTCGATGACTTCGGGATCGAGATGATGCTCGATCCGACAGGCGTTGTCTTCGGCTACATTCTCCCCGACTTGAAGGACACGTACCAGAAAACGTTTGAGTACCTCATGTTTTCTGACAATTTCTTCGGCCTTCGTTATACCGATATCAGTCAAAGTGATGAACTGATGCGGGTCATAGCGAATGAGTCCTCTCGAAGCGAGAATCTTGAGCGCTGCGCTCACGGAGGACATCTTTACGTTAAGCCGTTTGGCGATATCCCGAACGCGCGCAATCCTACGCTCCTGCTCGAGGTGGTAGATAGCCTCGAGATAGTCCTCCATAGCCGACGTAAGATCTAGTGGTGGAGCAGATTCCATGAAGTCGGGACCCCTCTTGTATGTGTTAAAATTATGAATGACCTCGGAGTTGTTGTCAAGAACGGTGTCTGAATTCACATCGTAAGATTCAACGTATGCCGTAATCCTTTATTCTTTGTAGAAGTGAAGGATAGCTGATTTCAAGAAGTAATGCAGCTTGTGAACGATTTCCTCCCGTTCGGTCCAACGCTCTAAGTATTAGATCTTTTTCAAGAACTTTTGCGGCTTTTTTCAAAGACAACGTCTCCTCGACCTGATTGCCTTCGCCATAGGTAGAAAACGAATCCCGGATATCATGAGGGAGGCTTTCGAGCGTTATAGAATCGGTTTCCGTAAGGATCATGGCCCGTTCGATCACGTTCTGGAGTTCCCGTACATTACCTTTCCATGTATGGCGCGTAAGTGCTTCTTTGGCTTCGCGTGTTATCCGCTTTACCGAAAGCCCAAGCTTGACATTGAAAATCGTTATGAAGTGCTCCACGAGCGGAATCACATCTTCCCGTCTCTCCCGCAGAGGAGGTATGTGGATCTGGACCACGTTCAACCGATAGTAAAGGTCGCTACGAAACGTTCCCTGTTCAATGGCTGCCGTGAGGTCTTCGTTTGTTGCTGCAAGGATTCTGACCTTTACCTGTCGAGCGGAATTCTGTCCGACTCTGCGAATTTCTCCATTGTCCACCGCCCTGAGAATCTTGACCTGAAGAGACATGTCCATGGAACCGATTTCGTCCAGAAACAGCGTTCCTCCGTGGGCTTCCTCGAACAGCCCGGGTTTCGCTGCAGAGGCACCGGTAAACGCTCCCTTGGCATGCCCGAACAGCTCGGTCTCAAGAAGACTCCGAGGTATTGCCCCACAATTTATCGCAACAAACGGCCCCTGAGCGATACGGGAACGAGCATGAATTTCCCTTGCCATCAGCTCCTTGCCTGTGCCGGATTCGCCCGTGATCAGCACAGGGGAATCGAATCCAGCGACTTGACGGGCTGACTCCAGGATGGCATGCATTCCCTTGCTCTTCGCGATGATTGTGGGATTCCCCTCGGTTCTGAGCAGCCGTCTTTTCAGCATTACTACCTCTCGGCGCAATCGTTCTCGTTCCGAGGCTTTTCTCAGGGTGAGCACCACTTCATCAGTCTTGAACGGTTTGGAAATGTAGTCGTACGCCCCTTTGCGTATCGCCTCGAGAGCAAGATCGATACTCCCGTAAGCGCTCATGAGTATCACGATTGCTTCCACCCGACGAGCACGAAGGTTTTCTACAAGCTGAATGCCATCCATACCGGGCATGCGGACGTCTGACAGGATGAAATCGAATTCCTCTTTTTCCACAAGCTCCAAAGCTTGCGGCCCGGATTCCGCACAAGTGGGCTCAAACCCGTCCTGTGTGAGCACGGCATGCAACATATGGAGCATATTCGGCTCATCGTCGACCACCAGAATTTTCCGCAATTGCTCGACCATACAAAAACCGGAGGGAAAGAGTTCATACGAATTTGCATTCAAAATCCCCTCTTATCCCCCTTTATAAGGGGGATAAGAGGGGATTTTCGTCAAACTTTGAAAGCAAATTGGTATCAGTCCATTCGCTTGGATAAGGTAAGTGTATCCTGTGAAGAATTCCATTCCAAGCGAAAAGGAAAGTCTATGGAGTAAACTGAACTTTTTTCTATCATTTGTGACTTGCGCCGAAAACGGAATCTCCGGCCACGAGAGTAAGTTCGCGTTGAACAAAGATCGTCCTTCCGTATTTTCGGTCTTGATAATAGCGCTGCGGGAGCCGAGAATTCATTTGCCTTCTCTCAATTGCCTGGACGTCCTCACGTTGAGGCTGGCAACATATGTATTTTCAGGGCGATAGGTTCGAGATAGTTCTTGACATACTTAAATAATTACTTTAATATGAGGCTGTATATATTGGACTTCGATCATTATTTAAGATGATTGTGTCCGGTGGAGGATGGTTAATGAAAACAAGTCTTCCGGCCGTATTGTTGGCAGCCCTCATGATCATGCTGCCGTCTGTGGCGATCTCGGGCATTAAAGTACTTGAAAAGAATCATGATTACATTCCGAAATTTCATAATGTGATCTTCATTTTCGATGTTTCGGATTCAATGACCGCCGGTTTTCCGCAGAACTTCGATCACTCCAGATTGTTCGTTGCGACACGTGCGTTTCAGATGTTCAATGCATTGATGCCTCATATTCCTCGATGGCAATACGACGTCAACTCGGCATTGATCACGTACGGCGATTGCAAGACGCCTCAGTTGTTGAGTCCTCTGAGCCCCTGGACCCGCAACAAGTATGCATCGCTGTTTCCGTGTTTGCGAAAAGAAACCTTCCTGCCGTGTACAACTGCAGGGTTGCCCGAAGCGCTCCAACTTGCCGGTTCCATGATATGCCAGAGTACGGGGCGTACGGCTATCATTGTCTTTACCGATGGCGGCCGCATGGGCGAGTGCCCTCAGAAGACTGCAACAGCGCTGAAGGACACGTACGGCGACAGAGTGGAAATTTACGGAGTGTACGTTGGAAGCACGGAAGTTGGCTGGCGTAACCTCTATGAAGTATGCAAGCTTACCGGCGGATATTCCAGACATTGGGAAGAAGTACGAGACAAGCCTCTCATGAAGGCCTTCGCCTGGGATATCACGATCAGAGAAGTGATGTTTCCTTATCCGGAAATATTCTTCAAACCCAAGAGTGCAGAGCTCATATCTTCGGAAGCGCTGAAACTAGAGGCCGTAGCGAATTTCCTCAATGCTATCCCCCAATATGTTTTGCAGATCGACGGGCATTCCAATTTCATCGGGAACACGGATTCAAATTACGGCTTGGCTCTAAAGCGTGCTCAAAACGTGAAAGACGCCCTTGTCAGGATATATCACATTCATCCGTCGAGAGTTCTTGTGCGTAGCTGGGGTGAAGAACTGCCTCGTTATGACAACCAAAACCCGGATCTCAACATGAGAAACGAGCAGGCAAACCTGTCTCTCATGCTGCCGCTGAGAAACTTCCCCTACGACGAAAAGCATCTCCACACGTTTGGTAACGTTGCAGTAGGCGATATCACGAACACGCAGGAAAGAGATTCGGAAGAAGAATGGGCATCGCCCGTGAAGCCTCCGCCTCACTCCAAACGTCCGCCGGTGGCGATAACTCCTCCGCCAAGATCCGTCGGCAAATAGTTTCCATCCATATCATGAAAAAGTAATCGGTGACGCTTCTCTCAAAGAAGTGCCACCGATTGCTTTTGTCAGCACATTGTCAATTATATGGCGATTGTCAAAAATAACGACCCAATTCGGTACGGCTAATCCCTTGAAAATCCCCCCCCCCCCCCAGCTCGAGCGCTTGGTAGGGGTCGGCGTCCCTGCCGACCCATGTTGATAGTAAAGGTGCACGAACAGCATAGATAGACCGTTCAACGGCACATCAACGAAATCCATAAAGTATAGACTTGGTCAAGATAGTTCGCATTGAGGCGGTAACACGGACCTACACGGCGGGTCCGTGGCAGTCAGCATCTTGAATGCAAAATGGTGGTACCAATTACAATTGCTCGCGAATAGTCTTCTCGCGGGTTTCCATCCATTTCACAAAAGAATCGTACAAACGACGGAAGAGCGGGGATCGGGAGGAAATTGCATGCAATTGCATCATTGCGCGTGGCCCGAAACGTTTGAGTCTGCGGTTTTCTGAAAAATCGAACAGGTTCCGGCAGCGAATCAGTTCAAGGTGCGGTCCAAGAATTTCACGGTGTCGAGCGTTTCTCTCCATGATAGAGTCATGGTCGGTTCCCCCCAATTCATCATACTCGTACTGTTCGCGTTCGAAGACCGGCCCGGACACTTTTCGAATATTTGTGAGCCCATAATGGTCCGATTTTTCAAACAGTAACGATTGCGGTTCCAGGAGAAAACGCTGCGGCAGTAACACAACCAGGGGCAAGTCCACGTAGCGGTCGATAAAGCCGGTCAAGTTCGAGAGAGTTTTCTGAGACTCATGGGGAGTATTGTACATCAGGTGCACATAATTCTTTATTCCTATCGCAATGGCGTGCTCCAACAAATCGTGCATTTCCCGGACATCGAATCGTTTTCCCAAAAGATCCACTGTTCGAGGATCCGCGGATTCGACTCCCCAGAACAAGCTGAAGCATCCGGCTTTCTTGCTTTTTTCCAGTACATCTTTGGAGCATCCTTTTACTCTGGCATACGCGTACCAGCGAAGATCCGGCAATTCTTCGGCAATCCGATCGCATATATTCGATAGTTGCACAGGATTTCCGTTTATGGAAGCGTCAGCGAACTGCACGTTGTTCGTGCCGTACGTACTGGTAAGATGCTTTAGCTCACGGATGACTTTGTCCTCGGATTTGTAATCGTATCGATCCACGAGCCTGCCTGTACAAAAACTGCACCGGGAAGGACATCCTTTGGAAATCCTGTATGGCAAGAAAAAAGTATTCTTGCCCGTCATTGGGTGTTCGTACCGATACTGGCTCAGATCGAGTCCTTCAAATTCCGGCGGAAATTCCTGTTCAGCAGGCAGATCTGATTTGGAATTGGTAATGATTCTGCCTTCATCGATATGCACCAGCCCAGGAATGCTCGCGAGGTCTAGCTCTCGCCTGCCTTTGAACAAGGCATGAAGCATCAGGAGCGGCAGTTCACCATTTCCCTTGACCCAGTAATCTGCAATGCCATGAGGAACAAACGATTCGGACGGTCGTATGGTTATGAAAGGCCCGCCAAAGACAATGAGTGCTTGCGGATTTGTCTCCCGTATGAACCTGCCCAGCAAGAGCGCTGCCCAGTACTGGTGATACGCGACAATGGAAAATCCGTAAATGCCTGCTCCAGAGGGAATCTTCGGCCCGTATTTTTCCACAAATTGTCGCAATCCCGGGTGATCGGCCGCACCTTTCAAACTGTTGAAAAAGCTTTCCTGGGAAAATGTCCTGTCAGGGTTGTGATAATCGATATCATCCGGAGAATCGAAAAGATACTCCATCAGAAAATCCGTTTGGATCACCGGCACTGAATGGTGCTTCAGAAACGCGTAGATAACGGACATACCGTAAGGCATGAATTTCGTGCGAAGATAACGTTTGCTGATCGCAGGAGGATGTACCAGCACCACTCCCGGATCGGAAGGAGAGCCCGAAAAGAGTGCCGTGTCCGGAAATTGTTCTTTCATAAATGTGTTCAGCGATCCCTCACGGGGATTACTTTGCGCCTCACCCCGCTCCTTTGGAATCAGTGTGTCCGCAAGAGCAGTCCGCGTGCGTCTTCTCGGGAGAATGTCTCCGCAGTCTTCCCGGCCAATTCGCTGCCGAGAGTTTCTGCAGCGCAACCCTCAACATCAGAACAGCAAGGAGCACAGCGGCGCCAGTCTCCAACCATTCAGGTACAAACTCTTTTGAGGCTTGACCGATCTCAGCGACCGCGTGGATTCCCAGAGCTCCGTAGATGAAATCTGTAAGAAAAGCCAGTCCCAGTGTGCACAGTACAATTGATACAAGATAAACGGTCAGGGTGCGTCTTCCGAGAATCCCGGCTACCATGGTTACCGTGGCGATGTTGGTCGCAGGTCCGGCCAGAAGGAACACAAGAGCAGTACCCGGGCTCATTCCTTTCAGGATCAATGCGGCAGCGATAGGCGTCGACATAGAGGCACACACGTACATCGGAAGACTCATCGCGAGCACTGCCAGGTATCCCAGAATGCCCGATCCGAAAACTCCTGAAATCAACGATTCAGGGACGCATGCCGTAATGATGCCGGCAAGCAGTATGCCAAGGAGAAACCATTTCAAAAGATCGCCCATGAGTTCGTCGAACGCATAGCGCATTCCGGCGACAAGTTTTTCCGCAAACGAATGGTGCGCTGCGTGCACTGCGGGATCGCAATCCACGCCGTCGCAGCAGCCATCAACGAGACAGGTCCTATCCGGGACGGCCTCACGCGCTTCTCTGTACGATTTGCCGGTAAAATTCTCCAGGACGCCTGCAAACAGTGCCGTTGCAAATGCCGCGAACGGCCGCAAGACAGTCATAATGGGATCCAAAAGAGAATACGTAATGGCAATGGAATCCACACCGCTCTCAGGAGTAGAGATCAGAAAAGAAAGACAGGCTCCGTTGTTTGCCCCCTGTTTTTTGAATCCCGCAACTGCGGGAACAACCCCGCACGATCAGAGCGGGATAGGGATTCCCAAAAGGGAAGCGTACAGCACTGACCTGAATCGACCTCGGTGGAAATAATGGGCAACCGAGTCGGGACGTATGTACACCCGAAGAAGCCCTGCGACGAAGAACCCGAGGAGTATGTAAAGCGCTGCATCTGCAAACAATTTCACGGATGACATAAATATGACGAGAAGTGTTTCCATGGAAGGATAATAGCAACTAAAAAGGCCCTCGTCACCTTCTGCTAAAAAGAATCGTGTAACGCGGGCCTTTTATTCAAATGCGTATAGCGTTTCTAAGGGGATTTCCGATCCAATTTGTCGACTTTGTCGGACAATGCCGAAAGCTTGGCCTCCAACGCGTTCATTTTTGCCTGAAGTGCAGCGGCTGCACGCGCCTGTTCTCGAGCATCCTGTGTTGTATCCGGGCGCTTTAAGGATTGCCTTACTTCACTGAGTTCTTCTTTGATACCCTGAAGCCCTTTAATTACAGCACGATCGTTGTCGAGAAAGGCTTGTGAATAATTCTGGATAGCTTTTTCGGCGGTTCCGCCTTTTTTCTGGAGATCTGCCAACATGCCATCGGATTTACGTTGCATGCGTTCGGCAGTATCCGCCATTCGGCTGGTATTGTAGACCATGGCGGGCATGGTTGTGGACATGACCCCCATATAATGAACCATTTTATCCATATTGCCCTGGATACGGTTTACGTCGGGAAGACTCGCGCATCCGGATGCGAGCAACACCAATGACACAACAACGACTCTTTTCACGATTCCCAACACAATACGCCACCTATCTTTGCGGCTCCAAACAGCAGGTACTGTGTGAGCCGCGGGATAGAAGCAAAAATCAATCAGCTTTTCCAACGAAATGTTCCGAACTTGGCCGGATCCGATATCTCTTCCGGAATCTCAATCCCGAAGACGGCGTTCTCCTGACGTATCAGCACACGGGTATCCTTTTCCGGAATGGTTATCTCCTCTGCTCTGGGAAACTCCCGTCCCTGCTCGGTCTTGAACATTTCGGTAACTCGAAACGTCCTCTTAACTTTTCCCGACCGATCGACAGCTTGGGTTTTCAGCAGGATAAAATCCTTCTTCGTAATCCACAACTGTCGCTCGGATGAATCGGACGGCTGTTCAATGCGAATCACATAACAATCCTTGCCGTCCACCTGTTCTTCTTTCAAGATCGAGGGTTTCTCGTCCGCCTTGGGAATGAAACCCTGGATGTCCTCAACAGATAGTCCTGTGCCGCCAAGATCCGCGGCAGGATCGTCCATGGCGAGAGGCAGGGTTTTTCCCGTTGCCGGTAAATACATGAATGCCTGCGCGCTCTTATTCGCGTCTACGAGAATCAAAAACCGAAGACCTTGGGATTCCTTAGGCTGCTCGAAATCCAGAAAAAAGGCATTCTTGTCACCGAGCCGCACGCCCATGAGCCATATGACGTTTTCCGACACGGTTTTTTTCCCTTTGAGGGTCTTTGAGGAAAGAACTATTCGAAAATTGTCGTTAAAATTCTGCTTCTCAACCTGCTGGAGAATCTCATCCGCGGTCATCGCGTGGGCAGGGACGAATGAAAAACACATAAAGAACGTGAAGATAACAACGCTAAGAAGTTTTGAATGAAGACGCATCTACAAATCCAGTTAGTTTAATACCGTTCACAAAGGAATACGGCGATTTAGGACACGAAGAACAAGCAATCTTGTATAAACCTTCAAATTATTTTTGTGTATGACGCTTAATACCATAAAAAAACAGGACTTGTCAATTCATTTGCCTCTTGTCGGGCAGCCGTTCTGTATGGATAGACAAGGCACTATCATTACGAATCAGTGTGCCGCGCTCCTGTAATTAGGGGTGGGATCGGTCAGTTTCCCGATATTCCGACCGACTCGATAAACCTCTCCACCCGGCTGCACCTTCAACTCAGACCATCCTAAAAGGAAGGCTATGGCATTCAATAAATGAGAATGCCTAACCTAGCACACGGTGAATTATTTTTGAACCCGCTGTTCATTGTTTTTTTCCTAAGTGACCGCAACCGTCGTACGTGGAAAATTGACGGCTTTCACCGAGACTGGTATAGTGAGCGGTCGCGGGAAGACTTGATGCGTGTTCCTGATATCGAAACGAACGGCTCCAGGACTAGATATGAAAACATTCCCCGTGTCTCTGGCGAAATTAGTTTTTTTCTTGTTCGTGCTGTTTGCTCTGAAAACAGGTCCGGCTTATGCACAATGGCCTCTTGGGAAAGAACTCTCGTCTCCCGAACCAAAGACCGAATCAGCTTCTCAAGTAACAGGCAGCGGCAGGTTCCAAATTTTCGTTTCTCCGCAGGCGAAGGGCTTTACGTTCATGATCGACACCGAAACCGGAAAGATTTGGGTCATGAAACGTGACCACACGGCAGGAGAGTTTTCTCTCCACAGGGTTCATGTGGAAGAGATCGACCCTCAGGCCGCCGGAAAGACTGAAAAATCCGACAAATCAAGTACTCCTGAAGCTCAGGGAAAAAGCAAATAAAACCGAATGAGTAGTGCGGCGAAACCGGTTCGCCGAATTCGCGGAAACCGAAGGAGGTAGATTGCTCAAAATGGCGAAGAGCGCATACAAAGTGGCGGTAGTTGGAGCGACCGGCGCGGTCGGCAATATGATGATCCAGGTACTCGAAAAACGGAATTTTCCCGTTGGTGAACTGGTATTGTTGGCTTCAGAACGATCTGCGGGAAAGACTCTCAAGTACAAAGGTAAAGATTTACCGGTACAGGAACTCACCGAATCCTCGTTCAAGGGAATTGAGATCGGCCTGTTTTCCGCGGGCGGTTCCATCAGCGCGAAGTTTGCGCCGATAGCGGCTCATGAAGGCTGCATTGTTATTGATAATACGGCTCATTTCAGAATGGATCCGGACGTTCCGTTGGTCGTGCCTGAAGTGAATCCCGATGCCTTGGCCGGTTACACCAAGAGAAATATCATCGCGAATCCCAATTGCTCCACAATTCAAATGGTCGTAGCACTCAAGCCTCTTCACGACGCGGCAAGAATCAAGCGCATTGTGGTGTCTACCTATCAGTCCGTTTCAGGAACCGGCAAAGATGCATTGGAAGAAATGTTGGTCCAGTCTCGCGACATGGCCACACATATCCAGTGGACCAAAGAAGATGGCCTGGACAAACTCTGGAACTCGCTGTCTCCCTTCAGGACTGTCAAGACAACGGTATATCCGCACCGGATCGCTTTCGAATGTCTCCCGCAGATAGACGTTTTCATGGACAACGGGTACACGAAAGAAGAGATGAAAATGGTCTGGGAAACAAAGAAGATCATGGATCCAGCCATACAGGTCACGGCAACCACGGTGCGGGTGCCGACGTTCTTCGGTCATTCCGAATCGGTGAATATCGAGACTGAACGGAAATTGACCGCTCGCCAGGCTACGGATCTCCTCTCCAAGGCACCGGGAATCAAAGTCATGGACGATCCCGCGAATAAAAAGTATCCCCTTACCGCCCTTGCCGCTGGTGAGGATTACACGCTGGTGGGCCGTATCAGGGAAGACGAATCTATTTCCAATGGCCTGAATCTGTGGGTGGTTTCCGACAATATTCTCAAAGGCGCAGCTTTGAATGCCGTCCAAATCGCCGAAATCATGATCGATCGCTATCTCTGATTCATCTCAAATAGACCAATTGGGGGACGTTCGCAGAATGTCCCCTCCATAAAAATCGATAAACCTGTCTAAATTCCGCAGCGGCGGCCCGCGCGGATCGATCGCCAACGAAAGGAGAGGGGATGAGCGCCAAGCGTGAAGCAGTCATCGTAAGCGCCACCCGTACTCCGCTGGGTTCCTTCAACGGAAGCCTGAGCGGGATCGGGGCAACCAAGCTGGGAAGCATCGTCATAGAGGAGGCGGTAAAGCGAGCCGGTGTCGAAAAATCCGACGTAGACGAAGTGATCATGGGCCAGGTATTACCGTGTGGGTATGGTCAAAATCCGGCCCGACAAGCGGCGATTCAGGCAGGTATTCCTTTTGAGGCCCAATGTTTCACCATAAACAAAGTCTGCGGCTCCGGGCTCAAAGCAGTGATGCTGGCTGCACAAGCCATTCAACTGGGTGACGCGGATATCGTGATCGCCGGTGGAATGGAGAGCATGACCAATGCTCCCTATTATCTCGCAAAAGCGCGGTTCGGTTATCGTATGGGAGATGGGGCTCTCGTCGACAGCATGCTGCATGACGGCCTTTGGGATATCGTGAACGATTTCCACATGGGAATCAGCAACGATTTGATCAGTGAAAAATGGCACATTTCCCGCGAAGACCAGGATCGCTACGCAGCTTTGAGTTACGAACGCGCATTGACTTCCATACAGGAAGGCCGTTTCAAAGAGGAAATCGTCCCTGTCCTCATTCCGCAGAAAAAGGGCGATCCGAAAGTATTCGATACGGACGAATGTCCGCGTGAAACGACATACGAAGCACTCAGCCGGATGAAACCTGCATTCCAGAAGGACGGGTATGCCACTGCCGGGAACGCATCCATTATATCCGATGGAGCCGGCGCTCTTTGCGTGATGAGCGAAGAAACCGCCCGGAAGAGAGGTCTTGGCATACTTGCCCGCGTAGGCTCTCAGGCGAGTGCCGGAATGGATATGAAGTACGTGTTGATGGCTCCGATTCTCTCCATCCCCAAAGCGGCAAAAAAAGAAGGTGTGGATTTCCACACTGTGGACCTGATGGAAGTCAATGAGGCTTTTGCCGGGTCCACTGTGGGAGTAATCCGAGAACTCGGATTGGATGAGGATCGCTGCAACGTGAATGGAGGTTCCGTTGCTCTGGGGCATCCCATCGGCGCCAGCGGCGCACGGGTTTTGACAACCCTGTTGTACGCCATGAAAAATCGCGGAGTTAAGACAGGTATGGCTTCCTTGTGTCTCGGCGGAGGTGAGGCCGTGTCTCTGTATGTGGATCGATAGGCCAGCCAGTTTTTTTTGTAGCGATTGCCAGAAGAATTGTCTGATTGCGCAAATAGTAATTGGTAGCTGCCGGCCTCCGTGCCGGCAGACCATATTATGACTACTCAACAATTTCAATAAGGTGTGCCGACAGGGACGCCGGCCCCTACTAATCCTTTGGCATTCCCGATCAGCGGCTAAACGTCAAGACTTTCCGCAACTGTTATACAATGAAAACGCTCGGGAGGAATTTCTTCGAAGAAAGACCCCCGACTCCATGGGCGCGTTTGTCAGGCGATTGTCCCGAGAGAAGCGGGATCGCCACGCTCCTCGCAATGACAAACATCGATCCTATTGCTGAACCTCATTCCCGTACAGCTCGTTTACGCGGTTCCGCAAACTTAGCGGGAAAGAGTTGGTGAACTAACTGCGCGTTCCTCAATTCATTTAGCTGAATTCCGACCCGATATGCCCTTAACAAGGCACAAAGCATGCTATGAATTGTTTCCGAGACTCCATCATCTCGTTATAACGATTGCCAAAATTCTGACGTTTATCCCACGCTCCATTACAGGATATTAGTAGGGACCGGCGTCCCTGACGGTCCATTATATCGATATCATTGATCATATTGAAGATGTGCCGACACGGATGCCGGCACCCACCAATACTCCGATCCTCAATCAGACATTAATTTTGGCAACTGCGATGGTTGAAAACATCTTGCTTTTCATATAGACCGTTGTTTGGCCTTTACTCAAAAAATGAGCATCGTGGACGGAATTCATTGAGTCCACTGAATTTCAATACTTTATATGTGAGTGAGACCGAATTCTTGTGTTTCTTGGAGGAGTCATGTTCCCAAAACACTATTCCAAATCATTTCTAACAGGCGACGACCCATTTTTTACGTTCAAAACTCAAGAGGAAACGTCCAATACAATACACCAGGAGATAGTTTTTGAACCCAAGCACGAAGGGTTCATCGGTATACCCCACGGTGGGCTTCCCATGGGGCTGTGCATTGACGCGTGGAGACGCGTAGGGGCCCCGGATTATCCTGTTCATGTGCGTTTCAAATTTGGTGGATCCGGGATTCTCATAGGAGACACCGCTATCTTCTCTGTTGAGACCAGCGCAAACGGTAAAGCTCCGCAGGTGAATGCCAAGGTCACCAAAGTTGGGGACAAAACTCCCTATCTTCGAGCGGAGATAGTCTCGGCCGCGGAAACAAACGGCATAATTGCCGCAAAGCCTTCCGACGATTTCCGGAAGTTACCCTATTATCGGAACTGCTTCGTCTGCGGTCATCACAGGAAGATAACGGGCCTGCAGAGAAGATTTCGTGTGCACCGTACTGATGATTCCTGGATCGTGACGGCCCCCTGGGGAGACGATGCGGACGACTTTGATCGCGCAGCATTTTTTCTGCTTGACGAGCAGGAATTGCATCCGGCTGCATTGATCTCCATCTTTGATGAAAACACTGCATGGGCAGGCTTCATGGTAACGCGGTCCGCCGGACTGTCCGTGAAGGTGGAATTCACATTGCTGAGACCGGTCCATGCGCAGGAAAAGCTTCTGTTCGTGAGCGAGCCCGCTGGAATTCGGGGCAACCCTCGATCTCCGCGGTTCTTTCTGGCTTCCGGGAAAATACTGTCTTTACGAGACCCGCAGAATCCGGAAGTGGTGGCTTACGGCAAGGGAGAGTGGATAATCCTGGAACAGTACACCGATCAAATCAAGACAAGCCTCCTCCCTCATGACGATTGGGCTTGGATCTTTTCAAAAGATGACGAATGAAGTGTTATTCTATTTTAATGAGAAGCGATTCTATAGGAGAAGAGAGTGATTGAGCAGGTAGTTGACGGCGTCCGGTGGATTCCGGGCAGAGACAGATTCATGCCTGATTCACACATGTACGTGATCGGAAAATCCGATGCACAAGAATATACCCTCATAGATTGCGGCCTCATGGAAATGGGAGCCTACAAGATAGAAGAATTGGAACAGGGCAATATTCCCCTGAGTCAGGTTAAGCGCATTATTATGACCCACACGCATGTGGACCATATCGGATGCCTATCGGAAATACTAACGGCAATACCCCATTGTGAAGTCTGGATGCACGAATCAGAAGCAGAATACCTGGAACGCGGTGACGATAGAATAGTCTTCGGAAACAAGATGTTCGATTCCATGATTCGTTCACAGTATTCAATCCCAAAGGATTTCTTTAAGACCAAGGTTCATAGGAAACTCCAGGGAAACGAGACTCTCGATCTGGGAGGATTGCAGTTTCAGGTGATTAGTATTCCGGGGCACTCCATCGGGAGCATAGGACTCTTCAACAGCGAGCACAGAATGTTCATGTCCGGTGACACCATTTACGCGGATGGAGCAATCGGCCGCTACGATCTTTATTCCGCAGATGCTGGAAAGCTCAAGCAATCTTTGGACCTCATCGCCGGTTTGAGCGCTGATATCCTTTTGCCCTGTCACAACCGTATCGTGAAGAGTGGCGCTAATAAAATGATCAGGAATACTGTGGCACAGTGGGCTCCACTGCTCGAATAAGGTAAAATTGTTCTCAACGCATACGGGAAGGTGGTTCGAGAGGAGCATTTATGGGAAAGACAGTTGCGGAAAAGATAATTGAAGCTCATCTGGTTGAAGGCGATCTGAAGCCTGGAAGCGAAATAGCCATAAAAATAGATCATACGCTGACACAGGACGCTACCGGTACCATGGTTTTTCTGGAGTTCATGGCTATGGGAATTCCCAGAGTCAAAACCGAGGTCTCTGTCAGCTATGTTGACCACAATCTGTTGCAGACCGATTTCAAGAACGCTGACGATCACCGGTTTCTCAGGTCTGTTGCTGCGAAATTCGGCGTAATTTACAGCCGCCCGGGAAACGGCATATCTCATCAGGTTCATCTGGAGCGTTTCAGCGTGCCGGGAAAGACTCTCCTCGGCTCGGATAGCCATACGCCCACGAACGCCGGCAGCTCCATGCTGGCGATTGGCGCCGGCGGTCTCGATGTAGCAATGGCCATGGCAGGCCAGCCTTTTTATTTCATCATGCCAAGGATTGTGGGCGTGAAGCTTACTGGAGCCCTTCAACCATGGGTATCCGGAAAAGACGTTATCCTGGAAATGCTCCGAAGATTGACGGTCAAAGGTGGAGTAGGGAAAATCTTCGAGTACTTTGGACCCGGAGTGGAAACACTTTCTGCCACCGATCGAGCCACGATTGGAAATATGGGGGCGGAACTCGGAGCAACGAGCAGCATGTTTCCTTCCGATCGGCGCACTCGGGAATTCCTTGAGAGCCAGGGAAGAGGACATGTCTGGAGTGAGATTATAGCGGACCCGGATGCCGAATACAGCGAGGTGATTGAAATCGATCTCAATACCCTCGAACCGTTGATCGCGTGCCCGAGTTCTCCCGACAATATCAAAAAAGTAAGTGAAGTCGAAGGAATACAGGTCGGTCAGGTCATTGTTGGGTCGTCCGTGAACTCCTCTTTTCGCGATTTGATGATCACCGCGAAAAGTCTCGAAGAGAGACATTGCCATCCGGATGTAAGTCTTGAAATAAACCCCGGAAGCAGTCAGGTTCTCCTGAATGTGTCCAAAGCGGGCGGTGTGTCCAATCTGATATTGGCAGGAGCCCGTATTCACCAGTCGGGGTGCCTCGGGTGCATCGGAATGGGGCAGGCTCCGGGAACCGGTACGGTTTCATTGAGAACGTTTCCCCGAAACTTCCCGGGAAGAAGCGGGACTTTTCCGGACCAGGTGTATCTCTGTTCACCGGAGACTGCTGTTGCGGCAGCAATATTCGGGAGCATCACAGACCCTCGGAAATTGGGCGAATACCCGGTTGTGAAAGATCCCGAGCAGTACGCGGTGAATGACGACAATTTCATTTTCCCTCCGGAGGACTCTTCCGAAGTGGAAGTGCTGATGGGCCCGAACATCAAACAATTCCCGATCTTCGGACCTCTGGATGACACGCTGGAAGGTCCAGTGATTCTGAAGGTGCCGGACAACATCACCACTGACGCGATCATGCCAGCGGGAAGTAAAGTGCTTCCCTTTAGAAGCAATATCCCTGCTATCAGCGCATTCGTTTTCGAGATCATCGATCCCGGTTTCCATGTCCGCGCCGCGTCTGTTCCTGCCGGCTTGATTGTCGCGGGCGAGAATTACGGTCAGGGGTCTTCCCGGGAGCACGCGGCAATCGCTCCCCGGTATTTGAATATTCGAGCCAAGCTCGCGAAGAGCTTTGCGCGAATTCATAAAGCCAACTTGATCAATTTCGGTATACTGCCGCTGGTCTTCGCCAATCCCGAAGATTATGATGCGTTACAACAAGGCGAAACGATACGATTGGAGAACGTCCGGGCCGCAATTCAGGCCGGGAGCGAAACCATTATTGCCAAAATAAAAGAGACAGGCCGTGAGGTGCGGCTCAAATTGAATGTGACCGACAGGGAGCGGAAGATATTGCTGGCAGGCGGGTTGATAAACTTTGCTTCGACTTCGTGATTTGGGGGAGGTTTTTGTAGGGATCGTGATTCAGAAATTCGTGCTACTGAATTTTATAGGCTGACGATCGCCTGTTACGGGCAATAGTCACGACGAATGAATGGAAAAAAGAGCTTAAAACCAGGCCAGGAAGCGTGAAGTTTATAGTTACGTCTGACGAAAGGAATGTTTCTACTCATAAATATTGCATAATTCCGGCCTGTTATTTTTCTCTTGACCCCGGATTCTCTTGCCAATATAGTCCCCAGACGGGGCGGGGTTGAGTGAATTTTTTGCTCGATGTCCGTTGTTTCGTCTGTTCTCACTACCCTATTTTGCCCGACTGCCGGAAGTTCACCTGCAAAGAGCGGAACAATTCATAAGCGTTAGGGACCAACTGTACAAGTCCTGAACTTTGAAGCTCACTGCGAGCAGGGTGTACCGTATGGAAGAAAAGAAGCCCTCTACTCCTGCCGTGAATCCTCACGAGTATTCAGCAATACCGGAGCTGATGAATAAAATTTCTGTTACTACGCAGACAATAGACCTCGATAGCATTTTTACAAAAGATGTAACGAATTCAGGTAGTTTCGATCTCAGGGACGTGAGGAAGATCACGTTCGGAAAGTTGCTGGAATCCATCCCTATTCCCACCCTGCTGGTGGATATGTCCCATGCGATCGTTTTTGCCAACGAATCTGTTGGAAAAATAGGAGCCGATCCCGCGACCCTGGAAGGACGGTGGTTTTCTTCGATTTTTTCTTCCAGCAGCGAACGCCAGAATGCCACAGCGGCTCTCAATCATGTGCTTGCAGATCGCAAAACCAATGTTTTCGAAGGGTTGATTCAGCTTGGAACCCGGATGTTATGGTGTCGGGTGAGCCTGAGATCGCTTCGTTTCAGAAAAAGGCGATCCGTGCTGGCAATCATAGAAGACCTTACCGCTGAGAAAAAACAGCTCATTATCAATCAGAAGTATCAGCAACTCGTTCAGGTGTTCCCTATCGGAATAGCCGAGTTTTCATTGACCCGGCCCATTTCCGTCGAAAGGTCGGAAGATGACATGCTCGCCATGATCGCACAGGCGCAGCTTGTGAGCGGCAACTGCGAGTTTGCCAGAATGCAGGGACAGTCGACCATCGAAGCGCTCAAAGGATCTTCTCTCAAGAGCTTGTTTCCGTTTGAGGTCGAACACCGCGCTCTGTTTATCACCTGGATAAGACGGGGTTTTCCTATTCAATCTTTTGAAAACAGAGAACTTACTTCCAGTCAAACCCCACGGTTTTTCGAGAATACGCTCGTTGGCAATGTGAAGAACGATTATCTGCTCGGGTTCTGGGGAATGCGCCAGGATATTACAAACAGGAAACAGACGGAGGAAGCCCTACGCGCAGCAAGGGACAGGCTGGAAGAAAAGGTGAAAGAACGGACGGCAGAGCTGCTCAGGACCAACCAGCATCTGGTTCAGGAGATCACGGAACGGGAAAAAGCTGAAATGGAATTGGCCAAACTTGTAGGAGATCTGCAGGAAGCCTTGGCTAAGGTGAAGACCCTTACCGGACTTTTGCCGATTTGTGCATCATGCAAGAAGATCCGTGATGATAAAGGATATTGGACGCAGGTCGAAGTATACGTGAGAGAACATACCGACGCGAATTTCACCCACAGTATTTGTCCGGAATGTGCATCAAAATTGTATCCTGATTTTTACCCGCCTCAATCTTGATGACTTATAACGTTTCCCAGAAGTTTTAAGCGTAGCCAATGTAGGTGCGATGAACCCGCGATCCGCGCGGACGAATCGCATCAGTCGAGGTCTTTCGCGACCGATGCGATTCGCTTCGCTCATCACATCCTACGTGAGCTATCGATATCATTGATCATATTGAAAATGTGCCGGCACGGAGGCACGGCACCCACCAAATATTCCTATTTTCAATCGGACACCAATTTTGGCAATTCCCATACAACTTTCGCTTATCAGACAAATTCTCGCGCTTTTCCCACAAGGACCCGCTCCTGGCAATGAAGTCTCCAGTTCCCGGCATGCGCATGATGCAGCATCCGGGAACAAGAAGAACTAATGGAGCGATCTCATTCTCTTGAGAAAGGCCACAATCTCCTGAGGATCAGGTCGTATGGTGTAGTCGGGATCCACTTCTACGCTTCGGATAATCGACATTTCATCGATGATGAAGCTCCCGGGCATGGGGAGTGTCCACGAATCATCGCCGTTGTATTTTTTCAGATCCGTCCCGAACTGCAAATAGAGTTCGCGCAGATCGTCCGGAAGCGTAAAGACTAATCCGAATTCCCGAGCGAGCTTGTTGCCGCGATCGCTCAGTATTTCGTAAGATAATCTGTGTTTACCGACCATTTCTCGGTTATATTCGGGAAGTTGGGGAGATATGGCTATCAGTGTGCCACCTGCTGACGTAATTTCCGGTAAAGCCTGTTGCAGAGCTGACAGCTCTGCGTTGCAGTACGGTCACCACACGCCACGGTAAAAGGCTACAACAAGAGGTCCTTTCCGGAGCAGATCCGTTGACCGGACGATCTCATCTCGGGTGTTGGGAAGAGCAAACTCGGGCGCCTTGGCCCCGACCTTCAGCACATGTTCGAGAATACCTGAACTTCGAAGGTCTTCAGTAGCGCGATGCATAATGTTGATTGCCTCGGGCGCTGCTTTCGCTTCGAAATGGCTTTTGATGGAATTGAGTCTATCTTGAAGATTCATAATCGAGCCCCCGTTATTCTTTGGGATTAATTCGTACTGAGTTAGACATCATGTTCGGAGAAATTATCCATGATGCGCAGGATTACGATAATTCCAGGGGCACGATCACGTTCAGTCGCAAGAAAGGTTCTCGACGTACTGCTCTTCGCCATGAGAATTGGTATGAAACCCTAAGCTTCGAAAAACTTGGACTAAGCTGTCGATCCGGTGGGCTTCGCCGGTTTCCTGATCACACGGCACAAGACGACCGCAACAATTAATAATACAGCGGAAATATAAAACGATTGATCGTAAGAACCGGTGTAGTCTTTGATATAGCCCGCCATGAGAGGCATGAGAAAACCAAGGCCCCATCCGATGAATACGAAGCCGTAGTTGGCTCCCAGGTTTTTGGAACCGAAAAAGTCCGCCGTAAAGGCCGGCATCAATGCCAGGCCTCCGCCGTACTGCCAGTACGCAATGCCTACGGCAAGAAACAGTATCGGCACGTTCTCAGACGCAATGATGAAAGGAGCCGCCAGAAGACACAAGGCAGAAATGGCTCCGTTAAGAACGTAAGCGTTAGACCGTCCGATTTTATCGGAATACATTCCGGTCCCCACCCGTCCCAGAGCATTTACCGCTCCGCCGAACGCGGCAATGATCCACGCATTTGCGGCGAAAAATTCCAATTTGCCGGCAGTCTTCCCCAGGATAGGGGCTGCATTGGCAATGACCAGTAGACCGGATTGAGCGCTTCCAATGAACATGAGGACCAGCGCGTAGTACTGCCATCTCGACATCATTTCCGGCGGTAACCAATCGGTAATGACATCGGGAGTCGGTCTGGCTGGATTACTCGATGGATTGGAAGCGGCGACTGCCGGCATCGGGGGCACATAATCCGACGGTGGGTTTGAAAGCAGTTGTCCTGCAAGGATGATCACCACAGCAAAGAAAATGCCCAGACCGATGAAGCTTGCCGAAATGCCGTAATTGTCAATCAGATATTGACCCAATGGGGCTATGTACAGGGCAGCGGCTCCATAACCCGCAACGACTATGCCTGAAATGAGGCCGCGTTTATGGGGCCCGAACCACTTCAAGGCCGCGGGTGTCGGTGCAGCGTACCCTATTCCCATGCCGATTCCGCCGAGAACACCAAATCCTATCATGAGTCCGAAATAACTCTTCATCAATCCTGCGATAATACAGCCGGTCGCAACACACAATCCTCCGAGGGTGGCTCCCACTTTAGGACCGTATTTGTCCTGAATTCTGCCGCCGGGGATCATAAAAAAAGCAAAGAACAGCCCACACACGAAGTATGCGAAAGTTCCCTGGGAATCGGTCAAGTAAGGCCATCCGGCATTTAATCCGGTCATAACTTCATGTAGATCGGCTTTGGGCTTGTCCACCAAAGCCTTTTTCCAGATGCTCCAGGCATAGAGTATGCCCAAACACAAGTTACAGGCAGCACCTGCAAAAGTAACGATCCATGCCCTCGTGGGCACTTCTGAAGACTGAGCCGACATCTTCACTCCTGTAATGTCATTCCCCCAGTGTGAAAGGGGACATGTTTTTCACGATTTTTGGATAAGAATGCGGAGTCGCTATTTTTCTTCAGTAAAATCGACAACCCGATATCCGGTCTGCTGACGTACTAAAAGCTCATCAAATCGATCTTCCTCTCTGGGGCTAGGGAATGCGAAGGCCACCAATAAAGCTGCTAGAAAGCCGAGAGGAATCGAAGCTATACCAGGATTCTTGAGCGGGAACAAAGGCTCATCCAGGCCCACAATGGAAACGCCGTCCTTGTTCTTTTCGTAAGCGAGTTTCGCTTTGTCCAGGGATGACTTTTCTGCCGGGGTGAGAACAAAACCTTCAGCTTGCCTTTTCTCGAGCACGGAGACAACTTTCATCGCATCGGCTGCCACGTGCTTCGGATAAACCATATTAGGGGAGACCAGCACCAGAACGATGCTGACAAGAGTACCGACAACCAGACCGGCCACTATACCTGCCGTATTGAACTGTCTCCAATAGAGACTCAGCACCACCACGGGAAAGTTTCCGGAAGCGGCTACGGCAAATGCAAGGGCAACGAGTTGAGCAACGTTTTGCCCCTCTGCCGCTATGCCGATCAATATTGCTCCTACACCAACTGCAAAGGCAGTCACCCGTGCAGCGGTCACCTGTTGCTTCTGGGTAGCTTTACCTCTCTTTATGAGTTGCACGTACACGTCATGCGCAATTGCCGCGGATGCGGCTAGTACCAGCCCCGAGACCACCGCTAGTATGGTTGCGAAAGCCACGGCGCATAAAAAAGCAAGAAAGATGTCGCCAACCACATGTGCAATTTCGTTACCGAGCTTCTCAGCGAGGAGAATATTGGCCATATTTCCGCCCGCATCCGCAGCGGATACTGTCTGAGGACTCACCAGAAGGGCAGATCCGAATCCGAGAAACGTGGTGAGTATATAGAAACAACCCAGTATGAACATGGCCACGATGACTGATTTACGAGCCTCTTTGGCGTTGGGGACAGTGAAGAATCGCATGAGAATGTGCGGCATTCCTGCCGTCCCGAGCACAAGCGCCATTGCCAGCGAAAGCTGATCCAGAGGATTCCTCAGGAATAGACCGGGCTCCAGAAATCTCTGCCCGTAATCAAACCCCGGTTCAGGAATCGCGTGATGCAGAAGAGAGACTCTTACCCACTCCCACACTTGTTTGCTCCCGGCTACGTTTTCGAAGAAGGTGATGGGGTTGAATCCTGACTTCGCTGCCACAAGAATGCTCAACAGCACGGCCCCGACCATGATGAGACCGGCCTTGATGATCTGTACCCAGGTAGTAGCCAACATCCCGCCAAACACCACGTACACGATCATGAGAATTCCCACCGTGCAGATCGAATACGTAAAAGGAATCCCGAACAGAAGCTGCATCAGCTTGCCCGCTCCTACCATTTGGGCAATGAGATAAAATGTGGACACTGTTACCGTGGCCATGGCTCCAACGGAACGAACCGGAATCGCAAAGGATCGGAATGCGAGTATGTCCCCCATAGTGTACTTGCCTGAATTCCGACACGGTTCCGCTACGAGGAGGAGTATGGTTACATACGCGACCAACCATCCAACCGAATACATGAAACCATCATATCCGTACAGGGATATGAGTCCGGCAATACCCAGGAACGATGCGGCCGACATGTAGTCTCCGGCCAATGCCCAACCATTCTGGGTGCCGGTGATTGCACTGTGAGCTACATAGAAATCGGCCGAAGTCTTGGTTCTGCCTGCTGCTTTATAGATCAGCAATGCAGTGATCCCAATAATCACCAAAAAAACAATAATACTCAGGGGCTTGCTCGCTCGGCCCTGCTCCGAAATTTCGGGACGAGGTCGGTCAGGTATAGCCGAGTGCGGAGAGGCCGCATCGGGACGCGAGGCAAGTAAGATCGAGGGCTGAGGGGAAACCGTAAGCGTCTCAGCCTGCCCGATCCCGTCCGCCATGATGAGAGTTCCTGCAAAGAAGGCTAGAATTAAGGTGATGAATAGTCTCCTCATGTGGCTAGTCCTCCCTATTTTTTTTGGAAATTACGATACGGTCCTGACATCTCGGAGTTTTTGCGCGGGTACCAAGTCACTGAACGGCTCCCTTACACGCGGAAAAGGGTTACTTAACAATAGTTGATAACGGCGAGACCCAAGCGAAGCTGATAAATGACTTTAGTTAGCCGTAAACTTACCTCGCCACAGTCCACTCGTCAAGCAGAACCTGCGGCAGGGTCAATTCTTCGTAACCATTTAGTCATAGCCGGGCACGCCCTGGAAGGGCGGCCCGATAGTAGCCACGGGTGTCAGAGACTGTCTCAAAAGTCAAAAATTTATCCTGGATCGTGGCACGAAATTCTCACCATCTTCCCGGCCTGACTGTAGGGGCGGGCCTCGTGTCCGCCCAAATAAGGGTAGGCACTAGGCCTACCTCTACGAAGATGGCGAATCGTGGCACGATTTGTTATGCGCTCGAGAATTTTGAGACAGTCTTGTCAACCCGTGGACAGCGGCACGCCCCATGCATAATTGAGCGACTGAAAGGGTCCACCGATAGGCGATAATTTTCAAATGTCGTGTAGAAACCTCTACCCCGTGTAACTGAATGGTTACAATTCTTCGGCATTTCTCCTTGACACTCTCCATGTTTCCGGTAAAAGAAAATATTCACCAGAAATGTTCATAGCGATTGTCAGAATTCTTCAGGAGGATTGGGATGGGTTATTTAGTCGTACCTCTTATCAGTATTCTGCTATTTGCGTCGGCTCCGGACCTGGCTGGCGCCCAGGGATTGTACTCCCCATCGGGAGTAGGCTTCTCTGCTTTGAGCGGTTTCGGGAATAGCGACGGGTGCACTCACAGCGATCCCCGACTATCTGGCGGCATGACCTTTAATATGGGATATCTTGCCACAAACCGTGGAGCGGTGTTCGAACTGACGGCCGATCCACTGGTGGGGACCGTGTCATCGGTGCGGCATGACTATCCAATAGACGGTCTGTGGCTTGCGCTTTCGGCAAGTGGCCAGATAGGAGATGGCGTCGGGATCTATGCCAGGGGATCATGGCTCGTTCCATCGAATCGGCAATCAAGTAGGACCTTAGTATTCGGCGGTAATCCGGAACCAGGTACCTGGCGAACCAAGGTTCAGTGGTACAATGCGGACATTGCGGGGACATGCTCCACTAGCGGGACCCTCACGGTAATTGGTGGTTTTCGCTTTGATTCCTTTGAAATCAAATTCCATGATCGCGATCTTGTCGACCCTGATGACCTTGCTACGGATGAGACTAATGTGACAATTATGTCTTACATCCCGTACGCGGGGGTGATGCTGAATTCAGGTTCTGCGCTGAAACTGGGGTTAATTGGATTTCCCTATGTGCCCGGCAACGTCGAGTACGATCACACGTGGGGTACCGCTGTGATAAGGCACGACGGCAAGGGCTCTTTTGGGAATAGCGTTTTCCTCGAGGCCTTCGGAGAATACGGGCGCCAGCTCATGGGAGGACATGTCGGCATATTTGGGATATGGACGTACTTACACGGCAGCTCCAGCCTGGATGTTACCCGGACAATTGGTGGGGGAGCACCGACTCCGGGCCGTTACCGGTTCAGCACTGACCGCCAGAACTGGATAATTGGCGGTCAATTTGCAATGAATTTCACGAGTCCGATGTAGGCGACCATGGGAAAGCATGACGGTTATCTGGCCGACGGCTTCAGAGATGTCGACAACAACACTGACGTTAGCAAGTTTGAAGCATGTCTAAGATTTCTGGAGAAGCTCCCGTCGATCGAAACATACAAAAAGAAGAGTATAGAAAGGCTCAGATTAAAGCAGGGCGATACTGCGTTGGATTTAGGTTGCGGCCTCGGATTTGATGTTCCGAAAATGGCACGATTGGTTTCTCCAGGCGGACGGAGTGTAGGCATAGATAGTAGTGAGAAGCTGCTGGACTCTGCAAGAAGAGCATTCAGCGGTTGCGAAGGGGTCTCATTTGTACAAGGAGATATTCATGATTTGCAGATTCCTTCGAACTCTGTGAACGGCATCAGGGTGGATCGAACGCTCCAGCATGTCCGAGATCCGCAAAAAGTCATCTCCGAGATGGTGCGGGTCCTGAAGCCAGGTGGCTGGCTGGTCTGTGCAGAACCCGATTGGTCGACATTTGTAATAGACGCTGATGATAATGAAGTGACTAACACAGTGGTCCGGACGTGGTCAGGTAGTTTTGAGAACCCCCATATCGGTCGTCAACTGTTGAGAAGAGTCCGGTCCGAGGGGCTGGAGAACACATGGGCCGAAGGATTTGTTCTGTTGGCTGACGGCTTGACCGCAGTAGACACTGTGTATGATCTCTATGCTACAGTACGAAGAGCAAAGACCGAAAATGAAGAAATGTCCAGTGCCATAGATGCTTGGCTAAATGGGCAAGTAAGAAGAGACGATCACGAGGGCGTGATCGCTTGTGTCACCATTTTCTTAGCTGGCGGCCAAAAATGCGAATACAAGGATTCTCGAAAGTAATCGCTGAGTTGTTACTCCTGGTTGACAGCTAAATTCTATTGTACCCATCCTAGTTTCTGCATCTTTGTATAAACCGCTTGAGCAGCTACTTCGTGTCCCAACTCATTCCAATGCCAATCCCATTTGCTTTCAAATCTCATTCCAAGCTTCTCGTAATGGGAGATGAACTGGTTTGTAAGGTCAAGATATTGTACGGAATTCTTTGCGCATACATCTCTCAAGAGTCTGTTCATCCATATCACTTCGCTTCTTTCCAATTGGCCTGAGTATATATCGTTCCTGGGGGCATCTATTACAAACATTGTTTTGCATCCACCGTTCTCCCGAACCAGTGTTTCCACCACATAATTGCATGCTTTTTCTATTTGGGGCATACATTCATTTACCGAATGCACATCGACATTTTCCGAGTAACCTCTTCCTAAATAATAGAACCAATTCAGATTGCCGACTTTTAGGTTATTGTAGAGGTATCTCACCAAAGCCGAGGTTGCGACATAGCGCCTGATCTGCGATGGCTGATACGGCTTCGGATTCCTTTCTTCAATCGATTCATCTGTCACTTCAATGCACATTCGTCCAAACCGCGATCGTACAGCGCAAAGACTCTCATCAAAGTCGTTGTAGACAACATTGATTATCATGATGTCAGGTTTGAATGTTCTGCGAACATATCTTGACATGTGCAGGTAATCGGCTAAAGATGCACCTGATATGGCGAAACTGTAAACATCAAATGCATTTTGTAAAGTACGTCTCAGATTTGCCGTAATATTCTTGTCTACATCCACATGAAACGCTTCGATGTATGAATCTCCTATTATGGCGAGTAGCGGTTTAGTGCGACCAATCGCTTGATAGTCAATTTCGTTGTTCCAACCGGCGTTATTGATATGCCATTTTCCCTTCTGTTGTGCGAAGGGTCCGACTGTATGGATGCCATCCTTCGGATGCGGTTCAAAGCGGAGTACCTGGTCTGTTCGATCGTAATAACAAAATGGCCCTTCACAAGCTGGTATCACAAATCTAAAAAGCACTTCAAGAAACAAGAAAAGTCCCACCAAAACCGGTACCGTTAACAAGAAAAAATACTTAATTGTGTTACGCATAATTAGCCTCCCTCTAATGGATAATTGTATCAGGACTATCAACTGTTTCCGGAATGAAAGGAAATTCTTAACTTATGGAGTACTCTATAGAAAATTCACTGAAGCCTCTCCTCATTCCTTCTAAAACGAACTTTCAAGATGTACTAACACTGAGACTTTCTGGAATGATTAATGTTCCCGAAGAAATCTCCTTTTGGTAACAATGCGAATCGAAAGAGGAACGTCGAATATTTGTCAAAGAACGAGTGAGTATCTATCGTACTTGTCAGGGTTTGCACGTTGCCCTGAGAACACCTCTGCAATCAAAAGGAGATGATTATGGCAACTCGTAGGTTCTTTGTACTGTTTATCAGTGTGATACTTTTGGGATCGTTCCATCTTTTCGCTTATGCAGCTCAGGAACCTGAAAATCCCAAGAAAAGGACAACTCTGGGTAAGTATGTTACCGCACATGAAGCATTTGAAATGTGGCATGCAAAACCGCATGAGGTCAAAATTCTGGATGTTCGTACGCCCGAAGAATATGTCTTTGTCGGACACGCTCCCATGGCTCGGAACATTCCATTGAAGGCATGGACCGGAAAATGGAATCCTGAGAAGAAGAGTTTCCATCTGAGCGAAAACTCCGACTTTGTTGCTCAAGTCAAAAAATACTACGCCCCTACGGATACCCTGTTGATAATGTGCAGATCCGGTGACAGAGCCGCGGAGGCCGTGAACGCTTTGGCCAAAGCGGGATTTACCAATGCGCACAGCATCGTGGATAGCTTCGAGGGCGACCCTGTTACGGAAGAAGACAGTTACCATAAGGGAAAAAGAGTAAAAAACGGCTGGAAAAATTCCAGGGCACCCTGGACCTATGAATTGGATCCCAATCTGATCTATCAGCAAGACGAACCCAAAAGCAAATGAGTTCGCGTTCGGAATGTAACTGAAATACGAATGTTCGATCTGAATTCGTTGTTCCCTTGTTGTATGTTTTGCGACTGAATCGACATTCGCTTTTACATAATTGTATGATGATCCAACATATGTCAAATGTTTGGGAAACTCTTCCCATGGAAGAGTTTCCAAGCGCCAGTTTTTATACATTTATGTCAACCTGTAGCGTCATAATGTACACTTCTGTTTGTTTCAAATTCTCCCCAATTTAAAGAGTAAACCAAGTCCTGCACGAGAGAAAAACAGGATCTCGCTGGAAAGGGAAGCTGTTTCTGTGTTCAACGGAAGTTTGCTCTGTGAGCGGCACGTTGCGTATGTTTGGATCTTGAGGACAGGATTTTCGGCTCCCTCGTAAAAAGAAATCTGAACAGAAAATTAATGTGTCAGGCACGTGATCCTAATGGGTCACTGAAAAAATCTATCCGCACCTGAATATCTTTGGATCCATGTAATTTCGGAATGAGCGCTCCTGTCATTCTCCGGCAGTTGTTGCATGCTCGGCAGAGGTTGTGGAGAGGAAATTGGGCCCGATTGTTGCCAATCTTGTATCTCGTACTCGTTCTAATCCCATTGTAATCCTCACAGTCAGTTGGATTGTCAGTCTGCTGCTTTTGCCTGCTCTCGGTGCGATCGTCTGGAGCATGTACAAGTCGTATACCCATGTAGCGACTCGCGAGTTTCGGCTTCAACAGCTCGTGGGAGATATCATGCTCCTCAATGAATTGCTTACGTCTTCGGCCCGTATGGCGGTCACCACAGGTGAGACCAAATGGGAGGAGGAATACAAGAAAGTTGAAATCAAGCTGGATAGTGCCATCACTGAGGCCGCATTGCTGGCAAAACACTCGTACGAGACCAATTACGCATCAAAAGCGAAACTTGCCTATTCGAATCTCATCGAAATGGAGAGTTTAAGTCTGGCGCTCGTCAGAGGCGGCAGATTAAAGGAAGCGACAGAGATAATCTTCGGTGAGAAATATGAAGCTCAGAAGAGACTCTATTCCGAAAGTATCCAATCGCTTGCCTCAGCAATACAGGGTCGAGTGGAATTCAATCTCTCTTCACTGAGCAAGAGTCTGACCTATGCCAGTATTCTCGGATTTATCGTTGTTTTTTTGCTGCTTGCCTTGTGGCTGGCCGTTGTGATCGTAATTCGTATGCAATTGGCCAAACGTAAGGAAGCGGAAGACGCTTTACAACAAAGCGAGAGCAAATTCAGAAATTTAGTTCAAAGTGCTCCTCTCGGAATCTTTCTCTGTGATGCAACGGGAAATCTCGTGGAGGTCAACCCATCTCTCAGGCAAATCATTCCATCAATTTCCGTCCACCACGACTCCGAATCGAGTGACGTCCTTGCTGCTCCTTTTTTTGAGAGAAGCGGGATGAGGACGCACATTCTGAAGTGTATGAAAACGGGACTGCCGTTGGTTACGGAACTGCCCTATACAACCCGGGTGGGGGAATATCGGTACATAAGAGTTCATTTGAGCCCTTATTTGAATGATGCAAGTCGGGTTGAAGGGGTGCAGGGGCTAGTCGAGGACTTCACCGACCGAAAAAGAAACGAAATGCAATTGAATCAAGCTCACGAAAGGGCTTCTGCGGAAGCTCAAAAGTTGAGGTCTTTGATTGAAGGCATTGAAGAAGGAGTGCTGTTTTTTGACAAGGACGACATCATCACGGAGGCAAATAGCTGGAGTCTCGACAAGATCGGTTTGAGCAAGTCGGAAGCAATAGGAAAGAGTCTGAGCGTACTCAATATCGAAGCGCTCTTCGGGCCTGGATTCTCAGGAATTTTCAGGCATTACCACATGGGAACACGTACCGAACCATGGGAATGTACTCTCACCTGGAATAATATGCACGTGTTGGTCCGGATTTATCCCATGTTCAAGAACGAAACCTATAATGGTTTGATTCTGAACGTGATTGACGTCACAGAACTGGAGCAATCTCGGGAGCGAGCCCAACAAGCGGACCGCAGCAAGAGCCAGTTCCTGGCCAATATGAGCCATGAAATCAGGACGCCGATGAACGCCATTATCGGCATGGCTGAACTTGCACTGAATACGACACTTACACAAGTGCAGCGAGAGTATATCGAGACCATCGAAATGTCGGCACATTCTCTCCTGGCACTCATAAACGACATTCTCGACTTTTCAAAAATCGAAGCAGGTAAACTCCAGTTATTACCCGGACCGTTCTGTTTTCGGGACCACGTCTGCAGCGTAGTGCAGACATTGAGTCTGCAGGCTCATTCCAAAGGCCTGGAACTTGCCTGCGGAATCGCACCCTCCATTCCGGCAAATTTGATAGGAGATCAGGACAGAATAGGACAAATTCTTTTGAACCTGGTGGGTAATGCTATCAAGTTCACTGCCCATGGTGAAGTGCTGGTCCAGGTGGATATGGAATCCAGAAGCGAAGACCGGGTGTACTTGAGAATGGTCGTCAGCGATACGGGTATCGGTATCCCTTATGAAAAGCAAAAAACAATATTTTGCGAATTCGAACAGGCAGACGGCTCCACTTCACGGCAGTACGGGGGTACAGGTCTGGGCCTTGCCATTACCGCTCAGCTCGTGGAATTGATGGGCGGCAAAATCTGGGTCGAAAGCACATTAGGGAAGGGCAGTAAATTCCATGTGAATCTTCCTCTCCAGGTGCAGCATACGCCTGAAGAATCAATACCGAACAGCTTGGAAGGCATAAGCGTCCTGGTTGTGGATGACAATGCGACCAATCGCAGAATATTGGAGGAAGTTCTGACGCAATGGGACATGCATCCTGTCGCGGTTTCGAGCGGGATGGAGGCTCTACGCTCTCTGCGAGAAAAACGCGATGCCGGAGAATCATTCGATCTTGCTATCGTAGATTGCATGATGCCGGAAATGAACGGTTTTCAACTCTCGGCAGAAATCAGGAGCGAGCCGGATTTCGCTTCACTGAAGATTCTTATGCTCACGTCCGCGAGCCCGGATACTTCGGCTGAATCGCTTCAACTCCTCAATATAGATGCGTGTTTACTCAAACCCATACATCAGTCCAATCTTTACAATACCATAGTCAGAATACTCCAGGGACCGAAAGACAGTTGCGCGCCCGAACCGGCCCAACTGAGATTACCTGTGGCCGATACTCCTTCCAGGATTCTCCTGGCTGAAGACAATGCCTTCAATCAAAAGGTCGCATTAGGCATGCTTACTCAGATGGGGCATTCCGTGAAAGTAGTCTCTAACGGTCAGGAGGTTCTGAATGCAATTGAAAACGAACGCTTCGATTTGATCCTGATGGACGTGCAAATGCCGCATATGGACGGGTTTGAGGCTACCAAGCGGATCAGGAGACTCGAAGAGCACGACGGGGGAGGTCGAACCCCTATTATCGCCATGACTGCGTATGCAATGAAGGGTGATCGAGAAAAATGCCTGCAGACGGGCATGGACGGCTATCTGTCGAAACCTGTGAACAGCCGGGAACTGGCCAGCATGATTGAAAACATTTCAGCCAATGCAAACTCCATTGGTAGTGATGTGAGTGTGCCTACCCAAAAAGTACTCGATTTGCAGGTATTGTCTGAAAGCGTTGCCGGAAATCATGAACTCTTACATGAAATACTCGGGATCTTTCTCGAAGACTATCCCACGCTCTTGTCACAGATTACCGACGCAGTCAGGCGAAAGAATCCTGACGATCTGCGGATCGCGGCCCATTCGTTAAAGGGAATGGTGGCCGGTCTTGGGGCAAGCTTTGCCTACGAAGCTGCTCTCAGAATGGAAAATATGGGACGTAATCTTGACATGTCCTATTCGGAAGAAGCACTGGTCTCGCTCGACCGGGAGCTCAGGAGAGTTGAAGAAATACTTCGCCTGCAGAGGAGTCTTCGAGCTTCATGAGAATACTTATCGCCGAAGACAATCGATTCTTCAGACGCCTGCTGGAAGCGAATCTCAAGCAATGGGGGCACGAAGTGGTCTCTTGCGAGGATGGTGCGGAAGCATGGGAAATCCTTCAGAAATCCGATTGTCCTCATCTTGCGATACTCGATTGGGAAATGCCCAGAATGCTGGGAATAGAAGTGTGCAAGGCTGTTCGTGAACAAAAGAATCAACCGTACATCTACTTGATATTATTGACTGCCAAGACCCAGAAAGACGACCTCGTCGTAGGGCTGGATTCCGGAGCTGACGACTACTTGACCAAACCTTTTGAACCGGTTGAACTCCAGGTGAGGCTTCGAGCGGCAACAAGAATTATCCAGTTGCAGGAAGATCTGGTTTCCGCATTGAGAGCCGCCGAGGTCCGTGCAAAAGAAGATTCTCTGACCGGGCTGTGGAATCATTCCGCAATTGTGGAAATGTTGAAACGGGAAATAGAGCGATCGTTCCGGCAACAGCGGTCTCTCGGAATTATCATGTGCGATATAGACCATTTCAAACGAATCAACGATACCTTCGGTCATCTGGAGGGTGACAGAAGTCTGAAGAGAGTGGCTGAAATCATTCGAACAAACCTCCGCCAGTACGATTCGGTCGGTCGATACGGTGGAGAGGAGTTCCTCGTTATCTTGCCGGATTGTAATGCGATCCAGACCGTTACTCTGGCTGAACGTTTGCGTGAGATGGTGAGCTGCGACGTGAGACTCGTCATGCACGATGATGTGCACCTCACTGTTAGTTTTGGAGCAACATCCATTGAGGCAGGATCGAATATCAATTGGGAAGCTGCAATTCGCATAGCGGATGAAGCTCTCTATGAGGCTAAGAGAAATGGAAGAAATAGAGTTGTTCTACGGGTACTCAAGGACGTCAACCGCACGAATTGATCCTGTGAGTCTTCATGACTCCAGGATAACCGTCAGTTCCGAGACGAGGGACAGACTTCACAGATTGGCCTTGGACGCAGAAATGAAGGATAACTGCACAGGGTTCCACATGGCGCGAACCGGATTGCTCAGCGCGCTATTAGCCGAAAAACTCGGACTGAAACCTGACGTTGTTCATCAAATATATCTGGCAGCGCCCATGCATGACATCGGTAAGATCGCAATACCTGATTCAATTCTGCTGAAGCCAGGCCCATTGACCCCGGATGAATTCGAGATTATGAAAAGCCACACGATCATAGGTGCAAGGATTTTTCAGTCTTTCAACGATAAGACCCTGCGAGTGGCGCATTCCATCGCGCTTTGCCATCATGAGAAATGGGATGGAACCGGATATCCCGCGGGTCTCAAAGGGTACGATATTCCTATCGCCGGCCGAATAGTGGCATTGGCCGATGCTTGTGATGCAATGTGTTCCTTGAGACCGTATCGCGAACCCTTACCCCTCCAGACAGCCTGTGAATCGATCGAAGAAGGACGGGGCAGCCATTTCGACCCCTCTATCGTGGACACGTTTTTCGAATACCTTCCTCTGGTTCGTGAAATTCAACAACGTATTTCGTAAAGGGGGGAGGGGGGACTTTGATCCAGACAGAGTTTTGGACAACGCCATGATGTGCGATTGAAGATAGGGAGTATTGGTAGGTGCCGGCCTCCGTGCCGGCACATCTTCAATATGATCAATGATATCGATAGAATGGACCGGCAGGGAGAAGGTGTCTCAAAAGTCGAAATTTATCCCGGATCGTGGCACGAAGTTCTCATGGTCCCGCTGGCCTGATTGTAGGGGCGGGCCTCGTGTCCGCCCAAATAAGGGTAGGCACTAGACCTACCTCTACGAAGATGGCGAATCGTGCCACGATTTCTTATACATTCGAGACTTTTGAGACACTTTCGAGACGCCGGCCCCCACTAAGATCGTGTATTCGAGCGAGGGATAAACGTCAGAATTCTTGAGGATTGCCTCGATTAAGCACCAGCGAGCGCGAATTCATTGGCAAGAACAGTCTTAAGGACGCCCAACGTTTCCGGCGACATGGATGTGATTTCAAATCCTGCTTTGGGAGTGTTCTGCGAGAATTGAGTTGAAGTCCAGCGACACTTGCACTCTAACGGAAGCGGGTCAGCTTCCTTGAAATCACTGATCTTGAAGAAGAGAAGCTTTCCTTCACCTGGCCGTCCGTGTATACCCTGAGTGCTCAGACCGTTTTCAGACAAGTCGAGAAGTGTTCCAGTCTGTTCAGGTGCATCGATTTCATAGATCTTGGTTACCAATACCGGACAGAGCAGTCTCGGTGATGAGCGTCTCTCTTGAGACAAAGGAATTGCGGTATTTTCGTTTTCAGGCATAGATTCATCTGATGAAAGAAGTCCCATATTTTTCAATGTATTCAGGATCTTTGCAAAAACTTCGACTCTAAAGCCATTTTCTTTGGCAATATCTTCGAAAGCAATTCCCGATTTCAGGCTATCTGCAATTTTCAGAGCACGGCGATGTCTTTCAGATGACAGTTGTTCAATAATAGAATCAACGGAGCTATAAGAGAATCCGAACTTGTCCATGAGCTCCTGTCTGGTGGTCCTTGCGGAAATGGCTCGCACAAGCTCCAGCGCCGATATCTTCCTGATTCTCTTCATCTGCCGGACCGCTCCATTACCACTGGCCGACGCCCGTTCGCGGGGTACTTCCCATAAGGCCTTGTTCCACGCAGGTAAGTTCGCTACTGATAGATTCCATGACAGAGACTATTTCTTTCCATGTATCAGGCAGAATACCTCTTTCCACCAGGAATTTCAGAATTTCCTGGACATCGCCCAGGTTGTCGATAGCTCGACCGAGCAAAATGATCTCCTTGTCATTCATGGCGAATTCCTCTCACAACGGAATCAATCCGTTCCATAACTCAAAATCCCGGCCCATACATCTGACTAAGACCGAATAAACAACTGTATCAAAGGGCCAAACGCACTCAGTCCTGCGAAGAAGCTTTGGAGCCAGTCACCTTTCGCAGGATGTCACCGAGTTCCAATGCATTGTATGGTTTCGCAATGACCCCGACTAAACCGTAGTGCTGAAAATCAATCATGATTGGTTCATCCAGATGGCCGCTGCTGAGAATTATCTTTGCATTCTGATCGATTTCCAGGAGTCTCCGAGTAGCTTCTCTTCCGCCCATTCCTCCCGGCACAGTCAAATCCATGATCACCACGTCAAAGGGATCGCCGGAGCGCATGGCTTTCTGATATTTCGCTATTGCTCGTGTGCCGTTCTCCGCGGTTTCCACTGTGTATCCCAGGATTGACAACAAATCTTTGGCCGCGTCTCGAATGTCCTCTTCATCATCCATAATCAAAATGTTGCCACTACCGCGGTAGGGTGCTCGGTCCGAATTTTCAACGGGTTCGGCGGATCGATCTGAAGCTGGAAGATAAATAAAAAAGCTTGTACCCGATCCTTCTCGCGATTCCACTTCTATGCGGCCGCCGTGTTTCTTCACCACAGCATACGAAGTTGCCAAACCGAGACCGCTGCCCGCTGCTTTTGTCGTGAAATAGGGATCGAAAATTTTAGCGAGATTCTGCTCGGAAATTCCGGAACCCGTATCCTTGATCATAATCCTCACATATCGTCCGCGAGGCGACTGACTCTCATCGGGCCGAGGTTCGGCGCCTACAACCAGGTTTTCCGCTTTGATCAATACAAGGCCGCCTTCAGGCATTGCCTGTTTGGCGTTTATGATAAGGTTCTGAAATACTGTGCCGATCTGATATGGCTCTATTTCCGCAGGCCAGAGATTCTCCCCCACTCTCAATCTGAATTTTACGTTCGAACCGCTCAGAGCCAAGACAGCGGCCTCCTGTAACAATGGAGTCAAGAGGGTGGGTTTTTTGATAAGGGGTCTGCCTTTTGCGAATGTCAGAAGCTGTCTGGTTAACTCCCGAGCTTTTGTTGACGCTCTTTCGGCTCTGGTAAGGGCATCGTACACGGGAGACTCACGATTGCTGCGTATCTTGGCCAGGGAGATGTTTGCAATGTTGGCGGTCAACAGGTTATTGAAATCGTGAGCTAAACCCCCGGCGATCAGCTCCAGGGTTTCCAATTTTTGGCTTCTCTGGAGTTCTTGTTCCGTTCGCTTTCGATCGGTAATATCTCTGAATACAATGAGAAAGGAGGGTTTTCCGTCCCATTGGGTGCGACTTAGCTGAATTTCGGCAGTTCCCGGTTGTCCGTTCGGCCGCACTATGCTGGTCTCGGCAATCTGCCCTGGTCCGAGTGCTATAGCGAGCCGTTCGCCCCGCAAGGATTCCGGAGTCTTTCCGAGGAAGAGTGCTGCAGCACGGTTAACGTAGAGAATTGTGCCTTCGCAGTCCAGAATCGCAATGCCGTCGGAAGATCTTTCTACAATGCTGTTAAAACTGTCTCGACTTTTTTCAAGTGCCGACTGAGTTTTCGATCTCTCTTCGATTTCCTGTCGAAGCCGCTCATTTGTTAATTTCAGCTCTGCAGTCTGCTCGTGAAACTGCCGTTCATATTTTTCTTTTGCCTGCCGCATAATTTCTTTGCTGGTTTCGATTAACAGGACCTGCTTTTTCTCCAGAGTCAAATCCTCAATCAGTACCAGTATGAGGCGCGTTTTTCCGAGTCTCAGAGAGCGAAAATTCAGACGCCCCCACATTCTGTTCGTTCCAATCTCCACCAGTCCTTCGCTCACCTGGAGTTTGCGTATCGTGAACACTTTTTCAAGTATTCCCTGGAAAGCCGCGGCGTCTCTCGAACGAGGAAACAAGGAAGAGAACGGTGCCGATACGAGTTTCGTTGTAGTGTCGCCCAGTTTTTCAGATGACTCGTTTGCGAAGACAATGGAAAAACTGCCGTCCACAACTAATGCCGGCATAGGTAAAGCGCTGAGAAGCTTGCCTAAAGAAGTCAGACGAAAGCCCGTGAGATCGAAACTTCCCGATTCGGTCAACTGGTTGGGAAACTGGCCGTTAATTTCTATGGTTTCGGTCAGCAGTCCGAGCTGTGCGGCATTTGTGGAATTCGATATCTCTTCCGGGAATTGTGACTTGTCTTTGGTCATGATGGTTCTAGAGCCAGCACATGATATCCGTGCAAACGCAAGACAAAAGCTGTTCGGATGTTGGTTCCTACAGGCACAACGGTCCTACCTGCCCGAGAATCTCGGTGCACACTGATGAAGCCCCCCTCGAGCAGGAATCATCTATCGCTTTTTCAGATCAGTGTCAATTTTTTATCTGATTCATGAAGCATACGAAATGCTGCTGGGCTGGTGGCAGACCGGTCTTTTACTCGCAGCGGCAGTTCACTCGGCAGGAATGAAAAGCTGTCGAAGCAATGCATTTTCTCTGGCAGAAATTTTCAGTTTGCTCATGAACTTTGAGATTCGTCCTGTGGCTGAATTCTGCAGGCATCCACAACCGCATGGTTCACGAGCAGTTCATGTCCATCACGTTATTTTTCGATTCTCGGTCGAGATCGATTTGAAGACGCCACTTCGGCTTCTCCGGATACGTCTGAAGCCAAACATGCTCCCTTGGTTACATCAATGGTCTGGCAGAAAATGCATTCGTCTCCCTGTTCAGATAGCGCTTGACCGCAATTCGGACATTTGATCACTTCGCTTGAGTGATCTGAAAAAGCCCTAAAGACTTCACTCTCAGTCAATTTGGATCGTTCGAAGAATTCCAGGTCAGTCATCAAGCCTGTTTGGACCAGTTTTCTGAAGATATACTGCAAACCGCGAGACGTTAGGCCGTACTTTTCAATGAGCTGGCTATCACTCAGACCTTCCCGGATATCGTGAACCATATCCTTGGCCCTGATTTTTCGCTTTGCCATGTTCCCCACCCTTAATGGACAAAAGTCGTTGAAATTGCATGTTTTGGTTGGACCGGGATGATGCTGATCTGCGCTTATCCGGGAGCACAACAGTATACAAAAGGGGCCCCGGTGCGCTTCCAGGAGGCTGTCTCAAAAGTCGAAATTTATCCCAGATCGTGGCACGAAGTTCTCATGGTCCTGCTGACCTGATTGTAGGGGCGGGCCTCGTGTCCGCCCAAATAAGGGTAGGCACTAGGCCTACCCCTACGAAGATGGCGAATTGTGGCACGATTTGTCATGCATTCGAGAATTTTGAGACAGTCTCCCAGGTCCGATCCGTCGACTGATGATGCTATTTCGATTCAGAGCGTGCAGTGTTACAGTCCGACTTCGCCGGCACCCTCGGAAGGTGTTCATCCAAAGGAACCCGGTCTCGCGCTCCCTTTGCTGTCGATCGGATGCTGGTGCTCGCCTTAGATGTTGATTCTCTTCACCGTTGGACAGGTCGCTCACCACGTCCAAAACATCGGATATGCTCCGATGGGTCCGCAACGAATACTGCTATTCGAACGTCAGAGTCATGAGTTGAACCAGTTCTCTGATTGCCGCAGCGTTCTTGTCGTTCAGATTCTGTATTTGAAATCCTGCAGAATGGAGTCCTTTTGCTTCATCAGATCTAAACCATCGACAGACGACCTGAAGTGTCATCGCATTCAGATCCATAAATTCATCAGGAACGAGAACAATCTTCTTTACCTCACCGACACAAGCTTCCATCCCGGTGATGCCAAGGCCTGTTTCCGAAAGGTCCCGCAATTTTCCCTGATTCTGCGGATTGTCTTCTTCGTACACTTTAACAGATAAGATCGGATAACTTCGGATATTTCTCCGGATGAGCTGTAGGGTGACAGATTCTTCCAAGTTGGGAAAATTATTAAGAATCTCTTCCCATGTAAGGGCCCCGGAACGCACCAGTTTCCAGAAAGCGCTCTGAAGTCCCCGAGAAGAGAGTCCGTATTTATCCATTATCGCCAACTCGGACATGCCAGACCGGATGTCCCCCACGATTTCAATGGTTTTAATCCTGAGTTTTTCCCTGGGTTGACGGTTTTCTCTGAAGAAATGTATACCGACATCAGTCATTTCTTCAAGAACTCTCTTGAGGGCTTTTCTCGAAAGATTGTGTTTTTTCATTAACTCGCTGTTAGTAATTCCCGATCTAATATCCTTGAGCAATTCTGCGGCATTAACTCGCTTGATGGCGCCCAATTGAGCCAATTTCAGGAGCAACCTCTCCAAACCCCTGGGAGATAGATTGTATTTTGCCATGAGCACGGAATCACTGAGTCCTGAGCGAATGTCACCAAGTATCTTTTGGGCATTTACGACGGTCTTAGTTTCCATTCCCTCCCACCTGCGGCACAACGCGAAATATATTTTATGAGCTTCATATCTATAGTTTCGCGATTCTTGCATGGTCGAGTCCGCGCGTGGAGCGCGGGCCGTTGAGTTTTTCGAACTTATTGATTCGGCTGGCTTTCGAATAAATTCTCAGCGAGAAATGACTCCTTCGAGCTGCTGCCAGCATGTCTGAAAAGGTGAACGACTTTTTCCGGCAGTACCAGGGAGCCGGGTCGGCAACGAGGTTCTTTGCAGTGACGAATTGCCCAACGAACCAAAGCACTACAAAGCAGTAGGCCCAGTAAGCAAACATAGGGGCACGGGTTACCGAGGTCTCTTTCCGACACTGAGGTTCAGCCGCACCCAGGAGGTTCTTGGTCTCTCGATTGGTCATCTCAATGCTAAAGCGTGCAGCGTAGCGCTCGATAATCTGCTGTGGTGCAGCCTGAGGGTCCGTATCGAAAAACACCATATTGGCATGGTGGCCGGCCGGGTCATGGCACAACACGATCGAAAGAGGCTGTTGCCCCTGCGCTATGATACCATAGCGCCGTGAACTGATGTATCAGGAGCTTAGTTCGTTTTCCATAGCAGAAGACCCTAATCTCATTCCACCCCAGATTGGGGTCCTGGAACATCGTTTCCAGGGAGGGCAGTCGAGCGCCTCTCTTGCGAGGTCTGCCCATCACTGTAAATGGAGCAGGTTCCAGCACAGCGAACAAAGCTGCATCCTTTCTCAGCCTCCCTGTAATGTGCACATTCTTGGGTCGTGCTTTGAGGATGGTATCGCAGCAGTATCCCAGGTCGAACACAATTCTCAGTCTTTCTCCCTCTTGGAGCCATGAATGAGTCAGATTTATAAGATCCAATCCAAGTTCGGGTTTTGTCTTGTAGGGCAGGCTCTTGGGATTAAACTTGGCCTTTGGCGGCCACCAAAGGCGGGCAGCGTATGGCAGACAAAACATGCGATCGCTGATGCCGGGAAGGCGAATCGCCAGTCCTATGATGACAAAGCACACTCCATACCCCTTTTGCTTAGTATGCTTTGGGAGTGAACCATCATGCTGCCAGCCCGCGCCACAGATCTTCTTGCCAGTGTGCTTGTTCAAGGTGTCGTCAATCACCACAAGGATCTCGATCCCTTCTGCAATCAGCGTTTCTACCAACATTCTGAAGACGAAATAGGAGACAAAGTCAGTCTCCCATCGTCCCTTGCCGAGGAATCGGTAGATGCTGGCGAAGTGCTTGGATTCATGGAGTCTCATGGTCAGAATCACCTGGCTGATAGTGTGCTTGCCCATAGTGAGCACCCAACCGACCACCAGCGCAACGAAGATACGGAAACTCGGTGCGCTGAAACACGCTCTGAAATGAATCTCGTCAATCCCGAACGGATCTGGTATAGATCTCTTCAACTGGCGTTCCTCCTTCCCAGAATCTTTACACAAAACCGGGTATGTGCGGAACGCCTTATTTTTTCAAGGATTATCTCACCATCTAACCGTCCAGAATACAAAAAGGGCGAAACTATAGTTCATATTAGAAAATTGAAAAGTCGCTGGCAACAAAATTCCTCCATAAGTCTATCATTATTCCAAATGAAACCGCCCCTTCTCACAGCTTACTTACTACAATATGGCGAAGTTTCGTCTCTCCAGCGCGTAATCAACGTTTTGAAGGCGGATGTGTTGTGTCCACAAACATTTTTTGACTTCGGAGTATTGCGAAGCATCGACAAGAGAAGCGTCAGCGGTGATAATGCTTATATAATTGATCGATAGGGGGACGTGAATGAGAAGCAAAATTGATGAACTAGATATTTTCCCTATTCCTCTAAAGACAATACCTGCAGACGAATCAGCGAGCCCTCGTCAAAGCTTTTTTCAGATGCAGGTGGAATGCCTTGCCGGCGAATTCGCAGACAAATACGCAAAGATGCTTGGATTGAGCAGACGTGAATTCCTGTCCGGAGCTTGCGGAAGCGCTGTTGTCTTCATGGCCATGAATTCCGTTTTCGGAGATTGCTTCTCGGTGGACGTTGCGGAAGCAGCGGATCCAGCCAAAGCTCAGGACCGACAGAAGGCTTTGACCGGCCAGTTCATCTTCGATATCCAAACACATTTTGTCAGTCCCGAGTTCGACTCAACATGGATGCTGCAACTTAGAGAAAGAGGGAAGAAATGGAATCCGGAGCTACAAGGCGAAAAAGTGGATATGGAGAAAATACGATTTGAAAACTTCTACAGAGAGATCTTCGAAGGCAGCGATACGAAAATGGCTGTCCTGAGTAGCGCTCCGGATGACGATCCCAAGAAATGGTTTCTTCACAATGATGAAATGGCTAAAGCAAGGGAACGGGTGAATCAGCGAGCAGGGCGCAAAGTGTTCCTCACTCACGCGCTTGTTACCCCGGGACATCCCAACTGGTTGGAGGAAATAGATCGCGCCGTTTCAGAATATAAGCCGGATGCCTGGAAGGGCTACACCGTAGGATCTCCGTTCAAGGAATCCAAATATCCCTGGCGACTCGATGATGAAAAGCTCATGTATCCGGCGTACGAGAAAATGGTCAAATCCGGGATAACAAATTTATGTATCCACAAAGGGCTTCTCCCAGGCGGGTACGAATCAAAGATGTCAAAAACCTGGCAATACGCTAAAGTCGATGATCTGAGCAAAGCTGCCAAAGATTGGCCGCAACTGAATTTCCTCATTTATCATTCAGCCCTTAAGTCCGGCGAGGAACCGTCGCAGCAGGATATCCAGGAATTTGAAAAGACAGGCTACATTCCGTGGATAACGGAACTCGCTGCAATGCCGGAAAAGACCGGTGTTACCAACGTATATGCGGAGCTTGGTTCTGTTTTCGCTATTACCGCGGTCAGCGCACCGAAATATTGCGCGGGCATTTTGGGAACTCTGATCAAAGGACTTGGGGCAGATCATGTGCTCTGGGGGACAGACTCCGTCTGGTATGGATCGCCCCAATGGCAGATTGAGGCTTTTCGACGCCTGGAAATACCCGAAGATCTTCAGCAGAAATTCGGCTTTACACCATTGGGACCGGCTGATGGGAAAACGAAGACCATGATTTTCGGTGAAACCTCGGCCAAACTGTACAAGGTCAAAGTGTAAAGAAGAGACTCTCGACACTCGTTTCAAAGATTGGACGCACGCAGACACCGCCTATCTTCAGTAGAACATGTGGAAAGAAAAGCCAGACTTACAGGACTCGGGAGGAACACAGATATAGATTAGGATGTGACAATCAACTTTCAGATCTCAATTAACCGCATCTATTATCCGGCTTTACCATAGCTAGCCTTGAGTAGATCTGTGTCTGGAAATCGCTGAAGAGAGAAAAGCCGCGTCTAAGCCGACGATACGAGAAAAGACGTTGTGCTTTCGCAATATTTCTTGTAACAGACTCATCGGAGGTCATGCGATGGCCGAAAACCGGTCATTGAGGTGGACAATGGGAGAAGATGGGTCTATCGATTTCCCCATCAAGTCCCAGGCTCCAGAAGGAGCGCGTCCGCCTGTGGACGATCGTGTTTGTCTGGAGGGTACTTGCTGAATTCTCAAGACTGGCGATAGGTGGGAGATCTTCTTGCCGAGTCTCTCAACCCGTCCATGTCTTGCTGGCGTCCTAGGCGATTACACAGTCTGTCGTCCTGTCGGTGAACCTTCCTCTGATTCTCTCGATGAGGAACCAAAAGAGTAATGCCTCCCTTCTTTGAACGTCTCAGAGCAGGAGCGTTGTCGTATGCCTTGTTTTCACGTGACAAGACTTCTGCAAAGATGATTAGGAAAGACAGCGGTTACGTTCATTCTCTGTACTTGGCCATCCCGCTCGCAGTCGGGTTCACTCTGGGCGCTATGCTGCTGCTATGGATTTCCGGTCAAACCAAGATCAAGTTTGAGGAATTCGCTCTGCCTGTGGGAACTTCCTCATATTTTGCAGAGTATGATGGACACAAGATTCATGGCACGGGAATTTGTGATGCAGATGATTGCATTGAAGGTTGGCGGAAGCGAGGATCTCGTGAAGCAGCACTGTGGATGGGCAATTCACAAATTCACGCAGTAAATCAGTTAAAACCCGGCCAAGAAAACGCTTCACCTTTGTTGTTTCGAGCCTTGAACAAGAAAGGACTGGATTTTCTGACGTTCAGCTTTCCAAATTCGAATTTTCAAGAGTACTATGTTTTTTTCGAATATCTGAGGCCGAGGCTCAATCTGAAAGTATTGATCCTTCCCGTAGTCTTTATCAGCTTTCGTGAGACAGGGATTCGTGATGACATAGCGAAAGCGCTTAATGACCCGGATGTAAAGAATTCTTTAAAACGCACAAAGATAGGCGAGCGCATTTTGAAAGAATGCGGCTCCAAAGAATCCTCTAAAGAATCCCCGGAAGATGGAGAGTTGGCAGCTCTGCGCGGTACGATCCAGGAGCATTCAGAAAAATTCCTGAATTCATGGCTCAAGAACAATATGTCGCTCTGGGAAGCGAGACCTCAGGTGAGAGGCTGGTTGACAATATCCCTCTACCGTCTGCGTAACACTGTTCTCGGGATCGATCCGCAGACTAAACGCAAGATGATAGGGGGGCGATATGAGGATAATATGGCTGCTCTGAAAGCTGTTGTGGATCACGCAATCACCGAGAAGATTAAGGTTGTGCTCTACACGGCTCCAATACGTCGCGATGTTGAATTGCCATATATACTCGAAGAATACCAAGCCTGTAAGAATCAGGTGAAGGAATTGGCTCAGGAAAGCGGGGCGATATATGCTGACCTGGAATCTATAGTACCTGGTGAATTTTGGGGCCAAAAGGAATCCACTGCATTGAACAGCAAATTGGAACTGGATTTCTTTCATTTCCAGGCAGCCGGACATTCCATTCTGGCAGAAGCACTGACCAAGCTGATACGACAGTGAATGCGACAGGTGCGCAATGATCTTTAATTCCGTCACGTACGTCGTCTTTCTCGTTACAGTAGTCTTACTCTACTGGGTGCTGCCGCAAAAGCCCCGACGTTGGTTGTTGTTGCTGTCGGGATTGACGTTCTATGGATTCTGGCGTTTGGAATATATCCCCGTAATGCTGTTTCAAACAGTGACGGATTATACGTTGGCACGTATGATTTATGGGACGGCTGACCCGCGAAGGAGGAAGCTGCTACTCGTTATCACCTTGATAACCAATCTTGGATTGTTGGCGTATTTCAAATATAGTATGTTTGCTTTAGATAATGCTGTCAATTTATTGAACTTGTTTGGATTAGACTTGCATATCAAACCTTGGAATATTCTCCTTCCGTTAGGTATAAGTTTTTACACATTTCATTCACTCAGTTACACCATCGATGTGTACAGAGGGTTCATAAAACCCGAGCGTGATTTTGTGATTATGGCGACGTTTGTCAGCTTTTTCCCTCAACTTGTCGCAGGACCCATCCTTCGAGCGAGGGAAGTCATACCACAGTTGGAGCATCGACCGCGATTCCAACTGGATTCAGTGTTAATCGGTATTCGCAGAATACTCTTTGGGCTTTTTCTTAAGGTGGTACTGGCTGACAACATTGCTCCTTTGGTGGATTCGGGGTTTGCTCAGGCATCCGGCACTCTGAGTGCACTGGACGTCTGGACTCTGGCTTTCTTGTTCGGTTTCCAGATATATTTCGATTTCTCAGCCTATTCTCATATTGCTATCGGGTCCGCCCTATTGATGGGAATCCGGTTTCCGGAAAACTTCAACTTTCCCTATATGGCACGATCTCCTCGGGATTTTTGGCGACGATGGCACATATCTCTTTCAAGTTGGGTACGAGACTACGTTTATCTGCCTCTGACCGGTTCGAAACTGCAGGACACCTCGAAAGGCGGCTTGGCTCTGGCGGCTGACGCAGAGAACACAAGGAGTAAGACCCTCGCTCTTTTCCTGACCTGGGCAATCATGGGGCTCTGGCATGGAGCTAATTGGACATTTATGATCTGGGGTCTGTACCACGCTTCACTGATTTTTCTGTATCGTTTGTTACATAATTCTGTTGGAATGCTTGACAGTTGGAGATCCAAGATTGCCGGGTGGATGGTCACATTGCCGCTGGTCATGTTGGGCTGGATTTTCTTCAGAGCTGAAACCCTCGATCAGGCCTTCGGCATGATATCTAAGGTCTTCAATCCTCTGGGATATTTAAGTCTTGGGCTGCGGGAATCTACGTATCTCATTGCCGCTGCACTTCTGGTAGCGATAATTGCTGCATACTTCGTCGATTCCTTGCCGGCACCTCGGCGTACGGGCGAGCGAATAGCGTGGGTCGCAGGCGAGAGTATTGCCATTACGGTGGCTGTAGTTCTCGTTTTTGTATACCTCAGGCCGATCAGCCAATTCATCTATTTCCAGTTTTGATGCCGATTCGCTTTCTTTTCATAATCCGGGGGGGGGTGGAGGTGTCCCTCGCTTCGGAGGACGTAGAGCCGTCTAATACGGACTTGCAATCAAGATAGTTCTTACAGAGGCGGAAGCACGGACCTGCAGGGCAGGTCCGTGGCACCCAAGACACAACCTTGGCCTTTTGCTGAATGTCGGCACAAGACGCGAAAACTTTTGAGAACCGTTATATACCGATTCTCGAAAGTAATCACGGATTGTGAAGAGCAGTTCCCAGCAATTGGTAGCGCCGGCCTCCGTGCCGGCGAACAATTCACCAAACAAAGCAATAAGTTATCGCCGGCAGGGACGCCGGCGCTACTGATTCTTCCCATTGCAGGCATTGGATTCCGTCAAGACTTTCGATAACAGCTATAATCACTCCGGTCAGGACCATGGAACAGAAAGGAAGCCGCACAGAGTGCGGCATTCCTTTCTCGTGAGTTGACCTGTTTTTCATCGCAGGGCAGCGAGCTTAGTACCCCAAATAAGTGTAATTATCATAGTCGTAGTTGCCTTCGACTATATCCAGGTAACCGTCACCATTCAAGTTAGCGACTACTAGCGAATGGGTGTTTATCGTTGCACTACTGAGAGGGGTTCCGGTAGTCCCAGAAAAATCTCCGCTACCATTGCCCAGATAATAGTAGTTTATCTGACCGCCGTTTCCTTCAACGATGTCGAGAAAACCGTCTCCATTCAAATCTCCCACGGCTATGGACCATGTGTCGTTTGTTCCGCTACCGATCGCTGTGCCGGTCACTGCAGAAAAATCGCCAGTACCGGTGCCGAGATAAACAAAGTTTTGTTGACCGTAATTTCCTTGAATGACATCAAGGAAAGTGTCCCCGTTCACGTCGGCAAGCGCCAAGGAGTTGGTATTGTATATCCCACTGCCAATCGCTGAACCGGTCACTGCGGAGAAATCGCCACTTCCGGTACCAAGATATACATAATTCGGTTGACCGTCATTTCCTTCAAGAATGTCAAGGAATGTGTCGTTGTTCACGTCCGCAACGATCATGGAGCTCGTGTTATATATCCCATTGCCGATCGCAACTCCGGTGACCGCTGAAAAGTCACCACTACCAGTACCGAGATATACGTAGCTTTGTTGACCGTAATTTCCTTGAATGACATCAAGGTAAGTGTCTCCATTCAGGTCTGCAACAGTTATGGATTGGGTATTGTACGTGCCGCTACCGATGGCTGTACCGGTCACTGCGGAGAAGTCGCCACTACCATTGCCGAGATATACGTAGCTTTGTTGACCGTAATTTCCTTGAATGATATCAAGGTAAGTATCGCCATTCACGTCTGCAACAGTTATGGATCGGGTATTGTAAGTGCCGATTCCAATCTGGAAACTGACACACGTGGAAAAATTCCCGGTTCCGTCACCCAGATACACGTAACTAGCTTGACCGTAGTTGCCCTCAATAAAGTCTAGCTTGCCATCACCGTTAATATCTGCAACCACGAGAGACATGGTATTTCCATTACCGTCCCAGGAATGCGAGGAAAAACCATCGAATACTGGAGTGACATCGACGGTCATGTGATACGTAGCGGTGCTGAAGTCGGTACCATCAGACACTCTGAACTCGAAAGTAGCGTATCCCGTGCCGTTTGCGTTAGCTGCGGGAATGAATGAGAGTTTGCCGTCATTGATATCGGTGATACTAATCAGGTCATTCAGATTTACATCAACCCCATTCAACTGCAACTGCCCTGCGAGAGGCAACGAAGTAATCTGAACTGCCTGCAACTGATCCCCTATGTCGATATCACTGAATCCGAATTCGCCGGCTATAAACGTGTGCGGAGTGTCCTCATCCGTCGTGATGGTGTTATCTGCGCCGCTAGGAGCATCATTCACCGGTGTGACGTCAATTGTCATGGTGTAATTGGTGCTGTATTCAGTCCCGTCAAAGACCTTGAACTCGAAAGTAGCGTATCCCGTACCGTTTGCGTTAACTGCGGGAATGAATGAGAGTTTGCCGTCATTGATATCGGTGATACTAATCAGGTCATTCAGATTTACATCAACCCCATTCAACTGCAACTGCCCTGCCAGAGGCAACGAAGTAATCTGAACTGCCTGCAACTGGTCCCCTGCGTCGACGTCACTGAATCCGAATTCGCCGGCTACAAACGCGTGCGTAGTGTCTTCATCGGTCGTAATGGTGTTATCTGCGCCGGTAGGGGCATCATTGACCGGTGTGACGTTAACTGTCATGGTGTAATTAGTGCTATATTCAGTCCCGTCGAAGACCCTGAACTCGAAAGTAGCGTATCCCGTGCCGTTTGCGTCAGGTGCGGGAATGAATGAGAGCTTGCCGTCATTGATATCGGTGATGCTAATCACGTGATCCAGATTTACATCAACTCCATTCAACTGCAACTGGCCTGCCAGAGGCAACGAAGCAATCTGAACTGCCTGCAACTGGTCCCCTGCGTCGACATCACTGAATCCGAATTCGTCGGCTATAAAGGTGTGCGCAGTGTCCTCTTCGGTCGTGACGGTGTTATCTGTGCCGGTAGGAACATCATTCACCGGAGTCACCGTGAACGTGAATGTTTGAGATGTTGTATTCTGACCGTCACTGGCAATAACCTGGACATCAACCGAACCGTTTGCATTCGGTGCACTTGAGAAACTCACAATTCCGGAACTTGAGATCGACAAGTCTGCAAGGGTGAGCCCGCCGTAATACGTTAGAGATCCGAGACTGTATTCCAGAATGCTATCGATGTCGTGGAAGTATGAGCTGACGTTGTAATCAAAGATCCCGAAGTCCTCAGCAGTAGAGGCACCAGGGATGGGATCCGAAGTCGGCGCCTGGTTCCCTGATGTGACGGTTATCGCTACCGATTCAGAGATCGTCTGATTACCGCCGGAACCGGAATTTCCTAGATCGTCCACAACAATGGACAAGGAGTCAGAACCGCCGAAGTTGCTGTCCGGCCGGTAAACGATATCATGCAGCGCGGTATTGAGCTGGCTCCAGGTTCCCTGAAAAACCATTTGGGTATCTTGCGTGCCGTCTCCTGACACCCAGGAAATTTGGGTTGTATCGGCAAGCGTCAGCGTGCCGTGAGTCACGGAGAGCGTTACCTGAAGGGGATTGTTTCCTGAATCCACGTCGAATACGTAGATTGCGGGAATTGTGAGATCCGTATCTTCATTCACGGTCTGAGCCCCAGGCACTGACGCTACAGGAGCATCGTTCACATATGAAGACGTGTGTTGTTGAATATAATGGAAATCGTTGCCCCAGATGTACTCGCTGGAATGCCAGTCGTTAAACACCTGTATCCCGGAGCCGTCCGTGTACCATGAGAAAGCGGTCTCCCATACGCCATCATTGACAGTATCATACCAATACCATGCTCCGCCGCTATGGTCTTGGTAGAAGTAATTGAGGTCGTCAGTGTAATAGTGGCTCCCGTTACAATCGTTAAGAACCCACATCCACTCTGAATTGACCTGGTCTGCGAACCATGTAAATGCCGGTTCCCATTCCTGATCGTTCATGTCGTCAAACCACAACCAGTCACCTGTAGCAGTATCCTCAGCGAAGAACTGATGGTCGCCGTGATACCACCAGGTGTAACCGTCGGCAGTTGTCACCCACCAGCCGGTGTTTTCATTCCAGAACCAGCCACTGGATTCCTCCCACCACCAGCCGCTGCCATTATCTTCCTGCCACCAGCCATTGTCGACGTACACCCAGCCGAGACTGTCAACCTGACCGCCATCGGCTGCATGGTCTTGAACATCCTGTACGTCAGTCACCGCTCCATCCAGAACAATTCGTTCCTCCAATTGCTCAAGAACGAGCGAGCGGCCGCTTTCCTCTGTCGATCTCCAGTTTTGTAGCTTTGGCATAATTCTCATCAAATGTCCCTCCATGTAGTAATTCGTAAAAGTATTTCCTGAGGAGGTTAATTTACCTCCGGCTTCCCCCGTACATCACTAATACCAATGCGCTTCATGCAAGTAACATCGAGAAGCTTGTTCATTGCCCCTGGCAAATCTCCTCCGCTACGAACGGCGCAGTCTGACTTCGCTTCGGAGACCTGCCAAGGCCGGCTTCATCCAATGTCACTTCTTGGGACGCGCATTGGTATTAGTAGTCTGGCCCCCCCTATCGACAAAACATCCCCCCTTGGTAATTCACAAGAGAATCCCTCGTAACGCTTATGAGCGCTCGGATTTCCTCACTATTGTTCATCTCTACAGCTTAGATGGAATACTCATAGACGAGCTTCTCCATACAATAGAGTAAAAGCTGCACTCTGAGATTGCCTACTGGCATCCCAGATTTCTTTAAACAAACCGATTACTTCTTGAAGTTGGATAATGTATTCATGAACGCCTCTCGGTATCAATTATAGAGAATTGGTATCCCTAAAAAGTGAAATTAGTCGAATGTTCACCACACTAGCAACTTATATAAGCCAAGTAATACGCCGATAAATCGCCTCCAATATCAATTGGACAAACAGCACTTCCGGATAACGGTCATTACAATCCCATCTCCTTAGTAATGAGCATACAAAAAAAGCTATTTCGTTGCAAGAGACAAAATAAAATTTTAGTAATTTTTCATGGTGAGGCAGATATTTCTTGTAAAAGGCCCGTGGCAGAGCCAATACGGCCGGGGACGATGCGATGTCGGCAGCAGGTGAGAGGTGCATTGATATCAATTTGCATTCAAAATCCCCTCATTCCCCCCTTTGATAAAGGGGGGTAGAGGGGATTTTCGTCCAACTTTGAAAGCAAATTGCTGTAACCTGAACGCGAATGACTCCTCATCTAATGAGCTCATTAACCAGAGACGGAGCCGAGGACAGCAGGTTTTCTATGGGAGTTCCCAGAGTTTTTTCGATGCGCCCTTTTATATTCAAGATGTTCAACAATCGTCGGTCCTGGGCAGCCGCCAGATGTGATTTCTCCCAGAGCTTGTCTTTGAATCGTTCTTCCACAGCAACAATTCGGTCGTCCTGAACGATTTTGTCTGCAAGGCAAACGATTTCCTGCGGAGAGATTGGCTCCTCTGGAGTTGGACGAACATCCATATGCAGACTCACAACCCAGCCCAGTGTATCGTACCCGAGTTCTCTCAGGATTTTCGCCGCTTCTTCTGCATGGTTGGGGCGATCTTTCGCAATGTCGTGTAACAATGCGGCGGCTTCAATCAACTTCATGTTCAGGCTGCAATTTCTTTCATTCAGGGCACGAGCCAAAAGGACCGCCACTTGGGCGACTTTCATCGAGTGTGCCAGAGTGTGCGAGTCCACTCGAATTTTCCTGGTGAGCAACACCTTGCACTCGGAATTGGAAGGGAAATCATACTCCGTCAATTTCGCAAGAGCGGCCTTATAGTGTTCCGGTGAATCCATATCAATGAGAATGTGCTCGTCAGCTACTTCCACATCAACGGTCCGAGGGTGTTGTTCTGCAAGGAAAGCTCGTAATCCGCCTTCGCCTCCCCATACGAGGAGAGCGGACCGGAATTTCGTCGAAATGAGAGGAGGATGCCCTCGTCTCCCCATGAAGGTGGGATGCCAGACGTCTCCTTCCTCTGTTCTGAAGGCCTGCAACAGGTCCAGCACCGTGGTCTTCCGAATGAGTGGAATGTCCACAGGAAGCATGAAGAATGCTTTCCTGGAGGACTCAAGATCGTGGGCTCCCGCTTGCACTGAGGAGAACATTCCTTCTTGGAAACGGTTGTTCACAATCCAACGAACACCCAGACGTTCCAGGTGCGGTATCAGATCATCCGCCCTGTGTCCGACTACCACTCTGATGTCGCAGATTCCCGCGTCCCGGAACAGCTTCACGCACCGTTCCACCACTGTAGTCGGCCCCAAAGGGAGCAGTGGTTTGAAACGCTTCATTCGTGAAGAGAGTCCGGCTGCAAGCACAAGCGCTGCTATATCATCGGGCTGTGTCATGAGTTCCGTTCCGACTCAATTTATAATCGGGGCAGGCATGCATTCTTTCCATTCTCGGCAGGACAGTCCCGCATGGGCAGGGTTCCTTGAGAAATCTGCCGAAGTGACCCGTTCGGTAACGAACCAGCGGCATACCTCTTCGCGTCAATGTGGTAAACGTGATTTCGCCCAATTCGCCCTGCGGAACTGTCCGCGCTGAATTCGGATCGATAATTTCAAAATACAGATCTGCTTCCCGAACATGGTATCCGCTGCACGCCCGGCATTCGACTCCTCCGCCGAATCCCATTTCAGTTGTACCATAGTGGCAGAATACGGGACAATCCCAGGTCCTTTGCAGCTCTTCAATAATGGCATCCGGGACATAGGGGGATCTCAGGCATGCGTCGGGTGCGACCAAAAGCCCCTTCATTTGCGCAGAAGGAATGTCCTTTGCAGCATGATGTTTCGCAATGGATAATACCTGACCGGGAAGGCCGACAAGGAACTCGATTTCGGACTGCAAAATTGCATGAACCGCTTTTAATGGATCTTCAACCAGACCGTGTACAATACCTTTCACACCCATGCGACTCAATCCCCTTGCAAGGAGATTGCCTACGGAATCAGGCCTCGGCCCCGGCAAGAGAATGAGTACCTTCTGTCCCGTTTCAACCAGGGCGGACATCCCGTGATGAAAGAAATCAACCGTGAGCTCAAGATCTTGTCGAGTAAAATGCAGACGCCTCGGCTGCTCGGCTGCATCGGGAACCATGAGCGTTACGACTCGCTCGATTTCGCTTTGCGATACACACGGGAATTGCGGACCTTTGTCCCGAATGTCCTGAGGAGTAGTGAAGGGGAACTGCTCCAGATCGTCCAGAGTCCGAAGATCCGTCGCAGAAAAGCCCCGAAGTAATCCACGGTAAAACGGGCTCTTCTCGGCAACGTACTCAATTGTCTCTCGCAGACGTTCAAGCTGGTATTCACGCATATCGCTTTCAGTGAAGTTGCCTGTGCTCAATCCCATCCTATAGGCGATCCAATTTTCCAGGGGCGTTTTCTGCATTTCTCACCGTTCCCTTTCAAACAGGGGACGTCCGGATGAACTGGTGAGGTTGTGGGCGCAGAAAGGAATGATCCTGCCATCTCGGGCAACCACATGAATGCAACAATCTCTCAGTCGCTCCAGATCGATGTTCCAAACGTCTTGAAACGCCATTCCTGAGATGCACAGCTTATGGGTGAGGGCTCGTTCCAGCAGAACGTCCCATTCGCCCATGGAAAACACATCATCCTGGACGCTTGATGCGGTTGCAGTCCCACTCTGAGCCCAGTTTTGAGCTACAAAACGACGTGCTTTTGCCGCACCTTCTGCAGCATTTTCGGAACTACATGTGCATGGAATCTCATGACTTGTCAAAGCTTGCACGCGGTTATCAGGCATGAGGACAAACGTACCGTGAAACGAACACAGTGCATTTTCACATCCAGGTGGCTTGAAATGGTGAGTCTTCAGGCGTCCGTCGGTCTGGATCTCGAGATTCCGGATGATCTCGGGTATGGTGATACGGTCATTATCGGATGGAATCGCCGGATATCTCCCGAAATAGCTCACTGGTTGAAAATGCACACCCCGGACAACGTCAAGATTCTTAAACGCAAATTCGACAATAGCGCCCAATTCCTGATCGTTCACGCCTGGAACTACTGTCGGAACGAGCACCACACCGATTCCCTCCTGACGGCACGATTCGATTGCAGCTAATTTAGATGCGAGAAAAGCTCCACCTCTTAATGTGACGTAAGTGGCTTCGAAAACCCCGTCGAACTGCAGGAATGCAGATGCAAGACCGGCATTTCTAAGTCGCTTGACATAAGCGGGATCGGTTCCGAACCTGAGCCCATTGGTGTTCACCTGAATAAAACCGAATCCCATGGACTGACCAAGCGCGATAATGTCTGGAAGATCGTCACGGAGAGTCGGTTCTCCACCGGAAATCTGGACATTGCAGGGGTGCCCGGTTGCGAGCAGTGCTTCGTACCAACGTTTGATCGTTGCCATATCCGGATCTGAAGCCTGAGATGTGCCCGCTTTCGCGAAACAAAAGGCGCAGCGCATATTGCATCGGTATGTCACCTCCAATAATGCCGTGCACGTCTGCTGGCGATGGTCGGGACAGAGGCCGCAATCGAAGGGGCAGCCTTCGCGAACGCTGGTACCTGGTCGCTCAGGGTAGGTTGGAATCTTCGGTCGTACCCAGCTCTGGTAGGATGGATCGCCGCGCCAGAGGATTACTTGAAATTCTCCGTGATCGGGACATGTCTTTCTCAAATAGACGTCACTTCCATCCACAACTCGGATTGCGGGTATCCGTGCCAGGCATTCGGGGCAGAGGCTTTCCGTCCGGAATGGATGAGGGGCATCCTGAAGGGACATTACCGACCCTCGGAAAGGTCGAAGTCATTCTCAAGCAGGAGCGACTTCACCTTTTCGTACGTTCGAGTGACAAGTTGGGGACAACGCGAAGTCTGGTTCCTCGGATCGTCTGCGAGGATCTCTCGACAATGAATCCCGCCGTAACATTCGGAGAATTCCTGGGTAAACCATGCAAATAATTCGTTGATCATATCGTTGAGTCTCGGGTCTGCTTCATCATCCGGGTTACCTCTTCCCGCGTACAGGGCCAACAAGCAGGCGCCGCCTGTCAAAGCGCCACAGATGTCGCCGCAGAAACCCATTCCGCCAGCGAGCCCTTCCATCGACCGTATAAGGTCAGGATTTGTCTTACCCTGAGCGTCCAATCCGAGCGAAAGCAGAATCTGGCTGCAATGAAAACCCTGTCCTGCCAACTCCAACATGCGAAAGATCTCGTCCATTATTGTGAACCGTGTACAAAAGTTTTCTTTTTGTGCTCATTTGAGAATACATTATCCAATGGAGTCCCCGTTATAGCAGATGACATAATTTCTGACCTTTTGAACACATTGTGCTTTAAATGAACAGTAGGGGCCGGCGTCCTGCCGGCCGGAACCGCTTGATTTGTATTTGAAAAATGTGCCGGCACAGAGGCACGGCACCTACCAAGTGCCGAGAAGTGCTTTTCGCAATTGGACACAGTTTTATACACTTGCTATAACTCGTGGTTCCGTGAATCGTTGCCGCCTCCGCGGCGGTCAATTGGGAATCATAAGCGAACTCAGAATCATGTTGTCTTCTGAGCAATGAGCAGGAAATAGCCTGGTTTTGCTTCTGATATTGTTCGATTCATCTCGTTAAGATCGACCGACTTCAAGCCCATTCTTGACCAAAATTCGTCCATGGAACCATAAGAAAAGACCAGGTGGACAACAAATCGTGTGAGCAGATCGGAATGGTCTTCCCAGAGATCGATTCTGAAATCACGACATGACAATCTCTCCAGAAGATTCGTGCGAGAAACAGCGCCTTTGAGGCAGCATTCCACTGGCATGCAGGATAACTGACCACTGCTTTCCGCATTCCTCGCATACACGTCGGTAATAATCAATTTGCCGCCAATCTTGAGGAGCCGCTGAAATTCGTCCAGTGCCCGTTCCGGGTCATTCATCGTCGAGAGACTACACTCGGCAAAAATGCCGTCTGCGAATGCGTCAGGGAAGGGGAGCCTTTCAGCGATGCTCCGAACGAACAGCAAATCATGGTTCTCAAAACAGGCTTGATGCAAAAGATGGGAAGATGCGTCTACTCCAATTGCCGAGAAACGATGGACGCCGGTCAGATGCCTCAGGGTGACTCCGGTCCCGCAGCCCACGTCGACGATTCTTGACCCCTGCGGGAACCCGCATAGAGCCACAGCTCGTTCCGTGAGTGCAAGGCCGCCCGGCCTGATTCCTTCGGCGGCACATTCGGTTTCAGCCAAGCGTTCGTATACTCTGCAGGAGTTTAGGGAACTCATCTGTATCACTTGTCTTCAAGCAGCTTCTCGACTTCTGCCATCTTGCCCAGGGCCAATTGCTCCGGAACGAACACCAAACCGCAGCGAGGGCATTTGGGCAAGTTCACGGGATACTTGCTTCCCCGGTATGCCACTTCAACTTTTGCCATTTCGAGAGGTATGCTGCATCTGGCGCATATCCACTCTGCAGCTTCCTGAGGATCTGCATACTCGCTCACGGTTTCAATTCCTCCATAATCTCCATGCGGTGGCTGTACGCATTATGGACGACGAAGCCGTCCTCTGCCGGCGAATACTCGACCCAATAGGTGACGGTGGTCGGCGTATGATGAGCGAGAAAATGGCCCGAATGACTGTTCACAAGCTTGAATCCCGTCCTTTCGGCCCATTCGATTATTTCCTGAATGTCTTCCGTCAGGATCATGCGACGTTCCATGAGGTCTCGAACCTGCTCGGAAATCTGCAATTTTACCGGTTGACGACCTTCGGCCACATCTTCACCCCAAAGATCCTTCAATAAGGAATGTTTCAGTCTTGCACGATTCTCACGTCGTTGCGAATAATCAGGTCCCTTTTGCGCTGCATGCTCGAAATCTCCGGGGCCAAAAATGAAATCCAGCAAGTGCCAGGCAGGTTTGCCCTCAAAGCTGAATTGATCCCTGCACATTGCGCAGTATGCCAAGTATTGGAGAGGGCTTTCCGAAATTCTGCGTCTCACCGTTTTTTCCGCCAGCTCCCGGTTCGCAAAATACATAAGACCTCCAAAACCACAGCATTCGGTTGTGTTGCGGCTGAGAGGGAGTTCGTGAATTTCGTACCCGAGGCGACGAAGGATATTTCTGACGCTGTCCTGTATACTGTCATGGTGTCTGGAAGTGCAGGGGTCGTGGACAGCTACGGCAAAAGTTTCCATGCGAGGGACATCAGGTAAACCGAGCGTATCTATCGTTTCCCAGAGAGACTGCACCTTCACATGGGGAAGGTGGGCTTTAAATACGGAATAACAGGTGGAGCATGCCACGATCAATTCGGGTTTGCCCATTTCCAGCCATTGAGCCTCAAATCCGGAAACAACGCGAGCAAACTCCTCCTTACGGCCCGCCCAATCCGCGGGAGCTCCGCAGCATCGCAACATGAGCCCGACTCCGCCCGTTAGCCGTTCAGCAAGGTAAGAATAGGTTCGCTTTACATTGATGGGACTGGAAGCGCAAAGCTGGCAACCCGGAAAGAACAGGAATCTGCTGGAATCCATCCCGGGTTGATGACGATGGAGAGCAAACTTGTCGCTGTTGCTGAACTCCATGTCCCTCAGCGCGAATTCATGAGCGGAGGGAGGCATTTTCCCCTGTTCCACCATGGTTTCCCGGGCAGCTATGCATATTTCTCCCATGTGGAGGTCTTCCGGACAAACCTCTTTGCACAAACCACAATTGCTGCACGAATTAATGAGCTTGTTTCCGTGCCGTTGGCCCATAACGATGGAGAGATTGTTGTAGATCTGTCTGATGTACTTTTTGGGGTAACCTTTGAAGCTCGCCAGAAATTCACACACTTTGACGCATTCCATGCATTCGCATTGGAGACAGCGTTTTGCCTCTTGCACCGCCTCCTCTGCGGAGTATCCTTCGGGAGCATTCGACAGAGGCACTTCGGGAAGAGCTTCAATTCCCTCCAAACTGGTGTACAGCCGTGTCTCGTACGAGCCTTCGTTTTCACGGGAAGCGGTAAGAGAGACTTTTTGCAGGAACCGGTCAATGGAAATCGCCGTGCGCCTGCCATCGGAAATGGAACGAATAGGTGAGCGCTCTTTAGCGCCTCTGACCAGGGTTCCCCCCGCAAATACTCCCGGCTCATTCGTTTCAAAGGTCTCTTGCGTAACAGGAACGAGAGCATCTGCAGTAACGTTCAGTTCGCCTTCGTTCCGGCTCCCGAATCCAGAGCCCAAATAGACCGCATCAAATTCCTTTTGAAGATCCGAAAGGGGTATGTCTTGACCGACACTGGTTTTCAAACGGATTTCGACCGAAAGATCTGCCAGTATATCGAAGTCCCTGAGGATAGCCTCGCGCGGAAGCTCTGTTTCAGGGTAGTCCCACAAGCTTCCTCCCAGCCTGTCGGTGGCTTCGAAAAGAACGATCTGATATCCCTTCTTCGCCAGATCGAGAGAGGCAGTCAGGCCACTCAATCCACCGCCGACGACTGCAACCCGTTTGTCCTTTCGAGGCAGAGGTGTCACTCTGGCTTTTGTCACAGGAGCCTGAGCGAAAGCTGCACGTTCCAGCGCACGAATCGAAATGGTCGATCCGGCATCTCCTCGTTTGCACGAATCCTGACACGGATGGTCGCAAACACGACTGATGATTCCAGGAAAGGGGACTGATTTGGTGAAGATTTTGAGCGCAGCAGCAAAATCTCCCTTGGCGATGGCAGCGTTCATGGCACGAACGTCTACGTGCACCGGGCATGCAGCGCTACACCAGGGGGCACATTCTTGGATACAGCGGCTTTCGAGTTCCCTTAATTCTTGTTGATCCATAGCGTTTCATATCAAGCGAAAAGATTTCGTAAATTATACCACGCACTTCAAAGCGAGCAAAATGGAGGAAACATCGTTCATATTTAATGCGCATTCAAAGCAGCAAGATTCGGGGAAACCCTTCTTGTAAGAAGTGTTTCCCCGAGCCCCTTCCCAAGAATTTCTAGCATTTGTCTAAGTCACAGTTTTTCCGAAGGAAAAACTGTGACTTAGACAAATGTTAAAAGTTTTTTGGAAGGGTTTGGGGAACCTTTTCTACAGAAAAGGTTCCCCAATTTTACTGCCTTGAGTGCGGTTACTTGAGGCCGGCCAGCACCTTTTCGGGTAGTGCGGGCAAGCTTCTGATTCTCACGCCTGTAGCATTGTAGATCGCATTTGCCACCGCGGCGTGCGGGGAGGTGAGGGGCAGTTCGCCCACGCCCGCTGCTCCGAATGGTCCATGCTCCCTCGGGGATTCCACGTAAATAATGTCTATATTGTCGGGTATGTCCTTTGCGAAAGGAAGACCGCAATTGATCAGACTCGTATGTTTCTTCAAGTCCTCGAAGTCTTCCGACAGAGCCAACCCGATACCCTGAGCGATTCCACCGTAGATCTGGCCGTCTACGACCAGCCTGTTGTTGATTTTGCCGATATCCGCCACGATAGTGAACTTCTCCACCTGTGTTTTGCCGGTCTTGGTGTCAACGGCCACTTCAGCCATAAACACGCCGTACATATAGACTGCGAAGGGACTTCCCTGGGCGTTTTCATCGCACGGGGTGCACATGGAAGCGGTCCATTTCCCTGAATACTTCAGGGGGATGTTTTCGGCCACCATTTCGTCGTACGTGCGGTATGATCCGTCTGATTTCCGCATCGCGTTGATGAGCATCTCGCAGCCGTTCTTGATGGCATTGCCTGTCATAACCTGCTGGCGGCTTCCACCGGAAGGTCCGCTATTCGGAGTGATTGCCGTATCGTTCATGACCAGTTGGATCTTGTCGGGAGTGATAGCCAGCGGACGAAGAGCTTCATGGCACGTTCCCAGTGCACCCATGTCGGCTCCTTGACCGTGATCCTCCCACGCGCTGATCAACTTTACTCCGTTGGGGATAAGCTCAACGGTCACCTCGGACGAATCCGGCCCGTCGAGACCGCAACCGTACACGCCGATTGATATTCCGACGCCTTTTTTCTTCTCGGGCGTGGATTCCATTTTCGCCTTTTTCAGGGCTTCCTGATACAGAGGTCGGAGCTTGTCGATCATCTCGGGGAAACTGTAAACTTCCGGCGCTTGTCCGGTCGGTGACGTATCTCCGGGACGATACACGTTCAGGTACCTCAATTCCAATGGGTCTTTGCCCATTTTTTCGGCAAGCTCGTCCATTAGACATTCAGAAGCCAAGAAGCTCTGAGGGGAACCATAGGCACGAAAAGCAGAGCCCCACGCATGGTTGGTGCATACGGTTTGACCGAGACCCCTGATATTGGGGATTCCATAGCCGGCGCCTATGAACTGGGCACCACGAAGGGTGAGCAGATCGCCGAACTCCGAATAGGGACCGTGGTCAACGATCCAATCGCCTTCCATGGCAACGATCTTGCCGTCTTTGTCTGCACCGTATTTGAGCTTAATGAAGAATGGAGAGCGCTTTCCGGTGTACGTTATGTGCTGATAATAATCGTATTTCAGAGCCACCGGCTTTCCTGTCGCAATTGCAGCGACGCCCACAAGTGCCTCCATGGTCGGGCTGAATTTGTATCCGAACGTGCCGCCGGCAGGATTCTGAACAAGCCGAAGTTTCTCGGGCTCCGTTCCCAGTCCTGCGCATATCATGGCATGGTGGAGATGGATACCGATGCTCTTGGAATGGATCGTGAGGCGGCTTTCTTCATCAAAATAGGCAAAACCCACATCCGGCTCCATTGTCAGATGGGGTTGCCTCTGGAGATAATACTCTCCTTCCACCACATATGCAGCGGATTCCATAAGCGGCTTTGTATCCTGACCTTTAGCCCGTTTCTGCTCGTAATAGATGTTCGGTGTTCCTGGGTGAATTTCAATCGCATCATCAGCCATTGCTGCAGGTGCGCTCATGTATGCGGGAAGTTCCTCGAGCAATACATTGACCTTCTCCGCTGCAGCTTTCGCATTGGCTTCAGTGTCGGCGCACACGATGGCTATCGCGTCTCCGAATTGAAAAACTTTCTCATCGCACAGAATCGGCCGATCCCATCCATCCCCTTTGTTTGTAGGGAAGGTGATAAGGCCGGTGATTCGGTTCTTTCCCTTGACATCCTTGTGTGTGACAATTTTGGCCACACCGGGCATTTTCTCTGCCTCGGCGGTATCGATTGAGAGAATCTTCGCATGGGACACTTTAGCTTGAACCAGCGCGAGATGCAGGGTTCCCGGAGGCATCTTGCAGATGAGGTCTGCCCCATAATCCGTGGTACCTGTGACTTTGGCAACAGCGGAGGGGCGCGGGTAATTGGTTCCCCAGATTCTTCCATCCGCGGGTAGCTGAAAAGCCAATTCCGCTGCAGTTATCTCTCCGCGAAGAACTTTCGCTGCATCCATTACGGCGTCAACCAGCGGCTTGTATCCTGTGCATCGGCATGCATTTCTATTTTTCTGGAACCAATCCCTCACCTGTTCCCTTGTAGGATTCAGGTTTTCGTCCAGGAGCGCTTTGGCGGACACTATGAAACCGGGCGAGCAGAATCCGCATTGGGCCCCGCCGTGAACAGTCCAGGACAACTGCAGAGCGTGGAGATTGTCGGGCGTCCCGATACCCTCGATGGTGAGGATATTGGCACCCTCCTGTACTCTTTTCATCTTAGTCATGCAGGACTTTATCAGTTTGCCGTCCATAATGACGGAACACGAGCCACACTGGCCGGTTCCGCATCCTATTTTCGTGCCTGTCAGACCCAATTGGCCTCGTACGACGTCAGCCAACGAAGCCTCAGGGTCTGCAACTACTATTTTGTTTACGCCATTAAGAGTGACATTCCTTTTGATCATTTCTGCCTCCTTTTAGAACCGACAGTCTTTCAAAAAAACTCGCAGGCCGATCCAGCAACTGAAGACGTTTCAAATTGTGGAACGGGAACTCGCACTTCCCATATGGGTGCGAAGCTCCGGTGTCCTCGAATAAATAAATCCCCGACACATTGGCATCTCCTGGATTCCAAAAGATTTTTCGCCATTGTGGTGCCTTCCCTCGGAAACGTACTAAATGAATGCAGTAGTTGCGTTTGTACGAGTCGTATGACTCGTCGTGATATGCCTGGATGAAAGAAGAAACGTACGAGGACACTTAAAGCGTAGCTTTGTACCTCAAGGCTGTCAAGATTTTTTTATGTCGGTCAAGACATATATGTCAATTGTGACGTAATTCGTCCGTGTCAGTTATTAAGACAGTGAATGCTTCGTCGTTTAAAACCGATTATCTGGTGTGCTCCAGTTGGACTGACCAATCGGAAACAACTTTTCCTAGTTCTTCCAAAACATCTTTGTCAGTTCGGCCTGATCTCTTGGGAACGTGAAATCCATGATCTGCACCATCAATGACATGGAGTACCGTTTTGCCTTGTGCCTGCAATCGATCGCAAACAGGACGCAAAAGACTGAGGTCGGCCAGACTGTCGCGCGTCCCCTGGAGAAACAACATAGGTACGCCGACCTTGAATAGATGTTCGCTGCGATGGTTTGACGGCTTTCCCGGAGCATGCAGTGGGAACCCCAGGAAGACAATGCCCTTAACACCGGGCAATGTTGCCTCGGATGCGGCAATTGACGTCATGCGACCGCCGAGCGATTTGCCTCCGGCCAATAAGGGCAAGTTGTCCGAGTGCTCCTGAGCGGCTGAAACCGCAGAACGAACAGTTTCCACGAGAACCGACTGGGGGTTGGGGGCTGTCTTTCTCTGTTCCATGTAAGGAAAATTATACCTGAGACTGGCAATACCGTGGTTCGCCAGACTTAGGGCTATGTCAGTCATGAATTCACTACGGACCCCGGCTCCGGCTCCATGTCCCAGCACCAGAAGCCAGCGTACGTCTTCGGGCCGCATGAGGAGAGCGCTGACTTCGCCTAAATCCCTACCTGCCGCGAAACGAATCTCGTGCTCGATCATCCTGACCACCCATCCGCCGGGAACGCCCGGCACGTTCGCGAATGCGTTTCTTGCGCATCAGACCTTCTAATGCTTTCCCCCAAAATTATCTTTATATTAAACGAATCACGAATCTGTGGCTACCGGTTGATAGTCGCTGCGGAGCGGGCCTCGGTTTAGATGAAATGAGCAAGAAGATCATCTACTGCGTGCCGCAATCTCCAGAAACTGTTTCGCCAATAGTGGAGCAGTCGGTTCATCTTCATGCTTGAAGAAAACATACGCTGTCTGCCAATTCTGGGACTTGATTTTGCGTGCCCACTGGAGAAGCTCTTCTTCCGAATAATTCGCCTTACGCAAACGAAGATAGCCCCAATTAGCGGTAACCACGAATCGGCTGATTTCTTCATTTTCCACATCCGAACAGCAAACTGCATAACCTTTTTTGCGCAACAATTCGTAGAGTTCGTCATCAAACCAGGATGGGTGCCGGAATTCGAATGCAATTCTGGGGCTTGACGGCAGCAGACCTGTAAAATCTGAAAGCAGTTGGATATTCTTCCTCAAGTAGGGCGGCAATTGAAATAAAACCGCCCCAAGCTTTTCGCCAAGCGTGGCAGAGACTTTGAACAGATAATCGACCTCATCGTTTTTCTGTTTGAGTGGACTGCTGTGAGTTATCTTTCGAGGGGCCTTCAGAACAAAACGAAAGTCGGGAGGAACCTGTTGAGCCCATGCTTCCAACGTAGTTGTCCCGGGCATGCGGTAGAATGTATTATTGATCTCCACCCCAGGTAAATTCTCCCCGTAAAATCGTAGCATATCTTTGTCAGGGTGATTTTTCGGATAAAAGGATCCCTTCCATTCCTTATAACTATAACCGCTGGTACCGACATATAATTGCATCGGATGCTCCCGTCCCCGTGTTGTTCAACGGGACAGAACCGCGGCGCCTATACTATTAGATCCGGTCACAAACTAGAGTATTTCAATTGTGCAGGCATAATAGGCGCAGCAGTTTCTCCAAGAAATCGTTACACTTCTGACAAATTATCTCTGTCCGAGTTCTTCAATATCCCACCTCCATGTAACAATTTAAATTAATATTAGTACTGAAGTGATGAAAGGTCCATCTGATTCATCTCATGGGAAAAGTCCACGATGGGCGAAGGTTTCTGCCGTGAGAGAGCATTTTTCGCTGTCATCGTGGTTTATGGTGTTTGCCAAATGTTTTGTCCGATTCAAATCCCCCCAAGCCCCCATAGGCGTTAAAATAAGAGCATCTTGCCCATCTTGATGGGTCTGGCCCCAGGCCTGACCGAAGATGCGTTTACGAATTCACAGGCATAAACCATCAAATAAAACAGATAATTGTCATTGCGAGGAGCGCAGCGACGTGGCAATCGCCTGGGAATATGGCGCTTAATTCCAGGCGATTGCTTCGCTTCGCTCGCAATGACAGTCATTCAGACACCTTGGCAAAAAAGATGCGGTTCGTTTTGGTCATCAATCCTACGCCGGATCCTTATTTTAACGCCTATGCCCCAAGCCCCCCTTTACGAAAGGGGGGGAGGGGGATTTCTCGACCAACATCTGCACCGAGTTTCAGTCATTTATTTGGGCAATGATTATAAGCCGGTCCTAGGCTTTCTCAATCCTCACGGCGCACACCTTGTAATCGGGAGTCTTGGATACCGGATCCAATGACGTCCCCAGAAGCTCGTTCGGATTGGCTTTTGCAAAATGGAAATCCATAAAAATTGCGCCTTCGGGCACAATGTCCCCAGGTCGCACCGGCGTGAATATCTCTCCTCTGCGGGAAGTCACCCGAATCACATCGCCGTCTCGTAATCCGAGGCGCTCGGCATCGAGATGGTTGATCTGAGCAAATGGCTCAGGAAACTCCTTGTGTAGCGAAGAGCATCTGCCTGTCATGGTTCGTGTATGATAATGCGCATACCTCCGTCCTGTCGTGAGCAGGTACGGGTATTCGGCATCAGGTAGTTCTTCCGGAGGTCGGAAATCGATCACGTGAAACTGGCCTCGCCCTCGGGTAAATTTTCCCTGATGAAGGAACTGAGTTCCCGGGTGGTCCGGGGAAGGACAGGGCCACTGGATACCTCCTTTGTCCAGTCGCTCATGGCTCATTCCTGCGAAGGAAGGAGCCAGGCTCGCCAGCTCATCGAAGATTTGCGAAGGCGATTCATAATCCATGGAAAGACCAAGCCGCTTGCCTAATTCGCAGATGATCTTCCAGTCAGCCATGGAACCTTCCGGGTTTTCTACAGCTTTGCGTACCCGCTGAAATTTACGTTCCGTATTACTGAAAGTGCCTTCCTTTTCGGCCCAGCAGGCTCCGGGAAAGACAACATGGGCCAATTGGGCCGTCTCGGTAAGGAAGATGTCCTGAACGATCAAGAATTCCGCTGACTTCAGTGCATGAGTCACGTGATGAGTGTTCGGGTCGCTCAATACCGAATTTTCCCCCAATATGTACAAGCATTTGAGCGAGCCATCAATCAGGCGGTCCATCATGTCCGGAATCGTGTATCCGACCCGATTAGACAGCTTTGCCTGCCAAGCCTGCTCGAATTTTTGCCTTACCGCATCATCCGTGACTACTTGATACCCGTGGTACACATTGGGAAGTCCGCCCATATCACAGGCGCCTTGAACGTTATTCTGGCCCCGCATGGGATTCACGCCGGTGGACACCCTACCGATCTGGCCGGTCAACATCGCGAGATTGGCCAGGGTTTTGACATTATCGACTCCGTGGGAGTGTTCCGTGATTCCCAGGGTATAGCAAATAGAAGACCGCTCCGCCGTGGCGTACATTTCGGCTATACGCATGATATCTTCAGGAGGAACTCCGCAGATTTCAGATGCCTTTTCAGGGGTATATTTTTTCAGATGCTCCTGAAGCTCGGCAAAGCCTTCGGTTCGTTCCTCGACGAAAGATGGGTTGTGCCAATTGTTGGCAAGAATGGCATGCATTACACCATTGAATAAGGCTACATCCGTGCCAAAATTCAGGCGAACATGCATATCCGCCTGGAGCGACATCTGAATTTTGCGCGGATCCACAACGATGAGCTTGGCGCCTTTCAGCTTGGCTCGGTACATGCGATGCGATATCAACGGGTGAGCTTCCGTGGTATTTGAACCCACGACCAGGAGACAGTCCGTGTCTTCGATCTCAGGGATCGAGTTCGTCATTGCTCCACTTCCGAAAGCGGCGGCAAGACCTGCCACCGTGGGAGCGTGTCAGAGACGTGCGCAATGATCGATGTTGTTCGTACCGAATCCAGCCCTGCAGAATTTTTGCAGCACGTAATTGTCTTCATTGGTGCAACGGGCTGAAGCGAAAAAACCTATACTATCGCCACCGTAAGTTTCTTTGATCTCTTTGAGGCGTGATACCGTGAAATCAAAAGCCTCTTCCCACGAGGCCTCTTCCAGCTTCCCATTCTTCCGAATCAATGGCGTTGTCAGCCTGTCCGGGCTGTGGACAAACTGATGCGCATTCCATCCCTTGATGCAAAGCTTGCCCTGATTCATAGGAGCCGTCTTGACAGGTGTGGTCCCGATGAGGCGGCCGTCCATGACCTCCAGAAGCATCTGACAGCCGCAGCCACAATAAGGACACGTGGTTTGTACAAATCGATAATCCATTCTCACATTCTCCAACTCTGACGCTTTAGTGCAGGGTCTTCATTCACTTATGTCTCGTTTGACATAAGTTATCGCAAACGTCTCCCTTCCAGTCAACGAAAAGAAACATCGTTCCGTTATTTTGCCGAACTCAAATTGTAGAACCAAGGCGCAATAACATTCTCTCCTTGGGCAAATCTTACGAAAAACTTATACCGATTCGCTTTTGTTTTTATAATCTGGCAGGCTTGAGGTATCCTTCGCTCCGGACGACGCAAGGCCGTCTAATCACTCCGCTCAGAACACCTCAGCCTTCGCCATCTTATATGCATGATTGCGAAATGGTATTACATCATGCGGGACGCTTCCGCTTCACGTTCCGCCGCCGTGAATACTCGTTCTTGGGAAAAAGTTTCCTGAATTTCGCATTTGCGTAACGATTACACACGCGATGAAGTTCAGCATATCTTCTCAGCAATTTCTCTCCTTCAGAAGTCAGCGTGGTTCCTTTGTTGCTCGTCTCGACGAGTTTGATGCCGGATTGAGTCTCGGCATCTTTCACTCTCGCCCAGACTCGCCTGAATGGCTGGCCCACTTTGAGAGCGGCTTTGCTGATGGAACCTGTTTCACTTATGGCTTTCAGGATTTTGAATCGACCTTCGCCGATCACGGTCTCGCCGATGGTGTTCTCGATCCAAACTTTCGATTTCACCTTGAGATTCATGGTACAATGATCCATGTATTATTTTTTCAACGTGAAAGAGGAAAGGGAAATCCATAGGTGCAATTCTGGATACGAAGCGGCCGTTCATTCCATCAATTCGGACTGAACGGCCGTCTTTCGTAAAAGGCAGCTCGGGTTATTTACCCGCTGCGTACTGGTAGTACTTCTTCGGATCCTCTTTCACAACGTAGATGACCCGAACATCATCTACGTTCAGGGCCTGAGCTTGAGGAAAATCCTTCTTGAGCTCCTGAACCCTCTTTTTTGCCATGTCCACGATCTTGTCGCGTTCTCCGAAAACCATAGTTCCTGTAGGACACGATTTGACGCAGGCCGGTATCTGATTGTTCGAGATCCGGTCAAAGCACATCGTGCACTTGAAGAGCTGCTTGTTTTTGGGATCTTGCCGAGGAATGTTGTAGGGACATCCCTCCAAGGTGGCTTTAAAATCCAGATCTTTGGTATTGGGCGTGAAGATAACAGCCCCTGTTTTTTCGTCCTGAACTATTTCATCTTTTTCCACCGCTGCCATACAGCCCGGAGACAGGCAATGTCGGCACTGGTCCGTAAAGAAATGCCAGTACACTTTGCCATTCCCGTTTACGCCGTCGGCAAACCTCACGACTTTCCAGGTCTCGGCAGAAAGGTCTTTGGGGTTCTGATAGCTACCCCAGTTCGTGGTCTTTGTAGCAGGCAATTGATTCCATTGCTTGCAGGCTACCTGACAGCCTCGGCACGCAGTGCATTTGGAGGTGTCAACGAGTATCGAATATCCATTTGACATAGTTTACACCTCCTCATACTTTCTTCACATTGACCATGAACGCCTTATATTCAGGGCACATGGTGTTGGCATCTCCCACTGCTGGTGTCAGGAGATTGGTCGCATAGTTCTTGTCGGTTTTTGGCATAAGCCACCCGAAACAGTAGGGCATTGCCACCTGATGGATGGTCTTACCGGCGATTTTGAAAGGCCTGATGCGTGGGGTCACCATGGCAACACATTCCACTTCACCTCTGATTGAAGCCACCTTCACTCGATCACCGTTCTTGATTCCGATTTCGCCAGCCAGTTGAGGGCTTATTTCCACGTACAGCTCGGGCTGCATCTCCAGGAGCCAGGGTTGCCATCGAGTAAAGGAACCCGAGCACCAGTGCTCAGTGATACCATTGGTGCTGCACACGTAGGGGAAGTTGGGATCGGCCGAAGCAACCTTATCCATGTCGCTCTTGAAGATCTTGATTGCAGGATTGCTCACCTGCGCAGACATGGGGTTTTTCCCCAGCGGGTTCTCGTACGGTTCATAGTGCTCTGGAAAAGGACCGTCCGCCATACCGGGCCCGAACAAAGAAGAGACTCCATCCGGCTTCATGATGAAGGGGAGTTTGCCCTTTTCTTTGTCGCTCATGGGAGGCCATGGGCCATCAGGAACGTCGCCAACCCATTTGCCGCCTTCCCATTTCACCACGACCCTCTTGGGATTCCACGGTTGGCCGCTGGGGTCGCAGGATGCGCGGTTATAAAGGATTCTGCGGTTCACGGGCCAGCACCATGCCCAATTGGGATAGAGGCCCAGGCCGGTGGGATCTTCCGTTCCTCTGCGGGCCATCATGTTTCCCGCATTGGTGTAGCTTGCGCAATAGAGCCAATTTCCGCATGAAGTGCTGCCGTCGGCCTGCAGTAACCCGAAGGTGGGAACAAGATCGCCCTTCTTGAAGTTGAGGTCTTTCCCCGTGGGATCTTTGAGCGTCACATCCTTCACGAAATAGCCGTTGGTCTCCTTGGCTGTCTTGTGGGGATCGAACCTGCCCTTGTCGTCTCCATAGTCCCAATGCAAGTTCAAAATCGGCTCAGGACACTTGCCCCCTTCCTTCTTGTAAAGCTCTTTCAGTTTCCGGACCAGGCGATATACCATTTCGCCGTCGGGCATTGCTTCGCCCGCAGGCTCAACAGCCTTGTAGCGCCACTGGGCAACTCGTCCGCTGTTGCTGAGGCTCCCCTCTCTCTCTACCGAACAGGCAGCGGGCAAGAGAAACACCTCGGTTTTGATCTTCTTGGGATCCAATCCCGGGCCGTGCCAGAAGGATGCAGTCTCATTGTTGAAGATGTTGGCATGGACGAGCCAGTCGAGGTTGCTCAGGGCTTTTACCACTTTATTGACATTGGGATGGCTCCCTGCAGGGTTTTGGCTCCATATGAACATGCCATTGATCTTACCCGAGTACATCACGTCGCACATGTCAAGCCACGAATACGTCTTGCCGTCGTCTGCTTTGGGCAGCCAGGCATAGCCGAAGTCGTTTTCCTTGGTGGCCTTGTCGCCGAAGAACGTTTTGAGCAAGCTCACCGTGTACTTGGGGGTATTTTGCCACCAGTTCGCGGATTGGGGCTCACCCGTCTTGGGCGTGTACGCTTTCAGATATGCTTCCAGGGTTTGCTGAGACCCTCTGGGAACCTTCAGGTATCCCGGAAGGATATGGAACAACAGACATCCGTCCGTTGACCCCTGAACGTTCGGTTGCCCGCGAAGGGCGTTGATGCCTCCACCCGCTATTCCAATGTTGCCCAGGAGCAACTGGACGATGGCGCTTGTGCGGATGATCTGCGCCCCAATCGTGTGGTGGGTCCAACCCAAAGCGTACAGGACGCTGCCGGCTTTGTCTCGAGTCCCTGTGGAAGAATACATCTCGTATACTTTCAGCAAATCTTCCACGGGAGTACCCGTAATCTCGGATACCTTTTCAGGCGTGTATCTGGAATAGTGCTTTTTAAGAAGTTGAAACACGCACCGCGGATTCTGCAAAGTCGGGTCTTTTTCGGCGACCCCTTTGTCGTCCCGTTTAAGGGCCCAGTTAGAAGCGTCGTATTTCCCGGTCTCTTTGTTGTATCCGGAAAATAGACCATCGTTGAAATCGAACTTGTCCCCAACAATGTGCGATGCGTTCGTGTAGTTTTCGACGTACTCTTTGAAATACTTATTTTTTTCCAGAATGTAGTTGATCATGCCGCCGAGGAAGGCTATGTCGGTTCCGGAACGTAAGGCGGCATAATAGTCGGAAATGGCCGATGTTCTCGTGTACCGGGGATCAACGGATATTACTTTGGCACCGTGCTCTTTGGCCTTCATCACCCATCTCATGCTGATGGGGTGGTTTTCGGCAGCATTGCTGCCCATGATGAGGAGGCAATCACTGTTTTCCAGATCCACCCAGTGATTGGTCATTGCGCCGCGCCCGAACGACTCTCCCAGAGCCGCAACAGTCGGACTGTGTCAGACTCGGGCCTGGTGGTCGATGTAAACCAGGCCCAGTGCCCTGACCATTAAATTGAGAACCGCAACTTCTTCGTTGTCGATGTTCGAGCTGCCCAGGTGCGCTATGTTCTCCACGCGATTCACTACCTGGCCTTTGTCGTTCTTTTCTATGAAACCCGCGTCACGAGTCTTCTTCGCACGCTTGGCGATTTCGGCGATTGCCCAGTCCCAGCTTTTCTCTTGCCATTTGTCGCTGTACGGGGCGCGATAGAGCACCTTGGTAAGGCGGTTGGGATTGGCAGCAGTTGTTTGATACACCGATGCGCCTTTTGCGCAGAGTGAGCCCCCGTTAACGGGATGATCGGGATCACCCTCGATGTTGATGATCTTTCCGGCTTTCGTGTCAGTGCTTACGATCAGACCGCACCCCACAGAGCAGTACGGACAGATCGATGTGGTGCGTTTTGCTGTCTTCATCTTGTCGATCTTGAGCTCTTTCGCATATGCGTTCGTCGCTCCAAGATCGAGCCCCAAAGATGAGAGCGCCGCACCGGCTCCCAACGCGCCGGATATAACAAGGAACTCCCGGCGAGTCACATCCATCATTGGCCTCCTTCCGTCTAATGTCTGTTGCGTCAAATCTCCCGAATCTTCAAAAGCGTAACTTGAAGATCGGAAGCCGTTTCCTCCTCTTCGAATGAAGGTGCACCCTCGCATCGTTTCCCGAATGTGCGTAAACCAGAATACATCTCAACCGGAGAGCAGAAGTGTTGTGTCGGAAATGACATAACTAGCCTATGTCATGAATGACATAGCAGTGCAAATTTGTCAACATATCATTTTTGCTAGAGTTTTATGTTGCTGAAATATAGAATGTTTGTTTGAGAGCAGTGGAGATTTAGCTATGACTGATTTTGCATAGGCTTTATGCAGACTCGCTTTCTTTTTCATAATCTGAGAGGCTGAAGGTATCCTTCGCTCCGGACGACGCAAAGCCGTCTAATCATTCCGCTCAGGACACCCCAGCCTTCGCTATGTTATATGCGAGGGGATGCGTTCACAGGCGACGAGTAAAAAATCTCTGTGCCTGAAGAAAGCCTTACGATCAATACATGTATGGTGGATTTCTGGGCTTACCGATATTCTCCCAGGTAAGTCCGAGTCTATCACGAAAGAAGGGACCCAAGCGCTCGAACAAACGCCTCCAATGGCTCTTTCCCTGAAGGAGCCCCTCAAAAATATCGGTAACATGCTCCGGCAGGTTGGCCAGCTCGTCTTTTGGCAAGAAGGAGATAGCGCCGAGACTCATCGCTTTGTTCACACTCTCGGCAGTAATGGAGTGAGCTGTAAGCATTGCCGCGGGCAATTGTTTTTCCGTGCAGTGTTCCAGTAAATCGAATCCCTTTACCCCCATGATGTCAAGGAGGGCCAAATCAAAGGTTTTCTCGAAGAGTAACTCTTTGGCCTCGTCATAGCCTCCTGCTGTCGTGACTTCACATGTCTCAAGCTGTTCCCGAACCATTTCAAGCACATCGGGCTCGTCGTCCACAGCAAGAATTCTTTTGCCTCTCAATATCTCACTGGTCATTATTTCACTTTCTCGTTCAGTATTGAGGAACTGGATTCTCCGGGAATCTTCACAGTGAAACCGGGCATCATGTTTTGCCGAAATCTTTTTTCCATTTCAATCATTATTTCGCCGAACTCAATTGCATGGAGCCTCATGGCCTCTGCTGCTTCATCCGGTTTTCCTGCGAGCACGGCTTCGACGATTGGCCTGTGCATACCAGCCGGATGCAGTGATTCCGAACTTTGATGCACTGTTGCGACAACCTGGCGAGTAACCCTCATGAGAGACTTCACAAGGGCTTCGATAAAACGGTTACCGCAGATCTCCACCAGAATGGTATGTACCGTGGTTTTGGTCTCTAAATCGTCAAACAGGGTTCTTACAGGCTTTTCCTCGTCTTCCAGAGCAGCGATCAGCATCTTGGAATATTCCGGAGTAATCTTCATCGCTGCAACACGGGCCACTTCCGGTTCTATGATCTGTCGTGCCTGGCATAATTCGGGCATGGAGATTTTGTCCACAAGGAATAAATCGAGAAATGCATCTGCAAGACGTTCGAAGGAAAGCTCGGTAACGTAAGCGCCGCCGGAAGCCCCCTGTCGAGTGGCGAGGAAACCGGCATTCTCTAAATTCCTTATAGCCTCTCGCACGGTAACCCGGCTGACTTGGAACTGCTCCATCAACTCATGCTCTGAAGGCAGTTTGTCACCTGCTTTGAAATCACCGAGAAGAATGGATTGCTTTATCTGTTCGGTAACTTCATCGGAGACTCTCGTCTGTCTGATAGGTTTAAATTTCGGCATAGTTCTCCTCTGTGAACAGATGTACCAAAAAAAAAGGATTTTTCCAAGATTAATCATCATCATGGTGAATTATTGTTGACGTTATTTATTCACAAATGATAAACATCAGACAATTCGTCCTCGATACGCGTTCCCTCCGAGGTACACATGAACATTGCCAAGCATTTGGATCGAGCCGCTTTCTTCTTCCCGCATCGACCGGCGGTAAGTTACGGCCAATTCGAGATTACTTACCGTGACTTGGATCGCATGGCGAATCGCATAGCAGGGGGGCTTACGGGGTTAGGCATGATGCCTGGGGATCTCGTCGGCCTATGCGCTCCCAATTCGGTGGAATGGATTGCGTTCTATTTTGGCGTGCTCAAGGCAGGGGGGATCGCAGTAACGTTCTCCAGTTCCTTACAGAATGAAGAACTGCAGCTTTTGCTCGATCACAGCAGACCGCGTTTCTTCGTGACCGTCGATGCGAAGCTGGATCAAATCGGGAATTTGCAGGACCGGGCCGGCATCGAAAAGATTATTTCCGAAACCGGAGAGACTTCCCTTCGCAGCATTATTGAAAGCGGTAAGGACTCGTTCAGGACTGTTGAGAGAAAGAGAGACGACACTGCCGCAATTCTCTATACCGGCGGCACTACCGGTACACCCAAAGGGGTGATGTTAACGCACGAAAACATCACAGTGTCGAGTCATAACGTAGCATTTTCCGAGCACTCGTCGGAAATCGATCGATCCCTTTGTTTCCTGCCCCTGAACCATGTTTTCGGCCAGATACACATAATGAATGCCACCATTTTCAGTTGCGGGTGTTTGGAGCTTTTTCCCGGGTACGACCTGGAGCAGGTCCTGGCTAAGACCGCTTCAGGAAAAGTCACGAAGCTGTACGCGGTTCCGACAATTTATACTCGCTTACTGACACTCGAGGGATTGAAGGAAAAGTTGGGGAATGTCCGATACTGTTTTTCGGCAGCAGCCAGCATGGCCGCGGAAATCGTGCGGCAGTGGAAGGATCGAACCGACCTGACCATCTTTGAAGGTTACGGCATGACGGAATCTGCGTCAGCCGTTACGTATAATCATTACTACAGGCACGTTATAGGATCGGTGGGAACCACGGTCCCGGGCATAGAGGTGCAAATCCGGGATCAGGAGGGGAATCAGGTCCCGGAAGGACAGGAAGGTGAGATCTGTATTCGCGGGCGCAACATCATGAAAGGATACCTGAACAACCCTACTGACACCAAAAACGCTTTCTGGGAGGAGGGGTGGTTCCGTTCAGGAGACATCGGGCTACTTGACGAAAACGACTACCTGTTCATCGTGGATCGCCTCAAAGACATGATCATTACAGGGGGAGAAAACGTGTACCCCCGCGAGGTAGAAGAAATCATCTATTCCCGATCCGATGTTCAGGAATGCGCCGTAGTAGGGCTCCCCGATCGTGAGTGGGGAGAACGGGTTACCGCTTTTATTGTTCCCAGACCGGGAAACGAAGTCTCTTCAGAGGACCTGAAAACATACCTGAAGCAGCATCTCTCTGCATTTAAGATTCCGAAGAGATATGTCGTGTTGGAAGAAATGCCCAAGAGCCCGGCAGGGAAGATCCTGAAACGGGAACTCAGGAAACAATTCTCGGGCGAAGACCGATAACAATGTGTGGATTTCAAGGGGAACATCCCAAGTAAAGGAGAGTAGAATGAGAAAGATTGTGGCTGTCCATGGTATCTCTATTTTGCTGGTTGTCCTTTTCATCGCCTTGGCAGGATCCGTTCAAGCGGACGAAAAGGTGATAAAGCTCAAGTACTCCAACTTTTTTCCCCCATCCCACAAAAACAGCATTCTTTCGGAACAATGGGGCAAAGAAATCGAAAAAAGGACTAACGGAAGAATCAAAGTCACTTACTTTGCCGGGAACACGCTGACCCCTCCCACTCAGACCTACGACAGTGTGGTCAAGGGAATAGCCGACGTCGGGCAGAGCCTTGTGGGGTACGCTCCCGGCAGATTTCCGCTGACCGAAGTGCTCGCGTTACCTCTGGGATATTCAAGCGGCATCCAGGCGACGAACTTGTGCAACGAATTCTACAAGAAATTCAAGCCAAAAGAGTTCGAGGATTCCCAGGTCATGTACCTTCATGGACACGGCCCCGGTCTTTTCAACACCAAGAAAGTGATATCGGGCATTGATGACGTCAAAGGGCTGAGAATCAAAGCCAACGCAGAAAATGCGGCAATCGTCTCGGCTATGAATGGGGCTCCGGTAAGTCTTCCTATCACTGAAACATACGACGGTCTGCAGAAGGGTTTAATAGATGGAGTTCTGCTGCCCATAGAACCTATCAAAGGATGGAAATTCTTTGAAATGATCAAAACCACGGTGGAAAATTACGCTATGGCGTACACTGCACCGATTTTCGTGGTGATGAACAAAGATAAGTGGAATTCACTTCCCAAGGATATTCAAGAAATTATTACACAGGTAAATCTTGAATGGGTTGAGAAACAAGGGAAACAGTGGACGGAACTGGATGCAGAATCAAAAGAGTTCTGCAGCAAAAAGGGGATTAAATTCGTAAAAGCAAGTCCTGAAGACGAGGCCAAAACTGCCGAAAAGATGAAACCCATTCTCGCCGAATACGTCAAGGCGACTATGGCCAAGGGGTTACCAGGAGACGAGTCGCTGCAGTTCTGTGTGGAATACATCAAGTCGCATCCATAATTCCACCCGGTGAGTGTCTGTCAACCTCCTTGCGGCAGACACTCTTCCCTGAAAGGAACGACGATCGTGAAGAGGTTCAAAGCTGCAGTTCTGAAAGCCGATTTCTCGCTCTTTTCCATTTCGGGAATCGCTCTCGTATGTATGATGGGCATAACCCTGGTAGATGTGACAATGAGGTCCATTGGCAGGCCGATTGTGGGTAGTGTGGAGCTCATTTCCTTTCTGGGTGCCATAGCTATCGGGTTTGCGGTACCTTACACCACCTGGACAAAGGGACATATTCTCGTGGACTTCGTACTTGAGAAGCTTTCACCCAAGTCCCGTAGGATACTTCTGGCACTCACAAGATCTGCCGGTATCATGCTGTTTCTTCTGGCAGGGTACAATTTCATCCTTTATGGAATGGATCTCATGAGATCGAATCAGATAAGCGGAGCCTTCAAGCTGCCACTATATCCAATCGCATTCGGTCTTGCGATTAGCTGTTTCATGCAAGTGGCGACCCTGTTTTGCGACCTGGTGAACGTGGTCTACGGAGAAAAGCATGAGTGAAATTGCCACCGGAATCTTGGCGCTCTTTGTACTGATACTCCTCTTCCTGACAGGATTTGAACTGGCGTTTGCCATGGCTTTTCTCGGTTTTATTGGATTCAGCTATCTCGTTTCATTCAGTGCTGCGTCAAATCTGCTCGTCAAGGATTTCTTTGAAACGTTTTCATCGTACGGATTTACGGTAATCCCGCTCTTTGTACTAATGGGACAGATTGCATCCAATTCGAATATTGCGAAGCGACTGTACGTGGCAACGCATAAATTCGTGGGGCATATCCCTGGTGGAATCGCTATGACTACGGTCGCCGGAGCGACGCTGTTCAAGGCCATGTGCGGCTCCACCCTGGCAACTGCAGCAACTTTCGCTGGAATAGCCATCCCGGAAATGGATCGTTACGGGTATGACAAAAAATTGTCCACCGGCGTGGTTGCCTCGGTAGGCACTCTGGGAATGCTTATTCCGCCCAGCATCGTGCTCATCATCTATTCCATTATCGTAGAGGAATCCATAGGCAAGATGTTCCTGGCGGGGATTATTCCCGGGCTCCTCATTTCCTGCTTCTTCATGATGGTCATCTGCGGTTGGGTGACAATCAATCCTGCTATTGCTCCCCGTGCAGAGAGGGTCCCTTGGGCCCTCAGGTTGAGAGCTTTACCGGAATTTTTCTGGGTCGCCATGATATTCCTGGTCGTGATCGGCGGGCTCATGTGGGGGTGGTTTTCTCCTACCGAGGCAGGCAGCATGGGCACCTTTGCAGTACTGCTGCTAGCGGGTTCAAGAAGAGAGTTGACGCTTAAGGGATTTCTCAAATCCATAGACGAATCGCTCCGTACTGCATGCATGGTGCTACTCTTAATTGCCGGTTCAACGGTGCTCGGCCATTTTCTTACCGTTACGGAGATCCCGCTCGTTGCGGCCGACTGGATAACCGGGCTTCCTCTGCATCCTGCTCTTGTCATGATGCTCATTATCATTGTATATCTTATCGGAGGATCGTTTATCGACGATCTTGCATTCATGATCCTTGCGACTCCCATCTTCTATCCGGCAGTGATAAAGCTGGGGTACGATCCCATGTGGTTCGGCATTATGATCGCGATTACCGTCATGATCGGTGTCATCATTCCGCCGGTGGCGATTTGCGTTTTTGTGGTAAAAAGCATTACGGGTGTTCCAATGAGCGTGATTTACAAGGGCTGTTTACCGTTTCTTCTGAGTCTGTTTGCCTGTGCGGCGATTCTCTTTCTTTTTCCTGATATCGTAACGTTTCTTCCGAACCTGCTGATGGGCGGATAGTGGAGAGTTTGGAGGCAGCGGTTGCGGAGCATAGGCGCCGGTCCAAGACCGGTCAGTACCTGAGTAGACAGAGGTGAGTCAAGATAGCAGCCAATGTCCCCCTTTCATAAAGGGGGATTCAGGGGGATTTTCACTATTTACAGAGGTTTAGCTTAAAATCCCCCCGGCCCCCCTTTAAAAAAGGGGGGTGAGGGACGAGATGGTGAGTAGATGCCGATGCTTTTTTTCACTCTTAATGAAGAGGACACATGCCTTAGCGTCAGTCGCTCATAGAGTGAAGTCAACCTCTCGGTTTATCACAATAACCAGTGATTACGCATATATCAAGAGACGACTGTGAGGACTTATGGAACATATAGAGCGATTCGGTCTGACCGAAGAAGAAAGAATCCTGCAGCAGACGGTCAGACGCCTGGCCAAAGAGAAAGTAGCCCCTGGTGCCGCCCAGAGAGATATAGACGGGGAATTTGCGCCAGACATGGTGGAACTCATGGTGCAAAACGGTCTCATGGGCATCGACTTTCCCTCGGAATACGGGGGCATGGAAGCGGGACTGCTGGCGCTCTGTATGGTTATCGAAGAATTTGCCAAGGTGGACATGGCCACGGCAATGATACCTTCCACCCAGGAATTGGGCAGTCTCCCCATTATTCTTGCCGGAAATCACGAGCAGAAGCAGAAATATCTCGAACCCCTTTCGGTAGGCGAGAAACTGTCGGCTTTTGCCTTGACTGAAGCGAAAGGCGGCTCGGATGTTGCGGCGCTCAAAACGCGAGCTGTGCGAAAAGGAGACTCGTACATTTTGAACGGCACCAAAATGTTCATAACCAATGGCGGTGTGGCAGATATTCTCACGGTGTATGCCGTTACCAATCCGGACGAGAAATCGCATCGGGCCGCAAGTGTCTTTGTCGTGGAAAAAGGTATGCCAGGGTTCACGGTAGGTAAGAAAGAAAGCAAAATGGGAATCCGTTCGTCGGAAACCCGGGAACTCATCTTCGACAATGTGGAAGTTCCTGTCGAGAACCGTCTAGGGGAGGAAGGTGACGGTTTCCATATCATGATGAAAACCCTGGACTTCACTCGACCTGCTGTGGCGGCACAGGCACTCGGAGTCGCACAAGGAGCTTTCGAGTACGCAACGCAATACGCCAAAGAACGCGAGACGTTTGGGAAACCAATCATCAAGCATCAAGCCATAGCTTCCAAACTCGCGGACATGGCAATGAAAATCGCGGCTGCTCGACAACTACTCTACAGAACCTGCGACCTTCTCCAGACGTATGCTCGCAAAGATCTTTCGAGATTGTCGCCGGAAATCATACGATACTCGTCCATGTCCAAGGCGTTTTGCTCGGATGTGGCTATGGAAACTGCAATCGAGGCGGTTCAAATTCTGGGAGGATACGGCTATATGATGGAGTATCCCGTAGAACGCTTCATGCGTGATGCCAAAATCACCCAAATATACGAAGGAACAAACGAAATACAACGCATAGTAATCGCCTCAACCCTATGAAATACCCCTGCGCTCTGAAGGCAGTAGAATTTGGGGAAACACTTCTTACAAGAAGGGTTTCCCCGAATTTACTTCTTCCAGTGCACAAGGGATGGTGATCGTGAGTGTTTGGACAGAGGTGGAAGGAAAAATGAAGCATCGAATCAGATTCAAGGTAAATGGAGACGAGTATTCATTGGCGGTGGACCCGTGGAAGACTCTGAATGAAATGTTGCGGGACGACCTCAATCTTACGGGGACGAAGTTGGGGTGTGGGACAGGTGACTGCGGAGCCTGCACGGTAATCGTGGACGACCGAAGTGTAAGCTCGTGTTTAACTTTGGCCGTTTCGGTCGATGGGAAATCCATTCGAACCGTGGAAGGTCTTGCGCCTTCCGGTGAAGAGCTTCACCCCATCCAGGAAGCCTTTGTCAAGACGGGAGCGATTCAATGCGGCTTTTGCACTTCCGGCATGGAGATGTCGGCTCTTCATCTCTTGAGTCACAATCCCACGCCAACTGAGAAGGAAATTAGAGCGGGTCTTTCAGGAAATCTGTGTAGATGCACGGGGTACAACCAGATTGTGGAAGCGATTTCCGTCGCGGCAGAAAAAATGCGAGCCGATGAATCGGAAGAGGTTGAATCATGAGATTACCCAGATTCGAATACTTTGCTCCGACCACACTGGAATCTGCTCTGAAACTGCTCACGGAACAGGGTGAGGGCGCTTATGTTATGGCAGGAGGAACAGACGTCCTGGTAAAGATGACCCATGGTCGTCTCAAACCCACGGCGATTATCAGCCTCCAAGCGGTTGAAGATTTAAGTACCATACACTTTGACGCCGATCGGGGATTGACCGTCGGCGCGACCGCCCGAATCGCCGAAGTTGTCTCCCATCCCGATATCCTGAAGTACTATCCGGCTCTTGCTCATGCAGGGCAGGTGATGGCCAACGTTCAAGTGCGCAACATGGGCACTGTTGTGGGAAATCTGTGCAACGCGGCTCCGTCTGCGGACAATGCTCCACCTCTCATTGCCTTGAGAGGAGAAGCCATACTTAAGAGTCTGAAGGGAGAAAGACGGCTGCCACTCGATCGGTTTTTCAAGGGGCCTGGAATTACAGCCATCGAACAGGGTGAGATACTGACTTCGATACATGTGCCGCCGCCTCCACAACAGTCCGGGACTTCTTACAAACGCATATCTGCACGCTGTGGAGTGGACATTGCTGCTGTATGCGTTGCCGTCACCGGAATCTTCGACGGCGAAATCTGCAAAGAGGCTCGGGTGGTCCTTGGCGCTGTGGCGCCTATCCCCATGCGAGCACCAAGAACTGAGGATCTTATCCAAGGTCAGGCATGGTCCGAGGAACTTATCCGGAAAGCCGGCGATCAGGCTTCAGAGGAAGCGAAGCCCATCTCGGACGTGAGAGCAAGCGCAGAGTGGCGCAAGAAGATGGTAGCTGTTCTGACTCGACGGGCTATGGAAGAAGCCCTTGATTTTGCCGGGCAGCGCTAGCTCAAACGGAAAGGAAGGACTATGAAAGAGTTCAGCATCATAGGAAAAGATGTCCCCAGAACCGATGGTGAAGCCAAAGCACGAGGGGCTGCCATATATACGGACGATATGAAGCTGCCGGGAATGCTGCACGGAAGAATACTAAGAAGCCCGTTTGCGCACGCACTGATCAAGAGTATCGATGTCAGCCGAGCTGCCTCACTCCCGGGAGTGAAATGCGTACTCACCGCAAACGACACTCCCAAGATCAAATATGGCAACTGGAGACTTTTTCCGGACACTCAGGACGAATACCCCCTGGCTATCGACAAAGTAAGATTCATCGGTGATGAAGTCGCCGCAGTAGCCGCAATTGACAAAGACATTGCGGAAGAAGCCCTGGCGCTTATTACCGTGGAATACGAAGAATTACCCGCAGTTTTCGATGTCGATTCATCCATGCAGACCGGAGCTCCTGTCATCCATGACTACTGCCCCACCAATGTCAGCGTCAATCGAAAGATTCAGTACGGAGACGTGGAAAAGGGGTTTGCTGAATCCGACTACGTGAGGGAAGATGTTTTCAGGGTTCATTCAGTGAGCCATGCGTATCTTGAGCCCTGTTCAGCACTGGCGCAAGTCGACCTGGACGGGCGCATCACCCTGTGGAGTTCCACTCAAGTTCCTTACATCGTGCAATGTCTCTTGGCTTCAACCCTGGGAATGCGGGAAAACGATATCCGAGTAATCAAACCCTATATCGGAGGCGGTTTCGGCGGAAAAATGGAACTGCGCACCTGGGAATTCTGTGCAGCTCTTATGGCGAAGAAAACCGGAAAACCCGTGAAATTCACTCTGAGCAGGGAAGAGGAGTTCCTTGCAGGCAGACGCCGACACGGTATGAAACTCCACTCCAGAGTCGGATTCAAGAAGGACGGAACGCTCGTAGCAAAAGACTTGAGAATCCAGTTAGATGGTGGAGCGTTCAATGCCATGGGGCCCACAGCCACATTCCTGTGTGGAAACTTCGGAGCTATGCTGTATCGCTATCCGAACTACAGGTTCCACGGGGAGCATGTGTACACGAACAAGCCTCCGGCCAGCGCTATGCGTGGTTTCGGTGCTCCTCAATCGCTGTATGCGACGGAAATCCAGATGAACATCGCAGCAGAAGATCTCGGGATCGACCCCGTCGATCTCAGGCTCAAGAATGCCCAGGTAAGCGGAGACAAGATTCCCGACGTTGCAACCATTTCCAGTTGCGGCTTCGTGGAGTCCATACAAGCAGTGGCTGAGATGAGCGGATGGAAAGAGAAACGGAAAAACCTCAAGCCTGGGCAGGGTATGGGCATCGGTTGCTACAGTTTTATCTCCGGTGGAGTGTTCAACTGGTTCAACACGCAATATCCGTTTTCTGCAGCAGAAGTAAGAGCATTTTCCGACGGCACCGTGCATCTGCTCACCATGGCTTCCGACATAGGGCAGGGCTCGGACACGGTCCTGAAGCAGATATTGGCAGAGGAACTCGGATTGACCATGGCTGACATCCGCATGACTTCTGCGGATACCTCCATGACCCCACAAGGCGACCTTGGCACCTGGGGAAGTCGTGTTACCTTAATGGCAGGAAACGCCGTACTCGATGCAGCAAAGAAGATCAAAGAGCAGCTTTTCGGTGCGGTATCGGCAAGATTCAATCTCAATGTGGTTCATGAGATCGAATGCAAAAACGGACGGGTGCAGTCCAAGGCGAGACCCGATTATGGCATGTCATTCGGAGACGCTGTGGCCATGGTCCAGAAGGCCAACAGAGGGGAGCCGTTATTCGCTCGCGGTTCGTACACTCCAAGGGACAAAGGCCTGGTGACTCCAGCATTCGGATTCGGCGCCCAGGTGGCTGAGGTGGAGGTTGACCGAGAAACCGGCCTGGTGGAAGTCAAGCAGATGTGGACAGCTCACGACTGCGGAACGGTAGTGAATCCGAGAAGCGTTGAAGGACAGCTCGCGGGATCCATTCAAATGGGATTGGGATATGCGCTTTCAGAGCAGTTCGTCATGGACAAAGGGACAACCCTGAATCCGAACTTCGTGGATTACAAGATGCCTACTGCAGCAGATATGCCGCCCAGTGAGGTGGTCCATATCGATACGTACGAACCGGAAGGACCGTTTGGTGCCAAAGAGTGTGGAGAAGGCCTTGCATCTCCCACTGCTCCTGCGATCTCGGACGCTGTGTACCATGCGACGGGGTACAGGTGTAAAAACTTACCGATAACGCCCGAGAAAATTCTGCAAGCGCTGGGTGAGAAAAAATAGTCTCTGTAAAACCATTTTGCATTCAAGAAGAATGATTGCACTGACCTGCTCCGCAGGTCAGTGGCACCCCTGTATCCGGACTCCATGTCAATCTTGTGTGCCACGGATCTGCCCTGCGGGTCCGTGTTGCCGCCTCAAAGAGAACTATCTTTGCAGGTCCGTATTACCCCCCTTTCGTAAAGGAGGGCTGGAGGGATTTGAATCGGACAATACTTTTGGCAAACATTACAAATACTATTTGCTCTTCGGGAGTCCTACGCTCTGAGCAGCCATAATTCGTTGATTCGGCTTCAGTTTTAGGGCTGCACCTAATTTCGGTTTGTCGATGGACACCCTGAATCCGGTCGGTAATCCTTCGGATGCGCAATACAGATAAACGTTTTCCGCTATGAAGCCGGTGTCCATTCCTGCCAACACCATCTTGATTCCTTCGTCTCCTTCCATCTTGTCCAAATCCGCGACGAAGACGAGGTGAATGGGTGCATCCTTGAATCTGTCCTGCGTGTACGTCAGAGAACAATTATCACCCGATACTTTCGGCTCCAACGTATTTTTCTTGGCATCATAGAGGTAAATCCCCTGTTTCATCGCAACATACAGATCTGTCTCTTGCCAATTCTTGGCACTGGGAGCAGTGCGACGACCGTCTCCACGATTTATGCCCCATGCAGCCCAAAGCAAATTTGAGAGCACCTGTTCCGAGAGCTCGCCACTGTATTCCCGAGTGGTTTTTCTGTCTTTGAGCGCCTGCACCAAAGACTTGCTCGGATCGAGCCTGGGCTCGGGTAGTTGAATAGGTTTCAACTCTTGAGCAAATGCAGAAAGGCACAGCCCTATGACAAACACCAGACTCATTGAAGTTACAATAAGGAGTCGATATTTCATTGAATCCTCCGTGTGAGACCATGTTTTTGGTGGAGAAAGTCTCACCTCTTTTTTCAGCCCTACCATGAAGTCCCGCTGTTCGCAAGGGACGCCTACAAGCATCTATTGCGATTACTGAAATGGAAGTTCCTGCCGACACGAAACTGGTGCGCGTCCCATAAACGTTAAAGTAAGAGCATCCATTTTCAACTTTCCTGGTGGGGGTCGGCGTCTCTGCCGACCCATGTTGATGGAAAACGCCCGCAAACAGCTAGGATCTACCATTCAGCAACTAACAAAAATAAATAAGCCCCCGGCTTTGCCGGGGTGAACCCTTTAAGGTTTGACCGTGCGAGGCAGTAGAGAGCAACCTCCCAGAACACACCAAGTTTCAATTCTGGGAGGTTATGATGAAAGATTATCAAAGCCTAAACCACACGAAATGGGATTGCAAGTATCATGTGGTTTTCATTCCGAAGCGGCGCCGGAAGCAGATCTATGGGGCACTTCGGAAGCACCTTGGAGAGATGTTTCATGATTTGGCTCGACGGAAAGAGTCGAGGATAATCGAAGGGCACCTGTGTTCGGATCACGTCCACATGTGCGTCAGTATTCCCCCGAAGTTTGCCGTATCCAGTGTGATCGGATACATCAAGGGAAAAAGTGCGATCTCAATCGCAAGGAACTTCACGTCGAGAAAGAGGAATTTCACGGGAGAGAGCTTCTGGGCAAGAGGGTACTATGTCTCGACTGTGGGATTGGACGAAGAGTCCGTCAAAAAGTATATCCGTGAGCAGGAGGCGGAAGATGCCCGGCTGGAGCAACTCAATATGCTCCATGCGGAGACGCCCCCTTCAGGGGGCTCATGAACATGCCCCTTTGAGGGGCTAACAGGAATATGCCCCCGGCTTTGCCGGGGGTCATTTAACTTAATCCTTGTCATTGCGAGGAGCGCAGCGACGTGGCAATCGCCCGGGAGTCAGGTCCTTAATGTCAGGCGATTGCTTCGCTTCGCTCGCAATGACAGTTATTCAGACACCCTGGCAAAAATGATGCGGTTCCCTTTGATCAGCACATCCTGCGCGGGGGATTCTTATTTTAGCGCCTACGGGTGCACGTCTCAATCGAACACCTCTCTTGCTATATTCTCGCATGCAGTGTTATTGTTTTCTCAATAACAGCCAAACGGTGGACGACATATGACACAGCACAATCACAAGCATCCAAGATCGCACGATCACACACAAAATGACGAAGAAGACTCCTGGAAATTTCATAAAGACTGGCGGGTATGGCTGGTGGTAGGTATGATGCTTGCCGCAATGTGTATTTACGTTCTCACGCTTGATGAGTCGGTCGTGCCGGCTATCATGAGACAGTAAGGCCGAATCGATCGGTTGATTATGACGGCGTTCTTCTCCTGAAGAGAGCTAACCAATATTCGGTTTTGGGAGGATAGGTGAGATTTGTTTGTCCAAGATCGTAGACTGTAGGGCTGGGAGGAACGATCTTTACAGTTCCCACCAATTCACAGAAATCTTTCGTGTACTTCTCGAACCACCTCAGTATGAACCTGTCCGACCGGTTAGTCCATCCCCACGATGTGCTCACGTGAACGTAAAGAAGATATTTCGGCTTTGACTCAACAATTTCCCTTGCCATTTCACGCTGCAATTCACTCGCGAACGGATGTCCTTCAGTAAGTGGATAAGTGTAGATGAAGCCGGTAGCCGACTTTCTTTGCGAGTAGAAAAATATCTGGGGCTCCGAACCCAGCACTGCGACGGTATCGTCCGGGGATGTGTTTTGTGCCAGATAGTCAGCTACAATCAGGGATTCAGGGAAGGGATTGGCTCCATGCACCATGCGGGAAGCAGTGGAAGAGTCAGACTGGAATAAGAACTGCCTGCAGGAATAACAAACCCAGGATACCGCCACGATTGTTATGATCCCCACAAGCGCACCAGCAACGGGAACGGAGATCTTCTCCTTGGCGGATTTCCACAGCGCGGACACGGTCACTCCGGCGCAAATGGAAATAGCGGGTACAAGCAGAATGAAATAGTGGGATCTGAAATAGAGTCCCGGGCACACCGATGCCACGGAAAACAAAAGAAAAGCTATTGCCGGTACCGATCTGTTGTCGCTTCTAACACGGACAAGCATGTACAACAGCCCAGTAACGGCCAGCAACCATATGACGAAGGCATTTGCAACAGTCTCCCGGTGATTATAAACAAGAATATCGGGAACCATGCTGAGAGGGATCTGGGAAACGTATTCCCGGGCATAAGTCACGGTCCAAAACCAGAACCTATCGAATACCCCGGCTTTCCACATAATTACGCATAACAACAGATAGGGTAGGGCAGCTCCCACTACGAAGATCAGCACGTGTAGAAGAGATTTACGAAAAGTTGAATTCGATCTTCGCCACTCGGTCACAACAATGGTAAACACGCCAAAGAGAATAAAAAAAACACCATGCTGCTTTATCGTGAACCCGAGTCCCATCAGAATTCCAGCAGCAAGGAAAGCAAGCCGTTTGCCTGAATCCAGGGCGTAGAACAGGAGGAGGATTCCCCCCAGAGCCGGCAGCAGGACAAAATGCTCTGAATTCGCAAAAACCCCGTCAACATCTGGGCTCAAAGACAGAATAGCAAAGAAGATTGCTCCACAGAACCCGGTCATATCGTCCCAGAGCCTGCGACCGAGGAACAGAACCAAAATGCAGGTAGCCACATTGACGATCAGTAAACCAAGATGAATGGCAACATGCGTCTGTCCGAGAAGCGCCATGATCGCAGCATAGGCCATGTAAATGCCGGGAAGTTTCATGTTGTAAGCTCTGGAAAACGGTGCAATGCCTTCCAACATCAGTTGACCGGCATAGGCATATTCTCCTTCATCACGTTCCAACGGAATGTCGCTCAGGTGAATGCGAACTCCAACCACCAGAATCAACACGAGACCAAGCGCGAGAATTCCCCATCGGCTTCCGAGGATTCCTTGAGCAGCGTTTTGCTTGCTATTCGATTCGATTGTCCTCGCGGTTTCTGCAACCATTCTCGTCATCTCATTCTCAGGATTATTCTATTTCAGAAATGCGGCAGTACCGGCATCTCCATCGTTCGACGTCCGTGACCGGTTGTAGGATAGCTCCTGTTTTTGACCGTATCTTACCGTTTGCTTCGTAGTCAACGAAAATTCGTAGGATTCCGCCCAGACCAGCAGTCTCTATCTGGCAAAAATCATTAATCGCTTGTCAATTTGCCGATCTTGATCTATGTGTTAAATGCGACAGAAGCCCTTTTCAGAAGTTGCGTTCACACAGAATTTACCAATGTCGGACGGGGAAAAAGTCACCATGGGCTCGAAAAAAAATGCTTCAGACAAGAATCCAAAATCCGGAACACCTGGGAAAACGACAGGTCGTGCGAAACAGCAGAAAGTACTCTCCGAAGCCGAATTACAGGCCAGACTGCTCCAGGTGCTCGAAAAGCAGGAAGAACGAGGATTCACGTGTGGTGAGCTCTCCAAGAAGTGCGGGTTGGATTGGCGTCGAGGACTCGCTGTAAAACTGGGAGCGAAGAAGCCCGAGGCAGGTTCTCAGGATGTCCAATCATTTGTATACGATCTCTGGAGAAGAGGGCTCGTGTTCTCGGAACCACCGGGAAAAGGCAAGCGATCATGCAGATTCTGGTCCATGATTGGTGCTAGAGCTCACTTTCCCCTGGCATTTCCGTCATCGGCTGCCCAGATGTCGGAGCCAAATGCATTGTCCGTAGATCGTTTGAAAAGCGCTTATGACAAATTCGTGCCTCAGCATTTGGGCGGATTCGTTCCAATATACAAGGTGCGTCGTGAGCTGGAGGCATTCAAGGAAGAGTTTGACACTCTTCTCAGGAACTTGAATGAACGGGACGAGCCTGTACTGGAACTTTTGGGAGGAGACCCGCAAAAATTTACCGACGACCAGAAGAACGATTCTTTTCGGCGTGGAGATCATCTGTTCCTCCGCATGAGGTGGAGGGAAACATGAAACCGAAATCCCCTGACCTGCCTTTCGATCCGTTTGCCGCGCGAGCTGTGGGCGATCCCTGGAGATCTCCCGAACCTGATATAGCGACGGTGAATGCGCAGCCGTTCGAGAGCATCATTAAACTCCTCGGGCAAATTCATAAGACTCCAAACCTTTCCGCATTGGTTTTGGGAGAAGCTGGGAGCGGGAAGAGTCATTTGATCAAACGACTTATGACTGCTCAAGGGAACAAGCTCATTTTTGTTTACGTACACCCGATGAAGAATCCGGTTACCATGTTCAGTAACCTGTTGGAGCGGGTCATGACCAATCTGGATTGCTCGCCCATGGGATTGGATGCTTTCTTCGGATGCACTCAACTGGACCTCATTGTGGCCAATGTGATCATTGCCGCTCTTGAAGAAAACCTGAAGGGTGGTCAGGTCAAGATTCCCCCACACTCTTTGAAAGCTTTGAAAGCCAATCCCGTCAAGATTTTTCAGCAGCAGAAGAACATGGCGAAGTGGGCCAAGATCTTGTCGAAGACCGAGGAGTTTCTTGCCTCGAAGCTTCCGAAAGACCTCATTTCCAAGATGGTCCTTAAGTTGCTCTTTCATTATCTGGACGACTCCAAGAGAACCATAGTGCAATATCTCCTGAGCGGTTATCCTCCCGATGAAGACGATGCGAAAGCGCTTGGCATAAGGTTCCACGAGATCGATCTCACCATAGAGGCGCAGGAGGAAAGGTCCAAGCAGATCTTGAAAGCCATCGGCAGACTGTTGAGATTCTACCGCCCCATGATCCTTTGTTTCGATCAGTTGGAAAACCTCGATACGACGGCGCTGATCAGTTCCTTCGGAAAGTTGATCTCCGAGATAGTGAATGAAGTCGATAATATCTTGCCCATTGCGTTCATGCGTCCCGATACTCTTGAGTCCGGTTTTTCTGAAGAGAACCTTGATAAAGCAGCACGAGACAGACTTACATCCGAAGTGATCCCCCTTCAAGGGTGCAATTTGGAGCAAGCTTTGGATATCATTAAGGCAAGACTTAATTGGGCTTTTGAGGGATCTTCACAGGCACGCCCCAATCCGTTTTATCCATTCCAGGAGGAAGTGCTTCGCACAGAAATTCTGAAAGACGGAAACACTCCGAGAATGGTTTTGACAACTGCCAGCAAACTGATGGGCCACAAGTTTGTTCCCGAAGATCCTGTCGCGATCGTCAAGAAGTGTTTTCATGCCGAGCGGGAGCAGTTATTGGCAGCCCCCAACAAAGAGCCGTTCGCAAAAGATACCATAGTGGAAGCTCTGCATCTTTATTTCGGCAAGCTGAAGAACAACCTGGAATACGAGATAATTCATTTTGGGCAGGACAAGAATGTCGACCTGCGTCTGGAGATCAAGCGGCTCAAGAATAAGGCCGAGAAACGAAAGCTCGATATTGCGGTGGAAACATCCTCCCACGGAAAAACATTGATCAAGAATCTCGGGAACCTTATCACCAGGATCCAAACCGGCAATACGGATGTAGCGGTTTTCCTCCGGGATGCCGACAGCCCCATACCGCCTGCTCCGAACAAAATGCCCAAGACTGTGGAACAACTCAAGATATTTGAGGATTGCGGCGGAACCAAGCTATATGTGGATTACAGTCAGTTGGCCGATCTCTATGCGCTTGTGTACACGAGAAACAAAATTCCTCCCGGCGACTTGTCATATGTGTCCAACGATCGCGGAGATCGCAAGGTCGTGAGCATGGAGGATTTCGCATCATTTTTGACAGCCCACTATAAGTCTTCATTCCTGGCAAATATTGAAAAAAAGTTCTTAACGGGAAAAACCAGCCGATCCAAACCTCCTCCCGGAATTACTCCTGAACAAGGAGGAGAAATCGTTTCCCGCATCATAGAGGTGCTCGATCGTCCTCCGTACAAGTTCAAGCTGGAACAGATAGCATCCCATCTCCAAAAGCAGAAAGGCGCCGGACAGATTACGCTGGATCAACTCGCTGTGGTCATAAGCCAGCACAATAACGTAATCGGATATTACGCAGTTACTCCTCCTATCTATTTCCTCAAGTAAAAGGTGCGCATGATACTGTGGCCCACCCATATCAGGAGAGCGTGTCTTTGCCCCAGGATACTGGTGGATGAATATAAGAGCCGCCGCAAGCATAAGCTGTTTCAAGATGAGCTTGTGCTTCCGGGAGCATTCTTTCATGATTCTGTGGCGGGACCCATGTTCCAGGCTATAGCATCCGGAAAAGATGGCGATCTCACGGAACTCCTGGAATCGAGTGGAAAGGATCGGCAGGACTTCAATGTGCAATTATGGGCCCATCTGGACAGGAAATATCTCACTCCAGCTTTCTTCTCCAGGTCAAAGCCCAAAAATCTCTCCGGAGATCATATCCTGATATTTGCTCGCGGCCTGGGAAAATTGTCCGAATTTCTTGCTGAGGAAATCTTCAGCCAAAGACCTCTTTTCAAAACGTCCGCTGACACACTGAAATCCCTTTTTCTGCCGCCGGAAAAGAAGATGAGCAAGAGATTGATTACGGAATCCGGCGTTTCTCTTACTATCCGCGGAAAATACGATGCATTGCTCTTTGATGCAAAAGATCAAGAATTCGTCGTGTTGGAATTTAAGTGCAAGAGTGATTACGAGCTGATCGGAGATCTTGAGCAGGTGTCAACGTATGCCTGGATGATTCGGGAGACTTCGGGAATTCCTGCACGGGCCGTGATTTTTTATCTGGGACAAGAACCCGAAGTAAAACTCTTCACGAGTCAGATGTTGGAAGAAGCATTCCAAGTAAGCCTAAAGCTCATAAATGAAATGGGGAATTGGCTCAGTGCAGCAAATCTACCGAATGCAGGAATTCCTCCTACCACAGTGGAAGGTCTCTGCGGAATATGCTCACTGAGAAGCGATTGCGATAAGCGGTTTGGTGCCAGAAATCCTCAGCTAACCGAGCGATTGCGGAGCAGGGTAGAGAGAGAAGCTCAAAAAGAGATACGCAGTGAAGGGATCTTAATCGGGAAGACGTTGGAAGATGAAGCGTCTCCGGTCTATTGGAATCCGTTCACCGGCGATCCTCGTCTTGCAAACGGACACATGCTGGTTGTAGGGACCTCCGGGTCCGGCAAGACACAGGTTTTGAAGTCTCTCATTAGTGAAGTCGTTCACAAGAATTTGATTCCCATAGTTTTCGATTTTAACAACGACTACGTTACACCTGAATTCCTGCAACGCCACAACATGGAAGCCCATTATCCGGGAGACGGCTTACCGCTCAATCCTGTGGAACTCGTTCCCGATCCTCTAACAGGGAAGATTCAGCTTGCCAGTGGAGTTTTCTCGACTGCGGGGATACTGAAAAGAGTGTACGGACTGGGAGTTCAGCAGGAAGCAAACCTTCGAGCCGCAATGATCGAATGTTACGCAGATCGTGGGATTACCAAGGAGACAACGGAAAAGCCTCCGTCAGGATACCCTGCGTTTGAGGAGCTCGAATCCAAAATCCTGGAGCTTCCCAATCACACTGCTTTGCTGAACAGACTTTCACCGATTTTCAGTCTCAACCTGTTTTCAGGCTCCAGAGACGATGAAGGTTTTGACGATTTCATCAAATCGCCTAAAGTGATCAGGCTTGCTCCTTTGCCCACGGAAGAAGTCAAGCTCGCAGTTGCGGAATTCGTATTGCTCAAACTCTACAATCATTTTGTCAGCCAACCCCATCGGACTCATCCGGTGATGGCCGTTATCGTAGATGAAGCACACAAATTGAGCGGCTCGGAATCTATCGTAAAGCTTTTTCGTGAAATCCGGAAATTCGGGGTGGCCATGATTCTCTCTTCACAAAAGGCGAAGGATTTTCATTCGGACATTCATGCCAACGCCGCTTCAGGATTATTTTTGAAGAACTCGGAAATAACGGACAGGAAATACATTGCCGATCAACTCAAAGGATCGGATAAGCACAAAGAAGAGATCATAAACATTCTGGGATTGCAGAAGACATTTGAAGGGCTCTTTCGCAACGATCATTACACCCCCTTTGTGAGATTGAGGGTAATTCCCTATTTTGAGAAATTCGAGTCCACGAAATCGGAATCCTGATATTAAGAATTCGTGACGCATTGATTCTTCAGCGCGATTTATACGGATTTGCATTCAGAGAGAGAGCAAATTGGTGCTATAGTCAGTGCCAAAAATTCTGTCGTTTATCCCTCGTGTGAATTACAGGATATTGGTAGGGACCGGCGTCCCTGCAGGTTCATTCTATCGATATCATTGATCATATTTAAGATGTGCCGGCACGGAGGCACGGCACCTACCAATCTTCCTAATCTTCAATCGGTCACTAATTTTGGCAACTGATATAATACTAATGCAAATCAGTATAACTCCGATCCAGAATCTTCCGCACTTCTCGCAACAATTCTCTCAACCTGAAGGGTTTAGCTACGAACCCTCTTGCCCCGAGTTCAAAACACTCTTTTATGGTAGAATCCGCCGAGCTGCCGCTGGCAACGAGAATTCCGGTCTTGTCGTCGATCTTCAAGAGTTCCTTGAGACACCCTTTACCACCCATTTCCGGCATGATCAGATCGAGAATCACCAGAGAAATCCGGGAGCTTTCCTTCTTAAACACGTCTAAAGCTTCCAGCCCATTCTTGGCCGTCAAGACGGTGTACCCGCCTTTTCTCAGAATTCTGGCACCCAGATCCCTGACGAACTCTTCATCATCCACCAGAAGTATTGTTTCTGTTCCTAATGCAAGCACTTTATCGGTTTCTCCGGATGGAGATTCCTCGATTGCCTTGATAGCCGGAAAATAGACGCGAAAAGTGCTTCCGAGACCGATCTCACTCTCACACCTTATGTGACCTCCGTGCTGGTTAACGATACCATACACCATAGAAAGCCCCAATCCGGTGCCTCTTCCCAATTCCTTGGTGGTGTAAAATGGTTCAAAAATACGTTGAAGCGTCTCTCGACCCATGCCGTGTCCGGTATCGGAAACAGAAAGCAGGACATATTGACCCGGTTGTGTATTCGCATAGGTTCGACAATATTCCTCATCCAGGACAATGTTTTCGGTTTTCAATGTGAGAGTGCCTTTTTCTCCCATTGCGTCTCTCGCATTCACTGCGAGGTTCATGATGATCTGCTCGATTTGGCCCGGATCGGCATCCATCCTCATGAGGTCGCCTGCCAAATCGAGTTTAATGCCAATCATCTTTGGAATGGTACGCTGAAGAAGTTTCTTCACGGTTCGCACCTGGTTATTCAAATCCATTGGTATCGGTTTGGTTTCCACTTTTCTACCTAAAGTAAGCAGATTTCGAACAAGATCAGCGCCACTGGAAGCCGCATGATGAATCTTATGGAGATCGCTGTAATCCGAATCTTCTTTGGATTTTGCGGCAAGCATCAGTTCCGAAAAGCCCAGGACAACTTGCAGAATGTTGTTGAAATCGTGTGCCATGCCTCCTGCAAGAGTCCCTATGGCTTCCATTTTCTGAGCCTGCAAGAGCTGTCTCTGTAACGACACTTCTTTGGTAACATCTCTCTTGACTGCTACATAGTTTGTTATCTCGCCTGAATCGGCTTTTACAGGGGAAATCGATACGTCTTCTTCAAACAACGTCCCCTCTTTCCTCCTGTTGATGAGGTGGCCGGTCCAGGTCTTTCCATGAGTTATCGTATCCCACATATGCCTGTAGAATTCGTTGTCATGACGACCGCTCTTAAGAATTCGCGGGTTGTTCCCGACAACCTCTTGCAGCGAATACCCCGTGGTCCTTTCAAACGAGGGATTTACGTACACGATGGTACCCTGAGCATCGGTAATTTCGACAGTCTCTGCAGCTTGCTCGACTGCAGCGGCCAAGCGGCTGCGTGCCTCCTCCAGTATCTTCCGCTGAGTGATATCGCTGATTACGCCCACAGTAGCTCTGTATGTGCCGTCGACGTCTCGCAACGCGGATACGCTCACATCTGCCCAGAGGGTAGAACCATCCTTTCGCAGGAAGCGCTTTTCCAGGCGGTACCCTTCCGTCTTCCCTTGAATCATGGCTTCATGTAACATCTTGGATCTGACAATATCCTCGGGATGTGTCACATCAAATACGGTGAGACATTGAAGTTCTTCCGGAGCGTACCCCAAAAATTCGGACAAGGTGCTATTCACTTCAAGGAAGGTTCCTTGAGGGGCCACCAGGTCAATGCCGACGGAAGCAGTGTTGAACGTGGCACGGTATTTCTGCTCGCTTTCCAGAAGAGCTCTTTCAGCCTTCTTTCTCTGCGTTATGTCCTGAAACACGCAATGGCTGTGCCTGAATTTTCCATCTTCCGTCCAAACGATCCTGCCATCAACAGACACATCGATGATTGACTCGTCTCTGCACACCATTCGATATTCAACTCCGGAGATGTGTCCGGCACGTTTGAACTCGGGGAACATTTCTTCAAAATGGTCCCGTGAACAGGCATTCAGGAAATCGGAAAACCTTTTCCCGATAACTTCACTGCGGGTATATCCGAGTAACTGGAGCCACGTCATGTTGACCTGTAACAGATAGCCATCTTCATCCAGCGATTGGTACGCAACAGGTGCTTCCTCATACAAAAGACGAAATCTATTTTCGCTCTGGATTAGAGCATCTTCGGCCCGCTTGCGGTCAGTGATGTCTACGAATGTCACCACCACCTGCTCCAACTCGTTCTTCTCATTGATCGCAGGATAAGCATTGACCAAACCCCAGGCTCGATCGTTGCTTCCAGGTCGATCCATACCCACCACGCAGTTGGAAATGGGCTCCAATGTTGAAATGACTCGATTTACCGGGTACTCGTCAGGAGGTAAAGGCGACCCATCTTCGCGAACATACATCCAGTCCTCATCTGAAGACGTTTTTCCTATCATTTTCTCACTGGATACACCAAGCATTTCCGAAGCGACCCTATTGCAGAGCAGAATACGCGTATCGGGCGCATGGACCACTACTCCTGCGTCCAGGTTCTCGATGAGAAGACGATGGTTTTTCTCGGACTCAAGGATTATCTCTTCTGCTCGCTTAAGGTCGGTTATGTCTCGAAGGCTGGACCTGCTGATTAATATGGCTCCGTTCTCGTCGCAGACTGCCGACGCATTCAGAATGACATTGATCGTGCTCCCGTCAGCACGTAATAGTTGGAGTTCGATATTGTGAACATTGCCTGCAGCCAGAAAGACTTGGAATGCTTTGCATGCATCCTCGCGACTGTCCGGATGATATATTTCGAGTACGGGGCGTCCGATAATGGCTTCCTTGGAGTATCCTGTCATTCGGCTGAGGGTTTGGTTGCATCCGACAACTCGGCTGGTTGTTGCGTCTACAGAGACATACATGTCAGGAGCGTTTTCGTAGAGATCACGGTAACGCCGTTCACTTTCCAGAAGAGTCGATTCAGCTAGTTCTCGGGCTTCCGCTGTGTGGGCAAGGATTCGGCGAACCGCCTCTATTTCCATGATGGACAATTCTGAGACATCTCTCAGCCGGGTCTCTACCAATGCCCGAACAGAGGCGGCCAACTTACGGCTTGCTCGCCATCCGCCCGAAATGCTGATCAAAGTGACTGCCAGAATAGCGGCAGCCAAAACGAATGTCGCTAGGAAAAGTGGGGCCCGGTAAACATCAGCAGGGATTTCCAGTACCACAGACCATGGAGTGAGAGAGGATTTGGCAACGAAGCGTTTGGAGTCGCTGTAGGAGCTATTGTCAGTGTCAGGCGATGAACGGTGTGCCATAACTTCTTCAGTACCGTCGAGCAGCCTTAACGACCATTCAGAAGGTAATGAGACCTTTTCGAGTCGTTCCTGAAATTGGCTGGTTTGGATGACGCTGATCAAGAGAAGCTTTGTTGCCCCATTGCGTATGACCGGCACAGCTATTGCAACCAGAGGTTCTTTCGCAATGGGTCCGAAGAACACGTCTCCTACCGCCGGATTTCCAGTTTCAAGTGCAACTGGTGCTGCGGCGCGACCTTTGGGTAGGGGCAGTCTCGGCAGTGGGGTTCCTAAAGGTAAGCGGGTGTTCAGTAGCATCTGCATTGACGTATCAGCCAGGACGATATGACTGCCAAAACGTCTGTGGAACGCCTGTGCTACGATGTAAAACTCATTGAACCGTTGAAGATCGTCCAACAGTGGAGAAGAGCTCAATACTTGCATGGCCGCCATCTGTGAACCGATCTTCTGATCGATGGCCATTGCGACGTTCCGAGCTTGATGCTCCGCGTCTTCATTTCTTTGAGTCTGGAGGGTATAGACGTACGTCACAGCGAGGAACATTGCCAGAACTACGAGAGGCAGCACACAAAACCAGATCAGCCTTGTCTGGAACGAAAGGAGTGACAGAGCCCGCGCTTTTTTCCCAGGAGTAGCGACCTGCTTGGGAGATGTATCACTCATGCATCGACTCCAGAGGCAAAGTGCAATCCAACTCCAAACTCTCCAGATCCGGTCGCAAATCAGCCGCCTGAGACTGTGCCGTGTAAACATAGGTTATGACGCAGATCTTACGAGATGGTTGAGCTAGAAAATCGCGCTCAGGATGAAAGCGAAACCGATCCCCTGAACAAAATTGGAGTTGAAGCAAGCCATTGTGTCCCAAAATATCCCCGTGAGCGGAAGGGGTTATGACCTGGTGCCGAAGGATTACTTTCTTCATCCCCACAACAATCGATACGGAAGAACGATTCTATTGCCCCCTCCAGGGTAGGTCGGGTCTGCCGATCCAGTCGGACTGCAAAATGCAGGTAGACCTGTACATCGGCTGAAAACCGGATTCTTAAGTGGATATTCAGTATCTTACACGAAATCGTACGATGAACCAACTAATAATTTCATTCTTTTCACTTGCAGCAGAGATGATTTCTTCCTTGAGTGATTATTACGGCTTAGGGAAAGTGAATCCTTATAGCTGAACTGAATAGCTTTCTGAAGAAACAGCCCTACCTCGGTTGATTTGGAAGACCGCTCTGACGAGAATGTCAAGGGATCGCATAGCGGACATGATTTCCCGGTATGCCGATTTCTTGAAAACCGGAGAATACAGGAAAACCATATCCAGTCTGATGTGAGGAACGAAGAGTTATTTTTGCTTCAGCAGGGCCAGGGATTGATCGATTGCGTCCAAGGTCAATCTCAAGTCCTCCTCGGTGTGCCGATAATTGATATACCCGTGATGGAAAGGCGAGAAAAAGAACCCTCTTCGGATGAGTTGTGCGTAAAAATCCGTTCGTTTGGTTTTGTATGCACCTGTCTCATCCTTCCTAAAGGTGAGGTAGAACATCGGGGCGACTCCGGTCAGTTCGGCTCCCACGTCGTGCTTGTCGATTAACTGCTGGATTTGCCGGATAAATCTCCCGCCTTTCTCCCAGATATTGTCGAGCACATTGTCCCGCTCAAGGATTTCTATCGTCTTGAGCGCTGCTATGAAGGCATCGCTGTTGGGGAAAAACGTCGAAGAGATGAAGAGCTTGTGGGCAGCCGCCATCATAACTTCCTTTTTCCCTGTTACTACCGAAATGGGATAACCGTTGGCGATTGCCTTTCCAAGGACACTCAGATCGGGCGTGACTCCATAGAGTTTCTGAGCTCCGCCCATTGAAAGCCGAAACCCGGTGCGAATTTCATCATAAATCAACACAGTCCCATACCTGTTGGCAATTTCCCTTACACCTTCGAGGAATCCGGGATTCGGGACCTGCATCTTTTGATGATTGGGATGGCCGAAAGGAGTCATGATGATAGCCGCGGTGTCGTTGCCGTGTTTTGTCATCAAATCTTCTAACTGGTCAAGGTTGTTGTACTGAAACTCAAAGACATCCTCGTACATTTTGGCAGGTATTCCGCCTTTCATTTCAACACACCAGTCATGCCATCCGTGATATCCGCAGCGCATTACTCTGAGTTTATTCGTGTACGCCCTCGCGATACGGATACTTGCGCTGGTGGCATCAGAGCCTGTTTTCAAAAAGATACTCAGCTCGGAAGAGGGCACCAATTCCGTAAGCTTCCTGGCGAGCAGATTCTGGTATTTTTGAGTCAGTGTAAAACAAAATCCCTTGTCTCTTATCTGCCTGTAGACTGCTTCGTCCACCTCTTCTTCACGGTACCCCAGGATTATGGGACCATAACCGCAAAGAAAATCGATGAATTCATTGCCATCGACATCGGTAAGACGACAGCCTTTTCCGGTTTCAAGAAAGATTGGATACTCTCCATCAATGAAATCGGCCGGCTTTCTAGCACCCAGAACGCCACCGGGAATCAATGTAGTTGCTTCATCGAACAGCTCACGGCTTTTGGTGATATTCAGTTTTTCCATTTCTTTCATAGAGCGTCTCCTGTTCCGAGCTAGACCTGAAGTAATGACGAAATCGTCTCTGTCTGGTGGATTCTTGCACCTCTCTTCAGAAATTCTGCAAGAAACTTCGCCGGATCGATGCAGCCTTCCGGAGCGACCACGCCTTTTTCCGTCACATCACCTGCATTCATCATGAGCGCTGCAATGGAAGCCGGAAGACCCGTCCCGGGAGCCATCCTTCCCACCATATCGGCTGTGTAGGTTACCTGCTTGCCGTCTCTTTGACCTTTGACAATGACTTTGAGGCCCGATGACTGCGGTCCGTTGTCTCTTCCTTGAGGAATAGTTTCCCAAAGCTTCAACGCAAGGTCATAGGGGGTTATTGTTGTTCCTTTAATATCCCTCGGTTCAGTGCCCAAGAAACCTGTGTCCTTCTGTAATTTTATCAGATCGTCCACCCATTCGGGAATGAGTGCGCCTTTGATTATAACGTTTTTGACGTCTTTTATGTATTTGGGGATAGTCAATGGCTGTGGATGCCCGACATAGCGCATCTTGCAGGTGCCAAGGGGTTCCAGGAAATCTGCTGCAATTTCTCCCGTTCCTCCTTCCACATGGACCAGTTCACCGTCTATGTACTGGGGAACTTTTCCAAGGGTCATGTGGAGGCTGTGATCCCAGGCAGCTCCTGCAAGCTCGGCAATGCTCACCACCCAGTACAGGAAAATTTCGTCTACGCTGTCCAGACGGTCCGCGTACCATTTCACAAGGACATTGTTGGTCCCCGGATCGGAACCCATGCCGGTAAGAACGGTGATTCCAGCGTCTCTCGCGATTTTGTCTATCTCGGAATTGAAGAGAATCTCGGTTCCTTCGTAGTCGTCACAAATGTCAATATAGTTTACCTTGGCTTCGACTGCCGCTTTTGCGACAGGTACCGCGGTCTTGTAAAATGGGCCTGCGCAGTTGATCACGACATCGACTTCCTTGAACGCTTTCACCATGCCGTCGTGATCGTTCACGTCCATTTTGATGAGCTTTGCTTTTTCACTATCGCGCAGCTTGGGAGTCAATCTTGCCGGGTCCGGATACAAATCGCCCAGAAGAACGCTCGCCACCTGTGGTTGTTTTATCAGGTCCCGACCGACGCCCTGGCCCATACCTCCGGCTCCGCCTAATATAAATGCACGCATATTTCATTCCTCCTCAATATTCGGATTGTTCCGCTCCACCGTTCTCGTGGATTTGCGGACTCGATATCGACTTTTACTCAGTAGTGGGGCTTATGAATTCCCCATCCAGTATTTCAGTGAGCACCCCGTGCAATGCGCCCGGAGGGTCTATGAATGCATAACGATTTCCAAAAAGATAACGAGGCTCACGGTCTATGGTGTTCCTGCCGGCACGGTGCAGCTCCTCAAGAGCTTCTTCCACATCGTCGACGCGGTATGATATAAGGAAAAGGCCTTCGCCTCGATGATCCAGGAATCTTGCCACTTCACAAGCGGGATTGGTCGGTTCCATGATTTCTACGGCAACGCCTCCAACCAGATAGCGAATCACTCGTATGGATTCTTCAGGTGCAACATACTCACATATCGGTTCCAGCCCCAAAGTCCCTTCATAGACCTTACGAGCCTCATGAACACTCCTGACAGCAAAACAGATGTGGTCGATTTCTTTTACTTTCACGAATGCCTCTCTCCTCGGGGGCTCTTTCCCATGTTACGCATCCCATATCAGTGGGAAAGCAGTTGCTCGAAGTGGCAAATGACGCGCTGTGTATTGAAGGATGAGGTGAACAAGGCATGTCGGATACACCGGCCTTCGTAAGACCCTGAGCGTCTCCCGGACCGCTGATGACCGTCCTTGTTACCGAAAAGAGAGGCAGAAAACCGTGGTTAATCACTGAAAAATGCCGGTATTTTTCCGCATGTTAAGATTATATCGGGAGCGGACTTCCCGTCAAGCACAATCTTGATCTTGATTTATTTGTAATGTTTCAGTTTCGGGCGGCGGTCTGGAAAGCTTTTTGTCGAGAGGATAGGTTTTAGCTGCTCCTGATCTGGCAATACTCATTTCAAAAAAATAACTTGACAGAACTGCTCTAGTAATGTTACCCGAATGGTGCACTGTATACAGTGCACCGTATACGCGCCGACTGAAGGTTCGCAAGAGAGAGGCAGATACCAACCGTGGCGCACCGACATCACAGGTAACGGCAAGGGGGGTTGACACTCCGGAATCTAAAGACCTATTGGCTCCCGTCCTCGTAAGGCCGCTTACGAACGCTGCCGTTCCCTGGAGGTGCGCATGAGCAAGGGCCAATTATTCATTTTATTGAGCATGAAATTCGAGCGAGGTGGCAAGTATGGAATCCCTCAGAAACTTGAAAGTTCTTTCGTTGGAGCAGGCGACTGTTGTGCCGTACTTGACCTATCGCCTTGCTATGGACGGTATGGAGGTTATCCGCCTGGAACATCCGGTGTACGGTGATCCCAATCGTATGATCGGCGAGAACGTGCTCGATGAAGAACGTATGAATGCTTATTTTCTTTGCATTAATGCCGGGAAGAAGGCTCTTACGCTCAATCTTGCCGAGCCCAAAGGGCAGGAACTCTTGAGAGCCTTGATTCGAGAGCTGAACGTCGACATTTTTGTTACCAATCAGCTCCCCAAAAATTATCGCAAGCTCGGCATTGATTACGACTCCCTCAAAGCTGTAAAGGAAGACATCATATGGCTGGGAGTGACAGGATTCGGACCTGACAGCAATGAAGGCGCATACGACCCCATTCTTCAAGCCCGTTCCGGACTCATGGAAATGACAGGTGAGGCGGATGGCGATCCTCAGGTATTGGGAATTCCATTGCCTGATATGGGAACCAGTGAGCACGCTTATGGTTTGCTGATGAAGGCTCTTTTCAACCGGGCAGTGTCAGGTCAAGGCACCCGAATCGATTTGTCCATGTTCGAATCATCAGTATCCTGGATGACGGTTCCCATAACCATGACGGCTTCCTTTGCGAAAAAGATCACTCGTCGCGGCAATACCCACGAATTTTTTGCTCCCGTTTCGGTTTATCAGACAAACAATGGATTTATCTATCTGGCGGTAGGCAACGATCGCCAATGGAAGGCCATGGTCTCTCAGGACCTTTTCAAGGCTCTTGACAAACCGGAGTACGAGAAGAACATGGGACGCATCAAAGACGTTGTCAATCTGAACGCAGCCCTGAATGCCATTACTCGAGAACATAGTTCCGAAAAGCTTATAGAGTTCTTCACATCCATTACTGTTCCGGTGAGCAAAATCAGTTCCGTGAGTGAGACCATTGCAGATTCGCTCGTTCAGCGGAGGCTGTTGTCATCGAGCGATCCAAAGACCAAAACCAGCATTACTCTTGCGCCTCCACCCAATATGACAACCTTTCTTGAGAGCAGCGAACGTCAAATGACATTTCCTCCTCGCTTTGGGGAACATAATTATGAGTATTACGGTCGATTGGGACTTTCAAACGAGAATATCGCCAATCTCAAGACGGAAGGCATCATTTAGCTCTTGAGCGACTCGACAAAAGACCACAGCCAAGATAGAAAGATCGTATTATGAATATCATCGTTCTCATCAAGCAGGTCCCCAACACTACGGACGTAAAACTCGATCCTAAAACCGGCAATCTCATTCGAGAAGGTATTGAAACCATAATCAATCCCGATGATCTGCACGCGCTTGAGACAGCGGTCACTTTAAAAGAAACGATCGACGCCACGGTAACGGTTCTGACCATGGGACCCCCTCAGGCCATCGACGCCCTGTCGGAGGCAATCGGGATGGGCGCTGATAAGGCAGTTTTACTTTCCGACAAAGCATTTGCCGGTGCAGACACCTGGGCGACTTCGTACACCCTTGGAAAAGCGATCCAACATATTGGAGAATTCGATCTTATCCTGGCGGGCCGTCAGGCCATAGATGGTGATACCGCTCAGGTCGGTCCGCAGGTCGCTGATTTCTTGGGCCTGCCACAAGTGACATATGTTTTCGATATCGAATCGGTCAATAACGACCACATTGTTGTCAAGCGCCGACTCGAAGACGGTTACGAACGGATTCAATGCAACTTGCCTGCTCTCTTGACTCTTATACCTGCTGCGAAGGAGCCCAGATATCCGCTCATTTCCAGGCTGCTCCTGGCCTGTCGTGAAAAGGCTCCCATCAAGATTTGGAACGCAGCGGATATTCGTGTCACTACGGCCGAGATCGGTTTGGACGGTTCTCTCACCCAGGTCATGAAAACCTTTGCTCCCAAATTCGAGCGTCAAGGACAACTCCTGGAGGGAAACACGGTGGATGTGGTGCAAAATCTCGTTGCACAGTTTAAGGAAAACAAGCTGATATGAGCAGCTTAATGAAAGAAGTGAAATCGGGGGACATTCTTTAGAAGAAGGTCCACACAATATTCCTTCTTTGAATGCCGGTGTAACAAGGGCTCATGAATATACGAGGTCATCATGGCAATCTGGGTTGAAGTCGATCTTTGTGACGGGTGCAGGCGTTGTACGCGAGCCTGCCCTTATGACGCCATGGAAATACGGGAAGGTAAGGCATATATCGGGGAGCGCTGCACATCCTGCGGCGCATGCATGGAGGTCTGTCGCAGTAAGGCCATTGTCACCGATGCGCAACCCAGGATCATACCGGATTTCAGCAATTATACCGGCGCTTGGGTGTTTGCCGAACAGCGTAGAGGCCAATTGCAGCGGGTTTCCGTGGAATTACTCGGTAAAGCCCAGGAATTGGCCAAGGTTCTGAACCACAAAGTTTCGGCAGTTCTGATCGGGCACGAGGTGTCCGATCTCGCGAAGACCCTTATTCAGTTCGGAGCGGACACAGTATACCTCGTCGAGCACGAGACGCTGAAAGAGTATCGCACTGAGGCGTATGCTCACGTTTTTAAGGAGCTGGTTACCGAGCACAAACCGAACATTCTCCTCATGGGCGCTACCCATATCGGCCGAGACCTTGCCCCGAGAGTGTCCAGATGCGTGGGGTCGGGATTAACGGCGGATTGCACGGAGCTTTCCATCCATCCCGAGGAAGGCATACTCTTGCAGACCCGACCGGCTTTCGGCGGCAATGTCATGGCGACCATAGCCAATCGATTTTCGCGTCCCCAAATGGCCACGGTAAGGCCCGGAGTCATGGAAGTGATTCCTACTCCGGAAAAAGAAGGTTCCGTTATCACCCATGTCACTCAGCTTACTGAGGAACAGATTGGCACCAGGATTTTGGAGATCGTGAAAGAGCCGAAAACGCATGGTAATCTGACTGAAGCAAAAATCATCGTAGCAGGCGGAAGAGGGGTGAACGATGCCGCAGGATTCGAGTTGCTCGGCAGCTTGGCGGCAGCGTTGGGTGCCGAGCTCGCCGGAACCCGGGTAGCTTTCGAGGAAGGCTGGATACCTGCTTCCAGGCAAGTCGGTCAGACCGGAGTGACGGTTCGCCCGGATCTGTACATAGCGTGCGGCATATCAGGGGCTATTCAGCATCGAGCAGGAATGATGGATTCCAAGTTCATTGTGGCCATAAACAAAGACCCTTACGCTCCCATCTTCAAGGTGGCAGATTGGGGGATTGTCGGGGATTTGTTCGACGTGGTTCCCGAGTTGACCAAGCAGTTGCAGGCTGCCTGTCAGATTATGTGCGACTAGGAAACTTCCACCGGCGCAGTCGATAAAGCGCCCATGTGATGCCAATGGGTGTCCAAAAAAGTGACATTGGATGAAGCCAGCTCTGGCAGGTCTCCGAAGCGAAGTCAGGCTGTGCCGTTCGTAGCGAAGGAGATTTGCCAAGGCTGGCAATGAACAAGCTTCTCGACGTTACTTGCATGAAAGCGCATTAGTGCTGAGAAGGATTTCTGTGATGATAAGGTCAAATCCGGAAGAGTTGATTCGGAAAAATATAGCGCGATTTGTTGATGCGGAAATAATTCCCGTAGCCCAGGAACTGGATAAACGTGGAGAGTTTCCGAGGGAAATATTCAAAAAATTAGCGCAGATGGGTACTTTCGGGATGCGCTATCCTCGAAACAAAGGCGGCGCGGGCGGCAACACCACATTGTACTGTATTATGTGCGAAGAGCTTGCTCGAGGGCTCGTGAGTGTTGCCTCCATCACGGCCATGCAGTGCTTGATGGGCACGAATTTCCTGTTCCATTACGGGACGGAAGAAATGCGTGAACAATTCTTCTTGCCGGCAATGCGAGGCGAAAAGATAGGCTGCTTTTGCATGACGGAACCGGATGCAGGCTCGGATCTGGGTGCGATTACCACGAGAGCCACCCAAGCCGAAGGCGGATACCTGATCAACGGCATGAAAACGTGGGTCACGGACGGCCCGGAAGCCAGTTTCTACACGGTCATGTGCCAGACCGATCCGAAGAAGAAGCTGCGCGGAATCGGATATTTCTTCGTTCCGCGTGATTTGCCGGGCGTTTCGATCAGCCCTCGATTCGATTGTCTGGGAACCCGTACAACCCCAATCTGTGAGGTGGCTTTCAAGGATGTTTTCATTCCGACAGAGTATCGTCTGACTCCGGAAGGTGAGGGGTTGAATGCGTTTCTGAAGATTATCGCGGAAATTCGAGCAATGACTGCCGCTTTGGCTATTGGGTTGCAGCGTGCAGCATTTGACGATTCAGTCAAGTATGCTAACGAACGAATGGCGTCCGGTCAGACTATCGGAAAATTTCAGCTCATTCAGGCAAAAATAGCCAATATGGCGACTAACCTGGAGGCTTCAAAGCTGTTGACGTACAAGGCTACGGCAATGATCGATGCGGGCCGGGATGCACTGAAAGAAGCATCTATGGCAAAATATTTCGCCACTGAAGCGGCCTGCAGCGCTGCAGACGAATGTACCCGCATATTCGCCGGTTATGGATATTCCATGGAATATGCAGCGCAACGGTACTTCCGTGATACACGCTTCCTACTCAGTGGAGGCGGGACGCACGAAGTTCTTCAGAGCAATATCGCCCGATGGGTGGGAGTCTGATAATATTATCCATGAATTCCCTGTGCATGACCTGTTAGAGGGTTATGCGCCAACTTATCGTGTTTTTGGTGGTTTGTTCCGGAGGAACATCAGATAATAGGCCGGCGATTCATCGCCGGTTAAGGAAAAACCTAATGATGCTCGAGTCCCGGAGGGACGGCTGATACACAAATTCCCGGCAATGAACTACCGGGCTATTTTCTTCAGTCCCTATGGGACAGAGGATTACAACAAGTTAGCGCCTATGCCCGTTAGGGGCTTAGGGGAGATAGTTAACAATGATTTCCGGTAAAACAGAGAGCTTCGCGGATGCTTTAAGACCTTTGACTGACAGAAAATCCGCTGGAGAACATATTTTCGAACATTTGAAGCAAGCGATTATTCGCGGTGATATTCCTCCCGGCAGTAGGATGGTGGAAACCCGAATTGCCGAAACCATGGGAGTTAGTCGCACTCCCGTGCGGGAGGCGATTCACAAGCTCGAACGTGAAGGTTTTCTGACCAAACAGGCGCATACCGGTTTTACTGTGGCCGGATTGACCAGGGAGGATGTTGAAGAGTGTTTCGGGATACGTGCAGTGCTGGAGGGATATGCAGCCCGTCTGGCAACGGTGAAGCACACTCCGGAGCAGCTAAGACCTTTGATCCGCAAAAACGACCTGTTCAAAAAACACCTTGAAAAAGACGATCTGAAAGCGCTACCTAAAATCAATACCGACTTGCATAATATGATCTATGCATTGAGCGGGAGTCCTAAACTGATCAAAATGATCAACGATCTCAAGGAGCAAATCCTTCGTTTTCGTGAGGTTATACTCAAGAGCAAATCCTTCGCACGAACCAGCCACAAGCACCATAGCGAAATGCTTTCCATGATGCAGGAACGGCGTGAGGATGAAGTCGAAAGGCTGGTCAGGGAACATATTCAGCTCGGGCAGACGGTTTTCCTTCGTCAATACGACCAGGAGCAGCGCAATCGACTTGCCTGAGTGTCCGTTGCGAACGGACCCATGGCAATACTACAAATACTTAAGAGACAAAGGCAGAGCAGCATGGCGCTCAAGCGGGAATATCGAGAAATTCAGTCTTATGGGAACCTCCCTTCCGACCGGTCGGATTGCATGCAGGTTCACGCCCTTGCTTCGATTTACTGAAACAATCTCGTATTTCGGCTAATTGAAAGGAATGAGCATGCAAGGAACAAAGAGGATTCGCATCCTTATAGCCAAACCGGGTCTGGATGGACATGACCGCGGAGCCAAGGTAGTGGCTTACGCTTTGCGTGACGCGGGGATGGAAGTCCTCTATTCCGGGCTCCACCAGTCCATCGATCAGATAGTTGCTGCAGCGATTCAGGAATCGGTTGATATCATTGGCTTGAGCATAATGACCGGTGCTCATCTCCCTATCTGTTCGAGATTAATGAAACGCTTACAGGAAGATGATTTGACCGACATCCACGTAGTGGTTGGAGGCGTTATCCCCAAAGACGATATTTCTAAACTGGAAGGCATCGGGGTGAAGTGCGTTTTTCCCGGCGGTACCCGATTCGATGCCATCGTTGACGCCATTCGGGCGCTGCCTTAAGGGAGAAATCTATGGGCGTCGCAAAGTACATTAAGAATGAAAAAGATGCTGTCGAAAAGGTAATCTACCAGTCAGGAATCGAAGTAAAGCCCGTGTACGGACCTCAAGACCTTGAGGCGGTCGGGTTCAACTACGAGCAGGACTTGGCTGATCCCGGGCAGTATCCCTTCACGCGGAATATCCATCCTCAGGGCTATCGTTCCCGGGCCTGGACTACTCGCCAGTACACCGGGTTTGGAACTCCCGAGGAGACCAACAAACGTTTCAAATATATGATCGCACATGGGCAAACAGGGCTTAATGTGGCCTTCGATCTTCCTACCCAGATGGGCTATGATTCCGACCATCCTCTGGCGCTCGGTGAAGTGGGGCGAGTTGGTATGGCCGTGGATTCCCTTCAGGATTTCGATATCGCCTTCAAAGATATTCAGTTCGACCGTATCGGCTCAGGACTAACGATCAATGCCGTTGCGAGTATTATGCTGGCAATGTATCAGGCAACCGCTGAGAAGGCCGGTTATCCCAAAGAAAAGATCAGTGCCACTCCGCAAAACGACATCCTCAAAGAGATGATCGGCCGGGGCGCATGGATTTTTCCCGTGGAACCCGGAGTGAGACTGGTTTGCGACGTGATAGAGTATGCGGTCAAGGAGCTTCCCAGGAGCAATCCCGTCAGCATCTGCGGCTATCATATCCGGGAATCGGGAGCTACTCCGACCCAGGAAATCGCTTACGCATTTGAAATAGCACGGGCTTACATTGATAACCTGGTGGACCGCGGGCTTTCTCCCGATCAATTTGTGGGTCGCTTTTCTTTTAACTTGAATGTGTACGGAAACCTGTGGGAACAGGTGGCCAAATTTAGAGCTGCCAGAAAATTGTGGGCAAAAATGCTCAAGGAAGACTACGGCGTTACCGATAAGAAGAACCTGTTTCTGCGGGGATTGTTCGGTGGTGGCGGCAGCGGATTGACCAAAGAACAACCGGAGAACAATATCATCCGCGGCGCCTATTACGCTCTCGCAGCCGCGCTGAGTGGGGCTCAAACCACTGCTCTGTGCTCTTTTGACGAAGCGTTTACGATTCCGACTCCCAGAGCTGCCTTGCTGTCTCTCCGGACGCTCGAAATCATCATGGAAGAAGTGGGATTGCGGGATACGGTCGACCCGTTGGCAGGATCGTACTTCATCGAAACGCTCACGAAAGAGATGGAAAACAGAATTACCGCTGAAATGCAGCGTGTCCGGGATAGAGGCGGCATGATACATGCCGTTTCCAGCGGGTACATTCAAGGTGAAGTTGCCAAGCAGGCCTATGAGTTCGAGAAGAGCCTGCAGAATGGCGAAGTCATTAAAGTCGGTGTCAACAAGTATACCGAAGGCGAACAACCGGATGTCGAGCTGCACGCATACGATGAAGCGTGGGCTGAAACCCAGATCGATAGGCTGAAAGAGTTACGGCGAACCCGCAACAATCGTGAAGTGACGAGTACGCTCAAAACATTGGAATCAACAGCTCGCGGAGGAGGCAATGTCATGCCTGCACTCGTGGATTGCTGCCGAGCTTATGCCACGGTTGGCGAGATGGCCGGTGTTTTCAGGGATGTTTTCGGGGAGTGGCAAGAACCCCGGTTATTCTAGTACGATCCCGATGGCGGTCCAACGATTCACGCTTCTACAAGAATCACGATCCGCTGACACAATGGCATCATTGTCACGCATTTCGTTCAGGTCAACCTCGGAGAGGTCATGAAAAACGGAGCATTTCGCTTAGGTTGTGATATCGGCGGCACGTTCACCGATTTTGTCCTCGTTAACGATGAAACCGGCACGTTTTCAATCTACAAGTGCTTAACAACACCATCGGACCCATCTGATGCCATTGAAACGGGGATACGGGGGTTGGAAAAGCAGACTCCGGGATTCATGCCACATGTCGCGGAGATTATCCACGGCACCACATTGGTGATTAACGCCATAATCGAGCGGAAAGGCGCCCGCACCGGGTTGATTACCACCAGAGGATTCAAGGACATCCTGGAGCTTGGGCGCGAAATCCGCTACGATGCCTACGACATCTTTGCCGAATATCCCAGGCCTCTGGTTCCTCGACCTTTACGGAAAGAAGTGAACGAGCGGATTGCGAGCGACGGCCGTATCCTTAAAGCGCTGGACCTCGATGATGTCAAGCAGGTCGTACAATCGCTTCAAGATGCTAAAGTGGAATCCGTGGCAATCTGTTTGATCAACTCCTACGAGAATCCTGAACACGAGATAAAAATCAAAGCGTTAGTCAACGAGCTGGCTCCCGATTTGTCAATCTCGGTCTCCTGCGAAGTGCTTCCCCAGATACGAGAATATGAGCGAACCAGTACTACCGCGACCAATGCCTATGTGAAACCGATTACCGTCAAGTACCTGCAAAAACTGTCGTCACGCTTGCAGTCGCTCGGGTTCGAGGGTAAGCTTTTTATCATGCTCTCCAGCGGCAGCATTACAACAGTCGCCACTGCATGCGAATTCCCGGTACGCATCATCGAATCCGGCCCTACTGCAGCGGTAATAGCTTCCCAGCATTATGGCCGTATGTTCAACATCAAGGACATCTTTTGCTTCGATATGGGAGGAACCACCGCCAAATCGTGCCTTATTCAGAAAGGCGAAGCGGGGTTGGTGTCAACCTTTGAAGTAGGGCGTGTTCAACGTTTCAAGAAAGGCAGCGGGCTACCCATTCAGGTGCCGGTTGTAGATCTCATGGAAATCGGAGCTGGCGGCGGAAGTATTGCCCGGATCAGCAAAATGGGGCTTCTCCAGGTTGGGCCTGAGAGCGCCGGAGCAGATCCCGGACCTGCAAGTTACGATCTGGGTGGAGTGAACCCTACCGTAACCGATGCAGATTTGATTCTGGGATACCTGGATCCTGACTACTTCCTCGGCGGTACCATGCCCTTGAATTTGGATGCCGCACGAAAAGCAATTGAAGAGAAAATAGCCAAACCACTTAATACGACTATTACCGACGCTGCTTTCGGTATTCACGACCTGATCAACGAGACCATGGCAGCGGCAGCCAAGACCCATATAGCTGAGAAAGGGGGCAACCCCAATACCATCACCGTGGCGGCTTTCGGTGGGGCCGGACCGGTACACGCGTACGGGCTCGCTCGAAAAATCGGTGCTCCGCGATTGATCGTTCCTCCTCTTGCTGGTGTAGGTTCCGCCCTGGGCTTCTTCACTGCACCGGTAGCATTCGATCTGGTCCGAAGTCACAGAGTTGCGTTGGATGATGCGGACTTCAACTCCATAGAAAAGCTCTTTGCGGATCTCGAGAAAGAAGCTTCGGCAATTCTGCGGCAAAGCGGTCAAGTGCAAGATATCAGCTTCGCACGTTCCATCGATATGCGCTTTATGGGACAGGGTGCCGAGACGAATCTGCCTATCCCTAACAAGCCTTTCAACCAGTGGCAAGAGCGAGAAATCCGAGTCCTTTTCGATGAGACCTATGAGCGACTGTACGGTCGTACGTATCCGGATACTCGTTTAGAGTTCATTACCTTCAGGGTTCGGGCCAGTCTTCCGGAACGTCCGTTTCGTATTCCTCCCATGGCAGCAAGCGGTGGAACGCTGGAAAGCTGCATCAAGGGGCAGAGGCAAGCATATTCGCTCATTCAGAAGAAATATGTCCCGTTTACTGTGATAGATCGGATGAAACTGTTTCCCGGTGCCAAAATCCCAGGTCCGGTGATCATCGAAGAAAAAGAATCCACCATAGTTGTGGGTGAAGATGCGCATGCCGCGGTGGACGACTTCGGCTTTGTATGGATAACGTTCTGAACGTGTCTGAAGCCACCAAAAGGGCGGGAGTATGTCGCAATCCTTTCCAAAATGTACGAAGTCGTTTTCGTCGCCATGTCAAATCAATGAGTTATGGTGGCCCGTTTCTTGCCAACAAGCTACTTGTTCGGGAATCTGAAGTAGCTTGTTGCCCTCAATATTCCTGATCGCAAGGAGAGTTTGAATGTCGCAGAAGTTCGATCCGATCACACTTGAGATTCTTTGGCGCCGGCTGATTTCCATCGTGGACGAAGCGGATGCCTCGGTTGCACGTACTGCGTTTTCGAGCTTACTCCGGGACGCCCACGATTACACCTGCATGTTCACTGACGGTCAGGGAAATGAACTCGTTCAGGGCACTTTCTGTACTCCGGGCCAGGCTGGTGCAATGGCGCTTGGCATAAAAAAAGTCATTCGCCATTTTCCCTACGAAGAATATCGTCCGGGTGACGTAATCATCGTCAACGATCCCTGGCTTTTGGCGGGCCACTTGAATGACGTCTGCGTCTTGAGTCCCGTTTTCTACAAAGACCGTGTTGTCGCTTTCACCGCTTGCGTCTTCCATCATTCTGACATTGGAGGCCGTGTTGCATCAGACAACCGTGAGGTGCACGAGGAAGGACTTTTTATCCCTCCGATAAAGCTCTATACAGCCGGGGTACCTAATGAGTCGGTATTAGACCTCATCCGCTGGAATGTGCGAACGCCCGAGGAGGTTATTGGAGATATTCGTTCCCAGGTGGCATCCAATCACGTTTGTGCTGAAAAAGTAGTCGAAATGTTGTCTGACGAGGGGCTTGACTCTTTGGACGATCTCGCGGGCGAAATTATCAGCCGCACCGAAAACAGCATGCGCCAGGCAATTTCAAAAATACCGGACGGAACGTATCCGTATAAAGGAGTCATCGAAGGCGCAGGTAAACGAGACGACATAACAATCGCGCTTACGGTGAACGTCAAAGATAGTGACATTCTGGTAGACTTTGACGGAACCTCTCCGCAGGTCAACTGGGGTGTGAACGTTGTATACAATTTTACCTACACGTATGTATTTATGGCCATAAAGAGCGCTTTCGATCCGGATATTCCCATTAATGAAGGTGCTACTCGGCCCATCAAGATGACTGCTCCCGAAGGCTGTGTGGTAAACTGCAAATTCCCGGCTGCTGTAGCGGCTCGTATGCAAGTGGGACATTTTATGACTGAGATGGTTTTTCGTGCCCTTGCTCCGGCTATTCCCGATCGTATTATTGCCGGCAGTGGCGGCACTCCTGCTCAGACGAATATCATGTACGGGCGAAGGCACAATGGAAAACCCTGGTTCACCATGATTATTCGCGGCGGAGGACTGGGTGCGAGCGGGTCCATGGACGGCCATCACTGTGCTATTTTCCCTGCCAACGGTGCAAACACCCCGGTGGAGATCTTCGAAAGTGACACCCCCTTGCTTGTCGAACAGAGGGGCCTGTTGCTCGATTCAGGAGGGCCCGGAAAAAGACGGGGAGGTTTGGGACGCAAGATGGTGATTCGTGTGCCGGACGACGAATTTGCTCCTCTTCCTCCGGTCACCATTGCTGTGCAAGCAGGTCGTTTTCGTTATCCGCCTGAAGGCCTCTTCGGTGGCGGCAATGCTTCCACTGCGCGGTTTCTCAAGAATGACGAGCCTGCCGATCCGAGCGGTCTCACGTTTGCCGAACCCGGCGACCAGGTAGCCTTCTACAGCGCAGGTGGAGGAGGTTACGGCAATCCGTTCGAGCGGGATCCTGACGAAGTGGCTGCCGACGTTCAAAACGGTTACGTGAGCATCGAAAGTGCCCGCGATGACTACGGCGTGATCGTTGCGCCGGATACTCTTGCTGTGGACGCAGCGGCTACGTCAATCCTTCGTTCCAAAACCCTATGCGCGTGTAATGCCGATGCGCTCTCAAAGCAGTAAGACTTGGGGAACCTTTTTTGTAAAAAAGGTTCCCCAAACCCTCCAAAAAACTTTTAACACTCGCCTAATTCCTGGTTTTTTCGGGAAAAAACCAGAAATTAGGCGAATATTAGAAGTTCTTGGGAAGGGGTTCGGGGAAACACTTCTTACAAGAAGGGTTTCCCTGTATTGCTCCTTTGATTGCTATCGGCATTACACACGCATGGCAACGAATCTGAAGTGAGGAGGCTTGAATGCCTAGAACCTTTCTCCCCTCTTTTGCCAATACGGCCGAACTCCATGCCCACCAGTTAAAGGGGCTCAAGTGGACGGTGAAGCACGCGTATGAAGGGTCCGAGTATTACAGGAGGGCAATGGCGCAGGCAGGAGTGACACCGGACGATATTCAATCCCTTGATGATATCCGTCGGCTGCCTTTGACGACCGCTGACGATTTACGTGCCGGATATCCTTATCCTCTGTTATCGGTGCCGATGTCTGAAGTGGTTCGTATTCATGCATCCTCCGGAACTACAGGGAAACGGAAAATTCTCTCCTACAGTCAAAAAGACGTGGATGACTGGAGCTACTTTTTTGCCCGATGTTATGAAATGGCCGGGCTTACGACTGAGGACCGGGTTCAGATAGCCGTGGGCTACGGTATATGGACTGCAGGGATCGGGTTCCAGTTGGGGTGTGAACGTTTCGGGGCGATGGCTGTTCCGGTAGGACCGGGAAATATAGACTTACATTGTGAGTTCCTGGTGGATCTTCAGTCAACGGTCATGTGTTGTACTGGTTCCATGGGACTTCTCATGGCCGAGGAGGTTAATCGCCGGGGTATTAGAGACAAAATCGCTCTCAAGAAAATGATCTTCGGATCCGAACGTACTAGCGAATCCATGCGTCAACGTATTCGCCAGTTGCTCGGTCTGGAGCAGATGTTTGATATTGTCGGAATGACCGAATTGTACGGCCCGGGCACCGGTCAGGAGTGTACGGCCCATGAGGGAATTCACTATTGGGCCGACTACTACATTCTGGAGATGTTGGATCCCACTACATTGGAGCCTGTTCCTCCAGGTGAGATCGGGGAAATGGTCGTGACCACACTCCAAAAAGAGGCAGCACCACTTATTCGCTATCGGACACGAGATTTGACGAGACTCATTGATCGTCCGTGCTCCTGTGGAAGCATTCTGCCTCTCCACGATCGACTCCTCGGGCGTTCCGACGACATGATCATCTTCCGTGCAGTGAACATCTACCCCGGTCAGATCGACTCCGTCCTGTCAAGAATAGATGACATCGGTTCCGAATATCAGATTAGTCTGGATCGACGAGAAGATGGAAAAGATTATATGAAATTGCGTGTGGAGTGCTGCGAGTCCTCTGACAAGTCTGAATATCCCAGAATTCAAGCCAAGGTGGCGGCTGCCGTAAAAAAGGCAGTGATGGTGAGCTGCGATGTCGAGGTCGGTGAATACGGCTCACTGCCGCGATCTGACAGGAAATCAAAACGTGTGTTCGATAATCGTCCTACAGAGTAAGGTGCTCTGAGAGATGCTGTCATGAACTTCTCTCTCACTCTTGAATCCTTCAAACCGAGGCAAGCATGAAAAAATTCACGTACCTGGTTCCCAAGACACTTGATGAGGCGATTTCATTGCACAGGTCCCATGGAGATGGGGCCATGTACGTGGCCGGGGGAACCGATGTCCTGGTCAAGGTCAAGTCCGGGAAGATGGCTCCCGACTATTTGATTTCTCTGAAACATATTCCCGGGCAGGATCGGCTTCGGTTGAATCCTGATACCGGTGAGTTGCACATCGGCGCCTTCGTAACCCACCGGACTTTGGAGACATCTTCGTTAATAAAGAAGCACTACCCGATAATCCAGGATGCGGTACAGCACATCGGCTCGGTACAGATTCGCAATGTGGCCACTATAGGGGGCAATCTGGTGAACGCTGTTCCGTCTGCTGATGGAGCAGTTCCTCTCATAGCCCTGGACGCCGCGGTGAGCATCTACGGTACTACAGGAGCCCGTAGCGTGGATTTGATCCATTTCTTCGAGGGCCCTGGCAAGACCGTAATGGAACCCGGAGAAATCCTGACGGAAATCGTTGTCCCTAAACAACCTGCACGCACTGGTGGCGCTTACCAGAAATTCGGTCGGAGAGCGGCTATGGAACTTCCGCTTATTGGAGTGGGGGTTCTGCTCAGTCTTGAAGAGGGCTCCAACAGGTGCATCAAGGCGCGGGTATCCCTGGGAGTAGCTGCTCCCACTCCGATTCGCACTCTGAATGCCGAGAGGTACCTTGTAGGGAAGGAAATCACCGAAGAGATACTGGATGAAGCCGGGCAATTGGCAGCAGAGGAATCGCGTGTTCGAGACAGTATTCGAGGATTGGCCTGGTACCGGCGTGAAATGGTTGGTGTGTTCGTGAAGCGCATGGGCATGAAATGCCTGGAGAGAATTGGGGCGTTGGAGGCGTGATATACCAGGAAGAGGACTCATTTTCAGAGAGCTGATAGGTGATCAACCCTTTTTCTAAAGCGGGATTTTGAAGGATTCAGATGTTGGGCAATAATCCCATCGTCCCCATAGACGCAAAAATAAGAAGTATCCTGCATGCCCCAGTAGGGGCCGGCGTCCCTGCCGGCCCAAAGTTTGAAGAGATTTGCGGGAACTTGAAGAACATGAGTGGATTGGCTGTGTTTTTCCTTGTGAGCTATTCATGGGCCGGCAGGGACGCCGGCCGCCACCAGGAGGCCTGAGCGGCAAAGTTTTCAGCTCAGCGCCTATGCTCATTGAGAGTTTCACTACGAATCTCAAGCTCTTAGCCCTGTGGAGGTTGCATGTCCAAAGACATAAAGTTTATCCTGAATGGTAATCGCATGGAAATGTCGATTGAGGAGCACTGGACGGTGCTCCACTTATTGCGGGAAGAATTGGGTTTGACAGGTACCAAAGAAGGCTGCGGCAGTGGTGAATGCGGTGCGTGTACGGTCATCGTAGATGGTCTCGCCGTAAATTCATGCCTTTATCTTGCCGTGGAACTGGAAGGCAAGGATGTCCTGAGCATTGAAGGACTCGCTTCGCCGGATGGCACGCTGCACCCATTACAGAAGTCTTTTATCGAACATGGCGGAATTCAATGCGGATTCTGTAGTCCCGGCATGATTTTGTCCTCCAAGGCACTTCTGGACGAGAATCCTCGACCGACAGATGAAGAAATACAGCACGCGTTGGCCGGAAATCTCTGTCGCTGCACCGGATACGTGCCTATCTTTGAATCCGTGAAAGCCGTTATCCAGAAAGATTCTGAGGATATTGGGGTAGTAGTGCGAGAAGCCGGCTCTTCTTCCGACTCGTAACAAACGGTTCGGATACGGCCTCGTCATCAGATTATACGAGTGAAACTGTCCGGAACTCCAAGGTGCTAGAATCGTTTGCGCTTCTTGCACCGATTCGCGATCAGCAGACAGGATATGGAAACTATGGAAGAGTTTACAGCGGTAGGCAAGAGAGTCCCCAAGGTGGATGCCGTGAGCAAGGCTACGGGTAGAGCTCAATACATCCAGGATGTCAAACTGCCGGGAATGCTTTATGGCAAGATTCTTTACAGCAAGTATCCTCACGCTCGTATCGTGAAAATCGACACTGAAAAGGCGAAAAGCTTGCCGGGTGTACGAGTGGTCCTGACCGGTGAAGATATTCCTGCGATTCGTATGGGTGTCTACAAAGACAATCCACCGCTGAAGGCCGGCAAAGTAAGATCCTATCGCGATGAAGTTGCTGCAGTGGCTGCCACGGACCCGGAAATTGCCGAAAAAGCAATCGATCTCATTGAGGTCACCTACGAAGCTCTTCCTGCAGTGTTCGATCCGGAAGAAGCCATGCGGCCCGATGCCCCTTTAGTCCATGAGGATCATAAGACGAATATTCTGAAAATGCCCTGGAGTCTCCATTATGGAGACGTGGATGCAGCAAAGAGTGATGCAGCCTTCAATGTTGAAGAGCGCTTCACCACCACCTGGGTGACGCATTGCTGCATGGGCACCAGTGGGGCCATTGCGGATTTCGATCATGCGAACAATCTGACTATTCACACAAATACCCAGATTCCGTCTCTTGCCCAAAAGGATTTCCTGGAAACGTTGAAGGCACTGGGTCTCAAAAACAGTCGAGTGCGGGTGATCAAGCCGTACATCGGCGGCGGTTTCGGCAGCAAGCTGGACACCTATGCGTACGAACACGTGGCGATTCTTCTCGCCTGGCATGCACGACGTCCGGTGAAAATAATGTTCGGTCGTGAAGAAGAGTTTGTGGCCACCTCCACGCGACAACCTACCATCATCCACATATCCATGGGGTGCGATAAAGAGGGCAAGTTGCTCTATCGCGATATGTCCATGGTTTTGGACAACGGCGCTTACACTTCCTGGGGTGTAACTACTCCGTCAGTTATGATGATGCCCATCACTTCGCTTTATCGAGTGCCGAATGTACGCTACGTGGCGAAATGTGTGTATACTAACAACACCTATTCCCAAGCCATGCGGGGTTATGGCAATCCTCAGGCGACCTTCGCCATAGAAAGCGCCATAGACATGCTCGCAGAGGCCGCGGGTATAGATCGCATGGAATTCAGACGTATCAACTGTAATCAACCGGGTGAAGTTACACCGCAGGGATTCCGTATCACCACATGCGGACTTCCCGAGTGTATCGAGGCAGTCTTGGAAAAATTGCAGCTTGAGCGTCCAAAGGAGCCGGGGGTCGGGACCGGTGTGGCCTCCCTTATTCACGTCGGCGGTGGAGCGCGGATCTATAAGTCCGACGGCTGCGGAACGATCATCAAAATGGACGATTACGGTAATGCGAACGTGTTCACCGGTGCTTCGGACATGGGACAGGGAGCGGATACCATATTGGCGCAGATTGTCGCGGAGCAACTGGGAATAGGCGTGGACAATGTAAATGTGATTCATCAGGATACTGATGTTTGTCCGTGGGATGTGGGCGCCCACGCGAGCCGGACGACCTTTGTTGCGGGCAACTCTGCTCTGGGCGCGGCTGCAAAGATACGAAAACGTCTTCTGGAACTGGCAGCTCAGGCCCTTGAAGCTCATGTTGATGACGTGGTTCTGAGAGAAGGCTCTGCATTTGTCAAAGGCAGCCCTGCGGTAAAAGTGCCGATCTCCAAGCTGTTGCGGAACGCTCATTTTACTCCCAACGGGGAGATGATGATGGCGGATTATTTTTACGATCCGGCCAACGAAAACATGGGACGCGATTTTCGTGGTAATATGTCTGCAACCTATTCCTTCGGAACCCATGGCGTGCGCGTAAGAGTTGACGAAGCAACCGGTAAGGTGGAAATTCTGGACTATGTGGCCGCTCACGATGTGGGAAGGGCCATCAATCCCTTGCTGCTGGACGGCCAGGTATATGGCGGTGTTCTTATGGGAGTTGGGTATGCCCTCACAGAACAGGTCATTCTGGACAAAGGCCGAAACATGAATCCGGATTTCCGGGACTACAAGATTCTGACCGCAAAAGATTCCATCCCGCTGACACCGGTGGTGATCGAAACCATTGATGAAGCCGGACCTTACGGCGCCAAAGGAATCGGCGAACCCGGATGCGTACCCACTGCGCCAGCCATAGCCAATGCTATCTACGATGCTGTTGGTGTAAGAATAAAAGATCTGCCGATTACCCCCGAAAGGGTTCTTGCCGCCATAAAAAAGAAGAAAGGTATTGACTCGTGTGGGATCGACCCGTTGACCGAAAAAGAACAGCCGTGTGAATGATGTCCGGGCGAGACCACGAGGAGGATACAAGTGCGTTTACCAGCTTTTGAATATGAACGGCCGGGGAATCTTCAGGAAGCCCTGGAACTCCTCCATACCCACGGGGCGAATTGCCGAATTCTCGCGGGAGGCACCGATCTTCTGGTTCGGATGAAACAGCGCCTGACTTCACCGACACACGTGATCAGTATCAGAGCGCTGCCGGAATTGGATTTCATCAAGGAATCGGAAGACGTTTTTCGCATAGGAGCTGCGGTTCGGCTGTCGGATATTCTGGCATACCGGCCTATTCAAGACCGTCTGCCCGGGCTTCATGAGGCTGTGAGATCTGTGGGCGCCCCATCTATCCAGCATTTCGCAGGAACCATAGGCGGAAACTTGTGCCAGGACAATCGCTGTCAATTCTTCAATCAGTCACAATTCTTCCGTGGAGCGAGACAGGCATGCAATAAAGCTGGCGGGAAAACCTGCTTTGCCTGGGAAGGTGGTTCCGACAAGTGCCATTCGGCAAATCAGTCAGACACTGCTCCTGTCCTGGTTGCCATGAACGCTCAGGTTGTCGTTCGATCAAAGGGGAGCGAACGAGTCTTTCCACTTGCGGAGCTTTATTCCGGGGTGGGGGAGCGGCCGTTCACCCTTTCAGACGACGAAATGCTCGTTGAAATTCAAATTCCGACTCCCGGATCGCGCACCGGAACGGCTTTCGAGAAATTGGCTTATCGATCCGCGATCGATTACGCTGTGGTTTCCGCTGGGGCTCTCGTGCGCATCGATCGCGATCGTATAGTTCAATGCAATGTGGTCATCGGAGCGGTATCCCGGGCTCCCCTTGCAATTTCGGCTGTTGAGAAGATCCTCTTCGACAGGACGGTTGGGGACGAACACGCGATGGATGAAGCAGGAATGGCCGCCAGAAGCGCTGCCGAGCCTTTCATAGCAAATAACATGGCCCAGCCGACTGAATATCGGAGCCAGATGGTTTCGGTGATGGCAAAACGGGCTCTGAAAAAGGCATTGAAACGAGCGATTTCCGGGCCCGGCCTGTTGGAGGCACAATGAACCGACTCCCTTTGGAAATAACCATTAATGGGGAACCCTATTCTTTAACCGTAGAACCGAACCGTACACTTCTGGAACTGCTGCGGGACGATCTCGACCTCACGGGTGCCAAGGAAGGCTGCGGCGAGGGAGTCTGCGGATCCTGCACAGTCCTTCTGGATGGAAACCCTGTTCGCTCTTGTCTCACTCTGGCTCTCGAGGCGAATGGATCTCACGTCACGACGGTTGAAGGACTTGCCGGAGACGGAGAATTGGATCCTCTGCAGCAATCGTTTATCGATCACGGTGCTGTTCAGTGCGGCTTCTGCACTTCCGGTATGCTGATGACTTCCAAAGGGCTCTTGTTGAGAAAGACGCATCCGGAGAAGAAGGAAATTCTGGCGGCACTGAGCGGACATACCTGTCGGTGCACGGGATATACCAAGATCATTGAGGCAGTTGAAGCCGTAGTGGACGGACCCAAAAAAGAGAGGTAAAGCGGATGCCGGATTACGCCTATATCGGAAAGAGCATGCCCCGGGTGGACAGCAGGGCGAAGAGCACCGGCGAAGCACTCTTCACAGCGGACCTCAAGTTGCCAAGGATGCTGATCGCAAAGATCCTCCGCAGCCCACACCCGCACGCCCGAATACTCAATATCGACACATCCGAAGCTTTGCGCATTCCGGGTGTCAAAGCTGTCGTAACAGGGGCCGACACTCTTGGAAAAAAATGGGGTGTCTTCGGCTACACGCAGGATCAGCAATTCCTGCCCACCGAGAAGGTGCGGTTCATCGGGGAAGAAGTGGCCGCCGTTGCGGCAGTGAACGAGGACGTTGCACTTGAAGCCATGGGACGTATACGGGTGGAATACGAGGTTCTGGAGCCCGTGTTCGATCCGATGGAAGCGATCGCCCCTGGTGCCCCTCTCCTGCACGACAATTTTCCGCAAAACATAAACATCCATGTGCCCATACACGTCGGAGATGTTGAAGAGGGATTCGCCAAATCATATTACGTTCAGGAAGATACTTTTACCGCTGCGGAAGACTCGTATTTCCAGGCCGAGCCCTATGCTGTGCTGGCACGTTTCGATATGAACGACAACCTGGAAATCTGGATGCCCAATGCCGGACCGCATATGAAGGCAAAACCCCTCTCCAATGCATTGGGGATTCCGCTCAATAAGGTGCGGGTCCGAAAGATCACAATCGGTGGTGCATTCGGCGGACGTAGCGAGATTTCACCGGCTGACTTCATTTGCGCTCTCCTTGCCCGTAAGACTCGCAGACCGGTGAAAATCGTCTATACCCGCGAGGAGAATTCCATTTCCACTCGCCAGGGGCACGCTCTCATCACCACCATCAAAACCGGAGTAAACCGTGAAGGTCGGGTGATCTCACGGGATGTAACCTGCTACATGGATGGCGGCGCGTACAGTTCCACAGGGCCGATTGCCACGAGTGTGCCATTCTTGTGCATGGAACAGGCCTATAAGATGGAGCACGTGCGCTATAACGGCTATCGCATCTATACGAACAAGCCGCCTCGAGGCATGATTCGGATTCACGGCAGAGCGTTCGCTTGCGGGGTGGACACCCAGTTGGACATGATTGGAGAACACCTCGGGATCGATCCGATTCGCATGCGCATGATCAACGCGAGAGAACCTGGCGAATATACGAACACAGGATCCTACGTTGCAAGCTGTGCGATGCAGGAAACCGTTGTCAAGGCGACCGAGCGAGCCAACTGGAAAGAGAAATACGGCAAGCTGCCACCGTTCCAGGGGATCGGCATCGGATGCAATTCCGTGCAGACCGGATTTCCCATGGGAATCCGCGGCGGTTCGGAAGCAATAATCAAGTTCAACGAAGATGGAGGCGCTACGGTCATTTCCGGAGTAGTCGATAACGGTCAGGGCAACGACCACATGCTGGTACAGATCGCAGCGGAGGAACTGGGCATCCGTCCGGAGGACGTGCAACTGGTCACGGCTGATACAGAGGTCACCCCATCCGATCCTGGGGCGTATTCGCAGGTTTCCACGTTCATCGGAGGCCATGCGGTCAAGAATGCAGCCGCGAAGGTTCGCGAACAGCTCTTTGAAACCGCGTCCCATCTTTTGGAAGCAGATCCTGCCGACCTGGTGGCACGGGATCGTCAGATTTACGTAAAGGGTTGTCCCGAAGCAGGCATTCCTCTGAAGAAAGTGATACGAAAAATTCTTGCCAGCGGCAAAGCTGTCAGCGGAGAAGGGGACTACTGGCCGAAAGTGGACCCGAAACGAGAATGGATCAGCAATCCTCACGGTCAGATGTGCGGTGCGTTTTCCTTTGGGACCACGGTTGCTGAAGTGGAGGTCGATCCGGAAACTGGACAGGTCCGGGTGCTTGAAGTGACGGTGGCACAGGATGTCGGATTTGCGTTGAACCCGCTGGTGCTGGAAGGTCAATTCCAAGGGTCCGTCGCAATGGGTGGTCAGGGCGGCATCCTGACAGAGGGTCACACCTGGGACGGAGGATTCACGATGAATCCGACTCAGCTTGAGTACAAAGTTCCTCTGGCCTGCGACATGCCCAAAATCAACTCAATCATAGTGGAATCCAACGATCCGGAAGGCCCGTACGGAGCCAAGGAATCGGGCATGTCCATTGCCATGTCGGCTGCACAGGCGTACGCTGCAGCGATCAGCAATGCAATCGGAGTGTACATGACCGATCTGCCCATCACACCAGACAAGATTCTCAAAGCGATACAGGATAAAAAGAGAAACGAGGAGGCGCCGACTGACGAGGCCCACTGATACATAACGTACATTGATCTTACTGGCGTAATTATGAGCTTTGTAGGCTCATTCACCTTCGAGGATCGAGGCTATTTGGACAAATTCAGTTCGAAACAAGAGCAAGGAGGTTCGTGATGAAGCACAGCAGGTTCTTCTGGATCCTTTCCGTCGCACTATTCTCGGTGATGACGATCGGTGGGTCTTCCCCGGTCACCCCTGCGGCGGCTGATACGGTAGCTTTGACCTACGCCAATTTTCCTCCCGCGACCACATTCCCGTGCATCCAAATGGAACGCTGGGTGAAAGAAGTCGAAAAGCGTACGAATGGAAAGGTGAAGGTAAAGACCTTTCCGGGCGGAACCCTCCTCGAGGCCAAGAGCATGTACGATGGCGTCGTCGCTGGTGGCGCTGACATCGGATGCCTTGCCACTGCGTATCAGCCCGGACGGTTCAAGGAACTGGAAGTAATGGACCTCCCCATCGGGTTTCCCAATGCGAAAGTCGCCAGCTTGGTCATGTGGGACCTGTTCGAGAAATACAATCCTCAATCCTTGAAGGATGTCAAAGTCCTGACGCTGTTCACCTGCGCGACCGCTCAAATACTAGCAAATAAAGCTATTCATAACCTGGAGGAACTGAATGACGTTAAGCTGAGAGCCGCCGGGACCGGAGTTGAATGGATGAAGCTCCTGGGAGCCGCACCGGTAGGTATGCCTCAGTCGGATGTTCCTGAAGCACTTCAGAAGGGAGTGGTTCACGGGAACGTGACGTCCATGGACGTGCTCAAGGATATGAAATACGCTGAATATTGCCCGTTCGTCACTCTCAGCGATTTGTGGGTGGTGCCTTTCGCCGTTGTAATGAACAAGAGAAAGTGGGAATCCCTGCCTGCTGACGTGAAGAAGGTTTTCGACGATTTGAGAAAAGAACAGGCCCTTTGGACCGGAAAGTACGTCGACGATCATGCCAATGAAGCAATGGAGTGGTCCAAGAAAGAATACAAAGTAGAATTCATCCCGCTTTCGGCAGATGAGAGAGCGAAATGGATGGCCAAAGTCGCTCCACTCGTCGACAGCTATATCAAGAAGATGGATGAAGCGAAGCTTCCAGGCAAACAAATCGTTGAGGATGCAAAGGCTTTGACCGAGAAATACAGCAAGGAATACAAGTAATCGGTCGCATAACGATCTCGTCTTAAGCAGCAGCAGAAGATGTTTGCCTTCTTCTTCTGCTGCTATCCGATTTCTCCAGAGATGTTGGTTCGTGGCAGACGTTGATTCAGATTGATATCTGTATAAAGAGAGGTTTGTACGCACGCCACTTTACAGGTGTGGTCTCTGTACCGGCCGTGTTCTTGGAGGATTTATGGGACTCTTGAAGAAAATCAATGAATGGCTCAGTGACGTTTTTGTCTGGATCGGCGGAATCGCACTCGTTGTCATGACAGCCGTTTCCTGCATAAACATGGGACTGCGCATGATGGGATTTCCGATGGCAGGAATTTACGATCTCGTGTGCTACCTGGGTGCTCTCGTTGCCGCGTTGCCTCTTGCCTACACGCAGCTCAAGAAAGGGCATGTTGCCGTTGACATTATCAGCCTTCTTTTGCCTGCAACAGTGAGAAAAATCGGAATTGGCATTAGTTATGTGCTTGGCATGGCGTTTTTTGGCGCTGCTGCATGGAAAGTCGGCAGTTTGGCCGGCATTTTGAGAGCATCGGGTGAGGTTTCTGAAACACTGAAAATGCCTTTCTGGCCTTTTACTTATGCAGTTGCCGCGTCTTGCGCACTCATGGTGTTCTGTCTTCTTCTCGATGTGCTTACAATGTTCGAGTCTTCCCAAGGTGGTGAAAAATGACCATTGGACTCCTCGGGATCGTTATACTCTTATGTCTGATGTTCTTCCTGGAGCTTCCTGTGGGGCTCGCAATGGGCATTGTCGGGCTGGGCGGCCTCTGGTACCTTCTCACCCCGGATGCTGCAGTTGCCATGCTCGGGAACGAAATATGGAATGTATTCAGTAAGTACGGCCTCACCGTTATCCCAATGTTCATCCTTATGGGACAGATCTGCTTTTATTCAGGGGTGAACAAGACCCTGTACGAAACAGCATATACCTGGATGGGCCGAACCAGAGGCGGGTTGTCCATGGCAACGATCATGGCCTGTGCCGGATTTGCGGCAATTTGCGGATCCAATACTGCAACTGCTGCCACCATGACTTCCGTAGCTTTGCCCGAGATGAAGAAATACAAATATCATCCGATCTTGAGCAGTTCCTCTATTGCCGTCGGCTCTACCCTCGGTGTCGTCATCCCTCCCAGTGTGGTCTTGCTGGTGTACGGAATCTACACAGAACAATCCATCGGAAAGTTGTTCTGGGGTAGCACGTTGCCTGGGGTGCTTTTGTCAGGCCTGTTTTGCCTCACAGCATATCTCCTCTGTGTCTTTCGTCCGGAATGGGGTCCGGGGGGTGAGCGGACAACTCTGTGGCAGAAAATTAAAGCCATTCCAGGCGCATTTGAGATGTTCGTCCTCTTTGCTTTAGTGATGCTTGGTCTTTACTCGGGGACGTATACTCCGACTGAGGCAGGTGCGGCCGGAGCTTTTTTTGCTCTCGTCCTCGGTCTGATCCGGCGTAAATTGACCTTCAAAGGGTTTATAGCTTCAGTAGTCGATACTCTCAAGATCACATCGATGATCATCCTGATTGTCACGGGAGCGGTCATCCTCGGCAGATTCCTGACGATCAGCCGCATGCCTTTTGAAGTAGCCGATTACGTAGCCGCTCTTCCAGTTCAGCCATGGCTCATTATTATAGCCATCCTTTTCATCTACATGATTGCCGGAATGGTGATGGACGCCCTGGGATTCCTTCTTGTTTCCATTCCGATTTTCTTCCCTGTTGTTATGAAGATGGGATACGACCCCATATGGTTCGGGTGCATCCTCTGCATGGTGACGACCATGGGAGCCGTAACGCCTCCTGTTGGCATTTGTGCGTATGTGGTGGCTGGAATGGACAAGGAAATTCCTCTGGGAACGGTGCTCAAGGGAGTATGTTGGTATCTCCCCGCCTACTGGATTGTACTGCTCCTTATGCTCTTCTATCCCCAGGTAGCGCTTTTTCTCCCTTCATTCGTAAAATAGGCTTTCATGGAGGTTACACATGGCGGATCAGGATATTCTCAGTGGCAAGAAGATTCTCGCAGTTGACGATGAAGAAGACATACTGGCGGTAATTGAGGAGCAACTTGAAACCTGCAATCTGATCACTGCTAGGGATTACCACAGAGCGAAAGAACTTCTCGAAAAAGATGTGTACGATCTCGCAGTACTGGACATCATGGGGGTCCGAGGGTTTGAACTCCTGGAAATAGCTACCCAAAGGAAGATCCCTTCCGTGATTTTGACTGCTCATTCCATGACCCCTGAAAGCTTCCAGAGAGCCATTGACAAGGGCGCTGTATCATTTCTGCCCAAAGACGAGCTTGCCCGGCTCTCAGAGCTCATTGCCGAGATCCTGGGAGAAGTGAAAGAGGGGCGGACGCACTGGGAAAAACTGAAAGTCCGTCTCGGCCACAGGTTCAAAGAGTTGTGGGGTACCATGTGGGAGGAAATCAAATTTCCGCGAGATCCAAACATCAGTTGGTGATTCCAGAGAAGAGACAGAGGGGTTTTTTTGCGGTAGATTATCCTAAAGAGGGTGAGATATAGTCAGTGCCAAAAATTCTGTCGTTTATTCCGCGTGAGAATTACAGGATATTGGTAGGGACCGGTGTCCCTGCCGGTCCATTTTATCGATATCATTGATCATGTTGAAGACGTGCCGGCACGGAGGCACAGCACCCACCGATTTCTCGAGAAGCGCTTTTCGCAATCGGACAAAAATTCTGACATTTGCTATAAAGTAGTACTTCTTGCATGCAAAATGGTATTATCATCCTCGTGAGCTCCAAGCTTGCGTTTGGAATCTGGTGGAAAGAGTGCTGTGTCAGACAGTTATCCATATAAGATAGCGAAGGCTGGAGTGTCCCGAGCGGACTGATTAGACCTTTTTGCGTCGTCCGGAGCAGAGGATACTCCAGCCCCCCAGATTATGAAAAGAAGAGCGAATCAGTATTACGTACAATCATCAGCGGATACACCGTAAATTCAAAGATCATGCCCATGACCAACATAGCTGCAAGACCCTCGAATCTGAGCGAGTTGAAAATACTCATTCGCGGAGCCGGAGAAATGGCCACAGGCTGTGCTTGTAGGCTGCATCCTTCCGGTTTCTTCAGAATACTCATGACCGAGATTGAAAAACCGCTGGCTGTAAGACGTTCGGTTAGCTTTTGTGAGGTTGTGTACGAGAAAAGCTGGACTGTCGAGAACATCAGAGCAGAGAGAGTCGATCGGGCGGAAGAAGTGGAAGGCCACTGGAGTAGAAGAGTGATTCCTGTGCTTGTTGACCCCGATGCTTTGTGTAAGACAAGCTTTCAACCCGATATCGTGATCGACGCAATACTGGCGAAAAGAAATCTCGGAATTTCCACATCGGATGCTCCTCTGGTCGTCGCTTTAGGACCCGGCTTCAATGCCGGCAGGGACGCGCATTTTGTGATAGAGACGAACAGAGGTCATGACCTTGGTCGATTGATCACCGAGGGATATGCTTCGCCAAATACGGGAGTTCCCGGTTCGATAAACGGACATTCCGCTTTGCGGGTGCTCAGATCCCCGGCAGAGGGGGTCTTTCTGTCGGAATTATCGATAGGGACGCCAGTGACAGAAGGCCAGGCGATCGGGTCCGTATCCGATGAACCGGTGACAGCACAGATAGGCGGAATTTTGAGAGGTTTGATCCGACCGGGAACTTCTGTGACGCGGAATCTCAAGATCGGCGATATCGATCCTCGCGGTGATGCCTCCTATTGCTTCAGAGTCTCAGAAAAAGCCAGAGCCATTGCCGGAGCCGTGCTTGAAGCCATGCTGAGAACGTACAACACGTGATCTATAGCGATTGCCAAAAATTCAGACGTTTATCCCATGCTCCAATACAAGATACTGGTGGGGACCGGCGTCCCTGCCGGTCCATTCTATCGATATCATTGATCATATTGAAGATGTGCCGGCACGGAGGCACGGCACCCACCAATATTCTTAATCTTCAATCGGACACTAATTTTGGCAATTGTTGTAATACCGGTGATGAGCTGCAATCACAATTCAGCGCAACCGGTTCGTAGCCGGACCGGAAATTACCACAAAAAATCGAGAATGCCTGACGTCTGAATGTGTGCGGTTCGGGAGGAACTTCTGAAAAGCTCCTTCCCGATGCGTTCTTTAACTCTGAAATCTTATCAACGACGAACGGTAATGCCCAGCTCGTCAGTATCCAGTTGTTCGCCCGAAGGATTGTTCCCCAGATCGTTTGTCACGATCCGAAAAACTGCGTCTCCACTGTAATCTGTGGTCGGCGTGTAACTCATGCCCTGAAAAGCTTCATTAACAGAGGCTATTTTTCCGGTAAACGTCATGGTGGAATCAGCAGTGCCGTCGCCGGCAGTAAAGCTCAGGCCGGTGGTTCCTCCAAGCGTCAGAGTCCCCTCTGTCACTGTCAACTGAACTTCAATAGCATCGGTTCTGGCATCTACGTCCGAAATAGAAATCGCATTATTGTTCACCGTGCTGAATGTTAATGCGGTATTTACATCTGTGGTCTGAGCAACCGGCAATGAGTTCACGGGAGCATCGTTCACCGCATGCACGGTGACGATAACTGTTCCGGCATCGTCAGGCATTTCTCCCTCCGAACCGGCTGAGTCGATCACTACATACTTGAAGGAATCGTATCCGCTATAGTTCTGGTCACCGATGTACTTCAGTTTGGTTGTTGCATCGGCCCAACTAATTGGGGACAACTCATTATTCAACGCTTCACTGATGGTCGGCGTGGCAATATTGTGGCTCGAAACATAACTTACAATGGTTTCCAGGTCGTTCACATTATACTGATAAACAGAAGCCTCTCCTGTTACGATCCCGTGGAACGAAAGTACCAGCCACTGGTTATTTGCGACTGCGTCATCGATCCATTGTATTACTTCTTGGGGAGTCGTGGTGTGAGTCACCTGTCTGTTGTAAATCTTATAGGGATTGCCGGGAATTTCAGTGATCCCATCATTCCCCCACGCCTCTCGACAACCTTCGTAGTACTGAGCGACAAATTCGGCAACTCTTTGATCAAAAGCACCATAAGGATACGCGAACGTTGTTCCGGTCAGTCCATGTTCAACCAATAAGTTTCTCGATTCCGAGAGTTCGTAAATGAGCTCCGAATCCGTTAATGTAGTGAGGTCCGCATGCGTCATACTGTGGCTACCAATTTCCCATCCGGCAGCTTGCATCTCCAGCAGTTGAGCCCAGCTCATCGTGTCGGACAGCCCTTGTTGCACATTGCCTGTTACTACAAGCGAGACGCCTTCTACACCGTATTGCTCCAGGACAGGGAAAGCATACTGATAATTGTTGAGGTACCCGTCATCGAAGGTGAAAGTTACTCCTCCCTGCCAGGACTGAAGCGCGATGGCTTCTCCTGGATCGACCTGATTATTGTCGTTTGCGTCGATAAATAACGTGCCGTGATCGGGCAGGTCGGTTATCCTGATCGCTTGTGCCTGGTTTCCTTCAGCATCAGTGAAATTCCATCCCGTGATGGTAACAACACTGTCCTCATTTACCGATACACCGAAATTTCCCGCATCAGGAGCCTGATTGTCTGATGTCACCGTAACTGCTGCTACTGCAGAAGCGCTTGTATCGTTCGCGCCATTCGCTGTTCCGCCATCATCCCGGACATGAAACATGAACGAGGTATCCGCGTCATTATTCAATGTCGATCGATACCAGAGTGTTCCGCCGGTAAAGGACGCCCCGGCTGCGAGAGGATTGGTCCCATTCTGAGCATCGAGCTGTGTCAGATAAAGCGCGCCGTTGGCAGGAACTGTCTCAAGAAAGTAAGTCAAAGTCTGGGTTACTTCCGGGTCGCCATCATCTGCAACGAGACTCACCTGAGTCACCGCATTCTCCGTTAACGTAATCGTCTGGAAAGTTGCCGTCGGCGTATCATTCACGGGAGTGACATCGAGTGTCATTGCGTACGCCGAGTTGCTGAATGCGGTACCGTCAGAGACTTTGAACTGGAATGAAGTGTACCCCGTGCCGTTTGCATCAGGAACCGGACTGAAGGTGAGGTGCCCAGCATTGATATCCGCTATGGTTACGATCTGATTCAGGGTTACGTTGGTCCCGTTCAGTTTCAAATTCCCGGCAGTGGGCAGAGAGGTGATCTGAACAGCCTGGAGTTGGTCTCCCGTATCGATGTCACTGAATCCGAATTCGGTCGCCACGAATACATGGGACGTGTCTTCCAGCATACTTACAGTATTATCTGCGCCGGTGGGAGCGTGATTTGAAGAATCGACATCGACGGTCATGATGTACGCAGCAGTGCTGAATGCGGTACCATCAGAGACTTTGAACTGGAATGAAGCATATCCTGTGCCGTTTGCATCGGGAGCGGGACTGAAGGTAAGATTCCCAGCATTGATGTCCGCTATGGAGACGATCTGATTCAGGGTCACATTGATCCCGTTCAGTTTCAAATTCCCAGCGGTGGGCAGAGAGGTGATCTGAACGGCCTGGAGTTGGTCTCCTGTATCGACGTCACTGAACCCGAATTCTGCGGCAGTGAATGCATGAGACGTGTCTTCCAGCATGGAGACGGTATTATCCGCCCCGGTTGGTGCATCATTCACGGGGGTAACATTGAGATTCATTCCGTATGCTGAATTGCTGAATGCGGTACCATCAGAGACTTTGAACTGGAATGAAGCATATCCTGTGCTGTTTGCATCAGGAGCCGGACTGAAGGTAAGATTCCCAGCATTGATGTCCGCTATGGAGACGATCTGATTCAGGGTCACATTGATCCCGTTCAGTTTCAAATTCCCTACGGTGGGCAGAGAGGTGATCTGAACGGCCTGGAGTTGGTCTCCTGTATCGACGTCACTGAACCCGAATTCTGCGGCAGTGAATGCATGAGACGTGTCTTCCAGCATGGAGACAGTATTGTCCGCCCCGGTTGGTGCATCATTCACGGGAGTGACATTCAGCGTCATTGCGTACGCTGAGTTGCTGAATACGATACCGTCAGAGACCTTGAACTGGAACGAAGCATACCCTGTGCCGTTTGCGTCAGGAGCCGGACTGAAGGTAAGATTCCCAGCATTGATGTCCGCTATGGAAATGATTTGATTCAGGATCACGTCGGTCCCGTTCAGTAACAGGTGCCCTGCGGTCGGTAAAGAGGTGATCCGAACCGCCTGAAGTTGGTCTCCTGTATCGACGTCACTGAATCCGAATTCTCCAGCCATAAATGCATGAGATGTGTCTTCCTGCATGACGATTGTATTGTCTGCACCCGTGGGAACATTGTTCACCGAGCTGACATTAATCGTCATGAGGTACGCCGCTGTGCTAAACACGGTTCCATCAGAAACCTTGAATTGAAAATGAGCATAGTCTGCGCCGTTAGCGCCGGTATCAGGCATAAAAGTAAGGTTTCCAGCATTGATATCTGCTATGGAAATGATCTGATTCAGGGCTACGTCACTGCCGTTTAACAGCAGGTGACCTGCAGTGGGTAGAGAAGTAATCTGAACAGCCTGGAGTTGGTCTCTCGCGTCAACGTCGCTGAATCCGAATTCTGCAGTTATGAAGATGTGAGAGGTGTCCTCCTGCGTGGTGACACTATTGTCCACAGCTACCGGCGCGTCGTTTACTGGATTAACCGTAAATGTGAACGTTTGGCTGGTTGTATACTGGCCGTCACTTCCTATGATCTGAATTTCAGCCCATCCATTCGAATTGGGAGTGTTCGTGAAGGTCACAGTGCCGGTGCTTGGATCGACAACCAGATTTCCAAGCGTGAGCCCGTCGTAATACGTTACAGATCCGAGACTGTAACTCAGGACACTGTCAATATCGTGAAAATACGAGCTTATGTTATATTCGAAGATCCCGAAGTCCTCGTCGACTGGCGAAGGATTCGGAATTTGATCCGACCAAGGTGCATCGTTCACCGCGTTGACGGTTATCGGAATTGACTCAGAGACGGACTGTGCTCCACCCGAACCTGAATTTCCCAGATCGTTCACAACAATGGCCAAGGCATCAGAGCTGTAGAAATTGCTGTCCGGCCGGTATACGATATCATGGAGAGCGGCATTGATCTGGCTCGAAGTACCCTGGAAAACCATTAACGCGTCTGCTGTGCCGCCACCGGAGATAAAAACGAGGTCGGTAATGGTAGAGAGAGTCAGGGTACCGTGCTGCACGGAAAGAGTAACCTCGAGAAGACTATTCCCTGAATCCACATCGAACACATAGATCGAAGGAATCGTGAGATTCGTGTCTTCATCGACGGTTTGAGTCCCAGTGACACTTATCAGGGGAGCATCATTCACGTATGAAGACGTATGTTGTTGAATATAATGGAAGTCGTTGCCCCAGATGTACTCGCTGGAATGCCAATCATTGAACACCTGTACCCCGGAGCCATCCACATACCATGTAAAAGCAGGCTTCCATGCAGCGTCATTGACAGCATCAAACCACGACCAGGCACTGTCATTGTGATCTTGATAAAAATATTGCAGGTCGTCGGCGTAAAAGTGGCTGCCATTCCAATCGTTGTAGACCCACATCCACTCTGAATTGACCTGGTCCGCGAACCAGGTGAATGCTGGTTCCCAAATCTGATCGGTAATGTCGTCCCACCAAAACCAGGCGTCTGTGGAAATTTCCTGTGCCCAAAACTGGTGTTCACCGTGATACCAGTAGGAGAAATCACCGGAGTTCAGCACCCACCATCCAGTGAGCTCATTCCAGAACCACCCGGTAGCCTCTTCCCACCACCAGCCGCTTCCATTGTCCTCTTGCCACCAGCCGTTGTCGACGTACACCCAGCCGAGACTGTCAACCTGACCGGTATCCGCAGTGCCGTCGTGCACATCCTGCGCGTCAGTCACAGCTCCATCCAGGACAATCCGTGCTTCCAATTGCTCAAGAATGAGTCTACGACCACATTCCTCTCTGTTTGCCCAATTCTCTAACTTAGGAAAAATTTTCATAAAATTCAGTCCCCCCATAGCAATTACGAAAAAAGACAGAGTTCTTTTCTGCTCTTGACATTGGAGAATGTGATCTTGTTCCCAAAAAATGGCGTCAAATTAAGAAACAGTTCAAAAAGTTTCATTTCTGCATGTCCTAATATCAGATGCCATGGCAATCTATTTCACATTTCACCGGTTAAAATCTGCATTTTATCAGGTTCTACTTTTCGTCAAGAGTTCAACAGGTCACTTAAGCAGTTTCATGAGAGTCAAGTGTAATATTAATACGATGTCCAATGATTCTCGTCAAAAAACGAAAGAAACAAGACTATAAAATACACTTTAACGATCTGCAAAATGCGCGACATATAAGTACGCAAGCGATAAAACTGCTTATCCTAAATAATTCGGCTATCTCGAACACAGACAAGCCGAAGACATCTTGAGACCGCTTGAGCTCGATCAATTCGACATCTCGATCGCAAAATCGTAACTACAATTCATCAAGACAATTATTATAGCTTATACCAATGTGCTTTCATAGAGGAAATATTGAGACACCGTATCCATTTAGTCATAGCCGGGCACGCCCTGGAAGGGCGGCCCCAATAGTAGCCACGGGTGTCAGAAACTGTCTCAAAACTCCATTTTGGGCTCGCGATTTGCCAAGAGATGTACTAGAAAGGAGAGGAATTCAACAACCACGAGGCTGTCATGGGCAAACAGATCCGGGCCGATTACGAACAGATCTTGATGTTTCCGCCGTCAGTGGAAGACTGGGTGGCTAAGGATCACCCGGCGCGCTTTATCCGAGATTTCGTGGATTCCTTGGATCTGTCCGAGTTGGGAATCGAGGTTCCCGACAGCGATACAGGACGTCCTCCGTATGCGCCAGATCTTCTGTTGAAGGTGTGGCTTTTCGGATACTTCAATCGGATCAGGAGTACCCGTAAGCTTGAAAAGGGTTGCCTTGAGAATATGGGGCTGATTTGGCTGACGGGGATGAATGCTCCGGATCATAATTCCTTATGGCGATTCTTCAAGGCGAACAAGAAATCATTGAGGCATCTGTTCAGACAGTCGATTCGTGTTGCTCTGAAGGCCGATCTGATCGGTCTAGCTCTTCATGCCGTGGACGGGACCAAGATCCAAGCCGTCTCATCCAACGACAAGGCTCGGGGTCGTGAGCACCTGGAGAGGTTTCTGGAAAGTGTTTCGGAGAGATTGGACCGCACGATTGCCGATGCGATGACTGAGATAGAGAGAGCCGAGCGGGAAGAGACCGGTGAGTATCGCCTTCCGCAGTCCATGCAAGACGGATTGAAACGGAAACAGCGGATACAAGAGGCTCTGAAGGAGTTGGATGAATCGGACAAGAAGTCAGTTCACCCTTCGGAACCGGAAGCTCGCTTTATGAAGAATCGCCGGACCAAAGACTTGTCGTACAACGCTCAGGCGGTTGCCGACCAAAAGAGCGGCCTTATCGTGGCCGCAGATGTGGTCACGGATGGGGCCGACAACGGGCAATTGGTCCCCATGCTCGACAAGGTGAAAGAGAATCTGGGCGCTGTGGCAGAGGAAAATGTGGCGGACGGGGGATATTTTTCCTCAGGGCAGATAGGTCTGGCCCATGAGCGAGAATACGGCATTCTTATCGGGAAATCGTCAGGGGAAATTGTTTCCGAGAGAGGTGCGGATGAGGATCTCTATCACCGATCCCGGTTCGTCTTTGATCAGGAGCGTGATTGCTTCATATGCCCTGAAGGGCGCTTGTTGCCTTTTCATCAGCGGAAAATTAACGGCAAGAACCACAATGAGGTTCGCAGGTATCACTGCAAGGATTTTCTAACGTGTCCCAATCGCTGGAAATGCTCCAAGAGCAAGAACGGACGCCTCATAGACCTCAGCGTTTACGAGGCGGCCCTAGAACGACACCGCAGCAAGAGGGAAAAACCAGAGAACAAAGAGCGCCTGAAGACTCGAAAGAAGATTATCGAGCCACCGTTTGCCTGGATCAAGAGCGCATTAAGCTTTCGGCGATGGACCGTGGCCGGAATCGACAACGTAAAGGCCCAGTGGGACCTTATTTGCACGACCATAAATCTCAGGAAGCTCTACCACCATTGGGTATCCGGCGAGGTGGCATTCACGTAAGCAGCCGGAGGGAGACCATGACCTTATAACGGACAGTACACTCGGATCGAACCTCGCCTGATCTTCACTTGACGGGACTGCTTTTTTCCCAGAAGCAGGTCCTCCCGTCCGGCTTGCGTGATTCGCCGCAGTGCGCAGGTTTTGAGACGCTTTCGTCAACCCGTGGACCGCCGCACGCCCCTATGCATAGTTGAATGACCCTGAAAGGGTCCACCGATAGGCAATAATTTTCAAATGTCGTGGGTCGACCCCTTCAGGGTCTTGAAAACAAAAGACTTCCCGTATCGCTTCCGTGGGTTTGCACCCACGGCTACTGTTGGGTAGCCCCTATGGGGCTGTAGAAATCTCTACCCCGTGTAACTGAATGGTTACGAGACACCTGTTATTTGCCGGTCCCGGCAAATCTCCTTCGCTACGAACGCCACGCCTTGGCGTGGCTGATTTCGCTTCGGAGGCATGCCGGGACCGGATTTGCTCCCGTCGGTGGCGGGATTACTTATTTGAACGCACATTGCGTATTACTCTTCACGCGGATCTTTTTCAACACGATTGAGAACGAGTGGACGAATCTGTGCGAGCTCGCGCTACATCTCATTCTTTCTCATTTCTGCCGTTTGTGTTTCCGCGAGAAATGGCGACGCTTTTCACAAGCGCATACACGTGCTGGCCGGGAGTGAGTCTGAGATCTGCCTTGGCAGCAGGGGTTATTCTCGCAAAGAGAGGACAACCGATATTCAGATTGACGTCCACAAGGGATTCCGGGGTGTCGATTATCTGCTCCACGGTCGCTGGAAAGATGTTTTGAACACTGATCTTGTCTGGCCGGTTCAATGAGACCGCTACGTCACGCGACCGAATCCGGATTCGCAGATGCTCGCCCACCGGTACATCGAAGAGAGGTATCTTCAGAATCCCGCCTGCGAATTGTAAAGTGGTCAGACCGAGGACTCTATTGTGTTCTTGAACTACCGTGCCAAGAACAACACCCGCATCAAAGTGTCCGGCAAAGTGCTGCAGATCAAGGCGGCTCAACAAGTCTTCCACATTACCCTTTGCGACGATTCTTCCGGACTCCAGGAGCACAACCGTGTCGGCAAGATTTAGGATCTCATCCAGAGAGTGACTCACGTACACAATGGGAATGGAAAACTCTCGGGGAAGGCGAGCTACGAATGGCAGAACCTCTCCCTTCCGGGCAACATCCAGAGAGGCAAGAGGCTCGTCCATGAGCAACAGGCTTGGACTTGTCAATAGAGCCCGACCTATGGCAACCCTTTGCTTTTCTCCTCCCGAAAGCTTCGTAGGTCTGCGACTCAGCAGGTGGCGAATACCGAGGACTTCAATGACTTGCTCATAGCTCACATAACGCTCGGAACGAGGCACCAGCTTCATTCCGTACGTGAGATTGGCTTTTACCGTGAGATGAGGGAATAAGCGGCCGTCCTGGAAGATGTATCCACACCGCCGCTTTTCCGGGGGAAGGTCTATGAGTTGCTCGGAATCGAAGAGTCTCCGGCCGTTGACGGCAATGAGTCCGCTATCTGGCGGAAAAAGCCCGGCAACCATGTTGATTACGGATGTCTTTCCCGCTCCGGAACGTCCGAATAAAGCGGTCACCCCAGCGGTTCCCGTTGAGAAATCCACATCGATAGTGAAGGCACCAAGCTTCTTTTTTACCTTGATTTCAAGCACGGGTCAGCCTTTCATTTTCGAGGCGACCCGTTTGGCCAGCATTTCCGAAGCCATGAGGGCCAGCATGGCCACTATGATAGAAATGACGCAGAGCCTGAGTGCGCCGGCGTCCCCACCGGGTACTTGAGTCAGGGTGTAAAGGGCAAGCGGTAATGTTCTTGTTTCGCCCGGAATGTTGGACACGAACGTTATGGTGGCTCCGAATTCGCTGAGGCTCCTGGCAAAGCCAAGGATTATCCCGGTGATTATCCCGGGAATAACCAGAGGAATGGTGATTGTAAAGAAAACTCTCACTGGACCTGCGCCTAAAGTACGGGCTGCAGCTTCCAGCCCTTGGTCCACAGAATCTATCGAGAGTCGGATCGCGCGGACCAGGAGGGGAAAAGCTACCACAGCCGAGGCGACTGCTGCTCCTTTCCAGTTGAAGGCGAACTCGATACCGAATGTGTTGTAAAGAGCGGCTCCGAGTATTCCTTTCCTCCCCAGGAGTACGAGGAGCAGGTAACCTATCACCACTGGGGGCAGGACCAGAGGCAGATGAATAATACCGTCAAGCACGGCTTTACCGGGAAAGTTGCTTCTCGCTAACACCCAGGCTGCTAAAATCCCGGGAAAGAGACTGCCTGCCATGGCCCAGAAGGATACCCAGAGGCTCAGACGGAGAGCCTCTGCTTCAAGCGGAGTAAGACTGAATAGTTCCGTCATTTCAATGTAGTAAATCCGTATTTCTGAAACACGGCCTTTGACTCGGGCGACTTGAGAAACTCGAAGAATTTCTTTGCTACTACAGAAGATTTACCGGCTATTAATGCTGTGGGGTATACGATCTTGGGGTGAGTATCCTCCGGGAATACTCCGACCACTTTGACCTTGGAAGTAATAGCCGCATCTGTCGAGTACACGATCCCAAAAGCGGCTTCTCCTCGTTCAACCAACGCCAAAGCTCCGCGAACGTCAGCAGCACGCGCAAGTTTGCTTTCCACTTCTGTCCATGCCCCAAGTTTTTGCAGCGCTGCCTTCGCGTACTTGCCGGCTGGCACGTGATCGGGATCGCCTACTGACAATTTGCCGTTGCCGAGCAGTTGAGCGATATCAAATTTTGGAGCGATTTCCACTTTGTTGACTGAGCTGTCCGCAGGAGCTATGAGCACCAGCTTGTTTGCCAGCAGATCGAATCGACTTGCCGGTTCAATCAACTTTCGCTCTTGCAAATAATTCATCCACGGTTCGTCCGCAGAAATGAACACGTTGGCAGGAGCGCCATTTTCGATTTGTTTTGCAAGAGTTGAAGATGACGCGAACGAGAAGACAACTTTACCCAGTCCTTTGTCCGCAAAGATTTTGGAAATGTCGTTCATCGCGTTCGTTGTGGATGCTGCTGCGAAAACGGTAGCAGAATCCGGTTCTGCAGCCTGCGCCAAAGGCACGGCACAAAATAACAGCGTTACGACTATTGTGGCCCAGAATGATTGTCTCTTATTCATTTATTCCTCCTAACCATATGCAACCGGATGCTGCAATTTTAGAATAGATGCTACTGCGTTCCTTCAGTTGCCCACGGAGGTGAGACGCTGGAGGACATGTCATTGCGAGGAGCGCAGCGACGTGGCAATCGCCTAGGATTCAGGCGCTTAATTTCAGCGATTGCTTCGCTTCGCTCGCAATGACAGGCATTCAAACGCTCTGGCATCAACGATGCGGTCCACTTCGCTCACCAACTTGCGGCCGACATAGCGATACCGCAGGAACCAGTTCCTTTTGTCAGAGTTAGCCCGTCTCGGCGAATCGACGAAGATCGGGGGGGAGCAGTTTCACTAACCACGTAACAGTGGCGGATAACATTGCAAGACGAAAATCGAGTGCCGCGCGATCCGTTTCAGTCCTGCACAGTGTCTCTTCTCTCTTCAAGCGCTTCTGAGTGCTGCGGCACACTGACAACTGATTGGTAACGAGATCGGCCACAGCAGTGGGGGAATCGAATCTCGCAAAATGCAGCTTCGTCAAGAATTCCAGCCGGATGTCACGCACATTCATGACAGGTGAGCGCACCCACGCCAGAAAAACAAGTCGGCCTCCATCGGTTATGCTAAACACTTTTTTGGCTGGTCGGGTTTCTTGATCGATGCGGTCGTGTCGGACGAGCCCGTCCTTTTCCAGTCCTGCCAGGAGCGCGTAAATATGGCTGGTTCGAAGCGTCCAGACTTCACCCAATCGCTCGCGAAGTTCACGGCAGAGATCGTATCCGTGAGCAGGCCCGAGATAGAGCACGCCGAGGACCGGATAATCTGCTGGGTTTCGTGTCTTCATATTCTCCAGTCATGAGAACGAATAGTCAATCTGTGAATAATCTCTATCATCCCTTCGAATTCATTGTCAAGCAAAACTGAACACCTTCAAATGTTGGCTGAGCCAGAGAAATTGACTTGACAAGAATTGTCTGGGCATTTAGGCTTATGTCTCACCAAGCAGAACGCCATACGAAATAGTAGTAAAAAACGAGACGAATCGGTACCTTCGCCTGAGAACATCCCGTCTCAAAGCCTGACGTCAAGTGTCCGGGCCCTTTCGGAATACGACGGTCGGGCTTGAGTCATGGAGTCCGGACGGAGTTCCAGGGACGGTTCTTTTGGTTTTATATATTCATAGTGTGAATAATCAAGTGGAGAATGGCAAGCGTCTGACGAGACCACACTGACCGAGCAGAGTGTCCCTCTCCCCGAGCAACACCTGGAATGATGGAACGACGCTGAGAACGTGTCGAAGTCGGTCGATTCGGGCAGCAGCAATACGACAGGAAGGCTTTCTGTCTGGAGCGCATCTGCATCGTGAGGCAGGTCTCGTGTCGAATTCGTTGGTTGAGCCTTGTATCGGGCTCGACTTAGTTCCGATTAATCTGGAGGATTGATGCGATGAGTCGTTATGTGTCATGCGCACTGCTTTGTGTAGGCATATTTTGGTTTACGGGTGATCTTGCGTGCGCCTGGGAATTCAAGATGGGGGGAGCGTTCACTTCCACGTACGAATACTACTCGCAACAAGGTTCAAACGGCTTTTTTGGCAGAGCGAATGTAGACCGCAGTGCCGGCACGGCTGGCACACTGGGGTTGAAACCCGGAGATTTTGCTTCTCTGAACGGTTGGGTCGGCAAGCGAGCGAAAGATCTCGTAACGGGAACCGACTCTTCCCAGCAGTACCCTATCTTGCAGATTTTTCCGGAAATCAGGATAAATCCGGCGATCAGATTTCGTGGCAAGTACAGGCTCGGTAACTACGGCGATCCCAACGCGTCTGACTACTTCACGAACACCCGCCCGGGAGTCGACGTAGCAACTTCTGACGGTCAATGGACACTTTGGTGGATAACCGCTCAGACTCCATGGGGCACAATCGTCTTCGGAAAGCGGCCGGAAGAGTTCGGCACCGGTTTGCAGTATGACGGATCGCACAATGCTACGGGTGAAGGTATGCTCCTGGTGAGCGACAATGGGCCGCTGCGAATCGCCCTGGCGTTCCAGCCCTTTTGGCAGGAAGCTGCCAACCAGCGACTCGGCTTGAGTTCAAGTCCGTATTACAACTTATTGGATAAAAGCGGAGTCAGGCAGCAATCCACCAGAGCCTTCATGACCTACCGATCCGGTGCAATGGATTTCGGGGCAACATATATGGTGTTCAGATGGCACGCGGGACCTGAGTCGCAGAATCTCCAGGCGGCACGTAGCACTTTCGTGCCATACGACGATCTCATTCGCCACGGATGCGTTTACATGAAGTATTTCGACGGAGGAGTTTTTCTAAATACAGAGACGGCGTATTGGAACGAGTCCATCAATCTGATTGGTAGGGCACCTTTTTATAATGAGTCGTGGCGCTGCATGGTGGAAACGGGTGCAGTAATGGGACCTGCCAAAGTGTCTTTCCTGTACGCATTCATGCCTGGGGCGGACCGTCGTAATGGAGCGTTGATCGACAGACAGTCTTATGTCCAGGCAGGACCCAATGCAGCCTTTGGCATCTTTCAACCGTACACCTATCTCTTGGGGTACGCGTATGGTTCCGGTGTAAACGCATTCGATTTAGACAGGCAGGGCTACATCAATGAAGCCTGGGTGGCAGCAGCCCGTTTGGATTACGCTGTCGCAGCCAACCTCAATGTCTTTGGATCTTTTTTATGGGCCGAGCGTAGTTCTCATGGGCACGGGTTCGGGTACATACGACCGGCTCAAAAGTTCACAGTGACGAGGATAGTCAATGCCGCTGGAAATGGAACTGACCAGGTCGCGTGGAGCCCTTATGTCAACTACCGAGACAATGCGAATGCGCCCACCATTCCAGACAACGCACTTGGCTGGGAGGTTACCGCGGGTTTGGATTGGAAGTTGCTTGAAAATCTCCAGCTTACTATTCTCGGTGCTTTCTGGCAGCCGGGGAAATGGTTTAATTATGCCTGCATAGACCGAAGTGTGCAAAACTGGGACACTCCGACCGCCGCGAATCGATGGGGTACAAATCCGGACAGAACAATAGATCCTGTTGTCGGGGTGCAAGTTGAAGTGAACTCACACTTTTGAGAAACACTAATACGGATGTGCGTTCAAAGAAGTAATCCCGCCACCGGCGGGACCGGCCAAAAACAGATCTCTCAATATTCCTTATATAAAAGCATATTGGTTATAAGGAACGTTGGCCGTGAAAGGAGGTACAGGAATACACAATGGACTGCTTCGATCTACTCCGCAATGTCTTTCGGAATCTTATTCAAGAGAACTCCTGGCAAGACAAAACCGTAAGTGTGAGGGTGAAGACGCTCACACCCGAAGAGGCTATCGGCAATCCCGAACACCACGATTATCCGTTAATCAAAGGAAAAGAACGGATGATGGAGGCTGAGTTTCTTGGGAGCAGAGGTCAAGCATTTACTGACATGTACGGAAGCTTTTCCGGCACCTTGGCTGAAGTTGATACCATGGAATTGGACAACAATTATCGCAGGGCCATTTTCCTGTCAACATTGAATGCGATCACCCGGCACCTCGGAATTGTTGCAAAGAGCGTTCATTGCAGAGACGACCAGCCGCCTCAATGTGCCACAGCGCTTGCATCCTACATAGAACGGAACTTCGGGAATCCTCGAGTAGCTTTAGTGGGTCTCCAACCGAGAATGGCCGAGGCACTCGCCCGGAAATTTCAACTGCGGGTGACCGACATGGATCCGAACAACGTGGGCAATACCAAATATGGAATTCGGATAGAAGGCCCTGAGCAAACAGCGAACAACATGGCTTGGTGCGACGTTGTACTTGTGACCGGTACTGTTATGACGAATGACTCTTTTCGTCAATTTGCGGTGGAGAAACCGACTATCTTTTACGGAGTAACCATAGCCGCTGCTGCTCATTTTCTGAAACTGACCCGATTCTGCCCGTGCGGAACTTAATGCCGCATATACTGCAATAGCCATATTATTACGGAGGTAAGAATGATCCGTTTACTGTCGATACTTTTCATACTCTTCCTGTCCCAGTCCGTTGCATTTGCCGAGGCGCTGACATTGGCGGCAGGCGCAGGGTACAAGCGCCCTTTGGCAGAGATGATTCAAGCATATGAGGCATCTGGTGGCGGCAAAATAGATCAAATCTATGGGAACATGGGACAGATCATCATGCAGGCCAAGGCGAGCGGCGATATAGCTTTCATTGTCGGAGAAGAGGCGTTCCTCAAGACATCGTCAGGTTTGAAATTCAGTTCATTCCACCCCATTGGGGAAGGGGTGCTGGTTATCGCTTACGGAAAGAACCTTACTCTGCAAAAGCCTGAAGATCTTACAAAGCCCGAAGTATCTAGAGTAGCCATGCCGGACGAGAAACACGCCATATATGGAAAAGCGGGGAAAGAATTTCTTCAGAACACGAAGTTGATGGAGAAAGTCGAAAAAAAACTGCTCGTGGTAGCAACGGTACCTCAAGTATCCGCGTACCTCATAAGCGGTGAGGTGGAGGCAGGATTCATCAATCTGACGGATGCGCTGTATATCAAGGATAGAATAGGTGGGTATTTGACACCGGACCGCAGCACGTACGGCCCTATCAAGTTGGTTCTCGGAGTTTTAAAGGGATTTGAGGCAAACACTGGTGCCAAGAATTTCCTGAATTTCTTGAAAGTCGATCCTCAGGTCAGGGAAATACTAAAGAAATCAGGATTGTAGCTGAGGTTTGGCCACTTGGGATCGATAGGGCTCGGGGCCTGCCGGCAAAGCGGTGTAATACCAATGCGCTTTCACACAGGGAATATTGAGATGAGCATTCTTGGCTGGTCCTGGCAAGTCTCCTCCGCTGCGAACGCCACGCCTTAGCGTGGCTGACTTCGCTTCGGAGACCTGCCAGGACCGGATTCAACGAAGTCACTTCTTTGATCGCGCATTGGTATAAGGGCTTTCATAGCAGGCGCAATACCATACAAGAAGGATCGGGTTAATGGAAGTGGACTCCGTAACAGGTTCCGATGTATTCACGAATATCGCTTTCCCCATGGTATTCACAGCAAAAGTTGCAGCAATATCTCTGATGCTTCACGCGGTTTTCGGTCTTCTGATCGGTTATTATCTCGGCAGAAAGGGTAGCCCGATTCGGAGCGTAGTGGATACTCTGGTTACTCTGCCACTTGTTTTTCCTCCTGTAGCTCTCGGATTCCTGTTGCTTCTTATTCTTGGCAAAGCCGGACCAATCGGTCGTTTTGTCACAGGTGTCTTTGGCGTGGAAATAATCTTCAACTTGTGGGGAGTAGTCATTGCAGCATTCGTAGCCGGCCTTCCCCTCATCGTGAAGCCGGTCCAGGCTGCAGTGCAGAGTACCACAATAAGTCTTATCGAGGCTTCCTACACCTTGGGCAAGTCCGAAGCTGAGACGTTCGTGTTTGTGGTAATCCCGAGCATTAAGAAGAGCGTTGCCGGAGGGCTATCCCTTGCCTTTGGAAGATCGCTGGGCGAAGTAGGCTTGACGTTGATGCTGGGTGGAAATATTGTGGGCAGGACAAATACACTCTCTCTAGAAATATATAATTCTGTTTTTACGGGAGAATTTGAACGTGCCGGCATCCTGGCAGCCATATTGGGGTGCATCTCGGTTCTCATTCTTCTCTTGTTGAAGCGACTTTCAGCCGTCTAAGTGCTTCTCCTTGCCGGATTTCCGGACCCGGCTGAGATCACTCCCGATCCGTTCTTCTCATCCGGTCGCGTGATTATATGGAATGGGGGACCTTCACAGGTCAATCCACCCTCTTGAAGGACAAGGATGCGATCTCCCATACGAAGAATTTCAGCTCGATCATGTGACACGAGAATGCTCGTGAGTCCCAGTTCTTGGTGCAGACGCAGGATTTCCTCCTGAAGCTTTTCCCTTATGGCCTCATCCAGTGCGGAAAGCGGTTCGTCAAGAAGAAGGATCTTCGGCCGTCGGATCAAGGCTCGTGCCAAAGCTACTCTCTGCTGCTGGCCTCCTGACAGTTCTTCCGGATATCTGTACTGCAGCTCTTCCAGTTCAATCATTGACAGAAACATGTCTACTCGAGGATCTTTTCGGCGGCCTGCAGCAAATTCCAGATTGCGCCTCACGGTCATGGATGGAAAGAGCGCATAATTTTGAAATACAAATCCGATGCTCCTCTTCTGAGGGGGCACGCAAACCCGTTCATTCTTATCGAACCACGTCTCTCCGTCCACCAGGATACGTCCATCATCCGGTGTCTCAAGACCTGCCAACATACGTAGCAAAGTTGTCTTGCCGGTTCCGGAAGTTCCATTCAAAACGACGAACTGTCCTCTGGGGATCGTGAATGCTGGATGCAATACAAAAGGGCCCTGAGCACCTCGCAGACATTTGCATACGTTTAGACTGATCAATAGGCCCTTTCCTTTTGAATGGACGTCCAAGCAAAAAAACAAGGGTGATATTTTGCTTCCGCTTCTTATCGATCTTAGCGAGCGAATAGAATTATGGCTGCCAGACACCCCGTGAAGATCAGAAAGAAAATAAGCTCGAATGTCTTCCGTTCCACGGACAGGCGACCTCCTGGATACTGCTCTTGCTGTGACATGTTGCCCTCAAAATGCTCTGACATGACTAGGCTCGATCTGCCGCAAATCACGGTAACCATCAGAGTGGATCGAACAGAAATATTTCTTTGCATCCTGTAGATTCACAATAAACAAGGCACCATCCCGGTAGAATCCCCGAATGACCTCTCCGTCTGCTGCTTGGGTGGTGGCCAGAGAGATGCCATCGGCTACTTCAGTTCCCAAATAGTCCCACGAGGCACCAAATTCATCCACGATCATCGCGGTTTCGGCATCCGGTGGAGCTGTCTTCAATTTTATCTCCATGAAATGTGTCTGCTCCTTCCACTCATAGCGAGCCGGCGACTTAATGAGTTGATAAGGTATAATTAGACGGCTGCATATTAGACCGGTTTGCTCTCGAACTTTGTTGTCGAATTCGCGTAAAAGTCAACGTTGCCGAGCATAGTTCACACGCAATCGGACTAATGCTTCAAGACTCACTCTTGGTCGCACAGTTACTATTCATATTGTGAATATACATAACACGAAGTGCCTCCTGTTTAAAGAAAATTTTCATCGGCTTCAATCAATTCGGATTGTGCGGATGCTTTCAGAAATGTTGATGGTCAAGAGCCTATAGCAATTGCCAGCGCTAATGTCCGATTGAGGATAGGAGTTTTGGCGGGTGCCGGCCTCTGTGCTGGCACATCTTCAATATGATCAATGATATCGATAGAATGGACCGGTAGAGAGAGACTGCCTCAAAAGTCAAAATTGATCCTTGGCCGTGGCACGAAATGCTCATCGTCCTGCTGGCCTGATTGTAGGGGCGGACCTGCGAGTCCGACCAAGTAAGGGTAGGCACTAGGCCTACCCTTAGGAAGATGGCGAATCGTGGCACGATGTATGTTTTGGATAGTTTTGAGACGGTTTCGGGACGCCGGTCTCCACTAATATCTTGTATTCGAGCAAGGGCTAAACGCCAGAATTCTTGGTAATCGATCTAATTCGCGTCAGAAAGGAATCCGTGGGGGACGGATTCACAGAAGATAGCGGTAAGGTAGAAGAGTGGCTTTCAATCGGTATTCAAGATATCGCGGACCATCTGCAGGAGTTCCGTTCTGGTAAAAGGTTTTTTCACAAAACCCCTGGTCTCCGTTTCAACCAATCGTTTCGTTTCTGCGTCCAATGAACGACCGCTTGCGATCAAAATCTTGAGGTTGGGGTTGATTTTATGGAGCTCTTTAATGCACGTTTCCCCTCCCATTTTCGGCATCATAAGGTCGAGAATCACTAAAGAAATTTTGTCCATTTCTCTCTGGTACAGATTTATAGCTTCTTTTCCATCGGTTGCGGTAATCAAGACGTACCCGGAAGATTCCAGGATTCTTTTGATCAGATTACTAACCATTTCCTGATCTTCGACCAGAAGAATCACTTTTGCTCTGTCTATTCCTGACTGGTTGTCCATTGCTTCTGAACTCCTTTAATCCCGCCTGGAAAAAGACTCGTGATGATATTTGATTGTGAAACAGAGGCTTTGATTTACGGTAGTCATTTACTACGGTGTATGATAACTCACCTCATAGCTATATTGGAAGTAAAAAGAAACTATTAAGATGGATCAGTGCAAGCGGGATGAATCAGACACCGTATGACGCATATGGCAGAATTTCGGAGTGAGCGGCCAAGATGACCGGCATAAGCAGAAGTTAATCCTGATCGTCTATATAACTGTCCTTTGCAGAAGAAACGTTTTGTTCCATCAACAACAAGTACAATTTCAAGGCTTTTTCCACGTGATGTGAGCGTGCGTTTCCCAAATGATCCAATCGTCGTACCACATCGGCAGGGAGGCTACAGCTTATCCTTGCCGTCTCTCTTGTCTGCTGTCGTCCCCGGGCAGTGTACGAACGCGGATCGAGTTGCATCTCTTTAAGCAATATCCATGCCGCTTTCAGGCATTGTTCTCTGGTCATCTGACCCCCTCGTGGTTTCCATGTATGTCTCCATCCAATTTATGTGCCAACTCCATTCTTCATTTGTGCAAAAAATGCAGATATCATGTATTTTCAGAAAAAAGCTTTATTTTCAAGCACTCATGATAGTGGCCGCCCCGTTTGTTGCTTAGCTGATGAAAGGTAACTCTGCATGGGCTCCCGAACTGTGGTGCAATACCTATGGGAATTGTCCAATAAATATACAGCGGTTCGAACGAAAAAACGACCAATTCTGCCTGGATTACGAACTTTTCGAACCGAGCGGAAGCGGGGAACTGCCGAGATATTCTGCCCGTCTATGTGTTTTAGGCTAAATATGGACCGATCCACAAAGGATGTTGATGAGTCATGTCGGAGACTGTGGACGTATTCCTTCAGTTACCCACGCAGATGAGACGCGATAGAATGGCACACAACGATTCGGGATTATCCGGAAACTAATGATGAGTGTTCATCACGAGTCTGCTCTCACCTTCCATGTCGTCTGATGTGTCCGGTCACTATGTAGATCACATCCTCCGCGATATTGGTTGCGTGGTCCGCTATCCGTTCCAGATGACGGGAAATCAGGAAAACATAGGTGAGTGCCCTCACGTTTTCCGGCTGATTGGAAAGTTTTTCCTCGTATTCACGATGGAGCTTGTGCTTTGTTAAATCTATGTTGTCGTCTTCTCGAAGAACTTCATACGCCAGAGAGGTATTAAGATCGATCAATGAATCAAGAGCCTTGTTCAGCATGCGAACGGTCTCGTCGGCCATGAGAAAGTAATCCTGCGGAATCTGAATGGATTTTTCAGCAGCAAGGTCTACGGCAATCCGACCGATATTTGCCGCCATGTCGCCGATGCGTTCGAGGTCGTGATTTGCCTTGAGAATTCCTATAATAAAACGAAGATCGGTAGCTACTGGTTGGTGGAGTGCCAAGATCTCCAGACACTGTTCCTCGAGATCGAGCTCCAGGCGATCGATGCTGAAATCGGCTTCAGTTACGCTCCGTCCCAGTTGGGTGTCCCTCAATTGGATTGCTCTCATGGAGTGCTGGACGTTTTCTACAACCTGTGCTCCAAGTGAGGAAACGAGGCGTTTAATTTGTTCTATCTTGCGTCCGAGACGTATACGGGCTTGGCTCATAGTTTCTCCCATTCGTAAATGTTTTGAAAAAAGGGTATGTAAGTCGGAAGAGAACTGCCATTCGTGGAGTGAAACTGCAGTCGCATAATCGTTGCAACGCCATGATATTATCTCTTGGGTTTCATGTCGGTCAGAGAAAAAGGCCGTGCGCCTTCGATGTGCAGATGGCGCTCTCTTCCCTGGAATTTGATCCATCAATAAGCTTTCAGTGAAGGTTAGCAACCATTTTCTTCAAGGCAAATTCCAAGCCGTCATTCTTTAGACAACTCTTTTGGAGGTTTCTAGAAGATCTGTCAAGCTCTTGGACTGCTTTTTTTAGGTTGACTAAAAAAAACTTTTATCCTTCTTCGCTCCGGACTGAAAGAGATCACTTTTCTTGCTAAAATGTTCAAACTTTAGAGGGTCGTAGCGATCGGGAAAAATGAGAGATTTGACGTCAGCAGATAATGATGTTGCGAGCGGCATGGTGTCCAAGTGAAATCTCACTCGTGTTGAAATTTTGAGTCTGGAATCTCATACTACCGTTTACGAAGACCAGGCACAGGGTCATTGAAAATGTCCGGCAACTCCTTGAACATTATTGTCGTCGATGACGAGATCAACATCCGTAAAGTCTTGTCCATAGGCCTGGAAGCCAAGGGTCACAAAGTTGTGGCAGTGAGTAATTTTCAGGATGCGGTAAATGAGAATCTTCGGCGTTCCTTTGATATTGCATTCCTGGATTTGAGGCTGGGAACCGCTGATGGATTGGACCTTATACCAGTACTCCTGGCGTCCACCCCGTGGCTAAAGATTATTGTTATTACGGCCTATTCTTCTGTGAGCTCGGCAGTGGAAGCTATGCGTCGAGGAGCAATCGACTACATTCCCAAACCGTTTACTCCTGCTCAAATTCATCACGCAGTAGAGAAATTGGGTAGAGTGCGATCGTTGGAACAGCGGCTTACGGAATTGCAGGAAGAAATAGGCAGATCGCTTCCTGATGTGGAGTTCTCGAGCAATAGCCCGTCCATGCAACGGACCATTAATCTGGCGCAAGAGGTGGCGGCATCCGATTCCAGCATTCTCCTGATAGGAGAAAGCGGTACAGGAAAGAGTGCTCTTGCACGAGCCATCCACACCTGGAGCAAACGATCCGGAAAATCCATGGCCACGGTATCTTGTCCTGCAATTTCACCGGAATTGCTGGAAAGCGAGATGTTCGGACATGTGAAGGGAGCGTTCACGGGAGCTGTTCGAGACTATCCAGGGCGAATTGCTGCCTGCGAAGGTGGAACTCTGTTGCTCGATGAAATCGGGGATTTGCCCCTGTCTCTGCAGCCCAAGCTCCTGAGATTTTTACAGGACCGTGAATATGAACGTGTGGGCGACCACGTTCGGAGACAAGCTGATGTCCGCATATTAGCGGCTACGAACATAAACTTGAAACAGGCGGTACAAGAAGGACGATTCAGAGAGGATCTTTTCTACAGATTGAATGTGATTCAAATCGATATTCCTCCTCTGAGACAGCGCTCAGAAGATATCGCCGGATTGGCGGAACGACTGCTCCTGTTTTTCGGACGAAAAAACCACCGTACATTTCTCGGCTTTACAGATGAGGCGCTCGCTGCTTTGGAACGATACGATTGGCCCGGAAATGTACGAGAATTGAGTAACACTGTAGAACGTGCCGCGATTCTTTCCAAGACTCCTCGCATTGGTATAGAGAATCTTTCTCTCACAATTTTGAACCAAAAAACTGAAGTACGGCTTGGAGATCCCGTGACTCTGGCAACAATTGAGGAAGAACATATTCGGAGAGTACTTGCCGTTTCGCCATCTTTACAAGATGCAGCAGATGTTCTTGGAATAGATCAGGCCACATTATGGCGACGTCGTAAACAGTACAATATTTAATTGTGTCTTTTGGTTCTGTTGACCTGAACCTTGCAGAATGCAATGCGAGTTTATGTCCAATCTTGCGAAGTACAATCCCGTGGCACTGAACGCCATGATAAGTAGTTGATATAACGGCACATATATAATTCATGTATGGCATGAGAATTGCCAATTGTTGGCAAGAGGAGACAAACATGCTCGGCATACGTCAAAAGCTCTCTTTGGGATTTGCCGGATTACTGGCAATTATTCTCATTATAGGCGGAGAAAGCATTTCTCTGTTCTCTCGATTGGGGGATTCCATCGATGTAATACTTCGTGAAAATTATCGCAGTGTTGTTGCATGCCTGGAAATGAAGGAAGCACTAGAGAGAATGGACAGTGGACTGTTGTTCCTGTTACTCCGGTACGATGAACAAGGAACAAAGCTCATTGCTGAAAATCGGTCGATTTTCGAAAAAGCTCTTCAAATCGAAGTTAATAATGTGACACTTCCCGGGGAGGGCGAAAAAGCCCGGAAGATACAAAATCTTTACTCTGAGTATAAATCCACAGTGGGGCAAATACTGCAGGAGCCCATGCCGCTTGCCTTGAAGCGTCAGATGTATTTTGAACGGCTATTACCGTTATTCGGAGAAATCAAGAAAAACGCCGGCGACATTCTTGAGATGAATCAACAGAACATGATCGATGCAAACGATCAGGCACGCGGTCTGGCCGCATCCGCTCGTTGGCAAATGTATGGCCTCCTTGCCGTGGGATGCATTCTGGCAATGATTTATATAATTCTTGTGAGAAGATGGATTTTCAGGCCGATAACTCGGCTCATCCAATCGACGAACGAAATTAGCGCCGGAAATTTGGATCTCGTAGTCAAGACTGAGTCTCAAGACGAAATCGGTCAGTTGTCTGAATCGTTCAATGCAATGGCAGAAAGCCTTCGGCGTGTCCGGCGCACACGTGAGGCGAAGCTCGCTCAGATTCAGCAGATGGTTCAAGAAGCATTCAGGGTTCTCCCGGAAGCTGTGGCGATTGTGAACCTTCAGGGTCGAGTGGAAATGGCTACCCAGCTTGCCGGACAAGTATTCGGATTAAGACCGACTGCCAAGATTCAAGATTTGCAATTGGATTGGCTCAACACACTATTTCATAATGCCATTATCGGTCAGGACACCTCCAATGCTGAAAAACAGCACGTAGTTCAGAGTTTTGTCAATGACGAGGAACGATACTTTGCCCCCAAAGCGGTTGTCATCCGTGGAGGAGACAAAGAAGTCTCAGCATTACTCATTGTAATTAACGATATCACGCAACAGCGACAGCAAGATGAGTTGAAACGAGGAGTGCTGTCTACGGTTTCTCACCAACTCAAAACTCCACTGACTTCGATTCGTATGGCGATTCATCTGTTGCTGGAAGGAGACATCGGCTCGCCCAATGAAAAACAGGCGGACGTTCTCATGAGTGCAGAACAAGAAGCTGAACGGCTTCACAGGATTTTAGAAAACTTGCTGGATATAGGACGCATTGAATCCGGAAAGGTCTATCTCAATCTGCAATCGCTATCCCCCTACATGCTGGTATTGGATTCTGTGGAGCCGTTTCGCTCTGCCAGCCAAGATCAGGGCATTCACCTGAACATAGAGTTACCTGAAGGCTTGCCCGAAGTCCTGGCGGACCCTGCCCGAGTGCCTCACGTATTTTCGAATTTACTGGCCAATGCTCTGAAATATACGCATCCTGGCGGCAGGATTACGGTCTCTGCAATTACGGACGAAGAGTTCGTCCGATTTTCCGTGGCTGATACCGGAAGGGGCATACCAGCGCAATATCACGAAAACATTTTTGAACAGTTTTTCAGAGCTCCCATTGATGCCACGAAAACCGGCATCGGATTAGGATTGTCTATTGCAAAAGAGATCGTTGAAGCCCATGGCGGAACTATCAGTGTGAATAGTAGTGAGGGCGAGGGAAGTACCTTCACCTTTTCTCTGAGACGATCGGACTCTTTACCAAAGGAGTGACACATGGATGTCGTTTACATTTTGATTCTCCTGATTTTTTTCGGATTAAGCGTTTTGTACTGTCTGGCGTGGGAAAGGATTTAAGTCATGATCGATACCATCGTCGGCTTAGTCGGCATCGTTCTGCTCATTTATCTATTTGCAGTTATTCTGAGGCCTGAGAAATTTTAGGAAGGTAATTACGATGGAACATTTGGGATACATCCAACTTGCTTTATATATTGTAATTTTGCTTGCACTGACAAAACCCATGGGATTGTACCTTGTACAAGTTCTGGATATTAACGGGAGAACCTTTCTTCATCCAGTCATAGGACCTTTGGAACGATTGCTCTATCGGATCCTCGGGATCGATTCGAACACCGAGCAGGATTGGAAGCAGTATACTTTGTCACTCCTGGCTTTCAGCCTGGTCGGAGTTCTCTTCACATACTGCATCTTGAGATCACAGCACATACTACCGCTGAATCCGGAAGGCTTGCAGGCGGTAAGTGACCAATTGTCGTTTAACACGGCAGTGAGTTTTACAACGAACACCAATTGGCAAAATTACGGTGGTGAATCAACCATGTCCTATTTTTCCCAAATGGTTGGTTTAGTGTTTCACAACTTTGTTTCCGCTGCTGTCGGCATAGCAGTCGCTGCTGCTCTCGTCAGAGGCATTGCCAGACATTCTGCAAAGACCATTGGCAACTTTTGGGTAGATCTGGTCAGGATCAATCTTTATCTGTTGCTGCCGGTTTGTCTGGTCTATGCGGTCTTTCTCGTTTCCCAGGGAATGATACAGAATTTCAAGTCGTACGATACAGCTCAATTGATCGAGCCTTACACAGTGACTGCAAAGTCCTCTGAAGGAGGAGAATCCCCGGACAATTCGGTACCTGAGCAACGAAAAATCGAGACCCAGAGAATTACACAGGGTCCAATGGCTTCTCAAGTCGCCATCAAGATGCTCGGTACAAACGGAGGCGGATTCACGAATGCCAATGCTTCGCATCCATTTGAGAATCCGACGCCGTTGTCAAATTTCCTACAGATGCTCTCAATCTTTCTTATTCCAAGCGGTTTGACCTATTACCTGGGGCGCATAGTGAAGAATCAACGGCATGGTTGGGCAGTCTGGGCTGCCATGGCGATCATTTTCCTGGCTGGTGTCTCGGTCTGTTGGTGGGCTGAATCCGCCGGCAATCCCAGACTCCACGCTCTCGGCGTAGATATCTCTTCCGGAAACATGGAAGGCAAAGAGGTTCGGTTCGGTATCTTCAACTCGGCTTTATTTGCCACTATTACTACCGCTGCTTCGTGCGGAGCTGTCAACTCCATGCACGATTCGTTTACCCCGTTAGGCGGCCTGATTCCACTGCTCAACATAGAGCTTGGAGAAGTGGTGTTCGGCGGAGTAGGAGCAGGCCTGTATGGAATGCTGGTCTTTGTTGTCCTCGCAGTGTTTCTTGCCGGCCTGATGATTGGCAGGACACCGGAATATCTTGGAAAGAAGATAGAATCGTATGACATCAAGGCAGCGGTCCTCTTTGTGATGGCAGCCGTATTCGGCATTCTCGGATTCACCGCCTTGGCATCTGTGAGTAACTGGGGACTTGCCGGCTTGAACAATGCCGGACCTCATGGATTCAGTGAAATGCTCTATGCCTTTTCTTCGGGTACGGGGAACAACGGCAGTGCTTTCGCAGGGCTGAATGGAAACACGGTCCCTTACAACATAACACTGGGATTAGCAATGCTCGTCGGTCGATTCTTCATGATCGTACCAGTTCTTGCATTGGCCGGACATCTGGCTCAAAAAAAGATCGTTCCCCAAAGTTCCGGAAGTTTTCCGGTTACCGGTCCGATTTTCGTTATGCTCCTTGTTGGGACAGTGCTGATCGTTGGAGCGTTGACGTTCTTCCCGGCCTTATCTCTCGGGCCCATAGTCGAGCATTTTCTCATGACGAATTCAAGCGTCTTATTCTAGAGGAACACTGATATGGCTGCAAAAGCTCATTCAATTTTCGATCGTGAAATCCTGGTTCAAGCGGCGATTGAGTCTTTCAAGAAGCTCAATCCTGCTAACATGCTGAAAAATCCGGTCATGTTTGTAACCGAAGTCGGAGCGGCAATTACTACAATCGGATTGCTCCTGTATAGGCAAGGAGAATCGTTCGGTTTTGGTCTTCAAATTGCCGTGTGGCTTTGGTTTACCGTATTATTTGCCAACTTTTCTGAAGCTGTTGCTGAAGGACGCGGCAAGGCTCAGGCTAATGAATTACGAAAAACACGAACTACGACCATAGCGCATCGACTGTTGCAGGATGGCCTTTTCGAGCAAGACATTTCTGCGGAACAGCTCAGGCAGGGTGATGAGGTGGTTGTCTCTGCCGGAGAGCTTATCCCGGGGGACGGTGAAGTAATTGAAGGAATTGCCACGGTAGATGAATCTGCCATCACGGGTGAATCTGCACCTGTTATCAGAGAAGCCGGAGGAGACCGCAGCAGCGTCACCGGGGGAACAAGGGTGTTGTCGGACAGAATTGTTGTCCGAATCACAGCGAATCCTGGAGAGAGTTTCCTGGATCACATGATCGGTCTGATTGAGGGAGCTCAGCGGCAGAAAACTCCGAATGAAATAGCACTCACTATTCTCTTGGCAGCCCTCACGATCATCTTTCTTGTGGTCATTCTAAGCCTGAAGCCCTTTGGAATGTATGCGAACGTGAACTTCTCGATTACCGTGCTTGTCGCATTGCTTGTGTGCCTTATTCCTACCACCATCGGGGGGCTTCTGAACGCAATTGGAATAGCTGGAATCGACAGACTCGTCCGCCGAAATGTGCTCGCAATGAGCGGACGAGCGGTGGAGGCAGCGGGAGATGTCGACGTTTTGCTGTTGGACAAGACCGGCACCATCACCCTTGGCGATCGTCAAGCAACCGAGTTCGTTCCTGCAGATGGAGTTACCAAGGAACAACTTGCCGATGCAGCTCAGTGGGCTTCTCTGGCGGATGAAACTCCGGAAGGCCGCAGTATCATGGTCCTTGCGAAACAGTACGGTCTGCGGGGACGCTCCCTGACCGAGACTGCAAACGCGAAGTTCCTTCCGTTTACAGCTCAGACCCGGATGAGTGGCGTAGACATCGATGGCAGGCAAATACGGAAAGGGGCTCCCGATGCTATTGAGTCTTTTGTTGGAGCCGATTTCTCGTCAGAGGTCCAGCACACCATCGAAGCCATTGCATTGGAGGGGGGGACTCCCATAGCAGTTGCGGACGGAGCCCGAGTACTTGGAGTAGTCCATCTCAAGGATATTGTCAAAGGAGGCTTGAAAGATCGTTTCGAGCGTCTCAGAAGCATGGGAATAAAGGTCGTTATGATTACCGGAGATAATAGCAGGACTGCCTCAGCTATAGCAAAAGAAGCCGGGATCGATTTCTTTTTGGCAGAAGCACGCCCTGAAGACAAGCTGCAACTTATCCGCAAGGAACAGGCGGCCGGTTTGCTCGTTGCGATGACCGGTGACGGCACCAATGATGCGCCGGCTCTGGCTCAGGCCGATGTCGGAGTGGCCATGAATTCCGGAACTCAGGTAGCCAAAGAAGCCGGAAACATGGTGGATCTTGATTCCAATCCGACGAAACTTATTGAAATTGTGGAAATAGGCAAGCAGTTGCTTATGACTCGAGGCGCTCTCACCACGTTCAGCATCTCCAATGATGTGGCGAAGTATTTTGCCATAATTCCGGCAATGCTCATGACGACATTCCCGGTAATCGGTCCTTTGAACATCATGGGCCTCCATTCGCCCCAGAGCGCTATCTTGAGCGCTGTGATCTTCAATGCTCTCATCATTGTGGCCTTGATACCTCTGGCTCTGAAAGGCGTCCATTTCAGACCGCTCAGCGCTGCCGCACTTCTCCGTCGCAATCTGTTCGTCTACGGATTAGGCGGTCTTGCGGCACCTTTTTTCGGGATCAAAATTATCGATGTATGTATTACGGCATTGCACCTCGTATAACGAAAAGGATTAGTCCATGAAAACGTTTATCCGCGAACTTCGAGTATCGATAATTGCAACTATAGCCCTCGGTATAATCCTTTGCGGCATCTACCCTTTAGTAGTCTGGGGAATCGCTCAAGTATTCTTTCCACATCAGGCAAATGGTTCCTTGATTGTTCGGAATGGCAAGATAGTAGGTTCGGAGCTACTCGGCCAGAATTTCGTAGACGCCAAGTATTTTCACCCTCGGCCCTCATCGACCGGCGAAAACGGCTATGACGCTTCCAGTTCGGGCGGCAGCAATCTGGGGCCGACTTCCAAGAAACTCGTGCAAACAGTGAAAGAACGAATCGAGGCATATCGGGCCGAAAATGGCCTGTCGGCTGATGTTCCCATTCCCGCGGATGCGGTCACTGCGTCTGCAAGCGGGTTGGATCCTCATATTACTCTGGAAAATGCCCGCCTGCAGGCTTCACGTGTAGCTCGTGCCAGGGGCATCGACGAATCCGTGATGCTCGAGAAATTGCGTGCCTCTCTCGAAGGTAGAGATCTGAGAATTCTCGGAGAACCTCGAATCAACGTGACGAAGCTCAACCTGTCACTGGATGAGATGAAATGACGACTGCTGAAGACAGAGCAAATTCATTCCTCAGAATGATACGACGCTCCAGGCGAGGGAAGCTCAAGATTTACCTGGGATATTGCGCAGGAGTGGGGAAGACGTATCAGATGCTGCAAGAAGGGTATCGACTGATGAAAGAAGGTGTAGATGTTGCTATCGGTTTGCTCGAAACTCACGGTCGCCAGGACATTGTAGATCTATCTCAAGGGATTGAGGTTCTTCCTCGGATTCGGCAAGAATATCGCGGACACGTGCTGGAGGAAATGGATGTCGATGCAATAATCGCCAGAAGGCCGGAAGTGGCACTCATTGACGAGCTTGCTCATACAAATGTTCCGGGCACCAAAAATGCCAAGCGTTATCAGGATGTTCAACAGATACTCGCGGCGGGAATACACGTCATAACCACGTTGAATGTACAGCACCTGGAGAGTTTGTACGATACTGTCGAAAAGACTGTTCATGTGAAGGTTCGGGAACGCCTGCCGGATTCAGTTGTTGCGGAGGCAGACGAAATAGTGAATGTGGATTTGACCACGAACGACCTCAAGGAACGCTTGCGAGAAGGCAAAATTTACCCCGCGGAACGGATTGAAACGGCTCTTTCCAACTTCTTCCAAACCTCAAATCTTGAAAACTTGCGTGAATTGACGCTGCGAGAACTTGCATCTCAAATCGACTTGCGCATGCGTGAAGGATCGCAAGACGATGCCGAGCCCACACCGGATCAGGTCATGGTTTGCCTCAGTTCACGCGGGCCCAATAGTGAGATGTTGCTCAGGTATGCTTCGCGTTTGGCAGGTAGGTTGAATCGGAATTGGTATGCTGTGTACGTGCAAACTCCTTCGGAAGAACCCACAGTCATCGATGCGTACACACAGAGAATTCTGTCCGGTGCATTGACTCTGGCGAAGCAATTGGGTGCCATGGTGTTCACGTACAAAGGAGAAGACATCCCTGATACCATACTTCGATTTGCTCGAGAATATAGGGTTGGGCATATAGTCATCGGACATCCCGGCGAGATTCCATTCTGGAAAAAACTGTTCGGTAAGAAAACTCTCGTGGAGGAGCTGATCCGAAAAGCCAGAGGAATAACCTTCGTTGTTCTCGATACCCGAGGTGCCGAACCAACGTTCGCTTCTGAAGGAAATGGCCGGAATGAATCCTCCTTGCAATTGCGTAAAGAAAAGGTGAGTTTGTCCGACTTGATATCGAGTCGCCGAATAGTTATCTGGAATCAGCCGGTAGAAAAGGAATACGTTATCAGGACGTTAGTGGAAGTCGCTGCTAAAGATTTTGAAACCTGTGACGCTGAAGATACTATAAAAGCAGTATTGGATCGTGAGAAACTGGGCTCTACCTTTTTCGCGAATGAAGCGGCTGCAATTCCTCATGCCCGAATCAAAGGACTTTCCAGCCCTATAATCAGTCTGGGCCTGACCAAGCAAGGGATCTTGCAAGACGAAGCGATCAGTCCGATCGGACTTGTGTTTCTGATCCTTACCCCCGCTGAAATTCCCAGTTCCCAGGTTGAGATACTCGCTCTCGTCAGTCGAGCAACCAAGGATGGACATTTGTACGATCGCGTTGCAGAATCCGACAATCCTGAAGAATTGCTGTCCATACTCCGTGAATTAAGGGTTTGATAATTCTCTTGCCTGAGACGTGGTGGTTTGAGTGTGGAGCCTTCCTTCATGTGCAAGTTTCCATAGCGCTCTGATAAAAGCATTTATAGCCAAAATTCAGGGTATCGGCGGTGACTGGATATATTATTGAAAATGAGCGCAACCAGGAGCATGGTAAGCGCTCCGGCTCCGGTTGGAACGAGCACGTACATGAACCCCAAAGCATGGATTTGGTCCGATCCGATCACAAATATCAGTGCTGTCGCGCCTCCGGGCGGATGAAGAGTCTTTGTTGCGTGCATTAAAGCAACGGAAGTTGCAACCGCGATTGAGGCAGCCATCCAGGGCTCGGCGTGAAACAACTTGAACGCTATGACTCCGACGAATGCTGAAAGCACATGGCCTCCCACCAGGTTTCTGGGCTGAGCCAAAGGACTCTTGATTGCACCGTAGATGAGGACTGCCGACGCTCCGAAAGAACCGATGATCATTATAAGATCGAATCCGTTCAGGAGCTTGAAATTCAAGAAAGCAACGGAGGCAATGCCAAGAAATGAGCCGACCCATGAGAGAACAATCTCACGAGCGGAAACCATTGGAGGGCTCTGGGTAGTACCTTTCATTTTGGCCAGATAGTTCTTTAACATGAGATCACCATGAGCGATGAATGACATCGGCACGCGACGCAATTCCGATGAGTTTGCCTGATTCGTCCACAACAGGAATCCTGTTAATTCCGTGCCTTATAATCATGTCCCCGACCTCCATGACTGGAACCTCCGGGGTCACTACAACGGCAGGGCTGCTCATGATATCTTCTGCTACCTGTAATCGCATTGGTGCAGCCAGACATCTGCCTCCCTTCAAGCAGTCGGAGACGACATCCATGAAAGTCTGCGGTCCTCCGCCTCCCATTGCCCATAAGAAATCTCTCTCGGAAATTATGCCGGCAACGGTTCCGTCCGCCTCTAAAACCGGCACCCCGGACACTCTTCTCTTTGCCATGAGTTCAGCCACCTCCCGTATGGGAGTAGACCTCACCACGGTCACTACGTCCCTGGTCATGACATCCTTGACTTTCACGGAATGCATGAGCCGTCTCAGAGCGTGCTCGTATGCTTTGAGATATACCTCCCGGAAGTCACCCGGAGTGATATCCACGTATCCGGAGATGTCTCTCATAGCCTCGAGTATGTCGTCATCGGAAATGTCTACAGGAATACATGCTTCAATAGTTGTGTCAGCCATTTTTCGCCTCTTTAGCCGTTGCAGGCCATCCGGATCGATGTTTGTCTCCGCGATTCCATCCTAACTCCTATGTTTATGTCATCCGTACGGATCACGCCTTGACCTAAGTCAAATGTTCCTTTTTTTCTTGAAGCTGTCGGAGAATTTTCCTGCGTTGTATATCCCGCTCAGAATGCCCTTTGGTTGTGAACCGGCTCTTGAAAAAGCCAAATCGGTGCTTACCTCCACAAAAACGTAACCTATTGCCATCATTTAAGGTAATTGACTTGCGTTTTACCACGTGGTATCCGGGAGAATAGGAGCTTTTCGATTTGAAAGAAGGTTCAATCTATTTTCTGAAAAGGATTTCCAGGAGTCCTTGTCGAGGAGCCTCGATAACGGACTACACTGAAAGAAATGAGAAGCTGAAAAACGCTTTGAATTCCGGGAAGGAGAAACCTATGGGTTCAAAAGAAATAGGGCGGCGGCTATTTATCAAGGGAGCTTCATCTGCGGTTTTGGGACTGGCGGTGACTCCTCTGTGCAACATGAATCTTTCCTTTGCAGATGCGCAGAAGGCGAACTCTCTCGAATACCGGATTCTCGGAAGGACCGGATTAAAGGTCACAGCCGTCAGTATGGGAGTCATGAATTGCAGCGACCCATCAGTGCTGCACCGGGCGTTCGATCTCGGCATTAATTTTTACGACACCGCTCACTCCTATATGGGAGGCCGGAATGAGGAAATGATGGGCAAGGCGTTTCGCGGAAAGCGAGACAAAGTATTCATACAGACAAAATTTCGTGTCGGCACGGAAAAGGAGACCAGAAAATCTGTAGAAACGAGCCTCCAGAGGCTACAGACCGATTATGTGGATGTGCTTCTCGCGCATTCTCTCAAGAAACCGGATGAAGTTAATGATCCTGCGCTGATTAGATTTCTTCAGGCCATGAAGAAGGAGGGCAAGGCACGTTTTACCGGTTTTTCTACACATGCCGACATGGCTCCTCTTTTGAGAGAAGCAGCGAAATCCAGTTTTCACGATGTTGCTCTCACTTCCTACAATTTCACCCATTCAAACGATCTGAAAGAGGCTGTGGCATTGGCGAGGAACTCGGGCATAGGGATTGTGGCGATGAAGACCCAGGCGGGAGGTTACAAAGCGAGCGACATGGGTGGACTTAGCCCTCACCAGGCTGCCCTCAAGTACGTGTTGCTGGATCAGCATGTTGCAGTAGCCGTCCCGGGAGTCACCACCATCCAACAGATCGAGGAATTGGCTGCAGTGATGGGAACGGCCCTGTCAAGAAAGGACCTGGATGAGCTACGCCAGTATGAGTCTCACCTTCAAGGAAGGATCTGTACAATGTGCGGCGGGTGTATCGGTGAGTGTCCGCACGGCGTTGCTCACAGCGATTTGCTGAGGGCAGTCATGTATCGCGACGGTTACAAAGATGACAAGCTCGCCCGAGAAGTGCTTCGGACGGAAAGAGCTCTCCAACAAATAAAGCTCTGTTCCGATTGTTCATCCTGCGCTATCACGTGTTCGAGAGGACTTGATATTCACGCTCGATTGAAGGAAGTGCACCGAATGTTCTCGTGAATGCGTATTTCACTGGAGGAACAATCAGAATGATAAGGCGTGAAGCTCTGATTATTATCTCTTTCCTGGGGATTTTGTTTGCTTTTCAGGATCTCCGGGCTGGAACGATGCCCATAGAATCTCTCATTCCGAAAACTGCCCCTGAGGGCTGGATTTTGAGAGATGCCCCTGAAACATTTACGAGAGAAACGTTGTTTGAGCACATTAACGGTCAAGCCGATCTCTTTGTGCAGTATGGATTTGAAAATTCCGTTTTTGCAGTTTATCAGAATACGAGTTCTTCTGAAGATAAAATCGAAGTGGATATCTATGATATGGGCGATTCGCTTCACGCGTATGGAGTTTTCTCACGTTTCAGGCAAGAAGAAAAACCCGCAGGAATTGGCCTAGATTCGTACCTGGGCGATAATTATGCCATTTTCTATAAGGGCAAGTACTTTGTGGTACTCCAAGCCACAGATTCAAATGCCATTTTGAAACGGCTGGCACAGGACATAGAATCTCGCATTTCAGACACATCAGCCCAGCCCAGGGAGCTTGGATATTTCCCAACAAACGGGCTTAAACCTGGTTCCATAGAATACTTTCCCGATGGGCTGCTCGGTCATCAATTTTTGCACAGAGGCTTCAAGGCATCGTACACAGAGCAGGAAGCGAAAACTAGTGGAAAAGCCAGGGGGAACGTCCCGGAATGTCATCTTTTCTTGGCCGTCTTTAAAAACTCAGAAGAAGCTCTGGATGCACTGCAGCTCTATAGAGAGGATTTGCTGAAAAAAGGAAAACTGGACACGGGGACTTTGACTCAATTCGGACCCAACTCGCTGATTGGGACAGACCCGTACCAGGGCAAAACCGTCGTCGTGCAGAAGGGGCCTTATCTCCTGGGCGCAGCCGGTTTTCAACAAGATAGGGAAGGGCAAGAACGGCTGGCTGAGATGATGAGGGAGATCAAATAATCAACTAGTGAGGTCCTCTTGCACGCTCAATCATGCGCTTAACATATTCATTCGCATTCATGTGCAGGATCGTAATGTCCGGATATTCCTCAGAAAATACCCGAAATATTTCGTCTGCGAAGGCTTGTCCGATTGATTCCACTTCCTGGAAATCAAAGACAGCAATCTTGAATTTTTCAATGCGTGCAAGCAGTCGCTTGGCCTGAGAGCGTGAAATCAACATTTCTTCGCCATATTTGGCCAGTTTTACAGGTACGATGGTTTTCGTGAATCCGTAGTCTTCGCCTGAAGTAAAATTATCGAACACTTCTTTTGCGGTTCTTTTAGTAGAGTTGCTTAGCTTCATCACTACTACAGTTCCTTTGGGCAATTGAGGAATTTCCATTATCCAGTCCAACCCGTTCAGGCTGTGGTCAAATTCGGTTTGGTCCGAGCGAATATTGAACCAGTCAAACATTCTCGATGAAAAGAAGATTCCTTCTCCCGTATGACGCTTTGGGTCGGTAGTTAGCTTTCCTTTAGCGAGTTCCAGAACAGCGTGCCGTTCATCATCAAGATTCATCTCACGCTGGATTTTTTTGAAAATACCCTCACCATTGTCTAGCAACCCGATACGTGCGTCTATGGCTGACCTGAATACATACAGCCGAGCAAATGTTCCTGAGGAATGTTCTATAGCATTGTTAAGCATCTCGGTAATACCGTACTGCCAAATCTCCTGCACGTTCCTGGGCAGATCTGCAAATAAGGGAGCAATATCATTTCTCCAGACAACATCTTCCTTCAATGTGCCATCAAGGGAATAAGTGAATTCTTTTTCAACAACTGGTTTTAGCACATAGTGGCGATCACGGGTACTGCCTTGAGCGGACAGGAGATCAGCAGAAACAAGATGTTGAAGATGTTTGTTGATTGCCTGGCGAGAAATACCGAATTGTTCCGCTGTAAAATTAGCAATATCCGAGGGGTGGTCTCTCACGTTCTCGAGGATAAATCGACGGATTTCCTCGCCTCTCGATCGCAAACCAACCATGTATTCATCTCCTTGGAGAAATTGTCAACCTTATGGTAAGGTATTGACAATTAGTCGGTATGTCAACCATTATGTACCGTTCGGTAGTGAGATGATAAGTGCGGAAACGGCCATCAATGTGGCCGTTTCCTGAATGAGGCATAACAGGTTGGGAATGAAGCGGTTAAGGCGGTGGTCGGACGATGCCTACTTACAAACCTGGCAAGAATCCACCACAATGCCGCCCTGCTTTGCACAATAGTATTCGTCTTTGGATTTGGTGCATGCTCCCCAAAGGCAGCAATTAACCTCTTGTCCGATAAATTGTATGAATAATTTCAATGTCATCATAGCAATTCTCCAGTCTCGTAATTATGAACTAATTTTAGTCACTGCCATAAAAAAGACCAGCACCAGGAAGACCCTCCCTTTTTTTCATTCTTCGTTGCTCAGCGGAAATTTGGCTCGCGAAAAACCCCCGAGACTCTTATGAGAACTCAGGGGTTACTGCACCATGCAGCCATCACAGGCATGAAAAAAGTGCATTGTGCCACGATCACGTGCCGGTCTGTATATCGAGTCCGCATGCTGAAGCGCATAGAAACTCACTTTTCATATCCCAGGAATCAAGAACGCAATCATTGAAACAATCGTGTTTTGTCACTCGTACATCCCGCGTATATTGAGATGTCGGAGCCGGCTCGGAAAGAGCGCTCTCGTCGATGTCCGGAATCAATTCCACAGTTTTCATTGTTTTTCTCCGCGGATGCTATAACAACTAATTTGCTCTACTAAAGGATGAAACTGAGAATCCAAATGGCTAAAATGACTATTATAATAGTCCCTATCCAACCATATGGACCGCCATAATAGGCCATTTTGCACCTCCATCGTTTGCTAATTTAGATGCCCGCACAATCTGTTCGATTCATAAAAAAGAGTTCCTGAAGTTCTCCGAGTCGTTTATTTCTCATTATGCTTGGTCAGGTCGGAGTTTTCTTGCTCTGCACTGTTCTCGAATTCAAGCTCTACGAAAGCGGTAATGTGTGGCTTGAGATACACGCAATCGTGTGTTAATTTAAGTTTGCTATAGATAGTTTATGCATATACCGCATTGAGTTGCGAAAACTCTGAGGACGGGTAAGTATGAGAACAGCGAATCCTGCATTAAACGAAGGGGCCTTTGGCGGCCTGGAACGTGTTTGGGACACCGATAAGGCCATGACGCTACAAGGCACCGTAAATAAGGCCGGCGTTCTTCTATTGCTGGTCGCACTCTCTGCCGGGTGGACGTGGCACTTGTTTTTCAGCGGTCCTACTCCTGATCCTGCGTCGGTGATGCCGTGGATGATTATCGGGGCTATCGGGGGATTCATCGTAGCTCTCGTGACCGTCTTCAAACAGTCTTGGGCTCCGGTGACTTCACCGATATATGCATTACTGGAAGGGCTTTTCATTGGAGGAATGTCCTCGTTGGCCGAGTCCCAGTATCCAGGAATCGTGATTCAGGCGGTAGGATTGACATTCGGAACCTGCTTTGCGCTTCTGGTGGCTTATTCTTCCGGATTCATCCGAGCTACGGAGAACTTCAAGCTTGGCGTTGTTGCGGCTACTGGCGGAATCGCAATTGTTTATCTCATTTCGATAATCCTGAGTGTTTTCGGTGTCCAAATGCCTTTTATTCACGATAATGGGTTGATTGGGATCGGGTTCAGCATATTTGTGGTGGTGATTGCAGCACTCAATCTTGTTCTGGATTTCGACTTTATTGAGACTGGTGCTCGCCATGGTCTACCAAAGTACATGGAATGGTATGCAGCCTTTGGGCTCATGGTCACATTAATCTGGCTCTACATCGAAATTCTTCGGCTTCTCATAAAGCTTCGGAGTAGAGATTAGAGCTCGCTATTCCGGAGTGTGCCCGGGAACCGCACGGTATCTCAAACTGTTTGGATTGCTTAGGAACATCTCGCTAAAGAAGAAGAATGGCACGATTACCCTTATATTACTTCAATATCGTCAGCCACGTCGGAAGGACAACCCAAATCACCGAAGCGCAACTACAATCCATATGGAGTGAAATAGATCGTTCCATTGATTCCCTTCAGCCTCCACCCAAGAAGATGTATAACGACGGTCTCTTCACATTCAACAATAAACTGATTGTCATTCCGCCGGGAAGTGTTCCTGATGCCCTAAAAGAAATCTATAAAATGCCTGAAGGCTACAATAAAAGAATACTGCTAAAACTGGCTGATATGGGGACAAGTCTCATACCCTGTGAAGAACATGAATTGTTGACAGCATGGCAAAAAAATGAGGCAGAAATAGTGAGAAAGGAAGAAGCTGGAGAAACCATATCTGCCGAAGAAATCGGAAGACAATCGTTATACCTGTTGACCCGCAACAAAGTCATAGGGCAGGTGATAGCTCAAACGTTATCTGAAGACGAAGCTGGCGTGTTGTTTCTGGGATGTGTTCACAATCTCAAAGGAATGATGGCTAACAATTACTTGACAGATACTCTTGGATTGAATGTCATCGAGATGAACCCGCAGGTCCGTTAAGAATCTCCAATCATATCAATAACAATTTTCGAGTCTCCGGAATTCTGGTGATCTAATATTTTTTATTGTGGGATCAGGCGAATATTCTAATGGATTGCGCATTTCTTCATCACATTTGTTAATAGGAACTGTCTTCTGCCGTCTTGACATTCTGTGATGGCTGAGCTATTGCAGCATATTCAAATCAGTTGGCAGATGAAGATTTCCCATTTCTGGAGGACAACTGTCTCAGAAATCTAGGGCATAATTATTCCGGCGCGTCTCGTATAATTGACCCGCTTCCCAAATTGAGAACAAGGCGCAAAAAGCAATGAGTGGCAGAGAGTTACGTTTTTTCTCATACATTTTGATGTCTATGTGGACGGTTACAGTATTCGGCATGCTGTTATGGAGCATTTCGAGAGTCCATGAAACTACCGGACAGCTTGCTGAACAGGTGGCACGAGCACATTTTGACAAAGATCAAGCATTTCGGTTATGGGCGACGTCTCACGGCGGGGTGTATGTCCCGAAAGATGAGAGGACTCCTTCCAATCCCCACCTGCAGCATGTTCCCGAGCGAGATATACAAACGCCATCCGGCAGAGAACTCACTTTAGTAAATCCTGCATATATGTTGCGTCAATTCCATGAAGATTTCGCTGAATTGTACGGGATTCAGGGCCATATTACGAGCCTGAAACCACTGCGTCCCGAAAACCGCCCGGATCGATGGGAGGAGAAAGCGCTAAAATCGTTTGAGACAGGTACGCAGCAGGTGTCAGAATATACCGAAATGGACGGAAAGCCGTACATCAGGATAATCAAACCGATGGTGGCGACCAAGGATTGTCTGAAATGCCATGACAACTGCAGGGAAGGGGAGGTTCGGGGCGGAGTCGGACTAGCTTTGCCGATGAAAGATTTTCTGGAGGCACAACAAAAGGACATAAAAACCCTGATCGTGTCACATAGCTCGATATTTGTTACAGGATTGCTGGGCATTGGACTCGGAATGAGGAGGCTGAGTCAACGCGAACATGAACGCGATCAGGCACAAGCGGAATTGCGAATCAGTGAAGAAAAATATCGCACATTATTCGATGATTCGAGAGATGGGGTTTTCATCTCATCGCGACAGGGTGAGTTGATCGAGGCAAACAAGTCGCTTCTCGACATGTTCGGGTACACCGCCGAAGAGGTGATAGGGAAGAACTCCCTGCAATTCTATTCAGATCCTGGTGAAAGGGAAAAGCTTCGAGAGGCCATAGAACGAACCGGCTCTGTGAAGGGTTACGAAGTCAGCTTCCGCAAAAAAAACTCAACGCCCATAGATTGCGTTCTTACCGCCAATGTGCGTTTGAATGCAGATGGGGCGGTGGTTGGCTACCAGGGGATCGTGCGAGACATCAGCGATCGAAAAAGAGCCGAGGAGACTTTGAAGCGTCAAGCCAGAGAGTTGGAGCGGTCAAATGCCGATCTTGAACAGTTTGCCTTTATAGCATCCCATGATTTGAGAGAGCCATTACGGAACGTTGCCGGTTGTATGCAACTCTTGGACAAAAAGTGCAAGGGAAGCCTGGATAAGGATGCGGATCAACTCATAAGGTATGCCGTGGAATCGGTCGGCAAAATGAAGTCCCTGGTACAAGACCTGCTGGCCTATTCCCGTGTTAACACCCAGGGGCAATCGTTTAGAGCAGTGGATATGCAGGAAATCCTGGATCTGTCCGTGGAGAATTTAAGAAGTTTGATAGTGCAGAAAGGCACGAAAATGACATACGACCAGATGCCGATGGTCATGGGCGACCCGACTCAGTTGGTTCAACTGCTGCAAAACTTGCTCGGAAATGCCGTCAAATTCAGTGCTGACGAATCATCCGCGGTGCATGTGTCTGCACGAAGGGATGGGCATGAATGGGTCTTCTCCGTGAAAGACAATGGGATTGGAATTCAGGAAAAATACTTTGAGAAGATCTTTGAAATTTTTCAGCAGTTGAGCAGGAAGGGACCTTTTCAGGGAACAGGAATAGGATTGGCAATCGTGAAGAAAATAGTCGAACGTCATCGTGGGCGGGTTTGGGTAGAATCTGAAGTCGGCGTGGGCTCGACCTTTTACTTCACTATCCCGGATAGTATCGAGACCTGATCTGCGGCAAGCCGACATCTTCATCCATCGACGAGAGGTCAAACCAACGCCCTGAATAGTCGGTGCCAAAAATTCTGTCGTCTATCCCGCGTGTGAATTGCAGGATATTGGTAGGGAGCCCGCCCCTGCCGGTCCATTTTGGTGATATCATTGATCATATTGAAAACGTGCCGGTACGGAGGCACAGCACTTACCAATGCCTCTGTCCTCAATCGGACCTTAGTCTTGGCAATTCCTATTAAATGCGCTGAATACTTACCAGAGAAGCTTAATCTAACCGCATAAACGCTGCCAATCGGATTTGACAAGGTCGCGTATCCGCATCGAACGATCCGAATACAGTTTAATTGAGTCAAAATCAGGCGTAAACAACAGCTTCTGCATCAAAAGACCATCATCATCAAACCACTGGGGAAGAATCCCTCCCAGGAAAAAGCTTCTTCTCTGAAGAATCTTGACGACATTGCCAATCCAGGGTTCCGTCAGTTTCAGCCATACCTGGATCACGATATAACCTTTCCCTACTGCTTCCGATTCAAGGCCCGATATGCGGTCGCTGAAATCCGAGCCGGTCTCGTAAAAGGTTATGCGTGCTACCTTTGCGAAATCAAAGAGTTCCATACGTGTCCGGGAATGAGTGCCGGACGGAAGGGGGTCAGTACTCTCGGCGAAAGTACGACCTGATGAAAAACCCTCGTACAGAAAATCTATAGCTTCTTTATAATCGGCCGTAACAAAAATCTTCTGGTGAATGTTCCGATAAACACGAAAACCCATGGTAGTGCTAACTCGTTCTGACTTTACACCCTCACCCTTATACGCTTCCCCTGGCATGAGTCCCACTTCCAGGGCCGTAGGGGGAAATCCAAAACTTTCCGAATGCTTCTGCATCTGCAGATGGTGCGTTACAGGTTCGCCAAAGACAGTGTGCATACTTAATTCCGGCACTACTTCTTCTATCATGTACCGCTCGATGGCCCCCGAGACCCCCATGCCCCGCCATTCCTTCAGAACTAGACCGACTCCCCATTCATACACATCCCGACTTGGAGCCGAACGGAAAAAATTGTGAATTCCAATGACCTCCCCATCCGTAGATTTTGCAACACTAGTATAGTAATCCCCTTCTTTATTAGCTGTTATTAGCCGTTCAGGATCATAGAAGATTTTTATCGGATAACCCTCGCCGTAAATCGACCTGAAAAGGCGACAGACTCCTTCGGCATCTTCAGAACGCAGGAGATGTACTTCGAATGTTCTGTTCATGGTATCTGATGAGCTCTTAAGTCGAGAATCCATATCGTATACCCACTTTCAAACCGGAATTTGGTTCATGTATATCACGAAACCGAATTTAGAGAGAACTCTGTTTCGTTTTCAGATCGAGTTGATAATCATGAATACATCTGCGAAACTGATTTCAGATTACTTCAACGACTCCCTGACTGGGATTTGATTTTTTTTGCACGTTTCTCCAATTGTGAGGCTTCTTCTGCCTTTCCTATCTTTTTATAAAGCATTGCAAGGTCATTCAGAGATCGGCCAACATCCGGGTGCTGCGGACCCAGCACCTTCTCCCTTATCTCCAGCGATCGTCTGTACAGAGGCTCGGCCTCTGAATATTTTCCCTGCGAGTCATACAGCACTGCCAGATAGCTCAGAACTGTAGCTACCTCGGGGTGATCAGGTCCAAGCTTTCTTTCCCTTATCGCCAGTGACCGTTTGTGGAGACGCTCGGCCTCTGAATATTTTCCCTGCAACCGATACGGCATTGCCAGATAGTTCAGAGTCTCAGCCACTTCGGAATCATCAGGTCCAAGCTTCTTTTCATATATCGCCAGTGAGCGCTTCAAAAGAGACTCAGCCTCAATATACTTTCCTTGCCGCATATGCAGAAGTGCTAGACCCTTCAGAGAGGAAGCTACTTCGACGCTGTCCGGTCCAAAGGTCTTCTGGCTTAAATTTAGGGCTTGTTCAGCGACCCTGGTTGCTTCAGCATATTTCCCCTCCCGATAAAGTTTGATCGCCTGCTGGGTTAGCTCGTCCCATTTCTGCTGTTGAGCCAAGACAGCGGACGCAACAACAAGACACAATGTCAGCGCGATGATTAGTTTCCGATGCCACATTTTATTATGATATCCTGAAAATTGTTGATTAACCAAAATTATGGACAGTAGCTTCCCCAATGATGAAAACAGAGGAGCCTCTCCACTAACTCCCAAAACAAAAATTCCATTTTCATGGAACCTGCATTTAGTACCCTTAGCGTAAACATAGTTTTCCCGAACTCGTCAAGCGAAAAAATGTTGATTTGGTAAAGCTTCAGTCTCGAGCGGGCACTAGGGATTCTGCGCCCTGGAAGGGCGGCTCAACAGTAGCCACGGGTGTTAGAAAGTGTCTCAAAATTCTCGAATGTAGAACAAATCGTGCCACTATTTCCCATCTGAGTAGGGGCAGGTCTCGTGCCTGCCCTCCCGCAATGACCGGCACGGAGGCCGATCACTACCGGGCACCCACGAGGGGCGCCCCTACAATCAGGCCGGGAAGATGATGAGAATTTCGTGCCACGATCTGGGATAAATTTCGACTTTTGAGACAGTTTCGTTAACCCGTGGACAGCGCCATGGGCCATAAGCATGGTGCAACGACCCTGAAAGGGTCGACCAAAAGGCAATGATCCCAAATGTCATTGGTGGACTCTTTCAGAGTCCTGAAGACAAAGGATTTGCCGTATCGCTTCCGTGGGTTTGCACCCACGGCTGTTGGGTAGCCCCTTCGGGGCTGAAGAAACCTCTTCTATGCGTAACTGAATGAACACTTTGTTTGAAAAACTCTGTTCGGCAAAATCGGTAAATGCGCACCGATCAAAGAAAAAGCAGTAATTTCATCAAAAATAAGTATACCGAAACGACGGTGCAACAATAATAACAAATACATATCGCCCGAAACCTGAAGAGATGATTTTCTTTGCCTGAAGACTCGTGTGTAATTAAACTATAACTGTTGAGCATAGAAAGCCTGCGTGACAACCATTCACGAAGGTCATCGGGCTGAGGCGCTGCGTATCATGATAGAAGTTACGGGATTGACCAAACAGTATGGCGCAATAAAGGCGCTCGACAACCTCTCTTTCAGGGTGGAACAGGGAAGCGTATTCGGCCTTCTTGGACCCAATGGTGCCGGCAAAACAACCACGATAAAGATACTGACCACGCTTTCGAAACCCGATGGGGGCAGGGCGTTTATAGCCGGGTTTGATGTGGTAGAAGATCCCGTTTCGGTAAAGCGGTTGATGGGGGTAATGCCGCAAGAAAATAACCTCGATCGGGAACTCACTGCGTACGAGAATCTCCTGATCTACAGCATGCTGTACGACGTGCCGGATCGTGAGACAAGAATCCGCTGGTGCCTTGATCTCGTCGATCTTTGGGCTCGACGGAATGAACTACTCATGCGATTCTCGGGTGGTATGCAACGACGCCTTCTCATCGCGAGGGCACTTCTTACCGAGCCATCAGTGCTGTTCCTCGACGAACCGTCCATCGGCCTGGACCCCCAGATCAGACGTCAACTGTGGGACATCATTCGCAAGACTCGCATTGAAGGCCGAACTGTAGTGATCACCACGCACTACATCGAGGAAGCCGAAGCGCTCTGCGATCACGTCGGCATTCTCAACAAAGGTGTGCTCATAGCGCTGGACACTCCGGACAACCTCAAGGCGACCCTCGGTGAGTATATCGTCGAGTTTGTGAATGACGAGGGCAAGCTCATACAACAGATGTGCAAGGATCGTGAGGAGGCTAACAATCTGGTGCTCTGCCAGGACTGCGAGGTCAGAATACGCAGATCGAATCTCGAAGACGTATTCGTCAGACTGACAGGGGAGCGCATCGAATGATCGGGAAGGCCTGGTATCCCATTTTCCTTCGCGAGATGCTCCTCTTCAGAAGACAGCTTCTGAGGATCAGTTATCTGTTTTCCGCTATGCTTATACCCATTATCTATCTCCTCACGTTCGGTCTGGGCCTCGGGCGAATGGTGCAGATAAAAGGCACGGACTATCTGAACTACTTGATTCCCGGGCTTGTTTCGTTGACTTCAATGATGAACTCTTACACGTGGGTGGCAAATGCCCTGAACCTCAATCGATTGTACTTCAAGAATTTTCAGGTCTTCATCCAGGCTCCCATACAGCCTTCGGCCATCATGATCGGAGAAGTGCTGGCCGGAATGGTGAAGGGACTGTTCGCCTCAGGTCTTATTTTGATCGTCGGGTTTATTACCACTCGTAATCTATCGATCACACCGCTGTTTGTACCGATTCTTCTGCTCAATTGCTTTCTGTTCTCCAGTCTTGGAGTGATTACCGGTATGATTACGAAGTCACATGAAGATACGGCCACGTATAACAACTTCTTCATTCTGCCTATGGCATTTTTCAGCGGGACCTTCTTCCCAGTGGAGCGGATACCGCAACCTTTTCAAGCAGTGGTCTGGGCTTTCCCTCTGACTCACGCCAATATCCTGATTCGCGAGAATTCCATCGATCTATATGGCTTACTATCGCTGGTGGTTCTTCTTTTATATGCGATCGTCTTTTTCATCATAGGTTCCCGATTGATCCGGGATTACAGTGAATAGCGCTGGATTCTTGAGAAGCTCGCTCATGGTTCAAGACTATATGCCTCTCTGTTCGAGATCGAGAGAAAGGAATTGAGGGAAGGGCTTATACAGATTCGTTTTTCTTCTCATAATCTGGGAGGCTGGAGTATCCTTCGCTCCGGACGACGCAAAGCCGTCTAATCACTCCGCTCAGAACACCCCAGCCTTCGCTATGTTATACCAATGTGCTTTCATAAGGGGAATATTGTGAGAAACCTGTTATTTGCCGGTCCCGGCAAATCTCCTTCGCTACGAACGGCACCGCCTGACTTTGTTTCGGAGACATGCCGGGACCGGATTGTCCGATGTTCCTTCTTTGAACGCACATTGGTATTACATGCATAACTGCGAAATGGCATTAGAAATTATACGGAATCAAACTTCTTCTGAAGCTCCAGTACCAGCCGCAGAGCATCATTTTGGTTCAGTCGGCCTTCCGCTGCGAGTTTCTTGAATTCCACTTCTACGGCGGAGCCGGGAATAGACAAAAGCGGGAGGATGCGTTGGCACGCGTCCACAATATGCGTTAGTCTGCAATTTTGGTCATTTAACTCTGATACCAATGCATCGAGATCCTCCTTACAGGGTGGGTAATTCGGAAAATACAGAGCCAACAGCTTTCCAAGAATTGCTGCATCAATGTGATGGTAATAAAGGTTTGTCATTATATTGCTATCGCTCTGCGTTTGGCCACTTCATGGCCAAAGTCTAATCGACCGATTCTCTTCCAGCATGAAAACGGTCACCGAAAAAGTAAACCCTGGCTGGCATAGGTCGGATGGACATGCACTGAATCAGATATATGTGAATGAGCTCTTCACATTTTTCAGTACGGCAGCATGGAACCTAACCCTTGTTCAAGCATAAATCTGAATCATTCTTATGAATTCGCAGTGAGGTCAGTTGCAGTAAAGGAAACTTCTCCGCACGGTGTGGACAGCGGAGCCTCTCGAATAACCCAAAAAAAATGTCTCTCTATGGCATGAGACATCAATTTAATGGGCAAGACGAAAACATAATCATCTCTTACTCGTCAAGTGAAAAAGCGATTGGCTGGAAAAAAAGCAGTTTAGCAAGTTTGAGAGCTGATAATCTGTATGTGGCTGAAATAACCATCTATTATGGATGGTTGCTACATGTTAGTCTCCAATTTTCTACTGGCAACAATAGGTTACAGTAAGATGACATTGGGGAAGGATAGGGAGACTTGCGTAAGCGGAAGGGGACCCATACTTAATTCCGCGAACCTTTTTGGAACCTCTTGAGCCAGGTTTCCGGGATCGGACGGATTTATCGAGGGCAAGCTCATGTCTCGAGCGCAAGGATAGGCTTCAGCAAACAGTCTCAAAAGGAAATCAACGACGACACCTTTTTTCTTTGGATCTGTCTGAAACAGTAGACTGTTGCTTTCATGCTTTGACGAAGAAGTCTCGTGCTGATTCAAAGCCGCTGCAGTACCGAATCTCAATCGGCAAGACACTATTCCAGCAAAATCAGAGATGAAATTGGCTGCAAGGAGTTGAATGAATATCTGGCATAAGAAAAGCATACAAGAGCTGCAAGAAGAAGCTGTTTCCGATATCGGTCTAAGAAAAGTGCTTAACGCACAAGACCTGATAATGATGGGTATAGGAGCGATAGTCGGAGCGGGTATATTCGTGCTAACAGGGCAAGCTGCAGCAAAATATGCAGGTCCGGCCATAGTATTGTCATTTGTTTTCGCCGGCGGGGCATCTGCTTTTACTGGGCTTTGTTATGCCGAATTCGCATCTATGATTCCCATATCGGGAAGCGCCTACACATATGCATATGCAACTATGGGGCAGATGTTCGCCTGGTTCATCGGTTGGGACTTGCTCCTTGAATACTCCATCGGTGCTGCAGCAGTCTCAATAGGATGGTCCGGGTATTTTGTGAGCTTGTTGAATCAAATAGGCATTCACATTCCACCCCAATTTACGGCTGCTTTCGGCACAGAACAAATCTATTTGTCCGGAGAGCACCTCGAAAGACTCCAGCTTCCATTTCCGCCGGGATGGTATGAACTCAATAATTATTCTGCTGCATTGAAAACGGCAGGAATTTCTTTGGAAGATTTGCCAAGAATTACAGCCGTGTGCAATTTGCCGGCATTTTTCATCGTCTCGATTCTCACTGCATTGTTGGTCAAGGGAATTCGTGAATCTGCCTTTGTCAATGGAGTCATAGTGGTCTTAAAACTCGCAGTGATTGTAATAGTGATAGTGACAGGAATAGCGTTCGTGAACACTTCCAACTGGACGCCTTTTATTCCTCCTAATTCCGGAAAATTCGGAGAGTTTGGTTGGTCAGGGATTTTGCGAGGGGCAGCAGTTGTTTTCTTTGCTTACGTGGGATTTGATGCAGTTTCGACGGCTGCACAAGAGTCTCGCAATCCCTCACGTGATATGCCGATAGGAATCATTGGGTCACTCATTGTTTGTACCGTTCTCTATGTTCTCATGGGACTTGTGATAACAGGAATTGTACCCTATTCGAAACTTAATGTGGCCGATCCTGTTGCGGTAGCCATGGATGTAATCGGAATCCACTGGTTGGCAATTGTCGTAAAGTTGGGTGCTATTGCAGGTCTCACCTCGGTAATACTGATATTGCTACTCAGTCAGCCAAGAATCGTTTCCAGCATAGCACGAGATAGGCTATTACCTTCATGCTTCGCCAGAATTCATCCTCGCTTCGGAACTCCAGTTATCACAACCATTTTGTCTGGATTCGTGGTGGGGCTCATAGCTGCTCTAGCTCCATTAGATGTCCTGGGTGAACTCGTATCAGTCGGTACACTGGCCGCATTCATTGTAGTCTGTGCAGCCGTTTTGATCCTTCGTCACAAACAACCCAACGCACCGAGACCATTCCGAACGCCTTGGGTTCCCTGGGTACCATTGGCAGGAATATGTTTCTGCCTCTATTTGTTTATTAGCCTCCCATACGACGCATGGCTCCGTCTGGTTTCTTGGCTACTAATAGGATTAGCAATCTATTTCTTCTATGGAGCAAAAAGAGCTGCCCAATAGGCCAATTCGATCACATTCGACTCGCAGTTTGGATGATTTTTCTCTAAGGACCACAAACCTACCCCAAGTATTTCTCTCTCCCAATCCTAATTTAAGCCGGTAGATTTCTCACAGCCCGTGCAGACGTCGAACGAAGCCATTCCCGTCGAGCGGCAGAGAGGTCCGCAGGATGAATGAAAGGCCAAATTTTGGGGATCGGGCCGAAAATTCGGCTTGCGCTGTTAGAGTAAAGAAAATTGACAAGCAAACAAATTTCGTGATCTGGGGCTGTGCGGGCAGGAGATCGTATCTGGCATGTCCGTTGCACTCCCACTCGGCATCTCAGCAGAGGAATCAGTCAGCTCTGAAACAAGAATGGATATAGCGACGCGAAATAACTTCATGAGGATGAATTTATGTTGACCAAGGTTAAAGCCGATTTGCTCATCATCGGCATGGGCGCGGCAGCGCAAATGGCGGCTCTTTATGCCCACGAGATAAACCCCAACCTCAATATTCTTATTGTGACAAAAGCCCTCAAAGGCAAGGGTGGTTGCAGCAGGATGGTCCAAGGGGGTTTTAACGTTGTGCTGAACAATGAGGATTCCCATGAAAAGCATCTCATGGATACCTTGAAAGGCGGGCAGTACGTCAACGATCAAGAACTCGCAAAGACGCTGGTCGAACAGGCTACTCCGACTATCAAGGAGCTTGAGACCAAATTCGGGTGCTTCTTCGATCGAAATCCTAACGGTACCATTCATCAAAAGGCTTTTGCCGGACAGTCTTTCGATCGAACGGTCCACAAGGGAGACCTGACGGGAATCGAAATTATCAGCCGACTCACGGAACAGGTGATCAAGCGTCGAATTCCTGTTCTCGAAGAATGCAGAGCGGTGGAGCTGCTTCTGGACGAGACCGGCCAAATCGTTACAGGAGCCCTACTGCTGAATATGAGAAACGGCGAATTCATGGTTGCCGAGGCTGCAGCTACACTCGTCGCCACGGGTGGAGGACCTACGCATTACCGGTTTCATGCGCCCGGCCCCGAAAAGTCCGTGGATGGCATCGCCATGCTCTATCGAGCGGGCGTTTTGATGAAAGATTTGGAGATGCTCCAGTTCCATCCGACAGGGCTCATTGTCCCGGGAAGTGTCGTTGCAGGAGCTCTTCTGGAGGAAGGGCTTCGGGGATCAGGCGCCCATCTCTTCAACGGAAACGGAGAGCGCTACATGCTCAAGTATGCCCCTGAAGTAGGCGAACGAGCTACTCGGGATGTAGTGAGTCGATCCTCTTATCTCGAGATGGCGGCCGGTCGTGCATGCCCTGAAGGCGGCGTTCATATCGACGCGGCCCATCTTGGTGCGGACTTCGTCCTGAAAAACTTTCCCGGCATGGCCGAGAGATGCAGCCAATTCAACTATGACCTGGCACGGGGTCGGGTTCCGGTTTCTCCGTCAGCCCACTTCTTTATGGGAGGGGCGGTAATAGACACTGGCGGTAAAGCCTCTCTGGAGAAGCTTTTCGTAGCGGGAGAAGATGCCGGTGGTGTTCACGGAGCCAATCGCCTGGGTGGTAATGGCATCTGCGAGTCGTGTGTATATGGCCGACAAGCTGGAAAAGCGTTGGGCAAGTATCTGTCCAACGGCAATCGGACCATCAAAGAAACCAAGAGCGGCATGGCCGAGGAGATGATAGCTCGGCTCCAAACGCCGTTTGAGCGCACCGAAGGTGTAGACCCGTTTGCGTTGCGTAAGGAAATTCAGGAACTGAACTGGAACAAGGTGGGTGTTGCTCGTAACGCTTCCGATCTTGCCGACGCCTTGACGGAGATCGAGGATATAGCCAACGAAGTAAACAAGGTGAGTGTAAGAGGCGGAGCCGCGTACAATATGATGTACAACACCTTTCTGGACATCCGCAGCATGATTGATGCTACCAGAATGATAGCTTTTTCGGCCCAACTGAGAAACGAAACCCGCGGTGCTCACTTCCGAAAGGATTTCCCGGATCAACTGGACAAGTATGGCTTATTCAATATTTTCCTTCGTCGCGGCGACAACGGCTTGCCTATGGCTGAAAAGAAGCCCGTGGTCTTCAGTTACAAGTCACTCCAGGAGTGTCAACAATATAGAAAATAAGGATGAACATCTTAAAGGAACGCCAACACGTTTCACATGAGGCCTCATGTTTTACATACATGTTCCATCATAAAGGAGTCATTTCATGGCGCAGAATGTTTCCATAGATTATCGAAAGCCTCTGCAATGGGGAGAGCAAGATCCTCACCGGAGAGCAAATACCGCTGTCGGAATGTGGGCCTGGCTATTGCAGCGCATCTCTGCTCTGGCCATCGTCGTGTTCATAGGCCTTCACGTTGCCGTCACGTACAGCAGACTTACACAGCTCCTTCTCCTGCTGGCGGTCACCTTCCATGCGGCCCTGGGAATACGAGTGATTCTGCTGGATTTTAACATCGTCAACGTAAAATATCAGCGAGCGCTTGTTTGGAGCCTGATCGGTCTCGGAATAGCCGTTATGGGCATCATCTGGTACTCCACGTATTTCATGGGATGACACCAGTGGTGATCGCTAAGGAAAGACTAATGCTCTGTTTCGTAAATTCCGTCACACATTCTCGTCATTCGGCTCATGGTCAACGCAGCCTTTTATTGGGGGAGCCGGCCTCCGTGTCGGTAACTAACCCGCCGGCAATGGGGCCGGTTCCACCGATCGGTCGTAAAGACGAAAGTGCAAGGCACGTTACCATACTTGCGAAAAGGCGTATTAAGGAGGACAGACGTGCAACCGACGCCCAGTAACACAACACGCCATATCAGAATATTCCGCTACGATCCTCATAAAGGTGGTTCAGGTGATTTCCAAGAGTACACATTGCGTGTCGATGACGAAATCAGAACTACGATCCTGGATGTACTCTTGCGACTTCAACGGGAGCAAGACCCGACTCTGGCATTCCGTTATGCGTGTCGGGTCAACATGTGCGGGTCGTGCGGCATGGTTATTAACGGCAAAGAGCGATTGGCGTGCAAAACCAACGTTTCGGATATACGGTCGGATGAAGAAATAACCATAAGACCCCTTAATCACTTTCCGGTAATTAAGGATCTTGTGGTGGACATGGACCCCTTCTTCAAGAAATACGAAGAAGCTCTCACCTTCTATGAGCCCAAAGAACACTATACAGAACCTCTGCAGATCCGTCCTGATTCGACAGAGCGCTTGGACATAGGCATGGCCACGGAATGCATAGCCTGTGGCTGCTGCGTTTCAAGTTGCACCATGTGCAACTATCATGACGAGTATGCCGGCCCCGCCGCTCTGACCAGAGCTTTCACACTCTTGGCGGACAGTCGTGATGCCTTGTTCCACGAGCGACTCGAACGGACTTTGGCGTCTTGCTACAACTGCCGAACGGAGTTCAACTGCACGGAAGTGTGTCCGAAGGGCATCAGCGGCACCCGGGCAATCAAGTACATTCAGCGGCTGGCTCTAAAACACCTTGCAGATGCACGCAAGGGGGAGGAAATTGCGCCGGCGACTAACATTTTGCCACAGATCGCCAAGAGCGAACCTGACAGAAGGGTGTTCTTTCGTCAGGTTGGTATCGGTGTGCTTGGGCTGGGGGCGGCGCTCATAGTAGGAGGAGTGGCGACCAAGGCAGCAGTCGGACCGGGCATTGCAGCCAATATTACAAAAACCTGGGTTCCAGTAGCGGACTTGGGCAAAATTCCGATCGGGGATATCAGCACGCATACAGTGCATTACGAGCTCAAGAACGGTTTCTACACACAAGAAAAGGCCGTGCCGGTCCTCGTATCACGCACCGGCGACGAGATGACCTGCTTCAATGCGAGTTGCACGCACGCCGGATGTATCGTGAAATGGGACGGACAGTCCGGTCGTTTCCGTTGTGCATGCCATGGTGGAATGTTTGACCGTGAAGGCAACGTGCTGGCCGGTCCGCCGCCTCGGCCGCTTGACAAGTACCCCTTCAAAGTGGATTCCGGTCACCTGCTCATTGAGATGGAGGTGGTCTAACATGAACGGCAACTGGATTCGTGAGAGAATAGGGTGGGAGCCTTATTTGAGGCCTTTTCTGTTCAAGAAGCTTCCCCAGGGAACGGGATGGATGGCGACCTTGGGAAACCTGAGCGTCCTTCTGTTCGTGCTTCTGTTTTTCACGGGCATCGTTTTGGCGATGTACTATAATCCCTCACCCGACAAGGCTTGCCAGTCTATCGATTACATTATGAACGAAGTGCCTATGGGATCGATTCTGCGAGGACTTCATCACTGGGGAGCCGGGGCCATGGTTCTCGTAGTGTTTGTCCACCTTCTGGCGACGTTCTTCTCCGGCAGCTACAAGGCTCCGAGAGAGTTAACCTGGATCGTCGGCGTAGTTCTGTTTCTTGTGACGCTAGGATTGGGGTTCACCGGCTACCTTCTTCCATGGGATATGAAGGCTTATTGGGCTACCGTAGTCAGTTCAAGCATCGTTAAGAGTGCTCCCGGAATCGGTGATTATATGGGAAGAATCATGCTTGGAGGCGAGAGTGTGTCCGGTCTGACCCTCACCAGGTTTTACGCCATCCACATGCTGCTCCTGCCTGCTTTGCTCGTTATCCTTGTCGTCATGCATATATACCTTGTTCGCGTTCACGGCTTGGCCGAACACGCGGAAGCAAAATCCGCGGAGAGTGAAATCGGCCGCCCTGTCCAACGGTTCTTTCCTGAGCATCTCTTCAGAAGTTCCATAGTTTTCTGCGTGGTGCTGGTCATTCTTATCGGCCTGTCGGTTTTCGGCACAGTTCCCAGGGAAGAAATGGCGGGCACCATTATCGATTCTTACCAGCCAAAACCGGAATGGTATTACATGTGGCTGTTCCAACTCCTGACCTATTTTTCCGGCATCTGGGAGACGATTGTGAGCCTCATCGTCCCAGTGGTCGCAATCGCCGTCCTGTTCCTAGTACCGTTCCTCGGCCACCCTAACATCCGTTCATTGGCCGATCGCCCCGCAGCTATGGCCATGGGCGTTACCGGGGTTGTTTGTATCGTTTACTTGAACCTCATGGGATTTGCCAGCGTTCGTCCTTATGGAGAGACCATTCCTGTTCCCGATCGCACGCTTTCTGCACATGAAAAGCGAGGTCTGTTTGTCTATGTCGAGCGTGAATGCGCCTATTGTCACCAAATTAGCGGCAGAGGCGGGAATCGAGTGGGACCGGATCTCGCTAATGTGGCGTCGAAAGGCAGGACCGAGGACTACCTGAACAGATATGTGAAGAATCCCCAGGCGGTCAAATCCACCTCTATCATGCCGAAGTACGATCTCTCCGACAAAGATCTGACAGCTCTCTCTGGAATCATGCTCGCTCTGGACTTCAGCAAGTACCCCATGAAGATCATGAAACGGGAAGAGGTTCTCAAAAGCATTTCAGCATCCCAGTCGTCAACGACTGAAAACGTTCAAGCGCATTTGCCGGGCGGTTCCGCAACCGCTTCGGAGGAGGCAAAAGACAGATGAACAATTTCGACTATCAAATTTTGGAAGAAGCGGCAAAGCAGCTCTATATACGTGCCCTATGCGACCTGCCGCCTGATGTCAGAGCAGCTCTGAAAAAGGCGTACGATCGCGAAACAAAGCCAACTGCACGGTCTGTTTTCGAGGCCATGTTCAAGGCTATCGAGATTGCAGATACGGAAAAAACACTTATTTGCCAGGACACAGGATTACCTATCTACAAAGTCAAGATCGGCTCACAGTTCTCCTGGGACGGTTTTCAGATCAAGAATTGCCTCTACGAAGGAGCCCGGAGAGCTACTCAGGAATTCCCCTTCCGAAGCAGCTCCACACATCCTTTGGCCAGAATCAATCCCCAGACTTCAGTCGGTCCTGGCCTGCCGGTAATTTATTTCGATTTTGTCGGAGACTCCGACTGTCTCGACATTCTTATGGCGCCCAAGGGTTCTGGATCTGAAAACATGAGCAAAATGCACATGTTTTATCCTGAACATGGAGTAAAAGCCCTCAAAAAGTTCATTGTGGACACGGTTGTGGAAACAGGTGCGAACCCGTGTCCTCCCGGAATCATCGGTGTCGGCATCGGGGGCACTGCCGATCTGGTTATGAAACTGGCCAAAGATGCCATCTTGCGCCCTGTCGGTCAGAGAAATCACGATCCGGAGATCGCCAAGATGGAAGAGGAACTGGAAGACGCCATCAACGCCACAGGTCGCGGCCCCATGGGCCTTGGGGGCGACGTATCCACATTGGCTGTGCATATCGAATCCGCTTACACCCATATTACCCAAAACCCGGTTGCCGTAAACACTCAGTGCTGGCCGGCCAGACGGTCGAGAGCTGTCATTCGCCCGAACGGCACCGTCGAATACGGGTACTAAACCGTTAGGAGAAATCGCATCATGACGGAATACCATCTCAAATCGCCTTTTTCAGAACAGGACGTCAGGCAGCTAAAGGCTGGGGACATCGTGTTCTTTGATGGGCTGCTTTTCGGAATTCGGGATCTCACTCAGATCTATATGTTCGACCAGAACCACGAGCCACCAGTCAGCCTGGTGGGTGCCCCATGCATTCACACAGCACCCAGTTTGCGGAAAGTAGGCGACAAATGGGAGAAGATCTGTGTAGGCACTACTACGAGCACGCGTATGGAGCGCTTCACTCCGGATCTCATCCGAAAATACGGGGTGCGGGCCATCATTGGAAAAGGTGGACTGTACCAGGGCAGCCTGGATGCCATGAAAGAATACGGGGCCGTTTACCTTGCCATCGTGGGCGGTGCGGCAGCTCTGGAAACGAAGCAGATTGAAGAGATTGAAGCAGTATACTGGGAGCATCTTCATCCGGAAGCTCTGTACCAATTCAGGGTAAAGGACTTTGGACCCCTGACCGTGGCGATGGATAGTCACGGCAGGCATCTTTACGACGAAGTGAAGAAGGAAGCTCTGGAGCGACTTCCGAAAATTTACAGAGAATTAGGCGTTTAAGCTATAATCAATATCCTCTCCCCACTGATCGATCATTGACATCCAACGGACGTTCGTATCCTCGTGATTGAGGCCTCCCGAGGAACTGCGACGTCAAAGGTTAAAGCGAGACCAGCCGCTTCGCGAGCGAGACATCTCTGTCAAGCAAGCGCGCAGCAGGTCTATATCAGAAGAAACAGCTTTTGGATTAGGTAGGGAAAACGTATGGAAGGAAAAAGCTGGTCAATATTCCGAATTCCGTTACCGATCAGAGTGGTTGGTTTCCTCATAATCGGCCTTGCTCTAGGATTGGCTTTCCCAAAAAACACTTTCATCAACTATGTTTACATAAGCGGTACGTACTTCCCCAAGACTATAGTGACATTTGCCGCGTTCTTGATCTTCAACCTCCTTGCGGCTGCAATGGCCAAAATGATGCTCTGGCACAAGGAAAAGGCCGGAAAACTGTTCGGCCTCATCCTTGGCATGTATGTATTCATGGGGTGCATTTCGCTTGTATATTGCACGGGTTGGATAACCGTCTTGTCGGATGTTCCTTTTACCCTACCCGGTGTTGAAGTCCCAGGCCCGGCTGCTTGGGCGAAACAAATCGGCCACACGTTTGCCAACGTCCTTTCCCAGCAGCCGCTCCTACAGGCCCTTCTGGGAGCCATGTTTGTCGGGTGGCTAACAGCCCGTGTTCCTGCTCTTCATCGCGTGGCTTACGGGTTCATAAAAATGGGGGATTACATTCTGTGGTTTTTTAAGAAACTGCTTTGGTACTACCCCATAATGATCGGTTGCCTCGCAATTGGCATCCCCATGAAATTCGGCATGAAGGGTATGGCGCTCTACGGGCAGGCCGTGCTCTGGGTCATGATTGTAACCTGTGTATGGGTGATGCTCATGATCCTGGTGTGCAGACTCTTTACGAAAAGAACGTTCGGGCAGATCATGTCCTACTATGGAACCGTGTGGCCGACCGGGTTCGGCACGGGAGGTTCCTACGACACTCTTGCCATAAACATCATCTCGGCAGAAAAAGACTTGGGCCTGGACGAAGATATCGCAGAGGTTTCTATCGTCTTCGGAACAGTCCTTAACAAGAACTGCAGCACCATGTCGGTTCTTATTGTCACCATCATTGTATGCAAACTACTCAATATCCCTATTTCCTTGACCGAAATCATCATGTTGATTCCGCCCGTCATGATACTCGGATTGGAATCACCCGGCATACCTGGAGGAGCCGGATACTTTATGTCGCCGATTATAGCGGTTCTACTGTCCGCACCGGATCAAAGCGTGTTTGTGACAAGTTTTGTGACTGTGTTTAGCGGTCTGATTCCCATGTTCAGCACTGCGGGCAACACCACAGATGACGGCGTAGTCGGTTGCTTTCTCCAGGATCGCTTTGGTCATCTGATTAGCAAAGGTGACCTGGAAGGAGCCGGAACGGCGACTGAGCCTGCAATCAGACACCAGGAAGAGCGGAAGGATGCGGTCAATGCTAACTAAAATTCTCGGTTGGATACTCTTTGCCATCGGCGGCTGGATGCTCGTTTCTCCTCAAGCCGTCACTGGTTTGGCGCAGTTGAAGTGGATGTACAAATATGCTTTCCCAGGCGAGGTGCTAATTGGGATTGTGGTGATGGTCGCCGCCTATTATCTGATAGGAATGGCTCCGGCCAAGAAACCGGACAAACCGAGCCATTAGGGCGATCGTATGTTCAATTAGTGAGTGGGTACAGTCTCCAAGAGAATTAAGCGGTGTGACCGGCCTGCAGGAATCGGATTGTGAAACGGAAAATGGCCCGGGGGAGAGTTTCGGTTCCAAAACGAATGCTCTCCCCCACGATCCGATTTACGGAAGAGAGTCACGGGCGGAGAATTTCATGTCTCACAGTTGCGTGATATGTGAACGGAATGATTCGTCATAATCCGCGAGAGTTCCGGAATGGATAAACAAGCAGTCCTCTGAAAGAGCCCAGTATGGAAGTCTACCAGATAGTTGTGCTTTGCGCTGCCGCCGTCGCTTCTTCCTTCATAAAGAACACCGCTGCCTTAGGAGCTGGGGTTTTTCTCACACCGGTCCTTGCAGCAGTGTTTCCCCCAAAGATTGCCCTTGGATTGGGAGCTCCCATTCTGATTGCCACTGACGTTTCCAGCATGAAGAATTACTGGGGAGAGTGGGAGAATCCGAAGGAGGTTCTTCGTATCGGCATATCCGCAATTCCCGGTGTTATATTGGGAGCTTGCATCATCAATGTTGTACCGAATAATATCCTCAAAACAGGCATAGGCACATTTGCCCTTCTGTTTTCAGTCTATCATCTCGTCAAAGAATCGCGGTTATACAGGAGCATTCAGCCTTCCCCCACAACTGCAACGGGTGATGCCCCGCTTTGTTCCGGCACGGTTTCATGTACCTTGGTGGGTGTCTTCGGTGGTCTGGCCTCCATTCTTGCGCATGCCGGCGGACTTGTTTTTTCGCTCTATTACGTGGGAAAGAAACTGGAAAAACGTTGCCTCATGGCATCGCTCATCGCCGTGTTTTGCTTCAGCGATGTAGTCAAATTGATTGCCTACTTGAATATCGGAGTCTTAAGTGCTGACTCGTGCCTTATCATCCTTGCCATGTCTCCGATCATCATCCTTGGAGGTAACCTGGGCAATTTTCTGAATCGCAAGATGCGGACTGAAGTTTTTAGGAAAATCGTCTTGCTGCTGGTATTTGTGAGCGCGATCAATCTGCTCCTCTGAAAGAGCCCTCGAGCCCTGGTGCCGTCTATCGCGGAGGATGTCGATTCGGTCAGGGCAGGGCACACGGCAGCGTAGCCATCGATGCATTCCCGGACCATCTGTCCGGGAATGCTATGACGCACCAAAACGGCTCTCATTTGGGGTACGTACGCTACCGGTCCGGTGTCTTCCGGATCACGATCTGCTAGGATCACTGCTACCTTTTCCGCCACTTTGCGCCACCTCTTGCGATCGAGGAGACGGCAGATGATCGAGTGATAGACTACTCACCCGGCCCGCTCATTTAGGGCTTTTCCTATCATCCGGTCTGCCTCCTCTTCAGGAGTCATGTGAGTGTTTCCTGTTTCCCTACGTCCAACTCTTTCAACTACTGTGCAAGCCCTGTTTCCGCGGTCCAGGCGCATCTCGCGTCTCGGTGGAGTGTGATCCTTCGGGAACTGGGGATTGCTTACCCCGAAAGGACCCGGTCGTCAAACACGCATCAACGTACTACGATTTTTGTAGAAAAACATTGCGTTTCGCAACAGCCTTCCAGACAACTTCATTGACTTCATTGGGGTAGTGCACTACCATGCCGGTACAGAAAGTGTCGAGTCAATTCGAGCACAAGAAACGTGGTTTTCGAATCCGGACCATCTTATGCACGAGGGATTCGCCCACTTCTGGGAACAGCGACTCGGATCAGAGGGTTTCCTCGGCGATCGCAGACAGTATAGCATTCCTGTGCAGTTCTCGATTGCCCAGATGCAGTAAGAAGACCGGGCGCATGGTTCCAGGAGACAATGCCTCGTGAAATCCCTCAGAGGACGCACATTGATGGGAACGCGTATGAGACATGGTTCTCCTGAAGAAAAATCGCCAAGAGGACTGAGCGATTGCAGAAAATCTGTGTGGAATCCCGAAAGCCGTTACAAGGCTCTGCTTGAGATTAATAATGCTATTATTAATCAGACTTCCCGGGAAGACCTGTTTCGGTGCATGGCAAGGGAGATCACCAGGTATATTGATTACGATCGTTTCAGTATCAGCATTTATGAATCCGATTCAAATTCATTGACTGTATTCGCTATGGCGGAGGGGATTCCCATCAGGGAAATTGACGACAGCCGTCGCTCCATGAATGCCGACACAGTGGCCAAAGCGGTCATTACCTCACGCAAGGCGCTCATCATTTCCGATTTGGCGCAATACGCTCATTGGAACACGATCCAGTCAATGATTGCCGCCGGCCTTCAGTCGACTATGGCGTTTCCCCTGATTGCCCGAGGCAAGGTAGTGGGCTCGCTGCATTTCTCTTTCAAGAGCAAGCCTTCAAAGATGGAAGAATTCGCGGGGTTTCTCTCGGATTTGTCAGGTCAAGTCGCGCTCGCTGTCGACAACATGCTGTCTCATACAAAATTGCTTGAACTGAATAGCAATCTGGAACAACAGAAACATTACCTCATGGACCATGTGGACTCCCAATACCGTCCCGATAATTTTCACTATTCAAGTAGAGTCATGAAGGAAATCATGGCTCAGGTGGACATTATTGCCGACAGTGATGCGGGCGTGCTCATCACGGGTGAAACCGGTACTGGCAAGGACTACATTGCACGGTATATTCATCACTTGAGCAGCAGGCGTGATGGGATGTTCGTCAAGGTCACGTGTCCGGCTCTGGCTGAAAGCTTATTCGAAAGTGAGATGTTCGGGCATGCAAAAGGCGCTTTCACCGGCGCCAATTCCAAACGGATCGGTCGCTTCGAAATGGCTTCAGGTGGAACGGTATTCCTTGACGAAATAGGCGAGCTTCCGCTTACACTCCAAGCCAAACTTCTCCATGTGCTCCAGGACATGCGTTTTGAGAGAGTAGGCGACAGCAGACCCATTGCTGTTGATTTCAGGGTAATTGCCGCTACGAACAGAGACCTGGAAAGCGCGATTCAGACGAAAGATTTTCGCTCCGACCTATATTATAGACTCAATACGGTTTCTTTCCATGTTCCTCCACTCCGTGAGCGGGGAGAGGAAATCGAACCGCTGATTCGACAGTTAACTGATTCACAGTCCGAAAACATGCGTCGAATCCCTCCTATCTATTCCGATCAAGCAATGGAGTTGATGAAAGAGCATTCCTGGCCGGGAAACGTTCGAGAGCTCAAGAACATAGTGACACGATTGATTATTGTATTCAGCGGAAAAGTAGTGAATAAGAAAGACATTGAGCCGCTCTTGAATACGAAGCGCAGCGAATCTTCGAGCACACCCATGACACTGCGTGAAGTGGAGCGAGCTCATCTCATAAAAGTGCTTTCCATGACAAAAGGAGTAGTGGGAGGCAAAAATGGAGCAGTAAGCATCTTGAAAATTCCTAAGTCCACCCTTCAGTACAGGCTGTACAAGCACGGAATCGATCCTTTGGATTTCGCGCATTAGCCATCCTCTTACCGATTCGCTTTTCTCTTCATAATGTGGAAGGCTGGAGGCATCCTTCGCTCCGGACAACGCAAAGCCGTCCAATACCAATGCGCTTTCATACGAGTAATATCTGAAAGCCGATCAGTTGCCGGCTCCAGCGGATCTCCTCCGCTACGGACGCCACAGCCTTCGCTATCTTACAGTCAGTGCCAAAAATTTCGTCGTTTATCCCGCGTGTGGAATTACAGGATATTGGTAGAGACTGGCGTCCCGAAACTGTCTCAAAATTCTCGAATGCACAAGAATCGTGCCACGATTCATCATCCCTGTAGGGGCAGGTCTCGTGCCTGCCCTCCCACAATGACCGGCACGGAGGCCGGTCTCTACCGGGCACCCACGAGGGGCGCCCCTACAATCAGGCCGTGAAGATGATGAGAAGTTCGTGCCACGATCCAGGATAGATTACGACTTTTGAGACAGTTTCTCCTTGCCAGTCCATTTTATCGATATCATTGATCGTATTGAAGACGTGCCGGCACGGAGGCATGGCACGTACCATTACCCCTGTCCTCAATCGGACATTAGTTTTGGCAATCCTATATATGCACAAATGCGAAATGGTGTCTCCGTATTCTCCATCGATAGTTTTTCGAGCGTAATCTTCGATACCTGAGCCGAAAAATCGGCTCCGTCGCCGATTTTTCGGCCTGCTCAGGATTGGTGAATTGCTAAAAGGGCATGTTTGCAGCGCCATTTGAACTGGCACAGGAATTGCTCTTCCCATAGCACGCTATGGGAAGGCCAGTAGCCGTGTGGAGCCAAGGAGCTAATACGATACCAATGCACAGTCAAAGAAGTGGCAATGGGTGAAGACGTCCTCGTCGGACATCCTCCTCTACGGACGCCACGTTGCGAGCATGGCTGACTACGCTTCGGAGATCCGGCGGCGACGATCATGAACCAGCCACTCGACGTTACTTGTACGGATGCGCACCGGTATGAATCCGCTTTCAAGAGGTGGCGCAAGTCAACCGGCATCCTTCCCTCGCTCCGAACTGCACGGGCTGGGATAGATTCTGGAGGGATGTTGGTAGCATCACGTGTTTTGATCGCGCATTCATACAAGCCTTCCGGAGAGTACGCGAGAGTTTTTGTCAACTCCCTGCAGGATAGCCTGATGTGGAAACATTAAGGAAGTCCTGCAGTGAAAGGAAGTAGAGCTGCTAAACAGACTCGCTGAAGAGCGGCTTCCTTTTTCCCGCATCTCAAAGAAAATCAGAAAGGAAAAAACAGGATGGTCCAATTTTTGGTGCACGAAAAGGCAGACACCGTTGGCGTTGCAACGGTGGACATAAAATCGGGTGAGGAGGTCCATGGGCTTTACATGGATTCGCAAGAGCCGGTAGTGGTGAAAGCCGTCGCGGACATCCCATTGGGTCATAAGATCGCTTTGATCGATTTCAAAATTGGTGACACTGTTCTGAAATACGGCCAAGATATCGGCAAAATTGTCGCCGCAGTCAATATCGGTGATCACGTTCACATCCAGAATTTGAAGACAAAGAGGTGGTAAGCATGACTATACCCAAATTCCTCGGTTATCGCCGTGAAAACGGAAGAGTTGGTGTTCGGAATCATGTCTTGATTCTGCCATTGGACGATCTGTCAAACGCTGCATGCGAAGCAGTTGCCAATAATGTGAAGGGCACAATGGCAATCCCCCATTCTTATGGCCGCCTGCAATTCGGGGAGGATCTCGAGCTTTTCTTCCGGACAATAATCGGAACAGGCTCCAACCCCAATGTCGCAGCGGTGGTGGTTATCGGAATCGAACCTGAATGGACGGACAGAATCGTCCAAGGCATTGCTGTAACCGGCAAGCCTGTTAGAGGTTTCTCCATCGAGCGCACCGGGGATATTGGCACTATCGCTGCAGCCTCGCGTCAGGCCAAGGAATATGTCCAGTGGGCTACCGAACTCCCGAGAACCGAGTGTACCTTGGACGAACTATACGTATCGGTGAAATGCGGCGAATCGGATACCACCTCCGGTCTGGCTTCAAATCCCACGGTTGGGAATGTAGTGGAAAAGCTGGTGGAAATGGGTGCGACCACCTGTTTCGGGGAAACGTCCGAGATCACCGGAGCAGAGCACGTATGCAAGCAACGAGGGGCCACTCCCGAAATCGGCGAGGAGTTTATGAGGGTTTGGACGGCCTACAACGATACCATCCTGCAATACAAAACCGATGATTTGTCCGGATCACAGCCCACAAAGGGAAATATCAGAGGCGGACTGACAACTATAGAGGAGAAAGCATTCGGGAATCTCCAGAAGATAGGCAAGAAAGTGAGCTATATCGGCGTGTTGAAGCCCGCTGAAGCTCCAAAAGGCAAGGGACTGTGGTACATGGACACATCCTCTGCTGCAGCCGAGGCTGTGACTCTTTGGGCGGCTTCGGGGGCTGTTGTCCATCTTTTTCCTACCGGCCAGGGAAATATCATCGGTAACGCCATTCTGCCAGTGATCAAATTGTCGGCGAACCCTCTGACTTGCAGCACAATGACCGAGCATATTGACTTGGACGTATCGGCTATCCTCAGAGGAGAAATGACGTTGGACCAGGCTGGAGACGCACTGCTAAAGATGATAGAGCGTACCGCAAACGGTCGTCTCACGGCATCAGAAGCCCTGGGGCATCGCGAATTCGTGTTGACGAAGCTGTATGTCAGCGCCTGATGCTTGATGGAGTGCAGTCAACTCCCGCGAAGTCTTGCGGGAAACAAGGCCCGCAAGCGTGCTTGAATCCATTCCACACCTCCAAGAATGGCTGCAATCTCTGTTGACTTGGGCGCAGTCGGCCTCCTGCAAAACGGGAGGCCGACATTCTTGCTGAAAAAGAAGCGTTTTTTCGGTATACCGTATATATTCAAACCTGCTGAACGAGGAGATTATACAAAACGGTCGGCCGGCAATCGACGCAGTTGTTAGTATGCCTTTTCCCAGTTAATTCCGTAAGACCGGAAACACTCCTCCGAAGGGTAGTCAGGGCTTCCCGTCCGAAGCGGAGGAAGGGTCTTCCGGCAGAGTCAAGCCTCGGTTGTTCTTGGCGAAACGGTATTAGAAGGCGATGAGTGTAAGGGTACCGTGCGATCGTGGGATTCCTATCGATGAAGCGAACGAAATTTGATGGTTGGTTGGCCGGGTTCTGTGCGGCGAGGGTATTCAACGGCTTCGTCTTTATGACCTATGCTGCAGCGCTCCCGCTCCTTGAAAAGGAATGGGGCATGTCTGCTCTGCAGGCGGGAGCTATCGCGAGCGGGTTCCAGTTGGGGTACGCGATCTCGCAGGTCGTCTTCTCAAGTATTGCAGATCGAGTCAGCGCTCGCACGGTGTACCTCGGATCTCTTTTTGCGACAGGGATCTGCTCTTTGGCGTTTGCACTGTGGGCCAGGGACTTTGTCTCCGGCTTGATTCTTCACACTATGGTAGGCGTTGCGTTGGGAGGAACGTACACTACCGGCGTAATGATCATCGCAGATCAATACGAGTCTGCCAACAGAGGCATGGCGGTGGGCTTTTTTATCGCAGGCACTTCCTGCGGCTACGCACTGTCTCTGGCCATCAGCGGAATCACGCTTCCCATAGGCGGCTACAAGCTCTCCTTCTTCCTCACGTGCCTGGGCCCGATGCTGGCATGGCTTGTGGCATGGATCACGCTGCGGCACACCGTGGTTCACGTTCGGGAGCGGCAAAGTGGACAGAATTTCACCAGGGAGGTCTTGCGCAACCGTCGGGCCATGCTCCTCATTTGCGGATATAGCTTCCACAATTGGGAACTTCAGGGGATGTGGTCGTGGACGCCCGCGTTTATGGCCGCATGCATGGGCGCAGCAGGAGCCGTCGGTGCGAAGGCTGCCGGCACAGGTGCCAACATTGTGGCTCTGTTTCACGTTACAGGTCTCGTGGCTTCGTTTTCCATGGGGACCTTGTCCGACCGGTTCGGTCGTGCTCGGGTGATGCTCGCGTTGGCGACAGTGAGTATGATGTGCTCCTTTACTTTCGGGTGGAGCCTCGGGATGCCTTCTTTTGTGGTTATCGGGATCGGCGTGGTTTACGCCCTCTCCTCCATTGGTGACTCCCCGGTTCTTTCAGCCGCCCTGACTGAGGTGACTGAGCCATCTTATTTGGGGTCGGCTTTGGGGTTACGATCCTTGGTTGGCTTTGGCGGAGCCGCCATTGCTCCACTGGCCTTCGGTGCGATCCTGGACTGGAGCAACCCACTCCACAACGGACATAGGCTGTATCTGACGTGGGGATGGGCATTCAGTGTGCTGGGCTTGGGAGGGTTAGGGGCTGTCTGGGCAGTCTACCGGTACGGTAAAATGCGGGAGTCACTGTAGCATTCGGATCTCAGCAGTTAAGGTGAAGCCACGCCAAATAGTGTTCACGACGTCTCCGACACCCCCATGGCGAGTGTAGCTGTGATGGGCTTCTCCGGTGCCCCGTGACAATGCTTGAACCGACTTCGGAATAGCAATAAGATGAACGTGATTAGGCATGAGACAATACGCCCATATGTCCAATCCATATACTGAAAACCAGTCGGTCATTAGATCTATACAAACCTGGTAGTCTTCTTGGCAGAAGAAGGTCTGCTACCTGCGATTCCCTCTCTGCGCCACGTGATGTGGATAGCCCGGAACCACTACTCGTGCGATTTGTCCTATATTTCACGTTTTACCTGCCCATATGCCGACTTCATTAATTACGTATGGTGTACCCGGAATTCTGCGGAATTCTGGAATTCTCGGAATTCGGATCATTCCTGAGCCCCATGGGCTTTCAGATATTCCATGATTTCCTTGTGCCCTTTCTCCTGTGCAATCTTCAAAGCAGTCCGTCCAGGCCCCCGCCCCAGGTGGCTAGGATTTCTGTCCTTTAAGGTTCTTACTATAGACCGGAGAAACGCCGACAGCCCGTCATTAGTTTTTTCCTTCGCATTGACGTCAACTCCTTTCTCGATGAGGAGTTTGACTATTTCCAGTCTGCCTTGATCGGTGGCAACCATGAGAGCCGTTTTGCCGCTATCATCTTTGGCATTGGCGTCCGACCCCTTGTCTATGAGCAACTTGGCTACATCCGGGTTGACCCCTTTGGCAGCACACATGAGCACCGTGTGGCCGTACTTGTCTCTGGCCTTTACGTCGAGCCCTTTATCGATCAGGAATTTGACTACATCCAGGTGGCCCCCCCAGGCAGCAGACATGAGAACCGTCCAGCCGCTCTTATCCCTGGCCCTTACGTCGAGCCCTTTATCGATCAGGAACTCGACCACATCCAGCTTGCCTCCCTTGGCAGCAGGCATGAGCACCGTGTGGCCGCTATCATCTTTGGCCTTTACGTCAGCTCCTTTCTCGATGAGGAACTTCACTACATCCAGGTGGCCGCCCCAAGCAGCAGGCCAGAGAACCGTGTGGCCGTCCGTGTCCCTGACCTTTACGTCGAGCCCTTTCTCGATGAGGAACTTGACAACATCCAAGTTGCCTCCCAAGGCAGCATCCATGAGAACCGTGTGGCCGCTATCATCTTTGGCCTTTACGTCAGCTCCTTTCTCGATGAGGAACTTCACTACATCCAGGTGGCCGCCCCAAGCAGCAGGCATGAGAACCGTCTCGCCGTCCTTGTCTGTGGCCTTTACATCGAGCCCTTTCTCGATGAGGAACTTGACCACATCCAGCTTGCCTTCCACGGCAGCATGCATGAGAACCGTGTGGCCGCTATCATCTTTGGCCTTTACGTCAGCTCCTTTCTCGATGAGAAGCTTGACTACATCCAGGTTTTTTCCCCCCTGGGCAGCAGCCATGAGAGCGGTCTGGCCGTCGTGGGTCTTGGCATCAATATCCACACCCTGATTCAAAAGGCGGATTACTTCGTTCAGGTCCCCTTTTCGGGCGGCTCTTACCAACTCAGGATCTTTATCGGCTGCTTGAACAATGCTCGCACTGTATACCAACAGAACGGCAAGTACGAGCACTGCAAATATGATGATACTCTCGGGGACTTTGAATTTATGCTTGGGCATGTCGATCTGTATCCTATTCATTTGTTGGTGTTCACTTTGCTTGCCGTTCGTATAGAGATAAAGGAGAATGCAACAAACACCATAAGCATTTCTCTGTGGTGTCCAGTCTTTTCTTCTCTGAACATTCGCGACTGAAGAAGATGCCGCTCTGATGGATCGAATGCACCAAGCAGCCCCATCTCTCGTGTAGCACGCTCTTCTCTTTAGGTTGGATCTCTTTACAGAGGTCTCAATTCAGAATAAAGATATCCTCTTCTCTTGACTCCCATTGCGACAGCTTGGAAATTGTTTATCAACCAATTATAGACAATAGCTTCCCCCAATGATGAAAAACAGAGGAGCCCCTCGAATAACCCTACGCGAATAACGTCTCTCTTCATGAGACTTAAATACAATGGTCCAAGCGTAGACACAGGACCACGACCTTGTCAAGTGAGAAAAAAACTCTGTTGTAAAGCTTCAGTTTCGAGCGGTAGTTTGAGAAGAATTTTATTTTTGGGGTTAAATGGTTCTCGCGTTCGGGTTTGAGATGGGGTATAGGCTTGGTGGGTGAAACGCTTGTTCAGGTGATGATGGGATGGGCATAAACGGTTGTCCGGTTTGTTTGGAAAAACAGCGTTGCATTGACGAGTTAAAAGAAAAGATCCAGAGCCTGGAGGCTAAACTGCGCTATCAAGAGCGCAAGGCTCAAGAAGGATACTTCGGCTCTTCCACTCCCTCATCCAAAATACCAATCAAGAGGAACAGTGAACAGAAGGAGAAAAAGCCCAAAGGTGCGCGGCAGGGACACAAAGGTTCCGGTCGCAAGAGCCACGAGTGCGAGTTTGATTATGCGGTAGAAGTGGAGGCTCCAGATATCTGTCCCGAATGCGGGGGTATTCTTGAAAAGAAAGGGGTGGAAGAGAGGAGTGTCCTGGATACGCCTTCTCAAAAACCCGAACGAATAGTATTTCGCTTACCCAAAAGGTATTGTTATCGTTGTGAACGCACGTTTACTCCCCAGACTCCCGGGGTGCTTCCCAAGAGTCTTTACGGAAATCAACTCATTGCCAATGCCATGACGATGTATTACTTCTATGGTCTTCCCATGGGACGAATCTGTGAACAGACTGGAGTAAGCGAAGGAAGCCTGATGGAGGTATATCATCGAATGGGGCGACTTTTTGAAAGAGTTCCCCAGAAGCTCATTGAAGAATATCGACAAGCTCCTGTGAAACACGCAGATGAGACGAGCTGGCGCACTGACGGCAAGAACGGATACGTTTGGCTCTTCGCCACTCCCGATTTGAGCATTTTCCAATTTGGCAAGAGTCGCTCGTCCCAAGTAGCTCATGCAGTCCTCGGCAAAGATCGGCTACCGGGCGTTTTGGTTGTGGATCGTTACCGCGGCTACAAGAAAGCTCCATGTGAGATTCAATATTGTTACGCTCACCTTCTGCGAGATGTCCAGGATTTGGAAAAAGAGTTTCCCGAAGAAGCAGAGGTCTCAACTTTTGTGGCTGTTGTGGCTCCTTTACTTGCACTCGCTCAGGGACTTCGCAGCCAACCGATTACGGATAAGCAATTCTATCGTCGAGCGGCTAAGCTTCGGACTGAAATTAAGGCCGCAATGGAACGACCGGCCCGCCATATGGGCATTCGCCGGATCCAAGGTATCTTCCGTGAAAATGAAGAGAGGCTCTATCACTGGGCTCGAGACCGAACGATTCCGGCAGAAAACAATTTAGCCGAAAGAGATCTGAGACCCACTGTTGTGGCAAGGAAGGTCAGCTATGGATCTATTTCTGATAACGGAGCCAAGACGCGCAGTATTCTCACAACCGTCCTCACCACCCTCAAGAAACGAGGTAACGACCCTGCAGAACAGATGAAGAAAACTCTCGATCAATTAGCAACGAATCTTAAGCTGGACCCCTATGAACTCCTCTTTCAAAGAAACGGCCCTCAAGAATAGCTATATCCATCACAATTGCTCCCGCGAATAACTGAAGCTTTACCTTGCCGGCGTTACAGCTCCGAAAATTAGCGTCGGCATAGTCCCTTCACAAAACCCTACTTTATGGGTGCAGTCTCCATTCTCTTTCGAAGTCTCGGAATCACTTTTCACATTCATGTCCGAAAACGTCTTGCCTCATTGCAAAACTATCCTCAACATAGAGAAAGACATCTAAACCTGTGGCCGCTGTTCGACGAGGCGGTGAGAAGGTACTTTCTTCAGATAACGAGAACCATAGACTGGACATGATCGAGATGAATCTTGATACACAAATCTGCGACAGGGCGCGTCTGGCCAGGGATCCTCGGTTTGACGGCTTGTTTTTCATTGGGGTTTTGAGCACCGGCATTTATTGCCGTCCCATATGCCCCGCACGGTCGCCTAAAGCGGAGAACATAGTCTACTTTCCTTCCGCTGCTGCAGCGGCTGAAGCGGGATTTCGACCGTGTCTGAGGTGTCGGCCGGAAGCAGCGCCTGGAAGTCCGGCCTGGAACGGTACATCTGCTACAGTTTCCCGAGCAGTCTTGCTGATCCGCCAGGGCGAGCTCCAAGAACAAAATATGGAGGATCTGGCCTCGAAACTTGGCGTGACCGGTCGTCACCTGCGCAGATTGTTTCAAATCCATATCGGTGCTTCGCCTAAGACTCTGGCTACCACGCAGAAAATTCTATTCGCAAAGAAGCTGCTCAGCGAAACCGATCTGTCCGTAACGCACATAGCTTTTGCTTCAGGTTTCGGTAGCATCCGGCGATTCAATGCAGCATTCAGTAAGATGTACGGCAGGACTCCATCATCCGTTCGCATGAGGAATAATGAAAGCAAGATCACCGGAGACGAGCTGTTCAGATGCACGTTGACTTTGTCTTACCGCCCGCCCTTTGATTGGCAACGTATGCTGGAATTCTTTGAATTGCGAGCCATACCGGGCGTAGAGTGGGTTGCGAATGGTGCGTATCATCGCACTATCAGGATCAACGAAACGACAGGAATGATTTCCGTGGCCCCGTCGCCAAAAGGAAACGCGCTATTACTGACAGTCGCCTTGTCCGACAGTCGAGACCTGATGTCCATTGTCGAGAGGGTGCGACGCATGTTTGACCTGGACGCCAACATGGCGGCTATTCATGAAGTCTTGACTGCAGACGCCGTGCTCGAGAAATCAGTGAGAAAACACCCCGGCCTCAGGTTACCGGGGATCTGGGATCCATTTGAAGCAGCCGTACGGGCGGTCCTGGGCCAACAGGTATCAGTCAAGGGAGCCCGTACCCTCATCGGTCGGATCGTCGCAAAGACAGCACCGAGATTCGAATCCCCCGATTTCCGGAATCTCACACACTTTTTCCCGACAGCGCATGAGCTCAACACTCGCGATCTGGGAGCGATCGGCATGCCTGAATCGCGAGTCCGTTCGCTCCAGGCTCTGGCGGAAGAAGTGGATCGCGAAAACCTCTTTTTCGTCGTGAAGGAGTCGCTTTCGGATTTCATTGAAAAATTGACTCGAATTCCCGGCATCGGTGACTGGACGGCTCAGTACATCGCCATGCGCGCGATGGGCGAACCCGACGCGTTCCCGGCCGGCGATCTGGGCATTGTGAAGGCAATGCGGCAAGCAGATAAACGTCTCACGGTGAAAGAAATTCGACAAAGAGCCGAAACATGGCGTCCATGGCGTGCTTACGCCACCATGTATCTTTGGCACGGCTAAGAGAGGCAGCATCATGTTCTACGATTATTTTGAAACCGGCTCGATTGGAACGTTGACTCTTGTCGGAGACGAACAAGGGCTACGGCAAATCGTTTTTCCGAATGGAAGAAAAACTGTCACTATTTGGCCTGATTGGAAAAAAGACCATGGATTCTTTGCATTGATCGAAGCTCAGCTCCGGGCCTATTTCCAGGGTGAATTGAGACGATTCGAGATCGCAATTGCGCCTGTAGGAACGCCTTTTCAGCTCAAAGTCTGGCAAGTCTTGCGCACGATTCCTTACGGGGAATTGGTCAGCTACAAAACCATCGCTGAGAGCATCGGTAACCCTAAAGCAGTCAGGGCCGTAGGTGGAGCTATCGGAAAAAACCCCATACCCATCATTGTGCCGTGCCATCGGTGTATCGGCAGCGACGGCTCTTTAACCGGTTTCGGCGGAGGCCTGGATATCAAAAAGCGGCTGATTGACCTGGAACAGTCCAATATCATTGAGACTATGTAGAGCGATTGCCCAAAATTCTGGAGCTTATCCCGTGCTCGAAATACAAAGATATTCGTAGGGGCCGACGTCCCGAAACTCTCTCAAAACCAATGAATTTACAAAAAAGCGTGCTACGATTCGACATCTTTGTAGGGGCAGACCTATGTGTCTGCCCCTATTTTGGGCGGACGCTTTGGTCCGCCCCTACAATGAGGCTAGGCGGATGATGAGAAATTCGTGCCACGATCTGAGATAAATTTCGATTTTTGAGACAGTCTCTCCCTGCCGGTCCATTCTATCGATATCATGTAGCATTCTGAACATGTGCCGGCACGGCCGACACCCACCAATACTTATCCTCAATAGGACATTAACTCTGACAATTCCTCAATCGGCTGAAGATTCTAACTTCCTCCGGACTGCTCATCCGCGAGTCCGAGAGTTTGAATGTAATGTTTCAATGAGTATCGGGAGATCCCCAGGGTACGGGCGGCATCCTGCCTGCATCCTCCGGACCTCTTTAATGCTTCGACCACGAAGGCTCGTTTTAGATCACGTGTAACGTCATTCAAGGATCGGTCTCCAAACGTGGTGATGAAGGACCAGTTTTCCGTCGAAGGGTTGTCATGTGACGGCAACTCAAGAACCGAAAGACTCAGTTCTTTGCCGCGGGACACAATCAATGCCCTTTCAATCACATTGCGAAATTCCCTGATATTGCCCGGCCAGGCATATTGTTGTAGCGCACTGACAATGCCGTTACCGATGGATGGAATTCGCGTGAATTGCAGTTCGGTGGCAATCATCGTAACGAACTCCTGAAGAAGTATCGGAATGTCTTCTCGTCTCCGGCGCAACGGCGGAATTTGAATGGAAATTACGTTGAGACGGTAAAAAAGATCTTCTCTGAATGTTCCGTTTTCAACTTCTTTTTTCAAATCCTTATTCGTGGCAGCTATGAGTCTGGCATTGATCGTTATCTTCTTTTCTCCACCGACTCGCGTAAATGTCTTGGTATCCAGGAACGTCAAAAGTTTTGACTGTAGTTCCGGTGTGAGCTCCGCAATTTCATTCAGCAGAAGGGTGCCGCCCTCAGCCAATTCGAGGAGTCCCCGCTTGCGTGCATGTGCTCCGGTAAAGGCACCCCGTTCATGACCGAAGAGTTCCGATTCAGCAAGTCGCGGAGATATGGCTGCGCAATTGACGGAAAAATAGGGGCCGTGAGCCCTCCTGGACAACTTGTGAATACGTTTTGCCAAATAATCCTTTCCGCTACCGCTCTCGCCTAAGAGGAGGACTGTGCTTTCCGCTGATGCGGCAAGAGCAGCTTTGCTCAAAGTAGATTTCATGACAGTGGAGGGGTACTCTCCGATTTGGTCCGCCATCGGAAATTCGCTTTTTGGGAGATGACTTATGTCGCGTGCAATCCCGCATATTCCTGAAACTTGACCGGAAGAATTGTAGAGAGGCACCGCGATGGTATGATAAGTGAAATCCACGCTATTTATGGTCAGTACATGCTCCCATTCCACTACTTGGCCGTCGATCACTCGCTTGGACACATCTGTGATGGCTGCTGCTTGCTCCGGCGGAAAAACCGCTTCAGCAGTCTTCCCGATTAGTTGGGAAACAGGACGTCGGAGAAATTTCTCGGCAGCAGGATTCAAATCGGCATACCTAAACTGAGTGTCTTTGATGAATATGCAGTCTCTCGCTCGTTCAAAGATGGCTCTAAAGCGCTCCTCGCTTTGCCGCAGGGCTTCTTCGGCCCTTTTGCGATTGGTGATGTCCAGAATACTCACCAGAACCATGGGTTGTTCCCTGACATACAGTTTGGTAGTCGAAAGGAGAAAGACTGATTCCATTACCTTACCACCGTGAGAGAACGGCAGGCTCGCTTCCACTTCATGATGACTTATGCCGGTTTTGAATGTATCCAAAACAGTGCGCCGTACCGTGCATTGCCCGCAAGAGGGGCCAAAGCCACAACCCTCAGGTGCATCCATAGAATGGAGACAACCGAGCGCCTCGCCGCCTCGCTTTCCGATCATCTCCGAAGTTGATGTGCCGGCCAACTTAGCTGCGGGAATGTTCGCTTTCCGCACTTTCCTTTCATCGTCCACGAGCACCATGACCAAAGGAGCATTCTCGTAAATGGCGGCTAACTCGTGCTCTCGATCTTTGAGTTCCTGTGCATCCTGCTTGCGACGGGTGATATCCCAGAAAGTGGCCACAGCACCCACTGATTTTCCGCCGGCCATGAGGGGATTCACTATAAGCTCAGCCGAGAAGCCGGTCCCGTCTTTTCGCCACAATACTTGGTCCCCAGCATGTGAAATGCCTGTTGTGAGAGTATCGCGTAAGGGACAGTCTTTCTCGGAATGAGGGCTGTCGTCTACGCCGATGCGATGCCATATTCTATGACTCTTCTTGCCGATGAGTTCTTCAGCTTCGTATCCAAGCATTCTTGCTGCAGCGGGATTTACAAACGTATGTCTTCCCTCCTGGTCCAGACCCAAAATTCCTTCCCATGCCGAATCCAGGATCAGTGAAAGTTGGCGACGAAGGTTTTCAAGCTCTTCTTCTTTTCTCTTTCTTTCGGTTATGTCCGTTATAACGGCACAGCTACCGATAAATTCTCCACGAAAATCGAAGAGCGGTCTGGGAGACATGATAGTAGAGACCTTACGCCCCTTTTTTCCTGTCCAACTGACCTCGTACGAGGTGTCGTTGATCATACTCGGGAGGTGTTCCGCATTCTGCTCGAATCGATCGAGAAACTCTTCAACCGGCCTGCCGACAAGTTCTTGATTTGAACATTGGAGCATTTCACAGAGCTTGACATTGGCATACGTTATGATCCCGCTGGCATCCTGGATCCCAAATCCCTCGTTCATTGATTCTATAAGAGTTCGGTATCGCTCCTCGCTTTCTTTCAGGGCATTTTCTGCGCGTCTCTGGGCGGTGATGTCGCGAACGGTAGATATACTGATCTCTCCCCAAACAGCATCGTAAACCACCGCGGAATCGAGCAGCACATCGATGATCGTTCCGTCCTTTTTCACATATCGATAGTTTACGTTATCGATTTTTCCATCCGCCCAGAATTTTTGAAGAATAGCTGTAAGGCGAACGCTTGATTCCGGCGTCATAACATTCGCAATATTGCGTCCAAGTACTTCCTCCCGTTCGTATCCCATTTCGCTCAGCCATTTTTGATTCACATTGCGGACTATTCCGTCCTTGTCGATGGAATGCATCATCACGGGAACATTTTCGTAAATCTTGCGAAACCTGACTTCACTTCTCTGAAGAGCCTTATCTGCCAACCTGCTCTGACGGCGAATCTCAGTTTCACGTAATTCTCGCTGAACGGCCGGCGGCAGTCTCGTCAAATTGCCTTTCATTATATAATCGTGAGCGCCTGCCTTCATGGCTTCCACGGCGGTATCTTCCCCGATTGCACCGGATACCAGAATGAATGGCACATCCAACCCGTGTTCTTTAACGATTTTGAACGCCTCGATCCCGCTGAAATAAGGCAGTCTATAATCTGAAAGAATAAGATCCCATTGTTCCGTCTCAATAGCGTGGACCATAGCTTGAACAGTTTCCACTCGTCTGGACACAATGGAAAAGCCGGCGAGCTCTAGCTCACTGGTCATCAATAAAGCGTCATCTTCTGAATCTTCAATTATCAAGACTCTTAGACAGTCTGACATGGTCGATGTCTCCTCAACTAACAAATCTTTCGGCCGAAGCACTCCTGAGAATTCTCTATCCCCATAATTATTTCTGCGGAGGTGGTTCGTTCCAGACGAGCCAGTACAATCCCAATTGTTTCACAGCTTCGATAAACTGGCCGAAATCTACCGGCTTTCGAACGTATGAATTTGCACCCAGCGAATATGATTGGATCCTGTCCTCCTCTTCCCTGGAAGAGGTCAGTACAACCACCGGCAGGAACTTGGTTCGTTCATGGTCTCGCAAACGGCGTAACACTTCGAGTCCGCTGATTTTAGGCAACTTCAGATCCAGCAGGACAACCACAGGCAGATTGTGAGGCGTTTCCGTACCAAGAAGATAATCCAATGCCTCCGCTCCATCACGGACCACCACTACAGGATTTCCAATGTTATTCTCCTGGAGCGCAACAATTGTTAATTCTTCATCATCCGGATTATCTTCTACCAAAAGGACATATTTTTCTCTCAAGTTTCACCTCGCCCAGGAAATTTGAAATAAAAAGTCGCTCCACGGCCCACCGCACCTTCAGCCCAAATACTGCCGCCGTGACGATGCATAACTCTCTGTGCTATTGCCAAACCAATCCCGGTACCGGGGAACTCTGTCATCGAGTGCAATCGCTGAAATGCTCCGAACAATTTGTCGGCATATTGCATATCGAATCCCGCCCCATTGTCTCGGACGAGAAACACCGGTTCACCCTGCTGCGTTTCCATCCCGAATTCTATAAACGCATGCTCTTGTTTTCCGGTAAATTTCCATGAATTGCCAAGCAAGTTTTCGAGAGCCGATCGAAGGAGGCGCTCATCGCCAAGTACGACAAGACCCTCCTGTATTTTAAAATCTACGGCACGATGCGGTTGGCTCTCCTGAAGGTGCATTTTCAGCTCGTGTACTATGACGCTCAAATCGACGTTTGTCTGCTGCATCTCGGTACGCGTCAGCCGTGACAACTCCAAGAGATCGTCGATGAGTTCAGCCATTCGTTGGGCAGCAGCGCGGGTTCGTTGGAGATAATCGCTGCCTTTAGCGTCTAGCACACCATTGTATTTCTCCATGAGAATTCGACTAAATCCGTCAATGGCTCTCAAGGGAGTCCTCAAATCATGTGAAACCGAATACGCGAAAGCCTCCAATTCCTTGTTTGCCAATGATAATTGCACTGTGCGGCTTCTTACTCTTTCCTCCAGCTCAGCATTCAGTTGCTGAATAGTACGAACCAAACGGGCATTGGAAATTGAAATGGCAGCACGATCCGCCACATATTGCAGAAACGATTCATCTTCGACCGCTAAAGCAGCATGTGACTGATGCCGAATAAGGGTGAGTGTCCCGACAACCTGCTCGTCCGCTCTCATTGGAACAATGAAAATGTCATGACATGAAAGATCGTCGAGAAGCGCCGGGATGTCCTGAAGGTCTTTTCCATGAATCAACAAAGGATTCCCATTGCTTACAACACGGTGGAGCAAGGATGTTTCACTGTCTGACAGAAACGAGAATGATGGCTGTACGACATTCTCCAGAGTTGTTAGAGGATTATGAGCGGCGGAAGCCTCGGACAAATTCCCTTCGTCTGTCAGAAGATGGATGAAACAATAGTCCCCGAACCATTCGGTGATTCGGTGCACAATACTGGATAAAACCGGAGCATAATCCAGTCCTGCTCTAATGAACTCATCTGAAATATCCGAAAGCAATCGTGACCGGTCTGCATTACGTCTAATCTCCGCCTCGGCTTGTTTACGCTCCTTTTCCCTTTGCTGCAGCGCCGAGGCCATGTCATCGAAAGCCGCTGCCAGTTCGCCAATTTCGCCTTTTGTTGAGGAAATGCTGGTGCGCGCTCCGAGATTACCGTCTGCCAGTTGTTTCGATGTCTCTACGAGTTCCACCACTCCTCGCATTATGAACACGTGGCCGAAAAGAAAAGCGGCCAATAGACCCAGTACGATTACGGCTCCCAGGGCAATTAAATTACGGGTCAAGATTCGGTTTGCCGCCGCATACGCTATTTCCTGTGGAATCCCGACATAAACGAATCCTATGCCATGCTCGTCAGACAATAACGGTCGATAACCATAGAGCCGAGGAACGCCGTCCATCCCCACTGTCTCAGCCACACCTTCTGTTCCGGCCATTGCCATTCTACCGATCTCTGTCTCGGCTGCTGAATGACCAATCCACTTTTCGGGATCGGGCCACCGGGCAAGTGCTCTACCTTTGGAATCTATGATGGTCATTGACGATCCAGTGGGTAGCTCCACTACAGAAGCAATCCTGACGAGCCACGATAAGTCTATTGCAGCGACGACTAATCCCTGGATCTGCTGCCTTCGATCGATTATAGGCTGTGCGAAAGCCAGAGAAGGTTTGCCTGTCAGTCGACCGACAAGGTAATCACTTACCGTGAAACCACGGGTGCTAAGAGCCCGTTGCACATAGTCTCTGTCGGCGAGATTGATACCAACCTGACCTTTGTTACTGGAACACACGAGTTCGCCATTTGAATCCGCGACCGCCAAAGCCGTATAAAATGGATGAATTCGCCGGATACCCTCCAGAAGGAACGAACAATCCTGTAGGTCACGGTTCTTTACTGCCGGGAATTCTGTCAAAGATGAGAGTAACTGACGTGTCATCTGGATTGTTTGTTTTGTTTCCAGAGAAATAAGGCTGCTCAAACGCAAAGCATCTTCTTGAGCGTTGTTTCGGGCATTTTGACGATCTTCGACACCATTGTAAATGATGAGCCCTGCAGCCGGGAGAACGGCAAGAAACACCAGGAGAATAAGTCGAAAGCGCAAGCTATTTAGAAAACCCGACATTTGCCTTTGATTGTTAAAGTGCGATTGTAATATGTGATAAAATTTGTTCAATCATAACCGGCTCCAGGTCAAAAAGCAAGATTGGGTTCTCTCGAGAGTAAGCCGCTAATTGTCGGCTTCCTTATTGGAGAAACATCGAGTCGTGTTCGAGAATAGAATCCGGTTAGTTTCATCAACATCTTACTATTTGTAACAGTGCCAAAAATTCTGTCGTTTGTCCTGCGTATGAACTACGGGATATTCGTAGGGATCGGCGTCCCTGTCGACCCATTTGGTTGATATCATTGATCATGTTGAAGACGTGCCTGCGCGGAGGCACGGCAAAAAATCTGTCCTCAATCGGACATTAGTTTGGCAACTTCTATAAGAACCAGTCAACACCATTCCCAGGGCAAAAACTCTTCAAGCGACCTTCCAAAGGGTAAACTTGTGAGGAATAAGTGAGAGATGCGGCAATCAAACCTTTATGGCCCTGAGCAGAAGATTTATCATTTGTTCTATGCTGACCACAGTCGCTCTGCGTTTGTGGAGCATCATGCGAGACAATGCCTCGTGATCGAAACTCCCCTGAATCAGATGGAGGTAATAATCGATTTGAAAGTTCTGTCTAAAAAGACCCGTCTTCTGGCCTTCATCGACGGTGGACCTGATGAGCTTCCAAAAGCGATGCGTGTTTCTGTACGCCTGCGAATTGTAAAATGCAGGGTTTCTGTAAAGCTCCAGGATCAAGACACGGGTCTCCCATTCCCGCGTCTGAAAGTCCAGAGCCCATCTCCGGAGCAGATTGAGCAGGCGCTCCTCTGCATTAAGAGTCCCGGAGAAGACCCGCTCCACTTCATCGGCGAGTTCGTTGAGCCAGTTTCCTGGAACACGAAGCAACAGATCTTCCTTGCTCTTGAAATACTGGTAAATCGAGGCCTCGGCGATCCCGGCTTTTCCTGCGATCTCCGAGATAGTCGCCCCTCCGTACCCCTTCTGAGCGAAGACTTCGGCCGCTGCTTGCAAAATGGTCCTGCGTCTCAATTCGCCTCGACGCGGTTCATCTCCGTTTTCGCTCCTGGCCTTTTCTTCTCGTTTCCAAATAGCGGCCTTTATCAACGAGAATAGTTGATCTGAGACATCCGTGGGATCGTACTCGTCATCAAAAAAGAGCCATCTCAAAACAACGCTGTCAATGGCTCCAAAAATCATGTCAAGCACCAGCACCGGCTCTATTTCGGGATCCACATCTCCGTCACTGATGCCTTCTCGTATTGCGTCTGCAGCGAAACTGCTGTAGCGCCTCAGCATCTCGTATGCTGAAGATTCGTAAAAAGCGGGCAGAGTTCTGAGGTCTCGCAGCAAAATAGACGTATAATCCTTGTTGATTGAAAGGTCCCTGAGCTGGTGCCAGATCAGCTTTCTGAGTTTCGGCTCGGCACCTTTCATGCCCTGAAGATGCTCGGTGACATTTGCGAGTGTCTCTTTGAGGTGTCTTTCCGGAACAGTAACGATCAGATTTTCTTTCGTTTTAAAATACTGGAAGATAGACGCCTCGTGTACCCCGGAATCATTCGAAATATCAGCGATGGTCGTATCATGAAAACCGCGAGCGGCAAAGATACGCTCGGCAGATCCTATGATCAGTTGGCGTTTCTTATCTGCCGAAGAACTCCTTCGCCCTGTCGGGGACCCCTTTTTGTTAATGTTTTCAGGCGATCCGGTCTGATCCATGCGATAAACTCCGGTGTAGAAAATGCAAAGTTCACTATATATTGGTTGAAAACCGAATACAAGTCTTGACATAAATTTTATATAAGTTATATTCGTATCAACGAGGTTACCAAGTCTTGGTCAGCATAACCGGCAGAGCCCGGACACAGGTCCAATCCATCCCATTCTACTCTTGAGTTGGATCTCCGGCGCGCCATCCAGCAAGGCAGGCCAGCGTGACTAAAAGAGATTCTGATTCGGCCGCTTTTCAGACCAATCCTGGAGAAGAAGAAGCTATCGGCGCCATTGGCAATCGACAGCATGCGCTTCGGAGCGCCTCGACCGGAATTATCGGGAACATGCTGGTTAGGCAGTTTTCGATCGAAGAAACGCAGACGACCATTTTTGCAGGTCGAGTGTAAGGGGAAAATCAAATGAGGTACGCAGAAACAGGGTTCAATTTAGAGATCGATCTAACCCGGGGAAACGTTGAAAGGGTAGAAAGCGATCCGAGAGATACCGAGCTTTATTTGGGGGGCCTCGGCACCAACGCGAAAATACTATGGGACAGGGTGCCTCCTGAAGTCGACCCCTTTTCACCCGATAATCTTCTCATATTCAGCGCAGGTCTCTTATGTGGCACGCCTGCTACCGGCTGCAATCGCACCATTGTTTCCACCGTCTCGCCCCAGACTCAGTTGATGTCTTTTTCCATGATGGGAGGTTTTTTCGCACCCGAACTGAAGTATGCCGGTTATGACAAAGTGATCCTACGCGGCAAGTCCCCCAAGCTGGTCTACATATGGATCAATAATGACAAAGTGGAAATACGCGATGCCGCCCATTTGAAGGGAAAAGGCACTGTCGAAACAGCCGAGCTTATCCGACAGGAATTGAAGGAACCAAATGCCCAGGTAGCTTCCATCGGACTGGCAGGCGAAAACAGAGTCTATTTTGCTTCCATCGAACAGGGCAGGTCCAGCGCCAGTCGAGGCGGTATCGGCGCAGTAATGGGAGACAAAGGTGTAAAAGCCATCGTTGTTCGTGGAACGAAGGACGTCAATGTCGCCCAACCGGCTGAGTTCATGGACCTCTGCAAAGAAGTGCTGAATTACATAAAATTCCGAAATGACAATCCGATTCCAGGTGTTATGCCCATTCTGGCCGGGCTCGGATCGCCCCAGGAAATGAAAGTCCACGATGAAAAGTGGCATACCGAAAATTTTATGTGGGGAAATTCACGTGTCCGCAGAAAAGACTTCTGGAACGATGAAATCGCAAAGCAGTGGGCTGAGACCCTGGACAGTATGCGGACGCGATTGATCAGTTGCTATAACTGTCCGATGACATGCGGAGCAACTATTTCTCCTCCCGGACTTCCCACGTACATGATGAAGTGTTTCTCGAAGCTCACTTATACCATGGCGGCCTTTTCGGACCTGGAATTCGGTCTGGGTATTGCTCAAAGCGCCACGGAGTACGGAGTTGACGGATTCTCGACTCCGCAAGTCATGGCCTTTGCCCTTGAGCTTTACGAGAACGGCATACTGACTGACGATGATTTCCCGGGAATGCCGGCAGATAATGAAGGGAGATTCTACTGGTTACTCGATAGAATTGTCCGGCGCGAAGGGATTGGAGACATCTTGGCCAATGGTACATATTGGGCGGCCAAGCAGATCGGTAAAGGCGCTGAGGCCTACGCTCATAACAATATAAAAAAACATGAGCAACTTCCTCTCAAGCTATCGATGCTGAATCCCATTTATTTCCTCATGTACTGTACCGGCGAGAAGATCAACATCACTCAGATTGAAGGGCAATTCCCTCAGGCTCCCTTCCTCACGATGGAGGAGAGAGAAGCGTTCGTGAAGGATTGGTTCCAGGTTCCCGATGAGAAATTCAAACAGTATTTCCTGGACTGGGAACCACGCGGAGAAAAATCGATGCCTTTCTATCCGACCGTTGAAATGTGTTGTGACATTGTCGACTGGCAGGAAAGAATGCACTACATCGATGATGCTCTGGGAATGTGCGCCGGTTTGTCTTCTTTTCCGCTGAAGCCTCCATATCACATCCACAATTATCCTAAATTCATATCCGCAGGTGCAGGGATTGATATGGATGAAGAGAAGCTGACACAAGCAACCAAGAGATATAGGACTTTGATCCGGGCCTACAATGTCAGAAGGGGCATGAGAAGGAAAGACGACAAGCCCCCTGAGAACCACTGGAAGAAGAGATTTCCCGAACTCGAAAAGCAACTTCTGGACACGTATTACCAGTTCAAAGGGTGGAACCGCCAAGGCATTCCCACCAAGGAATCTCTGCATGAGTTGGATTTGGATTACGTAGCCGAAGAGTTCGAGAAGAGGGGTATCTATTCAGAAGATGATACGACACCCGGTGAGAGTCTGGCGCAAGCGACTGCATAAGGTAAAGGGGTGGTGACTCATGGCTGAGAAAACAAAGAAAAAAGTTAAGACGATAAGAGTTGATGTGGACAAATGCAATGGTTGCCGAGCCTGTGAGGTAGCCTGCTCCGCTTTTCATGCCACACCCAAATATAGCAGCAATAATCCTGCGAGATCTCGTATTCGGGTGATTCGTGAACCTATTAGAGATATCTATGTTCCGGTGTACGCGGGTGAATACACGCCCGCCGAGTGCTCAGGCAGAGACAAGTACATCATAGACGGAAAACAATATGATGAATGCGCCTTCTGCAGAGCTTCCTGTCCATCCAGAGACACTTTCAAAGAACCCGATTCCGGCCTTCCTCTGAAGTGCGATATGTGTGAAAGCGACCCAACACTGGAAAAACCCATCTGTGTTCAATGGTGCGGTGTTGACGCCCTGATTTACGAAGAAAGGGAAGAGGAAGTAGAGGAAACTACGGAGCAGGAAGAGTTGGAGACCGGATTGGAAGCATTGGTAAACAAATTCGGAATGGACAAGATGATGGATACCGTAGCACGAATGTTACAATCAAAGAAGGAATAACGCATAACCGGCTGTAAGAAGGGTCCCAAGCAACTATCCAAGAAGAGGCAAAAAATAATGGAGATTGTAACCCCCTTAAAAGAGATCGTTGACGAAATAAAGGCGAGCGGTGGAGATGCCTTTAAGAGATGCTTTCAATGCGGGTTATGCGATACGGTTTGTCCGTGGAACAGAGTGCGAAGCTTCAGTATGCGCAAGATCGTCCGAGAGGCGACGTTCGGTCTGACTGAGATAGAGAGTGAAGATATCTGGCGTTGCACCACCTGCGGAAGATGCCCTCAGAAGTGCCCCAGGGACGTAAAACAGATAGAATCCGGGGTGGCATTACGCAAAATCGCCACGGCATACCAGGTCTTTCCGCCTTCAGTCAAGCCTGTCCGCACAGCCAGCGCAAGCCTCGTCGGCGAAGGTAACCCTTTGAGTGAAGAGCGTAAGAACAGGGCGAACTGGGCGCAAGGTCTCTCCGTACAACCCTTCACGGAAGAAATGGAGATCTTATATTTTCCGGGCTGCTACCTCAGTTACGACCCGAGATTGAAAAAGGTGGCAAGGGCCACAGCCGAAATCCTCAATAAGGCAGAGGTGAATTTCGGGATTCTGGGTGAAAAAGAGAGCTGCTGCGGAGAAAGTATCCGCAAGACCGGCGAAGAGGAATTGTTCCGACGCCTTGCCAAAGAAAACATCAAGACCTTTATCGAAAACGGGGTGAAGAAAATCCTCGTTTCATCCCCCCATTGTTATCATACCTTCAAGAATGAGTACCCCGAATTTATGGTGCACTTCGAGGTGATTCATCTCTCTCAGTATTTGTTCCAGCTCATTCAAGAGGGAAGGCTTCAGCTCAACAAGTCGTATGAAAAGAAAATTACCTATCATGACCCGTGCTATCTGGGCCGACATAACGGCATTTACGACGAACCGCGCGAAGTCTTGAAGAAGGTGTCCGGCCTGGAGTTGAATGAGATGATCGATTCACGGGTAGACAGCCTCTGTTGCGGCGGTGGCGGAGGCAGAATCTGGATGGAAACACCTAAGGGTGAGAGATTCTGCGATCTGAGATTGGAACAGGCCATGTCAGTGGGAGCAGAAGTGCTGGTAACAGCCTGCCCGTATTGCATCTCCAACTTCGAGGATAGCCGGTTAACCCTGGATGCCGCCGAAAAAATTGAAGTGAAAGATATCACGGAGATAATCCAGGCAGTGATTTAGCCTCTGTTTAGAAACGAAATCTCGACCCAAACGAGATCCGGTTCAGACTGGATACAGACGATTTGGGGAACCGAAAGACCCGATAAGGAATAGCTCAATGGAAAGAGAACAAATCGAACAGATTTGTAAGGGATTCGCAGACAGGAATTTCGGAGATGTCATGGTCGTAGGTGGAGGGGTCAGCGGTATTCAGGCCTCTCTGGACCTTGCCACTGCTGGTTTCAGGGTTTACCTGGTCGAGAAAGCGCCGAGCATCGGCGGCCACATGGCCCAGCTTGACAAGACCTTTCCGACCAATGACTGTTCCATGTGAATTCTCTCACCCAAGCTGGTCGAGGTCGGCCGGCACCCCAACATAGAGGTCCTCACCTATACTGAAGTTAACAGTGTAGAAGGGGAAGCGGGAGACTTCACGGTATCCCTGACGAAGAAGCCCAGATATATTATCGAGGAGAAATGCACAGGCTGTACGACGTGCGTAGAATACTGCCCCATCGAATATCCTGATAAATTCAATCAGGAAATATCGAAGAACAAGGCAGTCCACGTATACTTCTCTCAGGCAATTCCTCTTGTCTCATATATCGATGAGAGTTGCATTTATCTGAAAGAGAAGAAATGCCGTATTTGCGAGGGAGTATGTCAGGCCAAAGCCATAGATTTCCACCAAAAACCTGAGAAGATGGAAATCAAGGTAGGGGCGATCATTCTGTCCCCCGGCATGGAGCCCTTCGATCCTAAAGTGAAGGACGAATATGGCTACGGAAAGTTCCAGAACGTGGTCACCAGTATGGACTACGAACGGCTCTTGTCTTCCACCGGACCGTTCGAGGGCGAGATACTGCGTGCTTCGGACAAGAAGCATCCTCATAAAGTGGCCTGGATTCAATGCGTCGGTTCCAGACGGGTTACACAGGGCGATAACAGTTATTGCTCAGGAGTATGCTGCACGTACACCCAGAAGCAGGTGATTCTGACAAAGGATCATAACGCTGAGGCCGAGTGTACCATATTCCATAATGATATCCGATCCTTCGGTAAAGATTTTGAACGCTACTTCAAGAGGACGGAAGATCTTCCCGGGATCCGTTTTATGAGAAGCTACGCCTCGATCGTGGGGGAGGACCCGGAAACCAAGAACGTAAAGATACGATATGCTACGGCAGAAGATGGCGTAAAAGAAGAAGAATTCGATATGGTGGTATTATCCGTTGGATTGAACCCACCGAACGATGGAAAAGATATTGCGAACAAGTTCGGTATCGAGCTCAGTTCACGCGGATTCTGTAAAATAGCATCCTCCAATCCTATGGAAACCTCCCGGCCCGGGATTTTCATAAGCGGGGCTTTCCAGGGACCTGTAGATATCCCCGAGTCGGTATTCAGCGCCAGCGGAGCAGGTTCCCAGATTGGTGAGTTCCTCGATTACAGACGAGGAAAGCTTGCTAAAGACAGAGTGTATCCTCCCGAGAGGGATGTCTCCCAGGAGGAGCCGAGAGTTGGCGTATTCGTATGTCATTGCGGGGCCAATATCGGAAGAATAGTCAATGTTCCTGAAACTGTAGAGTACTTGAAGACGCTTCCGAATGTGGTGTACGCTCAGGAACAGTTATTTTCCTGCGCCACGAATTCTGCCAAAGAAATAACCGATATGGCAAAGGAAAAGGGGCTCAATCGGGTAGTCATCGCTGCATGCTCCCCGAGGACGCTTGAGCCCTTGTTCCGAGATACGCTGAGAGAAGCTGGAATTAATCAGTATTACTTCGAAATGGCCAATATCCGGGAGCACAATTCCTGGGTACACTCCAAAGAAAAGGAAGAGGCAACACGGAAGGCAAAGGATATTGCCCGGATGTCGGTTGCCCGAGCCTGCCACCTGGAGCCGTTGCAGGAATACGATCTGCCGGTCAACAAAGCCGCACTGGTGATCGGTGGAGGCATTGCCGGCATGAATTGTGCCCTGTCCATAGCCAATCAGGGGCATCAGGTCCACCTGGTGGAAAGGGGCAAGGAGCTTGGAGGAATAGCACGAAGGGTTCACTCCACACTGGATGGAATGGATGTTCAGGAGTACCTGAGCGATCTCATAGCAAAGGTCTATCGACATCACCTGATCCACGTGTACCATGATGCGACAATCACTGACGCTACAGGGTATGTCGGCAATTTCGTGACCTCGGTGAAGTCTGAAAAAGGGTTCACACAGATAAAGCACGGTGCAGCAGTTCTTGCCATAGGTGCCGATCTCTATACGCCGACCGAATACCTCTACGGAGAAGATGAAAGGGTGATGACTCACCTCGAGTTGGAGGAAGGGATCGCCAGGGAAGACGAGAAAATCGTTAACGCTCAAAGTCTCGTGATGATCCAGTGTGTAGGCTGCAGAAACGAAGACAGAAATTACTGTAGCCGGCTATGCTGCAGTGAATCCGTGAAGAATGCACTGAAGCTGAAAGAGAAGAATCCGGAGATGGATATTTATATTCTCTTCCGGGATATGAGAACGTACGGATTCAATGAGGATTATTACCGGGAAGCGTCGAACAAGGATATAAAGTTCATTCGCTATGAGCCGGAAGATAAACCTGAAGTTGGAGTCGGTGAGGCCGAGGATGGACGACCCGTCCTCAAAGTTACGGTAACCGACTTCATTTTGGGGAAGAAGCTTGAACTGGATGCTGATGTTATCGCTTTGGCTGCCGCTATTGTTCCGTCTGCAGCGACCAAGGAAATAGCGGGTCTCTTCAAAGTGACGTTGAATCCGGACGGCTTCTTCAAAGAAGCTCATGTCAAATTGCGACCCGTCGAGTTCGGAACAGACGGCGTTTATCTCTGTGGATTGGCTCATTATCCCAAGTTCATACAGGAAACGATCAATCAGGCTTACGGAGCTGCGGGCCGGGTTCTGACACTTCTCTCCCGTGATGTAGTGGTTGCCTCCGGTTCCGTGTGCGAAGTGGATGAGAACAAATGCGTTTCCTGCGGAGCATGTATCACGGTGTGCAACTACGGCGCCATAGACTTTTATGAAACGCCCCAGGGCCGCAGAGCCAGAGTTAACCCTGTCCTCTGCAAAGGGGACGGCCTGTGCAACACCGTATGCGCAACGTCTGCGATAGTGCTGAAACACTTTACAGACGATGAGATCATGAGTGAAATTGATGTCGCATTTCCCAAGAAGACTGTCGCTCCCCAAGTGGATGAGGCAGTTGGAGATGTCTAGAAATATCCGTTGAGTGAAGCCTGGAATATCAAGTACGAGGTGAGAACGCATGAGTGCAGGACTTAAATTCAAACCGAATATCTTAGGGTTTGTGTGCCACTGGTGAGCATACGGCGCAGCCGACTTAGCTGGAGTTTCCAGAAGTCAATATACAACTGAAATAAGACTCATTCGCGTCATGTGTTCCGGACGAGTCGATTTGTCACATGTGTTCCGGGCTTTCTCAAATGGAGCGGATGGGGTGTTCGTTGGCGCCTGCCACTTGAATGAATGCAACTATATCACCCATGGAAATTACCATGCCTTGACCATGGTCAGTCTGGCCAAGAAACTGCTGGAACGCATCGGGTTGAATCCTGAAAGATTGCATATCGAGTTCATGTCCGGCAGTGAAGCCAACATTTTCGTCGAAGGGGTCAATAGCTTTGTCAAAAGGGTCAAGAACCTTGGTCCGCTTGGCCGAGCCGAAGGCATGAACGATAAGGAATTGCAGTTTCAGTTACAGGCGGTCACCGGGCTTATCCCTTACATCAGACTGGTGGAAAGGGAAAGGCTGAGACTGCCTGCTATGCCGGAAGAGGAATACCGCAAATTTTTCGAGAGTGACGAGCTGAAACGGATATTCGAGGAGACTGTCGGAGAAAAACTGGCAATAGCCCAGATCGTGTCACTTCTGAGGGAGGGACCTCTTTCAACTGCAGATATCGCAAAGACGTTGGGCCTGACTCCGTCCAAGGTATCGAAATACCTTAACACCTCATCGAAGCAAAGATTGGTCCGTTACGATCAAAGTCAGAAGTGCTTCGCTCTCGCTTGAGGTGAAGTAAGCAGGATCGGAAGAAACAAGAAGATTAGGACAGAGCTTATGGACACAGACAAAATCGACCAGATAATTGACAAATACGACTGCGATCCCAGTTATCTCATTCAGGTCTTACTGGACATTCAGGCAGAAAATAACTGGCTTCCCAAAGAGGCATTGGAGCGAGTTGCGAAGAGACTTCAGGTTCCCATGACTCGGATACAGCATATAGCGACTTTCTACAAAGCCTTTAGTCTGGTTCCCAAGGGACGTCATCAAATTCACGTTTGTATGGGAACGGCCTGCCATGTCCGGGGTGCATCGCGTGTGCTCGATACCGTGCAAGGCCTTACGGGAATTGAACCGGGTGAAACAGACCTGGATCTGAAGTTTAGCCTGGAGACCGTTAACTGCCTCGGCTGCTGTGCTTTGGGACCTGTGGTGGAGATCGATGGAAAAACACACGGTAAAATGGCGCCCGCACAGACCGCAGACGTGTTAAAGAACTACGATTAAGGAAAAACTATGTCGCGGATAAATTCTCCCGCTGAATTGGAAGCATTCAGAAGAGACATCCTCTCGGAAAGAGACCCGAATAAAACCTGTATTACGCTCTGTTCCGGATCGGCTTGCCATGCTTCTGAAAGTCGCGCAGTGGCCGTCAGTTTCCAGGAAGAAATCCAGAAACAGGGCTTGAACGGTGAGGTGGAATTCAGAAGGACCGGCTGCCACGGCTTTTGCGAACGGGGCCCCATTGTTGTTATCCGACCTGACGATATCTGTTATTTCCAGATAAAGCCTGAGGATGTTCCGGAAATCATCTCTGAAACGATAAAGGGAAAGAAGATCATAGAGCGTTTGCTCTATACCGACCCTGCCACCAATGAGAAGATAGTTCATGAATCCGAGATTCCTTTTTATAAGAATCAAGGGCGTATAGTTTTCGGTTCCAACGTCAATGTCGATCCCAAGAATATCCAGGACTATCTGGCAATTGGAGGCTATTCCGCTCTTGCCAAGGTTCTTTCCGGAATGACCCCCGATCGGGTATTACAGGAAGTCAAGAAAGCAAACCTGAGAGGGAGGGGCGGCGGTGGCTTTCCTGCAGGGTCCAAGTGGGAAGGATCCCGGAATGCTCCGGGCGACACGAAGTACGTGATAGTCAATGCGGACGAGGGCGATCCCGGAGCTTACATGGACAGGAGCCTTCTCGAAGGAAATCCTCACTCTGTTCTGGAAGGGTTGACGCTTGGCGCCTATGCCATCGGTGCCCAGGAGGGGTATATTTATGTGCGGCAGGAATACCCCTTAGCGGTTGAAAATGTGCATATCGCTATCCGGCAGGCCGAAGAGTATGGCCTTCTTGGAAAAAACATACTTGGCTCGGGCTTCGATTTCGTCGTAAAGGTGCACAAAGGAGCCGGCGCTTTCGTCTGCGGTGAATCGACTGCTCTGATGACAGCGTTGGAGGGTAGGGCAGGCGAGCCCAGACCCAAGTACATCCGCTCCAACGTTGTGGGACTCTGGGGGAAGCCCAGCGTTTTGAACAACGTCGAGACATGGGCCAACGTGCCGCTTATCATCAATAACGGAGCCGACTGGTTCACTCAGTATGGGACCGATACAAGCAAAGGAACGAAGATTTTCTCCCTTGTCGGCAAAATAACCAACACAGGCCTCGTTGAAGTGCCCATGGGCACCACTCTGAGAGATATTATCTACAATATCGGCGGCGGAATCCCCGGAGGCAAGAAGTTTAAGGCTGTGCAGACCGGAGGACCTTCCGGCGGATGTATTCCCGAGGAATTGTTGGATTTGCCGGTTGGTTTTGATGAACTCACCAAAGCCGGATCGATGATGGGCTCTGGTGGGATGATCATCATGGACGAAGACACCTGTATGGTCGATGTCGCGAGATACTTCCTCGAGTTCCTCACTGACGAATCGTGCGGTAAATGTGTCCCGTGCCGTGAGGGCATGAGGCAGATGCTGAAGATTCTGACCAATATCACCAAAGGGAAGGGGAAAGAGGGCGATATCGAGCTCCTGGAGCAGCTAGCGGAAACGGCCATTGAAGCCTCTCTCTGTGCCTTGGGTAAGAGTTCCCCCAACCCATTTTTGAGCACGCTGAAATACTTTAGGGATGAATACGAGGCTCATGTCAAGGAGAAGCGATGTCCGGCTCTCTCGTGCAAGGAGTTGATCTCTTTCTATATAGACCCGGCGAAATGCCAGGCTTGCACGACGTGTTTCAAGAAATGTCCTTCTGACGCAATCATAGGTGGCAAGAACCTGATTCACATCGTTGACCAGGAGAAATGCACAAAGTGCGGAACCTGCTTTGAAGTGTGTCCTTCCCGTTTTCGTGCTGTTACGAAAATTTCAGGCGAACCTGTTCCGCCTCCTGTACCCGAAGAAGCTCGAACCGTAGTGAGGCAGAAGAAACAAAAATGAGCGAAATCCTCTTAAAGATTGACGGAAAAGAAGTCAAAGCGAAGCAGGACATGACTCTTTTGGAGGCAGCCCGGAGTGTTGGAATATCAATCCCCACGCTGTGTCACCACGAGAAACTGGAACCGTTTGGAGGCTGCCGGCTCTGTATAGTGGAAGTAGAAAGTCGCGGCTGGACAAAAATCGTTGTTTCCTGCGTCTACCCCGTGGAGAAGGATATAGTCGTTAGAACCAGATCCGAGAAGATCGACAGAATTCGCAAGATGATCCTGGAACTCCAGATGGCTCATGCTCCTGATTCATTTATCTTGCAAGATCTGGCCAAAGAGTATGGAGCAGACAGGAATCGCTTTGAAAAAGAGCCCTCTTTTTGTATCCATTGCGGTCTCTGTGTAAGATACTGTGCTGAAGTCAAGAAGAAGAACGCTGTGGGGTTTGTAGATAGGGGAATAAGGAAAGAGATAAGCTTCATCCCTGAGATAGCTTCCAAGGAGTGCTGGAACTGCAAGGAGTGTTTTCCTCTTTGCCCGACAGAGGCACTGCAGGCGGCGTACGTTTTCGTTGAAGCTCTCGCGTTTCCCCCGGAATCAACCCATCAGTGTCAGTGCGATAAGGGAAATTCTGCGGGATCAGCCTGCGGGCATTCTCACAAATAATTGCGTCCTCGGTGCACTGGATTTCAGCCACGGCGGGGATGCTCGAATAGACTTGGTGTTCAAGCCTCTACGGGGGGCTTGAATGCGTTCTGTAGGTCAAGAAATCGAATCCGTGTAACGATTGAGGGAAAACCCTTGGATTATGGCTTTCCTTGAAAATTGCCCCTCTCTCGCTTCGGCTCGTTATAGCAATTGAGTTCGATTGAGGATTAGGAATATTGGTGGGTGCCGTGCCTCCCTGTCGGCACATCTTCAATATGATCAATGATATCGATAGAATAGACCGGCAAGGACGCCGGTCCCCACCCTGTAGCTTCTATTGGAGCATGGGATAAAAGACAGAATTATTGACAATCGTTATAGGTGGCTGGAGACTCAACTCATTCTGAAAAACTTGATCACAAACGGATACTCTCGAAAGCCGCCATCTCGTGCCGCCAGCGCTGCCCGGATCGGTCCCCAGATCGCAATGACGGCCAGGACGACCAGAAGCGGAAATCCGATGAGGATAAAACACAAGAGGCCGCTTATGACTCCGTAAATCGTGTAGGAGATCAGTCCGTTGAGAAAAATGAATCCCTGCCGATTAACGAAATCCGAATCTTTGTAAAGCAGCCATATGACAATCGGCACAATGAAGCCGCCGTACGGAATAATGATGCCGGCGAAAGAACACAAATGGAGTAACATTCCCAGGTTCCGGTCACGTTGATCGTAGGGGAATCCGTTCATGGGCGCTCCGTAAGTGAGGTTAATCAGACAGTGGTCAATATAAGTGGTTGACGGCGACTTTTCAATGAAATGATGCAGTTGAAAATGTGTCTTAAACGCCCTACCGGACTGGAAAATTGAAGTACGTATGGGGAAATGGTTCATTCTTCAAGGTAAAATGCCACCACTCTTTCGAATAAGAATCGAATCCATATTTCTTCATAAGCACATTCAGGAGCATTCGATGGGCACGATGAACGGGGGATACCAACGGACTCTCGGGCCATGCTTCAGGACCGAAAAAATCGAAATGGGTTCCCATGTCCAATTCCGTTGATTGTTGGTCCAGATAGACTATGGTCAAATCTACAGTGCTACCTCTGGAGTGACTTGATCTTTCGGCAATATAACCTTCTTTAAATAAATCTCTTTTCTGAACATCCGGGTAATACTTTGCTTGCATTTTCGTATCATTGAGATCCTTTCCCCATTGGACAAAGTGATCCACCGCACACTGCGGACGGTACGCATCAAAGATTTTCAAACCCATGCCGAATTGCTTCAGTTCATCTTGTACCTTCTTAAGTGATTCGGCTGCCTCTTTTGTGAGTATGCATCTTGGTGCGAGATAACCGGATACTCGGCACCCCAGAAAATTCTCATCGCTGAAGTAGCGAAGTTCAGTATGGATGTCAGGTATAATGGTCTCAACATAAACAAACCCTTCAGGCAACGCTTCAGCCAGAATCAATGCCGGAAAAAGCGTTGAATAAAGAGAAATTGAGCACAAAGTCAAGATAACCGCACAGCGCCGTTTCACTTTCTTCTCCTCACGAAGACACGTTGGCGGTTACGCTACTGTATCGATCTCCTTACTGCAAGAGGAATTCAGTACGCTTTTGTATCGTCCCGATTGACAATTCACAGACTACCGGCCATAGCTGAGAAGCATTTCGGTTGGGACAGGTGGTGTAAAATCGATAGATATCATGACGCTCAGAATGAATATGGTCAGAATGGAGAAGACGTAAAGCTTTTTTCCCCAGAGCCGCTCATCGGTCGCCTTGTACCCTGACCGGGCAATATGCAACCAGCACAAGCCCAGCACAGTCGCCACTGCCAAAGTAGAGTAACCCGTGTACCCCCCGAAGGTCAGCAGCATCGTGGCGGCCATAAACGCCAGGATGTAACCGACAATATACTTTCTTGCAGCCGCTGTTCCCTGCTTTACCGGCAGAACCGGAATAGCCGCAGCAGTGTAATCGTCATGCCGAAAAATCGCGATAGCATAGCAGTGAGGCATCTGCCAGAGGCTGAAGATAGCCAACAATATCAATGCACCCATGTCAAAGCGGCCGGTGACTGCACAGTATCCGGCAAGGGGTGGGGCGGCTCCCGCCAGACTGCCGACCAAGGCGCTGTACAGGAAATTTCGCTTCATATAAAGGCTGTATACTCCCACATAAATCACAAGGCCCGCCAGCACGATGAGAACGCTCAGTAGATTTGTTGCCTCACAGAGCATGGCCATGCCGGCAATGCCCAATACTGTTGCGTATAATACGGCGGCCTTGAGTGAGATGAGCCCTCTGGCAAGGGCGCGGTTGCGTGTCCGGATCATCTTTCGGTCTATTTCTCTATCGATGCAGTTGTTGAAAATGCAACCGGAACCGACAACCAGGGATATGCCGATGAGTGTCGCCAGGAGCGTACCGACATCAACCCGGCCTCTGGAGGCAAGAAAGAAGCCGGCCGCCGCGGAGATCAGGTTGCCCAGAACGATCCCCGGTTTAGCAACGAGCACATAGTTTTTGATCCGTTCAGGCATTTTCACATCATTCTGTGATACAAATTGAACATGATCCAGATGCTTCCCCCGACGAAGAGGACCATGATCAGTACGGTAAATATGAGCGCCAACACGTTCCAACTCGCGTCTGATGACCTGTCCAGATGCAGAAAGAAATACAAGTGCACCAGAATCTGCACGATGCCCGCACTGAAGATACCGACTAGAATCGCCGAGGACGACCACGTACCGCTCATCACCAGGGCAAACGGAATGGCCGTGAGAATGAGGGACAGAACAAAACCGGTGACGTACGATGTAAGACTTCCCCTGCTGGCGCCAGTGCTGTCGATATATGCTTGACTCATTTACATAACTCCCATCAGGTACACGATACTGAATATGCCGATCCAAACGATATCTAAGAAATGCCAGAACATACTCAGACGCATCAGCCGTGATTGAACTGGAGATGTCAACCCTTTGACGGCTACCTGACCTATCATGACCGCCATCCAGATCAGCCCGAAAGCCACATGGGTGCCATGAGTTCCTACCAGAGTAAAATAACTCGAAAGAAAGGCGCTCACGTCCGGTCCGTGGCCGTGTGCAATCAGGCTGTGGAACTCGTTGATCTCCATCAAGACAAATCCGAGCCCCAGCAGAAAGGTAACAGCGAGTCCTGTTAGAACCCGCTTCTTCATACCATTGTGCACGGCCAACATGACAAGGCCGTAAGTGAAGCTGCTGAAGAGCAGGAGCAGGGTTTCAGCCAATACGTAAGGCAGCTCGAATAATTCCTTTCCCGTCGGCCCGCCCGCGTAGCTGCGGCCCAGGACGGCAAAGGTGGCGAAGAGTGTCGCAAATATAATGAGGTCGCTCATAAGATAAAGCCAGAAACCGAGTGTCTGCATCTCGATGGTATCGGGATGTTCAACTACTTGGTCATGAGCGATACCGATGGTCGAAGCGTCTGTTGTCGTCATGTACATCTCCGCTACAGGGGGTTGTGACGGTCTGTCCGTCTGGGGACATCATTTCTCTGCAAAAGCCATCTGTCGATAGCGTTCGTTTTCAATACGCTCGACCTCGGTGGCGGGTATGACGTAATGGATGTCATCGTCCATGGAACGGGCAATGACTGTGAAAAGCATACCCAGAGCAGCCAGTGTGGCTAACCACCAGATGTGCCAGATCATGGCAAATCCGAACACGAAAGCCAATCCGCCGAGGATTATGCCGTGCGGGGCATTTTTCGGCATTTCGATATCGGTATATCGATCCGGCCGACGATATGCGATGTCCTTTTCCTTCATGTCCATAAAGGCATCGATTTCGTTTACGACGGGTATTTTCGCGAAGTTGTACACGGGTGGAGGAGAAGATGTCATCCACTCCAACGTACGGCCGTCCCAGGGATCGCCGGTCCGATCGCGGAGGGCAGTGCGCTCTTTAATACTGACGAGCAGTTGGATTCCCTGAAAGAGGATGCCGAGCGAGATCACGGCCACGCCCAACGCAGCTACGAGCAGATAGGGATGCCAGGCCGTTGTGGCATAATACGCCATGCGGCGAGGCATGCCCATGAAGCCCAGCACATACAGGGGAACAAAGGCAAGTAAAAAGCCGATCAGCCAACACCAGAACGCGCGTTTGCCCCAATTCTCATTCAAACGAAAGCCGACGGCCTTTGGAAACCAATAATAATAACCTGCAAAAAGGCCGAACACTGTTCCGGGGATGATCGTATTATGAAAATGACCGATCACGAACAGACTGTTGTGGATCACGTAATTAGCGGATGGTATTGACAACAGCACCCCCGAAGTCCCGCCGATCGCGAAGGTCACGATAGCCCCCAGGGTCCATAACATCGGAGTAGTAAAACGTATGCGGCCACGATACATGGTGAAGAGCCAATTGAAGGTCTTTACCCCGGTGGGGATGCCAATCAGCATGGTGGCAATGCCGAAAAAGAGGTTGACGTTCGCGCTGGCACCCATGGTGAAAAAATGATGCATCCAGACAGAAAAGGACAGAACCGTGATGGCCGCAGTTGCCCAGACCATGGATGTGTAGCCGAATAGCCGTTTTCCTGAGAAAGTGGCTGTGACCTCCGAAAAGACCCCGAAAGCCGGAAAGATCAGGATATAGACTTCGGGATGAGCCCAGGTCCAGAAAAGGTTCACATACATCATCAAGTTTCCGCCGAGATTGTTGGTAAAAAAATGCATACCCAGGTAGCGATCGAGTGTCAGCATGGCGAGAGCGGCAGTCAGAACCGGAAATGCCCAAACCACGAGCACCATAGTGAAGAAACTGGTCCAAACGAACAGCGGCATACGCATGAGCGTCATGCCTGGAGCCCGCATTTTTATGATGGTGACCATAAAATTGATACCGGTCAAAGTCGAGCCGATACCGGCGATCTGAAAGGACCATATCCAATAGTCAACCCCTACGTCGGGGCTGAATTCTATTTCGGTCAGAGGCGTATATCCCGACCACCCGGCTTTGGAAAACTCACCCACACCCAAAGAAACCATGATCAGCAACGCCCCGGCTGCGGTCAGCCAGAGACTGAGCGAATTCAGAAAAGGAAAGGCTACATCGCGAGCTCCAATTTGCTGCGGCACAACGACATTCATCAACCCGACAAGAAACGGCATGGCCATGAAGACGATCATGATCGAACCGTGAGCGCTGAATATCTGATTGAAGTGGTCAGGGCTCAGATAGCCAAGGGCTCCTCCCGCGGCGACGGCCTGCTGGCCGCGCATCAAGATCGCATCGGAGAATCCGCGCAGCAGCATGATCAGTGCGAGAATGATGTACATGATGCCGATCTTTTTATGGTCCAGGCTGGTCAGCCATTCCTTATAAAGATAGGTCCACTTTCTGTAATACGTGATCAATCCCATGATCGCCAATCCCAAGAGAACCGCACCAGCAACGGCACCTATGGTGATTGGTTCGTGATAAGGAATCGCTGAAAGGCTTAATTTTCCAAACATATCAATTTTCCTCTAAAACGTCGGTTCTTGCGTGTGGCGAAACAGAGCCTCCCGTCATGGGGCCGTGATTCTTGTCCGGAGTCGGATGGTATTTGCGCAGGATATGCTCGAACAGATTGCGATTGACTGAAGAGAAATACGTCACGGGATGGTAGCCGTCGCTCGGCTTTGCGAGCTTCTCATATCTGTCGAGATCGAGCTTTTCCGGAGACTGTCTGATTTTCTGCACCCACGATTCAAACTCTTCACGGGAAACCGCATGCGCCTTGAAATGCATGTTAGGGTACCCGCGACCGGTGAATTGCTGATTGTGACCGGCATAAGCGCCCGGTTTATCAGCCAGGAGGTGCAATCGAGTTTGCATGCCTGCCATGGCGTAAATCTGGCTGCCCAACTGCGGAATGAAAAAGGAAGCCATTACGGTGTCAGAGGTGATTTTGAAGCTGAGCGGAACATTCACGGGAAAAGTGATTTCATTCACGATCGCGATATCGTGATCCGGGTAGATGAACAGCCATTTCCAGTCCAGGCATACTGCTTCGATGTTGATGGGCTTGTCGGCTGAAGGAATGGGTCGATAGGGATCCAGAGAATGAGTGCTGTTCCAGGCCAGAATCGCAAGAAGCGTAACAATGACAACGGGACCACCCCACATGAAAAATTCGATTTTTCCGGAATGACTCCATTTCGGCATATAGGTCGATTCTGTATTGGAGGCTCTGTACTTTCGGGGAAACCAAATAGCCATGATGAAGACGGGAATGACGACGATGAGCATGAGCACGATGGCCGCAATGATGACGAACCGCTCCGCCTCTCCAATCGGTCCTTTGGGGTTCAACAAGAGTATTGAGCTGCAACCTCCGAGGAAAGGCGAGGAACATAGGGATAACAAGCCTGCAAAAACGGAAAATTTCTTCTTCATTTAACCCCCAAAAGTCAAAGGTTTCCAATTCACGTAAACAAAATCCTAATTTGCGCAAACACAATTGAATATTCATGGAATATTCATGGTGGAGGCCTCTCGGGGGCGTACGCAAACTACACGCTCCCACATCTTAAATTATCAGGTTTAGACGACCGAGCAAATAATAAGGTTCCCAAATGGTACCCAAACTATATTTCTTCATCAGTTGGATTGCATTTCAAGTCACCGCCCGGTTTGCGAGTTCGTCCCACAGCAAATGTGAGAATTTTTGTCCGATTGAGAAAAGCGCTTCTCGAAAATCGGTGGGTGCGCATTCTCCTTGTCCGTGCCCAGATGCTCTCGCATTCCGGCAACTCGGTCTACCTGACTATGACAATCGGAATATCCAAGCCGTGTCTCACGGGAGAAATGGTGCTACCGAATAGTATGTCGCTTATGCCTCTGTGACCGTGGCCGGCCATGAGAAGAACGTCTATGTGTTGCTCCTGGACCAATCGCACCAATTCGCTCGTCACCACTCCAAATCCTAGAAAGAACTCAACCTCGACCCCACGATAGCCGAGTGACTCAGCCAGTCGCTTGAGGTATTGCTCATCCTGTCGTGCCTCTTTGTCGTACGCATCACTGCCGAATACCACTCCTCCGGCTCCTTCGACTACGTGGAAAAGGCATAGTGTCGCGTCATGTTGGCGAGCAAGCAGAAGGGCATGGCTCAACACCTTCTTGTCATCATCTGTATGAGCAACAGCGACTCCGATTCGCTTATACCTGGGCACTTCCAGATCCAGATCATATTCCGGTGAGCGGATCAGATGACTGAGTTTTTTCCAAGCGGGGATTTCTTCTCTTCCGGGAAAGCGAACAAAAGGTCTCAGTGCCACGTATGCAAGCAATAAAAATATTCCTGCAACGATCGGCAGAACGACTACGTAGATCCACACGGGCTCGGGGCTGCTTGCAATCCATTCGGAGAGTTGATCGATTACCAGTTTCGCGTTCAACCCTACGATAATGGTCGCTACTATCCAAGCAATTGTCTTCACCCAATTGTTGTTGGCAAATTCGCCCATCATACTCTCGTTATTCGTGAAATGAATGAGAGGAATTATTGCGAACGGCAACTGGAGACTCAGAATGACCTGACTCAAGATGAGCAGCTTGTACGTGCCTGCCTCTCCCATGAACAATATTGTCAATGCTGCAGGCACCACAGCGACCATCCTGGTGAGAAGTCTGCGGAGGAACGGCCTGATCTTGAAATGGAGATATCCCTCCATGACAATCTGTCCTGCCAGTGTGCCCGTAATGGTAGAAGCCTGGCCGGCAGCCAAGAGGGCCAAAGCAAAGGCGAATCCGGCCAAAGCGGTTCCCAATAGAGGAGACAAGAGACTGTGTGCTTGCTGCAGTTCGCTGACAACGATGCCATTCCTGTAAAATGTCGCGGCTGAAACGATCAGAATGGCGGCGTTCACGAAAAAAGCGGCATTGAGCGCAAGCGTGGAATCTATCAAATTGAATCTGCACGCCTGCCGCTTGCCTTCGGGCGACGTGTCATACGCACGGGTTTGCACGAGAGCGGAATGAAGATAGAGGTTATGCGGCATGACTGTAGCACCGATGATGCCGATTGCAACATAGAGTGCCCCTTCCGGAATGGACGGTACGAAGCCTTTAGCTACTTCACCCCATGCAGGTCCCGATCTTACGACCTCGAATACGAAACACAGCCCGACTATAGTTATGAGGAAGAGAATGAGGCTCTCAAATTTTCTAACGCCAAATCTCTGAATGGCCAGAAAGAGCAACGTATCGAAACCGGTAATAATGACTCCCCAAAACAAAGGAATACCGAATAGCAGATTGAGACCTATAGTCGTTCCCAGAACCTCTGCAAGGTCACAGGCTGCTATGGCGATCTCAGCCAAAATCCAGAGGCAATAATTGACGGACCGGGGATACGTGTCCCGGCATGCCTGAGCGAGATCTCTGCCTGCAACAATACCCAATCTGGCTGACAGCGTCTGCAACAGCACAGCCATTGCATTGGACATCAGCAAAACCCAGATAAGTGTGTACCCGAATCGGGCACCACCCTCCAGATCCGTGGCCCAGTTTCCCGGATCCATGTACCCCACGCTCACCAGGTACGCAGGCCCGAAGAAGGCGAACATTCGTTTGAATATGCTCGCTCCCTTAGGAATGTCTACTGTGCGATGTACTTCAGATAACGAAACCCCACTTTTGGCCATCTTAGGTGCACCTTACCTTCGCTCAAGCCAATTGGGTGTCATTGCAATCACCATTACAAAGGTTATCAAACGGTCTGAAGATTGACAAGACTCCGAGAACTTCAATGTTGGACATGCACAATGATTGGATAAAGAAAAAGTCAGGTTTCGGACCGGAATCGGCACCATTCAAATAACGGCTCCTGACGACCACAGGAGGAACAAGAACCGTCTAATTTACCCTGAACAAACAGTGCGGAAGGCTGTCTAACTAGCTAGAAAAATTCAATGAGCTCTGTAACAAGAATGAGCTCTGTCAAAAAGGAAGGGACACGTAATGGACCTTAGTCTTGCAGTCATAATCCTGGTACCTGCAATGGCGGTAATTGGATTCCTGTTTCTGGCGCAGACCATATTGGTCGCATGGAAGTCTCCTGTGGACAGGAAAGGAGGTTTTCACGGAGACTTGTTCAAGAGTTTCAGAACCATGCACTCCGATGAGCACAGCGACTGCTACGACGACTGTATGCGTGGATTTCACTGGGAGTCCGGGCGGATACCCGCCTGTCTATCGTCATGTAAGTTGTAGGTTTGATTCTGCTGAGGACCTCGCGTGCACTTGCACGTGAGTCCCGAGGCTTTCAATTTTGCTGATAACCCTCGTGGCAGCGCGAATCGGACACAGGCAAATTAAAGAAAAACTGTAAGAAACTCTGCATCTTCTCAGAGGAGTAACCGGTGCCCATCGGACAGCAATACGGTTGGATGGATCATATGATGGGGTGGGGCATGTGGATGGCACCATGGGGATGGTTATTAACTCTACTTGTCATCGGGCTGCTGATCTATGCGCTTGCCGGCCGAGGAGCCCAGGGATTTTCGGATGCATCAAGAGAATCACGTGTGGGGGAAAGAAAAGATTTCGAGACTCCTCTCGACATCGTGAAGAAAAGGTACGCCAAGGGCGAAATCTCCCGAGAAGATTTTGAACAAATGAAAAAGGACCTCCTGAGCTGAAAAGCCGGGTCCCTGAAAATGCCTGTACATTCCTTTACAACATCGACCTTGATGTCCCGCCAGGGCAATTCAGCAAATCGTCAGTTACGCGAAGTCCCCGGACTTCTTCTCCGCTCACATTGTAATGAGTCCAAGGAGCAGCAACATGATTGAAACAATGCCCCAATCAAACGGTTCCGTAATCGCATTAAAGGCGACCGGCAAACTCACCGATGCCGACTATAAAGACATGTTGATTCCTAAGGTCGAAGAAATTATCAAGCAATCCAGAAAGGCAAAGATGCTTCTCTATCTGCCCGGAGATTTTGCCGGATGGGAAGCTCATGCCGCTTGGGATGACGCCATATTCGGACTCCGGCACAGAAATGATTTCGAGAAATTAGCTGTTGTCGGCGGAGCCAAGTGGATCGAATGGGCCACAAAGATTGCCTCCCACTTCATGAAGGGAGAAGTAAGAACCTTTTCTGAAGCGCAGCTCAAGGAAGCTTTGGAGTGGGTTCGAGCTTAACTCGGGATTCCACCCTGGCTCCAGTGGAGTTGAAACAGCAGGATTGACGTTGAATGGGCTGCCGAATGAAAAATTGGCAGATGTTGCATGAAAAGGACGGCAATGGATCCTGACACTTTAAAGACTGCAGCAATCTCGGATTTCGTTGCAGAGCTTGCCACCAATATCCGAAGTGGCCTGTCCTCGGATGATGTTCGTAACCGACTGGAAAAATACGGTTATAACGAAATTTCGGAACGGCATGTAAATCCGCTCGTTAAGTTTCTCTCGTATTTTTGGGGGCCAATCCCCTGGATGATCGAAATAGCCGCAATCCTTTCGCTCGTGGTTCATCACTGGGCGGACTTCGCGATTATCCTTGTGCTCCTGGTGGCAAACGCTGTTGTAGGTTTCTGGGAGGAATATCAGGCAGGGAATACAATTGCGGTGCTCAAAGAGCAACTAGCCCTGAATGCCCGTGTCAAGCGGGATAACAGATGGACTACGATTCCGGCTCGAGAACTGGTTCCTGGTGACCTCGTTCGGATTCGTCTCGGAGATATTGTTCCTGCTGATGCTCGTCTTTTGGAAGGCGAGCCGGTTCAGGTTGATCAGTCTGCGCTGACGGGAGAGTCTCTGCCAGTTACCCTTGAGTCAGGTGACACAGTCTATTCTGGGGCGGTACTTAAGCAGGGTGAAACAGATGCAATCGTCTATGCAACTGGAGCAAGCACTTATTTTGGCAAGAGTGCCCAGTTGGTGAAAGAGGCTCACACCGTAAGTCACTTTCAGCAAGCAATTCTGAAGATTGGAGATTACCTCATCGTCCTTGCTCTTGCTTTAGTGGCCCTGATCCTGGTGGTGGCCCTGTTTCGCGGCGATAATATGATGACTACTCTGCAGTTCGCTTTGGTTCTTACCGTTGCCGCAATTCCCGTGGCAATGCCCACTGTGCTGTCGGTTACGATGGCTGTGGGGGCTAAAGGGCTGGCAACCAAGAAAGCCATTGTCACGCGGCTTGCTTCAATCGAAGAGCTGGCAGGCGTAGACGTGCTCTGTTCTGACAAGACCGGCACGCTTACGCAAAACAGGCTCACATTGGGGGAACCGTTCGTTATAGAGCCTTTTACGGGAGATCAAGCTATCCTCTATGCGGTCCTGGCCTCCAGAGCTGAAGATCAGGATCCTATCGATCTCGCGATAATATCAGGTTTGAAGGAACAAGAACCTGTGACCGTCTACAACATAACTCATTTTCAGCCATTCGATCCGGTAAATAAAAGGACCGAAGCGTCGATCACTGCTCCGGACGGCGCGACATTCAAGGTCACCAAGGGCGCTCCTCAAGTAATTCTGAAGCTGTGCTCCAATGCTCCCGATATCCGGTCGGAGGTTGAAGAAGCGATCAATGGGTTTGCTCATCGGGGCTTTCGATCTCTTAGTGTGGCTCGAACGGATGGAAGCGATCAGTGGAAGTTTGTTGGAGTACTACCGCTATACGATCCGCCCCGAGAGGATTCCAAAACAACCATCGAGACTGCAAAGTCAATGGGTGTCAAGCTGAAAATGGTTACTGGCGACCAAGTCGCTATTGCCAGGGAAATAGCGAGCCAACTCGGCTTGGGGACTAACATACTTGATGCTCGACTCTTCGAAGATGTGAGTCATCACAAGGCTGGAGAACTAGCTCAAGCTATCGAAGATTCAGATGGATTTGCACAGGTCTTTCCCGAGCACAAATTCCACATTGTGGATGTGCTGCAAAAAGAAGGTCATATTGTGGGAATGACAGGAGACGGCGTGAACGACGCTCCTGCATTGAAAAAAGCGGATGTTGGTGTAGCTGTGTCCGGTGCTACGGACGCTGCACGTTCGGCTGCGGATATCGTCTTAATGGCGCCTGGTTTGTCCGTGATCATCGATGGAATCAAGGAGAGCCGTAAGACATTTCAGCGCATGAACAGCTACGCCATTTATCGCATTGCTGAGACGGTCCGAGTTCTGTTCTTCATGACCCTCTCCATCTTGATTTTCAACTTTTATCCCGTAACCGCGGTCATGATAGTCCTACTCGCGTTGCTTAACGATGGTCCTATCCTGGCCATTGCCTATGATCGAACTCATTACGAGAATCAACCCGAATCCTGGAACATGCCGCTGGTGTTACAGATCTCCACTGTGCTGGGCATAGCCGGGGTCATTTCTTCATTCTTACTGTTTTACCTCGCCGAACGGGTATTTCATATCGGGCCCGAGGCAATCCAGACCTTCATGTTTCTCAAGCTGGCACTGGCGGGACATCTCACGATATTTGTCACTCGAACCCGAGGACCTTTTTGGTCAGTTGCCCCTTCTCCTGTTCTGCTATGGTCTGCGGTGGCTACAAAACTACTCGCTACTGTGGCGGCCATCTACGGAGTTTTCATGGTTCCCATAAGTTGGAAATGGGCTCTGATTATCTGGGTATACGCATTGCTGTGGTTTCTCGTGAACGATCGAGTGAAGCTTGTTGCATACCGAATATTCAATCCAGCCGAACCCGCTTTGCTGGCCGGCAAAGTCTCAGCAACGGAACATTAGAATTTTTAGCTGGCATCTCCCTTTTTTTCGGATGGTCAAATTACGATGCAATGTGCTAGTGAAATTAGCGTCTTAGAGATGTGAAGAATGCCTGTGCCTAAAGCTCACTCAGGGGCATGTCCAGCAAAATTGGATAAATGCGTATCATCAGACCTACTGGGGCAGAGTGAACTGGGCACGCCCATAAATGCCGAGAGGCTTTTCCCACTCGGCCACTTTTCCAAACTATGGAACGAAGAGCCGGAAACATCACGGTGTCCTCACGTGAGGCATGGGGGCGATACATTCTAGTAAAAAGACCCAGTTCATTGACATTTGGAAAAAGGCTTCCATATTAAATTGTAAATGTTAACGAACGAGATTCAAATGAACGAAAGCATTAATAGCGCCAAGAACCCAAAACTGAAAATGACATCGGTGACAATATCGCAAGGTTCTATGTATGTAACATCAGGTCGCGACGTAATGAATACTCATGAGTGATGCACAAACCGTCAATCCGATCATGTTCTCGAAAACAAACTTGAAAAAAGATAAGGTAACCCCTTCCATCTGGTATAAATTCTGGAGTCTGACAGCGCCCTACTGGACATCCGAAGAAAAGTGGAGTGCACTCACGCTGCTGGTCTTGATCATGGCAATGAACCTCGGAAGCGTTTACGTTCAGGTGTTACTCAACGAATGGATCAAAGACTTCTACGATGCCCTCCAGAAAACCGATAAGACAGCCTTCATTACCGACCTTCTGAGGTTTGCCGAACTCGCAGGAGCGTACATCATCCAATCCGTTTACATGCTTTATCTCAGCCAAATGCTCCAGATCCGCTGGCGGCGGTGGCTCACTGCCAAGTATCTCTCCAAGTGGCTTAACCACCAAGCATATTATCGTATGCAATTCCTGGACGATAAGACAGACAACCCCGATCAACGAATCAGTGAAGACATCAATTCATTCATCGGTCAAACGCTATCCCTGACCATTACGCTCTTGAGTTCGGTAGTCACGCTGGTCTCATTCATTGCCATTTTATGGGGATTATCCGGCACCCTCAGCGTTAATCTGGGTTCAATGGGAACGCTGAAAATCCCCGGTTATATGGTCTGGGCAGCCGTCGGTTACTCGGTGGCTGGAACATGGCTCACCTTGCGTATAGGAAAACCTTTGGTACAACTCAATTTCGATCAACAACGGTTCGAGGCCGACTTCAGATATAGTATGGCTCGCCTACGTGAAAACAGCGAAGGCGTTGCCCTGTACAGGGGCGAAAAGGAGGAGCGTGCCGGATTTTTGTCCCGCTTTAATGCTGTAGTCAACAATTACTGGCAAATAATGGTACGACAGAAGAAGCTGAACTGGTTGACAAGCGGCTACAATCAGGTTGCCGTCATCTTTCCGATATTGATGGCCGCTCCTCGTTTTTTTTCCGGTCAGATGCACCTGGGAGGACTGATGCAAACTGCCGCGGCATTCTCCTCAGTGCATGGATCTCTTTCATATCTCATCAACAGTTACACGACAATCGCGAGCTGGAATGCCATTGTGAATCGTTTGTCAGGATTTACAGGTGCCGTTGACAGGACTGCAATACTCAAAACTCGAGAAGAATTGAAGCATCTCAAGTCATCCGATCGTTCGTTCTCCGTAAAATCTCTCAGTGTCTTCTTGCCGGATCAAAAGCTGTTGCTGAGAGATCTTGATCTGCATCTGGAGCCCGGTGAATCCTTGCTCATCATGGGCCCTTCAGGATCCGGGAAAAGCACTCTAATCCGAGCCCTCGCAGGCATCTGGCCGTTTGCTCGCGGGACCGTCCTTTTGCCTGAAAACGGCAAGGTGATGTTTTTGCCCCAGAAGCCCTACCTGCCCCTGGGAACATTGCGGCAAGCTTTGTATTATCCGTATGCTCCAGAGGGCTCAACAGCGAATCTGTCGGAAATCCTTGACCTTTGCTATCTTTCACACCTGTCGACGGTTCTCGATCAACGTGACAATTGGGCTCAGTTGCTTTCGTTAGGAGAGCAGCAGCGTATTGCCTTTGCCAGAATTTTGCTCCAGTGTCCTGATTACGTGTTCCTTGATGAAGCTACTGCGTCGCTTGACGAAGAAATGGAGGAGATGCTTTACAAGCTTGTTAGATCCAGGTTAAAGCAAGCCATAGTAATAAGCGTGGGGCATCGCAGCAGCTTACTCTCCTGGCACCAATCAAGCTTGAGACTAATGGGGGATGGAAAATGGCTTCGATTTGCGGGGAGGACGAAATTCACTGAATCCGTGGGACCCTGAACATGAGGCCCCGAATCGTTTCGTTGCCCGGTCCCGACAAACGGCACAACAGAAGGAGATTCAAAGCCTGAACGTGATTCGGTCCATTTGTAGGAAATGAGGAGATAAATCAACTCCGTACGGCAAGGCAAAACGGGAGCAACCATGACTGAGACAACATTGTTTTCCGCTGAACGATTTGTGGGGTATGTCGCTCTCGGCTTCGGCACGGGACTCTACGGGACCCTGATCGGCGCCGGTGGAGGTTTCGTGTTGATGCCTATCTTACTCCTCCTTTTTCCCAAAGAAAGTCCTGAGCAACTGACATCTATCTCTTTGGCGGTAGTGTTCTTCAACGCCCTTGGCGGCTCGGAGGCATATGCTCTCATGAGACGGATTGACTATAGATCGGGTCTGATGTTCGCCGCAGCGACTATTCCGGGAGCTATCCTGGGTGCCCTGAACACCGGCTATGTCCCCCGAACGCTGTTTGACGCCGTATTCGGGATCTTGTTGGTTGCGGGGGCTGCTTTTCTTCTTATTCGCACAAACAAGAGAGAATCTGTAGAAGTCCGCCATTATCAGTACAAGATTTCCCGCCACCTGGTGGAGGCAAACGGTGTTGTTTTTGACTATTCTTTCAACCCGCTCGTGGGTATCGGTTTGAGCTTTGTCGTGGGCTACGTTTCCAGTTTCCTCGGCATCGGCGGCGGCATCATCCATGTACCCGCGATGACTTATTTTCTCAATTTTCCCGTGCATGTCGCGACGGCTACGTCCCATTTTGTCCTCTCCATCATGGCTTTTACCGGGACCATGACCCACGTCGTTACGGGTACGTTTCCTCATAACGCAAATCTCACTCTTTCTTTGGCCATCGGAGCGCTCCTGGGTGCGCCTTTAGGTGCGCACCTTTCGGGACTGATCCGTGGCAATTGGATTATTCGAGGGCTCGCTCTGGCGCTCATAGTGGTGGGTCTCCGGATATTGGCCATGGCGATCTAAGGTCGGCGGCAGTTCCTGGCGACAACTCATTGAATTCAGATGGTGACGCTTTTCTGAAACTTTAGGTCCGTCGAGACTTTTGCAGCCTGACAAAAAGCAGAATAGCGATAACACCGATTGCCATGAGGGACACCCAAGTCCAGGCAGTTAGATGTTCCGCTACCCACGTCCACTCTTCTCCCAAAATGTAACCGATTGAGATGAAGGTAAGGGACCATATGAAGGCTCCCGTGTAAGCAAAAGCAGCGAATACGGGCAACCGAAGTCTCGAAGTGCCCGCCATGAACGCGGACAGATGCCTGACTCCTGCTATAAAATACCCAAATAGCAGAGCCCATTTGCCGAAACGCTCATACCATGCGGTAAGCGCATCCAGCCTTTCATGTTTGATGTTAACAATATGACCGTATCTATAAATTATCGGGGTACCTATGAAGCGGCCCAAGGCGTAACTGACACTAATCCCGCACAGACTGCCCGTAAAGGCTGACGCTGCGGTGAGTCCAGGCGAAAGATAGCCTTTGAATATCATGTACCCTGCGCATGTCAAAACCAGCTCATCTGGAATAGGGGCTCCCACAATACCGAGCATTAACAAACAAAAAATCCCCAGGTATCCGTAATGGGTAAGCCAGCTCAGAATTTCCGCGGAAAGCATCTCCATCAGGCTTCAGTAAACCCCCGCCATATGCAATGCATGCAACAGGCAAACCGTCGAAGTGCTCTCGGATTGCCTGTTACATGGTTTGTGCCTATTCGTCTCGTCTATGTGTTAGAAAGTTTCCGCCAGAAAGATCGTTGCGGCACCTCGCTGAATCATGAAGCGAATTACCCCGTCTTGCTTGGCCTCCATCACGTCCTTGTCGAATTCACTCAAACTCGTGATAGGTCTGTTGTCGACCTCGAGAATCACGTCGCCGGTCCTGAGTCCCATTGCGGCACCTCGACCGTCAGGGGTCTCGTTTTTGATCACCAGACCTACTCCTTGCTTCAGACCCAATTCTGATGTCAACTGGGGAGGTACCTTGTCAACCGTGATTCCCAGCTCATTGGATGCCTTTGCAGCAGGGACCTCAGCTTGCGCTGTTTTGGTGGTTCGCTCTGCGATGGCAACGCTTACGTCAGCGGTTTTCTTGTCCCTCCATATAGTTAACTTTGCGGTAGAACCCGGCCTTGTCTGTCCCACGAGATTCTTCAGTTGTGAGGCTCCGCTGACCGGCTTGTCGTTATAATCGAGAATGATATCACCCGTTTTGATACCGGCTTTTGCAGCAGGGCTGTCAGGCACCACTTGTGACACAAGTGCTCCGTTGAGGTCGGTGCGCCCAAAGGATTTTGCAAGCGGCTCAGTCAAGTCCTGAATGTTGATCCCCAGGAGACCGTGTTGCACCTTACCGTACTTCAAAAGTTCGTCCATGACGAGCTTGGCGGAGTCAGACGGTATGGTGAACCCCACGCCCATATAGCCACCGCTCTGGGTAGCTATTGCCGTGTTGATCCCAACGACTTCTCCTTTGATGTTTACGAGGGGACCGCCAGAATTCCCGGGATTAATGGGTGCATCAGTCTGGATGAAGTCTTCATAACCGATAATACCCATATTGGTGCGGCCTGTAGCGCTGACGATACCGTTGGTAACCGTACCGCTTAACCCGAAGGGATTGCCTATGGCTACTACGATCTCTCCGACTCGCAACTTTGAAGAATCTCCCCACGTGACTGCCGGTAGATTCTTGGCATCTATCTTGATCAACGCAATGTCGCTTTCCGGGTCGGCTCCGATCAATTTAGCTTTGTAGTCTCGCTTGCCGGGAAGGGTTACTGTAATCTCCTTCATGTCTTTGACAACGTGGTAGTTTGTCATGATCAGCCCATCGGATGACACGATGAATCCCGATCCCATCAACGTTTCAACTGATTGAGGATGACGGGGCTGCTTTGGGAACTGGTCTCCAAAAAAAGGGAACTGTCTCAGAAATGGCTCCAGACCCTCGTCGCTGGCTACCGAAACGTTCTTCGTAGAACTCACTCGCACAACTGACGGCGACACTTTCTGAGCGATTTGCGTATATGCCTGGTCCAGATCCTTGATCACCGATTGCGGATCTGCAGAAGCAGGAACCACCGCTGTCACAACAAACAAAATTGTGGCAAATATCAACAACATTATTAGAGATTCTGTGTAACGTGCCTTGTACATAAACTTTCTCCTCTTTGGACAAGTTTTGACAAACAACTCCCTTGGTCCCCAATTTGATTCTGAAATTAGTCATTCCCTGGATGAGAATCGCGAAGAATTGACAAGTGGAGAAGCAGTTGGCGGGAATCGGTACGAATCCTGTCGTAAGGTTCAAATGCTCTCTTAAATTTTCAAATATTCGAATCATGGGCAACAGATACCCAAATCCGAGTAAGTAGTACTTCGGAAACCACGTCTTGTTCTCAAGCTGTGGTTAGCATAACCGCTTTCCAGGGATTTACTTAGTCGACGCCAGCGCATGTTGTTTGGCGTTTACCATTTTTTCGCCTTGTCGCATAACCGTTTGTCCTCCTGCGACTAATCTCTTGGCCTTGGTTGACAATTATGACCCCACCCGGCAGAGTTTGTTCCACCAAAGAACTGGACAACGTCATTAAAGACAGCAGTGCTCCGAGGATGTCTACTGAATTGTCAGCGCTTCTTAAGGGTTGTCAACCTGACCGACATCGGACCATTCAGCCAACGCGATTGCATGGTCAGAATCCAAGTGGTCCTTTGAGTAGAGAAATTGTGTTCCAGCGGAGGTAACGGTCCGGACGATATCTTGATAGTCTTTGTGATGTGCCATCGTGTTCAGACACTCCACTATCTCTTCTTCGGTCAATCCAAAAGGCGGTTCCTGAAAGCTATCGAGACAGACAGGCCGAGGGTACAACTGAGAATTCTTGCGAACGACTTCCGCTATCATCCGGAGCGGGTCTTCTGATTTCCACACGAGAATTCGTCCGTACGTTTCGCTCAGACTCTCAATCGAATGATAGTAAGGAATTCCATTTCGGTCATAAATCGCTTTGAGATCCGGATTCTCCTCGAGAACCTGTTCAAGCAGGGGGGCCAAAGCTTTCCGGTCTAAATCTTCTGTTTCGGAATCCCGCCTTCTTAGTTCGATCAGGATCTCGTCGACTTTAAGCAGTTGGCCCGTTTCGCTTCTCTCTCGGATGATTTTGACAATATTGGCACAGATTTCTGCTTGATGTTCCATGTACCCTCGTTACGGGAGCAGCCCTTTCTTGCTTAGATATTCTGCTACAAACCCCAAACCCAGTCTCTGATAGGTATCTCCGGTCGGAGATCCAGTCTGTTTGTCCCAACCCATCTCCTCGTAATACATGTCCATTGCGAGCTTGATGTCTTCCTCATCCATTCGGATGGTCCCTTTGCTGAATGCAGCCTTGTCCTTGGGGTCGGTGAACACCCAATGGGGAATCGTGTCGTGCTTGGTCCGCATGTCCTTTGTGCCCATATCACGAATGGTCAGAGCGCGATGGAGCAGGAAGATCCGCTCTGCGACCCGATCGAGTTCCTGACTGGTTTTCTTGTCGCCGGTAGCCAGACTGTAGAGCAACGACTCGATGGAATCATCACCTCGATAATCCCGCTCTCGCAAAGGTGAGGCAACCCATGGTCCCATCCAGTTGCACAGGGAGAGAGAGTCATGCAATTCTTTTCTCAGGAGAGACCATTTCGCCATCTTGGCCTTGTATTTGTTCATAGGGGCGAAAGCGGCAACGGAGTCCACAGCATCCGGAGAGCCCCATATTTCCGCAGCCAATCGCTTCTGAACCTCTATCGGCAAACCATTGCGAGTAAAATTGCTGTGGGAATGACACTGGGCATCACGATTGTACTGCGTGTTGATGATTACTCCGCATTGGCCTGCATCTTCGTTTGAATGATGTTTGGGATGCCCGAGCTTCCAATAGAGGAGGTCACGATTTTCCAGCCACTCCTGCTCCGGGATGCCCCATCGCTCGAGAAGGTACCCGGTGCCCAGACCTAGCGCTGTGGCCAGTTCCCCTTCCTTCCTCGCGATCCTGGGGAGGAGCTCGAAGAGGAATGTTGGATCTCCTTGTTCGTACTTATCCCACGAATAGCCCTTGAATTCCTTTTCAGGCACCTTGCGACTCATTGTGCCGTTATAGTAAAGCATTTGAAAATCACGTTGCAGTTGACCGTAATTCTCCCATAGTCCAAGATCGTCCGCCAAATGCATGCCAACCATACATGCCTCAATTGCCGTCTCGCCCTTGGGACCGTCGGGGAAATTCTTAAAAAAGGCTTTGCCAAACAGCAACCCGACACAGGTATTCTGTCCTGTCTCCAGAATTCCATATTTTGTAGAAACTCCCGGTACTTTGAGCATAGTGTGGCAGCGGATGGGACAGGCAGTGCAACCATTTCCCCTGATCGTATACTTCCAAGCCTTTTCCCCAAGGAAAAAAGCGGCATTGTTCGTCCGGTACGCAATTCTGTTAAGATTGTGAGGCTCGCACGGCCCTGTTTCGATGCCGGGGTAGGCCGCTCCCCATCTGCGCCCCGCCGAAGCAACCCATCGAGATCCCGGGTTATAATGTTCCGACCACGGTTGCGGACTGTTGGGGACCACATGCTGGTTGTTTGCTCCTAACAGAGAAAGATGCAACTTGATGACCTTCTCCCATTCCACTTTGTTACCGGCGATGCGTACACTTCCTGTTCCTCTGACACCTATAGCTTTGAGGTTTTTGGATCCAAGAACTCCGCCGACTCCACCGGCTGAATGAGAATAGGAGTTGATTACCACCGACATGGGGACCAAATTCTCACCTGCTTGTCCAATAGCAGCGACAGAAGCCTCCGGTCCCATCTCATGGCTAATCTCGACTGTGGTCCGTCGTATACCCTGTCCCCAGAGTTGCCGGGCATCCTTAATTTCGGCCTTTCCATCCATTATCGAGAGCCACACCGGTCGGTCGGCTCTGCCTTCAATGATGATGGCGTCATAGCCGGCATACTTGAGCTCCGCTGCAAAGTGGCCGCCCATATGACCGCTTGCAACTAGCGGTCTGGGCCAACAAGTAGGCCACAATGTCGTTATGGCGGTTCTGCCGTTACATGGGGCGCCGGTTCCGGCCAAAGGACCGACTCCGAAGACGATCTTATTATCCGGATCGAAAGGTTTAATTCCGGCGTGAAGCTCATCCCAAATCACCTTGTAGCCTATTCCCGTTCCTCCCAGATAGTCTTTATATTTTTCTACGGTATCTTCAGTTGAGATCTTCCTTCCGGATAAATCGACCCGAAGAACTTTTCCTGCCCAACCTCCGTACTTTGCCATGTTTCTTTGATCCTCTCTGTCACTTTCCGTGACAATCAACACACGTCTGAGCCTTCTCGGGAGAAACAACCGCGGTGGGCACAATTCTCGGTGGAACGTGATTCGTCAAATCACGCCAAGCCACGTAGCTAATGGCTCCGGAGGGACAGGCTTCTACACACTTGGGGTTCCCATCGCAGAGGAAACATTTGGTGGCTTTGTTGGCATCCGAATCGAATGACATCATTTCCCACGGGCAAGCCCTCTGACACATTTTGCATCCGGTACACTTGTCGGAATCCACAACTCGTGCATTTGTAGGCGAACTCATGACAATAGCATCATTCGGACAGGCGTTCGCACAAGGCACAGGGTGAGGGCATTGCTTGCAGAGATCCTGAACAATGAGGCCGTCGCCCCAATTGCCTTGACCACGCTGACCGGCATGCAGGCCTTTTGGCCCAAAGTTGAGGTTCCGCCTAATCTTTATCCTGGCCAAAGTTGGAGAAGCTTTTCCGTCGTTAAACTCGGTGCAAGCCAGTTCGCATCTCCGGCAGCCTACACACTTGGTAGAATCTGCTATGAGGAGCCCGGTGGCATTATCCATAATGATGAGGGGCGTCTCTTTAGCGCCTGTCGCGCCTGAAGAGGAAACGGCAACAATTATTCCACCGGTTGCGAGCAAAAATTCACGCCGTGATAAGAAATGGTTTGAATTCATGAAACTCGATACGCTTTCCAACATTTCACGCTTTCGGTGTTCACTACTCATTTTATTATCCTGTCGCCTTTGTCAGCGAGACCCACAGAAACGAAATAGTCATCCTGATGAAGACTCCTCTATTCCAGTCGTCAACAAAGCGTACTTCAATCAGCTTGCTTCGGTCAAGAGCAATGTCCCTCCACTTGATTCCAGTTCGGGCAAGAAATGTATGATCGTTTGATTGCTTGTGACACGGACTTGCGATCAAGATGATTCTATGGAGCCATCGGCACGGACCTGCCCTGCAGGTCCGTGGCACCCAAGTTCGACGTCAGCCACTGGGTACAGAGGTGCCACTGCCTTGCGGAGCTAGGTCAGTGGCGAAAGCATCCTGAATGAAAAATGGTATGACTCGGGAATGGGCCCTGCAGAGCGACTCGGTGTTGCGCGCTTGTTCAAAGGAGGTATTGGTCACTTCGAAGTTTTCATCGCAATAAGGGAGTTCATCAGAGGCATCCTCCTAGAGCAGCGATAAGCTGGAGTATTCGTTGTCTTCCGACTCGTTGCCCACAATCCTGTCCCAGAGCAGTTGAGATTTTGTCGCTGCGAACGCCAGATTCCTGATCAGTTCACCGATGTCATCCGTCTCAACGGCTCTGTCCAATGCGAGCTTTATTTCAAGCAACATTCGATGATGCTTATCCGGCAGTATCATTTGCGCCTCTTTTCCGTATAGATCTGATACCAATGCGCTTTCATACAAGTAATACCGATTCTCTTTTCTTCTCATAATCTGGGAGGCTGGGGTATCCTTCGCTCCGGACGACGCAAAGCCGTCTAATCACTCCGCTCAGAACACCCCAGCCTTCGCTATGTTATGTGCTTGACTTGAACTAAATCTTTATCAGCATCAAAGCATGAAAGTCCGATTACTGTTCACGTCTCTGAACGCACGAGGCTCAGAAGACTTTCGTGGAAAATGTTCAATCCTCCGTGCCCATGATAGTGATGGTCACTACATACTCCGTTATCACAGTTCCGTCAGTAGCGGTCACCGTGAACGTGTCAATGAGAGGTTCACCTGCAGGGAGAGCTTGGACTACAGGATTGTCGTTGTCCAGGAGATAGGTCCATACACCGCCGGAAAAACTCACGGTTCCGTACCCGTTATGCGAGGTCACGTCAGTGAAGGGGATGAAAAGCGCAGTCCCGTCCACATCCGAGACCGTGAGGGTACCCGTGTCCGTAAGTGTGCCATCCTCGATGACGGAGCCCGAATCATCTCCGTCGATCACAGCAGCATCGTTGATGCCCGTAATCGTGATGGTCACCGTGTGTGTCGTTCCATCAGCGGAGCTGACAGTGACTGAATCTGTGGCGATCTGCCCCTGATGCAGATTTTGGACCCGGTCATTATCCAGCATGTAGGTCCAGGCTCCATTCTCGTTAAGACTGAAGGTTCCATACGTCCGGACGACGTCCGTAATGGCTATGAATTCATCATCACCGTCGACATCTGCGATGGTGAGGGTGCCGATAGCCGGGCCGGTCGCATCCTCAGTGAGGGCCCCTCGATCCTCACCGGCAATAACTGCGGCATCGTTCGTGCCGTTAATCGTGATGGTCACGGTGTGTTCTGTTCCATCGGCAGAGTTTACGGTGAAGGTGTCAGTGGCGACGTCATCCTGGTCCAGGTGTTGGACCTTGTCATTATCCATCGTATAGGTCCAGGCTCCATCGGTGTTGAGACTGAAAGTTCCATATGTCCCGGTCACATTCGTAACGGCAACAAACTGTTCAGCACTATCCACATCCTCAACGGTGAGAGTGCCGATGTCGGTGAGTGAGCTATCCTCAGTGAGAGTGCCCTGATCGTCTCCGGTAATGAGGGCAGCATCGTTCATGCCGGTAATGGTAATGGTGACGCTGTGTGGTGTTCCATCAGCAGAGTTCACGGTGAATGAGTCAGTGACGGTTTCACCCTGGTACAGGTCTTGAACCTTGGCAATATCGAGGGAGTATGCCCAGGAACCATTTTCAGCGAGATTGAAGACTCCATATGTCCCGACCATGTCTGTAATGACAGCAAACCCCGCATCTCCATCCACATCCGAGACGGTGAGGGTGCCGATAGCCGGACTGGTTGCATCCTCGGTGAGGGCGCCCTGGTCTTCTCCATCAATCACAGCAGCGTCGTTAACACCTGTAATGGTGATGGTGACGGTGTGTGGGGTTCCATCGGCAGAGCTTACGTCGAAGGATTCAGTTGCCGGCTGACCCTCGGACAGGCCTTGGACCAGGTCATTGTCCATCGTATAGGTCCAAGTTCCATCTGTGTTAAGACTGAAGGTTCCATATGTTCCGACTACATTCGTAACGGCAACAAATTGTTCAGCACTATCCACATCCGAGACGGTGAGAGCGCCGGTGTCGGTGAGTGAGCCATCCTCAGTGAGGGTTCCCTGATCGTCTCCGGCAATCACCGCAAGATCGTTGGTGCCGTTAATGGTGATGGTCACCGTGTGTGTTGTTCCATCAGCGGAGCTTACGGTGAAGGAATCAGTGGCGGTGTCATCCTGGTCCAGATGTTGAACGGTGGCATTGTTCAGCGTATAGATCCAGTCTCCATCGGTCTCGATACTGAAGGTTCCATATGTTCCTTCCATGTTGGTAGTGGCAACAAACTGCTCAGGGCCGTCCACATCCGAGATGGTAAGAGTACCTGTGTCCTGGCCGATCGTATCTTCTGTGACGGAGCCCTGATTGTCTCCATCAATCACCGCAAGATCGTTGGTGCCGTTAATGGTGATGGTCACCGTGTGTGTTGTTCCATCAGCGGAGCTTACGGTGAAGGAATCAGTGGCGGTGTCATCCTGGTCCAGATGTTGAACGGTGGCATTGTTCAGCGTATAGATCCAGTCTCCATCGGTTTCGACAGTGAAGGTTCCATATGTTCCTTCCATGTTGGTAATGGCAACAAACTGCTCAGGGCCGTCCACATCCGCGACGGTGAGCGTACCCGTGTCTTGGCTGATCTCATCCTCAGTGACGGAGCCCTGATTGTCTCCATCAATCATCGCTGCATCGTTCATGCCGTTAATGGTGATGGTCACCGTGTGTGTTGTTCCATCAGCGGAGCTTACGATGAATGAATCAGTGGCGGTGTCATCCTGGTCCAGATGTTGAACGGTGGCATTGTTCAGCGTATAGATCCAGTCTCCATCGGTCTCGATAGTGAAGGTTCCATATGTTCCCTGCATTTCCGTAATGGCAACAAACTGATCGGCACCGTCCACGTCCGATACCGTGAGTGTGCCTGTGACTTGGCTGGTCGCATCCTCAGTGACGGAGCTCGAATCGTCTCCGCCGATCTCCGCAGGATCGTTGGTGCCGGTAATGGTGACGGTCACGTCGTGCGGTGTTGCGACAGCCCCATCAGTTGAGATTACGGTGAATGTGTCAGTAAGTGTCCGCCCTTCAGCGAGACTCTGGATTGCAGGATTGCCGTTATCCAGAGTATAAGTCCAGACGCCATCCGGGGTGAGACTGACTGTTCCGTAACCGTTATTCGAGATGACATTAGTGAACGGAACAAAGGCAGCACCGTCCACATCCGAGACTGTAAGAGTACCGGTATCGGCAAGAGAGCCATCTTCAATCACTGAGCCCGAATTGTCTCCCCCGAAGACGGCAGGATCGTCGGTACCGATAATCGTAATAGTCACCTGGTGCGGCGTGAGGAGGATTCCATCCGTACCGATCACGGTAAACGTGTCGGTAAGGGTTTCACCTGCGGCGAGACCCTGGACCGCTGGATTGGCATTGTTGAGAGTATAAGTCCACACACCGTTTAAGAAACTCACCGTTCCATAGCCGTTGTCTGAGGTAACATTCATGAAAGGAATGAATGCTGCAGATCCATCCACGTCAGAGACAGTGAGACGGCCGGTGTCTGTGAGTGTGCCATCTTCAGTCACTGAGCCCGAATCGTCTCCGGCAATCACAACAGGGTCATTGGTGCCGGTAATGGTGATGATCACGCTGTGTGGTGTTTCAACAGCCCCATCAGTAGAGATTACGGTGAATGAATCGGTAATTGTCTGACCCCCGGCGAGACTCTGAATTGCAGGATTGCTGCTATTCAGAGTGTACTCCCAGACCCCGTCCGCGGTGATGCGGAACGTTCCGAATCCGTTATTCGAGGTCACATTGGTCAGTGGAACAAAAGTGGCACCGTCCACATCGAAAACGGTGAGAGTGCCGGTATCTGTGAGTGTTCCATCTTCAGTGACGGTGCCCGAATCGTCTCCACCGAAGACAGCAGGATCATTGGTGCCGGCAATCATTATGGTGACGTCGTGTGCCGTCCCGTCAACGGAGCTGACAGTGAATGAGTCAGTAACGATCTGACCCTGATGCAGGTTTTGGACAGCGTCATTGTCCAGCGAATATGTCCATGCTCCATCTTCTGTGAGCGTGAAGGTTCCGTATGTCCCCTCGAAATCAGTAATGGCAGTAAACTGCTCGGCACCGTCCACATCCGAGACGTTAAGAGTGCCGGAGTCTATGAGGGTGACATCCTCACTGAGGGCTCCCTGATCGTCTCCAGCAATCATGGCCGCATCGTTCACGCCTGTAATGGTAATGGTGAGGTTGTGTGGTGTCCCGTCAACAGAGTTTACGGTGAATGAGTCAGTGACGGTTTCACCTCCATACAGGTCTTGAACCTTTGTATTATCAAGTGAATAGGTCCATGCTCCCTCTTCCGTGAGCGTGAAGGTTCCGTATGTCCCTTCCAAATCAGTAATGGCAACAAACTGCCCGAGACTGTCCACATCTTCAACAGCAAGTATGCCTGACTCTGTGAGAGTGTCATCCTCAGTCACGTCGCCTGAATCTTCTCCGGAAATCGTTGCTGCATCATTCAAACCGGTAATGGTAATGGTGACGGTGTGCGGGGTTTCATCAGCGGATTTTACGGTAAACGAGTCAGTGGCGGTCTGGCCCTCATGCAGGTCTTGAACTTTCGTATTGTCGAGCGAATAGGTCCAGATTCCATTTTCCGAAAGGGTGAAAGTTCCAAAATCCCCTTGCATATTAGTGGCAACAAACTGCTCAGGACCGTCTACATCGTCAAGGATGAGAGAACCTGAGTCTGTGAGGGTACCATCCTCAGAGACGGAACCCTGATCGTCACCGGAAATGAGCGCAGCATCATTTGCCCCGGTAATGGTAATAGTGAGGTTGTGTGGTGTTCCGTCAACAGAGTTTACGGTGAATGAGTCAGTGACGGTTTCGCCTTCATACAGGTCTTGAACCTTGGTATTATCAAGTGAATATGTCCATGCTCCCTCTTCTGTGAGCGTGAAGGTTCCGTATATCCCTTCCAAATCAGTAATGGCAATAAACTGCTCGGGACTGTCCACATCTTCAACAGCAAGTATGCCTGAGTCTGTGAGAGTGTCATCCTCAGTCACGTCGCCTGAATCTTCTCCGGAAATCGTTGCTGCATCATTCAAACCGGTAATGGTAATGGTGACGGTGTGCGGGGTTTCATCAGCGGATTTTACGGTAAACGAGTCAGTGACGATTTCACCCTCATACAGGTCTTGAACTTTGCTATTATCAAGTGAGTATGCCCATGCTCCATCTTCGTCGATAGTGAAGGTTCCGTATGTCCCCTCGAAATCAGTAATGGCAATAAACTGCTCAGGACCGTCCACATCTTCAACGGCAAGTGTGCCGGAGTCTGTGAGGGTACCATCCTCGGAGACAGCGCCCTGATCGTCTCCCGTAATTTCCGCAGCATCATTCGCTCCGGTAATCGTAATGGTGACGTTATGTGATGTTCCATCGGCAGAGTTGACGGTGAAGGAATCAGTCGCTGTGTCATCCTGGTCCATGTGTTGGACGGTGGCATTATTCAGCGTGTAGGACCAGGATCCATCGGTGTTGAGACTGAAGGTTCCGTACGTCCCGGCAAAGTCCGTAATGGCAACAAACTGCTCCGGACTGTCGATATCTGCAACGGTGAGAGTGCCTGAGTCTGTGAGAGTGCCATCCTCAGTCACGGTGCCCTGATCGTCTCCATCAATAACAGCAGGATCGTTGGTGCCGGTAATGGTGATGGTCACGCTGTGCGGTGTTTCGGCAACCCCATCAGTTGAGATTACGGTGAATGTATCAGTAAGTGTCTGCCCCTCAGCGAGGCTCTGGATTGCAGGATTGCTGTTATCCAGAGTATAGGTCCAGAGGCCACCCGTAGTGATGCTGACCGTTCCGAAACCGTTATCGGATGTCACATTTGTGAACGGAACAAAAGCGGCACCATCCACATCAGAGTCGATGAGAGTGCCGGAGTCTGTGAGAGCGTTATCTTCAGTGACAGAGCCCGAATCGTCTCCACCGAAGACGGCAGGATCATTGGTGCCGGTGATCGTAATAGTCACCACGTGCGCCGTCACCTGGATTCCATCCGTAACCGTCACGGTAAACGTGTCGGTAAGGGTTTCTCCTGCGGCGAGGCCCTGGACAGCAAGATTGGTGTTATCAAGTGCGTAGGTCCACACGCCGTCGAAGAAGCTCACCGTTCCATAGCCATTATTGGAGATGACATTGGTGAAAGGAACGAAAAGAGCTGTGCCGTCCACATCGGAGACGGTGAAGGTGCCGGTATCTGTGAGAGCGCCATCCTCAGTGACAGAGCCCGAATCGTCCCCGGCAATCACAGCAGGGTCATTCGTCCCGGTAATGGTGACGGTCACGGTGTGTGGTGTTTCGATAACCCCATCCGTAGAGGTTACGATGAATGAGTCAGTAACAGTCTGACCTGCGGCGAGGCTCTGGATTGCAGAATTGCTGTTATCCAGAGTATACGTCCACAAGCCGTCCTCGGTGAGGGTGACCGTTCCGAATCCGTTATTGGAGATCACATTGGCTAGTGGGATGAAAGCAGCCCCGTCCGCATCGGAAACGGTGAGGGTGCCGGAGTCTGTGAGAGCGTTATCCTCAGTGACAGAGCCCGAGTCGTCTCCACCGAAGACAGCCGGATCATTGGTGCCGGTAATGGTGATGGTGACACTGTGTGGTGTTCCATCAACGGAGCTGACGGTGAATGAGTCAGTAACGGTCTCATCCTGGAACAGGTGTTGAACTTTGTCATTGTCCAGGGAATAGGTCCAGTTACCATCGACGGTGAGACTGAAGGTTCCAAATGTTCCTTCTATGTTCGTAAGGCTGTCAAACTCCGGATCTCCATCCACATCGAATACGGTGAGAGTGCCGGTGTCTGTGAGTACGCCATCCTCAGTAACGGAACCCTGATTGTCCCCAGTAATCACCGCGGCGTCGTTCACGCCTGTAATGGTGATGGTGACGCTGTGTAGTGTTCCGTCGGCAGAATTGACCGTGAACGAGTCGATAGCGGTGTCATCCACATCCAAGTGCTGGACCTTAGAATTATCGAGCGAATATGTCCATGCTCCATTTTCATCGAGCGAGAAGGTTCCGTATGTTCCTTCAAATTCCGTAATGGCAACAAACTGCTCGTCACTGTCCACGTCTTCAACGGTGAGGGTGCCGGAGTCAGTGAGCGTGCCATCCTCGGTGACGAAGCCCTGATCGTCTCCGGTAATCACCGCGTCATCGTTCACGCCGGTAATGGTGATGATGACGCTGTGTGATGTTCCATCGGCAGAGCTGATGGTGAAGGAATCGACAGCGGTCACGCCCTGGGCTAGGTCTTGAACCCGAGTATTATCCAGGAAATAGGTCCAGTTTCCACTAGTGTCGAGCGAGAAGGTTCCGTATGTTCCTTCAAATTCCGTAATGGCAACAAACTGCTCGTTACTGTCCACGTCTTCAACGGTGAGGGTGCCGGAGTCAGTGAGCGTGCCATCCTCGGTGACGGAACCCAGATTGTCTCCGGTGATCACCGCGTCATCGTTCACCCCGGTAATGGTAATGGTGACGGTGTGTGTTGCTCCATCAGCAGAGCTGACGGTGAAGGAATCAGTAGCAATATCATTCTGGTACAGGTGTTGGACCCTGGTATTATCGAGCGCATAGGTCCAGTCTCCATTCGTGTTGAGCGAGAAGGTTCCATATGTTCCTTCAAATTCCGTAATAGCAACGAACTGCTCCGGACTGTCCACATCTTCAACGGTGAGGGTGCCGGTGTCTGTGAGAGCACCATCTTCAGTGACGGAGCCCTGATCGTCTCCGGTAATCACCGCGTCATCGTTCACGCCGGTAATGGTGATGGTGACGGTATGTGTCGTCCCATCAGCGGAGTTGACACTGAAGGTGTCAGTAACGGTTTCATCCTGGGCCAAGTCTTGAACCAGCGTATTATCCAGGGAATATGTCCAGACCCCATTTTCTTCGAGCGAGAAGGTTCCATATGTCCCTTCAAATTCCGCAATGGCAACAAACTGCTCTTGATTATCCACATCTTCAACGGTGAGGGTGCCGGTATCTGTGAGACCGCCATCTTCAGTGACAGAGCCCTGATCGTCTCCAGTAATTATGGCAGCATCATTCACCCCGGTAATGGTGATGGTCACGGTATGACCTGCTCCATCAGCAGAGTTGACGATGAAGGAGTCAGTGGCGGTCTGGCCCTCATGCAGGTCTTGAACTTTCGTATTGTCGAGCGAATAGGTCCAGATTCCATTTTCCGAAAGGGTGAAAGTTCCAAAATCCCCTTGCATATTAGTGGCAACAAACTGCTCCGGACTGTCCACATCATCAATAGTGAGAGTGCCTGAGTCTGTGAGAGTGTCATCCTCCGTTACTGCTCCCTGATCGTCCCCACCGATGACTGCAAGATCGTTGGAACCGGTTATTGTGACGGTCACTTCGTGTGGTGTTTCAACAGCCCCATCAGTCGAAATTACGGTAAATGAATCAGTAATTGTTTGACCTTCTGCGAGACTGTGAATTGCAGGATTGCTGTTATCCAGAGTGTAAGTCCAGACGCCATCCGTGGTGATACTGAACGTTCCGAAACCGTTATTCGAGATCGCATTAGTAGACTCAACAAAAGCAGCCCCGTCCACATCCGAGACTGTAAGAGTGCCGGTATCGTCAAGAGTGCCATCTTCAACCACTGAGCCTGAATCGTCTCCCCCGATAACAGCAGGATCATCGGTTCCGGTAATCGTAATAGTCACCACGTGCGTCGTCACCTGAATTCCGTCGGTGCTGGTCACTGTAAAGCTATCGGTAAGAGTTTCGCCTGCAGCGAGACCCTGAACTGCAGGATTGGAATTGTTAAGAACATACGTCCACACACCGTTGAAAAAGCTCACCGTTCCGAAGCCGTTGTGGGATGTCGCGTTTGTGAAAGGAACAAATGCTGCAGATCCATCCACGTCGGAGACTGTGAGCGTGCCGGTGTCTGTAAGCGTGCCATCTTCAGTCACCGAGCCCGAATCGTCGCCGGTAATGACAGCAGAATCGTTGGTGCCGATAATGGTGATGGTCACGTCGTGCGGCGTTTCAACAGCCCCATCAGTAGAGATTACGGTGAATGAATCAGTAATTGTCTCACCTTCAGCGAGACTTTGGATTGCAGGATTGCTGTTGTCCAGAGTATACGTCCAGACGCCTTCCGGGCTTATACTGAACGTTCCGAATCCGTTATTGGAAGTTACATTGGTCAATGGAACAAAAGCAGCCCCGTCCACATCTTCAACGGTGAGGGTGCCGGTGTCTGTGAGAGCGCCATCTTCAGTAACGGAGCCCTGATCGTCTCCGGTAATCACTGCTGCATCGTCCATGCCGGTGATAGTAATGGTAACGCTGTGTGGTGTTCCATCAGCGGAGTTTACGGTGAATGATTCAGTGACGGTTTCACCCTGGTACAGGTGTTGGACCTTGGTATTATCGAGCGAATAGATCCATGCTCCATTTTCGGCGAGAGTGAAGGTTCCGTATGTTCCTTCCAGATCAGTAATGGCAATGAACTGCTCCGGACTGTCCACATCTTCAACGGTAAGGGTGCCGGAGTCTGTGAGCGTGTCATCTTCAATGACAGCGCCCTGATTGTCTCCAGCAATCACCGCGGCATCGTTAATGCTGTTGACCGTGATGGTCACCGTGGCAGTATCGCTGTCCAGATCTCCATCATTGGCTTTATACGTGAAAGAGTCAGTTCCGTTGAAGTTCTCATTCGGAATATAGGTGAAGGACCCGTCAGTATTGAGGGTCAGTGTCCCATTGAGAGGCTGCTCCTGAACAATCGCCATCAACGACTCTGAATCGATATCGGAGTCATTGCCTAGTACCCCTGAAGCAGGAATGCTAAGAGGAGTGTCTTCATCTGTAAAAAATGAGTCATCTGTTGCAGTCGGAGGATCGTTCACCGGCGTGACGTCGATCGTCATAGTGTACGAGTCCAGACTGTATTCCGTGCCATCGGATACCTTGAAAACAAAGTTTGCATATCCGGTTCCATTTTCAGTAGGATCCGGAGTAAAGGTGAGGAGGCCGGCAGCGATATCGACAACGGAAATTTCACTATTGACTTGAACCGGATCGCTTCCGAGGAGAAGGATACCACTGGCAGGTAATTCAACTATCTGGACATACTGTAACGAATCCTGGGGACCGGAATCCGAGAACCCGAAATCATCGATCGTAAAAGAATAAATACTGTCTTCCATCAGACTGATGGTATTATCAGAAGCCATTGGAGGAACGTTTTCGACTGTGACTGTGAAAGTATTGGTGATTCCGAGGCCACCATCTTCATCTCTAGCTCCTGCAACGATCGTGTGCACCCCGCTATCGGAAAATGTGAGGCTGAATTGTGTTGGATCTGGTATCCAAATCGGATCGGAGCCATCTATCCTATAACCATAGAGCAATGAGTCACCGGGAACATCGCCAAACATGGCAGTGAGGTCTAGCGGTACTGTAGATGAACCTTCAGTGATAATCATATCCTCAATATGACCTGTGAACACGGGATTAACATTATTAACGGTGATAATGAAGATATTTGAGGCAACAAAACCTCCGTCGTCATCATGCACTGAGATGGTGACGGCATGTGAGCCGTTATCACCGAAAGTAAGGCTGAATTCGGTAGGATTGTCTATGTGCTGAAGGTCGCCGCCATCGAGAGAATAGAAGTAGTTCAAGGTATCGGCCGGAACATCAGTGAAATAATCGGTCAGATTGATGAAGGGTGTAGAATTTCCCTCATCAATAGTAATGTTATTGATATCTTGTAAGGACACGGGATTGAGGTTATTGACGGCGACAATGAAGATATTTGAGGCAACAAAACCTCCGTCGTCATCATGCACTGAGATGGTGACAGCATGCGGGCCGTTATCACCGAAAGCAAGGCTGAATTCGGTAGGATTGTCTATGTGCTGAAGGTCGCCGCCATCGAGAGAGTAGAAATAGTTCAAGGTATCGGCTTGGACATCGGAGAAGTAGGCGGTGAGATCGATGGGTAGTGTGGATGTGCCCTCATCGATGGTCATGTTATCGATGATTCCTGAGAAGACAGGATTGAGATTTACGACATCGACAGTGAAGGTATTGGAATCAACAGTTCCTCCATCCCCGTCCGAGACAGTGATGACCACATTGTGCGACCCGTTATCGTCGAAAGTGAGGGAGAATTGATCAGGGGTGGTAATCTGCTGTGAGGTGCCTCCATCGATAGAATAGGAGTATATCAGCGTATCTGCCGGGACATCTGAGAAGAGGGCCGTGAGATCGATAGGTAGTGTGGATGTGCCCTCATCGATGGTCATGTTATCGATGATTCCTGAGAAGACAGGATTGAGATTTACGACATCGACAGTGAAGGTATTGGAATCAACAGTTCCTCCATCCCCGTCCGAGACAGTGATGACCACATTGTGCGACCCGTTATCGTCGAAAGTGAGGGAGAATTGATCAGGGGTGGTAATCTGCTGTGAGGTGCCTCCATCGATAGAATAGGAGTGTATCAGCGTATCTGCCGGGACATCTGAGAAGAGGGCCGTGAGATCGATAGGCAGCGTGGATGTGCCCTCGTTGACGGTCATGTTATCGATGATGCCTAAGAAGACAGGATTGAGATTGAGGACTTCAACGGTGAAAGTGTTGGAATCAACGGTTCCTCCATCCCCATCGGAGACTGTAACGATCACACTATGTGAGCCGTTATCGTCGAAAGAGAGAGAAAATTGAGCAGGGTTGGCGATATTCTGTGAGGTGCCACCATCGATTGCATAAGAGTACGTCAGGGTGTCAGCGGGGACATCAGAGAAGTAGGCGGTGAGATCGATAGGCAGCGTGGATGTGCCCTCGTTGACGGTCATGTTATCGATGATTCCTGAGAAGACAGGATTGAGATTTACGACATCGACAGTGAAGGTATTGGAATCAACGGTTCCTCCATCACCATCCGAGACAGTGACTACCACATTGTGTGACCCGTTGTCATCGAAGGTAAGAGAGAACTGGGCGGGATTGGTGATCTGCTGTGAGGTGCCTCCATCGATAGAATAAGAGTACGTCAGGGTGTCGGCCGGGACATCAGAGAAGTAGGCGGTGAGATCGATAGGCAGTGTGGATGTGCCCTCATTGATAGTCATATTGTCGATGGTACCCGAGAAGACGGGATTGAGATTTGTGACATTGACAGTGAAGGACTGTAAAGCTTCGCTTCCAGCTTGCCCATCGGTAGCGCGGATGGTGATGTTGTGAGCGCCATTGTTGCCATACGTTAATGTGAAGTTTGTTGGATCCAGTATGTCAACGTACGCTCCGCCGTCTTCGGAGTAAGAATATGTCAAGACGTCATCGACTATATCCTGAAAGTATGTTGTCAAATCTATGGAGAGAGTTGAATTTCCCTCGTCCATTGTGACATTGTCCATGATACCAACGGGCACCGGGGCCACGTTTTCAACGGTTATCTGAATAGAGTTCGAAGTTGATTGCGATCCACCGCTCCCTGAATTTCCCAGGTCATTCACAACTATGGTTAAGCTGTCGATATAGTCGTTGGTAGGATTGTATACCAGGGTCTGGAGGGCCTCATTGATTTCACTCCATGTTGCCCTGAAAGTCATCATAGAATCGAGTGTTCCGCCACCAGCCTGAAAATCCAGGCTGCCATCGTTCGTTATACTCAACAGTCCATAGTTTACCGAGAGAGTCACCTCTATGTCACTGTTGCCGGAATCAACGTCGTATACATACAAGGAACTGATAGAGAGTTCTGAATTTTCCTGTATCGTCTGTTCAGCAGGCACCATTACAGTGGGAGCGTCGTTTACCAATGATGAAGAGTGTTGTTGGATATAATGGAAATCATTTCCCCAAATATATTCGCTTTGGTTCCAGTCATTGAAAACCTGAACTCCGAAATTGTCAGCAAACCAAGTCCGATAGAGTTCCCATGCATCATCATTGACAGCATCAAACCACCACCATTGTCCACCATAATGGTCTTGATACAGCAGATGGAGATCGTCCACACGGTACTGACTTCCGTTCCAATCGTTGTAGACCCACATCCACTCGGAATCAACCTGGTCCGCGAACCAGGTGAATGCCGGCTCCCAGTTCTCGTCAGTCACGTCATCCCACCAGTACCACGCGCCGGTTGAGGCTTCGGAATACCAGTATTGGTGCTCGCCGTGATACCAGTAAGTAATATCTCCTGAGATTTGAGCCCACCAATCACTGGTCTCGTTCCACCACCAATTCGTGTTTTGGTTATACCACCAGCCTTCTCCATCGTCGTTGTACCACCAGCCGTCATTGACATAAACCCAGCCAAGGCTGTCTACCTGATTTGTGTCCGCTTGATCGGAATATACGTGATCGGTATCTTGGGATGCCTCTAAGTGTTTATCGACAGTTCCATCCAGTACAATTCTTTCCTCAAGCACCTCGAGAACCAGTCCACCGCGACTATGATCGAATGCTTCTGAAACTTCTTTTTGCCGTTTCATGACGGATTCCTTTCACAATAACGAACTCATATGGTCGTTTGTAACGGACAAAAAAAGACCCCCCTCAGCTAAAACTGAATACGGCTGAGAAAACGAAGAAAAACCCCAATAAGAGACATTCCTATCCGTGCTGTCGCTCTCTGTGCGACATCACGAGTAAGAGGACTCCGAGAGTAAGAGAAGTTGGTTAAAGAGGAATATCAAGATAGTAGCCCCCCCCCTGAAACAGAAAACGTTGTTAATGGGCCATTTCACAAGCTTAGAGAGCAAGTAACTTCAGAAATAGGAACTCCGCAACTGTACCTGCCGCAGCGTATGACCCATACAGCGACTTGCTAGCCGAAATTGCCAGACCCCTTGGCTTAAAATCTTTCTTTGATCGGAAGTATAATTCTTAGCTCTATGAAAGCGAGTCGATCCTGCCAAATCAAATCTGGGCTTGTCAAGAAGATTTTTGACGTTAGCGTAAAGCTTCAGTTATTCGCGGGAGCAATTGTGATGGATATAGCTATTCTTGAGGGCCGTTTCTTTGAAAGAGGAGTTCATAGGGGTCCAGCTTAAGATTCGTTGCTAATTGATCGAGAGTTTTCTTCATCTGTTCTGCAGGGTCGTTACCTCGTTTCTTGAGGGTGGTGAGGACGGTTGTGAGAATACTGCGCGTCTTGGCTCCGTTATCAGAAATAGATCCATAGCTGACCTTCCTTGCCACAACAGTGGGTCTCAGATCTCTTTCGGCTAAATTGTTTTCTGCCGGAATCGTTCGGTCTCGAGCCCAGTGATAGAGCCTCTCTTCATTTTCACGGAAGATACCTTGGATCCGGCGAATGCCCATATGGCGGGCCGGTCGTTCCATTGCGGCCTTAATTTCAGTCCGAAGCTTAGCCGCTCGACGATAGAATTGCTTATCCGTAATCGGTTGGCTGCGAAGTCCCTGAGCGAGTGCAAGTAAAGGAGCCACAACAGCCACAAAAGTTGAGACCTCTGCTTCTTCGGGAAACTCTTTTTCCAAATCCTGGACATCTCGCAGAAGGTGAGCGTAACAATATTGAATCTCACATGGAGCTTTCTTGTAGCCGCGGTAACGATCCACAACCAAAACGCCCGGTAGCCGATCTTTGCCGAGGACTGCATGAGCTACTTGGGACGAGCGACTCTTGCCAAATTGGAAAATGCTCAAATCGGGAGTGGCGAAGAGCCAAACGTATCCGTTCTTGCCGTCAGTGCGCCAGCTCGTCTCATCTGCGTGTTTCACAGGAGCTTGTCGATATTCTTCAATGAGCTTCTGGGGAACTCTTTCAAAAAGTCGCCCCATTCGATGATATACCTCCATCAGGCTTCCTTCGCTTACTCCAGTCTGTTCACAGATTCGTCCCATGGGAAGACCATAGAAGTAATACATCGTCATGGCATTGGCAATGAGTTGATTTCCGTAAAGACTCTTGGGAAGCACCCCGGGAGTCTGGGGAGTAAACGTGCGTTCACAACGATAACAATACCTTTTGGGTAAGCGAAATACTATTCGTTCGGGTTTTTGAGAAGGCGTATCCAGGACACTCCTCTCTTCCACCCCTTTCTTTTCAAGAATACCCCCGCATTCGGGACAGATATCTGGAGCCTCCACTTCTACCGCATAATCAAACTCGCACTCGTGGCTCTTGCGACCGGAACCTTTGTGTCCCTGCCGCGCACCTTTGGGCTTTTTCTCCTTCTGTTCACTGTTCCTCTTGATTGGTATTTTGGATGAGGGAGTGGAAGAGCCGAAGTATCCTTCTTGAGCCTTGCGCTCTTGATAGCGCAGTTTAGCCTCCAGGCTCTGGATCTTTTCTTTTAACTCGTCAATGCAACGCTGTTTTTCCAAACAAACCGGACAACCGTTTATGCCCATCCCATCATCACCTGAACAAGCGTTTCACCCACCAAGCCTATACCCCATCTCAAACCCGAACGCGAGAACCATTTAACCCCAAAAATAAAATTCTTCTCAAACTACCGCTCGAAACTGAAGCTTTACACGTTAGCTGAATATTTTTTGGACCGGAAATGCCTGGTTTACCAAGAAACGATTTATGATTGCCCAATTAGTCCCCGGCTTTTATTCAATGTATGAGAGCATCGACGGTAAGTAGTGTGGCTAAAGGACTGAGTGCCTATAAAGTAGCCCTCGGCCGGGTGTGCCTGGTAAGAGAAAGACGCGGGAGAGTTACGGGAAACAAGAAAGAGGAACTAAAGCACATAGGTAGGCAACAAGACGGAAGCAATCTGAGGGAAGTTGTAATAATGACGCTGTAATCGAAACAAAATAGTTTCTTCGCTGACCGGATTACCGCGCATCTTGCATGCACTGCGAAGCACTGATGACAATATGCATGTAGAAAAACGATCTTACTTAGACCGCCAATGCTGATTAATACCACTATGCGTTCAAAGAAGTAATCCCGCCACCGGGTGGAGCAAATCCGGTCCTGGCATGCCTCCGAAGCGAAGTCAGGCGGTGCTGTTCGTAGCGAAGGAGATTTGCCGGGACCGGTAAATAACAGGTTTCTCAATATTCCCTACTATGAAAGCACATTGGTACAAATGTGTTCACGCAGATTTGAAAGACAAGAAACACTGCCACAACTTGCAGTATGAGGACAACAAAATGATGCTCCCTTTCATGGTCGTGCCAACCCGGTGATGCTCAACCCACATCCGGAGCGACTATACTCTGCACAGAGGTTCAAGCGTCCCTGTATCTGGGAAAATCAGTGTAACCAACAGCGTCGAACGAATACCAAACCTTCGTTTCTGCCTGCGGATTTAACGGCCAACCATTCGCGAACCGTTCTACCAGATCAGGATTGCTGAGATATGGTCGGCCGAAAGCGATCAAATCGGCCTGTCCGTTCTGAATCGCAGCCTCCGCTGTTTCCTGAGTGTATCCACAATTTCCCATGATCGGCCCCTTAAACACTTCCCGGAATTCGGCCAGCGTCATGGGCTCTCCCAATGCATGAAACCCAAATGCCAGGCCATCCATTACATGGAGATATGCAAGATTGTACCGATTCAACTCTCTAGCAACATAGAGAAACGTGTCACGATAATCCGGTGAGCCCATATCGTTGAAAATACCGTTCGGTGCCAGATGCACGCCTACTCGGTTAGAGGGCCAGACAGTGAGAACTGCGTTCACGATTTCATCCAGAAACCGATAGCGGTTTTCCAGACTACCGCCATAGCGGTCCGTCCGGTGATTCGTCTTGGATTGCAGGAACTGATCGATCAGGTATCCATTCGCAGCGTGAAATTCAACCCCGTCAAACCCTGCAGCTTTCGCGCGTTCGGAGGCCCGTCGATAGTCCTCCACGATGGCTGGTATCTCACTGGTTTCCAGCGCTCGAGGCGCTTCGTATGGCAGCTTGCCTTTAGGCGTGTGACTATAGTCGCCGTTAATTTTGATGGCAGAAGGTGCTACCGGAAGATCTCCGTTTTCGAAAAAAGCAGCGTGGGAAGCCCTCCCGCAATGCCAAAGCTGGAGAAAAATCGGTGTTCCTGTGCGGTGGACCGCGTCGACAACTTGCTTCCACGCTTCGGCCTGCTCATCAGAATAGATTCCCGGACTGTTCAGCCAGCCAATGCCCTGTTTCGAGACGACAGTAGCCTCACTGACGATCAATCCGGCCGAGCTCCTTTGAGTATAATACTCGGCCATCAGTGCATTTGGCATCCGCTGCTCGCCCGCCCGTGACCGGGTCAATGGCGACATGACGATCCTATTTCTTAATGAGAGCCCGCCTAAATCGTATGAAGTGAATAAAGAGCCATTATTGATTCTTGTGACCATGTTTTTACCTCCAGCAATCGGACGTGTGCGATGACTTGCCGTTTCGTGCGTGCTTCATGCTCGTGAGAAGGGAAGGGCGGTCTGCTGGACGGCCAGAATCGTACATTCCAGCCCAGACATCATGCATGGGCAAAAACATCGCTGCGTTGCTGAAAAAGCCTGTCCTTTCTTATGCGTGAACATAATTCAGGGTATGCCCGCGGTCAAGGGCGATACTGGAGAACAGGAGTGGATCGTGAGCAGGCAGTTCGTCGTGACGATATCAGTGTGCGTTCAAAGAAGTAATCCCGCCACTAGCGGGAGCAAATCCGGACCCGGCATGCCTCCGAAGCGAAGTCAGGCGATGCCGTTCGTAGCGAAGGAGATTTGCCGGGTCCGGCAAATAACAGGTTTCTCACAATATTCCCTCTATGAAAGCACATTGGCATGATTCGATGCGATCGATCTGCCATCGCTTGCCTGCCGGCAATGAAGAGGGTGTCACAAAAATTTCTGAAACCTTATCTTCCAACGGATGTCTAGTAAATCAGGTCCATGTGAAAGACGCACCGTGCGTCTGAACCGCTTGCTGCTTAAAGGACAGTTGACTATTGTAAGACTCTTTTTAGGCGGTCCTTTGAGAGCAAGCCACATGGACTTTCTGCGTTCTACTTCAATTTATCCACAGTTCCTGTTAATAAGTCGTGGTTAAACCTGTGGATAACTTCCTCACGACGGGCAATTTCTTCGGGATTTCGCAAAATGCGCTGGAGATGGGCAATTCGTAAGTATTTGAATTTTGGATGGGTTAGCTAACCTACGGAAGTCATTTAATGGTTTCCTAATACAAACAATGACTGGCTACGAGTTATTAACACCTGTGGATAAGTGATCGCGAACGGAATTTTCAAAAAGTCCGTGATGTCGGTAAATCGTCGCGAGATTCTGGAAATTGTCTTCGAATTTCTGCATAGCTGTTTCGGTTGAATGGAACCTGACCCGAGATTTGTTCTTGCGCGTGTTTGTTTTCCTCTCCACGCAAACAGAGTTTCTCTGTTTGAAATTCGATCTCTGAAATAATACTTCGAAATCATCTTCCATCAGGACTTTGCAGAGTGCCACTTATCTACAGAGAAATTGTCTCGGTATCTTGACAACCGAACCGCGATGACCAAATAAGTGACAGAAGTTAACCATCAAGGTTAATTAAGGCCAAGAATCTTGAACAAGGAGGACAGGCGTTATGTTTGAATTAGCACCTTGGAAACGTAAAGAAGGCGAAACCGGCTCTCTTCCGGCTCCTTGGGTGTTCCGTCGTGAATTTGACGACCTCATTCAAAGATTTTTTGGTGATGAGCCATTTTCGCTCGGAATTACGAGCAAGACGTTCTCACCCGCAGTCAATATCTCCGAAAACGAGAATGAAATCCTCGTCACGGCAGAGATTCCGGGCATAGAAAAAAATGACCTGGATATAAGTCTATCTGGCGATGTGCTGACGATTAAAGGAGAGAAAAAGGCTGAGCATGAAGAGAAGACCGAAAATATGCACCGAATCGAACGGTCCTACGGCAGTTTTTCTCGCTCATTCGCTTTGCCCTGTGAAGTGCAGGAAGACAAGATAAATGCTAGTTACAAAGATGGTGTCTTATCTCTGAAGCTTCCTAAAGCTGAAAACTGCAAAGCAAAATCGATTAAGATTCCTTTACAGTAGTACAGTAATGTATTTCAGAAACTCTACGGCGAGCATTACCGCTCGCCGTAGAGTACGGCCAGGCAAAAGTGCGGTCGTGGAGCGGCTGTTCGTGTGGGGTTGATAATGCGAGGATTATCTCATTCCTGTGGCATCGCCACATAGCACGAGAAACTTCAGTCTTTGGCGTTCAGGGGCTACCCCTGCAGACCCGCAATGGGCTGTCAGAGCCTACCCCGGATTACATCTGCCGGCGATTATCCATAGGATGGGATAACTTCTTTGAGGTCGCCCGCAGATTGAAAGTATTCATAATTGTAGATCAGTCGCTGGACTACAGCTCCTGCCAGTCGCTTGTAAAAAAGCATACCGCTGGCGGTATCCTTCTCGAATATTTTGGCTAGACGTTCTTTTTCTATTTTCAATATCTTACTGGGAAGCACACACTCGGCGGTGGCTATGTATTCAGGTCGATCTACTAAGCCAGTCCATCCGAATGCTTCCCCTGGAATATTGACTGTGTACGAGATCTCAGCTTTTGTTCCGATGTACAGTCGAACTCTTCCCTCTGTCAGAATATAAAAGAACTGCGCCGGACTGCCTGCCTCAAAAATGAGCTTTCCCGGCTCGTAAGATTCTTCGACCATAATTTTGGAGATCTCATTCATAACCTCCGGGCCGAGATCCTTGAATAAATCCGCTCTCTGGATAATCATAGGATTCTCCTTTTTTGAAGGGGCGTGGGAAATCTGGTCAGACCAACGAAATTCCGTCCAATCATTCTTGAAGGGCTCAGAAAACTCCTTGACGATGATTCTCCTCCTTTTTCTCCTTGGAACGGGGTGCCTTATGCTCCGGCGGAGAACTGCCGAAGAAGCCGCTGTGGCACTCAAGTACGTGGCTGAATTTACGAATCGAAGTTTCAAGGAACAGGAAACTCATATGGTCTTTCAGACGATTCCCCTTTCTCCGTTGGAGCCTCCACAATTAACACCGGGCGATGGGCAGACCTCAAGACGCTTCTGGCTATGCTCCCCATGACCAGATGCTTCACTCCTGTGCGCCCATGGGTTCCCATCACAATAAGATCCACTGATTCTCTTGCAGCCAATTCCACTATCTCCTTGGGCGCGGAACCGATCGTGCAATACGGCTTGACCGGTATCAGGGAGCCGTATTCTTCTGCCAATTCTTCGAGGCGAGCGGCTGCCGCATTCTGAGTACGTTCCAGGATCTGGTCAAGCTCTTTCCCGACCCAGTCCACATAGCTCGGGAATCCGGTTGCATCAATTACGTGGATGATGAGAAGCTCAGCCCCAAAAGCCTTGGCATAGTCTACTGCGAGCTGGCGAGCAGGGAGGCTGTTTACTGAGAAGTCAGCGCAGAAGAGGATTTTCTTGGGCAGCATGACACGGACCTCCTTGTGGTGTGAGACGGTTCGTGAGACACTATAAACCCCAATGACTGACTGGCTTATCTGTTGCCCTTACTATCATAATTGTAAGATTGAGCTATTTTTGTCAAGTGACGGATTCTCGTTGGAATTGACGGCCGCTTTCCCTTAGTTAGCCGCTTTTTGAGCTTGATGCGAACCTTACTGACGGCGGAATCCGGACTGGTCAAAATAAACGTGGAGAAATCCAATATGATGAAACTTCACCACGGTACTATGGGATCCACACCATAGGCAATGAGCCATCTTTTCTTCCGTTTTCCGGTCGGATGCCGAGTGCAATGAATGACGAATTAGGCAGATATTGCTATGGAATCCTGTTCTTAGGGATTTGGCACGACTCCTGCTTACTTCTTGAAGTGACCGGTAGCGATTGGATCGGATTATCTTAGAGACTCGTCCTAAAGACCTTCTGAAACCAGAGAAATCACCCAGTGGCCGAAGTCGGCCTGAACAAGCTTGAAAGGGGATCGTCGGAATACGAGAAACCAAATCTTGTCCAAGATGAGATGTGGCGGAACACGCTCCGATGATACGGAATTCGAGGGGTGATTTGAGTGGAAAAGTGGCGGAAACGCAGCAACGCCTCGAACTGGCTCCTCAGGCAAGCCGGATGATGTAGTCAAGATAGAAGATGAGTATCTCAACGTCAATCTGTTTGCGAAAGGGTCAAGGAGTGACTCCTCACGATCATCCAAGTCGATATGCTACCCTAAAACGTCATGGGTTGTTCCTGGGTATATTCGGAACCGCTCTCGTCGCAGTCTCATTTGGATGGAATTTGTCCGAGCTGCAAAAAAGTGCCGGCGATCATGCCCGGATCAGCGCAAGGATGGCATTCGAGAAAAATGTTAGTTATCGACTCTGGAATGCCCAACATGGCGGAGTTTATGTTCGGACAGATCAACGGACCAAACCGAATCCGTACCTTGAAGTGAATGAGCGGGACATCTCTACTCCCTCGGGGATTCCTCTCACACTCGTAAATCCCGCATACATGACACGCATGGTGCACGAGATCCAGGCAGTACGCAGCGGAATGCGAGAACATATTACCAGCTTGAATCCCATTCGACCTGAAAATGTGGCGGATTCATGGGAGAAGAATGCGCTGAGGTCTTTCGAAGAGGGTGAAACAGAAGTTAGTTCCATTGAGAATATCGATGGTAGGCCCTACATGCGGTTGATGCGCCCATTGTTGACCGATCGGAGTTGCTTGAAATGCCATGCAAAGCAGGGTTACAGGATGGGTGACATCCGTGGAGGGATCAGCGTGTCCGTCCCTATGGAGAGGTTGTGGGTTGAATCTCGTGACAACATTCTCGCATTGGCAGTCAGCCACAGCATCATTTGGCTTATCGGCATGCTTGTATTGTTTGCGGGCACCCGCAGGATGAGCGATCGTATTGTTGAAGAGGAGCAAAAGGAAAAGGCTCTTGCCAAGAGCGAAGAAAAGTACCATTCGCTTTTTTCAAGCGTTATGGATGCCATCATAATTTTTGACGCAGAGACCCTCGCTATTCTCGATGTCAACGATGCAGCCATCAATCTTTATGGTTACAGCAAGGACCAATTCCTGAGCCTGAAGTCTCTCGATCTCTCCGCGGACAAGGAGGCTGTTGTTGAAAACCACACAAAAGTCTTCATGGGAGATGCTGGGGCAACTTCGATTCGCAACCACAGAAAGAAAGACGGAATCCTGTTTCCTGTCGAAATATCGCGATCGGTGATGGAAATTGGTGGGAGACAGGCTCTCTGCACAGTCATTCGAGATATCACGGAACGAAGAAATGCGGAAGAAGGCATTAATAACGCCTACAATGAACTCGAAAGAAGGGTGGAAGAACGTACCGCCGAACTACACAATAGAAATGAACAACTCGCCCTGGAAATCTTAGACCGCAAAAGAGCTGAAGAGGAGCTTCGTCTTGAGAGGGAACAGCGTCTCTCGATTTTTGAGAGTATAAACGAGATGGTTCTCGTAATTGACCCGCAACCGTACCAAATCTTGTATGCCAACAAATTTGCTGAAGACCTGTACGGAAAAAGCCTCATAGGAAAAAGGTGTTACGAGGAGTTGTGCGGCCTGGATTCCCCCTGTGAGTGTTGTCCTAACCAGATGCTCTTGGAGTCACCCGAAAAACACTACCAACATGAGTATCACAATCCTAAGTTGAATAGAGATTTCCTTGGAATGGACAGATTGATGAAGTGGCCTGACGGTCGGATTGTGAAATTTCGGTTAGCCATAGACATCACTGAATACAAAAGAACGGATGCAGCACTCAAGGAGATCCAGCGACAACAGAAGGTTCTACTTGATCACATCCCGGCCATTGCCTGGCTCAAGGACAAAGAAAGCCGTTTCATTGTCGTGAACCGGCCCTTCGGCGAGGCCTGCGGAGTTGCTCCGGAAGATCTACGGGGAAAAACTGACTACGACATCTGGCCCCCCGAACTTGCAAAGCTATACAGGGACGATGACCGTGAAGTTATGGAATCGGGCACCAGGAAACGAGTCGAGGAACCTCTCCAGGACAAAGACGGAAACAGAATCTGGATAGAGACCATTAAAACCCCCACATACAATGATGCAGGAGAAGTTGTCGGAACTATCGGGATCGCTCAAGACGTAACAAAGAGGAGGACGGCGGAAGAGGCCCTGCGTCTCAGCGAAGAACGGTACCGTAGGTTGTTTGAAGATGCACCCATAATGTACGTCATAACGAGGAATGAAGAAGGAGTTCCTATCATCAGCGACTGCAATCAGTTCTTTCTACGCTCCGTGGACTGCACACGGGATGAAGCTGTGGGGCACCCACTGGCCGATTTCTACACTCCCGAATCGCGTATCGAACTGCTTGACCGCGGAGGCTACGCTCGAGCACTGGCAGGGGAGTTTCTAATAGGGGAGCGAGAACTTGTCAAACGCGATGGCAGTATCATCTCGACGCTTCTTTACACAACGACTGAATTGGGTCCTTCCGGACTCGTGATCGGGACACGGGCAATGTTTGTGGACATCACGGAACGCAAGAGCGCGGAGAGGGAGAAAGAAAGCCTCAGTTCCCAACTTCTCCAGTCTCAAAAGATGGAATCCGTTGGCACTCTCGCTGGAGGAATTGCTCACGATTTCAACAACCTTCTTACGGTTATCCTGGGTTTCTCGGAACTCATCATTTCTGAAAAAAAAGAAGGAGACAGTGACTACGAAGATCTCGCGAAGATAATTCATGCCGCTCGAACTGCCGGAGATATGGTTCAACGAATCCTTGCCTTTAGCCGCAAGACCGAAACCAAGCTCCGGCCAATCGACCTGAACAAGCAAGTTACTCAGTTGAAGAAAATGCTTACCAGACTGATTCCCAAAATAATTGAAGTTGAAATCAACCTTGATCCCCGTCTCACGAAAGTGAATGCCGATTCGGTTCAGATTGAACAAATTCTGATGAATCTGGCGGTGAATGCAAGGGACGCAATGCCGAATGGCGGTAGGTTGCTCATCGAGACTCAATCCGTCTTTTTGGACGAGAATTATTGCCGCGGGCATCTTGAAGCGTCCGAAGGACGGCATGCTCTTCTCGCGGTCAAAGATACGGGTGTCGGCATTGACAGGGCTACAATGGCCCGCATATTCGACCCTTTCTTCACGACCAAGAAACCGGGTCAAGGAACCGGATTGGGACTCGCAATGGTGTACGGAATAGTGAAAAGCCACGGCGGACATATTACATGCGAGAGCGAGCCGGGTGTGGGGACCACATTTAAGATATACCTTCCCGCTCACCAGGCTGAAGGGGAGGCAGACCTGAGTTTTTCCGGAGAATTTTCAGCGCTCTGCACGGGGACAATTCTTCTCGTGGATGACGAGGAATTCGTGAGGTCACTTGGCCAAAGAATCCTGGAGAAGGCAGGTTACACCGTCATCACCGCAACCAACGGTCAGGAAGCAGTGGAGATCTATAACGAGAAGAGGAACCGGATTTCACTGGTAATCCTTGATCTCATCATGCCGGTGATGGACGGGAATCAATGCCTCAAAGAAATCCTCCGGCTCGATCCGAGCGCGCGAGTGTTAATCGGAAGCGGATATACTCCTGAAGGGGCCAACGCGGAAACACTGGACGCAGCCAAAGGATTCGTTGGGAAGCCATATAATGTGAAGGAGCTTCTCAAGACAATTCGCGAAGTCTTAAAATGAGAAGTAATCAACCACGATCCAGTATGGCACGTTTATCACCGGCCGTCGTTCCTCGGGATGTTCGCGGCAACGTGCAGATGTCGGTTCGACTCGTTTCTTGGGACTGGATCGGAGCCTGATTTTCCTCCGTATTTCGCAACAACGGCACAGAAGATCTATTCGATCTTTGAGCAAGGAGACAACCCATGGCGGAACACAGAATCGTAGCGCTTTCGATTGTCTTTTTCATCCTGGTATGCTTTAGCGATGCCGTGTTTGAGTCTTTGGTCTTTCGTGAGAGGCATTTTTGGGATTCGCTTGTATTGGATGTCCACGGACATGCAATTTTTCTCAGATCGCTGGTGACCTTATCTTTTCTGGCATTCGGCTTGATTGTTTTCCGGACCGTTAAACGGCAAAAGCGTGCCGAACAAGCTCTTGCAGACCGTTCAGCCAAGCTGGCAGAGTCCAATGGCCTCCTGCAGGTCGAAATTCAGGAGCGCAGGCAACTTGAACGGGATCTGAGAGCAAGCGAGGAGCGTTACCGGACCATCGCGGATTTCACATATGATTGGGAGTCCTGGATTGGTCCGGATGGGAAATTTATCTGGGTTTCTCCTTCATGCCTTCGTGTCACCGGATATGCTGCAGAGGAGTTCCTTGAGGACTCCGCGCTTTTCCAACGAATCATCTATCAAGACGATCTTGAATTGGTGCTGAACCATATTAGTAGACACTTAAACGTCGATCAGTTGAATTCACATTCCTTGGATTTCCGCATCGTACGAAGAGACGGTGAAGTCCGCTGGATAAACCATGTTTGCCAAGCGGTTATTGGCGAGGGGCAAAGGTTGCTTGGCAGAAGAGCCTCTAACAGGGATATCACTGACCGTGTAAATGCCCAAGCATTGCTCAAGGCCAGTGAGGACCGATTTCGGTACATTTACGAAAACTCCCCTGCGCTGATGCACTCGACTGACGAGACCGGGATTGTGCGTGATGTTAACCAAAAGTGGCTGGAGGTGCTCGGTTATTCCAGGGAAGAAGTTGAGGGGCGTAGCATCAGCTCTGTAATGACTACTCAGTCGTCAAACAAAGCTATGTCCACAGATCTCCCTCAGTTTTGGCGAGACGGCAGCGCCAGGGATGTGCCGTATCAATACATCACCAAGGATGGCAACATTCTGGACGTTCTTCTTGACTCCGTTGTCATGGAGGACCCGATATGGGGCAGATCCAGTTTGTCCGTAGTCCGTGACATCACCCTCCGTAAGAAAGCTGAGGAGGAGACTAAGCGGACCAAGGCTCTCCTCGATTCGATCGTTCAAAATCTTCCCACACCGGTTTTTCTTAAAGATGCCCGAGATCTGAAATACATTCTCTGGAATAGAGCCAGCACTGAGATATATGGTTATTCCGGCGATGAGCTGCTAGGTAAGACTGCCCATGACTTTTTCCCAAAGGAACAGGCGGATCGTTTCGTCGAACAGGATCGAGAGGCTTTGACATCAGGTAAAATGTTGTGCGTGTCGGAGCAGTTGGTGGATAACAGAAACAAGGGCACGAGAATAATGCATACCAAAAAGCTTCCGATACTCGACGAGGATGGGAGCTCACGATATCTGCTCGTTATTTCAGAGGATATAACCGAACGGAAAGAAGCTGAACAGGCTTTGATCAGGGCTCGTGAAGCAGCGGAGCAAGCGAGCCGTGCGAAAAGCGAATTCCTTGCCAACATGAGCCATGAAATTCGTACTCCCATTAACGGAATTGTGGGTATGACCCAACTAGCGCTCAACACTCAGTTGACTCCGGAACAGGTCGAGTATTTAGAGGCTGTTGAGACATCTGCTGAAGCTTTGCTGAGGCTCATCAATGATATCCTGGACTTCTCCAAGATGGAAGCAGGAAAATTGGAGCTTGTAGCTGTTGACTTCAGTCTGAGAGATTCCATTGCCGAGACGATGACAACTCTGGCGGTACAGGCCCACGCAAAAGGATTGGAATTGCTCTATCAAGTTGCAGAATCCATACCTGATACGCTGACTGGAGATCCTGGACGCCTTCGCCAAATTCTCATCAACTTGATTGCGAATGCGTTGAAGTTCACTGAACGAGGAGAAGTGGTTGTCAAGGTCGATCCGGACTCCGAAACAAAGCGCGAGATCCGTCTCCATTTTTCCGTTGCTGACACAGGCATCGGCATCCCTGCTGAGAAGCAACAGAGGATATTCAATGCGTTTGAGCAGGCCGACGGATCGACCAGCAGAAAATATGGCGGGACCGGTTTAGGCTTGGCCATTTCTTCTGAACTGGTTCGAATGATGGATGGCAGCATCTGGTTAGAAAGTGAACCGGGAAGGGGGAGCATTTTTCATTTTACCTCAACCTTTCGCGTTGCGAAGGAACCCATTCATACGCCTGCTCCCGCCGATGTGTCGGCATTAGAAAACCTGCCGGTACTCGTAGTTGACGACAATGCAACGAACCGGCGGATTTTGGAGAACACTCTTCTCCAATGGCAGACGAAGCCGACGATCGTGGACGGTGGTGAAGCGGCGCTACATGCCATGAAGTCTGCCCATGAGGAAGGAAGACCATTCAAATTGGTGATCACGGATTGCATGATGCCGGAAATGGATGGTTTCGAGCTGGTACGACGGATAAATGAGCACCCGAGTTGGGCGACTCCGACGATCATCATGCTCACTTCTGCCGGTGAACGGGGAGATGCTGCCAGATGCATGAAACTGGGAATCAGCGCTTATCTGTTGAAACCCATCAAGCAATCCGACTTGTTTTTCACCATTTCCAGAGTGTTGAAAGAACCTCAAGATCATCCTGCTCAACCTTCTCTCATAACCCGACATTCCATTCGAGAGAGCACGAAGCGGCTTCACATACTCCTGGCCGAAGACAATGCCGTCAATCAGAAGTTGGCGGTCAAAATGCTGGAAAGAATGGGGCACACGGTATCGGTCTCAGCAAACGGTCAGGAAGCACTCGATTGCCTGAAAATTCAGAAATTCGATCTCGTATTGATGGATGTTCAAATGCCCATAATGGACGGGCTCGAAGCAACGAGAATCGTGAGGGAGCATGAGAAGACCTCGAATGAGCACGTCCCTATTGTCGCTATGACGGCCTACGCTATGAAGGGTGACAAGGAGAAGTGTTTGGATGCAGGTATGGACGGGTACATATCCAAGCCTATCAATGCCCAGGAATTGTTTGAAACCCTCGAAGACCTTTTTCACAATGAAACCCCGGAGAAAACCGTAGAGCCCCGGTCGGAGCCCGAGAACTCCGTGGTGAACAGGACCCAAATCCTTGATCGGGTCGGAGGCGATGAAACTCTTCTTAAGGAAATTGTGGATCTTTTTATCCGTGACTACCCTAGGCTCGTTTCTGAGATCCGTACAGCCATTCGTGAAGGTGACGCCCTGAAGTTGGAAAAAGGAGCCCACGCCCTGAAAGGATCTGTTGGGAATTTTACCTCTGACTCTCCTTTTGAAACAGCGTTACAGCTCGAAGTGATGGGAAGAACCCGAGACCTCTCCCAGGCTCAGGAAACTATGAAGGACCTGGAAGAGCGAATCCGGCATCTTGTGGAACAGCTTCTTTCGATGAGCCAGGAGATGGGCTTGTGATACCATTTTGCAGTGTGTACATAAGATAGCGAAGGACACCTCCAGCTCCCTGAATATAGCAGTTCCTATAAAAGACCATATGCTGCATCTGGTCTTTTATCGTTCGTTGTGGCGTTTTGCGCCATGGGAGTTGACATAATTTCTGACCTTTTGACCACGTTGTTCTTTGAAAGGACAGTAGGGCCGGCGTCCCTGCCGGCCAGAAGTGGTTGATTTGTATTTGTAAAACGTGCCGGCACGGAGGCACGGCACCCACCAATTGTCGAGCAGTGCTTTTCGCAATCGGACGCTATTTTATACACTTGCTATATGAAAAGAAAATCGAATCGGTATTACTAGCACCTCACAAGTTGAAGGATTGGGCCTTACTATGGACTATCAGATCAACTACAGATGATTGGGAGACAAGCTACGCGTGTCAGCTTTCTTTACTTACTGTCAAAGTGGAGGACATGCCGAGCTAACTCATATGACTGAAGTAAGAACCTGTAATGATTCCTGGAAGGACACACGATCAGCGGTGGAACTTCTTTTGAGCCCCAGATTTCTTTTATGGGCACTTCTTACAAGACCTGCTGTCTGTGCCCTTTTTACCATCCGGTTCAATTGGTACAAAACATGCATATTGGTACCTTTGGTGCACGTTACTTTGCTTTCTTGGGGTAAGTCATACCAACTCCCATGGCGAAGAGCGCCACAACGAAGGATGAAAGTCCCTTGAACTGAGATGAGAGCATGGCTACCTGCCTAGTATGAGATGAAATCAAACAACACTAGGAGGCGTGTCATGCCCTCAAGAAACCAGAATAACACTACCATATCAGTCGTGCACGAGATATCGTGCGGATTGGACGTCCACAAAAATTCCGTGTCAGCGTGTCTGTTGTATTCAGACAGTTCCGGTACAGAGCAATCCGAAATGCGTGAGTTCCAAACATTCACAGATGACCTTATCAAACTCAAGGAATGGCTCCTGGAACGAGAGTGTCCTGTAATTGCGATGGAGAGTACAGGACCATATTGGACTCCTGTTCATAACGTCCTTGAAGATTCCGTCAAGGTTATCTTGGTGAATGCCCGACACATGAGAAATGTTCCAGGCCATAAGACCGACATCAGCGACAGCAGATGGCTAGCCGGACTCTTGCGTCACGGCCTGCTCAAGGCCGCCTTTATTCCTCCGAAACATCAAAGACAGTGGCGTGATTTGACCCGAATGAGAAGAAACTACAAAGAAGACCTCGGGGATTTCCAACGCCGCGTTCACAAGCTCTTTCAACAGTCAAACATTAAAATCGATTCCGTGGTATCCGACCTGTTCGGCGCAACGGGCCGCAACCTCATGAAACTCTTAATCTCAGGCAACAATTCCCCTACGATTTCCGAGGTTGAAAATTGTCTGAGAGGATCGCTGCAAGACAAGGCAGCGGAGCTCCATCGCTCTGTCCAAGGCTTCTTCGAGGCCCATCACCGGTTCCTGTTGTCTCTTTTGCTCAACACGATCGAAAACCTAGAGACCCAAATCTCTATCCTTGAATCCCGTATCAAGGAAGTAATGAGAGACGCTCAGGAAGCGATCCGGCGGCTCGAAGAGATTCCCGGTGTAGGCGCGGTTTCCTCCCATGCCATATTGGCCGAGATAGGCCCAACCCTGACTGAGTTCCCCACCGCCCATGCCCTCGCTTCCTGGTGTGGCCTCTCTCCCGGAAACAACCAAAGCGGTGGCAAGCGATTCAGTGGCAAGAGCCCTGTCAAAAAGAACCACCTAAAAACCATCATGGTTGAAGTAGCCTGGCCGGCAATCAAGGCACGAGGATCCTACTACCGGGCCAAATATTACGCCCTGAAAGCGCGCTTGGGGGCCAAAAAGGCCATAATCGCAGTAGCCCACAAAATCCTTAAAACCATTTACCATGTACTCAAATACGGAGTACATTTCAAAGATCTCGGAGAGACTTACCTGCTCGAAAGAAACCGAGAGGCCAAGATAAAATACCTTACCTGGCAAGCGTCTCTCATTGGGTACGAACTCGTACCCCTGGATCAACCGGCAGCAACAGCCCAAGCACCTATATTCACTTAGAAGCGCATCAAAGTCGAAACGCAAACTGAAGCCGTGAGCTCGAATACCAACATGACCAATCGCCGGCTGGCACAACAAACTGTCGGCTCCTTTCGGAGACCACGCATGGGAATCTTCTTAAACTTGCCGGCTTTCTCGAATGGAGATCAACCATGAACATAAGAAAACCTCAAACCCTTGCTGTGTAGCTCGGGACTTTCATGGGAATGTGCGTTCATAGAGGGAATATTGAGACACCTGTTATTTGCCTGGACCGGATTTGCTCCCACCGGTGGCGGGATTACTTATTTGAACGCACATCGCGTATCACAGGTGCCGGTCCAAAAAGATACAACGGCTTCAAGGAGTAGGGGACATGTTAGTAAAAGATTGGATGAGCAAAGACGTGACCTCCCTCAACATCACCGATACTCTACAGCATGCCATAAATTTGTCTTCTGAGAAGAACATAAGCATTATGCCGGTGCTGGAGAGTGGAAAACTCGTGGGGATAGTGACAGATCGGGACCTGAAACGGGTATCACCTTCAGATGCAACCCGTCTGAATGTAGAAGAGATTAAATACCGACTTTCCAGGGTCGAAGTCGGAACGATAATGACCCCCCATCCCATAATTGTCCCGCCGGATTACACAATCGAAGAGACTGCTGAAATTCTCCTAACGAACAAAATTTCGGGCGTTCCGGTGGTGGACGACAAAGGTACCATTCTTGGTGTTATTACCAAGAATGACCTGTTCAAGGCTATGATGTCTCTCACTGGTTTATTGAAACGAGGACTGCAATTTGGTTTTCTGCTGGAAGACAGGCCCGGCTCGATAAAAGAAGTTACTGATATTATACGCCATTATGACGGAAGATTAGCAAGTATTTTGAGCTCTTATGAAAGAGCTCCGCAAGGGTACAGGCACGTTTACATCCGTGCATTTAACATAGATAGGAGCACGATGACCCAGCTTTTGGAAGAGCTCAAGGCAAATGCGAATGTGCTCTATATGGTCGATCATCGCGAGAATAAAAGAGAGATTTACGCAGATTCATTGCAGGATCTTGCACTGAAGACTCTCGAAGTCACGTCCGGCAGCATCTCCTAAACCAGGCTGTCTTGATCGTCCGATCGAGAGGAGGTATCAGCCATGGTCCCCAGAAAAATTCTCTTCTGTACAGACTTTTCGGAGAATAGCCAGCCGGCCTGGAAGCTGGCGGTGGAATACGCACAGGCCTTCCATGCAGAACTTCTCATTCTCCACGTAATCGATTACAATGATTTTCCGGGCTATGTCGATTGGGCCGAAAAACTGCGAGAAATCCTTGGGAATGTGGAACGCACTGCCAACGAGCGCCTTGAGTCGATGATGCGGGAAAGCGGTCAGTCCACGAAAACTGTGAAGACCTATTGCCGAACTGGTACGACCTACCAGGAAGTCGTTCGTCTGGCACAAGAAGAATCGGCAGATTTGATCATTCTGGGAACGCATGGACGAAGTGGTGTTAAGCATCTTGTCATGGGAAGCGTTGCCAGAAGCGTTCTAAGAACTGCGCACCGACCTGTGCTTATCGTGGAAGGCTCATAATGAAAGGGCGGGATGGAAGATTCCAAGTAACAGTTTCTGTTCGCCATGTATTATAGCAGATGACTGGTAGTGGCCGGCGTCCCTGCCGGCCCGAACCTGTTGATTTTTATTTGAAAAATGAGCCGGCACGGAGGCACGGCACCTACCAAATATTCCTAATCTTCAATCGGACACTAATTTTGACCGAGAAATGCTTTTCGCAATTGGGCACTGTTTTATACGCTTGCTATAGAATTCCATGAACTTGATCATGTCGGACGGATGCTCCTTCAGGATTCATTCGCCTTCTAATTGGAAGTAAGAATCATAATCTGCTGCTGTTGCAAGTGTTGGTAAAGAACAATAAAAATTGGAGACTTGGGTTGCTGGAGTGGTGCCATCTTCTTGAAAGAAGGCTGAGAGCGTGAATTAGCTATTCTTGCTTAATGGAGAAGCGAACCGAAAGTCTTTTTCCTTCAATAATTTTCACGAACTCGCCATCAGATGCCGGGAAAATCACGAAGCGATCTGCACAATCGATCGACTCGCTTGAGCATGGTTGGTATGCGATAGCGTCCTTGCATTGATGCAACGTGCTTCGCTGCCAACGCCGGATCGATGCCAACAGCAGAGACGTATAACGGTTTACGGCTGCGACCGCGAATCACTGGGAGGGCATTACTCGACTCTCTATAGGGATCCTTCGCCACGCCTATCACAGCGATTCCAGAACCCAGAGCCCGGTAGAGATGCGCTCCCAGACCAGGTCGATTATCCGGAGCAAGCCACACGTAGCCATCTACAATTACCGCTTCCAATGTGTGTTGCACTTTTTGGAGCACCGGGAGCAGACATGGTAATTCACGTTTGTAGAAGTTGCCTGGTACATATGGTTCCACTTGTGCGATGTTTTCCAGGAATTCAGCCTCGGCTCTGTCTTCCCGCCAGTCTCGGAACACTATAACAGCGGCTGTTGCGCCGCCTGCAGAGTGATAGTGAACGTCAACTGCGGCGATCATCGGTTTTCCATGAGAGCTTGAGTCAAAATATCAGGCAATTCGTCCCTATTGTTCTCCAAGACCGAGTACACTTTCAGATCCGGGCGGTTCTTTATGTCCTGAATGAATTTTCCCCCTTTCAAACTGATGGAACCAATAACCAAATTTGGAGAATCCAGTGCCCGAACCAGGGTATTCCGGAATAAGGAAGAGAAGCATTCCATCTTGCCTATCTCATCGATTACTATTATCTGATCTGTGTTAGAGGCAATAATTGATGGAACGGCAATGTGTTCAAGCTCATAAAGATTCACTCCATATCTGCCAACCGTTATCGGTCCATCCCAGTCATCTTGTGCAAGAATACCTTCTTTGCCGTCCAGTGTGCTTGAACGCCTTCCTGCTAGTCCAGGAACAAGCCCCCTTCCGTTATCGGTGAGGTGTTACGCCGACCACCTAAAGCCGGACTAGTCAAAACCGGCGCTCGGCCTGCTGCAACCTTTCTCGGGACATGCTTTTCCTGTGCGTTCCCGCAGTATCCTACTGCTCACGTCATCTCTCACCGCATTGAGAATCCGGAGCCCCACTTCGAGGTCTTTCACGTGAGGTCTGGAGACTTGTTTCGAAAATCGCTGATAATACAGATCATCGCAGCCGCCCAGGGCATATAGCAGGTCGTTCGCTTTACGACGCCATTTGTCAAAACTGCATGTGTCAAATTCGTATTCTACGGCCACGCCGTGTATCTGACCTCTCTCGACGAAATCACGTCCCTCGTCGTGCAAGGCATCTATCTTATCCAATATACTTGCGTCGAAAGTCATTTCCGATCACTCCCCTTCCGGTAAGCAATCCAATTTTCTTTCCTTGTCGTAATTAGGGCCTGTGACGAGACATCTTTCACAATGGGTCTTATGTACCAGATTGTGCTAACGCAGAAGGCAATAGTCAACGTGGTAATTCGGGATTATATAGTCGCCTCAAAGATTTTCTTATGACCTTCCGGTGCCTTCAGTATTACCTGGAAGTTTGAAAGCTAATCGTTATTGTTGGTTTTCCGAATCAAACACTTGGATCTTGTGCAAGCAGAATTCGGTGGATTCAATTATCGGAGAATCTGGCAAGAACTTTAGTCAAATAGGCAAACGCCTGAAGATGCAGAATGCTATCATTTTGTTCATGGCGCCGACGTGCGGCATAATTTGTGATTAATAGGAGGAGGCCTTTGAAATGGCCTCTTATCGGAAGGAGAAAATACATGGAAAGGCGAATTTCGCGTCGCAGTTTCCTGAAAAAAAGCGCGATAGCATTGAGTACCGTTGCCCTATGCGATTCTAGGGGCATAGGCAGCGCTGTTGCCGCACCACAGAACAAATCCCAAGTATTTTTTACAAAGGATATCAGTGTCAACGGATTGCTGAAAATCTATGCCAAAGTCAATCAAGGTATGACAGGCAAAATTGGTATCAAGTTACACAGCGGTGAGCCGCATGGGCCGAACCTGTTGCCAATAGAGCTCATCAAGGGCTTGCAGCCGCATATTCCGAACAGCACCATCGTCGAATCCAACGTCCTCTATCCAAGTCCTAGAAGAACCACAAAAGGGCATCTCGAGACTATCAAGACGAACGGATTCGATTTTTGCCCGGTCGACATAATGGACGCGGACGGCGACGTCATGCTTCCCATACCGGGAATGCGTGAGTTTTTTGACAAGTGGTTGGACCCCTCGTTAACGCAGCGCCCCTTTATTCCGGGAGTGCATCTCACCGATATCGCTGTGGGAAAGAGTCTTATGAACTACGATTCCCTCCTCGTTTACACGCACTTCAAGGGCCACACGAGCGGCGGCTTTGGCGGATCGCTCAAGAACATCGCCATAGGCTGTGCGTCGGGACAGGTAGGAAAGCGCCAGGTACATGGCGAGGGCTGGTCTAAAGGGCCGCTCTTTCTGGAGCGCATGGTCGAAGCGGGCAAGGGAATCACCGGACATTTCGACCCGCATATCACCTATATCAATGTCCTCAAGAATATCTCCGTTGACTGCGACTGCAACGCACATGGTGCAAAGCCTACTTGCGACGACATCGGCATAGTCGGGTCGACGGATATATTGGCTATCGACAAGGCTTCGGTCGATTTGGTGTATGCGCTGCCGCCAGACCAACGACGCGATATTGTGGAACGCATTGAGTCCCGAAGCGGGCTGCACCAGCTTGAATACATGAAGACTCTAAATATGGGCAATGATCGGTATGAGCTGATCACACTCTGAGGGAAGAGGGTATCCGGCGCTTGAGCGACGCATACCCAAGGACCACTTTGCTCAAAAGAAAACGCAATCTTGGAAATAGAATAGAGGAGGCGTTATGTCTGTTCCCGTCTATCTGGCGGAGCTCACTGTGAAGAAGCCATCGGACCACCGTTTGGCCAAGATCAAACGGCTTTGCGAGGCAGTCGACCTTGCGGAAAAGGTAAAGCCGCTCGGAAAGGGTGGTGAGGACGATGTGGTTGCAATCAAGCTGCATTTTGGCGAAACGGGCAACGACACGTATTTGCACCCGACCTTCGCTCGACAAGTCGTTGACTGTGTGAAGGCAGCGGGTGGCCGTCCTTTCCTCTCGGACACCTGCACGCTTTATAAGTCCACCCGACACAACGCCGTGGATCATCTGGAAACAGCCTATCGTCACGGCTTCACACCGTACGTCGTGGACGCGCCGGTGATTATTGCCGACGGCGTAACGAGCAAGTCCTACGAGGAGGTATCCGTCAATCTGAAGCATTTTTCGAGTGTGAAGATAGCGCAGGCCTTCCGTTCCGCTAACGCCATGGTGGTGCTCTCCCACTTCAAGGCTCACATGATGGGCGGCTTCGGCGGCGCACTCAAGAACCTCGCTATGGGCTGCGCTCCACAGGCAGGGAAGATCGACCAGCACGGCAGAAACGTGGTGATATATCCCGGCTGCGTAGGCTGCGGCGAATGCGTGAAGGTGTGCCCGCAATCCGCGCTCTTTTTGGAAAAGGTCGAAAAAGGCCGACACGTCGTCGTCGATAAATCCCGCTGCATCGGCTGCTACGAATGTGTAACCGTGTGCAAGCAAGGGGTGATCGGCATTGACGAACCCGGCGAATACACTTCCTTTGTCGAACGCATGATGGAATACGCCTACGGAGCGGTCCAGGGCAAGGAAGGCCGCATCTGCTACTTGAATTTCGTAATGAACGTGACCACGCAGTGCGACTGCGCCGGGTGGTCGGAACCGGCCCTCGTGCCGGATCTGGGCATACTCGCATCGACCGATCCCGTTGCCCTGGATACGGCATGCTTCGATCTGGTGAATATGGCACCCAACCTCATCCATTTGGATGGGCACGATCTGCACTCTTGCGGGTACGATAAGTTCGCGGCGCTCCGTCCGAATACCCGCGGCCGGCATCAGTTGGAGTATGCCGAAGCAATCGGCATGGGCTCACTCGACTATGATCTGATCAAGGTGTAAGACCTCTAGGAATTACAGAAGGTAAAATGGAAGGGAATGGGCAGTGTCATGAAACTCTTTAGGACCTGGCCATCATGGAGGGAGTCAATCCCAAAACCCTTCTTGGTCCAGAATCTTTTGGAAATTGTGGGAGAACTCTCCGAGAAGACTTGACCTTAGACAAAAGGCTTTGCCGACAACTACTTTAAATTATAATGGTTAACTGTAAATATCCAGTCTACGGATCAGAAGGCCGGGAGTTCGAATCTCTCAGGGCGCACTGTACAGTATATCATCCGGCACCACTTATACCGATTACTCGCCTGACGAGCCAGTGCAGGTAGCACACCTCTTTATCGGAGAGACCGGCGCCGAAGTTGAACAGCTCGCCTTTTGTTTTCACGGTGATGCCCTGGGTCTTGGCGTGCTTGTTCAACATGGTGTGCAACCACGATGTCGAGCCATCTGAGATCTTGGGCCTCGTATACTCACCAGCATCGCGTTTGGCCACCAAACGCACCCCCGAGCCGGCCGAAGCCGGAGAAGTCTGAGCGATCCCGCGATAGACATCCAGGATGTCGTCAGAATGAATCTTGGCTGTAGTGGTGCGCCACGCACTCCGCTCCTCAATCAACACTTCGCGTGCAGTTGCAGTGACCGTTGTGCCCCTTCTTAAAGCGCCTAGGACCGAGTCCGTTATGAACAAGACAAGAACCACTGCGAAAACCAACAGACCCCAGTCAATCATGAAGATCTGCCTCGACGGGGGGCTTTGTGCGCGATGGAAGAACGAGACTATATCCGGTCCGAAATTAGCCATGATTGCCAGAAGGATGACTAGAAGCCCGGCCAATTCCAGCAGCATCAAGAGCCTAAAACCGGGGCCTGGAATAATGATGCGGACCTTGTCCTCGGATTCCTCGACCTGGCTAAGCATGTTGCTCGGTCAGGCCATTTTCTCATGTCGGACCTCGCCGCGGCCAATGCGATCCTGGAACGAGTCTTCAAGCTCGTCCGGGAGCGTCACGGATTCCTCACCTGTGCCGCCCTCCTTAAGAGGAAGGCGGAGAAATTTGGCCAGAAAAGCAGCACGCGCGCGGGCCTCCCCATACTTGTTGGAATAATACAGCATGAGATCGTTGCTGCCAGACCTGGATTTTAGGACAACAGAAAACATATCCCGGGTATCCGAGTCGCCCGGATCTAATCGTATAACCACACTATGGTAAGTGCGCAGGCTACGATTTGTGGTCTTCATGGGGATCAAAAGGCCCCATTGCCGGGTCAAACTACCGCAGCTCACATCGATAGTGGTCCACTCACGGCCGAAAGCCAGACAACCTCCAACAGCGAAACAGATAGCCCCCGTAAGAAGCATCGACGGCCATCCATCATAAAACATTTCCTCGAGGTTCTCCAAGGGCACGATTCCTACCGCGGCGAGTGTAACCAAGACGCCGGCCCCGAACAAAAGGATGCCGCCCAGCGATATGATACCTCCGCCTTGACGAACCTCAACGCAGTGATGCGATACTTGCTTGAAGGGGAGCAGGTCCTTCATTGGGAATTCCTTGCGCGGACTGCCGTTTTTCGCGAACGACGACCCGATGTCACCAACGGGTTGGTCGGGTATCGGTGGCGAGGAAACGGCGCGCGAGCTTCGTCCGGGTACCTCAGCGATGAGGCCTTTTCTCGCAGACGCTTCTTAGCTGCTTTGAGCCCGATGGGTGAGAGCCCATACCGCTCGCAGATGTCTCGTTCGTCAAGTCCGCTGCTAAGGTCGGCGGCCAGCGCTTTGCCAGAGATCTTCTGGCGCCAAGGGGGTTATTCTCCTTTCTGCTTACCCAAATGACCATAGGCCAAAGGAGGTGCGTCCGATCTTTGCCGCGTATTGGTCGAGCACCTGAAAACACCGAGGCGCTTGCAGACCCTCCCTTCCGAGCACCACCCGACCACCTCACCTTGGACCCTCCCCGGCCTCGAACTGCTTCTCCAAGTCCATGACATTGTCGTCCCGTTATGTGAGATCTTTATCAGGATTCGTTAAGCAATATGTGGGCCGGACCTGGCCAAGGTCAAGTCTCAAATTAGCCTTAAATAGTAAGACAAGTCAACTTCCAGCAAGCACAGAATCTTCATGAGTTACAAAAGAGGACGCTCTTAATAACTAAGAAACTCCCTCCGGTCGACGGTCAGTATCAGTATTGAAACTCGAGACGAACCGAACAAACAGAGTCTTTGGCCTTAGATTCCACTCGATCGGGGTAAATATCCTGGAGGAATCCGGACAGCCCAATCGAGAAGGGAAGCTCCTCTACGAGATCGTGCGGAAGCGGCCTGTCTGGAGGCAAGTGTAGCAAAGTCCCTTTATAGGTAACGTCAAGGACAAAGGAATATTCATCAAAGCTTGCTGAGAACGTGACCGGCCCATCGGCCAAGGCTCGTTCCTGCAAAAGCCCGAAAACCTCGGCGGCCATCGCCGCAACCCTCTGAGTCATATCCGCACGGCTTCCCCACTTCTTTCCACTCTTCTGTATCATAGAAGTAACCTCCTGCAAGGACGTTTCGTCGAGCTTAACGGAAATTGACTCGCGACGGCGCATCCCTATGGTGAAGAGGAGGTTGAGTAGGATACCTGACGCAGTGGCAATTGTGAGCAGCGATCCGGTCATGGGCTGCGCCCAACTGGGGAAAGTCGCAAAATAGTGTGGAAGCACTTTCTGAGTGAGCGCAAGTGGCAGCGAAATACCGATTATAAAAGTCTTCCGTATGTCAATGGCCTGCATGGTGATGATATTCATTCCCCCGACGATCATGAAGCTCCCTGTGAACACAAGTCCTGCCCCAACCACGGAAATGGGTAAAGCCAGAAAAATGGCTGACACTTTGGGAAAGCAGGCAAAAGCAGCGAACCAAAAGCCGATGGCCAGAGCTATGTACCGACTCGTCGCTCCAGTGGCCTTGGATATGCCCACGGCGCTGGGTGCAGCGCTCAGGCCTATCCCGCCGATCAGACCGGATACTGCGCACCCGATTCCGTCGGCAAGGACTCCTCCCTTGATGGATTTCATCTCAGGACGTTTCCAGTCCGCATCGTTGAGCCGCTGGCATGTCATGATCACTCCAATGACTCTTAGCCCGGCTGCAAGGCCTGCGAAAAGAAAAGGAACGACCAGTGAGAAATGAAACGAGTACGATATATGTGATAGGCTGGGAATAGCAAAGATTGGGGCAGCCCATATCCGGGCTACGTCCGCGTGGTTGATGTGACCCGCGGCAATCGCAGCGATCAACCCCACGAGGATGCCAATGAGGGTGCACAGCAGCCGAAACATGCCCTTACCCCAAACGCTCAGCCCTACCATAACCGATACGGTCAACGTCGCGATTGCCAGGTGAACTCGAAAGTACTCAGCGCTGACACCCGGTTCCACTACAAGCAGCTTCTCAGCCCCGACAAGCCCCAGTTCAATTCCCACGGCCAACACTATGAGGCCCGATACCACCGGTGGAAAATAGCGGCGAAAACGGAGCAAAAGACGTGAAAGTATGGCCTCGAATCCGCCGGCAACGATGGTCATCCCGCATACCAATGGAAGCCCACCGATCTTAGCCGCCACGATAGAGCTGTGAAGATACACCGCAGACAGCACCGGCGGTGCAAGATAACCCGAGCCCACCGGGCCCCGCCAAAGCCCCTGGAACACCGCACCGGCACCCAAGGCTATCATACCCAGGCTCACAGCCTGTTGAGCAGCTTCTTCAGATGCTCCGGCTTCTCGCACGACGATCACTACGAGCACAAGGTAGATGGCCAACACCGACACCAACTGCAATCCCAGAGCGCCCAGCTTGATCGGTGGTGGTACTTCGTCCACTGCGTACACAAGGTCCTTGGGTCGTGTCATGTCTTCCTCAACTGTCCGCGCCTGCAATCAGCAAGACATTCATCGATTATTAGTCAGTGCCAAAAATTCTGTCATATATCCCGCGTGTGAATTACAGGATATTGGTAGGGATCGGCGTCTCTGCCGGTCCATTCTATCGATATCATTAATTATATTTAAAGATATGCCGGCACGGAGGCCGACACCCACCAATACTTCTATCCTCAATCGGACATTAATTTTGGCAATTACTCTAATACCGCCCCCAAAGGCGCCGGGCTGCACGTCCCCTATTGTATGACTTACAACCCCAATTGGGTCAAATCTTGCGTCGAGTACTCACGTAATCTCGCAATATCCTTGCTTGGCGCACTCCCGAAGAAGCGGCTGTATTCTCTGCTGAACTGTGAAGCGCTCAAATAACCCACGTGCGAACTCGCAGTAGTCGCGTCCATCATCTTGGACAACATGAGACGCCTTGCCTCCTGAAGGCGTAGCACCTTTTGGTACTGCAAGGGGCTCATTGAGGTGACGGACTTGAAGTGCTGGTGGAAAGAGGAGACACTCATGTGGGCCAACTCGGCCAAATCTTCGACTTTCATTGGCTGGGAGAAATTCTCTCGCAACCAGGATACTGCCTTTGCAATTCCATTCACACTGGATTCCGTGAGGCCGAGCTGTGCCACCCGGACACCGATGGGACTGCGGAGCAGACGGATCAGAATCTCATCGATGACAAGGGGGGCGAGCAGTTCAGCCTCTCCGGGCTCGGCCATCAAATCGAGCAACCTTGTTGCTGCCTTGATGATGCTCACGCTGACCTGACCGACATACACGCCGCGGCTCTCGTGAACTCGAGGCAGACCGTGCGGATACACTCTTAAGACCAGTTCGGCGATCTTGTGCGGATCAAGATCCAGCTTGAAACCAAGGAAAGGCTGGGAGTAGCTGGCTCGCGTGACCTGGGCAGTCACTGGCAGATCGACGGAGAAAGCGATCATCCGCGACGCATCGTACTGGTAGACTTCATTACCCAGCATGACGCTCTTTGCACCTTGTGCGACGATGCACAGCGCGGGCTCCGCCATGCCATGAACCAACTCCGTGTTTGTTCGTGAGCGGCGAATGGCATGCACTCCTGGGATGCGTAACTCAAAGGAACCGTCGTGTGGGGCATAAGTGGCAATCAAACGGGCCAACCTGACGACGTCCGGTTCGGTTGCACCTGCGACAGAGACTGGTTGCAGTGGATACGAGCTGCTGTTAATAGACTCCAATGGTAGTGCCTCCTCGGAAAGCTCTGTCAGAGAGTCCCGTCCTTTGCCCAACCCTTTTCAAATCGCTACTTCCAATATCTGAAAAGGTTCTGCGTCGGGTACCAAACCTTTCCTGATATCTTCGTAGATTTCTATTAGATTGTCTCTCAATTCCGGCAAAGTCTTTCCCTGGCTTTCATAGTCGGGATATTCTTGGATATGTCCCACAAACCATCCTTTTTCTTCTCTATATAGAATATTTATCTTCATAGATTTCGCCCTCGCATGGTCATGCTACGATGGAAGCGTCTCCTGCCCTCCATATTTAGGGTACCTCACCATCCGTCCTTCGTCAATCAGAATGCCTTCGTTGGTCCCCATTTCCTGAAGCCGGGCCTTGAGCATTGGCTGCCCCAAGCGTCGCCGAGCGCTTCGTTTTCGCCATGGATCGAGCGGTAGAAAGCTGAAACGTCAAAGGCTCCTCCCTGGAAAGCTCTGTCAGAAAAAGCCATCCGCAGACTTGGATAGATCGGCTTTTGTCTCGATTGCAGAGTGCAGATCAGGAATTCTGTTTCGTAGAGTTGCTGAATCTCCTCTGCTCCTTGGAAATGACCCTTATGAAACGAACTCAGGCAGCGTCAGGTCCGCTCGTTCTCGGTCGAAGCGATTGATCGGCTGCTCACCATCTGACAAATAATTCTATGGCGCATTTGCTTGTCAATTCCCCTACTATTTGAATGGGTCATAACCCGGTTTCTTGTATAGCTTCTCCGGTTTGTTAAGAATATCCGGTTTGTAGACCTTGTCTGCCCAATCCTCCGGCTTGATCTCTTCTATAGCTACTGAAACCGATTCTTCTCCGCACTTCATAATGGCGACAACGGGGGTTGAGGTCTCTCTCTGAAGTATAGACCTGATCAAAAGAAGTACGCATGAGAGGAGGAAGTTTTGCGTTGAAGCAAGGAAAAGAGAATAGTTCAATCACGAGCTACCGTGACGCTATGCTCAAGGGCGCTACCGTCCTTCGGCGAGTATCGTCACGAGGGCACGTCGTGCGGATTCCAATTCCACAGACTCAAGCAGTGTCACATTTCCGTTTTGATCGATCGTCGCTTCAATGATCTGGACTCTATTTGCAGCTCCGCGACCATGATCCTCGTTTCCCTTCTGAACCTTTCTTTCGCCTTCACCATCGTGGTCTTCTTTCACCCGACTCGCTTTCCAAATCCCCTTTTGGTCAGGAGATACGATCTTACGATCTGCCGCGTTGATGGCGACCACCCGCCTGAGCTGATAATCGCGCTCTGCAATAGCAAGGAGTTTTGCCTCCTCTTCACCATACTGCGCTACCGAGAACTTGCGTTGACGGGTGACACCGTGCTCATTGGTCCATGCTGCAATCCAGTACACACGAACGTTTCCAGTATTGGGATTGGCTTTGATCTCATATCGGTGAACACCGGGAATGCCGGATTTGTTGTTTTTTCGGAGGCGGGTACGAATCCAGATCTGATGATCAAAAGGCTTGTCGCGGGCAAGAAAGGAATCTCGGTACTCGACTGCAGCTTTCAATGCTTTTTGCTTCCCACCATAAATGCCATCGGAGAAGCGCTTGACGATGACTGCTCCTTTCCGCTGCATTGTGACAATCCACCCGTGGTCTCCCTTGTGGTCGTGATCTACGCGCGTGATGTTACGAGGAGGATTCTTGGCGGAGAGACGGGTCATGATGAATTGCTTTTCCCAAAGGGGCCGGGAGAGGGCCTTGAGTCCAGATCTTGATAGATCACTTTATATCTGGGATATTTTGATTTACCTAATCTTGTGTTGGTTGTCTTGGCAGTCCCAAGGGGTTTCGAACCCCTGTCTCCGCCGTGAGAGGGCGGTGTCCTAGGCCTCTAGACGATGGGACCGTAAGGAATATGAAATATCAGCATGGGACTCTTTTGTCAAGATTCTGTTCGAGACTCGAGCAATCGAGAGCACTGCCGGCATAACGGAAGGCCATGGGGAAAGGCAATTATCTGATTCGGAGCTTCATGTCATGCCGAGCCTCTTCATTTTTCTCCAAAGAGTCGTTTTGTCAATTCCCAGTTCACGTGCGGTGGCTGCTTTGTTTCCGTTTTGTCTTTGGAGTGTGTCTTGAATCATTCGGGCTTCTATACTCGCCAAAGTCAGGCCCGGCGGAAGTCCTTCTCTTGCTCCTGCGCTCTCCTGGAAATGGGGCGGCAAATGCCCCAATTCAATCACTCCCCCTCTGCATAATATAAAAGCGTGTTCGATCGCATTCTGCAATTCACGTATATTTCCAGGCCAGTTATAGCTCATGAAAGCCGCCATGGCTCCGGATGAGATTCCTGCAACATCTTTACCCCGTAGCAAATTGAGTCGGTGGATGAAATGCTCCACCAAAATCGGGATATCCTCTTTGCGATCCCGAAGTGGAGGGAGTGAAATCTTGAAGACCTGAATTCTATAATACAAATCTTCTCTGAATTTGTTGTCAGTCACCATTGTCTGTAAATCTCTGTTCGTAGCGGCAAGGACCCGAACATTCGTGGATCGCGTTTCAGTTCCTCCGAGAGGTTCAAACTTCCGTTCCTGCAACACTCGCAAGAGTCGAACCTGCAATGCAGGACTTACATCACCAATCTCGTCAAGAAAGATAGTTCCGCCATCTGCCTGGGCAAAACGGCCCGGTTTGTCTCGTTTTGCGTCTGTAAAAGCCCCTGCCTTGTACCCGAACAGCTCGGATTCCAGAAGAGCGTCCGGAATCGCACCACAATTGACTGTCACCATTTCACTGTCCCGGCGACCCGACAAATTGTGGATTGCCTTTGCCATCAACTCCTTTCCCGTTCCACTTTCTCCCTCTATGAGTATGGTGCTATCGCTCATTGCAACATCCGGTAGTATCGCAAATAAATCATGCATCTTGCGGCTGCAAGAAATGATATCTTCAAATGTATACGATTTTTCTACCTCTTTCCTGAGGGCTTCCACCATGCTCAAGTCACGAAATGTCTCCACACCCCCGAGAATATGGCCCTGATCGTCTTTAAGCACAGCCGTACTGATGCTGATGGGTATGCGGTTGCCATCCGCACGCAGGATGAAAACGGCCTGGTTCACTACCGGTGTTCCCGTGAGGATAGTTTGTTTCAAGGCACATTGACCTTCACAGATCTCTGCGCGAAAGACCTCGCAACATGGTTTGCCAATGGCTTCTTCAACCGGAACTCCCGTAATCTCGTGAGCTGCCCTGTTGAAGTACGTAACCGTGAAGTGCTCGTCCACCGTGAATACGCCATCGGCAACAGAGTCCAGGATCATCTTGGTTTCCCTGGGGCTGAGTTCTTTTTCGATGTGCACCATTTCATCTCCGCACGTGTTTTCTGCAATATGCAATGATGGTAGCCATACTATTTGCAAAATGCAACCCTTTCCCGGCCCGCAAGATGTGTAGATATTTGTATTCCTCAATGAAAGTAATGAGATGCGTTCAAGCGAATTGCTGGCACGACATTTGAATAAAAGGTGGCAGGTGAATGTTATGAGACTAGCCATTCCAGAACATAACGGTAGAGTCGCCCCGGTGTTTGACTGTTGCCAGAGAATTCTGGTTTACCTGGACGATTCCGATTTCGAGGCGCCACTTGCAGAAGAGAACTGGTCTGCGTTACCACGATCTCTTCGGTCGATGCACCTCAAGAGTATGGCTGTCGGTATCGTGATTTGCGGCGGCATAAGTTGCTGGATGGAAGATCAGATTCGACGACAGGGTATTCAGCTCGTGCCGTGGGTGGCTGGAGAAATCTGTGAAGTGCTGAAAGCCTATAAGGCGGGAAGAGTCTCCGATCCTTGTTTTCTCATGCCGGGACGCATGAAGTGCTGTAATCGGCACGGTAGAAGGTTCGGACAGCTCAACCCTATTCATGGAAAGAAGGAGAGATCAGATGCCAGGATTGAATAGAACCGGACCAATGGGCGGAGGCCCCCGGACTGGTCGCGGCCTCGGATTGTGCGGAACTGCAGGCAAATCACCGAGATTTTCCTGGAGCGGCTTTTTCAGGGGAATCGGACGTGGAGGCGCTCCATGGGGAGGTGGCGGAGGACGATGCTTCGGCGGACGAAGAAACTGGTTTTCCTTTGGTGGCAGTGCCCCAACGACATCAGCCGGTGCATCCGATGAAGTCGAAGCGCTGAGAGCTGGAATTGCAGCCGCAAAGGAAGAAATAGCAGCAATGGAGGCCCGCCTGTCTGAACTGGATAAAAAAGAGTAACATGGAGCAGCCCGCTGTCTCCTATGGGTGACCTGATTCAGATGGAGGAGCCGTATCAGTAAGGCAGCCGATCGGGTTACCCATTCAGATCCATACCCGTTCACAGCAAATATTCTCATATTTAAGGATTGTACCACTTATGGACGAAACTTCTTGTTCGACAGACAAAACTTGCAGTACCTGCGGCTCTGCCGGAACCTGCGACAGTCAGCTTCAGGACCGCCATATGGACGAACTCTTAAGCTTAAGGCTTTCACGAATCAAACATCGGATTGCGGTCATGAGCGGCAAAGGAGGCGTAGGCAAGAGCACAGTCGCTGTTAACCTGGCAGTTTCCCTGGCATTGAACGGCAAATCCGTTGGTATTCTCGATGCAGATGTGCATGGCCCGAATGTTCCAAAAATGCTGGGCCTGAACGGACATCAGCCCAGAATGGGTGAAAACGGGTTGATGCCCATCAGTGCGGCAGGGAATGTGCGAGTTATGTCAATGGCTTTCTTGCTGCCCAATGAGGATACTCCGATCGTGTGGCGGGGCCCTGTGAAGCACACCGTTTTTAAGCAGTTTCTTGCAGAGGTCGATTGGGGCGATCTGGATTACCTTATTGTCGATCTTCCTCCCGGTACGGGAGATGAACCGCTGAGCATCGCTCAATTGCTCGGCAAACCTCTGTGGGCGGTAATCGTGACTACTCCGCAGGATGTGGCTCTGTTGGATTCCCGGAAATCGGTCGTGTTCGGACAGACGCTTGAAATGGGTGTTCTCGGCATAGTAGAAAATATGAGCGGGCTAATTTGTCCTCACTGTCATGAGCGTATCGATTTGTTCAAGAGAGGGGGAGGCGAGCGGTCGTCTCGTGACTTGTCGGTTCCCTTTCTTGGAGCCGTTCCGATAGACCCGAGTGTAGTGACTGGAGGAGATCAGGGCACTCCCATTACGATCATGAATCCGGACAGTATTAGTGCAGCAGCTTTTCGAGATCTGGCTGCTCAGGTCGAAACGGCTGTTTCAGAAGGCTAGCAAAGACTGAAGCAAGAAAGAAGAAGCTTAAGTCAATAATCAAAAGGAGAGACGTTTTATGGCAAAAATAGTTGCAATCCCTTCCATGCATCCCGGCGGTCTTGAGGCAATGCGTTCGGGACACTTCGGACACTGCGATGTTTTTACGCTCGTGCATACGGAAAATGGCGAAGTAACGGATATTTCAATCGTGCAAAATCCTCCGCATGTGCAGGGCGGCTGTGCGGCCCCTGTGAACTTGCTGCATCAAACCGGTGCTCACGCCATAATAGTAGGCGGCATCGGCATGAGGCCTTTGATGGGATTCCGCCAGGTCGGCATCGAAGTGTACTACGGGCCCGAAGGGGAAACCGTTGGTATGGTTGTCGAGGATCTTTTGAAGGGAAGACTTCAACTAATAAGCAATAATCAGGTGTGTGGAGGCGGTCAATTCTGACGCACGTAGGAAGTATCATGAGAATAGCAATTACCTCTATGGGAACTAGTCTGGATGCGGCAGTCGACCCGCGCTTCGGCAGGGCTCAGTACATCCTGATCGTTGAAGATGGAAAACTGGTTGAAGCAGTTGATAACTCAAAGGGATTCAACGCATTCAGTGGAGCGGGCATTCAAGCGGGTAAGCTGTTGGCGGACAAAAAGGTTGACGTCCTCCTGACAGGGAATTGCGGGCCTAATGCTTTCAAAGCCCTTCAAGCCGCGGGAATCAAAGTAGGCGTGGAGCAGTCGGGAACGGTTCAAGAAACTCTGGAACGGTTTCAGCAGGGAGCAGTCTCTTTCGCGGATCAGCCGAACGTGGAAGGTCACTGGTAATCGGAACGACTGCAAGTGTGGAAGCTTTCTTCCTGCACAATATGCTGCAACGGAGCTTCATGAAAAGGCCGAAACCATCTGCAAGAGACGGGAACGAGACCTTATGTTTGATTGGCAGATACTAACGCAGATACAGTGGACAACACTTCTCTTGGGCGGTGTACTGATCTTCCTGGTGATCGGAACATGGGTACTGTTCGACTATCGAGTCGATCCATTGAGAGGAACCATGGACGAACCCGACGCAACCGCATTCGTTCGCGGAAAATGCGGTGATGCCATGAAGATCTCGCTCAGGTTTTCGGATGAGAGAGTGACCGAGGCGAGGTATTGGACTGATGGCTGCAGAATGAGCAGCGCATGCGGTGCTGCCGCTGCAGAACTCGCCTTGAATAAATCTCCTGAAGAATTGGCCGATATCGATCATAAAGCCATAGAAGAGCGAGTCGGTACATTGCCCGAGGAGGACCTTCACTGTGCGACTTTGGCTTCAGGCGCAATACAGGAAGCCTTGAGAATATACCTCACGCAGATGAACGTAGTGACATCGTCTGGAGCGGAAATGCAGGCAAGAGACTTGCCGTTACAGAAGAAAACGAGCTGAATGAGCTATGATAATAAGTGTCGCGAGCGGAAAAGGCGGAACAGGTAAAACCACGATTGCATCAAGTCTGGCTGCGGTCCTAGAATCACAGGCGCAGATTCTGGACTGTGACGTAGAAGAGCCGAACTGCCACATACTGTTGAAACCCACGATCGGATCAAAGGAGAAGACCACTCTCCCCGTTCCGGTCGTGAATATGGAAGCATGCAACCTCTGTGGAAAGTGCGGTGAAGTCTGCCGCTTCAGTGCGATCGTCGTCATTGGAGATCAGGTGCTGACTTTTCCCGAGTTGTGCCACGGGTGCGGGGGGTGCACGCTTCTCTGTCCTGAAAAAGCCATACACGAAGGTGCCCGGGAACTTGGTGTTCTGGAAACGGGATTTGCCGGTCCCGTGGAGTTTGTTCATGGAATTCTGAGAGTAGGAGAGGCTATGTCTCCTCCTCTCATCAGAGCCGTAAAGAGCAGAATCAAGAGTTCCAAAATCGCCATTCTCGATGCACCTCCGGGAGCGTCCTGTCCCGTGATCAACACTGTTTCGGGTTCGGATTTCATTATAATGGTAACCGAACCCACACCTTTCGGGTTGCATGATTTGACTATTGCCGAAGAAGCGGTATCTCTGCTGGGTATTCCTGTGGGTGTCGTTCTCAACCGAGCGGACATTGGAGACACGGAAGTGCAGGCATTTTGTCGCACTAAGAATATCCCTATCCTTGCGGAGATCCCACACGACCGGAAGATCGCTGAAGGATATGCTCGCGGCGATTTGCTGGTCAACTCCGCTCCGGAATACAGGACTCTGTTGCTCGGGATGATTGACACCATACAGGAACTGGTGAACCATCCACGCTGCACTGTCAGGACGGCCTCAGTATGAAAGAAGTAGTGATAATCAGCGGAAAAGGAGGCACAGGCAAGACTACGCTTTCCGCCAGTTTTGCTTGTTTAGCCAAAAACAAGATCATGGCCGACTGTGATGTCGATGCCGCAGACCTGCATATCCTGACCGATCCGAAGATCCTCCATCAGGAGGGATTTTATGGCGGTGTAAAGGCCTGGATAGACAAAGAAAAATGCTCCGAATGCGGCACTTGCAGAGAATCCTGTCGGTTCGGCGCTATTTCCGAACAGTTGGATGTGAACCCTCTCTCATGCGAAGGCTGTGGAGTCTGTTTTCACGTATGCCCCGAAGGAGCAATCAAACTCGAAACGGGTGTTTGCGGCAAATGGTTTATCTCCGAGACTCGCTTCGGTCCATTGGTTCACGCACGCTTATTGCCCGGAGAGGAAAACTCCGGGAAACTGGTTGCCCTCGTGAGAAATCAGGCTAAAGTCCTGGCGCGAAAGCAGAACAGAGAGACCATTCTGGTTGATGGGGCTCCGGGAGTCGGTTGTCCGGTTATATCTTCCGTTACGGGGGCGGACTATGTTGTCATAGTCACCGAGCCGACCCTTTCGGGGCGTCATGACATGGATCGAGCACTTCAGCTTGTGCGAGGATTCAACATACCTGCGTTCATTGTCATCAACAAGGCAGATATCCACAGCGATTTGGCCGAAACCATCGAAAGAGAAGCGCAGGGCAGGGGAGTTACCGTGCTGGGAAGGATTCCCTACGATCCGGCGGTCATACGAGCCATGGTGCAACGGCGCTGCGTAGTGGAAGACCCGGATGGGGTCGCGAACGAGAGTATTCGACGAATATGGGAACGATTGGAATCGCTCCTTTGAATGGAGTTGCTGCACATGTCCCGAAGAGATGAGCTTGAGCAAGTGTTGTCGCAGATTATTGACCCTGAAACAGGCTTGAGTATTGTGCGAATGGAGATCATCCACGATCTGGCCGAACATGACGGAAAAGTAAGCCTCGTGTTTAGGCCGTCGTCGCCGGTGTGCCCCATGGCCTATTCTCTTGCAAATGCTATCAAGCAGAAGATCGGCAGTATAGAATGGGTTGATTCGGTCACCATAAATGTGGAGAATTTTGTTCGAGCAGATCATTTACAGTCATTACTGAACGGCTGATCTGAGGAGGAACAGTACAGGATATGCCAATAAAAGAGTATGTGTGTGGAGAATGTGGCTCACAGAGCGAGCTGCTTGTGGGGATCGGGCGAAATTCGGATGAACTCCGGTGCAGAGCCTGCGGCAGCGCAAATGTGCAGGAACGCATGTCAGCTCCGGCGCCTCCTGTCATAAACAATACCAGCCATGCCGGAGGCTCCACCTGCTGCGGTGGAACTCCATCGGTGAAGGGATGTGTTCCGGGGAGTTGCTGCGGCGCTTCAAAGTGATAAGCCCGTTGCATTCAAGACATTTCCTCAGCGACTCTATAGAGGAGAAATCATGCTCGATTCGACCCGTGTGGTTTCTGCGGATTATCTGAAACCCGACGAGAGAAATCTGCAATCAATCGGCGAGTGCAAGAGAGTCTCCATAACTTGTATTTCCGAAGTCGCTTGGTGGGACGTGAATGTCAGGGCTCGAGATTTCATGAGTGCCGGCGGGCCGAAAGAAGCGGATCAGTGGAGAAGTCCGTGGACCCCATCCAATGCAGCAGGAGCGAGCGCTCTTGTGGAAGTGGAAAGCCTGGATGGTGCCAAAACCAGATTCCTCGTGGACGTGGGATGCAACGTAAAGTATATGGACGAGCGCTTCAAGGCTCATGGCGTTGACCGTATGCTCCGGCAGGGAGAAGTCGATTTCCTGTACATCACCCACGAGCATCTGGATCATTTCTGGGGCCTTGAAGCAGTGCTGAAGTACAATCCGAACATCAAGATCGTCATTCCGAGCACCTTTCAACCTTCTGCATTCAGTTTCCTGGCGGGAGACGAAGTCGTCGGTTCCGGTGTAAGAAATTCCATCGCGCACAAAGGCGAACTCGTCATCCTTCAAGTGGGAGAAATGGTCAGACTCCTGGATGGAGTAGTATCCGTCGGTTTCGATATTCCCATATTGCTGAAAATCCGAGGCGAACAGTCGCTCTTTTTCAATGTGGAAGATCTCGGGCTCGTACTTCTGGCGGGTTGCTGTCATCAGAATGTCATAACTCTGGCCGATTACGCGACTAACCATTTACAGGCTCAAGGAAAATTGTACGGCCTGTACGGAGGATTGCATATTGCACCCTTCGGAAGTTTCGGAGACGAAGAGCAAGGCTGGGTGGATCGACTGGGAGAATACGGGTTCAAGAAGATTGCGGCAAATCATTGTACAGGATTACCAGCGATCAGGAGAATGATTGAAAAGGGGTACCCTGTCATGCATGGTTCGGGAAGCAACGGGTCTCAAAGCGATCTTTACATTGGGAACGGCGACTCGGTTGTCTTCGGATAAAAAATAACAGCTTAGAGGTAAGAGAGTGGATCGCGACAAAGACGTTTTTGATGATTTGGAAGGCATGGTGGTTGAAGAGGCCAAACAGAAGTATTCTGCAACGGTCATAGATCATTTTCTTAATCCCAGGAATACCGGCATTCCTGAGTCGTTTGACTGCTACACATACATGAGCGGGATATGCGGCGACACCATAGGGATCTACGTCGGATTTGATAACGGTCGCATAGCACGCACGGGATTTGTGACTAATGGGTGCGGGCCTACGGTAGCTTGTTCCAGTGCTATTACCTGCATGGTCGAAGGCGCAACTCTTGAGGAAGCCATGTCAATCACGGGGAAACAGTTGATTGAATACCTGGGAGGCTTGCCGATAGAGAATACCCATTGTGCGGATCTGGCGGTCAATACGCTTCGAGGAGCGCTTGCAAAAATGACGTGAGCCATGGGAATACGACAAAAGCTGCTGGACGTAATGGAAACGACTTGTGCGGACCTCGGTGTGCGACATGTATGCATCGGACTAGGGTACACAGCCGTCCAACTTGACGACCACCGTACGGGAGTTGCTTATACTCTCGGCAGAGATAGTGTTGCCGGGTGTTCGGTATTTGTCGGGAAACGGCCCCTTGCAGGGAGACGTGCTCTTGAACTGCTCCATTATCTGAACTCGCCTATGCCTATTGAATCTGCCGTAGGTTTGGCAACTGCGAACGCTCTTTCTGCAGGGATGTTTGCGGGTGGCGATGCCGGCGATGTCCTTGCTGCAGTCGATCTTCAAGAGACCGATAGAGTCGGAATGATAGGTTTCTTTGGGCCGATGATAGACCAGATAGAAAAAAGAGTGTCGGCGCTTGAGATATGTGACGAGCGACAATTGAGCTCATTGGATGGCGTGAGACCCTCAAACGAGGCCGTAGATGTTCTCGCCAAGAGTACTGTAGCCTTGATCACCTCGACTACGATTATGAACAACAGTATTGACAAGCTGCTTCAGGCTGCGATGCATTGCCGCGAAGTAATGCTCGTAGGCCCATCCACTCCACTGGTGCCACCTGCTTTCCTTGGAACTCCAGTTACACGCCTGTCCGGAATGATTGCCCGTGACGCTGAGGGTTTGCTTCGAGTTATTCACGAAGGTGGTGGAACAAGACATTTTTCGCAGTATGCGACCAAGTGGAACATGCGTTTGAACAGGAACCAAAATCATTGAGGAAGAATCGGAAGCAGACATGAGTACAGAAAAACCAGAAAAACCAGAAAAACCAGAAAGAACACTTATAGCATTCATAGTAGCCGACAGGCCTGAGGAAGTATCCGTTATACTGCATGAGCTTTCAGCCAGAGGAATATCTGCTCAGATCGTCACTCCTGATGTAGCACTGGAAAAAGCAAGCACGAATGCTCCGGATCTGGCCATCGTTTCCGAGCACTTGGCGAATACCACCGGACCTCGCGTTATACAGCAGTTGCTGGAAAGATCGTGGCAAATCTCCACCATCTTAGTGTCTGATAAAGATGAAGAGATTCTCCACGATGAAACGGAAGGTCTGGGAATTCTGGGATCGATCAAGTCATTTGACGACAAAATGCGATTAAATGTACTTCTTGACACCTTTTCCCGGATTGCCTCATAATACCAAATTGCATTCAAAATCCCCCCATTCCCCCCTTTAATAAAGGGGGGTTAGAGGGGATTTTCATCTAACTTTGAAAGCAAATTGTTATAGGAGCCGAACCAAGCGCGATAGTGAGTCGCTATGGATCTAATACAATACAAACCCATTGGCGTTATACGATCTCCGTTCACCGATCCTGAAGGCACTCCCATTCAACCCACAGGTGCTATAGGGATAAGGGGCACGGTGGAACTGAACCCGGAATTTGTACCCGGTCTCAAGGATCTGGACGGGTTTTCTCACATTTTCTTAATTTATCATCTACACCTGCTGAAGGGATATTCGCTCGAAGTCCAGCCTTTCATGGACAGTCGAACCAGGGGCATTTTTGCTACCAGAGCACCTGTTCGCCCAAATCCCATAGGCTTGTCGGTTGTGCGATTGATCGGAATAAAAGGTAACATCCTTCACATAGAGGATGTGGACATAGTTGACAAAACTCCTTTGCTGGACATTAAACCTTTCGTTCCGGTTCTCGATCACAGAGAAGCCCTGCGCATAGGCTGGTTCGAAAATAACGTACACAAAGTTACAACTATGAAAGCAGACAAGCGATTTGCAGGACAGTCAGGAAAGTCTGGATAGACTGCGGTTTCTCAGTCTCTGCATCACATATACCACGAGTACGACGGACGCCCCAATAGCGTCGGTCATGATGCCCGGCTGAATGAGCGCCAGGCCTCCAAAACCAAGAACAATCCTCGTGATACCATGCAGCTTTGATTTCCAGTAGCCTACTACTGCAATGGACAGTGCGAACATTCCCAGCAATGCTGTTCCCAGGACTTGAAGAAGCAGCGAGGAAGTTGCTCCGATCAGAATGAGTACAGGTGACAGCACAAAAAAGTATGGAACCATAAATGCGCCAATGGCGAGCTTCACAGCCTCTATTCCCGTTTTCCAGGGATCCGATCCGGCAATTGCGGCTCCCGCATACACAGCGAGAGCGACTGGCGGCGTAATGTCGGCAACCACCCCGAAGTAGAAAACGAACAAGTGTGCAGCGAGGGGCTCGACTCCTAGTTTCTGCAACGCAGGAGCAGCCATGGTAGCGAGAACGATATACGTCGCAGTCGTGGGGATTCCCATCCCGAGCACCAGGGATGCCACCATCGTGAAAACAAGAGCGATAGCAAGATTGTTTTCCGCAAGTTCGATCATGTTCGACGACAACTTGAGGCCCACTCCTGTGAGCGTTACGACACCGACAATAATTCCCGCAGTGGCGCACGTAGCAATGACCGGCAAAGCCTGTGCAATTCCCGCCACCATTGCTTTACAGATCGCCGTTACACCCATGCGGCCTTCTCGCTTGACAAGTCCCGCAATCCAGGCGAGTCCCATTGACCATACTGCTGCTCGAGCCGGACTGAAACCGGCATCGAGAAGAATGAATATGGCAACGATCGGCAAAATGAGATATCCCTGCGACTTCATCACCTGTCTGAAAACAGGGAGACTCTCTCTTGGCAATCCCACCAGACCAGAGCGTAGTGCCTCAAAGTGGACCATAAGAAATACGCCGGTAAAGTACAGGATCGCCGGAATCGCTGCAGCCTTGGCAATATCAAGATACGGAACGTTCAGGAATTCAGCCATGACAAAGGCAGCAGCGCCCATGATCGGCGGCATGATCTGACCGCCCGTGGAAGCCGAGGCTTCCACGGCTGCTGCAAATTCCGGTCGATACCCCAGATTCTTCATCATGGGGATCGTGAACGACCCCGATCCGGCAGTGTTCGCGATAGAGGAACCGGAGATGGTTCCTTCGAGCGCACTGGAAACCACAGCGGCCTTCGCAGGGCCTCCAGGACTCGTTCCGGTAATGGCAAGGGCGGCATCGATGAAAAACTGCCGAATACCTGTCTTTTCAAGGACCTGTGCGAAGAGGAGATACACGATTATGAGCGTCGCCGAAACGCCCAGGGGAATGCCCATGATCCCTTCAAGCCCGAGAAACGTGTGTTCGAGAACCCGCTCGAGGGAAAAACCCCGATGACCGAACAGCCCGGGAACATAGTTTCCCCAGAGCGCATAAGCGAGAAATGCACCTGCCACAATCACCATGGGCCATCCAACCACCCTGCGTGTGGCTTCCATCACCAGAACCACCCCTAATCCGGCGGTCACCAGATCCAATGTGGTGTTGACTCCGACGCGTGCGAGAAGCTGTTCATAATAGATAATGTGATACAACCCGAGACCCAGACTCAATAATGCCAGCAACACGTCCCACATTGCAGGTGAAGGTGCTTCCTTCTTACACAGTCGGGCCGGGTAAAGCAGAAATACCAGGCAGAGCCCCATGGCCAGGTGAATAGATCTCTGAAATTGCGGAGGCAGCGGGATCGTTGCAGCCGTGTACACATGAAACAGCGCCAGCATCATGCTGAGTGCAAATACGATCCAGGCCCAGGTTCCGGCAAGTGTGCGGGACAACGTTTCTTGTTCGATTACAGGTTTCAACGGTAATTCCGAGAGAGACTCTATATACTTGGGATGTTACCACAGCTCAAAGTAAACAGGCGAACGGCCGCGATCGGTTCCGTCGACACACGGAACACCCTGTTATTTTTTGACAAAGTAACGAAATCCACTATGTCCGGGCCGGACTGCAGTTGGTGAAACTCCGATGCGATCCCGAGGTTCAACTCCTTCATACACCGTTCGTACCCGGTCACGATGATTCTGTCACCGTCGAATTTCCAGGAAAGACCTTCTTCCGGGCTCGAAGGCAAATTCGGCCCCTCGTGATCGAATGTCATACGCCTGAGACACAGACGTCCATCGGAACCGATCACATAATCTTCCGATACGACACGTCGGCTGACGCTGTGCGTCCAGGTGATGCGAAAAACCGATCCCTGGAGCACTGGAACAGCCCAAAGAACATCATTGGTTCCGGATGAGCGGACAACAAGCGATGGAATGGGTAAGCATAGATAGGATAAGAGGCAGATGACGGCTGCGATCTTCACGGTTTTGACTCTATGGCAACTCCCTGTTCTCTCAGGTATTTTTCTGCACCGGGATGGAACGGAATCGTCACGCCTTCTGCTGCATGTTTGACATCGAATTCCCGGGCTTTACTGTGACCGATTTCCTGTGCTGAAGAAAACAGCGTTTTTGTCAGCATGTATACGAGATTGTTATCAAGGTCGGATCTTACCACCAGCATCGCTTTCAAAGCCGCAACAGGCACATCCTTGTCCATACCCTTATAGGTGCCTGCCTTGGCCACAAATTCGACATAGAAAGGGTAGGCGGTTTTGAGCTTTTCCACGTCAATGGGAAGTAAACGGATATTTCTGGTGGTTTGCACGTCAACGAGCGCTGCATTGGGAATTCCGGAGACGATCGCCAGACCTTCTGCATTGCCGTCCTTCATGGCCGTTGCTCCTTCAACAAATCCCAGGAACAGCGGTGAAATATCTTTCTGATCTTTATACTGCAATCCGTAAGCGGAAAATATCTGGCGTGAAACCAGTTCGGTTCCCGATGCCGCTGCTCCCACGACCACCTTTTTCCCTCTCAGATCCTGAATTGTCTGTATGGGAGAATCCGCATTAACGACAATCTGGACAACCTCCGGGAATAATGATGCCATTGCCAGGTAATTGGTGTAACGCTCGCTCATTTCCCCGAATACTTCTTTGCCCGATCTGCCATAATCCGCAATATCGTTTTGCACGAGAGCAATATCGGCTTCTTTCTTTGCCAGAAGTCGTATGTTTGCCACTGATGCCCCGGTAGCCTGCACCGTCACATTGACCCCGGGAAGCGCATCTTTCCACGCTTTCGCTATACCACCGCCCAGAGGATAATACGTTCCTCCAGTGCCGCCTGTGGCTATTATCAGGTCGGTACGTTGGCCGGGTTTCCACTCGCCTGATTTTTCGGCGGTTTTCTGACCCACTTCACTGCATTGAACCAGGCACACTACCAGCAAAACCAGTGTCAGGATGTATATGTATCGTGTCATTAAACGGCTCCGTTTCATTCCTCCTGTGACATATCACATTCCCAGCAGTAAGAAAACGAAACTCCCGGGGCGGACGCAATTTCCCCGAAAACTGCGGTAGAGATTCTCGTCTGCAAAATATACAGAAGGGAGGGGCGCAAGTGCCAGAAGTTCTTGAGGTGGGGTTCGGGGCATAGGCGCTAACTTATCGTGTTTTGGGTCGTTTGTTCCGGAGGAACAGCCGACAATAGGCCGGCGATTCATCGCCGGTTAGGGAAAGACCTCATGATTTTCGAGTCCCAGAGGGACGGCTGATACGCAAATTCCCGGCAATGAAATTACCGGGCTATTTCCTTTTGTCCGGGACAAAGAATTGGAACAAAGTTAGCGCCTATGGAGATTCGGGGAGTCCCGCCAAAGCGGGATTACAAAAAGTTCCTCCCCCGATTCTACTTCTTTGATTGCGAACGGGCGGTAATCCTCAGGCTCCGTTGTCCTTCAGAATCTTGTGCACCTGGGCTTTCGGTAGAACCCCGATAAAGGAAGCTTTCACTTGAGCATTGCGGATCAGGAATGTCGTTGGTATTTTGGTTATCTCGAAGGCCCGCGCCAATTCGCGTTCATTCATGAAGATCAACCCCACAACCACTCGACCTTTTGTTTCAACAGCCAGTTCCTCCAGGACGGATGCCATCCGTCTACACGGCCCTCACGTGTGGCTGTAGAATTGGAGGATTACGGGATACACCTTTGAAGCTTCCACTACCTGTTCTTTGAAGTCCCTGGATGAAAACTCTCGCAGTTTTCCTGTGACATATTTGTCAGATTCTTTTGGGGCTTGATCCTGCGGGGATGTTTGTGGGGACTCTTTGAGGGGAATAGTATCATGTTCCGTGGGCCGGAGTGTTTCATCCAAAGGTTGGGGCGCAGGTTCGGCTTCTGCGCTGGTGGCAGAAGGAGTTCCAGCTTCGGAAGGAATCGATACGGAATCGCTTCCAGAAGAAATGCGTGACCGAATGTCTTCGAGATCTTTGCTTCCCATGAGAACGACATGGGACTGTTCTTTGGCCTGATGTCGTGACCACCAGATCAGGCCAACCCCAATGCTGGCACAGATCAGTATGCTGACGATCACCGAGAACCAGTTTTTTTCGCTCGAATCCTCGGATGGTGCGGGGACATCCCGAACGACTCCACGGGAAGCCAAAAACTTTTTGATCACCACTCCGCAAAACGGACACTCATCGACATCCTCTGTCCATTCTGCATCACAGGAAGGACACCTGAATTGAACCTTCTTTTCCGGCTCCGGAACAGGGCTGGTCTCGCGTGACGGCCTTCGTGGAATTTCGTTTTCCCGGAGATGGCCGGAGTCGACCAGCTTGCCAAGAGTCTTCTTCAGGCCGTTTTCGGACAAGCCGTACTTCTGCATGAGCTCCATCTCACTCATGCCCGAACGGATGTCTGCTACAATTTTGCTCGCGCTGATTCTGCGCTTTTGGGTTTCAGTCATAGGTTTTGTCCGAGGAACCCCGTATTCAATGGGGATCTCTCCTGGTTCGGAAAACTGTATAATACGAATGTGCGTTCAAAGAAGTAATCCCGCCGCCGGCGGGAGCAAATCCGGTCCCGGCATGCCTCCGAAGCGAAGTCAGCCACGCCAAGGCGTGGCGTTCGTAGCGAAGGAGATTTGCCGGGACCGGCAAATAACAGGTTTCTCAATATTCCCTCTATGAAAGCACACTGATATAAGTCGATGTTTAAACTATGACATTCTGACCTGAAAAATACTCCAGGATTGATTCCCCGTCAATGCAAGATTCAAACTATCTCAGGGGTTCGAGATAGAACACGAAGCGCTTAGAGGTTGATATGTCAATAAAATCCAGGAATCAGATGAAACACTTGACCGAAGACGAGTGTCATAGTAAAAGTACATACGACCCTTTCAGGAGTGAAGGTTATGCCACAATTTCCTACCACCGATGAAGACATCCAGTGTCAGCGAGAGGCTCTTCCTAGAGAGAAACTACTGGCAACAAAAGACGTACTCGCGCTTATTAGCGGGGACATTTTAAAATCCAGCCGATTAGAGGTACTTGAATGTGCTCTGATGTCGGGATCAGCTCTTGGTAAGGAACTGAATACTCCCGAGGAGGATGAGGCATGGGCACATTTCAACCAGGAGACGTAGTAATTGCTCAATTCTTTTTCACGGATATGAGTGCTTCGAAGAAACGTCCCGCTCTGATTTTGGCAGATTTTTCGGGAGATGATTACTTTCTTTGCTCTATCACAGCTGCTCTTCGCACACACGATCCTTTTCAATTACCATTAGGAAGAGATGAGCTAGAAGGAGGGAGTCTAAATAGGGACAGCTTCATTAGGCCAAGCCTGATGATGACTGTACACGAAGGCTTGATTTATTATAAGATCGGTTCCTTACCAAGCGACAAAATGAAACAGGTGCGAGAGACTATTGTAGATATCATAATGGGTAAAGTCTAACCTAGCTTAGCTTTCGAGCCCGTGCTTATTCAGCATCCATCCTTGTGGTCTATGAATAATTCTGGTTACTTATTTTCTCTGCATGACTTTCTTGCGCTTTCCAACCGGTCCTTTGCCGGAGTAAAATCCGGTTGGATCTGCAAACATTTTTGAAAACATTCTACTGCCTTGCAAAATTCGGAACACAACATAAAGACTTGTCCCAGTTCATAGTAAGCGGCGGGAAATCGAGGGTTCAATTTTAGTGTGGTTTCATAATGTTGTTCTGCCAGATCGTACTGACCGGTCTTTGCCGCGATACGTGCGAAGTTGTAATGGGCTTCTGTTAAATTTCCGTGCAGTGCGAGAGCACGAGCATATGACTTCGCCGCAGATGCAAGATCTCCCGAAAGTTCGTGCGCTCTTCCCAATCGGCTGTGAGCCAGTGCTAACGAAGGATCTTTTTGCACCGCAAGACTGAGGTGTTGTCTCGCCTCTCCTGTGTTGCCGAGCATGAGAGCTGCAATGCCCAAATTGGCGTGAGCTTTTGCCGATCCGGGGTTCAGCTCAACCGCTTTCCTGAAAGCGTTTGCAGCCCCTTCAGGATCTTTGAGTTCGAGAAGAGCTGCTCCCAAATTGAGGTGCGATTCCGATCTTCTCTGGTCGAGTTCGATGGCTTTTCGATACAGTCGAACCGATTCGGAAACGTCCCCGCGAGCTGCGGAGACTATCCCGAGATTGGTGTATAAGGCTGCAGTATTGGGAGACAATCTCACTCCTCTCTGCAAAACTTCTTCCGCTTCTTGAAAATCCCCCGATCGTATGAGGCTGTCGCCGTAATGAAGCAGGATCATCGCATACGATTTCTTGTCAGCGCTTCCCGTTTCTGACGGCAATTCTGAATATGCAGCTTTCCATACGGCAAATGGGTTCCATTTGTCGGCCTGAATCCAGGTTTGTGCCGCAAACAAACAGACCAGCGCTAAAGAAAAGAGTGCAGCGATACTTTCCAGCGTGGCTTTCGAAAAACGGGATTCCACCCGAGAGAGCACCGCTATCAATCCCATGCCGAACAGAAAGAAAATGCCGAACATAGCGAGAATGGGCCTGTATCCGAAAAACATCCACATGGGTAAGGTGGATTCCGGAATCAAGTTAACAATTGCGAAAAGAATGCAAAAGGATACAAAAGGAGCTTTGCGAATCGACCAGATGCTATACCCCAGGAAGAAAAGGATAGCGGACCATGCCAGTGCGGTGGTAGGAGGAATCCAAAGTGATTGCGAGAATTCCACTGCCCTCATAAAGTGAATCCCGGTTACATAAGGCGCTACAACCATGGCAACGTAAAACCAGATGATTCTTCCTTCTGTCAGCAGCAGCTCATATACAGTTACCCCGGACCCATTGAAATCGGCCAAATAGCGCTCTGCAAGATCCTGCGGGACAACGCTTCCCGTGCTGTGCAATAAAAAGGTGCAACACAAATATGCCGACACTGCCGGCAAACAAATGAGAGCAATTCCCAAAGCTCGCTTGAAGAGGCTCTTCACGTCCAGGCGGAACAACGCAAATTCGGCCAGCAGCAGCACGACTGGAAGGGTTGCCATAGTCTCTTTCGTCAACATGCCCAGAGCAAAACAAAGGCTCACTCCGGAGTACCCGAGAATCCGGGGAGAAATCTTGCCCATTCGTGTGGCAAGGTACAAGGACAGAGCCGCAAAATAGAACATGCACGTCATGAGACCGGATCGTTGCCATATGTACAAGACCGTATATATCTGAAGCGGATGGACCAGAAACAACAGCCCTATCAGAAGACTGACAGCGATCTCTTTCCAGGTTATACCTTTAGTTTCGGATCTCAACTGAAACAGCAGGAGACTCAACACCACCAGCAACGTGCTCGCCATAGCCAGACAGATTGCTCCGGATATCCTGAATTGGCTGGGGTTCATGCCGCCTATGAGATAATCCAGGTACAATGATGTGAGAAAGACCGCGCGAGAAGGGAATATTCTGATGATTTCGAGAACGTTTTCCTGCTCGAAGATATACGCATGATCGTTGATCCACACTTTGGAATCAAAAATCATGGGACTACCGAATCCGCCATGATGAATCGTCCATGCCAGAGCAAGAAAGCATGAGAAAACGACGAATATCCCTAGTCTTGGAGAAAGTGAAACGTTCTTCTGGAGGATAGGAAACGACATTGCAGTACGATAACCGGACGCTACGTGATATCTGTGTTTTTTCTAGCTGAATCCGTAATGCTCGGAGCGTACGATTATGATCTTATCAAGTCAAGAAGAAGAGTAACCGCAACACGACAAAACTTCGTTCTGCCCTGACCGGACAGGCGCTATCTTATGTGCACAACTGCGAAATGCTTCAAGGTATGCTGTGATTGATTTGGTGAAATGAGTTTAGGAGACAAATGCCGATAGCAGAAAGCCCTTTATCTCATTAAAAATAAAGGGCTTTCTGCTACGGGCACAACAAAATGGATGAGCTCTTCAGCTACTCTGCTTCAGCGTGCATTCCCGACTCGAAAGGAGTTGATTCCCCGGCCGATTGTTCGAAACCGATTCCAGGACCAAACTCATCCCTGCCTTCCATAGCTTTCCCCATCATTGGGCAACTCATGCCGCGCATTCCTCCCATTCCATGATGTCCGCGGCCTCCCATCATTCCACCGTCCATGTCTCCCATCATGCCGTGCATGCCTCCCATCATACCATGACCTCGGTGCATTCCTTTGCCCATGCCCATCATGCCTCCGTGCTCGGCGAACCTCTTTTCGTGTTTTTCCCTCTGTTCAGGCGTGAGTACGGAGAGTACACTCTGTTTAAAGTGTCTTCGCACTTTTCTCATCTCGTCCCTGAGGTCCATAATTTCGTTTCGTTTCTTGTCTATAGCTGCGTAATCCGGCTTGTCGGCAAACCGGAGTTCCATAAGCTCGATTCTCCGCTTTCCGATCTCGGATCTCAAGCCTTCCATTTTTTTTGCTGTTTCCAGCCTCGCTTGCTTGATCTTGTTGCGTTGCTCCGGAGACAATTCGTCCCACAACCGGGTTTTCTTTTCTCCACTTTTCGTGTCATGGCGAGTCTGATCTTGACCCATCTCGTGCGATTTTCCCTTTTCCTGGGGTGTCACGGCTGGTTTGGCCGGCATTGACTGTTGGGCATAGACCGCGGGGGTGATCAGTGCGAAAGCCAGCACCAGCGTAAACATGAGCATGAATATAGTCTTCATGATTCTCTCCTTCCTTTTGGTATGATCTGACAAAAGAATAATAGAATCGTTTCACGAAGAGGTTTTTGAGTCTGGTTCGGAGTATTAATACCATTTCGCATGAGATAGCGAAGGCTGGCGGTGTCCTGAGCGGAGTGATTAGACGGCTTTGCGTCGTCCGGAGCGAGGGATACCTCCAGCCTCCCAGATTATGAAAAGAAGAAAGAATCGGTAAAAGATGAGCTTCCCCGATGCCCCCGAATCAGTCACGGCACGGCGGGCGAATTTATCTCATGGAAAGCACGGGACACGGTGCATTGAGAATCACATGGCGAGCATTGGATCCGAAGATGATTTTGCCCACGGCTGACACTTTCTTTACTCCGACCACTATCTGATCGATGTTCTTTTCTTTCGCGAATTGCACCAGATCCTCTCCGGGAGTGAGTCCGCGGATGAGAAGGTGAGTCTCCACTTCAATGCCGCTGTCGATGAAGTCTTTCTTTGCGAACTCCAGACCCTCTTCAGCTTCCGCTATTTCTTCAGGATTGGTCTGATTTTCACCGAAAAGAGAGGTCACAAGATACACTTTCGCGCCGAAAGCCAGAGCATGTTTCTTGGCTAATTCCAGTGCCCCCTTGGACTGATTGGATCCGTCATACCCCACGAGGATTCTCATTGTACTCACCCCTGAACTGACTAAAGAAAAAAACGATTACATTATACCGCGAGATACCGCTTTACAACATCTTCATCGGACCAAATTGCTTCCATGGTTCCTTCGTGAACGACGGTCCCTTTTTCCAGAATATAGCCGTATTCACAGACCTGTCTACAGAACTTGAGATTCTGATCCGCCAGGAGAAGAGTCAACCCCCGTTTGCGTATCTCACCGATCGTCTCTATGAGCTTACGTATAACGAGTGGAGCGAGCCCTTCAGAAGGTTCGTCGAGCAGGACGAGGCTGGGATTCATCATCAAAGCACGTCCCAGACTTAACATCTTCTTTTCGCCACCGGAAAAACTCAAGCCCTTCTGATTTCTCCGATCTGCAAGCACCGGAAACAGCTCCTCGACTTTCTGGCGCGTCCAATATCCCGATCGCTTACACACACGATGGGCAAGCTCCAGATTTTCTTCACAGGTAAGGTCCACGAAAATACGCAAATCGTCCGGCATATAGCTGATTCCGCTTCTGGCAATATCATACGGAGCCAGACCGCGGATCTGTTTGCCTTCAAAGGTGATAGATCCGGTTCGCGGAGGCGTCAACCCCATGATTGAACGAAGAGTGGTTGTCTTTCCTGCTCCGTTCCGACCCAGCAAAGCCACAGATTGTCCTGATTGCACACTAAGAGAAACACTCTGCAGCACGTGGGAAGAATCGTAGTAGGTGTTGATTTTTTCCACCTCGAGCATTTAAGCAACCTCCTCACCGAGATAGACCTCACGAACCTTGGGATTCGATTTCACCTGTTCGGGTGTGCCGTCTCCGATGATATTACCGCGATACAGAACGATTACCCGTTCAGAAAGTGAGAACACCACATCCATATCGTGTTCGACGATTACAAACGTTACTTCTCCTTCTGCGGAGAGATCCCGGATATTTTGCAGGATTCTCGTCCGTTCCACGGGGTTCATTCCTGCAGTCGGTTCATCCAAAAACAGGAGTTTCGGTTTTGCTGCCAAAGCTATCCCGACTTCGAGCAGTCTGCGGTCACCGTGAGAAAGAGCGCTTGCTGAAACATGGCTATGATCCAGGAGACCTATGCGATCCAGTATCTTGTCAACCGCCTGTTTCACTTCCAAATCTTTTTTCACCGAACAAAGGAAGCTTGTGGCCTTTTGTTTTAATGCGATAACCGGAATCGCAATATTTTCGAATAGTGAAAGGTGGCCGAACACATTGGCTACCTGGAACGAGCGACAAAGCCCTTGGCGAACACGACGGTCTATAGGATATCGGGTAATATCTTGTCCCTGGAAGAGAATTTCTCCGGAATCGGGAGGAATACTTCCGCTGAGAATATTTATCAAGGTGGATTTTCCGGCACCGTTCGGTCCGATAATGGACGTGAGCGTCCCGTCTGCAAGCGAGAAACTCAGATTCCTGGCTGTGACGACATTACCGAAAGCCTTATTGAGATCGCGTACTTCGAGCAGAGCGGCATTCATATCAGGGTTTCCTCACATATCTGTGGTAAGTTGTCAGTCCTCTTTTTAACGTGAAAACCTTTTGAGAAACTGGCTTGTGGAGCCCACAATTCCGCCTCGGAATCCCAAAATGATGGCGAGCAGAATGAGTCCGAACCAGAGCATCCAATTATGGGTGAATCGTTCGATAAATTCTCGCAACACTACGAACAGAATACTTCCCACAAAAGGACCGCTGAACGTTTGCAGGCCTCCCATGAGACTTACGAGCACCGGGTCGGCCGAGTGACTCCAGTGGGCCGAAAACGGAGTCACATTGCTTTGCAAGAGCAGACCCAAAGCTCCGGCCAATCCGGCAAAAGCACCGGAAACCACAAAAGCCGCCAGCCTGTAGCGTCTCACTCCCAGCCCGGCAAATTCCGTTCGAATGTGATTTTCCCTGATTCCCGCGAGCACCAGGCCGAAGGGAGATTGATAAATGCGGTAAATAATCAGACTGCTCAATGCAAAGAAGAACAACACGAGAAAGTAAAATTGAGAATCTTTCATGATCGGTATCTTGAAAAAACCGAGCGATATGGACCCGCGAACGATTCCGGAAAGTCCGTCATCACCGCCGGTTATGTCCCTGAGATTCCACATCAACGAGAAAACCATCATACCGAAGGCAAGCGTCAGCATGGAGAAATAGATCTCCGTGTGGCGAACACAAAAGAATCCGATTATCAACGCCAAGAATGCGGCAGCGACAACGCCCGCCATTATGCCCAAAAGCGGATGCGAGCTGCTGATGTGCATAGACCATAGAGCGGCTCCATAAGCACCTGTGGCAAAAAACGCCGCATGTCCGAAGGACAATAACCCCGTCCTTCCGAAAAGAATGTTATAGCCCATGGCGAATATGGATAGAATCATTACTCGCATAGTGAGATACAAGATGAATCGGCTCGAGAACAATCCGATGCCCAGGAGTATTGCTAGAACTAGAGTGGCGATCACGTACTTGCTGTAACGGTTCATCGGTCGACCCCCGCGAAAAATCCCTGAGGCCGCCAGAGCAGCACGACACCCATAAGGATGAATGTGAGAAACATGTCCAGCGCAGGAACGTATCGGGTGCCGAAGGAATTCAGGAGACCGATGAAGAGTGCTCCGAGAAAAGCCCCTTGCAGGCTGCCTAATCCTCCGATGACCACCACGACGAAAGCATTGATGATGACAGCTTCACCCATACCTGTCGTGAGAAGTCCCACGTACGGGACGGCAAGCGCTCCTCCAACTGCAGAAAGCCATGCTCCGAACACGAACACCGCAGTATACAGAGCAGGGACTCGCACTCCTATGGCCGCAGCCATTTCACGATCTGCAGCCGCTGCACGAATCAGGCGACCCCACCAGCTTTTTTCCAGAAAAGCCCAAAGACCGATTGCCACCAGTGGTCCGACTACCATGATGAAGAGGTTATATACAGGAAAATTGCGTCCTGCGATCTGAATCGAACCGGAAAGTCCCGGAACAGTGGGGGACCCGATTGATCCCGCACCCCAGATCATCTTCACCAACTCGTCGAATATGAGCACCATGGCAAAGGTGAGAAGAAGCTGATAGGGAAGTTCCAGATCATATACCTGGCGCAGCAGAAAACGTTCCATGAGGAAACCCACCACACATACTACCAGCGGACCGACTATAACACCCAACCAGAAATCGACTCCAATGTATCGGAGAACTGTGTAGCAAAGGTATGCCCCTAACATGTAGAAGCTTCCGTGCGCAAAATTCAGCACCCGCAACACTCCGAAGATGAGGGTCAATCCGCTGGCCACCAGCCAAATAAACATTCCCGCGGAAATTCCTGTAAGGCTCACATGAATGAGGGATTCCAACATCGAAACCACTCTCCGATCTGTACCGAATAATAACTTAATTTTGCAGGAGAAAGCCGAGCTTACTCCTGCATTCACGGTTGGTATCGCACTGTTCTTTCTAGCGCCATCGAACTCGTAAGCATACAGTGTTGCCAAAAGTTTTGTCCGATTCAAATCCCCCCAGCCCCCCTTTACGAAAGGGGGGTAAGAGGCAACAACTTAATCCCCCCTTATTTAAAGGGGGGATAGGGGGGATTTTCCCTATGTATCTGTGAATGGACACTATTAGAAGTCCTCGAAAAAGACTCGGGAACAAACTTTTCATACAGTTTGGTCATCACGACTTGAACGGAGGATGCGTACCCTCACCCTCGAAGGGCGGACGATTGAAGCACTCCTTCGCCGGGATCACAATCTGCTTACCCATTATCTTGAAAGGATAGTTGGGATTGCTTGCCGTCAGACCCCACGGGACTTCGTACATTGCCTGATGATCTTCTTTCCTGAACACTCGTTTTCCTGCAGGACTGTCGAGTTCCATGCCTTCCATGGCCTTGATAAGTTGCCCGGTTTCCTTGGAGCCGGCAGCTTCGATGGCTTTCTTGAACGCATACATGGTGGAATATGCCGTTTCAGAGACATATGCAGGATAGTGATTCCAGCGTTTGCGGAAATTGGCCACCCACTCTTTGTTTTGCGGCGAATCCGGATACAGGAAGAAATAGCGTCCCGAGATCCAGATATTGTCAGGCATTTCCGGACCGAGTCCCTCCAGGACATCCATTGCCGCTCCTACAGGAAGAAGGATGTGTTTGACTTTGTCGAACAGGCCTGCCTGTTGCGCCTGTTTCATCATGGTAATAAGCTCGCCGGCCCAGACAACGGAGTACAATCCTTCGGGTTTGGCGTCCATTATCGTGTTGATGTGAGGTCTGAAGTCGGTCGTTCCGAACGGAGCCCAGGAATCCGCCACAAACTTGACGCCCGGTTTCAGTTTTCCCAGGGTGTCCTGAAACATCTTCCATGTGGTGAATCCATATTCATACTTGGGATTGATGGTTGCCCAGCTCATTGCAGGAAGATCTTTTGCAATGAATGCCGCGGCATTACCATCCTGATAGGTGGGAGTGCAAATACGGAATACCTGTTTGATGCCTTTTTTGAATACTTCATCCTCGGTGAGCTTCTCCGTGGCGGCATGGGTCACCATGAGAATGCGGTCGAGCTGCCCGACTGCGGGTGCAACAGCGAGAGCCTGTCCTGATGAATCCACTCCAGCGAGCAGATCTGCTTCCCAGCTATCCACGAAATAGCGAACATTCTGGAGTGCCGTGGGAGCAGCCAGGGTCGAATCACGGATTTCGATTTCCAACTTGTTCCCGGCAATCCCGCCCGCTGCATTTATTTCTTCCATGGCCATGAGTGCGCCCATTTTGTGAAACTCGCCATAACCGGCCAGGGTTCCGGAAAGAACCGCCTGGTACCCGACTTTTATGGGGCCTTTGATTTTCGGGGTTGCAGCCCAAAGCCCGACCGGTTTCATGACGCCCGACCCGAGAGCAGATGCAGCCGCAGTGAGCAATCCCATCTTCATGAAGTCCCGTCGCTTGATTCCAGGTTTGTCCATTTCATCCTCCTTGTTCCGGCCGTAATGTAAATGCATCGTCTTCTCGCAGGAGAAGCGGCTTGTTGCCTGCATTGGAGAATCGGAAA